>NZ_VFMK01000001.1:1404149-2808298 GCF_006715025.1 Serratia fonticola
TAGACAGCCTTTCCGGTGGCGAACGCCAGCGAGCCTGGCTGGCGATGATGGTGGCGCAGGACAGTCGTTGCCTGTTGCTGGATGAACCGACTTCGGCACTGGATATTGCGCATCAGGTTGACGTGCTGGCCTTGATCCAACGCCTGAGCCATGAGCGCGGTTTGACGGTGATTGCGGTATTGCACGATATCAATATGGCTGCGCGTTATTGCGATCATCTGGTCGCGCTGCGAGGCGGTGAAATGATTGCTCAAGGTTCATCACTTGAGCTGATGCAAGAGCCGGTTCTGGAACAGATTTACGGTATTCCGATGGGGATATTGCCGCATCCGAGTGGCGGTGCACCAGTGAGCTTCGTCTATTAATGTCCTCTTCTGCCGATTTTCATCATGACCCCCTGCGCCGCCGCTTATTGACAGCGATGGCGCTATCTCCGCTGCTCTTTTCCTTGCCAACGCGTGCGGCAGGTTCGCCCGATATTACCCGTATCGTGGCGTTGGAATGGTTACCTGTTGAGCTATTAATCGCCTTGGGCGTGGTGCCGCTGGCGGTCGCCGATATTCATAATTACAACCTGTGGGTGCAAGATCCGCAATTGCCGGATTCGGTGATCGATGTTGGTCAGCGGACTGAGCCTAATCTGGAGCTGTTACAACAGCTCAACCCTTCCTTGATCCTGCTTTCCAAAGGTTACGGCCCTTCAGCGCAAAAACTGCGACCCATCGGTGAGACCATGGAGTTTGGCTTTAACGACGGCAGTGGCAAACCGCTGACCGTGGGCAGAAACTCGTTACAGCAATTGGCACAGCGGCTGGGGTTGGAAGCACGCGCAACTCAGCATTTACAGCAGTTTGATACTTTCCTGCTGGCGGCGCGCAGCCGTTTACAGGGGTACAGGCAGCAGCCTTTGCTGTTGTTTTCGTTGCTGGATACCCGCCATGTGCTGGTGATTGGCCAGAAAAGCCTGTTCCAGGAAGTGATGGACCAATTGGGTATCGAGAATGCCTGGCAAGGAGAAACCAATTTCTGGGGCACTGCGGTGGTGGGTATTGAACGTTTGGCGGCGGTGAAAAACGCAAGGGCGATTTATCTCGATCATGGCAATCAAGCCATGATGGATAAAGTCAGTTCAACGCCGCTTTGGCAGGCGCTCCCCTTTATCCGCCAGGGGCAGCTGCGGCAGGTGCCCGCCGTATGGTTTTATGGTGCGACGCTTTCGGCCATGCGTTTTTGCCGATTGCTGGAACAGGCACAGGAGGCGCGCTCATGAGTGCACGTTTTCGTATCCTGCCTGTAACGTTGATGATTGTCTTGCTGGCGGTGGCGAGCGGGCTGACGCTATGCAATCTGTTGCATCAACTGCCGTGGGCGCAGTGGTCACAAGCGTTAGTGTCGCCAGACATCGACAATGTCGATCAGATGTTGTTCCACTATAGCCTGTTGCCACGCCTTTCGGTCTCGTTGCTGGTGGGGGCAGGGCTGGGATTGGTAGGGGTATTGTTCCAGCAGGTATTACGCAATCCCTTGGCCGAGCCCGCGACATTAGGTGTTTCAGCGGGGGCCCAACTTGGGCTAACTATCGCCACGTTATGGATGCTGCCGGGTGGAGAGCTGACCCGTCAACTGGCCGCCATGGTTGGTGCGATTGTGGTTGGCGGGCTGGTCTTCGGCGTTGCCTGGGGCAAGCGGATGTCTCCCGTGACGTTAATTCTGGCCGGTCTGGTGCTCGGGCTCTATTGCGGCGCGGTTAACAGCCTGTTGGCCCTGTTCAATTACGATCAGCTACAAGGCTTGTTCCTGTGGAGCACCGGTGCTCTGAACCAGCAAGACTGGGGGACCGTACAGTTTATCCTGCCTCGCCTGTTAATTACTGCCGTACTGGCTGCTTTACTGATCCGTCCGCTGACCTTGTTAGGGCTTGATGATGGCGTGGCACGCAACCTTGGGCTGGGCCTGGCGGTGTCACGTTTTGCTGCTCTGGCATTGGCCATTGTGTTCAGTGCGATGCTGGTTAACGCGGTTGGCGTGATCGGTTTTATTGGTTTATTTGCGCCGTTAATGGCCAAGATGTTGGGCGCGCGTCGTTTAGCGCACCGCATGATGTTGGCTCCGTTATTAGGGGCGTTGCTATTGTGGTTGACCGATCAGGTGATGATCTGGCTGACGCAGAATTGGCGCGAAATTCCAACCGGTGCGGCCACGGCACTTATTGGTGCTCCGCTGTTGCTGTGGTTATTACCCCGTTTACGTAGCAGTGTGACCCCACCACCGATGGATCTCGGTGATAAAGTACCTGCCGAACGTGGGTATTTGCCGGTGTGGATCCTGGCGGGGAGCGTTTTGCTATTGGCTGGGATTGGCGTAGCGCTGATGTTTGGGCAAAACGCCAGCGGTTGGCACTGGAGCGTGGGAAGTGAGCTTGAAGCGTTGATGCCGTGGCGCTGGCCACGCGTGGTCTCGGCCTTGGCGGCCGGTATGATGCTGGCCGTGGCGGGTACTTTGATCCAGAAATTGACCGGTAATCCGATGTCGAGTCCGGAAGTCTTGGGGATCAGCTCGGGCGCGGCTTTTGGCGTTGTGGTGATGCTGTTTATCGTACCGGGGAACGCTTTTGTCTGGCTGCTGCCTGCTGGAAGCCTGGGGGCCGCAGCAACGCTGCTGGTCATTATGGTTGCTGCCGGGCGCGGTGGGTTTTCCACTGAGCGTATGTTGTTGGCGGGGATCGCTCTCAGCACAGCCTTTACAACGACCCTATTTTTGCTGCTTGCCAGCGGCGATCCGCGCATGGGCGGCCTGCTGGTCTGGCTTTCAGGCTCAACCTATTCGGTGGATGCTCCGCAGGCGATACGCACCGCAACGGTGGCCGGTGGGTTGATGATATTGGCCCCCCTTTGCCGACGTTGGCTGACTATCCTGCCATTAGGCAGTGCCACAGCACGTTCCGTGGGGATCGCATTGACGCCGGCCCGGCTGACTATCTTGTTGCTGGCGGCCACGCTGACGGCAATGGCAACGTTAACCGTTGGACCATTGAGTTTTATCGGCTTGATGGCTCCCCATATGGCGCGCATGCTTGGCTTCCGCCGTGCACTGCCACAGATGGTCATTGCGGCGCTGCTAGGAGGCTTACTGATGGTCTTTGCAGATTGGTGTGGTCGGATGGTGATGTTCCCTTATCAAATCCCGGCTGGGCTGCTGGCGACCTTTATTGGTGCGCCGTACTTTGTCTATCTGCTGCGTAAGCAAACTTCATAGACAATCTCGGGTTACCCCATTGCCACAAGGGCTCAGCATTGCTGGGCCCTTGGTTTTTCAGGCAGTTGCAACATATTGCGTGGCACTGCGTAAAATTGAAAGTTAGGGGTAAAACGGCCGCCAGTCGGGCTGGTGAGATGAATATACTGCGGATGGGTGCTCTGGATCTTTGTATCTGGAGCCGCGGCAAAAGGTACCAAGAGAAAAGCCCCGAGTCGATAATATCAACCCGAGGCCAACTCTAACGCCGAACAACGTTAGGTTAGCTTCTTATCTGCCGAGAGGCAAGGAGAAGGAGGCATGATGCCAAACAGAGGAAATATCGTAAAACTGGTCGTTATCTGTACCACGGTAATCTTGTTGGTATGGATAACGCGCAGCAAACTTTGTGAGCTGCGTATTCGATCGGGCAACACGGAGGTTGCGGCCATTTTGGCCTACGAATCCGAACGGTAAGGCAACTCAACCCAGCGGCGGGGGCTTGCTCCCGCCCATTGGTTGTAGGTGCGTAGATCCATGAGCACCCATCTACCAACGAAAACGGCGAGCCTTAGGCTCGCCGTTTTTACATCTTACGCTCCGTCTTACTTCAAACCAGCCGCTTCGCGCAGCAGGGCTGCCTTGTCGGTCGCTTCCCACGGGAAGTGCTCGCGGCCAAAGTGGCCATAAGCTGCGGTTTCACGGTAGATCGGCTGCAACAGATCCATCATCTGGATCAGGCCATATGGGCGCAGATCGAAGAACTCACGTACCAGCAGGGTCAACTGCTCGGTAGAGACTTTCTCCGTCCCGAATGTTTCCACCATGATAGAGGTTGGCTCTGCCACGCCGATAGCGTAGGACACCTGGATCTCACAGCGGTCAGCCAGGCCGGCAGCAACGATGTTTTTCGCTACGTAACGCGCCGCGTAGGCCGCAGAACGGTCAACTTTGGATGGGTCTTTGCCGGAGAACGCACCACCACCGTGACGGGCCATACCGCCGTAGGTATCGACGATGATCTTACGCCCTGTCAGACCACAGTCACCCATTGGGCCACCGATAACAAAACGGCCTGTCGGGTTGATGTGATATTTGGTCCCGGCATTCAGCCACTCGGCTGGCAGTACCGGCTTGATGATCTCTTCCATCACGGCTTCTTGCAGATCTTTCAGCGCGATATCATCAGAGTGTTGGGTAGAAAGCACGACGGCGTCGATGCCCACGATTTTGCCATCGTCATACTGGAAGGTGACCTGGCTCTTGGCATCCGGGCGCAGCCATGGCAGGGTGCCGTTTTTACGCACTTCTGACTGGCGCTGAACCAAACGGTGCGCATACGTGATTGGTGCTGGCATCAGCACATCGGTTTCGTTAGTGGCATAGCCAAACATCAGGCCCTGATCGCCAGCACCCTGTTCCAGCGGGTCGCTACGGTCGACGCCCTGATTGATATCTGGGGATTGTTTCCCGATGGCGCTCAATACCGCACAGGAATTGGCATCGAAACCCATGTCGGAATGGACATAACCGATTTCGCGCACGGTTTTACGGGTGATCTCTTCAATATCAACCCAGGCGCTGGTGGTGATCTCACCGCCAACCAGAACCATACCGGTTTTCACGTAGGTTTCGCAGGCTACGCGCGCTTTCGGATCTTGTTCCAGAATGGCGTCAAGAACGGCATCGGAGATCTGGTCGGCAATTTTATCCGGATGTCCTTCTGAGACAGATTCAGACGTGAAGAGGTGTTTAGCCATGGTGTTCTTTACCTTGCATAAGACGGTTTGGAAATTACTGCACAGCGCTGGAGATCCGGGCATCAGAGCGAAGGGTCTTCCGCTGATGGCGAGATGCATCCTGCAACGCCCCTCAGGCAAAGCCGTTAAGCAGTTTATCAGTTAACCAGTATAGATGGATTAACATCTGGACGTCTATTTTAGGTCAGGCTTTAGCCGGATTGCCAGAAATTTTTTACCGCGCCGCTCTTTTACGCAAAGCGACAGCCGCCATTTTCATCGCTTGAAACAGTTTTCGGCGAATTTTCATTTTGCATTTTGCCCGAGTGTCCGGTATAAACTGCGCGCGCGGTTCATTTGGTGCACAGCGCGGGACAGGTCAGTTGTCACTTTCCGTAACCCCCCTGGAACGCCGCGCCATTGATCTACCGTAGGTGCCCGAAAGCGGTGCCGCCGCTTCATTGAACGTTTACGTTCTTACACTATATAGAGGCTCAGTCGTTCACCGTGAGCGACGTGCGTGGAGGTGGTTGGATTAATGATCCGTTGTCTACCGGTTGTTAGCGCTCAACAGCAGTGCCGTTCTGGCGCGCATTCTTCTGCTATCTCCCATCTTGTCTCTACACCATCAACCCGATGTTACACGCATCTGGGCGCTACTCAGGATTCTCGGGCCGGTTAACGGTCGTCTGAAGAACTGAACAAGGGTAGCCTGCAGCCTTCCTGTGGGATGTTTCTTGACCCGATTCACGAGGTTTGAACAGGGTGTCTTACAAAAAATCTATTGGGTATAAACCGATCGCTGACCACGAACGGCAGATGAATTCACTGCTAAAATGGGGTGTTTCCGGGTTGTTCTCGCGGGATGTAGCTGCGATAGTGGCAGGCTGTGCCATCGGCATGCAATGTGAGGCAGGTAATGTCTGACGATATGCTGATCCAACGCCCGTCAGTAGCGGGTGAAAAATTATCTTTACGCTCCATGCAGGAGGTTGCCATGAATGATCGTAATGCCAGCAAGATGCTGCGTACTTATAACGTCGCCTACTGGGGCAACAATTATTATGACGTCAACGAACTGGGCCATATCAGCGTCTGCCCGGATCCGGACGTCCCGCATGCGCGTGTCGATCTCGCCGAACTGGTGAAGGAACGCCAAAAGGACGGCCAGCGTCTGCCTGCCTTATTCTGCTTCCCACAGATCCTGCAGCATCGTTTGCGCTCCATTAACGCCGCGTTCAAACGTGCGCGTGAGTCATTCGGTTATGAAGGTGGCTATTTCCTGGTGTATCCGATCAAGGTTAACCAGCATCGACGCGTAATCGAGTCGCTGGTCAACTCCGGGGAGCCTTTGGGGTTGGAAGCGGGTTCCAAGGCGGAACTGATGGCAGTACTGGCCCATGCCGGTATGACCCGTTCGGTGATCGTCTGTAACGGTTACAAAGACCGTGAATATGTTCGCCTGGCTCTGATCGGTGAAAAGCTGGGGCACAAGGTGTACCTGGTGATCGAGAAGATGTCGGAAATCCAACTGGTGCTGGAAGAAGCCGAGCGTCTGAACGTGGTGCCCCGTCTGGGGGTACGTGCACGCCTGGCCTCGCAAGGGGCGGGGAAATGGCAATCGAGCGGTGGTGAAAAATCCAAGTTCGGTCTGGCGGCGATTCAGGTACTGAAACTGGTGGAGACCCTGCGTGAAGCCGGTCGTCTGGACAGCCTGCAATTGCTGCACTTCCACCTGGGCTCTCAGTTGGCCAATATTCGCGATATCGCTACCGGCGTACGTGAATCCGCCCGTTTTTATGTGGAACTGCATAAGCTCGGCGTCAACATTCAATGTTTCGACGTGGGCGGCGGTTTGGGGGTGGATTATGAAGGCACCCGTTCGCAATCGGATTGCTCGGTCAACTATGGCCTGAATGAATATGCCAACAACGTGATTTGGGGGATCGGGGATGCCTGTAATGAGCATGGCCTGCCACATCCAACGGTGATCACCGAGTCTGGCCGTGCAGTAACCGCTCACCATACGGTGCTGGTTTCTAATGTGATTGGCGTTGAGCGTAACGAGTTCTGTGAACCCGTTCCTCCAGTCGAAGACGCGCCGCGCGCTCTGGAAAGCATGTGGGAAACCTGGCAGGAAATGAACGAACCGGAAAACCGGCGTTCACTGCGTGAGTGGCTACACGATAGCCAGATGGATCTGCACGATGTGCATACGCAATATGCGCATGGGATGCTTGATCTGACGAAACGCGCCTATGCGGAACAGCTGTATCTGAATATCTGCAACCGCATCCAGCAACAGCTTGATCCAAGCAACCGCGCACACCGCCCGATCATCGACGAACTGCAAGAGCGCATGGCAGACAAGTTCTACGTCAACTTCTCGCTGTTCCAGTCGATGCCGGATGCCTGGGGTATCGATCAACTGTTCCCGGTTTTACCGTTGGAAGGGTTGGACCAGCCACCAGAAGGCCGTGCCGTGCTGCTGGATATCACCTGTGACTCTGATGGCACTATTGATCATTATATCGATGGTGACGGCGTGGCAACGACTATGCCGATGCCGCCATACGATCCGGAGAACCCGCCAGCGTTAGGGTTCTTTATGGTCGGAGCCTATCAGGAGATCCTGGGCAACATGCATAACCTGTTCGGCGATACCGCTTCCGTGGATGTTTTTGTGTTCCCGGACGGTACTGTGGAGACCGAGCTGTCTGATGAAGGCGACACCGTTGCCGATATGCTGGAATACGTGCAGCTAGACCCGATCGCGCTGCTGGCTAAATTCCGCGATCAGGTAAAAGAAACCGATCTGGACAGCGAACTGCAGGCGCAGTTTGTCGAAGAGTTTGAAGCGGGTCTGTATGGTTATACTTACCTCGAAGATGAGTAATTAAGTGCTGAAAGGTTGAGTGCTGGCTTCGCGCTCAACCTTTATTTTTTATTCAGCCTGGTAAAAATCCCATCCAGGTAAACGCATCTGTTTCATTGTGCTACGCATAATGCACAATAATGCCTACCTCAAAAATATACTTAGCCGTGAATAAGGAAGGATGGGGCGCATCAACGCGCAATGTGTTATCGCTCTCGCGATTAATGCGTTCCTTGATTCATATTTTAACTAAATGTTTTCATGAGATTACATAGATTTTTATATCAATAAATTAGCGTTAAACATCCTGATTGTACTTAATGCAGCCCCGTCAGCTTTCTCTTTAGAAAAATATTCTGTCTGTCAGGCGGATTCATTCTGTAAAACACCCATTCACATATCAGCCATTTATTCTAATTTATTGCCAATAGGAGGGACGGCCTCAGTTATCACAAATTTGTTAACTCTCCGTGAGGATTTGGTCAGAGTTTTCCAGGTAAGTTGTCATCATCGGTTCAATATCACTCAAGGTGATGATGATGATCAACAGGCGCAATTTCATTTTAAGCGGCGGCGCGCTCTCTGTGGCTTACGCCGTGGGCGTATTGCCCGCACTCTTTTCCCGTACGGCGGTGGCTGAGCAATTCGCGATCAACTTTACTGCCGACCAATGGCGCCAACGGCTCTCCGCAGGGCAATATGCTATTTTGCGAGAAGAGGGGACTGAACCGCCTTACAGCAGCCCACTGAATGATGAACATCGCAACGGCCTGTTTTCCTGTGCGGGTTGCAATCTGCCCCTTTTTTCTTCCCACACCAAGTTTGATAGCCACACCGGTTGGCCCAGTTTTTGGCAGCCTCTGGAGCATGCTGTGGCTACCCGTTCAGATCGTTCGCTGGGGATGGTTCGTGAAGAAGTACATTGCATACGGTGTGGCGGGCACCTGGGGCATGTGTTCGATGATGGGCCGCAACCCACGGGGTTACGTTACTGCATGAATGGGCTGGCAATGAATTTTACACCACAACAGGCGTAACGGAGGGACTGACATGTCAGAATCGATGAGGGTTATCCAAGCTGTTGATTATGAACGTGTGGTTTTAGAGAGCAGAGTGCGTGATAGGGATAGGGATTTCATTGATCATTGCATCTCTGGCCGCAGTATCGCAGGGGGAGGAATATGATGAAAAACGTCAATAGCACCCAGGTTCCACTACGTAAATACGGGGTTTGGGGAGCGATACTGGTCGCTGCCGTACTCTGTTTCCAGGTACTGGCCTGGCCGTTCGGTGATGGAGAGGTTGCGGTCGCGATCCCGCCCCCTGCCAAAGATGAAGCACCTACGGCATCACATGCTGAAACCGCAATCTTTGCTGGCGGCTGCTTCTGGGGCGTGCAAGGGGTATTCCAGCATGTCAAAGGGGTGACCAATGCCGTATCGGGTTATACCGGCGGCGCGGCGCAAACGGCCAGTTACGACAGCGTGAGTGAAGGTAATACCGGCCATGCCGAATCCGTGCAGGTTACTTTCGATCCGCAGCAGATTTCCTATGGCCAACTATTACAGATCTACTTTTCAGTAGCTCACAACCCAACCGAATTGAATCGCCAGGGGCCAGACAGTGGTACGCAATACCGTTCGGCCATTTTCCCGCTGACGGCATCACAACGGCAGGTGGCTGAGGCGTATATCGCACAGTTGAACGCCAGTAAACGCTTCGGTAAGCCATTGGTGACAAGCATTGAGGATAATGGGCACTTTTACCCTGCAGAGGCTTACCATCAGAATTATTTAACCAATAATCTCGAACAGCCCTACATTGTGGTTAATGATCTGCCTAAAATTAAACAGCTTCAGCAGCTTTTCCCAGCGCAATATCGTGAGGAACCGGTATTGGTCAACTGATAAAAATCTATGTTTGCGTCCGTGGTCTCTTTTACTTACTCGTGTTACTGATATTAAGCCATCTCATTGTAGATGGCTTTTTTACTTATTTTATTTACGCGAAAAGCCAATTAATAATAATTGACTTTTTTGTTGAGTTATCAAATTTATTCTGATAAGTTTTTGGACAATAAAAAGCCCCATCATAGATACAAGGGGATATGACACATCATCTTTGACTTAATAGCGGCCGCTTTCTTATTTTTAATAAGACGTCATGAAAGTTGTCATAATAGAGCGTTTCCCGGTAGGAATGTGTGAGTCAATATATCAGCGATATCGCACGGTAGCAGAGCAAAGCTGCACGAGACGTTGGGTTACCATCGTAATAGATTATGGATAGTGTCAGAATATTTTGGAGAATAACATGGCATTACCTGTTATTAGTTCCATTAATGCAGCGATTCATCCGCTAACGGATAAGTTCAAGGACACCAATCAACAGCAGATCGGCGTATTGCTAGAGCTTTGTGCTCGTGCACCTCTCCGTTCACGCATTGATATAGGCTCTTTCCTGCATTGGGTTAAGCCTGCAGTTTTTCACCATCAATATTTATTGCTATGGCAAGAGGGGGACGTGTCACCTTATGGGTATATCAGTTGGGCATGGGTAAATAACACAACATTAATTCGTTATTTAAATGACGAGCGCTTTATTTTGCATCCTTCTGAATGGAATGAAGGCGAGAACTTTATTGTTGTCGACTTTTGCTGCTTAGGGGATATGAGGCGTTGTTTCCGTTATCTCCTTGAAAAACGCAATGCGTTAAAAAACATGGGGCTGAACACCGTTTATTATCGACGGCCATTTCACGAGGGAACGGGGTAATAGTTAATGGATGCAAATCTACTTTTACATGAACCGATGATACCCAGGTTTAATGGGCTGCCAACGCATAGCTATATCGCCTTTAAGACGGTTAAATTGGCGGCTCCTGAACTGGTTTGGCTTAATCCGGTACTAAACAATGTGGCCGGTATGAGTGAAAGTGCGCTGTTGGAAGCGTTTGCTTATGTTACCCCAGATTATATGCCGCCATCGGGTTTGGACGCGCGCACGGCGCAGTATTTTCTCGCCGACAGGTATGGTTCCCGTTATGAAGCCTGCAACGGCGGCAGTGCACGCTGTGGTATCCGCCAGGGTTGGCAGGTGAAAGGCATTGGCCGCAATCCGTTGGTTGCGGTAAATATCGACAGCGATCATACCCATGGCAAGCTCTGCCTGATTAAAGCAATTGCAGAGGCGGTATGGGGGGAGATCTGCCACCGCGAATTGCCCTACGGTGCGATCCGCACGCTGGCCATTATTAAAACCGGCGCCTGGATGGTGGCTGATTACGGATTGCCAGGAAGCCAGCGACAACCTTGCGCCCTGGTAGTGCGAGAGATCGCTATTCGCCCGGCCCATTTTGAACGAGCGACATTTTTCTGGCCTGAGCCTGGTTTTTTGGCGCTACGCGATGATGATGCTCGGCGTGTACAGCAGGCGGTTGAAGCGTTGACGTCTTTCCTGCCTGCCGGAGACAAGGGATTATTTGCCGGTCTGGCCTGTTTTGTGGAAAGGATGGCTTGCCAGATTGCTGTCTCACGCATTAAAGGAATACCGCATGGATCCTTAACCAGCTCTAACATCGCTATTGATGGCCGCTTTCTGGACTTTGGCACGATGTCGGCCGTGCCGGATTTTGCCAACTATGTCCTGGCGGCTGGCCAGGGGGGCGTATGGGACGATCATCGGCAGATTGCCGAGTGGTTACGTCATATCGCGTTATTTATCAATAAATATCATCCTGAGGGGTTGGATCGACAGCAGCTAAATACCCTAACAGCTCTGTTTTATGCGCGGCTGGAAAGTGAAGAAAACCGGGCCTGTGCTTTACAGGTGGGGCTACAGGGGAGTGAGGCGTTCTTGATAGCGCAAGGGAGCAACATCAAACAGGCTTTACGTGCAGGTAAAAGCCAGCCCAGAGCGCTTCATGGCTTCGACAATTCACATTTCATCGGTCAGTTAGAGAAAATCCTGCAGCCGCTGGGGATTGCCGCGGCGTCCTCGATGTTCCCGTTACGCAGTGAACGATTTTCGCTTTATACCTTGACGCGCGCGATCGCGCAGGCTGTTGCTCAACAGGGCGCGGGACGCGATGCGATTGATGCACTGATTGCTGATTATACCTCTCCGGAGCCAAGCGATGCGTGAGCTTATCGTCGGGATACTGATGATCTCGCCGGCGATCACTTGCGCGCTGACGCTGGGGTTACTGGCCATTTTTTTGTTCAGCAGGCGGCATACAGTGGAATGTGAAGAGCTGCCAGAGGTTTCGGTTCTTTTGCCATTTTACAATGAAGAGGCAGGCGCATTGATAAAGGCGCTTGAGCATATCGAGCAGCAGAACTACCCGCGTCAATTACAAGTTGTGGTGATTGATGATGGTTCAACTAATCGCACTCCGGCATTGTTAGCCAAATGGTTGCAGCAACCTCACTTACAGCACTATCAACTGCTGACGCGCAAGCGTAATGGTGGGCGGAAAGGCCCCGCGCTAGACCATGCGTTGGCATCGGGGGTGCTTAAAGGCGATGTCTATGTGGTGGTAGACAGTGATACTTTTATTGCACCTAGCGGTATTTTGCATCTGGCAAGTAAACTTTGGCGAGACCCCCGCTGTGCAGCGGTTTGTGGTTCGTTATCCCCAGAGAATGCACGTGGCACGTTGCTTGGTGATGTCCAGTTCTATGAGCTGATCGGTTTTCATGGTGCGATCCGCAGTGCTCAGGACAGGCTTGGGCGGGTGCCCATTCTGTCAGGCGCGTTCGTTGCCCATCGGGCCAGCGCTGTGAATACCGTTGGCGGTTGGGGGCACTGGCTGGTGGAGGATATCGCCTGGTGCTGGAAGGCGCTGGCAATGGATTTCCATACCGGTTATGCCGCCGATGCGATGGCAACAACCCAATGCCCGCAGACTTTTCGCGCGTTCTTGCGCCAGAGACGTCGCTGGGCGCGTGGGCGGGTAGAAGCGTTTATCACAGTATGGCGTGTCTCCACCAGAAAAGGCCTGCTGTTTGCGCCGTGGTTTCTCATGACCAGTATGCAATTGCTGTTGCCGCCGGGATTAGTCATGTTGCCCTTGCTGATTTATTTCCAGCTTTGGCCACCGATAGTACTGAATATGGTCACGTTGGTGTTGTATCTGTTAATCAGTTATCTCTACCTTACTTTTTATCGCAATCGGCAAAATGCCACTTTAAAAAACATATTATTGGTTCCCGTATTTATTTTGATCCTCGAGGTTTTTATTTGGTGGCCAAACATTCTTGGCTATTGGGACGAAATAACGGGAAAGAGTAAGTCGTGGTTAACGCGTTAGCTCGTTAAATGAATTTACCATGAGGTAAAGGTGAAGCAGCCCACTTGCGCTGCATATAAGGAAATCACGAATGTATTGTTTAACAGCAGACGAAATTATGATGATTGATGGTGGCGGTGATGGTGTTGCGACGTCTGGAACTGGCAGTGGTCATAGACCCGGGCCGGGATACGGTGGACAAGCTAATGGTCAGATCGGTGCGGCAAACAATGCCGGCTCTATTAGTGGTGGCTGTGCCAGTGGCGTCATCAGCGGGGCCGTTGGGGGAGCGATTACGGGAGGTATGAACGGAGGAGGCTTTGGTGGCGCAGTGGTCGGTGGTGCTATCGGTGGTGCCTTGGGGGGAATGGGGAGCTGCGGTTGGTGATTTATTAATCATTAGGCTCGCTGCTCAGTATATTAATTTTATAAGTGAATAACATAACCCAGGTGCGAGTGACTGGCGCAGTTCAGTTATTCGCACTTTTTTAGGAGAGCATGATGGAGCTGGATAAAAAGTCGGTAACTTATTTTTATGCATTATTTTCTCCAACGCTTGCGACCTATGTTTTATGGGAAGCTGGGGTCTACTCTACAAAAGGGATTGGGTCGTTGGGGGTAATGCTGGTGACAATACAGTGTTTTATCGGTGCTCGATTAGCTCTGGAATATATTCAACGGAAATTCTCTTCATGGAAGCCATAGTGAAGCTGTTTATTAGGGGGGGGAGATGCTGCAATATTATTCTTACGTTGAAAAGAGCGTTGTTTTTCTATGGTATTTATTCGCTATTATCGAAGTTGTCCAGGTAGTTGGATACTCGATGGAGCCAAAATTATTCTTATTTAAGCTATTGGCTATGATTCTGGCCCTCTTGGGGAGCGTTGAGTTAGCAAAGAAGCTTCGGCAGTTTATGGATTATCTGCGTCGCCAGTATATTGCTAATCATCGCCCTAAAAGGAAATCTTGAATGGATATTATTCGATTAGAACAGTCGGTAGAAGGGATGGGATACTTCGGCATTAATTGGGCGCTCACCACGGTGTGTAATTACCGCTGCAGTTACTGCCATCCCGATTTACACAACGGTAAAATAAAGCCCCCTGCGTTAGAGGATATCTTGCGTTTTACCGATCACGTATTTAGCTATTGCGACGCGCGGGGCATCAAGCCGTACTTTGAGTTTGGTGGCGGGGAGGTCACTTATCTGGCCTGGTTCAGCAAGCTGCTCGCGGCCATTCACCGGCGTGGTGGGCTGGTCTCGATCATCTCCAATGCCTCATCGCCACTGGCCTGGTGGCAAAAACATATTCCGATGCTACACAGCGTCAGCCTCAGTTATCATCATGAAGAAATCAAATCATCCCGGCACTTCATTGCCGTAGCACAACAGATTGCGGCATCACCCACCAGCCATTTACAGGTCAATGTGATGATGCTGCCAGCCTATTTTGAGGGATGTCTGACGTTTGCCGAGCAATTACGTCAACAGGTGGATTGCAGTATTTCACTGCAGCCGCTGTATCACGGATTTGGTGGGGGAGGGATTTCCGGGCGCTATGAGTACACCGAACAGCAGGAAAGCATCATGGCTGCGTTCGGTGGGCAACCCAGTGAAAAAGCCATTCCTAACCCACGCGGCCTGATGACGGTTGTTGCAGCGGATGGCAGTCAGGTCCGTAAAAGCAGCTTTGAGCTATTGGTCAATCAGCAAACGCACTTTAGTGGCTGGCATTGCCATGCCGGGCTGGAAAATATCATCGTCACGTTTGAAGGTGATATCTACCGTGCCTGGTGTATGCAGGATGCACCCCTTGGCAGTTTGTATGACGAGGCATTGCACCTACCAACGAAAGCGACGCTGTGTCATACAAAAATCTGTCAGTGTGGGCCGGATATCTGCTCCAGCAAATCGCGTGACGCATAGCAACCATCATCTCTACCGCCAGGCTTATTTTGCTGCCCAGGCCACGCGTGCCGAAGGGGGGATTTTGATCGCCGCCAGCCCGGGGATGACGCTCTTTGCCTGTGCCAGCGTGGTATTGGTCTGCGCGCTAATCGTCTTTTTGATCGTTGGCGAATATACCCGTAAAGCCCGTCTGGAAGGGGTCGTGATGCCCTCTACCGGCGTCGTGAACGTGGTGGCGCGCACGCCAGGGCTTTGCTGGTGAAAGAAGGGGATGTGGTTGAAGCGGGCCAATTACTCTATCGCCTCAATGGTGAACGTTACGATGGCCAGGGAACGGCAACGCTGGCGACGCTAAAAAGCTCCCTGGCGCAGCAGTATCACATGTTGGAGCAGCAGCAACACCAGGAGGTTGCGGCCAATAAGATGCAGATACAAGGATTGCAGCAGCGAGCAGCGCAGTTGAAAGACGAGCTGCACAGTGCCGATCAGGGGCTGACTTTGTCATTACGGCAAGCGGCGTTAACCCGATCGGTAATGGAACGCTATCAACGTTTGGTAAAACAGAAATATGTTTCCGAGCTTGAATTCCAACAAAAGCAGATCGAACTGGCTGCTGCTGAGGGTAACGTCGAAAATCATCGGCAGGCACAGCAACGTCTGAAGCGTGAACTGACGGTGGTTAAAACGGAACAGGGCAGCCTGCAGCAGCAGGGGCAAAGCCGTCAGGCGGAGCTAGGCCGATTGTTACAAGATATCCGGCAGCAGCAGATTGAACTGCAATCGCAAGAGGAGAGCACATTGTCTGCCCCGATAGCCGGGAGCGTTGCTGCAGTGCTGGTTAAAGCAGGGCAAAACGTCAACCAGAATGAACTCTTGTTAACACTGGTGCCACAGGCGGCTCATCTGCAGATTGAGCTTTATGCACCCAGTAAGTCCATCGGGTTTATCAAACCTCATCAGCGCGTCGGATTGCGTTTTGCTGCTTACCCGTATGAAAAATTCGGCGTGCAGTATGGCACGACCCGTGAAGTGACCCGCATGAGCCTGAGCTCAGCGGATGTCATGTTGCGTAACCCGATTATCTGGAAAGAAAACGAAGGGCATTACCGGGTGATTGTGGTTCCAGACAAGCCCAGCGTCACTGTTTATGGTCGGCAGGAGCCGTTGCGCCCCGGCATGGTAGTCGCTGCGGATATCGAGCTGGATAGCCGACGCCTGTACGAATGGCTGTTGGAACCGTTGTGGAGCCTACGCGGGAAAATTTAACCATGGAATGGACCGAACAGCTGCACTTGAATTTGCATTGGCGTCACCGCTTGCCGTTGATCCGTCAAACCGAGGCTGCGGAATGTGGGGTAGCCTGTCTGGCGATGGTGGCCGGTTGGCATGGCTACCGGATTGATCTGCCTAGCCTGCGTGCAAAATTCAATATTTCTATGCATGGCATGACGTTCGCGCATTTGATGGAGTGTGCTCAAAGCCTGAAATTGTCGGGCCGAGCCGTGCGTGTAGAGTTGGAGGAGCTCAGTCAGCTCGCGATGCCTTGTATTCTGCATTGGGATCTCAACCATTTTGTGGTGCTGAAACGGGTTCGGGGTCATTACATCGAACTGCATGATCCCGCTTGTGGTGAGGTGAAAATGTCGTTGGCCCAGGCTAATCGCCACTTTACCGGTATTGCATTGGAACTGACGCCAACCCATGATTTTGACGTAGGGGATGAGCGCCAGAAAGTGCGGCTCACGGCATTGATTGGTAAGACGGTGGGGTTAAAAGCGGCACTGGCACGTATTTTCTGTTTTGCTCTGGCATTGGAAGTTTTGGCGTTGCTGAGCCCATTGATAAACCAGATTGTGATTGATGAGGTTTTGGTGGCGCTGGACGATAGTCTACTGGTGCTTATCGTCATCGCCATGCTGTTGATGAGCGCTACACAGACATTGATTGGCCTGGCCCGCCAGTGGGCAACCATCACCATGGCGGTGAATTTTAATATGCAATGGACGGCCAATGTTTTTCATCACCTGCTGCGCCTGCCCATAGACTGGTTCGAGAAACGTGACATTGGTAATGTCAGTGCCAAGTTTGATGCGGTCGATACCATTCAGGAGACGCTTACCACCAGCATTTTGGAAGCCTTGTTGGATGTGCTGTTGGTAGTAGGGACATTAGGGATGATGTTGCTCTACAGTGTGCCGTTAACTCTGCTTGCTTTGACTGCGGCATTGATTTACGGGCTCTTGCGAGTGCTGTGGTTTCGCACTTTGCGCAAGGCGGCAGAAGACAGTTGGATGGCTGGCACACGGGAGTCAAGCCACTTTCTGGAGACGCTGCATGGCATGCTCAGCCTGCGGGTTAATGGGGCGCTGACACAGCGGGAGTCTGCCTGGCGTAATCTGAATATCGCCAGGCGAAACAGCCAGTTGCGAGAAAATAAGCTGGTTATCGGCTACCACATTATTAACACAATTATTGGCAGTCTGGTCGGGGCGGCTGTGCTTTGGTTTGGCGCCAATGCGGTGCTATCTGGTGCGTTCTCCATCGGTATGCTGGTGGCCTATATGTCGTTTCAAGGACGCTTTTCCGCCAGTATCAATGGATTGATCGACAAGCTGTTTGCCTGGCGGATGCTGGATGTTTACAACGAACGGCTGGCAGATATTGTTCTAACCCCTCAGGAGGGGGGAAGCAGGGCCACGGAACATGTTCCGGTGGTTTTCCACGTCCAGACCACGGATCGGCCGGTAGTGGAGCTGGAAAACATCACCTTCAGCTATGGTCAGGGCGACGTAAATATTCTGGCAGGGGCCGTGTTACGTATCATGCCAGGGGAGGTCGTTGCGATAGTTGGCCGTTCAGGTTGTGGTAAAACCACATTGGCGAAACTGATCCTCGGGCTATACTCACCGTTGGCGGGGCGATTGCGGGTTTTTGGCATCGATCATCAGCATGCGGCTTATACGCAAACGCGCCAGATGATAGGGGCAGTGATGCAGGAGGATCGGCTATTTCGTGGGGCCATACTCGACAACATCACCTTTTTTTCTCAAAGCAGCGATCTGGCTTGGGCGCAGCATTGTGCGCAATTGGCACAACTGCATGATGACATCATCGCCTTGCCGATGGGATATCAAACCTTGATCGGTGAAATGGGGAGCTCGTTATCTGGCGGGCAGAAACAGCGTTTATTATTGGCGCGGGCACTGTATAAACGTCCGCAACTGCTGATCCTGGATGAAGCCACCAGCCATCTTGATGTGACCAACGAAATCATGATCGGCAACACTTTGCGCAACCTGGGGTTAACTATCTTGCTGATCGCTCATCGGCCAGAGACGATCGCGTCTGCCGACAGAGTGGTGGCACTCGATGGCGGCAGGCTGGTTCCTTCCTCTTCTATAGCCAAGTGACGTCGAGATGCGGGTACTAACATACCCGCATCCTGAAGGCGAACGGGTCTATACTGGGTAACGACGAGTATCTTGAAGAGTAAGCCAAATACGGCGATAATCCGCACATCAGTGACAAACAGACATCGAATAAATCCCTTTCTCGTCGGGCTAACGACGCGGGAGGGATTTTTTTTTGTAGCTGCCCAAGCGTTCGGCGCCGGGCGAACCGTTGATATATGAGGGTAAATATGAGTACCTTAGGCCATCAGCCCGATAATTCTTTAGTGTCCAACGCCTTTGGTTTCCTGCGCTTTCCGCTGAACTTTATGCCTTACGACAGCGATGCAGAGTGGGTCATCACCGGTATTCCATTTGACATGGCGACTTCTGGCCGTGCCGGTGGTCGTCATGGCCCTGCCGCCATCCGCCAGGTGTCTACCAATCTGGCATGGGAAGGGGCGCGCTGGCCATGGAGCTTTGATCTGCGCGATCGCCTGAACGTGGTTGATTGTGGTGACATCGTCTTTAACTTTGGCGATGCACAAGACATGAGTGACAAACTGCAGGCGCACGCTGAAAAACTGCTGAAAGCGGGCAAGCGTATGCTCTCCTTTGGGGGGGACCATTTTGTCACGCTGCCGCTGCTGCGTGCTCATGCCAAGCACTTTGGTAAAATGGCGCTGGTGCATTTCGATGCGCATACCGATACCTATGCCAACGGCAGCAAATTTGATCATGGCACCATGTTCTTCCATGCGCCGAACGAAGGCCTGATCGATCCGCATCATTCCGTACAGATCGGTATCCGTACCGAGTTCGATCGTGACAACGGTTTTACCGTATTGGATGCTGCGCAGGTTAACGATCGTGGCGTGGACGATCTGCTGGCGCAGATCAAACAGATCGTCGGCGATATGCCCGTGTATCTGACCTTCGATATCGACTGCCTGGATCCGGCTTTCGCGCCTGGCACCGGTACACCGGTGATCGGCGGCCTGACATCGGATCGCGCGCTGAAACTGGTGCGTGGTATGCAGTCGCTGAATATCGTTGGTATGGATGTGGTGGAAGTGGCTCCTGCTTACGACCAGTCTGAAATCACCGCGTTGGCGGCGGCCACGCTGGGCCTGGAGATGCTGTATCTGCAGGCGGCTAAAAAGCAGGGCTAAGTCTACCCGTTGTCTTTCAAGCTGTCGCGTTGTTACCTGCACATGGCTATCGGCCCATTCGTGGGCCTCACCCCTTACGGGGGCGCGGTGTACAGCGTTTAAATCTGTTCCTGGCAGGTTTGTCACCCCAGTCGCTCACAAAAGTAAGTGACTGGGGTGAGTGAGCTTGTCGCCTGGCTATGCTGTACAGGGATGTACAAATGCCGCGAGCGCAAGGATGCGCAAGAGCGGCCAACTTGAAATCCATAGAAATGGGATGATGATTGCCAAAGTCTCTGTCTATCAGCCCATAATCTCAATTTGCCTGTATTTCGCGTTTACGGAGGAACCATGCTGACCAAACCATCCATACGCCTTAACAAATATATTAGCGAGAGCGGCATCTGTTCGCGTCGTGATGCCGATCGTTATATCGAACAAGGCAATGTGTTTATCAATGGCAAGCGCGTTGCGCTTGGCGATCGGGTGTTTGCCGGGGATGTGGTCAAGGTCAATGGTCAAGTGATTGAACCCCGCAGCGAAGACAATCTGATCTTTATTGCGCTTAACAAGCCCGTGGGTATTGTCAGCACCACGGAAGACGGCGAGAAAGATAACATTATCGATTTCGTCAACCACAGCACCCGTATCTTCCCCATCGGACGGTTGGATAAAGATTCTCAGGGGCTTATTTTTCTTACCAACCACGGCGATCTGGTGAACAAGATCCTGCGGGCGGGTAACGATCATGAGAAAGAATATCTGGTTACTGTCAACAAACCGATAACTGACGATTTTATTCGCGGCTTGGGCGCTGGTGTACCAATGCTGGGTACGGTAACCAAGAAATGCAAAGTGAAAAAAGAAGCTCCCTTTGTTTTTCGTATCGTGCTGGTACAGGGGCTTAACCGTCAGATCCGCCGCATGTGCGAACACTTCGGCTACGAGGTGACCAAGCTGGAACGCACTCGCATCATGAATGTCAGCCTGAGCGGGTTACCCTTGGGGGAATGGCGCGATCTCACGGATGACGAGTTGGTTGATCTGTTTAAATTGATTGAAGACTCTTCCTCAGAGGCTAAACCGGCCAAGAAAGCCAAGCCTGCGGTGAAAAAACCGGCGGCTAATGGGGCAAAGAAGGCTGAGAAGCCAACGGGAAACCCGGCGGCCCGCAAGCGTTTTACTCAGCCTGGCCGCAAAAAGAAAGGGCGCTGAGCCGCGCGTTTTCGTCAACGATCTCCGATTATCTTCTTTATTTAACGCCCTCCGTCTTATGACCGAGGGCGTTTTGCATTGGTTTTTCATATCGGTGCATTTTTTCGTGATCCATTCCGCAATTGCAACTTTTAAATAACCAATCATTAACAAATGCCCTGTTGTTGACTTGACGACAGATTCGCCAGACCTATAGTGACTGTATTAAATAAGAAACTGAGTTTCATATATGAAACAATCAGATAGAGGGCAAAAGCAATGAGCTGGAAGAATGTGTGCGAAGTGTCTCAGGTTAAAGAAGATTTTCCTTTCTCTGCTCACGTAGAGGGGAAAGAGGTCGGCGTTTATTTGATCGACGGTCAATATTACGCGCTGGAAGACGTCTGCCCGCATGCCTATGCCTTGCTCAGCCAAGGGTTTGTTGATGACGGAAAAGTGGAGTGCCCACTGCACGAAGCGGTGTTCGATGTGCGTACCGGCCAATGCCTGCGTGAACCCGGTGGCCGTGATCTGCAAACCTACCCTACCCGGGTGATCGACAATCAAATCCAAATCACCTTTATTGCGGAGGAATAAGCATGCAGCACATTACCGACTTCAACCCCTGGCTGCCGGACACCCAACAGGTGATCCCGGCCCGTGAGGGAGGCAACGGCCAGATCCACCAGCCTGGTCAATTTCAGAATGTGATCTGGCAAACCCGTGCGCGAGTACCTGATGGTTTTGAAACGGCGCTGGTCGCCGCACTGGAAGAGATCTTCGAACAAGGGGCCGAAGAGTTGGATCAGATCGTCAATGCACTCAATCAGCGCCGCCTGTTTGATCGCAGCGGTCAGCCATGGAACGAAAGCGCATTCCGCGCGTTCCTTCACGTTAACGGTTTCTGAGCCGCACAGGGAGAAGATAATGACAGCAAACACAACATCCTCCGCGCAGACAGTACAAAACTACCTGGATCAGGGATTACGCGGAATGTGGTATCCGGTCTTGTCCAGTTGGGAAGTGGGCAACAATCCGGTAGGGATCACCCGTCTTGAACAACAGATCGTGGTGTGGCGCGATGGCGAGGGAAAGATCCACGCCCTGGAAGATCGCTGCCCTCATCGCGGTGCGCGCCTTTCTATGGGGTGGAACCTCGGCGATCGTATTGCCTGCTGGTATCACGGCGTTGAAGTGGGTGGCGATGGCACGGTCAAAGATGTGCCGGCGGTGGATCGCTGCC
The DNA here is from genome assembly GCF_006715025.1 of Serratia fonticola. Classification (NCBI taxonomy): domain Bacteria; kingdom Pseudomonadati; phylum Pseudomonadota; class Gammaproteobacteria; order Enterobacterales; family Yersiniaceae; genus Serratia; species Serratia fonticola. The sequence continues at coordinate 1,426,174 of NZ_VFMK01000001.1, forward strand.
CGCTGGTTGGCCAGAAATGCCTGCGTTCTTATCCGGCGAAGGAAGCTTATGGTGCTGTGTTCCTTTATTTCGGGGTGACCGCCGATGAAGAACCCGTCGAACTGACCTTCCCACAGGAACTGGCCGATGATGAGAGTTACAGCAATTTCCTGTGTACCGCCAGTTGGGACTGCAACTATCAATATGCTCTGGAAAACGTGATGGATCCGATGCATGGCACCTATCTGCACTCTTCATCGCACTCGATGGCGGAAGGGGATCGCAAGGCAGATATGGCCCTGGAACCGACCGACAGTGGCTTCATCTTTAAAAAGAACGGCCAGATTGGCGTGAACTTTGATTGGGTAGAGTTTGGCAGTAGCGGTGCCTATTGGATGCGTCTGTCGATCCCCTATAAGAAGCGCTTTGGGCCGGGGGGCCACTTCTGGATCATTGGTATGGTGGTGCCGGAAGACAAAGATCACTGCCGCGTCTTCTTCTGGCGTATCCGTAAAGTGAAAGACTGGCAGCGTGATATGTGGCGCTTTATGTACCGCAACCGTCTGGAGCAACTGCACTGGGATGTTCTGGAACAGGATCGTATCGTGCTGGAAAACATGGCGCCGAACGCGCGTGGTAATGAATACCTTTATCAGCATGATGTCGGTCTTTCCCGTCTGCGCCGCATGATGCAGAAAGAAGCCCAGAAACAGCTGGCGATCCTCAGCGAGTCAGAGGCGGCACAGTGAAGGGCTTGCTGGCAGGAAAACGCATCGTCGTGACCGGTGCAGCCCGTGGTCTGGGGCGCAGTTTTGCTGCGGCGGTGGCCCAGGCCGGGGCCCGTGTGGTGATGTGCGATATTCTGGCGCAAGCGCTTCAGGATAGCGCTGCCAGCCTGCGCGAGCAGGGGGCGGAGGTAGAAACTCAGGTTATCGATCTGGCATCACCGCAATCCATCTCAACGGCGTTCAGCGCGATAGCCAAAGGGGGGGCTATCGACGGGTTGGTGAATAACGCCGCGCTGGCCACCGGAGTTGGCGGCAAAACCATGATGGAGTACGACATTGATCTGTGGGACAAGGTGATGCAGGTCAACGTACGGGGAACCTGGTTGGTGAGTCAGGCAGCGGTTCCGCTGTTAGCACAAACGCCTCATGCCAAAATCGTCAATATCGCTTCGGATACCGCGTTGTGGGGAGCGCCGAGGTTGATGGCCTACGTCGCGAGCAAAGGCGCAATCATATCGATGACCCGCTCCATGGCGCGGGAGTTAGGATCGCAAGGGATCTGTGTCAACGCCATCGCACCGGGGTTGACGCGAGTTGAAGCGACCGAATACGTGCCTGCTGAACGCCATCAATTGTACGAACAAGGTCGCGCCTTGGCTGGCGCGCAGCAGCCAGATGATGTAACGGGCAGCGTACTCTATCTGCTGTCCCCGTTGGCGGATTTTGTTACCGGCCAGCTGTTACCTGTCAACGGTGGTTTCGTGTTTAACTGACCGCCTGACGGACAGGCAAACATTTTTGAGGGAAATATATGGCAGACGATCAAGCGTGTAAGTATCTGATCCCTGGTCTGGATCGTGGGTTACAGCTGCTGTTGGCCTTTGGCGAGCAGCACAGAGAAATGACCTTTGCAGAATTACATCGCCTGGTCGATATGCCAAAGGCGACCGCTTACCGGGTGGTGCAGACCTTGGAGCACCTGGGCTTTTTGGAGCGTAATCCACGCACCAATACCTTTGCCTTGGGGATCAAAGTGCTGCGTCTGGGCTTTGAATATATCGCTTCACTGGATGTCGCTCAGGCGGGGCAGCCGGTCATTGAGCAACTGCGCGATCGCAGCCAGTGCAGCAGCCACCTGGCGATCCGCGACGGGCACGACGTTATCTATATCGCCCGCGTCAGTGCTGCTGGTTCGCAGATCAATCAGGTGAGCGTCGGTACGCGTTTGCCGGTGCACCGCACCTCGCTGGGACGTATGTTGCTGACCAGCACCAGCCGCGAAGAGTTCGATCGCCTGTTCCCGAACGAAACCTTACCCGATGCAGCGCCAGGCACGCCAGCTAATCGCGAAGCCTTGTGGCAGATGGTGCAACAGGATAAAGCGCGTGGCTATGTGATTGGTGAATCCTTCTTCCGCCTCGGTATTTCCTCGATCGTCTACCCGATCTTCAACCGTGAGCAGCAGGTGGAAGCGGTGGTCAGCATTATGGTGCCGTTTGATGAGATCCCGAAAGCGGATCGTGAGCGGTTGCGCATGGAAGTACGAGACGCGGCGATGAAAATCTCCGGATTTTTGGGCGCGCCTGCGCAGGCTAACGTCGGCTAGGCATTTGCGCCAGCCATACTGATTTTTTGACTCAGGCAGGGATGAGACTCATGACAATCATGGGTCGGGGTTCGATCATGCCTGAAAAACGCATTCAGCGAAAACGTGAGGCACAATAATGAGCATAACCGGAATCGAAAAGCTGGAATTTGGCGTTGAAGATCTGCCATTGTGCGAAAAATTCATGCAAGACTTTGGGTTGCATCCGACGTCACAACATTGGGGGGAGCCACGCCGCGAGTTTACTACGCTGAGCGGTGCCCGCGTACTGTTGTATCCGCACAACAGTGAGGTGTTACCCGCTGCATTTGAAGCTGGTTCTACCCTGCGCCGGATGACCTGGGCAGTCGAAAGCCCGGTCGCGCTGGCCGCATTGCAACCGTTGTTGGCACAGATGCCCGGTTTTCGCCAGGTGGGGGAGGAGCTGGAATGCCGTGATCCCAACGGGATGACGCTGCGCTTTGCCGTCAGCACGCAGCGGGCAGTGGATCTGCCGGTTACGCCAATCAACCAATGGGGGGATGTGCGCCGTATAGATCAACCCAGCCCGGTTTATAGCAAAGCAGAGCCAGTCAATATTGGCCATGTGGTGTTCTTTGTCGAGGATCTGGCCGCGACGGAGCGCTTCTACTGCGATCTGCTTGGCTTCCAGGTTTCTGATCGCTATATCGATCGTGCCGTCTTCCTGCGCACTCAGGCACGCGGCGGCCATCATAATCTGTTCCTGCTGAAATTGCCTAATCGCCCGCGCGGTTTGAACCACGTCGCCTTTACCGTACGCGATATTCATGAAGTGATCGGTGGCGGTATCGCGATGAATAAAGAGCAGTGGAGCACCTTTATTGGCCCAGGCCGCCATCCTATCTCCTCTGCCTACTTCTGGTACGTCAATAGCCCGACCGGTGGCGCCTTTGAGTACTACACCAATGATGATTACCTGACAGAAAATTGGCAGCCGCGTGAGTTGGAGCATTCGCTGGTGTCTTTTACCGAATGGGCGGTAGAAGGGGGGATCGATCACGATACCCGCCGTCAGCACAAAAAAGCGGGGGCAGTATGAGTCAGCCAACCCGTGCGGGCATTGTTATTATCGGCGGTGGTCAGGCCGGGGGCTGGGCCGCGAAAACGCTGCGCGATCGCGGTTACAGCGGCAAGCTGACGGTGGTGAGTGACGAGCCTTATGACTTTTATGAACGCCCACCGCTCTCTAAAGCGGCGTTGCTGGATAGTAATGCACCACTCAGCCGTTTGTTCAGCGAAGAAGTGGTTGCCGAAATGAACATCGATTGGTATCGCCCGTTACGGGCTAACGCCATCGATGCCCAGCAGCAGATCGTCACCCTCAGTGATGGCAGCCAACTGCAGTTTGAACAACTGTTGCTTGCTACCGGTGGGCGGCCGCGCCTGCCGGATGCCCACTGGGCCAAGCATCCGCGCGTTATGACGCTGCGTTCCTGGGATGATGCAGCGCGTCTGCGTCAGGGCCTGCTGCAATGCAAAAAGCTGGCGATCGTCGGTGGCGGCTGGATCGGATTAGAGATTGCGGCCTCAGCACGCCAGTTGGGGGTTGCCGTGACGGTGTTTGAACGTCAACCCGCGCTGTGCATGCGCAGCGTTGGCCCCGAGGTTTCCCAGGCGCTGCTGGCGTTGCATCAGCAGCAGGGGGTGACCGTGCATTGTGATTGCGGCGAGATCCGGCTTGAGGATCGTGATGGTGAAGCCTGGATTAGCAGCGGCAGCAGTGATGCACAACCTTTCGATCTGGTGGTCGTCGGCATTGGTGTTGAGCTGAATCTGGAACTGGCACACAGCGCCGGGTTGAGCATTGACGCCGGGATCGTCGTGGATGGGCAAGGTCGTACCAGCCACCCGGCCATTTTTGCAGCTGGTGATGTGGCGCGCCATCCTACGCTCGGCCTGTGCCTGCAATCCTGGGCGTATGCGCAGAATCAGGCGATCAGCACCGCCTGTGCGATGTTGGATGCGTTCGCTGCCCCCTACGACGATGTGGCCTGGCTGTGGTCAGATCAATACGGCACCAATATTCAAATCCTCGGTGTTCCGCTCGGCGGTGTCCACCAGATAGTACGCCGGACACCACAGTCGCAAGTGTTCTTCACGCTGAATGCCGATCGGCAACTGGTGCAGATGGTAGCGTTCAACGATGCCCGCACTATCAAGCTGGGTAAACGCTGGCTGGCCAGCGGACGGGTACTGGATCCGCAGCAACTGGCGGATGTGGAGTTTTCTCTGATGGCGCTGAAATAACGCCCGACCTAAGGGAGCGTTTCATGACTACGCAAGATATTGACGCCCGCAGCAGTCGGGTGGGGGATGCTGTTGCCGAAAATTCGCCAACCCGCGTGCGTTGGTCAGTGCCGGTCGCCCTGTTTGCCTGCGTGCTGCTGGCGTTTTTCGACAAGATCAGCATTGCAGCACTGTTTTCTGACACCGAGTTTCAGCAGGCAATGGGCATTGGTTTTGATCCCACCCGGCTTGGGTTGCTGATGAGTGCTTTTTTATTCTCCTACGGCTTCTCCTCAATGGTGTTAAGTGGCATTGGCGATCGGCTCAACCCGGTCAAAGTGCTGGTTGGCATGATGGTGACCTGGGGTGTGCTGATGGTGCTGATGGGGATGACGCGTTCCTATCACACCATGATGACGCTGCGCATTCTGCTTGGCATCGCCGAAGGACCACTGTTACCCATGGCCTATGCAATTGTACGGCACGCTTTTCCGCAACGTTTGCAGGCGCGAGCCACCATGTTGTGGTTGTTGGGCACGCCGTTAGGGGCTGCACTGGGCTTCCCGGTGACACTGTTCATCCTCAGCCGTTTTAACTGGGAAACCACCTTCTTCTTTATGGCGTTTCTGACGCTGCCGGTGATGTTGCTGGTGCTATTTGGCATGCGTCATCTGAACGTGGCTCGCCCGGCGGCGCTGACGGTGAGCAAACCGGCGATTGCCGAACGTAAACAGCTACGCCGCGAGCTGTTCCGTACCCCGCATTTCTGGATGATTTGCCTGTTTAATATCGCGTTTCTGACTTATCTGTGGGGCATGAACGGCTGGTTACCCAGTTATCTGATCAAGGGCAAAGGCATTCATCTGGAACACGCCGGTTACCTGTCCTCGCTGCCGTTTATTGCCATGTTACTCGGCGAAGTTGTGGGAGCCTGGCTGTCGGACAAACTGGATCGCCGTGCGTTGGCCTGCTTTGTCTCGCTGTGTGGCGCCGGAATAGGTTTGGGCGTGGTGCTGCATCTGCAAGGCACCTACAGCGTGATCGCCGCAATGGCCTTCAGCACCTTTATGTGGGGAGCCGGTGCGCCAAACATCTTTGCGCTGTTGGCCAAGGCCACCAGTAGCCGCGTGAGTGCCACCGCAGGCGGCATTTTTAATGGCTTAGGCAATTTTGCCGGTGCGTTGGCTCCGGTGCTGATGGGGGCGTTGATCGCCGCCACCGGCAATATGGATAACGGTTTGCTGTTCCTGGTGGTGATGGCCTTTGTGGGTTGCGCCATTCTGCTGCCGTTACTGAAGAAGTATTGATGCAACGAAGGAGAGAGACATGTCCCAGGTTGAGAATAAAGTCGGTATCAAGCCGCAGGATCTGACAATGGAGAAGTGGGTGGAATCGCGTATCGCCCGTTTCGAGGGCCGTAAATATGACTGGAACGCGCTGAAGTTCCAGGCGGATTACGATCCGAAATACCGCCGCGCGCAGATGCGCTATATCGGCACCGGTGCCACCGGTGTGGTCAGCGATACCAATACTATCCCGGCGGGAAACTTTACCTTTTCCACCATGGTGTTGCCGTCAAAATGCGAAGGGCCATTGCACCTGCATGACGACGTAGAAGAAGTGTTCTTCATGCTCAAGGGCAGCATTACGCTGATGATCCAGGATGGCGAAGAGTATTACGAAACCATTCTGAAAGAACGGGATCTGATTTCAGTACCGGCGGGGATCTATCGCGGTTTGTTCAACCATGGCGAAGAAGAAGCCCTGATGTGCGTGATGCTTGGCACTGCCAAGCCGGAAACGCCGACCTACCCGGCCGATCACCCCCTGTCTAAAGTGAAACGTAACTGATGAACGCTTTACCGGAACGCCAGCAGACAAATTGCGGTGGCTACCTGCTGGGGTGGCGCGAAGCTGGACATGGTCGGGCAGTGGTGTTGCTGCATGGCATCAGTTCCGGGTCCGCTTCCTGGGTTAAGCAGTTCAGCGATGGCCTCCTGACCGCGGGCCATCGCCTGATTGCCTGGGATGCACCGGGTTATGGTGGCAGCGGTGCATTGGCACAGAAAGAGCCGGACGCAGCGGACTATGCCAGAGCGCTGGCGGTGTTGATCGCTGAATTGAAGTTGCAGCAACCGTTGATTGTTGGGCATTCGCTCGGCGCGTTGATCGGCAGTGCCTACGCGGCGGCGTATCCTGATGAGATATGTGGACTGGTGCTGGCCGATCCGGCACAAGGCTATGCCAGCGCACCAGCGGAAAAACGCCAGCAGGTGTATGACCAGCGTAAACAGATGATCGAAACGCTTGGCCCGCAAGGCTATGGCGAACAACGCGCGGCGGCACTGCTGCGTGCAGGTGCGGACCCACAGGATATTGCCTGGGTATGTCGCGGTATGCAGCAGCTCAATCCGGCGGGTTTTCTCAGTGCGGCGTGGATGCTGGCTAATGACGATATCAACCCCTATCTGTTGCGTTACCGGGGGCCAATGCAGGTGTGGTGTGGGAGTGAGGATCGCATCACTCCGGTGCAAGGGGCTGCAACGCTGGCGCAACAACAAGATGCGCCGATGCGCCTGATCGAAGCCGCCGGGCATGCCAGTTATCTTGATGCACCTGCGGTATTTAACCGTTATTTGCAGGATTTTACGGGGGCAATCCAACCATGAATTTTCAAATTGAAGGGCGGGTGGCGGTGGTTACCGGGGGCTCCTCGGGGATTGGCTTTGAAACGCTGCGCCTGCTGCTGGCGGAAGGGGCGAAGGTGGCCTTCTGTGGCCGTAACCAAGACAAGCTTGCCAGCGCCGAAGCCAGCCTGCGTGAAGCGTTTCCCCAGGCGCAGATCCTGGCGTTGCGCTGTGACGTGCTGGATGTCGGGCAGGTTGAGCGGTTCGCCCAACAGGTCAGCAGTCATTTTGGCGCGGTGGATATGTTGATCAACAACGCCGGGCAAGGCTTTGTGGCGCATTTCGATCAGACGCCACGGGAAGCCTGGCTGCATGAAGCTGAACTTAAGCTGTTCGGGGTGATTAACCCGGTGCAGGCATTTTTACCGACGTTGGAACGTTCGGATATTGCCTCTATTACCTGCGTAAACTCGCTGCTGGCGCTGCAACCGGAAGAACACATGATTGCCACTTCGGCCGCCCGGGCTGCATTGCTCAACATGACGCTCACCCTGTCGAAAGAGCTGGTAGGTAAGGGGATCCGCGTCAATTCCATCCTGCTGGGTATGGTGGAGTCTGGCCAGTGGCGGCGGCGTTTTAGCGAGCGTCAGGATAAAGAACAGAGCTGGGAACAATGGACGGCAGCGATTGCCGAGCGACGCGGCATTCCAATGGGGCGTCTGGGCAAACCGCAGGAACCGGCGCGAGCGCTGTTGTTCCTGGCCTCGCCGATGGCGTCCTTCACCACCGGAGCCGCGTTGGACGTTTCCGGCGGCTTTAACCGCCATCTGTAATCTGATAAGGCCAAAAAGATGAAAAAGATCATGATGATTGGTTACGGTGCGATGGCGAAGGAGGTGCTGACGCGCCTGCCACAAGGCGTGGAGGCCGCTTGGATCGTGGCGCGTGAAAGCCATCATGCCGAGATCAGAGCGGCGTTCGCGGGGCAGGTACAGGCTTTAACCCATCCTGAGCAATGTAGCGGGCAACCCGATCTGGTGCTTGAGTGCGCCAGCCAGCAGGCGGTCGCCGAGTTTGGTGAGGCCGTGTTGAGGCGTGGCTGGTGTTTGGCGGTGATCTCTACCGGCGCGCTGGCCGATGCCGCGTTACAACTGCGTTTGCAACAGGCTTGTGTGCGTTACCAGGGACGGTTGATCGTGCTGTCCGGCGCGGTGGCGGGCATGGATGGTTTGGCTTCGGCCCGTGAGGGTGGGTTGGAAAGCGTCACTTATCAGTCCAGCAAAAGCCCTGCTAGCTGGCGCGGCAGTCTGGCAGAGAAACTGATCAATCTCGATAGCGTTGACGAAGCACGGGTGTTCTTTGAAGGTTCGGCCCGCGAAGCGGCGCGTATGTTCCCTGCCAATGCCAACGTGGCGGCGACCATCGCTCTGCATGGCTTGGGGATGGATGCCACGCGGGTACGTCTGCAGGTGGATCCGCATACTCAGCGCAACACCCATCATCTGCAGGTATGTGGTCAGTTTGGCGAGTTCCAGATTGAACTGTGTGGCAACCCCTTGGCGAGTAACCCGAAAACGTCAACGCTGGCGGCGCTGAGCGCGGTGCAAGCCTGCCGCTGTTTAGTGAACGGTGGTTTTATTGCCTGAATGGCAGGAGTAACGCATGGAAACGTTAAAGATTTTTCTTGCTGGCCGCTGGTGTGAAGGGCGTGGCGAAGAGATGAGTTCGGTTTTCCCGGCCGATGGCAGCGTGAATGCGCGTTTGCATGCGGCCAATGTGGAAGACGTGAATGAGGCCGTTGCTGCGGCAGAAAAAGCCTGGCGTGACCCGAGCTGGCGCGGATTAGTGCCGCATCAGCGGGCGGCGATCCTGCATCGCGTCAGTGATTTGATTAGCGCACAGGCCGATGCCCTGGCACAGCTGCAGACTCGAGATAATGGCAAACCGCTGGCAGAAACCAGAGGCCTGGTGATGAGCGCGGCTGCGACGGCCCGCTATTTTGCCGCTGCCTGTGAGGTGCTGGAAGGCGAACTGCCCACCCAACGCAATCGCGACGTGATGACGCTGAGCCAGTATCAACCGCTAGGGGTGATTGCAGCGATCACCCCGTGGAACTCACCGATTGCCAGTGAAATGCAGAAGGTGGCCCCGGCGCTGGCGGCGGGTAATGCGGTGATCCTCAAACCGGCTGAAGCCACCCCACTGATGGCGTTGAAACTGGCCGAACTGTTTGAACAGGCTGGCTTACCTGCCGGGTTATTAAGCGTATTGCCGGGTAAGGGCTCGGTGATCGGCGAAGCTTTGGCGCGCCATCCGCTGGTGAAAAAGATTTCCTTCACCGGTGGGACGTCCACTGGCCGTCATTTGGCGCATGTTGCCGCAGAGAAACTGATCCCAACCTCGCTGGAACTGGGGGGCAAGTCGCCCACGATCGTGTTGGAGGATGCGGATCTGGAACAGGCAGCGCGCGGCATCTGCTACGGCATTTTCAGCTCGGCCGGGCAGGCTTGTATTGCCGGTTCACGACTGTTTGTGCACCGCTCACTGTATCAGCCGCTGTTGGCACGTTTATGCGAGTTGAGTGCTGGACTGCGTATTGGCAATCCGCTGGAACCGGGTATCCACCTGGGCCCACTGATCAGTCATAAACATCGGCAAAGCGTAGCGGACTATGTGGCGCTGGCGCAGCAGGAAGGCGGCCGGATCCTGATTGGCGGCGAAGTGCCCGCCGACCCACAGTTGGCTCAGGGCAGCTATTACCTGCCGACCATTATTGAAGGGCTGAGCAACAGTGCTCGCACCTGTCAGGAAGAGATCTTCGGCCCGGTACTGATCGCCTTGCCGTTTGATGATGAGGCGCAACTGATCGAACAGGCCAACGATTCGGTGTACGGCTTGGCTGCCGGTATCTGGAGCCGTGATTTTACCCGTGCGATGGCGCTGGCTGAGCAGTTAGAAACCGGCACGGTGTGGATAAACACCTACAAGACATTCTCGATCTCTACGCCCTTTGGTGGATTTAAACAAAGCGGTCTGGGGCGTGAAAAAGGCCTGCATGGCATCCAGGCCTATATGCAGCAAAAGAGTTTGTACCTGGCTCTCAGCAATCAGCCCAACCGCTGGAGCGACTAACGCACCCTACACGACAAGATAATAAAGAAGGCAGACGATGAGCGAAAAAATTACGGTTGGTGAGGCGATAGCCCAAACTCTGGAACAGTACGAGGTGGCGGCGATGTACGGCATCATCTCGATCCACAATCTGCCGATTGCCGATGCCGTTGGGCGACGCGGAGCGATCCGCTTTGTGCCCGCGCGCGGAGAAGCGGGGGCCGTTACCATGGCTGATGCACATGGGCGTTTTTCCGGCCTGGGGGTGGCATTGACCAGCACCGGAGCGGGAGCAGGCAACGCCGTTGGTGCGATGATTGAGGCGTTGAATGCCAATACCCCACTGCTGCATATCACCGGGCAGGTGGAGAAAGCGTATCTGGATGCCGATGCCGGTTTTATCCATGAAACCAAAGATCAGCTGGGCTTTCTGCGTGCCTGCTCGAAACAGGCTTACCGGGTGAACTCCCCCGAACAGGCGGTGGCGGTGATCCAACGTGCGATTCTGGATGCGCAGAGGGTGCCTTGTGGCCCGGTGGCGGTAGAGATCCCGATTGACATTCAAAATAGCCTGGTGCCAGCCAGCCTGGTCGGTAAGGCTATATTCCCTCCCGCGTTGCCGACGGCGGATGCTGCGGCGGTTGAACGCCTTTATCAACAAGTGAAACGCGCCAAACGCCCGTTACTGTGGGTAGGCGGTGGTGCGCTGGCCTGTAGTGAAGCGGTAAAACAGTTGGCGGATGCGGGGGTGGCGGTGATTTCCAGCACCCACGGCCGTGGGATACTGCCGGATAGCCATCCGCGTAGCCTGCGGGCTTTCCATAACTCGCCGAGCATTGAGGCAATTCTGACGCAGTGTGATTTGACGCTGGTGGCGGGATCGCGCTTGCGCAGCAATGAAACCCGTACCTGGTCGTTACCGTTGCCGCGTCCGTTGGTGCAGATTGATATCGATCCTGCCGCCGCCAATCGTAATTATCTGGCGGATGAGCAGATTCACGGCGATTGTGCAGCGTTGCTGAGTGCGCTGGCCGCACGTCTGACTCCTGGTGAAAAAGTGAATGCACAGTGGGATGCCGAGATCGCTCACGCGGTGCAACTGGCGGAAGCGGCATTGCGCCAGCAGTCGGGTGAATATGCCAAACTGAACGATGCTATCGCTGCTGCATTGCCACAGGATGGTCTGCTGGTGCGTGATATCACCGTATCTGGCAGCGTCTGGGGTAGCCGTCTTTTCCGGGCCATCTCGCCTTTATGCAATATTCACTCTCTGGCAGGGGCTATCGGTATGGGATTGCCGATGGCGATTGGCACCGCGATTGCCAATCCGCAGCGTAAGGTAGTGGGGTTGGTCGGCGATGGGGGGCTGGCTTTGGGATTAGGTGAATTAGCCACGATGGCGCAGGAACAGGCCAACATCACCTTGCTGATCATGAATGATGGCGGCTATGGCGTGATGCGTGGCATTCAGGATAAATACTTTGCCGGGCGCCAGTACTATAACGAACTGCATACACCGGCATTCTGCCAGGTTGCAGAAGCCATGGGGCTGAAGGCCTGGAAAGTAAGCGATGCCGCAGAATTTGACGGTGTACTGGCAGAGGCGATTAACTACCCTGGGCCATCGGTAGTAGAAGTCGATATGAAAAATGTCGGGCCGCTCACCTTTGCCGGTCCGCCGCAGAAGCTGTATTGATCGCTTGTTGCCTCTCCCCGGTCTGAACAGGGAGAGGCTTAGGGTGAGGGGAAGTTACCTCACCCACAGCAAAAAAACAGGGTTACTTACCTGCTGCGATACGATCGCGGATGTGCTGCGCGCGGGCTTCTGACGCCGGATGGCTATCAAACATGCTGCTCTGGTGGCCTGCATCCATCTTGGCCAGCTTTTCGAAGCTGGTTACCAAACCGTTTGGATCGATACCGCGTTTCTTCAGCAGGTCAAAGGAGTAGTCATCCGCTTCGCTCTCTTGTTTTTGTGAGAACTGGGCATTCACCAGCTTCTCGCCCAGATCGGCCAACTGTGACTGAGAGAGTGAACCCACGATACCGCCGGCCGAGGAGGCAGCAGTACGCAGTGCGACGGTACCGTAAGCAACCTGCATCGCTTTGCGGGTATGGCCCAGCGCGACGTGGCCCATTTCATGCCCCAGTACGCCTTCCACTTCGTTGTCGTTCATCATGTCCATCAGGCCGCTGTAAACGCGGATACAGCCGTTGGCCATCGCCCAGGCATTCACATCTTTTGTCACGTATACCTTGTAGTTCGCAGGGGTACCGTTGATATTATCCCCCAGAGCGGCTGCGATCTTGTTCAAGCGCTGTGTATAGGTGCTGTCAGCCGGTGCAATTTGTGCCTGGCTGTCCATATCTGCGCAGGATTTATCACTGAGTGCCTTGACGTCGTCGTTGCTTAGCGTAGCCGCTTGGAAAGCCTGTGCCCCGGACTGCATCAGCGTATCGGTATTGAGGTTCTGACAACCGCTGAGTAATGCCGTAATACTTAAAGCAATCAAAGAAGTACGAATCTTCATAATGCTATCTTCCTGTGATAGAAAAGGGTATTTCGTGCCTGATAAGTCGATATTGTTTCTGCGGCACAGCCTAGTGTACGTCAAGATAACCAGAAATAGTGCTATTCCGAAAAATGGCACGATCGTGCTAATAAGTGGTGAACTCGCTCTCATTTGGCATTAGGGATTGCCGTTTTGATGCTGAGTCTGAGAAAATAGAAAACTTGACTGCTTTTTTAATCCGACCTGGAGTAAAACATGTCCTCTCGTAAAGAGCTTGCCAACGCGATCCGCGCACTCAGCATGGACGCCGTACAAAAAGCCAATTCCGGCCACCCTGGCGCCCCGATGGGGATGGCTGATATTGCCGAAGTCCTCTGGCGTGACTACCTCAAGCACAACCCGACCAACCCGCACTGGGCTGACCGTGACCGTTTCGTGTTGTCTAACGGCCATGGCTCCATGCTGATTTACAGCCTGCTGCACCTCACCGGTTATGATCTGCCGATGAGCGAGCTGGAAAACTTCCGCCAACTGCATTCCAAAACCCCAGGCCACCCTGAGTATGGCTATACCCCAGGCGTGGAAACCACGACTGGCCCGCTCGGCCAGGGGATTGCCAACGCTATCGGTTTTGCCATTGCCGAACGCACCCTGGCGGCGCAGTTTAACCGTCCGGGTCATGAGATTGTTGACCACCACACCTATGCGTTTATGGGTGACGGCTGCATGATGGAAGGCATCTCTCACGAAGCCTGCTCCCTGGCCGGCACCATGAAGCTGGGCAAGCTCACCGCATTCTACGATGACAACGGTATCTCCATCGATGGTCACGTGGAAGGCTGGTTCACCGACGACACAGCCAAGCGTTTCGAAGCCTATGGCTGGCACGTTGTACGTGGCGTTGACGGCCATGACAGCGACGCCATCAAGGCGGCGATTGAAGAAGCCCACAAGGTGACCGACAAGCCTTCCCTGTTGATGTGCAAAACCGTGATTGGTTTCGGCTCACCGCACAAGGCAGGCACCCATGATTCACACGGTGCCCCACTGGGCGTGGCCGAAGTTGCCGCCACCCGTGAAGCCCTGGGCTGGAAATACGCTGCCTTTGAAATCCCACAGGACATCTATGCCCAGTGGGATGCCAAAGAAGCCGGCAAGGCCAGGGAAGCTGCCTGGGATGAAAAACTGGCCGCGTATACCAAGGCTTTCCCAGAGCTGGCAGCCGAGTTCAAACGCCGCATCAACGGTGAACTGCCAGCCAACTGGCAAGCCGAAGCGAAGAAATTCGTTGAGCAGTTGCAGGCCAACCCTGCCAACATCGCCAGCCGTAAGGCATCGCAGAACACCCTGGAAGCCTTTGGCAAAATCCTGCCGGAATTCCTCGGCGGCTCCGCCGACCTGGCCCCAAGCAACCTGACCATGTGGTCTGGTTCTAAATCCCTGGGCGATGACCTGGCGGGTAACTACATCCACTACGGCGTGCGCGAATTCGGCATGACCGCCATCACCAACGGTATCGCGCTGCACGGCGGTTTCCTGCCGTACTCGGCGACTTTCCTGATGTTTGTGGAATACGCCCGTAACGCGGTGCGCATGGCGGCGCTGATGAAAATCCGCAACGTATTTGTCTACACCCATGACTCCATCGGTCTGGGGGAGGACGGCCCGACGCACCAGCCGGTTGAGCAGTTGGCCAGCCTGCGCGTGACGCCAAACATGAGTACCTGGCGTCCGTGTGACCAGGTGGAGTCAGCGATTGCCTGGCAGTACGGTATTGAGCGTAATGACGGCCCGACCACACTGGTATTCTCGCGTCAGAACCTGACCCAACAGCCACGTACCGCCGAGCAGTTGGCGAACGTGTACCGTGGGGGCTATGTACTGAAGGATTGTGCGGGCACGCCTGACGTTATCCTGATTGCCACTGGCTCTGAAGTGGGCATTACCGTGGAAGCGGCCGACAAACTGACTGCCGAAGGGCGTAAAGTGCGCGTGGTGTCAATGCCGTCTACCGACGCGTTCGACAAGCAGGATGCGGCATACCGTGAATCGGTGCTGCCATCTTCCGTAACCGCACGTGTGGCGGTGGAAGCGGGTATCGCGGATTACTGGTACAAATACGTGGGCCTGAACGGGGCTATCGTGGGCATGACCACCTTCGGTGAGTCTGCACCGGCAGAGCAGTTGTTCAAAGAGTTCGGCTTTACCGTCGACAACGTGGTGGCCAAGGCTAACGCGCTGTTGAAATAATCCTTAAGGTTCGAACTGAGCGTTAAGTACAAGGGGCGAGTTTTCGCCCCTTGTTTGTTATCTCACCTGGCAAGGCGACAGTTCGCTTTATTCCCCTGCATTACAAAAACCGTGCGATGGCTTCTCCTACCTGTTGTGTGGAGGCTTTGCCTTGCAGGTCTGGTGTGCGTGGGCCGCTGGCAATGGTTTGTTCAATCGCCGCGAGGATGCCGTCATGGGCCTGGCGATATCGTTCATCTTCCCCACCAATGAAATCAAGCATCATGGCACCCGCCCAGATCATGGCAATCGGGTTGGCGATATTTTTGCCAAAGATATCCGGTGCAGAGCCGTGCACCGGTTCAAACAGCGAGGGGAAGCGACGTTCCGGATTGAGGTTGGCTGAAGGGGCAATGCCCATCGTGCCCGCACAGGCCGGGCCGAGGTCAGAGAGGATATCGCCAAACAGGTTGGAGGCAACGACCACATCGAAACGCTCGGGGTTCAGCACGAAGCGAGCGCAAAGAATATCAATGTGCTGTTTGTCCCAGCTGATTTGTGGGTAGTGCTGCGCCATGGCGGCAACGCGTTCATCCCAATAGGGCATGCTGATAGCCATGCCGTTGGATTTGGTGGCGGCAGTGAGGCGCTGGCGTGGGCGCTGTTGAGCCAGTTCGAAAGCGTATTTCAGGATGCGATCGACGCCTTGCCGGGTGAATATGGACTCCTGAATCACTATCTCGCGGTCGGTCCCTTCGAACATGCGTCCCCCCAGCGAGGAGTATTCCCCTTCGGTGTTTTCGCGCACGACGAAGAAATCGATATCTCCCGGCTTTTTGTTGGCTAATGGGCAGGGCACTCCGGGGAATAGCCGCACCGGGCGCAGATTGACATATTGATCGAAGTCGCGGCGGAATTTCAGCAGTGAACCCCATAGCGAAATATGGTCGGGCACCTTATCCGGCCAGCCAACGGCCCCAAAATAGAGGGCGTCAAACCCTTTTAACTGTGCGAACCAATCATCTGGCATCATTTGGCCATGCTGCTGATAGTAATCACAGCTGGCCCAGTCGAAAGCAGTGAACTCTAGCGCCAGATCCCACTTGGCAGCGGCAGCCTGCAACACGCGGATCCCTTCCGGCATCACTTCCTGGCCAATACCATCTCCTGCCAGGGTGGCGATCCTGTAGGTTTTGTTCATGCGAATTCTCACTTATAGGTAGGGAAGATTGACATCACCCCCATCCTATAATTGACTGATTGTTAATCAATAAGGCAAATGGCAAAACATAAGACACGAATCATGAATAATCTGCCTATCCTGAGCGATCTTCGGGTGTTTGTCCTGGTGGCGCGCCGCGCTGGGTTTGCTGCTGCAGCGGAAGAATTGGGGATGTCACCGGCTTTTATCAGCAAGCGTATTGCGCTGCTGGAAAAGGCGCTTAACGTTTGTCTGCTACATCGTACGACCCGAAGAGTCGCAATCACCGAGGAGGGAGAACGCATTTATGAATGGGCATTGCGTATCCTTAACGATGTCGATCAGATGTTAGATGAGGTGTCCGCGAGTCGTCAGGAACTCCAGGGGACGTTGCGTATCGTCACCAGCTTTGGTTTTGGCCGTCATTTTGTTGCCCCTGCGTTGTCCGAGCTGGCGGCGCAATATCCTGGCCTGGAGCTGCGGTTAGACGTTTCCGATCGATTATTGGATATGGTCAGTGAGGGGTTCGATCTGGATATTCGGGTTGGGGATGATATTGCACCCAATCTGATCGCCCGCAAGCTGGCGCAGAATCACCGTATTTTGTGCGCTGCACCAGAGTATCTGGCAAGGTTCGGTGAACCAAAGAGTCTCAACGATCTTTCCGGGCGCAACTGTCTGGTTATCAAAGAGCGCGATCATCCCTTCGGGCTCTGGCGATTGCAAGGGCCAGGGGGCGAGGAAAATCTCAAGGTGACGGGGGCGTTGTCTTCCAATCACGGGGAGATCGTGCATCAGTGGTGTCTTGAAGGGCAGGGGATCGCATTGCGTTCTTTCTGGGATGTGAAGGAGAATATTGCCAGCGGGCGGTTGGTGCAGATCTTGCCAGAGTATACTCAACCGGCAAATGTCTGGGCTGTGTATGTTTCGCGTCTGGCAACTTCAGCTAAAATACGGGTAACCGTTGAGTTTCTACGTAATTACTTCCAGCGACATTATGGGGCGGTGGCACCGCTGTCTGAATACCTGTCTCGTCGCTGATAGCAAAGGGGTGCAATAGCAATAAGCAGCACCCCTGGAAAGCACAATTACAGCTGAGTCAGTTTTTTCACTTCCAGACTGACCAGTTTCCCTTCCAGTTCCGCCAGGAAGGCATCGTGGTAAGGCATTGCCATATGTTCTTTCAGCGCCTGCTCAGAAGTCCAACGTTCGATAAACACGAAAGCCCCTGGATGCCCTTGCTCTTCATGCAGATCATATTGGATGCAACCTGGCTCGGAACGGCTTGGCGCGACCATTGCACGCACGGCCTTATCCACGGCAGCACGGTGTTCTGGGGTGGCTTTAATCAGGGCAACGACTTTAACTTCACTCATTTTGGCTCCTTGTAGCTATACCCGTCGTCTTTCAAGCTGTAGCGTTGTTTCCTGCACTCACGCATCCCCTGTCACCGACAAAAGTAAGCTCCTGGGGGATGAGTGAGCCCGGCGCCTGGCTGCAACTTGAAATCCATAGGGTATAAAATAGAGGTTTATATTCACTAGTATTCAAGATGTTGCTGGTTACTTCCTACTTGTCTTCGGGAAGACAGAAGAGATTAACAGCTTCACCCAACAAACGCTGAGCTTATTATGGTTGTCTTGGCGTTATCAGCAAGTCATTTGCGCGTTGCAAGTTCAATTTTGCTCCCCGTGGCGGAGAGTAAAAATGTGCGCTAGATCATTTTATTTTCGCAAAATCGTCCCCTCGAGACTGGCTTCTTATCGCACCTGTTCCTTTTGGCAAAACTTTGGTTTATGCTCGGCTGAAGCGTTTCAGTTGGCATTGTGTTCAGCAGAAATGCGGAGTGAGTAGTTGCGCTAAGCAACAGGGTTTGATGAATAATGTAACGCAGCGATTCACATCAGGCAGTGCGCTAAAGTACTCTAGGCGGGATAACCAGTCTGCGCCCCCCTCAAGGCATAACGCCAGCAGGGAGCGCCCTTTTTCAGGGAGTAGCATGACCATCCGCATAGCGATAAACGGTTTTGGCCGTATTGGCCGCAGCGTTTTGCGCGCACTGTATGAATCGGGACGACGTGCCGAAATTTCGGTGGTCGCCATCAACGAACTGGCGCATGCCGAGGGGATGGCCCACCTGCTGAAATATGACTCCAGCCACGGCCGCTTTGCCTGGGATGTTCGTCAGGAGTGCGATGTGCTGAGCGTGGGTGATGACAACATTCGTTTGTTGCACCAGCCTGTGCTGGAACAGCTGCCTTGGGGGGAGCTGGGCGTGGATGTGGTGCTGGATTGCAGCGGTGTGTATGGCAGCAGAGCGGATGGCGAAGCCCATCTGGCGGCAGGCGCGAAAAAGGTGCTGTTTGCCCATCCAGGCGGAAACGATCTGGATGCGACCATTGTGTATGGGGTTAACCACCAGACGTTGCTGGGTGAACACCGCATTGTGTCCAATGCATCCTGTACCACCAATTGCATTATTCCGATTATTAAACTGCTGGACGATGCTTACAGCATTGAGTCGGGCACCGTGACGACTATCCACTCCTCGATGAACGATCAGCCGGTGATAGACGCCTATCATCAGGATTTGCGGCGTACCCGAGCGGCAAGCCAGTCGATTATTCCGGTCGACACCAAGCTGGCAGCCGGCATTACGCGCATCTTCCCGCAGTTTTGCGATCGTTTTGAAGCGATCTCCGTACGTGTGCCGACGATCAACGTAACGGCCATCGATCTCAGCGTCAGTGTGAGTTCCAAGGTGCGGGTCGCAGAGGTCAACCAGCTGTTGCAAAAGGCCGCACAGGGAGCATTTCGTGGTATAGTTGACTATACGGAACTCCCATTAGTGTCGATAGATTTTAACCATGACCCGCACAGCGCCATCGTGGATGGCACGCAAACCCGGGTCAGTGGACAGCACCTGATCAAGACCTTGGTCTGGTGTGATAATGAATGGGGCTTTGCCAACAGGATGTTGGATACAACACGGGCAATGGCTGCAAGCGGTTTCTAGTAAGGCGTCATCAACGTGGTGTTGATGCGTCGTTCAGGCAACTTTATAGAGAATCAACAAAGAGGGTTCACCATGTCTGTAATTAAGATGACCGATCTGGATCTGGCCGGTAAACGCGTTCTGATCCGTTCTGATCTGAACGTACCAGTGAAAGACGGTAAAGTGACTTCCGATGCACGTATCCGTGCTTCCCTGCCGACTATCGAAGCTGCGCTTAAGCAAGGCGCCCGCGTAATGGTAACGTCCCACCTGGGTCGTCCTACCGAAGGCGAGTACAACGAAGAATTCTCCCTGCTGCCAGTGGTCAACTACCTGAAAGATCATCTGAAATCTCCAGTACGCCTGGCGAAGGACTATCTGGACGGTGTTGAAGTTGCAGAGGGTGAACTGGTTGTTCTGGAAAACGTTCGCTTCAATAAAGGCGAGAAGAAAGACGACGAAACCCTGTCCAAGAAATATGCGGCGCTGTGCGACGTGTATGTAATGGATGCCTTTGGTACTGCCCACCGTGCGCAGGCTTCTACCCATGGCGTTGGCAAGTTCGCGCCAGTAGCCTGTGCGGGCCCGCTGTTGTCTGCAGAACTGGAAGCTCTGGGTAAAGCCCTGGGTAACCCAGCTCGTCCAATGGTGGCTATCGTTGGTGGTTCTAAAGTTTCTACCAAACTGACCGTGCTGGATTCTCTGTCTAAAATCGCCGATCAACTGATCGTGGGTGGCGGTATCGCTAACACCTTCGTGGCCGCTCAAGGTCACAACGTAGGTAAATCCCTGTATGAAGCGGATCTGATCCCAGAAGCGAAAAAACTGCTGGAAACCTGTGATATTCCGGTTCCGACCGATGTGCGCGTAGCGACCGAATTCTCTGAAACCGCTACGGCAACGCTGAAGTCTGCCAGCGAAATCAAAGACGACGAGCAAATTCTGGATCTGGGGGATGTCTCTGCAGAGCGTCTGGCCAAGATCCTGAAAGACGCCAAAACCATTCTGTGGAATGGCCCGGTTGGCGTATTCGAGTTCCCTAACTTCCGTAAGGGCACCGAAATTGTCGCGCGTGCTATCGCAGATAGCGAAGCCTTCTCCATTGCAGGCGGCGGCGACACTTTGGCAGCAATCGATCTGTTCGGTATCGCTGACAAAATCTCCTATATCTCTACCGGCGGTGGTGCTTTCCTGGAGTTCGTTGAAGGGAAACAACTGCCTGCAGTAGTGATGCTGGAAGAGCGCGCTAAGAAGTAATTCAGACAACGGGAGGCGAAAGCCGCCCGTTTGTTTTATGCCCCCGAGTTTATTGCGGTGCGGGGTAGAAACCGATTTTCATCCATCGCTACCCGTCAGCTTTCATGGTGTAGCTTGAAAGCCGACGGATATATACTCTATGAATTTCAAGCTGCAGCCAGGCATCCAGCTTGTCCATCCTCAGGAGCTTACTGAAGTAAGTGACTGAGGTGAACAAGTGCAGATAACAACGCTGTGGCTTGAAAGGCGACGAGTATTACGGCCAACGAAACAGGATAAAGTGACATGTCTAAAATTTTTGATTTCGTAAAACCAGGTGTCATCACTGGTGATGACGTTCAGAAAGTATTCGCAGTTGCCAAAGAGAACAACTTTGCACTGCCAGCAGTAAACTGCGTGGGGACTGACTCCATCAATGCCGTGCTGGAAACAGCGGCGAAAGTGCGTGCTCCAGTTATCGTTCAGTTCTCTAACGGCGGTGCCGCGTTTATTGCGGGTAAAGGCGTAAAAACTGACGTGCCACAAGGTGCTGCAATCCTGGGCGCAATCTCTGGCGCACACCACGTACACCAGATGGCTGAACATTACGGCGTGCCTGTGATCCTGCACACCGACCACTGTGCGAAGAAACTGCTGCCATGGTTGGACGGCCTGTTGGAAGCCGGTGAGAAGCATTTTGCGGCTACCGGTAAACCTCTGTTCTCTTCTCACATGATCGACCTGTCTGAAGAGTCACTGGAAGAAAACATTGAGATTTGCAGCAAATACCTGACTCGCATGGCGAAAATCGGTATGACTCTGGAAATCGAACTGGGTTGCACCGGCGGTGAAGAAGACGGCGTGGATAACAGCCATATGGACGCCTCTGCCCTGTATACTCAGCCACAAGACGTTGATTACGCGTACGAAAAACTGAACGCTATCAGCCCACGCTTCACCATCGCTGCCTCTTTCGGCAACGTACACGGTGTTTACAAGCCAGGTAACGTCAAACTGACACCAACCATTCTGCGTGATTCTCAGGAGTATGTTTCCAAGAAACATAACCTGCCGCACAATGCGTTGAACTTCGTTTTCCACGGCGGTTCAGGTTCTACCGCAGCAGAAATCAAAGAAGCGGTCAGCTACGGTGTGGTTAAAATGAACATCGATACCGATACCCAGTGGGCAACTTGGGAAGGTATCCTGACTTACTACAAAAAGAACGAAGGCTATCTGCAGGGCCAACTGGGTAACCCAGAAGGTGCCGACAAGCCTAACAAGAAATACTACGATCCACGCGTATGGCTGCGTGCTGCCCAGACCTCTATGATTACCCGTCTGGAACTGGCATTCAAAGAGCTGAACGCAGTAGACGTTCTGTAATCTCAGAGGGTAACCTTCTGAATGTAAAGGCTCCCCGTGGGGAGCCTTTAGACTGCTGATAAAGTCAGATATTAGGGAAAGCGTGCCGATGGGGTCGTAGTGGCGTAAGCCACCGGAGTGCCCCGCGGTGCGCTAAGCCCGGGTATCTCGGGTTAACAAAGCACTTTGTCATCAATTTCAAGGCTTCCTGCGGGGAGCCTTTTCTCTTTCTAGCTGAGTAACCCGGCACCCACGTTCACCGAGAGCCCCAGGATCAGCATATTAAATGCAAAGGAGATGACCGATTGCAACAAGGTGATTTTACGCACGTCTGCGGTACCCACGGCAACATCGGCGGTTTGCGACGCGACGGCAATGGTGAAGGAGAAATAGGCAAAATCCCAATAGCTCGGCTCGGTCAATTTACCGGGAAATAACAGCGGTAATACCTCATTATTGGCTCGCGGATGGTAGAAAAGGTGAGCATAGTGCATGGTAAAGGCCGTAGGGAGCAGCAGCCAGGAGACGACCAATGTGGACCCCGTTAGAACCAGGTGTAGCGTTTTCAACGAGTCGCTGACCTGCTTGGCGGTGCCCAATTCAAACAGGATAGCCAGAATACTGACAACGCAACCCATGCTGACCATCGCCAGCACCTGGCTGGCACTCTCGTCCTGTTTACGTGCAACCAACTGGGTATGCTGAGGCGTACTGTTTAACATCAGGCGCCAAAGAAACAGCAGATACAGCCACGCCATCACGTTCCAACCGATCATCAGCCGATGCAGCCAGGAAAAGTGGGCAGGTAATAACGTGGCACAAAGTATTCCGACGCCCACTGAAATCAGCAATCTGGGGCGTGCCCGCCAATAGTGCTTTATTGAGGAGGAAATGATGATCACAGCGCGTTCCTTGTCTTTTATTTTTACCGATACGGTTGTTTTCAGAATAGATGACGTAGCCATAATCTGAATCTTCTTTAGGCTATGCCTGCCAAAATGGGGTGAGAATTTTCCGTCGGTGGTTGGCACCGAGCCAAAATGTTAGTTACCCTTAGGCAGTGGTTTCCTTACTGGCCTTGTTTCGTCAGTATATTTTGCTCATTTTTCCCTCAGGGGATTTCAAGTAGGACCTCAGAATGGAAGATCTAAACGTAGTAGAGGGCATTAACAATGCCAGTAGTTGGTTGGTGAACCATCAGGATATGCTGATTCAATATGCGGTGAATATTGTTGCCGCGATCGTTATCTTCATCATCGGTTCGATCATCGCTCGTTTTGTCAGCAACGCGTTGAACCGGGTAATGAAACTGCGTGGCATCGATGCGACCGTGGCAGATTTTCTGGCCGCGATGGCGCGCTACAGTATCCTGGCGTTTACTTTTATTGCGGTATTGGGGCGCGTTGGTGTACAGACGACCTCGGTGATTGCGGTATTGGGTGCTGCCGGTTTGGCCGTTGGCCTGGCGCTGCAAGGTTCCTTATCTAACTTTGCGGCAGGCGTTCTACTGGTGGCTTTCCGTCCGCTGCGTGCCGGGGAATATGTTGATTTGGGCGGCGTTGCGGGTACGGTCGATCAGGTGCAAATCTTCTCTACTACGCTGCGTACCTCAGACAATAAAACGATTGTGGTACCGAACGGTAAAATCATCGCAGGCAATATCATCAACTACTCCCGCGAACCGAATCGCCGTGTGGATATCGTTGTCGGGGTAGCCTATGACGCTGATATCGATCTGGTGAAAAAAGTGTTGGGTGACGTGATCGCCGCTGATAAGCGCATCATGCACGACAAAGGTGTGACGGTACGTCTGAATGAAATGGCTCCGTCTTCGCTGAACTTTGTCACCCGTGCCTGGACCACTAATGCTGAATTCTGGAATGTGTACTTCGATTTGATGGAAAACTTTAAGCGTCAGTTAGATGCTCACAAAATCGGCATTCCTTACCCACAGATGGATGTACATGTGCGCCATGTGGCTAACTCGCCCGAATAACCGGAGTAGTCGCACCGGTTAAGGCGAAGCCCCCTCTTCTTGTAGGAGAGGGGGCGGGTAGACATCAAACAAATGGGGCCAGCGGATCGGCAGCCGCAAAGGCGGCTTCGCGGTCAGCTTTCGGCGGATAGATCAGTTCATTGGTGATGGCGATTTTAATTTTCTTCGCTTCTTCCTGGGTGGATTTTACCACCTGATCCCAGCCTTCGGTATAGACCGCCCCCCATGCGCCCAGATCCAGACAGGTAACATAATTCATCTGGCGGTAGGGTAACGGCTCAATACCTATCAGATCCGCTGCCACGTTATAACCGACAAAACGCCCCAGCATGATGGCATGCTGGCAGGTCATCAGGGCATGATGACCTTGATCGTCGGTGCTGGCAAAGGCCACATCCCCGGTAGCATAAATCTCTTTTTGTTCTATCACGCTCAAATTCTGATCGACATGCAGCCGCCCCTGAGGGTCACGCTCTGCTGGGATTTGTTGGGTTAATCCGCTGGCTTGCACACCCATAGTTAAAATCACGGTGCTGGCGGCAATATGTTGGCCGCTCTTGAGCGTAACCCCGGTGCTGTCGAAAGCCATGACTTCAGTGTTAAGCAGCCATTCGACTCCCAACGCCTCGGAAGCCTGTTCAATCACACCGCGCAGTTGTTCACTGTAACGTCCACCGATAACCGTGCTGCGATCGAGAATAATGACCCTTACTGGCGTGTCGGTTCCCAGAATAGCCCGTAAACGTGCGGGTAACTCGGTTGCCAGTTCAATGCCGGTAAACCCGCCGCCACACACGACAACGGTATTACGGGCTTCACTTTCCGGCTGCGCGGCCAGCGAATGGAGATGGTGCTCCAGGCGGGCTGCACTTTCCAATTGATCGACATCGAAGGCGTACTGTTGTGCGCCAGGCAGCGTTGGCGTGATATGGCTGCCCGTTGCCATCACCAGGCGATCGTAGCCGGCGAGAGCAAGCTGACCTTGTGCATTACGGTACCAGACCTGCTTGCCAACGGTATCAATCTCGCTGGCAACTCCCGTAATAAACTTCACGCCTGTGGCAGTAAACAACGGCAACAGCGGGGCAGCGAAGTTTTTTACGCCAGCCTCATAAAAACGTGGGCGAATGCGAAGCTCTGGCTGTGGAGCCAGCACGGTAATCTCAATATCGCTACGATCGTGAAGAGCGGCTAACCGTGCAGCGCTCAGTGCTGCCCACATACCTGCAAAACCTGCACCCAGGATAAGGATTTTTTCTTTCATGTTGTGACTCTGCCTTTGTGTTTCATCTGAAAACTCAATCAGTCGATAACTACGACTATATTGATCGCAGTTATTAACATCAAGCGTTTTGTGGTTTATCGTCCGTTTGTTTAAATTAATTCATTGAATTTTATTTATTTTTAATTTTAAGGGAATTCTGTTTATTGCCATGTTTGCATCGGATATGGGAATAAATTACTATCTAACTAAGAGTTATTTATGCGGAGAAAGTATGGCGTTCTACAGTTCCGGGGTGGAGTATGGTATCCATAGCCTGATGTGTTTGGTTGATAGCAAAGGTGAAGGGCGAGAGATGAGCGTCCGTGAAATAGCCGAACTGCAGGGTGTGCCCTATGACTATCTGGCCAAGATTTTTACCAAACTTTCCAGAGCCCGGTTAGTTGAAAGCACCGAGGGTAAAGGCGGCGGTTTTCGCTTGGCTAAACCGGCCGATCAGATCACCGTGTTGGACATCGTGGCGGCGATTGACGGCGAAAAATCGCTCTTTGATTGTAAAGAGATCCGCCAGCGGTTAGCGGTGTTTGATGAACCGGCGCCTGACTGGGCTTGCGAAGGTATTTGTGGCGTTCGTCAGGTCATGAATGTGGCCCAACAACGTATGGAAGAGGCGTTATCGCAACATACCGTGCTGGATTTAGTGCGGAGGATGTTGAGAAAGGCACCCGATGTCTTCCCTATTCAGATTGAAGAGTGGATCAATCATCGCCGTAATGATTGATGAATCGGATTTGTCGCGCACTGCCGACTATTAGCCATTCTGATGTTCAATTAGAAATATCCATTTCACCTAATATTTTTCTCTTCGTATGATGCGCGTGTTGAATAGCACGCGCCGCTTTCTGGCGCTCTCATTTCCAGAAGGAACCCCATGTTAGCCATCTATCTGCAAGGCTTTGCCCTGAGTGCCGCGATGATCCTGCCGCTGGGCCCACAAAATGTGTTTGTGATGAATCAAGGGATCCGCCGCCACTATCACCTGATGACGGCCTCGCTGTGTGCATTAAGCGACATCGCTTTGATCTGCGCGGGGATTTTCGGCGGTAGCGCTCTGTTAAGCCGTTCCCCCCTGTTGCTGGCGTTGGTGACCTGGGGAGGTGTTGCCTTCTTGCTGTGGTATGGTTGGGGCGCTTTTCGCACCGCCTTCAGCAAGCATCTGGCGCTGGCGGCAGCGGAAGAAATAAAACAAAGCCGTTGGCGTATCCTGGTAACTCTGCTGGCAGTAACCTGGCTGAACCCACATGTTTATCTTGATACTTTTGTGGTGCTCGGCAGCCTGGGGGGACAACTGGCACCGGATATCCGTTCGTGGTTTGCTCTTGGTGCCGTCAGCGCTTCGGTTCTCTGGTTTTTTGCTCTGGCGTTGCTGGCCTCGTGGCTGTCTCCTTGGCTGCAAACCCAGACGGCACAACGCGTTATCAACGTCCTGGTCGGGGTAGTGATGTGGGGGATCGCGCTCCAGTTAGCCTGGCATGGGGCGAATGTGTAGGCTGAGTCTCGGGCCGTAGCGCCATCGCAGACACAAAATTCCGTCATCTAGGCGCAAATGCGCTGGAGAGAAGCTGGCCCACATTTGTCACTATTCTGAATTCAAAACGCCGCAGAATGTGTTAGGTTTTAGACCAAGATACCTACTCTCTTTCAAGTCGCCGCGTTATAACCTGTACTTACTGCAACTTGAAAACTCTAGGGCGGGTTTTTGTCATTCAAGGAGACACTGTGAAGCTGAAAGCATTGGCCATGGCCGCAATGATTGGATTTGGGACGTTACCTCTGGCGCTGCAGGCGGCGGAATTACCTGAAGGACCACACGTGGTCACTTCAGGTACGGCTAGCGTTGATGCCACCCCGGATATTGCTACGTTGGCGATCGAAGTTAGCGTTTCTTCTAAAGACGCTGCCCAGGCGAAAAAACAGGTCGATGAGCGCGTCGCGCAGTACTTCGATTTCCTGCAGAAAAACGGCATTGAAAAGAAAGACATCAGCGCGGCCAATCTGCGCACTCAACCAGAATATGATTACCTGAAAACCGGCGAATCGGTGTTGAAAGGCTATCGTGCGGTGCGCCAGGTGCAGGTGACGTTGCGCCAGTTGGATAAGCTGAACGAACTGTTGGATGGCGCATTGAAATCTGGCTTGAACGAGATCCGTGCTGTTGAACTGGGCGTGGCAAAGCCGGATGTTTACCGCGAGCAGGCACGCCAGAAAGCCATTGAAAATGCCACCCAGCAGGCCGCTTCGCTGGCTAAGGGGTTCAATGCCAAACTGGGGCCGGTGTACAGCATCCGCTATCACGTGGCCAATTATCAGCCGATGCCGGTGGCGCGCATGTTTAAGGCCGCATCAGCGGCGCCAGAAACCGATGCCGCGCAGACTTACGAACAACAGACTATCCATTTTGACGATCAGGTGGATGTGGTGTTTGAGCTGCAGCGTAACGCTGCACAGTAAGCTGCATCCTTTCAGGGCGCATCGGTTGCGCCCTGAGGTTTAGTCTTGTCTTAACACCAGATGCCCGTGAGACAACAGCGCATCGGTGACCTTGCGCATCATGCGACTCTCTGGCGCAAAGCGGTGCCAGAACAGCATACGGCGCTGGAACAGACCCGGGGTCAGATCGATCAGCTCCCCGCTGGCCAGTTCTTTCTCAATCTGCAGGTGCGGGATCATACAGCACGTCGTGCCTTGGCGCGCCAACTGAACAAACGCCTCCGAAGAGTTAACGATATGGCAGGGAACGCTGCCAGGCGAAAGATCGAAGTTTTGCTGCAGAAACGCCTGATGCATATCATCGAGATGATCGAACGCGACCGCAGGCGCCTTCAGCAGGGCAGAACGGGTCACACCGTTAGGGAAATAACGTTCGGCAAAGGCTTTTGAGGCCACGAACAGGTAGTCCAGCGCCCCCAGTTGATCCACCAGGCAGCTCGGCAATGGTTGCGGCTGGATACTCACTGCCCCCACCACTTCACCCCGGCGCAGGCGCTCCTGAGTGCGGGTTTCATCTTCCACCTGCAGGTTCAGACGAATAGGCGAATCAGCCAGTACCGGTTTCAGCGCGGGTAACAGCCAGGTTGCCAGACTGTCGGCGTTCACCGCCAGCGACAGCAGCAGCGGAGTGTCTATCCCGTTGTCGTTCCCCAGCCACTCCTCTTCCAGTAATTCAACCTGATGTAACAAGGCCAGCAATTTCTGCCCTTGCTCGGTTGGACGCGGTGGCACGGTACGTACCAGCAACGGCTGGCCGAACAGGTTTTCCAACTGTTTGATACGTTGGGATACCGCCGATTGGGTGATACAAAGTTTTTGTGCCGCGCGCTCAAAGCCACGTTCACGGATCACCGCGTCCAGCGCTTGTAGCGTTCTATAGTCTGGGCGTTTCATCGGAGAGCTATCCCTTAAAATGAATTGATTCAAGCACTATGCCACATTTTTGCGGTTTTTCAGGTGAAAATAATCCCGCGTACCTCTTCAAGAAAAGCTGCATGGCGATACCGAGAAATGTGCAGTGGCTTAAATAAGTGTGTTTTAGCCTAAGGCGCGGTCGATGATTTACCCTATAATACGCACACGTTTTCGTACATAGGCAATGAACACATCATGACTCAGGATGAACTGAAAAAAGCGGTAGGCTGGGCAGCACTGGAATACGTGAAACCAGGGACTATTGTGGGTGTTGGCACGGGATCCACGGCGGCTCACTTTATCGACGCTCTGGGTTCGATCAAGCACCAGATTGAAGGGGCGGTATCCAGCTCAGATGCCTCCACTGCCAAATTGAAAAGCCTGGGGATCCACGTCTTTGACAGCAATGAAGTGGATTCGTTGGATATCTACGTTGACGGTGCGGATGAGATCAACGGCCAGATGCAAATGATAAAAGGCGGCGGTGCGGCCCTGACTCGCGAAAAGATCATTGCGGCCATCGCCCGCCAGTTTATTTGTATCGTTGATTCAACCAAGCAGGTTGATGTACTGGGGAAATTCCCTTTGCCAGTGGAAGTGATCCCGATGGCCCGTTCTTATGTGGCGCGCGAACTGGTCAAGCTGGGGGGGCTGCCGGAATACCGTCAGAACGTGTTGACTGACAACGGTAATGTGATCCTGGATGTGCACAATCTAAACATTCTTGACGCTATCGCGCTGGAAAATAAGATTAATGGGATTGCCGGTGTAGTCACCGTAGGCCTGTTTGCCAACCGTGGTGCGGATATCGCGCTGGTCGGCACGCCAGATGGCGTTAAAGTGGTCAAATAAAGCCGTAGGCAAGGCGCAGTGGACCCACTGCGTCTGTTTTACTGCCTCAATAACTCGCCGTGCATATTTCTTGTCCTAAAACATCTTTTCTTAAAACCGGTAATTTTGGTGACATATGTCACATTCTGGTAATAACTTCCACTAAGCTTCTGCCGAATTGTTTCCCAATGGTATTTTCCACCAGAAACCGCTGTCATTACTGAGCCTTGTGCTGAGGGGCAGGCAATCGTTTGTATTGCCGGGCGCGTTATTTTTGTTATGTTGGAGGACGTGCTGTTGATTTTGGGTTGTGGCCACGGGCTGCAATGTGAAAGTTAAAGGGGAAACAGCCGCTTCTGAGGTCTGAACATAGGGTCGGGTAAATGGCAAAAGTATCATTGGAGAAAGACAGGATTAAATTCCTGTTGGTGGAAGGGGTTCATCAGAACACGGTAGAGAATCTACGTGCTGCCGGATATAACAACATTGAATACCACAAGGGTGCATTAGACACCGAATCGCTTAAGGCATCCATCCGCGATGCACACTTCATCGGTATCCGATCGCGTACGCACCTGAGCGAAGAAGTCTTCGCTGCGGCAGAAAAATTGGTGGCAGTGGGTTGTTTCTGTATCGGCACCAACCAGGTTGATTTGAAAGCGGCGACCAAACGCGGCATTCCGGTGTTTAACGCGCCTTTCTCCAATACGCGATCCGTGGCTGAAATGGTGCTGGGGGAATTGCTGCTGATGCTGCGTGGCATTCCAACGGCCAACGCCAAGGCGCACCGTGGTCAGTGGCAAAAGCTGGCGGTAGGCTCGTACGAAGCGCGTGGCAAGAAATTAGGCATCATCGGCTACGGCCACATCGGTACTCAGCTTGGGATCCTGGCGGAAGGGCTGGGCATGAAGGTGTTCTTCTACGATATTGAGAACAAGCTGCCATTGGGTAACGCTCAGCAGGTGCGGCATCTGTCAGATCTGCTCAATATGAGCGATGTGGTCACGCTGCATGTGCCAGAAACGCCGTCGACCAAAAACATGATCGGAACCGAAGAGCTGGCGCTGATGAAGCCTGGCGCTATCCTGATTAACGCCTCGCGCGGTACTGTGGTAGACATTCCGGCGTTGTGTCATGCCTTGTCGAGCGAGCATCTGGCCGGTGCGGCGATTGATGTGTTCCCGGAAGAACCGGCAACCAATAACGATCCGTTTAATTCACCGCTGTGTGAATTCGACAACGTGCTGTTGACGCCGCATATCGGTGGTTCAACACAGGAAGCACAAGAGAATATCGGTGATGAAGTCGCGGGGAAACTGGCGAAGTACTCTGACAACGGTTCTACCCTGTCTGCAGTTAACTTCCCGGAAGTGTCGTTACCGGCCCATGGTCCGAACGCCAGCCGTTTGTTGCACATTCATGAAAACCGCCCAGGGATCCTGACGCAGATTAACCAGATTTTCGCAGAGGAAGGGGTCAATATCGCTGCCCAGTATCTGCAAACCAGCTCGGAAATCGGCTATGTGGTCATCGATATCGAAGCGGAAACAGAACGTGCTGCAGCCGCGTTGCAACGCATGAAAGCGATTGAAGGGACTATCCGCGCCCGTCTGTTGCTCTAATATATCCCTCGTCTGCCAGAGCAGCGTTATTATCTGCTATTGCGAAACCCACTCATGGGTTTCGCCTTTCAAGGGCCGCTGCAAGCCGCGTTCAAATCGGTTCCCGTCTCATCTCAGTCAATTGATTTTATAAGCTCTTACGGATGCCTGGCTGCGAAGTACAATCCATAGGGAATAGACTACGACGTAGGCCGGAGTAATCTGGCCTTGCGCTATGGCGCGATCGGCCAAGCCCAGTTTTTTGCCGGGGTGATAATCTCCGGTAGCGGAATATCCCATTGTTCTACCGGTAGTGCGGCGACCTGCTGGCAATCATGTGCCAGCCCTATTGGGTATGGGCCGCCTTGCCGCCAGTTTTGCAGCGTCCGATCGTAAAATCCACCGCCCATTCCCAGGCGTTGTCCCTGCGCGTCAAAAGCAACCAGCGGCGTCAGCACCACATCCAACTGCGATAACGGTAATACGCCGCGCACATCCAGTGCAGGTTCCAGGATCTTGAATCGGTTGTAAATCAGCAGTGTTTGCGCAGTGTAACGCAGGAACAGCAGATTACCGGGGCTGAATGGGTGTAACACCGGCAGATAAACCTGTTTGCCCAGTTGCCACAGCCGCGTTATCAGCGGCGCGGTATCAAGTTCTCCATCAAAAGAGAGAAACACGGCAATATGTTCCGCGGCCTGAATCCGAGGGTGTTGCGTGAGGCGTAAGGCAATCTGCCTGGCAAAATCCTGCTGTTCAGTGGGCGTTAAGGCACGACGCCGCTGACGGATTTCATTGCGAATGACTTGACGTTGCTGAGCGAACTGCGGTTCGAATGACATGATGCCGGAACTCGCGTGATGGTGTGGGTTAACACGTTGAAAATAAAGGTGAAGGGAATCTCCGAGATGCCGTCGCAGGCTGTAACCCTTGAACCCATGGTTCAAGGTGAACGTGCTGTCGCAATCTTAAGGCTTCTCGGACGGGCCGAGCATGCACACCGATCGCGGATCATCACATTCTGTTGGTACTAAATATCGGCTCAGGGGACTGGCCCGCTGACCAACATCTCAGAGAAATTTTTTACTCATTGCCGAAGCCTTCAACTTCAGCAACTTAAGTTATTCGAATTGTGCATCCTGACGTTCAGAGATGCGACCCTGTTCAAGCAGTGCTTGTTCAATGGTCTGTTGCAGCATACGAATTCTTTGTTCCATATTGGCCGCATAGTCACGCGTTTTCAAGCGTTCTTGAGCAAGTTCGTGACAGACATTCAATGCTGCGATAAAAACGAGTTGCTCTGTATTTGTGACTCTAGTGCGAACTTTAAGATCTTGCAACCGTTGGTTAAGATCTTCTGCTGCCATGTTCAACGCATCTTGTTGTTCTGGCGGGCAATTGACTCTTAACGAGCGGCCAAAAATTTGAATATCTACCGGTTGTGCAGACATGCCACCTTCCTGCCTAAATTTCGCGCCAGCGCCGGTCTGCCATTGCCGGGCCACCAAAGCGGGCGCCACTATATATACCTCGGTACCAAGATACAACCCTTTTTCAGTACCTGGTTGTAATCTACTGCGCCAAACATTACCAGACAAAAAAGGGTTTCAAAATGCGTATTTACCCTCATTTTTTCCGATGTGCGCTGATTATAACTAGCCACTGAGGTGTTGCCTCAACTGGTATACCAACGGACCTTGGTGGTAGCATAACACGAACTTACCCTGTCAACGATGACGAATGCGCATGTCTATACAGAATACATTTCCAAGTTACCAATCTTTGACCGTCGCTCTCAACCAGCAATCGGTAGCCTTAACTGCGGCAGAAATGCACGGTTTGATCAGCGGCTTGCTGTGCGGCGGCAACCGCGATGCCAGCTGGCAGACGCTGGTATTTGAGCTGACCAACGAAGGGATCGCCTTTCCACAATCCCTGAGCCTGCCGCTACAGCAGTTGCATGAAATCACCAGAGAAACGCTGGAGGATGACGAATTCATGTTCCAACTGATGATGCCGGAAGGCGAAACCGTCAGCGTGTTCGATCGTGCAGATGCGTTGGCCGGCTGGGTAAACCACTTCCTGCTGGGGCTGGGCATGATGCAGCCGAAGCTGGCACAAGTGAAAGATGAAGTGGGCGAAGCGATCGACGATCTGCGCAATATCGCTCAACTCGGTTACGACGAAGACGAAGACCAGGAAGAGTTGGAGCAGTCGCTGGAAGAAGTGGTGGAGTATGTCCGCGTTGCTGCGTTGCTTTGCCATACTGAATTTACCCGTCAAAAGCCGACGGCACCGGAAAACAAAAAACCGACGTTACATTAACTGATGAATCAGGCGTTCGTTGGTCATAAGCGCAGATAACCCGATTTCAGGAGAAGGTGATGACTCAGCAGGAATTTCACAACCGCCGTCAGGCGTTGTTGGCGAAGATGGCTCCGGGCAGCGCGGCAGTTATTTTTGCAGCACCGGAAGCGACACGCAGTGCAGACTCTGAATATCCTTACCGTCAGAACAGCGATTTCTGGTATCTGACCGGTTTTAATGAACCGGAAGCCGTGCTGATTCTGGTGAAAAGCGATGAAACCCATAACCACTGTGTGCTGTTCAATCGGGTACGCGATCTGACGGCGGAAATCTGGTTTGGCCGCCGCCTGGGGCAAGAAGCCGCCCCGGCAAAGCTTGGCGTAGATCGTGCACTGGCCTTCGATGAAATAAACGATCAACTGCACCTGCTGCTCAATGGCCTTGATGTGGTGTATCACGCTCAGGGGCAGTACCCCTTTGCTGATGAAATCCTGTTCGGGGCGTTGGAAAAATTGCGTAAAGGTTTCCGCCAGAATCTGGCCGCGCCAGCGACAGTAACGGACTATCGACCATGGTTACATGAGATGCGTCTGTTCAAATCGGCGGAAGAAGTGGCTGTTATGCGCCGCGCCGGTGAGATCAGTGCATTGGCCCATACCCGTGCGATGCAGAAATGCCGCCCTGGCATGTTTGAATATCAGTTGGAAGGGGAGATCCTGCACGAGTTTACTCGCCATGGCGCGCGCTACCCGTCTTACAACACCATCGTTGGCAGCGGTGAAAACGGCTGTATCCTGCATTACACCGAAAACGAATGTGAAATGCGTGATGGCGATTTGGTGCTGATTGATGCCGGGTGTGAATACCGTGGTTATGCCGGAGATATCACCCGTACTTTCCCGGTCAACGGCAAATTCAGCAAGCCGCAGCGTGCGGTATATGACATCGTGCTGGCGTCGATCAACAAGGCGCTGGAGATGTTCAAACCGGGCGTTAGCATTCGCGAGGTTAACGATCAGGTAGTGCGCATCATGATCGCCGGATTAGTTGAACTGGGCGTGATGAAGGGCGAAGTGGAACAGTTGTTTGCCGAGCAGGCGCATCGTCCGTTCTTTATGCATGGTCTGAGCCATTGGCTGGGGCTGGATGTGCATGATGTGGGTCACTATGGCACCGCGAGCCGCGATCGTGTTCTGGAACCAGGCATGGTACTGACGGTTGAGCCTGGCTTGTATATTGCCCCTGATGCCGACGTGCCGCAGGAATACCGCGGGATCGGTATCCGTATTGAAGACGACATCCTGATCACGCAGGACGGCAATGAAAATCTGACCGCCAGCGTAGTGAAGGATGCCGATGCGATCGAAGCCTTGATGGCGGCGGCCAGATAATATGAGCGTGATCATTGTGGGTGGCGGGATGGCTGGCGCAACGCTGGCGCTGGCAATTTCCTCATTGACTCGGGGTAAGGTGGCCGTTGATCTGGTAGAGGCCACGCGGCCAGACGATCGCGCACACCCTGGCTTTGATGCGCGGGCGATTGCGCTGGCGCAGGGAACCTGCCAGCAACTGTCGCGCATTGGGGTTTGGGCTGCGTTGCGTGACTGTGCCACGGCGATCACCCATGTTCATGTCAGCGATCGCGGGCATGCCGGGTTTGTGAATCTGTGCGCGCGTGATTATCAAGTAGAGGCGTTGGGGCAGGTGATTGAACTGCACGACGCTGGGCAGCGGTTGTTTGCCTTGCTGGCGAAAGCGCCGGGCGTCAGGGTACATTGCCCGGCGAAAGTGGTCGATGTCGTACGTACTGCCGACACTGCTGAAGTGCAGTTGGATAATGGACAGCGCCTGAAAGGGGAACTGCTGGTGGCTGCGGACGGTTCACGTTCCGCGCTGGCGCAGGCTTGCCATATCCAGTGGCAGCAGAATGATTATCCTCAGTTTGCCACCATTGCCAATGTCACGACGGCCGAGGATCCGCAAGGGCGTGCATTTGAGCGCTTTACCCGCTACGGGCCGTTGGCATTGTTGCCGATGTCTCATGGACGTAGCTCACTGGTCTGGTGCCACCCTCGGGAAAATCGTGAGCAGGTAGATAGCTGGAGCGATGAACGTTTCCTCAGTGAGCTGCAACAGGCTTTTGGCTGGCGACTGGGCAAAATGCTGAAGGCGGGCAAGCGCCACAGCTATCCATTGACTCTGCTGATGGCCAATCAACACGTCAGTCACCGTTTAGCGCTGGTAGGCAATGCGGCGCAGACGTTGCATCCTATCGCCGGACAGGGATTTAATCTTGGGCTGCGGGACGTCATGTCGTTGGCAGAAACCCTGGCAGAAGCTGCACAAGAAGGTATCGATCTGGGAGCTTATTCGCTGTTGAGCCGCTATCAGCAGCGGCGGCAGAAAGATCAGCAGGCAACCATTGGCGTGACCGATGGTTTGATTCGCCTGTTCGCCAACAGTTATGCCCCGTTGGTGGTTGGGCGTAACCTGGGATTGATGGCGATGGAGCAGTTACCGGTAGTGCGAGATGCCTTCGCCAAGCGCACGCTGGGCTGGGTTGAACGCTAATTTATTCCCTCATTTTCCTTGTCGAAGTGGGGCAAGGTATTGATAACGGTCACCGAATCAGCTCCCTCTCCCCGTGGGAGAGGGTTGGGCCGAAGTTGGGATGAACACTAATGTTTGCCCGACCAGCCTTGTCGAAGTGGGGCAATATTTTGATAAAAGCCACTGAATCAGCCCCCTCTCCCTGCGGGAGAGGGTTGGGGTGAGGGGCAAATTTAAGGAACCCAAGCAGCATGCAATCATTTGACGTGATTATCGCCGGTGGCGGTATGGTGGGATTGGCTCTGGCCTGCGGTTTGCAGGGCAGTGGCCTGCGCGTAGCGGTGCTGGAACATCGGCAGCCCGAATTATCGCCGCTGCCAGAACAGCCAGCGTTGCGCGTATCTGCCATTAACGCCGCCAGCGAGCGCTTGCTGCAAAGTATTGGCGTCTGGGATGACATCCTCAGCCTGCGTGCTAGCGCGTATAACGCGATGGAAGTCTGGGATCGCGATAGCTTCGGCAAGATCGCGTTTCGCGGCGATGAATGTGGCTTTAGCCATCTGGGGCATATCATTGAAAACGACGTGATCCAGCAGGCGTTGTGGAAAAAAGCCCAAACGCTGGCCGATGTGACTCTGCTTGCACCAGCAGCGCTGAAACAGGTGGCATGGGGCGAGAACGATGCCTTTGTCACACTGGAGGATGGCCGCATGCTGACGGCCCGGCTGGTGGTGGGGGCCGATGGTGCCAACTCCTGGTTGCGTCAACATGCCGATATTCCATTAACCTTCTGGGATTACCGCCATAGCGCGCTGGTAGCCACGATTCGTACTGAAGAAGCGCATCAGGCGACGGCTCGCCAGGTTTTTCATGGCGAAGGGATCCTGGCCTTCTTGCCATTCAGCGATCCGCATTTGAGTTCGATCGTCTGGTCGGTTGCTCCTGAAGAGGCGGAGCGCCTTAAACAGCTGGAGCCGGAAGCCTTTAATCGTGAATTGGCAATCACTTTCGATACGCGCCTGGGCCACTGCCAGCTTGAAAGCGAACGGCTGACTTTCCCGCTTACCGGGCGTTATGCGCGCAGTTTTGCCGCACATCGCTTGGCACTGGTTGGCGATGCGGCACATACCGTGCACCCGTTAGCCGGGCAAGGGGTAAATCTGGGGTTTATGGACGCAGCCGAGCTGATCGCTGAACTCCGACGCTTACAGCGTCAGGGCAAGGACATCGGGCAGCACCTGTATCTGCGCCGTTACGAACGCCGCCGTAAGCACGGTGCAGCGGTCATGTTAGCCAGTATGCAGGGGTTCCGTGAGTTGTTCGCGGGCCATAACCCGGCGAAGAAACTGCTGCGTGATGTGGGCTTAAGGCTGGCAGACAGCCTGCCGGGCGTGAAGCCGAAACTGGTCCGTCAGGCCATGGGGCTTAATGATTTGCCGGAGTGGCTGGTCTGACTTTACCCCCTTCGTGTTTCGAGTTGCAGCGTTGTAGGCTGTGACTCGAAATCCATGGGCTTCCGGCCCATTGTTAATCCCTGAGCGGCCATCCTGTGCCCTGCCTATGCCAATTTCTTCTGCTGAAAGCCATCACTTTTGCTTATCCCTTCCTTCATTTGAGAAATTCTAATTTCAGCTGATTTTTTCCATTACTTTTTCTAATTCCATTACCGGTTATCAAAAACCGAAATTCTTCGTCACACCCTCTGTTTGTTATATAACTTCGGATTTTCACCGCTTTAATTGTTAATTTTGTGCCTTAAAGCGCATTTTTATAGTGAAAAACTCTGCAAACTAACCCGGCAATTTACCGTTCCCGCACGATGTAGATCATATTTTAACTTATGGTTAATGGCGTCATTCAGTGATAACGTCGAGGGAAAGGTATCGTTTGCGTCGCCTTGGTGAATACCATCATGGGCGTGGCAATTTGTATTGAGCAGCCAGCGTGTTCCACGCAATCAGGCCCGCGAGCTACCCCGCCTTATTGCGTAGTCACCCTGTCTTCGACGACTTGAGTGGAAAGAGGGAAAAGATGGCAAAGCAAACCCCGCTGTACGACCAGCACGTGGCGTGCGGCGCGCGCATGGTGGATTTTCATGGCTGGATGATGCCACTGCATTATGGCTCCCAGATCGATGAGCACCACGCCGTGCGACAAGATGCCGGTATGTTCGATGTCTCTCACATGACCATTGTGGATCTGCACGGTGCCCGTACCCGTGAATTCCTGCGTTACCTGCTGGCGAACGATGTCGCCAAACTCACTCAATCGGGTAAAGCGCTGTATACCGGCATGCTGAATGCGTCCGGTGGCGTGATTGACGACCTGATCGTCTATTTCTTCAGCGAAGATTATTTCCGCCTGGTGGTGAATTCCGCCACCCGTGAAAAAGATCTGGCCTGGATCGGACAGCATGCGGCGCCGTATAGCGTTGAAATAACGGTGCGCGACGATCTGGCTTTGATCGCGGTACAGGGCCCTCAAGCCAAAGAACGTGCTGCCACGTTGTTTACCCCGGAACAGAAGCAGGTCGTAGAGGGCATGAAGCCCTTCTTCGGCGTACAGGCCGGGGATCTGTTTATTGCCACTACCGGTTACACCGGCGAAGCGGGTTATGAAATTGCCCTGCCAAAAGCCCAGGCGGCCGATTTCTGGCAGAAACTGCTGGCCGCGGGGGTGAAACCTGCCGGATTGGGCGCGCGCGATACACTGCGCCTGGAAGCGGGCATGAACCTTTATGGACAGGAAATGGATGAAGGCGTTTCGCCGCTGGCTGCCAATATGGGGTGGACTATCGCCTGGGAGCCGCAGGATCGCCAGTTTATCGGCCGTGAGGCGTTAGAGCAGCAGCGCGAAAAAGGCACCGAACAGCTGGTTGGCTTGATCATGACGGAAAAAGGCGTATTACGTAATGAGTTGCCGGTGCATTTCACTGACGCAACCGGCCAGGCACAGGTTGGTGTCATCACTAGCGGTTCGTTTTCACCGACCTTGGGTTTCAGTATTGCGCTAGCTCGTGTGCCTGCCGGTATTGGCGAGCAGGCGATCGTGCAGATCCGTAACCGTGAAATGCCTGTTAAAGTCACTAAACCAGGTTTTGTGCGTGCTGGTAAATCACTGATCAGTTAGTTTTTATTCTTCGAAGGAGTGGTAGGTCAATGAGCAATGTGCCAACAGAATTGAAATACGCCGCATCCCATGAATGGGTGCGTGACGAAGGCAACGGCGAATACGTAGTGGGTATCACCGAACATGCGCAGGAGCTATTGGGTGATATGGTGTTTGTCGATCTGCCCGAGGTCGGCGCTACGGTTTCCGCCGGTGATGACTGCGCCGTTGCAGAATCGGTCAAGGCCGCTTCTGATATCTATGCCCCCATCAGCGGTGAAATCATCGCCGTTAATGACGCGTTGGAAAGCTCACCGGAACTGGTCAACAGCGAGCCGTACGGCGAAGGTTGGCTGTTCCGCATCAAGGCATCCGACGCGGCAGAGCTCGACAAACTGCTCGATGCTGATGCGTATCAGGCTTCTATCGACGAATAAATCACTATCACGCCCCACCAACATGTGGGGCGTTTTGCAGTTCAGGCTATATCCCGTACCCCGCAAGCATTCAGGAATTTGTAGCAATGACTCAGACACTCAGCCAACTTGAACATAGCGAAGCGTTCATCGAACGCCACATCGGCCCTTCGGCACAGCAGCAGCAAGAGATGCTGGAAGCGGTGGGCGCTCGCTCGCTCAGCGCGCTGATCCAACAGATTGTGCCAGCCGATATCCAACTGCCAGGGCCGCCACCGGTGGGTGACGCGGCAACTGAACATCAGGCGCTAGCAGAATTGAAGGCGATTGCTTCACAGAATCAGCGCTACAAATCCTATATCGGTATGGGCTACAGCGCGGTGCTGACGCCGCCGGTGATCCTGCGCAATATGCTGGAAAACCCCGGTTGGTATACCGCGTATACCCCTTATCAGCCCGAAGTGTCGCAGGGGCGTCTTGAGGCGTTGCTTAATTTCCAGACCGTCACCCTGGATCTGACCGGATTGGATCTGGCCTCCGCCTCATTGCTGGATGAAGCCACTGCTGCCGCCGAAGCGATGGCATTGGCCAAACGTGCCAGCAAGCTGAAAGACGCGAATCGCTTCTTTGTGGCTGACGATGTTCACCCGCAAACGCTGGACGTGGTGCGTACCCGCGCCGAAACTTTTGGCTTTGACGTGATCGTCGACAAACCCGCGAAGGTGCTGGAACTGCAAGGCGTATTCGGCGTGCTGCTGCAACAGGTTGGCACCACGGGTGAACTGCACGATTACAGCGCGCTGTTGGCTGAACTGAAAGAGCGCAAGATTATTACCAGCATGGCGGCCGATATCATGGCGCTGGTGCTGTTGGCCGCACCGGGCAAGCAGGGAGCCGACGTAGTGTTCGGTTCTGCACAACGTTTCGGTGTGCCGATGGGTTACGGTGGTCCACATGCGGCGTTCTTCGCCTGCCGTGACGAGTTCAAGCGCTCGATGCCGGGCAGAATTATCGGCGTTTCCCGTGATGCGGCAGGGAATACTGCGCTGCGTATGGCGATGCAAACCCGTGAGCAACATATCCGCCGTGAAAAGGCGAACTCGAACATTTGTACCTCGCAGGTGCTACTGGCTAACATCGCCAGCCTGTATGCGGTGTACCATGGTCCACAGGGCCTGCAACGTATTGCCGGGCGTATTCACCGCCTGACCGATATTCTGGCCGTTGGCCTGCAAAAAGCGGGTCTGCAACTGCGTCACCAAACCTGGTTTGACACCTTGACTGTGGAAGTGAAAGACAAGGCGGCGGTGCTGGAACGTGCACTGAGCTTTGGCATCAACCTGCGC
Organism: Serratia fonticola; assembly: GCF_006715025.1. Classification (NCBI taxonomy): domain Bacteria; kingdom Pseudomonadati; phylum Pseudomonadota; class Gammaproteobacteria; order Enterobacterales; family Yersiniaceae; genus Serratia; species Serratia fonticola. The sequence continues at coordinate 1,466,853 of NZ_VFMK01000001.1, forward strand.
ACAGATATTCACGGGGCAGTCGGCATCACGCTAGATGAAGCGACCTCCCGTGAAGATGTTCAGACACTGTTTGCCCTGCTGGTCGGAGATAACCACGGTCTGGATATTGATGCATTGGATGCGGCGGTCAGCAAAAACAGTCAGTCGATCCCGGCAGCGATGCTGCGTAAAGATCCTATCCTGACGCATCCGGTATTCAACCGCTATCACAGTGAAACCGAGATGATGCGCTATATGCATCGATTGGAGCGCAAAGATCTGGCGTTGAATCAGGCCATGATCCCACTGGGTTCCTGCACCATGAAGTTGAACGCCGCCGCAGAAATGATCCCAATCACCTGGCCTGAGTTCTCGGAACTGCACCCGTTCTGTCCACCTGAACAGGCTGCCGGTTATCAGTTGATGATTGGTCAGCTTTCCCAGTGGTTGGTGCAACTGACCGGTTACGATGCCATGTGCATGCAACCTAACTCCGGGGCGCAGGGTGAATATGCCGGTTTACTGGCGATCCGCCGTTATCACGAAAGTCGTAATGAGGCGGGCCGTCATATCTGCCTGATCCCGAGCTCCGCGCACGGTACCAACCCGGCTTCTGCCCAGATGGCAGGGATGAGCGTGGTGGTGGTGGCCTGTGACAAGAATGGCAACATCGATCTGCACGACCTGCGAGTGAAGGCTGAGCAGGCAGGGGAAGCCCTTTCCTGCATCATGGTCACATACCCGTCGACCCATGGCGTGTATGAAGAAACCATTCGTGAGGTGTGTCAGATCGTGCATCAGTTCGGCGGTCAGGTTTACCTTGATGGTGCCAACATGAATGCCCAGGTGGGGATCACCACGCCGGGCTATATCGGCGCGGATGTTTCGCACCTCAACCTGCATAAAACCTTCTGTATTCCTCACGGCGGTGGCGGCCCAGGCATGGGGCCAATCGGTGTGAAAGCACATCTGGCACCGTTCGTCCCGGGCCACAGCGTGGTGCAGATTGATGGGGTGACAACCCAACAAGGCGCGGTATCTGCCGCTCCGTTTGGCAGTGCCTCTATTTTGCCAATCAGCTGGATGTATATCCGCATGATGGGGGCAGAAGGGCTGAAACAAGCCAGCCAGGTAGCGATCCTCAATGCCAACTACATCGCTACACGGCTCAAGGATGCTTATCCGGTGCTGTATACCGGCCGTGACCATCGCGTGGCGCACGAATGCATCCTGGATATCCGCCCACTGAAGGAAGAGACAGGTATCAGTGAAATGGATATCGCCAAACGCCTGATCGACTACGGTTTCCATGCGCCAACCATGTCGTTCCCGGTTGCCGGTACGTTGATGGTGGAACCGACCGAATCGGAAAGCAAAGTGGAACTGGACCGCTTTATCGATGCCATGTTGGCTATCCGCAACGAGATTGATCGCGTACATAAAGGCGAATGGCCGTTGGAGGACAACCCATTGGTTAACGCGCCGCACATTCAGGCGGAACTGGTCAGCGACTGGCAGCATGCTTACAGCCGTGAGCTGGCGGTCTTCCCGGTTGCAGGTGTGCGTGACAATAAATACTGGCCGAGCGTGAAGCGCCTGGATGATGTTTATGGCGATCGTAATCTGTTCTGTTCGTGTGTGCCGATGAGCGACTACGAATAACGCTATCCGCCAAACGTATAATTGAGGGACACGGCATAATGCCATGTCCCTTTTTTATTGCAGCACCGCCGCAGTTGCGGTTCACTGAATATCTGATCACCAGAACGGAATGAGGAAACGATATGAAAGCGGCAGTCGTCAATACGTTAGGGCAGGTTCCACAGTTAGGCGTTGTTACTCCTCCGCAGCCCCTGGAAGGCGAGGTGGTTATTGAGGTGATGGCTGCCGGTATCAAACAGCTGGATCGCGCTATTGTTGCCGGTCGGCATTATTCCAGCCCGAAGGATCTGCCATTTGTACCAGGGACCGATGGCGTTGGTAGAACGCCTGAAGGCCAGCGGGTTTATTTCGCTTCTTTCCGCCAGCCGCATGGTGCGCTAGCCGAACGCAGCGTGGCTTCATGGACAGTGCCTGTACCTGATGCGGTAGATGATGCTACCGCAGCGGCATTGATTAACCCGGCGCTGGCTGCCTGGTTGCCCTTGTTCTGGCGAGCCAATGTGCAATCCGGGGAAACCGTATTGATCATCGGCGCGACCGGGACTTCGGGAAAGCTGGCCGTTGCTGCAGCCCGTCAGGCCGGTGCCGGGCGAATTGTTGCGGCGGGGCGGCGGCAGAGCATATTGGATGAATTAGGGGTTGATGCGACGGTAGATCTGACGCTCGAAGGTGCGGCGCTACAGCAGGCTTTCACTGCCGCCGCCGGGCCACAAGGTTACCACGTGGTGGTAGATTATATCTGGGGACCTGCGACAGAAGCACTGCTTGCGACTTTCAATAATCACGATCTCTCCTCCTATGCGGGTGGGCAAGGCATCCGCCTGGTCAACGTAGGTTCGATGGCTGGGCCAAGCATTACTTTACCTGCGGCGGTATTGCGCAGTACTCAGTTGCAGATCATCGGCAGCGGTACCGGCAACTTTCCGCCGATCCCGCAGTTGAAAAAGATTGTGGCTGATATTCTGCTGTTGGCGGCGGAAGGGAAGATCGGCGTTGATACCCAGGAACATGCCTTTGCCGATATCGCCGAGGTATGGGACCTCAACAAGAAAAGCGATACTCGTTCAGTGATACGTATCCGCGATTAGGGTAGGTTTTTTCACTATGCCAACGGAATAAAGCCCCCTGGAATTACCAGAGGGGCGGTTGACTCTTATTAATTATAGGTTACATCAAACATCGTTGTGGCTCTAACGTCTCCCCCGATAATAACGTTATCTGTGGCTATATAGCGGGCAATGAAGAGCAAACGATTATCTCCAGGTTGTAAAAGCTGTGCGGCTGAGGGTTCGCCAAGCGTGATAGCTTTATTGTCACTCGCTGACAGTATTTCAATACCCAAGCCTTTGGCGCTGCTCTCTCCGTCATTTAAAGCCAGTATGCTATTCGATGCCTCTGTGTTTTTTCCCACGAAGGTGACTTGAGCCTGGCCGGCACTAATGGGGCAATTGACCAAACGAATATCAAACTGCTTAGCCCCAGCAGTGGAACCGACACCGGTAAATGCAGTACCCAATATCGCCCCCAACTCGATAGCCATACTTTCGGATTCTGCTGCTACATTACAGCTTGGGTTTAAAACCTTACCATAAAAATCAATTGAGCCAGCAACAGCGTTGGTGGCAGCCAGAGATAATGCCGAAACTGCCAGAGTAATGATTAAATTCTTTTTCATTCTATTATTCCTTGAATTTATGTAATGTCTTTTTTAAATAATATATTGCTTGGTTATTTTTCTATTGAATTAATTCCCTCTCTAGTTTGATTTAATTTTTTAATATACAGATTATCAAAGGTTTATATTCAAGTAATAAACAAGAAGGTATTGAGAACTATCCTTTCTAGTACGATGGACTTTATTGATTCATTGTGCCAATGGGTTATCAATTCAATAAAAAGGCAGTGGCATTACCGGGCAGATTTGAGCTATATATTTTGTTCGCCGAGGTAGCAGACAGCCAGGATATCGATAAGCAAGTAGCCCACGTTGTCTTCATGAGTGTCAGTTACCTTTTTAACTCCCAAACAGAAAGGAACAGCATGACAACAGTTGCATTAGTTACCGGTGCCAGCCGGGGTATTGGCCGGGCCACGGCGTTATTACTGGCTCAGCAAGGATATGCGGTTGGTGTCAATTATTTACAGGATGAAGCCGCTGCGCAGCAGGTTGTTGCACAGATCTGTGAACAGGGAGGAGAGGCGCAAGCCTTGCAGGCAAATATTGCGTCAGAGGCTGATGTAGTAGCGATGTTTGCCGAACTGGACGCTACGCTTGGGCCAATAGGCGCACTTGTCAATAACGCGGGGATTTTATTCCAGCAGGCAAGCATTGAACAGCTGACCGCAGAGCGCATCAATAAGGTACTGGCAACCAACGTTACCGGTTATTTCCTTTGCTGCCGCGAAGCGGTAAAACGCATGTCGTTGCGCTCTGGTGGGCAAGGTGGTGCAATAGTTAACGTCTCTTCTGCCGCTGCACGTTTAGGGGCGCCGGGAGAGTATGTCGATTATGCGGCATCAAAAGGGGCCGTGGATACGCTAACCACCGGCCTGGCACAGGAGGTGGCGGCGCAGGGGATCCGTGTAAACGGCGTAAGACCTGGTTTTATCTATACAGAGATGCATGCCTGTGGTGGTGAACCGGGGCGCGTGGATCGCGTTAAAACGGTGTTGCCGATGCAGCGAGGTGGCCAGCCGGAAGAAGTGGCGCAAATCATTACCTGGCTGCTTTCCGATGCGGCTTCTTATGTCACCGGCAGCTTTATCGACGCTGCAGGCGGACGCTGAGCCAGCAAGGGCGCTGACGGCGCCCTTAATCGATTACTTCAGCCAGCCTTTGCGCTGGGCATCCTGCAAATGCTGCAGTAAATGTTTCCACAGTTCCGGGTGGATATCCGCAATCATCGAGTTACGTTTTATTACTTGCTCCAGGCTGACATTATTTTCTACCCAGCTCTGGCCTTCGTTATGCAGGTTCATCAGCATCGGCATGCTGCGATCCAGCACCAGCGCAAAGCGAGCGTCGGCACTTTCGCCATCTTCATATTCCTGCCACAACGCGGTGAAATACTCACGCTGAGGCTCAGGTAATAAGCCGAACAGACGTTTCGCTGCGGCAACCTCCTGATCGTGGATTGCCTCACGTGCTGCCAGATCGTAAACAAAGACGTCGCCAGCATCGATTTCGACGATGTCATGCAGCAGAGCCATTTGGATTACGCGCTGAATATCTACGCCCTCACCGGCGTACGGGGCCAGGCTTAATGCGGCGATGGCAAAGTGCCAACTGTGCTCGGCCGAGTTTTCCTGCCGTTGGGTACCCAGCACCTTGGTACGGCGCTGAACGCTTTTCAGTTTGTCGATCTCCATAAGGAATTGGACAACCTGGGTCATGGAGCCAAAGTTTAAGGCGGCTACTGCGGATGACATGGTACAAACCTCGAAGTGGATAAAACTCGTCGATTGTAGCTCAGTAGGTTACAGATTTCGATTGTTAGCACTGTGTTACATGCATTCACAGTTTTATTTTAGCGTACACGTGTACACTGGAATCGTTCTCAGTTAATCTCATGTGCAGTAATTTCGAACAATAGTGGCTGTTTTGAGGATTTGCATGTTATGGCGAAAACGGACGAAGTAAAAAACGGGGCTGACAGGCAGCCCGCCATGGCTTATCCATGGGCTGAGGAAATTGCTAACAGCATCAGCCACGGTATCGGGTTGGTCTTTGGCATCGTCGGTTTGATTCTGCTGCTGGTGCAGGCGGTGGATACTGGGGCCGGGGTGACCGCCATCACCAGTTACAGTTTGTATGGCGGTAGTATGATCCTGCTGTTTCTGGCTTCCACGCTCTATCATGCGGTCCCACATCAAAAAGCCAAACACTGGCTGAAGAAATTCGACCACTGCGCTATTTATCTGCTGATTGCCGGTACCTATACGCCGTTCTTGTTGGTAGGCCTGGACTCACCGTTAGCGAAAGGGTTGATGGTGGTAATCTGGGGGCTGGCGCTGTTTGGGGTAATTTTCAAGCTGGCGTTTGCGCACCGCTTTGAGGTGTTGTCGCTGGTCACTTATCTGACCATGGGATGGCTGTCGCTGATTGTTATTTATCAGTTAGCGACAAGGCTGGCGATAGGCGGCGTCACTCTGCTGGCGGTAGGTGGCGTAGTGTATACCCTTGGGGTCATTTTCTATGCGTCAAAGCGTTTCCGCTTTGGTCATGCTATCTGGCATGGTTTTGTGCTTGGCGGAAGCCTGTGTCACTTTATGGCGATCTACCTCTACGTCTGATATCCCCGTTCTCTTTCTACCGGCACTATCTCCCCCTGTCACTTACCTCTGTAAATTCCAGGGGAGGAGATAGCTGGGCGACGAGCTACAACATGAAATTCATTGGGTATACTTTACCTGTTTGTATTTTGTGGCTGATATATTTTCAGGTTGTCTCTTTTGTGTTAAAAAGAAACGCTTGTTTCTTTCGGGTATCCAGCAAGCCCCTTTTTATTCCTGAGCCCGCCATCCCCTTTGTCTTTCAAGCTGCAGTGGGTTGGCTGCGCTTGTCGCCCGGCCCGCACTTCGAAATCCACAGGGTAGATTGCACCTCTCGGTGCTTTTAATCATTATCCAGGACTCGTTACGATGATCGTTCGCTTATCTAAAGCGCTGCTTGTCTGCGCTATCGCACTGTTTGCCTCGCTGGTGGCCTTTGGCAATATCACCGACTATGGCACCAACTTCGCTTTCGTCCGCCATGTTTTTATGATGGATACCCTGTTCCCTGATGCCACGATTACCTATCGTGCAATCCACGCCCCGTGGCTGCATCAAGTAGGGTATATAGGCATTATTGTACTGGAAACACTGACCGCAATTCTGTGCTGGATTGGGGGAATACGTCTGCTGAGAGGTCTGAAGCTGCCTGCGGCCCTGTTTAACCGGAGCAAGTCATTCGCTATTGCAGGCCTGACGTTGGGGTTTCTTACCTGGCAGGTCGCATTTATGTCCGTGGGCGGGGAATGGTTTGGTATGTGGATGTCAAAGCAGTGGAACGGGGTGCCTGATGCTTTTCGCTTCTTTGTCACCATCTTGCTGGTACTGATCTATCTGGTGCCGCGAGATGGAGAGCTTGGCGAATAACCGTTGAACAAAGCCGCAGGTGTTGTACCTATCGTCTTTCAAGCTGGATACGCTCGTGCGGCCAGCGTGAAATCCATAGGGTATATGCCTGCGGCTGAACCACTTACTTTTCTTCTGCCAACGAGTAAGGTAGCGGCTTGATGGTTAACAGGCTGCTGGTATCATCACGCACGCGCAGCACGCTGTCCGCTTCCAGGTCGTTATTCATCACCACTTGTACCCAGAGCGTTCCGTCAGCCAGGCTGCAGGCGGCCAGCACCGTACCGGTCCGGCGCCAGTTTTCACCCAGCTTCAATTCCAGATCGTCACCTGCCTGCGGAACCTGGCTGCCTTTACCTTCCAGCCAGTACAAAGCACGTTTGTTGGCCCCGCGGAATTTGGCACGCGCCACCATTTCTTGCCCGGTATAGCAGCCTTTGCTGAAGCTGATCCCTGCTAGTGCCTGCAGGTTGGTTGCCTGGGGGATCAATTGCGCGCTGTTTGGTGCATCAATCACTGGGTAACCAGCCTCGATATCCAGCGCCAGCCATTGGCGGCTGTCGTTCAATTCTGCCTGGCCATCAAGCTTGGCGGCTAATTGGCCGGCGGTTTCGGCCGTGGTGATCAGCAGGAAACGCTCTGCGGGCAACGCAAAGTGCAGCAAGGTGGTATCACCAGCTTGCACTACTTGATGTTCTGCATCTGGCAAGGCGGCAAAAACAGTTGCCAAGGCAGCTCGTGCCTGAAAACCGGCAACGCCCAGCAGTACCGCTTCATTGTCCGCTGCGATCGTGACTTTGGAAAACACCGCGTATTTTTTGATTTCGGCCAGTTGGCTTTCCAGCACGCTGCGGCGCTCGAGATAGGCGAAGCTTTCGCCGCTATGGAATAAGCGCAGATTGCTCCACATTTTGCCTTTGGCATCGCAATGGCCGCACAGCACATGTTGATCGGCCGCCAGTTTATCGATATCGGCCGTCACCTGGCCTTGCAGATATTTTTCCGTGTCTGGCCCATTCAGCCGGACCAAGGCCCAATCTTCCAGCGAGATCAGCGTCAGCGGCAGATGAGAGGCGGAGGAGGGTTGACGTGGGGGAAAAGGCATGTTGGGCATCATAATCAGTTCCTGCTGCATATTTATACCCTTCTTACTTGAAGTTATCGCGTAGTGGCCGGGTGGCCAACGCCTGCCGTCAGGCTGTAACTCCAACGACTTTGGGTATAGCTTATCTGAAGGGGTTAACATCATGGTAAAAGAGGCGGCTGACTTTGCAAACAGTTATTACCCGCCAACGCTCTTTTTAACATTTTTAGCTTTGTTCGATGAACACCCTTCCCGGCGAGTATGTCAAATTGTTACTCTATACGCTTACGGCTGACGACGCCCTTGCAGACAAATCGTTGGCTGACGGAATTATATTGCGCACGTGTTGCCATACAGAGTGTCTATTACACCCTTGCGTTGGCAAGCCATGCCGAAAAGAGGTTAGTCATAACAACATGGATATTAATAATAAAGCACGCATTCACTGGGCTTGTCGCCGTGGAATGCGCGAGTTGGATATCTCGATCATGCCGTTTTTCGAGTATGAGTACGATACGTTGAGTGATGAGGACAAGGCGCTGTTCATTCGCCTGCTTGAAAACGACGACCCCGACCTATTCAACTGGCTGATGAATCATGGCGCTCCGCAGGATAAAGAACTGCAGAGAATGGTGTCCCTGATCCAAACGCGAAATAAAGACCGTGGCCCAGTGGCGATGTGATGTCCGCGTTTCCTGGCGTACCCAGTTAATCTCTCTGCTGACTCATGGCGCACTGATCCTGTTGATCTTGATTTCACCCTGGCCAGAGGGCTATGGCCCGATCTGGCTGGTGTTGCTGACGTTGGTGGTATTTGAGTGCATCCGTAGTCAAAAGCGTATCGCATCAAGGCAGGGAGAACTGCGGTTGCTGGCGGAGCGCCGGATTGAATGGCATGGTCAGGAATGGCTGATGCTGAAAAAACCCTGGATGCCGGGGTTTGGTATTCTGCTGTCACTGCAGCAGATAAACGGTAAAAAACGCCGCAGATTATGGTTGGCGTCAGACGCGTTGGGTAAGGCAGAATGGCGTCAATTGCGCCAGCAGCTGCTGTATCCGCAGTCTGCTGCTGCCGAGGATGAATAATGAAACCGCTGCTTTGGCTGGTGGAAGACGAGCCCAGTATTGCGGATACGCTGATTTATACCCTGGAAAGCGAAGGCTTTCAGGTGCGCTGGTTCGAACGTGGCGAGCCTGCATTGCAGGCTTTGCAACATGGCGTACCGGCGCTGGTCATTCTTGACGTTGGCCTGCCCGATATCAATGGTTTTGAACTTTGCCGTCGCTTGCTGGCGCAGGCGGCGGATTTACCGATTCTGTTTCTCACTGCGCGCAGTGATGAGGTTGATCGCCTGATCGGTTTGGAAATTGGCGCGGATGACTATGTTGCCAAACCATTTTCACCGCGAGAGGTCAGTGCTCGTGTGCGCACCATCCTGCGGCGTTTACACAAACAGCAGCGCTTGCAGCAGCCGCTGCTCTATCATTTTGGCGCCTTTACCCTTGATGAAGAGGGGGCTGCGATCAGCTATCACCAGCAACCGTTGCTGCTGACCCGCTATGAATTTCTTTTGCTGAAAACCTTGCTGTTGGCGCCTGGCAGGGTCTTTTCGCGCCAGCAACTGATGGATATTGTCTGGGTTCAGGCGGAAGAGAGCCTGGATCGCACTGTCGATACCCATATCAAAACGCTGCGAGCCAAACTACGTGCGGTTGAGGATGGAGAAAGCCCGATACATACCCACCGCGGTCTAGGGTACAGCGTGAGCCGCCAGCCATGAGGATCGGCCTGCGCCTGTTGTTGGGATATTTCCTGATTGTGGCCGTCGCAGGATATTTTGTATTGAGCATCTTTGTGCAGGAGGTCAAGCCGGGCGTACGGCGAGCCACCGAAGGGACATTGGTGGATACTGCCAACCTGTTGGCGCAGGTCGCACGCCTGGATATGAAACGTGGCGACGCGGCACAAGGCCAATTGGCGCAGGCCATAGGTCAGCTTAATCAACGGCCCATTGGGGCTAATATCGCCGGTATCCGAAAAGATCGTAACGAGTATCGAGTCTATCTTACCGATGGGCGTGGCAAGGTTATTTTTGATTCTTCTGGTCAGGCGCTGGGGCAGGATTACTCCCGTTGGAACGATGTTTATCTGACATTGCGTGGCCAATATGGCGCACGCAGTACGCGGACTGTTGCCGATGATGAGAGCAGCTCGGTGATGTACGTGGCGGCTCCCGTGGTCGATCAGGGGCAGATTATCGGCGTGTTGAGCGTAGGCAAACCCAACAGCACCATGGCACCGGTGATCCGCCGCAGCGAACGGCGCATTTTGCTGGCGGGTGCGGTGTTACTGGGTATCGCACTGGCTATAGGGCTGGGATTTGTCTGGTGGATTAACCGTTCAATCAATCGTCTGGTCCGTTATGCCGATGGCGTGGCGCAGGGAGAGGCCGTGCCGCTACCGCATATGGGCAGCATTGAGCTGACCCAGTTGGCGCAGGCGCTGGAAAGCATGCGCATGAAGCTGGAGGGCAAAGCCTATATCGAACAGTATGTACATACGTTGACTCACGAATTGAAAAGCCCGCTAGCGGCAATCCGCGGTGCGGCAGAGTTGCTGCAGGAATTTCCACCCCCAGCGACGGCGAAACGTTTCCTGACCAACATTGAACAGCAGAGTGCGCGCATCCAGCAACTGGTGGATAAACTGTTGGTTCAGGCCCGATTGGAAAGCCGCCCCAAACTGGAGTTGGCTCCCGTCGCGCTGGTGCCATTACTGCAGCAGGTTGTATCGGGTAAGGAGGCGCTGGCCGCCCAGCGTGGCATAACCATCAAGCAGGAGGCACTCCCTGAAGCGACCCTGGCCGGTGATGCCTTTTTACTGGGGCAGGCGTTGAGCAATCTGTTGGACAACGCGCTGGATTTCACTCCGGCAGGTGGCACCGTCAGCATTGCAGGCGAGCGGTTAGAGCATCATTATCAAATTACCGTTTCTGATACGGGTAGCGGTATCCCTGACTATGCGTTAGATAAGGTTTTTGAGCGTTTTTACTCCCTGGCGCGGGCAGATAAACCCAAAAGTAGCGGGCTGGGCCTGAACTTTGTGCAGGAAGTTGCGCGGCTACATCATGGCAGTATCTGCTTGCAGAACCGGCAGCCCGCTGGCGTAGCGGCTATTTTCACTTTATCACTCTGACTTCACCTTCTCTTCACATAACCTCATTCTGATTTCACTTGCCGACTTTATCGTTGCGTCATTACCTACAAGGAGTATGCAACGATGTTTAAATCGGTTCTGTTTTGGAAAATAACCACCCTGTTGGGATTGATGATCCTGATGATGATCCCCGTGAGCCAGTTAATGGATGTGGTACAGGAGCGCAGTGGCTATCGTCAGAGCGTGGTTGGGCAGGTGAGTGAAAGTACCAGCCGGGCGCAACGTATTCTTGGGCCGCTGATCGTGATCCCTTATACCCTGCGTGAGGAGAAGAAAAATGAGAAGGGGGAAATTGAACTGCAGGTGAGCCGGCATCAACGTTATGTATTGCCAGAATCATTAGTGGTCAATGGCAAACCGAACGTTGAAATTCGCAAGCTTGGCATCTACCAGACTCAGGTTTACCAGGGACCCCTGGATTTTCAAGCCACCTTCGCGCCACCCGATCTGGCAGATTTGCAGCACAGTAATGTCACGGTTGGCCAGCCTTTCTTGCTGGTGTCATTAAGCGATTCGCGCGGTATCAAGAGCATTTCGGCACTCAAGGGAACGCAACAACAGTCGAAGTTTGAGCCGGGCACTAAAGTGAATGGACTTTCACAGGGCATTCATGCGCCATTGGCATTGGCTTCTTTGCAGAAAGAAGGGCTGACGGCGGATTTCACGCTAACGTTAGCGGGAACCAGCAGTTTGTCACTGGTGCCACTGGGGCGCAGTTCCGAGCTGATGCTACAGAGCAACTGGCCGCATCCAAACTTCCTGGGCAATTTCCTGCCGGATGAGCGCAAAGTGACGGATAAAGGCTTCAGCGCCCGTTGGCGCAGTACCTGGTTTGCCAACAATATCAATAGCGCCTTCTTCTATGACGACAACATTATGGGGGAGAATAAACTACCTACTTTCACCACCAGTCTGATCGAACCGGTTGATCACTATCAATTGACCGAGCGCGCGGTAAAGTATGCGGTCTTGTTCCTTGGCCTGACGTTTATGGCGTTCTTCCTGTTCGAAACCCTGACCGGGTTGCGAGTACACCCGATTCAGTATCTGCTGGTAGGGGCTGCGCTGGTACTGTTCTACCTGATCCTGCTGGCCTTCTCGGAGCATCTGGGATTTGATATGGCCTATTTACTGGCGAGTGTTGCCGGTAGCGGTCTGATCGCCTTCTACCTCAGCGCGGTATTGCGCGGTAAATTGCGGGGAATGTTGTTTGCTGCCAGTCTGCTATTGCTGTACGGCGTGCTGTATCTGCTGTTGCAGTCGGAAGATAACGCGCTGGTGTTGGGATCGGTACTGTTGTTTGGCATATTGGCGGGTATCATGCTGCTGACGCGTAAACTGGACTGGTATCAGGTGGCTGACCCGTCTCGTTTGAAAGGCAATACCGCCGAACCTGAAGCTGCAACGGTAGCCGCCAGCAACGGCGACAACCGTTTCAGACTGTGGAAATAACGTTTCTGTTGGGCGCGATCGCGCCCAACGTTGTCACAGCAAAGGTTCCATTTCCAACAGGATCTGCTCGCACCACTGTTGCAGGCGATCTTCACTCATGTCGTACTGATTCACTTCATCCAGCGCCAGGCCGACGAAGTGTTTGCCGTCGGCGCTGAGCGGTTTCGGGCTGGTGAATTCAAAGCCTTCCGTTGGCCAGTAGCCGATAAACTGCACGCCAAGCGGTGCCAGATGATCGTGCAACATACCCAGTGCATCCAGAAACCATTCACCGTAACCCAGTTGATCACCCATCCCATAAAGGGCTACGATCTTGCCTTTCAGGTCTAGTTCGGTCAGTTGCGGCCAAATGGCCTCCCAGTCTTCTTGCAGCTCACCAAAATCCCAGGTCGGGATGCCGAGGATCAGCACGGAGTAGTTTTCCATCAGCGTGGGGGAGACGTCTTTCAGGTTGTGCAGGTCGACCAGGTCTTCCCCCAGAATCTCACGGATTTTTTCTGCTGCCATCTCGGTGTAGCAGGTGCTGGAGCCGTAAAACAGACCAATCTTCATGTTTAAACCGTTTATATTGCCTTGTGTAGAATTGCAACGAGTATACCCGATTTACGCTGGCTTAAGGCATAATGCCATCGGCATAAACGTAACAAAGAGAGGACAACGTGCAACAGCAAGAGAGTGCGCTGATTGAGCAATTCCTGGATGCGCTGTGGCTTGAGCGCAATCTGGCAGAGAATACGTTGGCCTCCTATCGGCTTGACTTGCAGGCGCTGGCAGGCTGGCTGGCAAATAACCATAGCAGCCTGTTACAGGCCCAGGCGCTCGATCTGCAGGCTTTTCTCGCTGAGCGGGTTGAAGGGGGTTATAAAGCGACCAGCTCCGCCCGGTTGTTAAGTGCGATGCGTCGCCTGTTCCAATACTTCAACCGTGAAAAGCTGCGTGCGGACGATCCGACCGCCTTGCTGGCTTCTCCCAAGTTACCGCAACGGTTGCCAAAAGATTTAAGCGAAGCCCAAGTTGAAGCCTTGCTGCAGGCACCCTGTGTCGATCAGCCGCTAGAGCTGCGTGATAAGGCAATGCTTGAAGTGTTGTATGCCACCGGCCTGCGCGTTTCGGAGCTGGTGGGGTTGAGCATCAGTGATGTCAGCCTGCGCCAAGGGGTAGTACGGGTGATTGGTAAAGGCAACAAAGAGCGCTTGGTACCATTGGGCGAAGAGGCGGTGTACTGGATCGAAAATTATCTGGAGCATGGCAGGCCGTGGATGTTGAACGGCCAGGCTCTGGATGTGTTGTTTCCCAGCAACCGTGGCCAGCAAATGACCCGCCAGACATTCTGGCATCGCATCAAACACTATGCGATCCTAGCCGGTATTGACAGCGAGCGGCTGTCTCCGCACGTGCTACGCCACGCGTTCGCCACCCATTTACTGAACCATGGGGCCGATCTTCGTGTCGTACAGATGTTATTGGGGCATAGTGACCTCTCTACCACGCAAATTTATACACATGTAGCCACTGAACGATTGAAGCAGCTACATCAACAGCATCACCCGCGCGCCTGAAGCGTAGGGATCGAAAGGATTGGAACAATGAAAAAAGGTTTAATGCTGCTCTCCTTGCTGGTGGCCTCGGCCATCGGTACGGCTCATGCTGACGATGCAGCGATTCAGAAAGCACTCGCTAGCCTGGGTATCAAGCAAGCTGACGTGCAACCTTCACCAGTGGCGGGTTTGAAAACCGTATTGACCGAAGGCGGTACGCTGTATGTAACGGAAGATGGCAAGCACGTTTTACAGGGCCCCCTGTATGATGTCAGCGGCAAGGAACCGATCAACGTGACCAACCAGCTATTGATGACCCGGTTGGAGGCGCTGAGTGACCAGATGATCGTCTACAAAGCGGCGAAGGAAAAACACGTGATTACCGTGTTTACCGACATCACCTGTGGCTATTGCCACAAACTGCATCAGCAGATGAAAGAGTATAACGATCTGGGGATCACCGTGCGCTATCTGGCGTTCCCGCGCCAGGGGCTGGACTCTCAGGCAGAAAAAGACATGCAGTCGATCTGGTGTACCGCCGACAAGGCCAAGGCCTTTGATGCGGCCGTCAAGGGTGACCCAGTGTCTCCGGCAACCTGTAAAACCGACATTAGCAAACATTATGCATTGGGTGTGCAGTTTGGCATTCAAGGCACACCGGCCATTATTCTGGACAACGGGATGCTGATCCCTGGCTATCAGGGCCCGAAAGAGATGGCCGCCATGCTGGATGCTCGTGCAGCCTTAGCAGCAAAGAAATAAGTCGCAGTGAGAATCAAAACTCAATTACGCCGCCGTGAGGCGGCAGATTGCAGCCATTTGCCCGCGAGTCTGCCTCCGCTGTTGCGCCGTTTATACGCGCAGCGCGGTGTTCAGGGCGAACAGGAACTGGAACGTAGCGTCAAAGGCATGCTGCCTTGGCAGCAGTTGGAGGGTATTGAGACCGCGGTCGCCCTATTGCAGCAGGCATTGGCCGATCGCCGCCGTATTATGGTGGTGGGGGATTTCGATGCCGATGGTGCCACCAGTACCGCGCTCACGGTTTTGGCCCTGCGTAGCATGGGCGGTAGTGCAGTCGACTATCTGGTGCCCAATCGTTTTGAAGATGGCTATGGCCTGAGCCCGGAGGTGGTGGAGCAAGCCGCTGCGCGTGGTGCAGAGCTGATCGTCACGGTTGATAACGGCATCTCCTCCCATGCTGGCGTTGACGCAGCGCATGTCAAAGGGATACAGGTGTTGGTCACCGACCACCACCTGCCTGGCGAAACGCTGCCCGCGGCGGAGGCGATCGTTAACCCGAACCTGCATGGCTGTGATTTTCCGTCCAAATCCCTGGCCGGTGTTGGCGTAGCCTTTTATCTGATGTTGGCGCTGCGGGCCAAACTGCGTGACAGTGGTTGGTTTGAACAACGCGCCTTGGCAATGCCCAACCTGGCAGAACTGTTGGATCTGGTGGCGTTGGGCACGGTTGCGGATGTGGTGCCGTTGGATGCCAACAACCGTATTCTGGTGTATCAGGGGCTGAATCGTATTCGTGCGGGCAAGTGTCGGCCGGGTATTCGCGCCTTGTTGGAAGTTGCCAATCGTGATGCGCGCCAACTGGCAGCCAACGATCTCGGTTTTGCTCTTGGTCCACGGCTGAATGCCGCCGGGCGGTTGGATGATATGTCAATCGGTGTCGCGTTGCTGCTGAGTGACGATATTGCCCAGGCACGTATGCTGGCTAACGATCTTGATGCCCTTAACCTGACCCGGCGGGAAATAGAGCAGGGGATGCAGGTGGAAGCGCTGGAACTGTGCGATAAGTTGGAGCGTAGCACTACCGCCTTGCCTTATGGGTTGGCGATGTACCATCCAGAATGGCATCAGGGCGTGGTGGGTATCTTGGCTTCACGCATCAAAGAGCGTTTTCACCGCCCGGTGATTGCCTTTGCGCCTGCGGGTGACGGCATCTTGAAAGGCTCCGGGCGTTCCGTGCCCGGTTTGCATATGCGCGATGCGCTAGAGCGGCTCGATACCCTGAACCCTGGGTTGATGATGAAGTTTGGTGGCCATGCCATGGCAGCGGGGCTGTCGCTGGAGGAGGCCAAATTTGATGAATTCCGCCAGCGTTTTGGCGATCTGGTTGGCGAATGGCTCGATCCGGCCATGCTGGAGGGGGTGATTTGGTCAGATGGCGAATTGATGATGCCGGAGCTGACCTTGGCAACCGCAGAGTTACTGCGTGAAGGCGGGCCTTGGGGGCAGGCATTTCCGGAGCCGACCTTCGATGGCAAATTCCGCATCCTGCAACAGCGGCTGGTGGGTGAGAAACACCTGAAGCTGATGGTGGAACCGCTTGGCGGTGGCCCGTTGCTGGATGGTATCGCCTTCAATGTTGATACGACACAGTGGCCTGACAGCAGCATCAAAGAGGTGGAAATAGTCTACAAGCTGGATGTGAATGAGTTCCGTGGCAACCGCAATGTGCAGTTGCTGATCCAGCATCTCTGGCCGCGTTAATCTGTTTACCAGGGCACCTGCGGGTGCCTTGATCGTTAGCCCCGCAAGCGTTTATTCACCTACGCTACCCTCTTTGCCGGGGGGATGGATGCCTTTACTTATCCTGTGCGCTGATGAACCTCACCCGCGGGTCTATGCAGCGCTGTTCAAATTGGTTGCCGCCTGCCTGTAACTGCAAGTGTCTTGGGTATATAAACTGGTCGCTGGATCCGCTAGAATTACCGGTTTCATACTCGTCATACTTCAAATTGCAGGTATGTGGGCTTTTCTCGCTCATCCCGGTCACTTACTTCAGTAAGCGCCAAGGGATTCGCCGCCTTCCCGCAACTCGAATGATTGAGAGTAAAGTGGCATTTCGCCATCGACGACATCAACGTAAGAACGCTAAAAATCATGTTTGAAATTAATCCGGTAAAAAACCGCATTCAGGATCTGTCCGAGCGGACTGCCGTTCTCAGGGGGTATCTTTGACTATGATGCCAAGCAAGAACGCTTAGAAGAAGTTAACGCCGAGCTGGAACAGCCGGACGTGTGGAACGAACCTGAACGTGCACAGGCTCTGGGCAAAGAACGCTCGGCGCTGGAAGCTATCGTCGAAACCATCGATCAACTGGAACAGGGCTGTGAAGACGTCTCCGGCCTGCTGGAACTGGCGGTCGAGGCGGATGACGAAGAAACCTTTAATGAAGCGGTGGTTGAGCTTGATCAACTGAGCGCCAAGCTTGAACAACTAGAATTCCGTCGTATGTTCTCTGGTGAATACGACAGCGCGGATTGCTACCTGGATATCCAGGCGGGTTCTGGCGGCACCGAAGCGCAGGACTGGGCCAGCATGCTGCTGCGTATGTACCTGCGTTGGGCGGAAGCTAAAGGTTTCAAAACAGAAGTGATTGAAGAATCCGACGGCGACGTCGCGGGCCTGAAATCGGCCACCATCAAGATTATCGGCGACTATGCGTTTGGCTGGTTGCGTACTGAAACCGGCGTACATCGCCTGGTACGCAAGAGCCCATTCGACTCCGGCGGTCGCCGTCATACCTCCTTCAGTTCCGTGTTTATCTATCCGGAAGTGGATGACGATATCGATATCGAAATCAACCCGGCCGATCTGCGCATTGACGTTTACCGTGCCTCTGGCGCGGGTGGTCAGCACGTAAACAAAACCGAGTCGGCGGTGCGTATTACCCACCTGCCAACCAACATTGTGGTGCAGTGCCAGAACGATCGCTCTCAGCATAAGAACAAGGATCAGGCATTCAAACAGCTGCGCGCCAAGCTGTATGAATATGAGATGCAAAAGAAAAATGCTGATAAGCAAACGCTGGAAGACAGTAAATCCGATATCGGCTGGGGTAGCCAGATCCGTTCTTACGTGCTGGATGATTCCCGCATCAAGGATTTGCGCACCAGCGTAGAGACACGTAATACGCAGGCCGTACTCGATGGCGACCTGGATAAATTCATTGAGGCAAGTTTGAAAGCCGGGTTATGAGGAACAGAAATGTCTGAGCAACAAGCACAAGGCGCCGAACAGGCGTTGGATCTCAACAACGAGCTGCAGTCACGCCGTGAAAAACTGGCCGCGCTGCGCGAGAACGGCATTGCGTTCCCGAATGATTTCCGTCGTGACAGCACGTCCGACCAACTGCACGCAGAATACGGCAGCAAAGAGAACGAAGAGCTGGAGTCACTGGGTATTGAAGTGACCGTTGCTGGCCGTATGATGACCCGCCGTATCATGGGGAAAGCCTCTTTCGTTACGTTGCAGGATGTGGGTGGTCGCATTCAGCTGTACGTTGCACGCGACGATCTGGCAGAAGGTGTTTACAACGAGCAGTTCAAGAAGTGGGACCTGGGTGATATCCTCGGGGCACGCGGTAAGCTGTTCAAGACCAAGACCGGCGAGTTGTCTATTCACTGTACCGAACTGCGTTTGCTGACTAAAGCACTGCGTCCGTTGCCAGACAAGTTCCACGGCCTGGCCGATCAGGAAACCCGTTATCGTCAACGTTATCTGGATCTGATTGCCAACGAGGAATCCCGTAACACCTTCAAGATCCGTTCTAAGGTGATGGCGGCGATCCGTAATTTCATGGTGGGTCGTGGCTTTATGGAAGTCGAAACCCCCATGATGCAGGTGATCCCTGGCGGCGCCTCTGCCCGTCCGTTCGTCACCCACCACAATGCGCTGGATATCGACATGTACCTGCGTATTGCGCCAGAACTGTATCTGAAGCGCCTGGTGGTCGGCGGCTTCGAGCGCGTGTTCGAAATCAACCGTAACTTCCGTAACGAAGGCGTTTCTCCGCGCCATAACCCTGAGTTCACCATGATGGAACTCTATATGGCGTATGCGGATTACAAAGACCTGATCGAACTGACTGAATCCCTGTTCCGCACGCTGGCGCAGGATGTGCTGGGCGACGCCAAGGTACCTTATGGTGATGAGGTGTTCGACTTTGGCAAGCCGTTTGAAAAGCTGACCATGCGCGAAGCCATCAAGAAATATCGTCCAGAAACCAATATGGACGATCTGAACGATATGGCTAAAGCCGTAGCGATTGCTGAGTCCATTGGTATCAAGGTAGAGAAGAGCTGGGGACTGGGCCGTGTCGTCACCGAGATCTTCGAAGAGACGGCAGAAAGCCATCTGATTCAGCCAACCTTCATTACCGAATACCCGGCAGAGGTTTCTCCGCTGGCACGCCGTAACGACGTGAACCCGGAAATTACCGATCGCTTCGAGTTCTTCATTGGCGGCCGTGAAATCGGTAACGGTTTCTCTGAGCTGAACGATGCAGAAGATCAGGCTCAGCGCTTTGCTGACCAGGTTGCAGCTAAAGATGCGGGCGATGACGAAGCGATGTTCTACGACGAAGACTACGTCACCGCACTGGAACATGGCTTGCCACCTACCGCAGGTTTGGGTATCGGTATCGACCGTATGGTGATGCTGTTGACCAACAGTCACACCATTCGTGACGTGATCCTGTTCCCGGCGATGCGCCCGAGTAAGTAACGTTAGGTGAATGATTAAACCGGTGCAGATAATAGCGCCGGTTTTTTTTCGCCTATGATAGGGGATTGCTGCTAACCGCTTAAAACATCGGCAGTTATGCGCGTTCTCTGCTTGCTCGACGCGTATAACCGGTTATAATGCCAATCGCACACCTAAGCGGGTGTAGTTCAATGGTAGAACGGCAGCTTCCCAAGCTGCATACGAGGGTTCGATTCCCTTCACCCGCTCCAAACTCAATCCTCCCCTGAAGTCTACTATGTCTTTTAAACGCTATGTTTGAAACTGAACCCGTATCAGGAATAATGCCCCCCATCTGTATATTTAAATACTCGGACCCAAACTGTCATAAGACTGACCGCTATATGACAAAATTGTCAGGGTTTTATATTCGTTAAGTTTTTTGAATACAGGTACAACTCGTTAATAATGCACTCTGGTTGTTCACCGAGGGGCATATTGTCTATGTCCAAAACCCCATCATTTTTTTGTGGATCATCAGTCTGTAGGCCCGCAAACAGTGGGGTAAGATCCTGCTGTGCTTCGCCTCGTACGGCTACCAACTATGATTGTGTCTATGAACACCCTTCATGAGTGCGCGTTGAAGGGAATGCCTCTTTTATCGCGGCTTAAACATCAAGTTTGCGGCCAGTCAGCCATTCGACCATCGCTGGATCGCGGTGAGAGAAGAAGGCGCTGGTTGCGGTATCGAGCGCGGCAATTTGCAGCATATCTTCAGGGCTGAGTTCAAAATCGAGAATGTTGATGTTTTCTTCCATGCGTTCTTTGCGCACTGATTTCGCCAGCGAAACGATGCCTCGCTGGAAGATCCAACGCAGCACAACCTGGCCCACGCTTTTGCCGTACTTCTGACCCATTGCTGTTAACACGGGATGCTGGAACAAGCCATTCTTACCCTCGGCAAACGGAGCCCAGGCTTCCGGCTGAATACCACGGCTTTGATTCCATGGAACGGCATGCAGTTGCTGGTTGAAGGGGTTAACTTCAATCTGGTTTACCGCAGGGGGCACGTTGTTGAAGGCGATAAGGTCGGCCAATCTGTCAGGATGGAAGTTGCTGACGCCAATGGCGCGAATTTTGCCTGCCTGTTGCAATTCCTCCATGGCACGCCAGGCACCGTGGACGTCGCCGTAAGGTTGGTGAATCAGATACAGGTCAACGTAGTCCAGCTGCAGTCGATTCAGAGAGCGTTCGAACTGTGCCTTAGCGCCTTCGTAATGGGTATCCTGTAGCCAAAGTTTGGTTGTGACAAAAAGTTCGTTCCGTGCAATACCGGTCTGTTTCAGTGCGTTCCCGACCTGGGTTTCATTCTGGTAAGACGCGGCGGTATCAATCAGACGGTATCCCGTATCGATGGCATCAATCACGGCTCTTTCGCATTCAGCGGCATCAGACATCTGAAACACACCAAAGCCCAGCAGGGGCATTTCAATACCGTTGTTCAGTTTTACAGTTTGCATGACGTTATCCTCCAACCATTGTGGAAGAAAAGCATAACGCAAACTGATTTATTCGATTAGATGGGGTAATCAGCTAGGCTTTATTAGATGTGTTCATTAATTTCTGGGGGGCTGATGGTCGACTTTGTGCCAGAAGCGGACCTTGCTTACATCGTGCTATGTTAGTTTACTGGGAGCTGGTCAATTGTATAATCTCTTCAATGAATTAGATTAAAGGCTTGCAAAATGAAATACATCAGCAAAAAAGCTTCGAGCAAAAAAAGAGACAAGAAAGCCAAACAGAAGTTGCTTACCCCTGAACAAAGAGCATTGCAAGCAGAACAAGCAGCTAAACAAGAGCAACTAAGAGAAATCAGACGCGCTATCACTGCTCATGCTATTAACCTTTTTCAGCAATATATAGCACTCCGTAAAAATGGATTAGATAGTCCCACTGCTACTTTGCAAGCTCATGCTGACTATGAAAAAATACACGGGCATAAATTCCCTAATTCTATGTGGACAAAAATCAAAACTAAAGCAGGGATTCAGATCTATGATCGTGAAAGACAAGAGCGCCGTAAATCGCTTAATCTTGCTAAGATCCCTACCCGTTTAGAGACTAAACGTAGTGTACTTACACAGAATCAAAAGAAAGTACATAACCAGAATGCAAGTACATTACGTTTAATCGGTGCCAAGAGGCTACCTGTAACATCTATGGGGCTTGTTGTATGTCCTGTCTGCAAGATTCATGTAAAAGATGATGCTATAGAGTGGCATTTACGACATAACCACATAGACCATGTAGATAACCCACTTACTAAGCCTGTAGTAGCTCCTGTTGATTCTGTCGAAGATACAGATAGTCGAGTTAATAGATCCACTGGTGAAAGGTACATTTCTTTTTGGGCTGATAAACCAGAAGATACTAAACGTTATTTATTACAAGTTTATCCTAATGCAATCCGTGTAACTCTTCCCTTCATGGGGTTAGAGCTAAACAGCAAATGTGTTACTAAATGGTTTGATACTTTAGAAGAAGCTGTAGAAATACGTGATCTATTAATTGGTGATAAAACACTTCCTGTTGAATATCCTACTAATGATGCAGAAATTGATAAGGAAGATAAACGCTATTTCAATAAACAAGCTTATCAAACTGCATTACGAACAATGACACAATCAGAAGCCTGGAAACTCGCCACTGATGAAGAAACTAGTATGATCTTTTTGAGCGATCGATACATAAGCCCATTAACACCACCGGAACCTAATATTGAAACATCTCTTGTCGTGGGTGCAGGGGCTATAGCTATTAATGAAGAGCTAACTAAGCCTTTAGAAGCTGCAAATGATACCTGTGCTACAGGGCGTACAGTTGAAGTGACGCACAAAGTCCGTCATGCTGGAGATCAAGCTGATTTCAAACGCCGTGTTTGGGATAACTTCAATGGTAGATGTGCTATCACGGGCTATCCACTGCCAGAAGGGATCTTAGAAGCTGCACATATTGAAGCAATAACAGAAGCGGCGAACAACAACACCTCTAACGGCCTATTACTTGAAGTAAGTCTACACCGGATGTTTGATAAAGGATTGATGGGGATTAATCCAGATGATTTAACGGTTCATTTTGCTATTGATTGTATCCACAAAACTATTTATGAGGGTAAAACCTTACAACCGCATCATGTAGACCTTGCTGCTGATAAGTTGATGGCAAAATGGAAAGAGTTCAATGATAAGAGTTCACATGACTTGTCCTAGTACGCTTGAAGTAAAGTATGTAGCGGATAGCTTAATTTGGTCACTTTAATTGTATTAGTAGCAACTTAATCTGACGCACGGCCTTGAAATGTTCAGAGTTACCGATTTTAATATGGGTGTCGAAGCCTTATACAAAATGTAAGTATCCCGGCAATACGAACCATTCACTTTAACAGAGATGTCAATTTTCGCGTGTCGCTCATAGAAGCCCCTGTTGTTGCCTTGGGCTGCTTCGTGCCAGAAGCGGACATGTCCGGACTCATGGCCTCAAGCTTAGTTCAGGACACATCCAATCCCGTCAACAAACCCTCTGACGATGCTCAGCGAGTGGCAAGTAATGAATGTCATAAAATCAACATAAGTTTAAAAATCAAATTTTGTTTAATTTAGGGTGGGTTCATGCTACCGTGCATATAAATCTCTTTAGGCACATCTGACGCATGTCTATCGTACGCTACCCCACAATCAAGCCTTTTCCCTTTTCAGACGCCGTGCAGGTTAAC
Organism: Serratia fonticola; assembly: GCF_006715025.1. Taxonomy (NCBI): domain Bacteria; kingdom Pseudomonadati; phylum Pseudomonadota; class Gammaproteobacteria; order Enterobacterales; family Yersiniaceae; genus Serratia; species Serratia fonticola. The sequence goes on from NZ_VFMK01000001.1 coordinate 1,490,154, forward strand.
GGATTCATTTTTCTTTCAGGCCATGTCGCCATGACCGCAGAAGGTGAGCCGTTGTATGGCTCTGTCACCCAGCAGACCCGGCATATCATGCACTCCATCAGGGAAACTCTGGCACAAGCGCATACGACGCTGGACCATATCGTGAAGGTCCAGGTATGGTTAAGCAGCATGGAGCACTTCAGCGAATTCAATGCCGCATACAGCGCGTTCTTTCCGAATGGTTTCCCGGCAAGAAGCGTCGTCACCAGCCACCTTGCTTTCGATTTGGACGTCGAAATTGAAGTTCAGGCCGTAGCCTGACGAAGAGAGCAAAATGACAGACGAACGCGAACGTTTAATAACCATTCTGACGGCTTCTCTCGAAGCACTAAGAACCACGCTGCCCTTGAACACCGAGGCGGTGCTGCATGACCTTACCCGCCCTGAATCGTCCGTGGTTAACATCGTTAATGGACACGTCAGCGGCAGAAAAGCTGGTGATGCTTTGTTGTCAGGTCCGGAAGATGACACAGGATTCTTAGGCTTACTGAATGCCTCGCAGCGTGTTCCAAGTCAGGTATTCAGTGGATATACCACCACCACCCTATCGGGCACAACGTTGAATAGCGCATCAACGATTTACTACAGTGAAGACGGCGTGCCGTTAGTGGCCTTCTGTATTAATGTCGATATGGACGTGGTGTTAAAACTCAAACGCGATTTGGACTATTTACTTCACCCAGCCGCCGCGGCTGAATCGCCTGACAATCCGCTGGGCGAGATTCAGGATAAATCCCTGGACGATGTTATTTCAAAATACAGGCCAACGGGTTCAGAAAGTAAAATCGATTTCAGAAAGCGGGTTATTTCTGAAATACATGCTCAGGGCTTTTTCAAGATTAAAGGCAGCGTTAATCACGTAGCTAAAGCGCTGGGCGTCACCCGGTACACCGTTTATAACTATCTGGATAAATTAAATGACAAAGCCTGACACCACAGTAATTCCTTTTTATCAGGTTGATGCCTTCACTTCTCAGCCTTTTGGCGGCAACCCGGCGGGCGTTTGCCCGTTAACTGAGTGGCTGCCTGACGATGTTCTGCAAGCGATCGCCACGGAGAATAACCTTTCTGAGACCGCTTTTTTTGTGCCAGTCGAGGATGGTTATCAACTGCGCTGGTGCACGCCTGCGGTTGAAGTGGATTTGTGTGGCCACGCCACACTGGCGGCATCGTGGGTACTGTTCAATAAGCTTGGCTACGAAAAAGAGGCTATCCGCTTCCATACCCGTAGCGGTGTGTTAACGGTGAGTAAGAATGGGGATAAGCTCTGCATGGACTTCCCGGCTAAATCGGCTACCGAGATTGGTCCCCAGGCCGGATTGCTCGAAGCCCTTGGTATTACCGGTGGCGTTATCGGCGTGTGGAAGTCGGATGATCTGATTGTGCTGGTAGATGACAAAACCATCATCGAAGGGCTTAGCCCGGACTTCAATAAGCTGGCGGAGTTCGACACGCGCGGTGTGCTCGTGACCGCAGCTGATGACCAGTTTGATTTTGTGTCCCGTTGGTTCGGTCCACAGGTCGGCGTGAACGAAGATCCGGTTACGGGGTCGGCGCACACTTTCCTCGCCCCGTTCTGGGCGGCGCGTACGGGTAAAAAGGTCCTGACCGCTCAGCAAGGTGGAAAGCGTAAGGGGACGTTGCGCTGTGTGGTTCGGGATGACGGGCGTGTGGAATTGCACGGCAGCGCACGTATGACCATCGAAGGGGTATTCCAGTTATAAAGACGATGTATGACCGGAACGGCAACCTGTACCATTCCTTTGATTTATATCTGCTATCTGTCGATGGGGTCACACAGCCCGGTGTAGGGGGGCAACGAATGGTATACAGGTGATGAGCGCCTACGTTGAAACAGTTTTTGGCTTTTATGGTCGGGCGTTGCTGGTGGCGATTATCACCCTCGCTTGTCTGGTCACAGCCATTGGCCTGACGAGCTATTTCAACCAGACGACCGGCGTGTCTTACGGACTGTTTGTGACGCTACCCCTGACGGTGTCCGTAGGGCTGAATTCTCTCACCGAAATGGTGGTGCCCGTGCTGTGTGTCATTTATCCGGCTGCGCTGATCGTGGTCGCAAATGTCAATTTTCGCTCATCGCTCAGAACGGACCTTCTGCTCAGTGAGTTAGTCCGCGCCGTGCCAGCAGTGGACGTTATGCTAATCAACGATGAGATGATCCGGCTGGATGTTACGTTTAGCCAGTTTCTTTTGCAGAAGGATAACGATAATTGGGAACCCTGATGCGGAAATTGCACATACCGTCAGCAACGTGTTCATATTTTGCGGTGTCATGACATGCCCAGGTAATAGAAAAGCGGACAGGAAAAATGCGATCGTTGTAATCAGATACATTATTGATGTCTGTAATGAAGAGAATCCAGCTCGTTGCCTGTCATCAGGAAACTGAATCGTAACTGCCGAAGATGAAACCAGACGGCTGTATGATGCACCGAGAAATAAAGTAATAAATAGCGCCGCATGAGGATAGCCCAAGATGGGTATTAGCAAACTCAGTATAAAGACGATAGTTGACCCTGTAGCCAGAATCAAAGCAGAAAAGCGGGACGTTAACGCACCTGTCATTTTTGTGGACAGGTACCCTGTAACACCCCCGCCGAAGAACAGCCAAGGCAACAGGTCTTGAGAAGCGCCCAACTGCTGTGTCATTAATGGTACCAGAATAGGAATGACCAGCATTGGACTAAACTGTACAAGCGCATTACCTGAAGCAAACAGTAAAGTATCAACGTCGAGAGGCAGTGCGTGGAGTGTGTCGAAAGAGACTGGGTCTTGAGGGATGATGGAAACAATCAGTGGCAATGCCAACAAACACAGTGTACTGATTAACCACAAAGCGACATGCCAACCATAATGAGTACACAAAAATAATATAGTGGGCATTCCTACAATGCTTACCATCGAAAATGATGCAATCACCGTCGCCAACATTTTTCCGCGCAAGTTAGTCGGTGCGTGGTTTATCAATATACTGATACCCACACCCATTGTCGTACCTCCAACCAATCCTGCACAGAATCGTAATGTAAGCAGAAGACTAAAACTGGAGGTGAATGTAGTCAACAGTGTCAGTAGGCCTAGTAGTGCCATATTGGCGATTAAAAAACGTTTCTTATTGAAACGACCAATCCAGTAAAAGGCGATAATTCCCGATAGGACGGCCCCAGATGTGTACATGCCGGATACATAGCCTGAGAATGATGCGGGAACTGCGAAATCTGCTGCCATAAAAGCAAAAACAGGGTTGAACATCATATATTCCAGCGCATTAGTAAACTGGATAAAAGCCATTACAATAGCTATCCGTATGAGGGCTTTATGATTAAACGTCTGTGTGACCAGTGGCATAACAAGCGACCTATGGATGAAAGATATCCGAGTTTAACCGCTATCAATGCTGTTCATTAGATGGTAAAAATGGCACTTATTGTTATCATTTATGGGATAGTTGATGCGACCGGCTCTTGATTTTAATACCTTGAAAGTGTTCATTGCTGTGGTTGAAAAAGAAAGTTTTGTTGGGGCATCAAAAGTCCTTGAAATGCCGACATCAAATGTGAGTCGTTGTATTTCTCAGTTAGAAGACAAACTGAATCTTCAGCTCATTGAGCGCAGCACCCGACATATGAAACTCACCCAGGCTGGGCACCTACTCTATACCCGAGCGAAGCCATTACTGGAGGCGCTTGAGCAAACTGAAACAGAATTAACGTTGAGGCAAATGCAACTCAAGGGGCCATTACGTATCTGTATTCCCAATGAAATAGGTCCTGCATTGCTGGGTTCTGTTGTTGCCGATTTTGCTTGTCAGTACCCGGATCTGGAAATAAGCTGCGTCACAAATTTGTCAGGTTTTGAATCCCTGCGAGATGATCTGGATTTAGCTATTATTGTTAGCCGTGGTCAGATGGATGACTGTGACTACATAGCCCGTCATCTGGTGACTATCCCTTGCACCATCGTTGCAGCCCCCTCCGTCATTCAGCGTTATGGCACCCCTTCTCGTATACAGCAATTTGAAGAATTACCCTGTATTACAACGGTAAGTGCACTTAGAGGTGTTCCCTGGCAGTTTGTTAATAAAAAGGGGGGATTCGAGACGATTAAGGTTAAAGGGCATTATCGGGTCAACAGTGGCGAGATGGCAGGGCGAGCGGCGGTAGCAGGTGTCGGTTTTGCAATTCTATCGAAACAAGCCTGCCAGCCTTACATTATCGATGGAAGGTTAATCGAGGTTGAGTTTGAACAATCGCCAGCACCATTGCAATTGTTCGCACTTTATTCAGATCGGCGTTACTTGCCCGCTAAAACACGAGCGCTCATTGATTTCATGCAGCAGAAATTGAGCAATATATCCTTCGCACCATAAGGCAGCATTGAATAGCCACAGAGAGTCCAGTTGGCGCAATGAGCCCCTAAACACAGGACGTCTGTTGTTCGCTCAAAGCAGACAGTCACGTTCAACAGCTTTCCGCCAGGATCAGGCCCTTTTATTTTTGATAAATGAGCCTTCAATAATGAAGGCTCAATACTACCGCTTTCTACTGCAGATCTTTTTCCTTCAGGAACTGACTCACCAAATCAGCTATCTGCACATTATTCAGGTCAGAGAAAGGGAAGTGGGTATTACCTTTGATCCCAACCTCAGGCAGATGCATCACAGTGACATCCCCGCCATGCTTTTTCACCACGTCACGCCACTCACGAGCCATTGCCAGACGTACGCGCCAGCTGTCTTGTGCGGGCATAGCGACAGGCTTATCCGGTATGTTATCGCCGTAAATAATCAGAATCGGGATTTTAGTCAGCGCCATAAACTGTTCCATCGGAACAGGCTCACCTTTCAGCGTGTCGAACGCGCTTGGCATAGGGGCAGGGAGTTCTTTCTCCGGGAAGACAAAGCTGCTGCCTGGCTCGAAGGCAACAATGGCTTTGACCTTGCCATTTTTCATCGCCGTGTACCAGCCGGGGCCGCCACCCTGAGAGTGGGTAAAGAGGATAGCCGGGCCGGATTTATCCACTACGGCGGACATCGCATCAGAGATCACATTGATATCAAACGGCCCGGTATTCGGGGTCATCTGACGGAAATACTGGTCCAGTGCCTCTTTGTCGTGTGAGAACTGGACGCCTTTAAAATACTCTGGCCACACGCCAACGCGGAACTGGTTAAACCACATCTGCTCATCCGGTTTTGGCGTAACAGTACCTTCTACAGTCGTGCGCCCGGCGCTGCCCCGACGCGGCTGATCGACAAGATAAGTTGAGAATCCGCGACGCAGGAATATGTTCTGGAACCCTTCACGACCATCCGGGGTACTTTCCCAGGTGCGGGAGAATTGACCTGCGCCGTGCAGCATGACAATAGGGTATTTATGCGGATTCACCGGGATTTGGTAGAAAACAGACGCATGATCGCCATGATAACTTTGACCAGCAAAGTTCAGCGGCTCTTTCGCGTCAAATGTTCCCGGTGCGGTGATGATGGTGCCACCAGCAGAAAAGCTTCCTTGTTCCTGAATGACCAATGGCTCGGCATATACCGACTGAGCCACCAGGCCACCCGCCATCACGCAGATGGCCAGCGCTTTTAAGATCGTTTTCAAGATTACATCCTCTGTTATGTTTGCCGTTCAATCATATCTGAGTTGTCAGCGTTAATTATTTAGCACCCCTGATTGCCCTTATGTGTCTGGTTCATTAATTTACCGATGTCTGACCGGCATATTTTTGCCTGAAGTGGTTATTTATGAATAAGGCTCATAAGGCCATGTTCCCTAGCTGACTTAACCTGATACTTTCGAGACGCTATGCTGTATGAGTTGTCATCAGTGTAGGGTCAATAGCTGAAATGACTTGCTAGAAGCTGGTGGCTATATCTGTAGAAGAGGGATAAAAATGAAAGACGTCATTGTTGTTATCGGGAGCGGCTCGATTGCTCAAGCCATAGCGCGACGTGTCAGCGTGGGAAAACATATTCTCCTGGCCGATATAAAAACTGAGAACGCTCAACAGGCTGAAAATACCCTTTCACGAGCCGGTTTCGAAGTGAGTACCACAACGGTAGATGTCCGTTCTCGCCAGTCTATCCAGGAACTCGTGAAAACTGCGTGTAGCGTGGGCGAAATCAAGGGAGTTATCCATACTGCAGGATTGTCACCGTCTCAGGCAAAAGCACAGGATCTCATCCGCGTTGATCTCTACGGCAGCGCCGTGCTGTTTGAGGAATTTGGTAAAGTGATCGCACCCGGTGGGTCCTGCGTTGTAATTGGCTCTCAGTCCAGCCATCGCTTAGCCGTTGATGCTCTGACACAATCTCAGGCAGATGCGCTAGCCACCCTGCCGCCAGAGGACCTTCTCGAACTGCCTTTAGTGAAAGAAATTAAAGACAGCTTATATGCTTACCAGATATCCAAACGCTGCAATGCGCTGCGCGTGATGTCTGAAGCGGTGAAATGGGGCAAGCGCGGTGCGCGAATTAACTGTATCAGCGCCGGTATCGTCTATACGCCTCTGGCCTATGACGAGCTTAACAGTGTCGAAAGGGGCGCATTCTATCGAAATATGCTGGATAAATCTCCGGCGGGACGGGGCGGTACGCCGGATGAAATCGGTGCGCTGGCGGAGTTTCTGTTCGGGCCTAATGGCACCTATGTGACGGGAAGCGACCTGCTGATTGATGGTGGCGCAACGGCCTCTTATAAATATGGCGAATTACGTCCGTAGTCATACACCTGATTTCCCCACGACATGGTGATAACCGTTTAAAATCATGTTGTTACATTTCTTATTCGGAGATTCACAGATGACCTTAAATGTGAAAGGTTATGCCGCTTTTGGAGCGAAAGAAGATTTAGTGCCACATAACTTTGTCCGTCGTGATCCTCGCGATAACGATGTAGTTATAGAGATTTTATACAGTGGCGTTTGCCACTCAGATATCCATAATGCTTTTAATGATTGGGGCGGTGCAAAATACCCGATGGTACCGGGTCATGAAATCATTGGCCGTGTTATTCAGGTCGGGAAGGCCGTTACAAAATTCAGCCCAGGCGACTATGCCGGTGTGGGCTGTATGGTGGATTCCTGTCAGCATTGCAAACCCTGTGTTCAGGGGTTAGAGCAGTACTGTGAAGAGGGGAATACATTAACCTATAACGATGTGGACAGACATGACCATATGCCAACCTATGGTGGCTATTCTGACAAGATCGTTGTCACCGAAAAATTTGTTATCAAAGTTCCTGATACTCTGGATTTAAAGGGGGCGGCACCGCTGCTCTGTGCCGGTATCACAACATGGTCACCGCTGCGTCACTGGAATGTTGGCCCCGGCAGTAAAGTGGCTGTGGTCGGTTTAGGTGGCCTGGGGCATATGGCGATTAAATTAGCGAAAGCGCTGGGCGCAGAAGTCACGTTATTCAGTCGTTCGCCGAATAAAGAGGCCGATGCCCGTCGTCTGGGGGCCACACATATGGTTATTTCAACCGATGAAAAGCAGATGCAGGGTGCGCATAACCAGTTTGATTTGATTATCGATACGGTACCTTATGTTCATGATCTGAACCCCTATATTCCCACGCTGGCGTTGAGTGGAACGCTGGTGCTTGTAGGATATCTGGGGGATTTGAACCCAATGCTAAATAGTACCCCGCTGATCTTAGGGCGAAAATCTGTGGCTGGGTCAGTCATCGGTGGAATTGCAGAGACACAGGAAATGATTGATTTCTGCGCGGAACATCAGATCACATCAGATATTGAGTTGATCAATATTCAGGATATTAATACGGCCTGGCAGCGAATGCTGAAAAGCGATGTTAAATATCGGTTCGTGATTGATATTGCATCGCTCCAGGCGTGATGAAAAAGGCGGTATATTTTACCGCCTTTTTATAAAATTTATATTGTTGTTTATTAACGTTAAGATCGCTAATAACGAATTATGGTTCTGAGTTTAGGGCCATCCAGTATGCTGTCATTTTCTCTGCAGCATACTGTCGTAGGGATGAAAAAGGGAAGTTGAGGTCATCTATGCTGTGGGAGTTAATGACAGGGGATGATTCTGGTAAGCCGGTGTAAACCACTATGAATCCAATGTTTAACCCACGGTAATCTGCAGGGTAGCATCACGCCCGCTCCATTTTAAATCACCCGCTCTATAATCAAGTCAATTACCTACTTATTTTGCTGGGGTTTCATCATATCTTCGTCAGCAAAGGTAACCCTTCTAACCGGAATAGGGCATAAGTAGTAAACGTACAGCGAGAGCCGTATTGACCGGGGATGTGTTATTCAGTTGGCAGTGTGACCCGCCATGGTAGCAGTTCGCTGACCCGATTGACCAGCTAGTCGGCTAACCGCTTCTGTAACCAGAGCCAGGTCTCGCTGCTTAAATCGGGAACCGAGCCGCTTATTAGCGTTATGGTGCTAGTTGAGGATAAAAATCAGGTCACAGAGTTCGTTCATTGCTGATGTGGTAAAAGCGGTCTGAGTCTGCTTGTCGTATTAGCAAAAAAAACCGGAGCCAGTGACTCCGGTTGTTTTTTACTCAGCAGAAAGTGGCTTCTTACGTCTGCTTCGCCAGAAATATCCCCCCGTCATGATCAACAAGAGTGCCGCCAGCCATGGCAGTACGGCCAGCAGATGTCCTGAACGGGCGAACGTCAGCGCGACCATCAGCAACCACCCTCCCAACATCGGAATGGCTGTTCGTTTAACGATATCAATTGGCGATACGCCCGCGATCCCGGCAATGGCGATGATGACACCCGCAATAGGGGAAAGCGTACGCCCAATACCCGCGGACAGTTGGATAGGGAGCATCATCACGGCAACGTCGCTACCAATATGACGGCTGATATCCGGTACCATAGGCGCAAAGGAGAAAAACGCCGCATTCCCGGACCCCATCAAGGCGGAAATGGCGAAGGTGATGAGCGTCATCAACAGTATGATGGATGCGGCGCTGAGGCCGATATCTCCAGAAAGGGAGAGCAGAGCATCAACGGCACCTATCGCTTTGAGGCCGGCAGAAAATACCTCACCGGCAATGATCAATGTCACGACGGTGGCAAAAACGCCGCCCATACTGTCGAACACTTTTTGTACGCCGGCCATCACGCTACGGGCATTCCGGTGACGAAGATATTCACATATTAATGTAATGGCGAGGCTTATCAGCACGGCGGTATCCAGCGTTATTTTGAGCGAGCTGAATAACAAATCGCTGCATAACAGCATCAACACCAAGGGCAGCATTGGCAGGAAAAGCCAGGCGATGGGGGCATCAGTTTCCACTGCCTGGTTGAGCGATTGTGCCTGCTGGGTTTGGGCTGTTTCCTTCTCGTGGCGATCAAAAAAGCGCTGCACGACGATATGGAGCAGGGCGATGAAAAGGATCACGGGAACGACGATTGGCAACTGGTCTTGGACAAAATAGTTCACAACCTCAATGCCTGCCGTTTTGGCGGCCAGTACGGAATTGCCTGAACCTGGACCAAACTCAACCGCGCAAGTACTGGCAATCACTGCTGCGACAGCGGCTCGGCTGCAACCCAATCGTGTCAGCAATGGGTAGAGCGTTGCCATCAGCAGCAGGCCTAATCCTGTCGCGCTACTGATAAACAGGGAGAGAAATTGCCCCAGCAGCAATGCCAGACCCAACAGAAGATAGGGCGAATTCAGGCGCTGTAGTGGACGAGAGGTCACGCGGACCAAAACCTGGCTTGCGCCAATGGCTGACATATAAGTGGCAAAGCCACCAATCAGCATGATTTGGAGTCCAAGCCCGCCAAGTCGCGCACTCAGTGTGTCGCGGATAAACTCGAATACATCAAACGGGCCAAATCCGGTACTCCTCTTGACCAGACCGCTGAGCATCGTCATACCGCTAAAGTGCGCAATCAAAAGCAGCACAATTCCGGTAAGCAATAAGACCGACTGTGGGTGATATTTTTGCAGGATAAGGCGTCCGGCAAACAGAATGGCGATTAACGCCAGCAGTAGTGACATTAGCGCGTCCTCATTCAAAATTACCGGTTATCAGGCATTCGCCATTACGGATGACCTGTTTGCCTGCAGCGAAGAGATGGGCGAGGGAAAGGTCATCATTGAGCACACAGATGTCTGCACGTTCTCCGGCACAAAGTTTACCGCCGGAAATACCCAATGAATCCGCGACGTTTGCCGTCATCATGGCGATCGCCTGATCGGCAGGAACACCCGTGTCAATCAAACGGGGAAGCAGATTGATGTTACCGGCGACCGGTGCCGCACTGAGCCCTTCCACCATGCCCTGAGCATTAAAGCGCGGAACGCTACCATTGCCGTCAGAGCTAATGGTAATACGATCGGCAGGGACCTGTGCTTCCAGCGCGTTGAGTATGGCTTGCTCTTGAGGTATAAAACGGCTGCCGCCAGAGGTCACATCAATATGGCCGCCCCGCCGTGCAAAAGCGATTGCCTGTTCGAACAACGCTTCTGTTCTTGCTACGTGAGTCGGGGAAATATGATGAATCGGGATACCGGCGTCACAAAGTTCGAAAAGCTGCGCCATGCCTTCCGGCAGATTCCCCAGATGGACATGCAGCAACCCTTTTTTCCCGGCAAGCAGAGATGCGACACGGATATCGCTAATTATCCTTAACAGTTCCAGGAAAGAGGGATAGGAACCCCGGTGGTCGGCCAGTGCGATTTTGACACCAAGAATTGCCGGAATAAAGGCCAGATCATCGCGTATCGAACGCGTAATCGTGGGGGTGGGGACGACATAAGCGCCCGTATGCATAAATGCGCGTAATCCCTCAATATTCAGGGATTGCATTTTGGCGTAGAGATCTTTTGGTGAGCGAGAAATGGCATCGGTGCCAAGTACGCCGACGACAGTTGTTATCCCTGCCTGAATAAGATCGCGCAGCTTGACGGCGGGTGTTCGACTGGCGAATCCAGCTTCACCGCCGCCCCCCGTCAAATGCACGTGCTGATCGATGATACCGGGAATAATCCACTTACCACTGCAGTCAATGACTTCTATCGCGCCATCAAAAAGCGATATTTCTTTATCGACCGCGACAATACGATCGGCGTGAAGGAGTAGGGAGCAAAGACCTAAATCTTTTGGTGAAAATACACGGGCATTGGTCAGTAATGTAAACATATCAATCCTGTCAAACGTCAATGGGAAGGAGACTCGGCAGGTGAAACGGAATATTGTTGTTATGATGTCCACACTAATACCATTATTATAAATATGGCTATTTCCGATTTGTTATCGGTGGATACGTGAATGACATGGCGGGGAGTTCAACGTGAATTGTAAGTGGTTAGAGGATTTTTTAGCCTTAAGTCAGCATAGGAATTACTCTCTGGCGGCGACAGAGCGGCATATTACTCAGCCTGCATTGAGCCGGCGTATTAAAGCATTGGAAGATACGCTGGGCGTTCCCTTGTTTGACCGCACCACTACGCCTGTAACCTTAACGCGTTATGGCGAACGTTTTGAGCCGTATGCGCGCCATGTTCTGAGTACGTTGACGGAAGCGCGGCATGAACTCTCCGCTATGGCCCCTGCGACGGACAACACGTTAGTGATGGTGAGTCTGCATACGCTGTCAGTGAATATTCTGCCCGATATGATCAACTATCTACGCCAAAGTGAACCGCAGCTCAACTTCACCGTGAATGCCAGTATTCAGGGAATTGATAACCATTTTAATGCGCTGATAGACCGGCAAATCGATCTGCTGGTTACCTATGATTTGCCTTCTTCGCAACCGGATCTGGAAATGGCGGGAAAGCTCAAACAGTCATTGTGGCGTTATGAACGCTTCATTCCGGTGATCTCTTCTCGCCTGGCAGATATGCTTGACGATCCCAAGGCGCAGATCCCCTGGCTATGTTACAGCGACTACACTTTCGTCCGGCGTATTATTGATCCCGCCGAACAACGTGTGCGGCAGCGATTAAGAAAGACATTTGAATCAGGGCTTAGCGAGACAATTAAGGAGATGGTAATACGCCATATGGGCGTAGCCTGGCTACCGGAATCGATGGTGGCTGAAGAGCTGGTTAATCGTGATGTTATCCACTGTTGGCCACAAGATTTGACTCTGATTTGTGAAATCCCCGTTGTTATCTGGGCAAACGTTGATGATCAACGCGTTATGATGCAGAGATGCTGGGAAAAGTTGCTGCGTTTTTAGAGTAATAGAGATAAACAGGTGGATATGTTTTTCAGTAATTCTCCATCACGGGAATAAATTTCTCTTTGTCCGGCTGTAATAGATGAGGGCAAACAATCTTCCGATACCATATTCCATCGGCCAAAACCTCAATGCCGTTTCTGATTAACTGACCAAGCATCTCCTTTATTTATGGACCTACAGCGGCGTGCAATCCCGTTGATTTAATGCTGCGCTCAACCAACAGACCGGCAAAATCCATGTTGTGGGGCAAGTGCACGAAGTCAGCTTCTTACCCACCTGGTTTTTGACGACATTGTGACTGGTAAGCACCGCTGGCGCGTTGACTGATAAGCATTGCATTTCAGGCAATTGTGAGCTGCGCTGGCGACAGATATAAGACGGGAGGATAAGCTACAACAGATTGCTACGTTTATTTTATTCAGACAGTTAAAGGAGAAGCGTATGAAGTGGATTAACGTATTTAAGGCTGCAAAATACATTACGTTTATTTTTATATTTCTGATGCCTGTCAGCGAAGCTATCAGCAATGACAAGACCAATATCAAAACCCTTGTTATCGTCTCCCACCCTTATCCAGAAAGATCTGTTCTAACTAAAGGGTTGCAGGAGGCTGCGGAAAGCGTTGAAGGCGTGACGGTTCGTAATCTTGAAACGATATATGGTTTTGACACTCGAAAGATTAATGGTGATGAAGAGCGCCGGATGATGCGTGACCATTCTCGTATCGTTTTTCTGTTCCCGACTCACTGGTTCAATATTACCCCGATGATGAAGGCATGGCTTAATGATACCTGGGGCAGCGTCGGCCCGGGTTTATGGCAAGGGAAAGAGATGCTTGTTGTCAGCACGGCAGCCGGAGGATCATCAACTTACGGTGAGACAGGCAGAATTGGTGTTACGCTTGCTGATGTTTTTTTGCCTATGAAGGCCAGTGCTCTGCATACCGGTATGACTTACCTCCCTCCGCTGGTATTCCAGAACGCCAGCAGCGGCAAGTTGCCTGAGTATCAGCGCGAGTTTATTGAACGTCTGAAAATGTAAACAGACAGTCATTTAACTGAGAAATGAAGGTATCCGTCACCTGGTTGACTTACGTCACCAACGCGTTGATTTTATGCCTGAGTGTCAACGCGGCAATAGGGGATACGCCGGCGTTAGTGTGGACAGCTCATCATCCGGCGCCTGTGTTTGCTGGGCATGTCCCCTGCTATTAGGCTTCTTCAAGCTTTGAGTTTTCTCTACGTTGAGCGCGATAAAGCGATAGAATGGTGTAGCTGTTGATGACCAAAAACATCCCCTCGAGCAAGATCCCGCCGGTCGACCCCGCCCAGATGTTATGAATGAGCCAAACAATGGTGCTGGCTAACATGCATAGGCGCAACGGTAACCCTTCTAACCGGAATAGGGCATAAGTACTCAGTATGGTACCGATCACCGTCAACCACTCGATTGAATGCTTCAATTGCGGGATCACCAGAGCGCAGGCCATAACAATGAAGAATAGCATTACGCCCATGCTGCGATAGTAACCTGAAACCCAAGTACGTACGGCACAGAGTAAACAGCTAATCGCCGCCGCCATCATGCCTAGCAGCAAAAAGTGCAGCGTCAGCAGTACGCCGTTGAGGGTAAGATGCAGACGCAACTTGGTATCATTGCGCTGTAAGAACGCCAAGGCACCCACGGCAAATGCCAGAAGGCCAAGCAGTTGAGCCGGCCAAAAAACTTCGGATAACATGAATAAGATCTCTTGCTATACCTGTCATCCTTCAAGTTGCAGCGGTGATGGCCACAACCTGCAGATGACAGGGCTTGGTATTAATGACAAAAGGTGCCATCGGCACCTTTCGGACTGCGGACAAAGCCAGATATCAGGGCGCGTGCGCCGATGGGCGATACAATTAACGCGCTAACTCAAGCCTGTTTCACAGTCGGTAACTTTTAGCCTATCAAGGCGCCCATCGAGACGCCTTGATACGGGATTAATGTTGCAACGCTGAGCGTCTCTCGGCATCACCAGCACTACGTTTGAGCAAGTAACCAATGAGTAAGATCACGCCTGAACAGGCGACAAACAGCAAGCGTCCCCACCATGGATTAGGCAACAACGCCATGAGTAACAAACCTCCGCCCATCATCAGGGTAATATGGCCCAGTTTGCTGCGTTGTAAACGGTCAAACGCATCCTGATCGTCATCGGCAATCACCGGGGTTTCCACATCAACAAAGAAGTTGTCCACGCGCTGCAGTTCCTCTTTGCTGAAACTCTTTTCTTTGTAGAACAAGCTGGTTGCGCAGAAAAATCCGCCGGTCAGCACCAAGTGTGCTGCAACTGTGATAGTGGTAGTCAGTTCAGACAGTTCGCGAGAGGTTAACGTCACATTGAACAGGCTAGCAAACCATTTTGCAGTAAACACATCCATCACCAGCCAAGAAACAAACATACCGAAGCACACCGTACTCCATGCAGCCCATTTTGGTGTTTTACGGATGAACATACCAAAGAACAGCGGTACAAGAATTGGCGATTGCAATAAGGTAGAAACCCGCATCATCAATTCAAACAGACTTAGCCCTTTGAGTTGCGCAAACAGTTGTGCAATCAAAATCACCAGAATGCCATTAACCAGGGTTACCCCTTGGCTGAGTCGTAACGTTTTGATTTCACTCATCGGCTTGTTACGGCAAACAATGGGTGTCCAGAAACTGCGCACGAAGATGCCTGAGTTACGGCACAACGCTGAATCCATCGATGACATGGTCGCTGCAAACAATCCCGCAACCAGCAAACCAACGGTTCCCAGTGGCATGTATTTCTCTGCAAACACCAAATACACCGCGTCGCCCGCTTTATTGCCCAACTCTGCGTGAGCCGCAGCGGCATTAGGCTCCAAAATAGCCATTGCCCAAGGGGGAACGAACCAAATCAGCGTACCAAACAGCATCAATACCATTGCCAGCAAGGCGGCCTTGCGGGCATTGTTGGAATCTTTAGCGTTCAGGAAGCGATAAGAATCCTGCATGTTGTTGATACTTTGCAGCTGCTTGACCAAAAAGAACAGGAAGGAGCCGATCAGCAAGACACCATAGTTCATATCGGGTCCCATGATGAAATCACCCGGAAACTTCTCGATGATTTCTGATGGCCCACCCACAAAGAACAGGGCGATGACAGCACAGGCGACAGAAATAACGGCGACCACCAAAGTCTGTACGAAATCACTGGCGACAACCCCCCAGGCGCCGCTGAGCATTGAGATCAGTAGCACCGCGATGCCCGTTACCCAAATGGTCGTGTTCATATCGTAACCAAAAACGGCCCCGACAAAGATCGCTAACCCATTGAGCCATACCCCGCCGTTTAAGATGCTCAGCGGAATAATGGCCCAGGTGAAGAACTGCTCATTGGTTTTACCAAAGCGTCGTTCAATCGCTTCGGTTGGTGTATCAACACGCATCTGACGGAAACGTTGACTAAACCACCAGTAAGAAACTATGTAGGCGAAAATATTACCGAGGAAGACAAAAGTAACGGCAAAACCATCACTAAAAGCTTTACCCGCGGCACCGGTAAAGGTCCAAGCGGAGAACTGGGTCATGAAGGCGGTAGCCCCCACCATCCACCACAACATGCGGCCTCCTCCACGGAAGTAGTCACTGGAGGAATTACTCGCCATTTTTTTGAAGGCGACACTGATGAAGATCATCAGGATAAAGTAGCCTCCAACCACCAACATGTCTGTATTCATACGCTAGAACTCCATTTTTGATTAGCTATTTCATAAATTATTTTCCATAATACCTATAATTTCAAAACAGTGTTTTGTTTTTATTGTGATCGGATTCCCAAAAGGACTATCAGCGATCTATACCGGTGATACTTCGTGTTGCAGGAGCATCTCGCTTAGCTGCCAGCAGATTGGCTCCCGTTACCCGATCGCCATTCCACCTTGGTGTTTATTGGATGCGATCGTCAATGCATTGAAATAGCGTTTTTTTTGCGAGTTGGGGCCTCGGTTGTGCCATTTACTCACCGAAAATCTCGACCTTATCGGCAGTAAAACGCATTTTGCTTGCACAACGAATGAACAGGAGAAAACAGTATGCCGTATCTAGAACGATTAAAGCAGATACGTTCCCTAGGTAACAGTGAGTGTGCGCGCGATGTTGTAGAACGGTTAATCGCCGATAACCAACAGGTACTGAACCATTCCGAGCATGTTCCCAACCATTCAAAAGCAACGTGGAATCTCTACTATTTTTGCCCTGAACATGGGGTGCGTCTTGATTGGCGTTGGGATTCTCCTGAACAGCATCGTTGTCCCATCGATGGTGCGATATTTAGCGGCGAACCCTTCGATGGTGGATGGTGGCGTGGGTTGAATGGGCTGAATGCCAGAGCCTGTCACGACTTGGGCCTGCTCTGGTTGTTGACTGATGATGCCCACTACTTACAAAAAGTACGCAACCTGCTGCTAGGTTACGCCAAACACTATCCTGATTATGAAGTACATGGCGGGATCCCCTACAATGGTCCCGGCAAGGCCAATGCTCAAACGCTGTGTGAGGCCAATTGCCATCATGATTTTGCGTTGGGTTACTACTATGTACGCGATGCGCTGCCCCCTGAAGAGCAGGCATACATTGAGGAGCGCCTGCTGCATGAAGGCGCGCGCTTCCTGATGGCGCATCGGGGCGAGCAGTTGCATAATCACGAAGTAAAAATAGGTGGCACCATAGGTATTATTGGTTTGGTGATCAATGAACCCGAATACCTTGAATTTGCGCTTGAGGGAAAATATGGCCTTAAAGGGCAATTGCGCCGTGGCGTGCTAAAAGAGGGGCTGTGGTTCGAAGGTTCAGTCCACTATCACTATTATGCGCTACAGGCTTTCCTGCAGTTTGAAAAATTGGCTTCTGGCACGCCTTTTTCATTAGCCAATGAGCCAAATCTGGCCAAAATGCTCTCTTTCCCGCTGACATTACTCGATCAAACGGGATGCTTCCCGCGTATCAATGACTGCATCGCTGGGCAAGAGCGCCTCAGCCATACCCATATCTACGAATTTGCCTATCGCCAGTACGGCGAACAGGCCTACGCTGATGCGTTACACCAAATCTATCGTCATAAACCGCGCAATGATATTGAAGCTTTGCTGTATGGCGTGAACCCGTTACCTGCTGAGAGTAACACGCCGCTGGCAACTGAAGTTCACGCGGCCGAAGCGGGGCTGACGTTATACCGTGACAATCAGCATGGTCACCAGCTATTGGTCAAGCATAGCCCTTATGGCGGTGAACATGACCATTATGATCGGCTCGGAGTGACTCTGCTGCGTGCTGGAGTGGAGCTCTTGCCAGACCTTGGTACCACCGGCTATGGTGCAGCGTTGCATTATGGTTATTACAAAAACTCGGCAACTCATAATACCTTGGTGATTGAACAGGCCAATCAGCCTCCCGCGCTTCCCTATTTGCTCTCGCGCCAAAATGAAGCGGCTTTCAAATTACTTGATGTCGAAGTTGATTGGGGACTGCCTTACCCAGGTTTAGATAGCCACACGCGAGTCCAATGGGATGAACAAGCTTATCGCGATGTCAGATTTCGACGCATCCTGCTCTGGCTTGACGAGGCGGTCATTGAGATCGATCTGGTACATAATCCTTATGCCCGTCAGATGGATCTGGTGTGGTTGGTGCGTGGTGAACTGGAACACAAAAACGCACTTTGGCGTAGCGTAGACAATCCGATCGTATCTGGCCCATTAACGCGGTTACACCACTGTGTGAGCCTGCCAATAAGCGGTTGCCAGCCACTGAATTACGACATCAAGGGGGCTGCGCCTTTTCGCCAATGGTTGCATGGGCAAGGCGAACTCCTTGCTGGACGCAGCCCTGACAACCCTGCAACTCACGATCTTTCTTGCCTGTTGTTACGTAGCCATGAGAAACAAGGACGTTTCGTTATGGTGCATGATTTGTCAATCGATTGCCCAATAACAGATATCGTGATGGCATGGCGACAAAATTATCTCGATTTGACACTCACTCGTGGCGGTATTGAACATAAATTTGAACTGTGGATCAAGCCAAAAGCCAGCCGTGTTGTGATGGTTTCTGAAAAGCCAACAGTTTGAGCTGCCAAGGCCGTCGAAATTCTGTCATGTTATTCCCATTGCAGGGGTTCCATACTTTTTCAAATAACCCGAGAAGTGAGCATTATGCCGCAGACCTTGCTTCCTAATATTATTGATTTTATCGCGCGTATCGATCCCTTTGATCAACTGCCTGTGGATTTGCAGGAGTATATCGGAAGGACGATCAGAATAAGCTACCTGGGGCGCGGGGAAACGCTGCCATTTAATATCGAAGCGGAAGAGCGTTATCTCTATATCGTGCGCAGTGGGGCATTAGAGCAGCGCATGTCTAATGGTGTGCTTAGAGCTAAACTCGGACCTGATGATTTATTCGGTTTTACTTTTCTTGAGAGTACGCCGGGTAACCCCGAGGATTGCTATAACGTGACGGCGATTGATGACACGCTGCTTTACAGCATTCCCCATAGCAAACTCAAACAGATCCTCAATACCCATCCGCAATATGCCAACTTATTTGCTGCTCAGGCAAGAGAGCGCCTGCAATCCGCTCTGAATGTGGTTTGGTCGGACAATGACAAGGGCCTGTTTATGCGCCGAGTCAGCGAAATTCATCAGGGCAAAATCGCGATCGTTGATCAGGAGATGTCGATCCAGGCTGTGGCGCAAGAAATGCGTATGGTCTGTCGCACTGCGACTGCCGCAGTGATGGCTGAAGGTGAGTTGATCGGCCTGATTACGGATCGCGATATGACGATGCGAGTGATTGCCGAAGGGGTAGATATCTCGCGCCCGATCCGTGAGGTGATGACGTTAAATCCTATCACCATTCATCCTGATGAACTGGTACTCAAAGCCGCGTCGTTGATGATGCAAAACAATATCCGCTGTTTGCCTATTGTCAGGGGGCAAGAGGTTTTGGGGGTGTTGACCACTTCGCATCTGGTACACAACCATCGGGTGCAGGCGATCTTCTTAATCGACAAGATTAAGTATTGTGAAAACGTAGAGGCACTGTGTGCACTGACGGTTGAACGCCAAGCCATTTTTGAGGCCTTGGTTGAGGGAAATGTGCCGGGTGAAAATATTGGTCAGGTCATGGCGCTGATTATGGATGCTTACTGCCAGCGGTTATTGCAAATGGGAGAGGCGTTATTCGGTTCACCTCCTTGCGATTATGTCTGGCTGGTGGCAGGGTCGCAGGCGCGTAATGAAGTTCATATGTTTTCTGATCAAGACAGTGCCATCATTATGGCCGATGAGGCAACGGAACAGGATCGGCAATATTTTCAGCAGATGGCGGCCTTTGTGTGCAAGGCTCTCGACAGTTGTGGTTATCCTCTCTGTTCCGGTCACTTCATGGCGGCCACGCGTAAATGGTGTCAGCCGCTGAGGACCTGGAAAGAATATTATCGCAAATGGATACGTAACCCGGAATATGACAAATTATTGAATATAAGTGTTTTTCTTGAGTTTAGGCCGATAGGCGGCAATAAAGCGCTGTGCGAGGAGCTACAACAACATCTCTATACCCTGATTGCACAACATCCGGCATTTATCCGCGCATTAACCCGGGATGCGATAGCAACACAGCCCCCTTTGGGCATCTTCAGAAATCTGGTATTAGAAAAGAACGGACATAATACACCCGTGCTGAATATTAAGCGTTATGCGCTGACGCTGATTATCGATCTGGCGCGTATTTACGGTATGGCCGCTGGATGCACTCAGATGGGAACTGAAGAACGTTTTCTTTATGCCCAGCAGCAGCAGTGGCTGTCACAAGAGAGTTACAAAAACATTATTGGGGCATACCGCTTTATCTTGCGTATACGTTATTTGCATCAACTCGGCGCGCTCAAACAGGGTTTAGAAGCCGATAATCTGATTCATCCAGATCGGTTCGGCAGTTTTGAACGTAATCACTTGAAGGATGCTTTCCGTATTATCGGCGAACTGCAGGATTTCGCTAAATTGCGTTTTAGCAAGGAATAAGCCGTGTTGACTTATTGCCTGAATTACTTCTCTCCGTTATCCACGCTGGCGCGTGCTAGGCAATACTACCGTCGAAGGCATGTCGGTTTGCCCGCCATGCTGGATGCTCTACTGGTTTCTCCTTTGCCGAAGACAGATTGTCCGATCTCCCAACTGTCAATATTGTCACTGGATTTTGAAACCACCGGTTTAGATGGCAGAAAAGATCACATCTTGAGTATTGGCAGTGTGGTGCTGAAAGAAGGCGTGATAGAACTTGGGTCGGCGCAACACAATTATGTCAATCAACCTGATGTAGTAAAGGCAGAAACGGCAGTGATAAACCAGCTGATGCCGGAGCAATTAGCGGCAGGGCAACCGCTTGACGAACTGATGTCGGCGCTTTTTGAGCGTATGGTTGGGCAGATTTTACTGGCGCATGGCAGTACCGTGGAACGGCGCTTTATTGATGCCTATCTGTATAATCGCTTTGGTTTGCCCCCGCTGCCACTTCCCTGGCTTGATACATTGACGATTGGGCAGCGACGACAACGGCGACAACGCTCACTCGAGACGGATTTCCGTCTTTCCTCTTTACGCCAGCAAGTGGGGCTACCTGACTATCCTGCGCATGATGCGCTATTTGATGCAGTTGCAGCGGCAGAACTGTTGCTGGCTTTCAGTACGCGTCTGATTGCTGAGCGGCCAATGAGTCTTGCGGCTCTTCTGCATCTTCAGGGCAATAAGCTGATCTACTAGGGGGAGTAAAACCCCCCTTACTCTCGCAAAGTGAGTGAAGACAATCGTGTTTTTTCAAGTCAGTCACTTTGCTACAGGATGCTTCAGGGGGGTTGGTACTAAATAAGAGACTCTTCATCCAGAGAGATAATCTGTATACCGGCATGACGATACGCTTGTGCATCATCAGGCAGGCGATCGATAACCAAAGTATCAATGCGGCTTGCCGGGGTAAATTGAGCAAGTGATGTGTTATTGAGTTTGCTATAGTCACAGACAACAATAACCTGGCTTGCATGCTCAACCATACCCCGTTTGGTTTCTGCCAGCATGATATCGGCCACGCAGGCACCGTGTTTCAGCGATAGCGAATTCGCGCCCATAAACGCCTTATCGACGTTCAGCGTATCGAGGATGGAGCGCCCGTTGATAGCCACAACGCAGTGGTAACCTTTCTTGACGATCCCCCCCAACAAAATGGTCTGGATGGAGGGACTGGCTTCCAGTTCGCGTGCTATTTGATAGTCGTTGGTGACAACCGTTACGTTTTGCCGATCGCGGATATTGCGGGCGATATGCAGTGTCGTTGTGCCAGTATCCAGTACGATGATATCACCATCTTCAACCAGTGCTGCGGCGCGTTGACCGATCCGCTCTTTGGCTTTCAGGTTGACAATTTCGCGCGTATCGGAGGTTTGTTCAAAACTTGCCCGAGTGCGTAACACCGCGCCACCATGGGTGCGGGTGAGCAGACCCACCTCTTCCAGCTGACGTAGATCGGCACGAATGGTGGCACCAGACACATTAAAAACATCACACATCTCGGAAACAGCAACTTTACGTTTCTCCCTGAGGATACTCAGTAGCTTTTCCTGCCGTTCTTCTGCAAACATTCTGCCTCTCTTGTTTACTGTTTCTCCCGCACGGTAGATAACGCTGGAGTCGCCGGCGATCTTACCTTTTGGTTGGCCCTGCGCTCAGGGCATCCAGCCTGTCGTATAATGAGGTGGATTGCTGGTAGAGCGTATCAAAAAGTTCGCAGCAGGATTGGTAATATTCCCGCAAACGGGGATCTGGCATAACCTGCTCGTCGAACTGGACTGTCTGGCGCACACCGTTGGCAAAATCCGAATACAGTCCCACGCCAACGCCTGCGATAATACCGCATCCAGTGATGCCATTCTCCTGATTACGTGTAGATAATATGGGGAGATTGTACGCCGCTGCTTTGATTTCAAGCCACAACCGACTCCGAGCGCCGCCGCCCGAGGCGATCATTTGTTCAGGACATTGCCCACACTCTCGCAACTGCTGAAGATTGCGCCAGGAGGCAAAAGCGACGCCTTCCAGCACTGCACGGAATAAATGACCACGACGATGCTTTCGCTGCAGGCCGAAGAACTGTGCTCGCGAATTGGTTTTCTCAGCCAGGCGTTCACCAGTGAGATAGGGAAGAAACAATAATCCTTCGGCCCCGGCTTGAATGTCTGCCGCTTCCTGCAAAAGTTCTGGGTGCGTTATCTGATTCTCCGCGAGAGCCAATCGCGCCCAGCGGACGGCATCTCCGCCAGCATCCAGGATGGTAAATCCCCCCAGGCCGGGTTCGCAAGATGCAAATTATTCACTCGTGAATGCAGTAATGGGCGCTGCGACACAACCGTTAGCAGGGTTGATGTGCCAGTGGAATCGGATGCCATTCCGGGTTCATAA
This sequence comes from Serratia fonticola, assembly GCF_006715025.1. Classification (NCBI taxonomy): domain Bacteria; kingdom Pseudomonadati; phylum Pseudomonadota; class Gammaproteobacteria; order Enterobacterales; family Yersiniaceae; genus Serratia; species Serratia fonticola. Next base: position 1,512,934 of record NZ_VFMK01000001.1, read on the forward strand.
ACGCCGGATCCGAGTAACGTGGCCGCCATATCGGACGTCCCTGCGACGACAGGGATCCCTGCGGGGAGGCCCGTGAGTGTGGCGGCCTGTGATGTCACCTGCCCAATAATGTCGCTGGATAGTTTCAGGTCTGGCAACTGATCCGCTCGCAATCCAAACAGCGCTAACGCTTGTGGGGACCAGCCACGGTTTTCGCAGTCCATCAGAAAATAGCAGGAGGCTTCACTGTAGTCGGTGGCTAAGGCTCCGGTCAGCATGAAGTTAATGTAGTCCTTTGGCATCAGTATCTTTGCTATCTTCGGCCAGCTTTCCGGGTGATGCTCACGCCACCAGGCTAACTTAAAAGCGGGCCATGCTGATGCTGGGGGGTTATTTAAATGTGACAGCCAGGCTTCCTGTCCTTCGCGTGCAATAAAAGCCTCTACCTGTGGTTGGCTGCGTTTGTCGTTCCACAAAAGCGCCTTGTCTTCTACCAGATGGCCATTGCTATCGAGCAGCACGGTCCCATGCATTTGCCCGCAGGCACCGATCACGGCGATCTGCGTACGGGTTTCAGGATAGTGGTGAAGGACTTCACGTATGCAATCACAGGCAGAGCGCCACCATAAAGAGGGGGCTTGCTCTGACCATCCTGCTCGTGGTGTGGTTTGATCATATTCCCGTTGAGCGAAGCCGACCATAGTACCATCGGTTCTCAGAATGGCTGCGCGGGTACTGCCGGTGCCGACATCAATGGTTAATATTTTATTTTTCATCACTTACTCCGGTGACGTCATGGGGCGGGCCTTCTGGCCCGCCAGCGGTCATTTTTAATTCGAGTTCAGTTCCGGGAAAAGGTCAGGGTTTTGCTCAAGTTGAGCGAATACGGTTGTTACTGCGCCCAGGCTCATCCCAAAGCGGCGAACACCAAGTTGGTAGAGTTTGCGCACGGTCTCCAGGTCACGAATGCCACCCGCGCCTTTGATGTCGATCCGACCTTTAAGTTGGTCTGCAATGATACTGACTTTTTCGGCTGTGGCCCCTGTAGGGGCCCAGCCTGTGGAGGTTTTCACCCATTTCATGCCGACTTCTACGGCAATGTCACAAATGCGTCGGATTTGCTCTTCATTGAGGTAGTGTGTTTCCAGAATAACCTTTGCCGGAACCGGTGCTGCGGCCTGCACCACGCGCCGCAGATCTTCACGCACATAGTCATAGTCCCCTGACAGAACTTTGCCAATATTCACAACCATATCCACTTCTCTGGCTCCATCAGCAATAAGCTGCCGTACTTCTTGTACCTTGATGTCAGTGGCATGCCCACCGCTGGGGAAACCTACTGGGCCGCCAATCATCACTTCACCTTGTCCCTGTTGCGGCAGTAACGTGCTGAGAAAGCGCGTCCAGCAGGGCAGTACATGTACTGAAATAATGTTATAGCGGGTTGCCAGTTCAGCGCAGGCACGTACATCAGCCTCTGTACTGGTTGCCTGTACTGCGCTCAGGTCGATTAAACGTGCAAAACGGTGGATGGTCTCATTCATGATTTTTTCCTGTCGTTTGTTTTTAATTTCTTTCATATTGGGGCGTACATTAACATGTTTATATTTAAAAACGCATCAAATGAAAATAATGTGATCTATTGAACATTATTTTGTTTTCATTTGTTTTTAATTAACAGAGCGGAAAATTGATGGCGTTCTTCTTGCAGAGTCATAAACGGGCATAAACGGGCGTAATGACAACATTGTATTTATTTTTGTTTTCTTTTGTTTATGACTGAATAGAGAAGAAACGAGGGGGTGAGGTGCCGAATGTCAGGTGGAAATGTGGAGGATGTCACACACTGCGCCAGCAGAAATCTTGTGATTGCCAGACACTCTCGGCGTCTCAACATGCCATCCAAGGGGAAGGTAATCTGATTATGCACCGCAGGAGACAGTTATGTTACCGCTGGAACGTCATCGTTTGATTATAGAGTTGTTAGGTCAATTTGGTGTGATGCGGGTTAGTGAGATAGCGCAAGCGACTCATGTATCCCGGGAAACTATTCGTCGTGATCTGAGCGAGCTGGAACGACGAGGGGTTTTAAATCGTAGCCATGGAGGGGCTCTGCTGGCAGAGAGCTCATCATCCATGGCCAGAGTAAGTCACCCAGAAGTTCCTATATGGGACATACAAGGGAGCTTTCAGCAACGAACCCTGCGACACAGTGAAGGCAAAATGCGTATTGCACGTAAGGCATTACAGCTACTGCAGCCAGGCGACACGGTTTTACTGGACAGTAGCAGTACCAGTTGGTTTTTGGCTCGCCAGATACCTGAGATGGCGTTAACGGTTATCACGCCATCCGTCAGTATTCTACAGGCACTCATGAGCCGCCGTTCATTGCATCTGATTGGACTGGGGGGAGATTTCTCCCCGACTGAGGAAGCTTTCTTCGGTGAAACCACGGTACGAATGCTTCGGGAATATGCCATTGATACCCTTTTTTTCTCCTGCCAAGGGCTGGAACGTGACAGTGGCTTGTATGCGGGAACAGAAGCTCATGCCGCGCTGCTGAAACAAATGATGAGAGCCGCTCGTCGGGTTGTCGCGTTGCTGGATGGCAGCAAATTGGGGCGACTGGGTGTGGCACGGATTGGTGGGCTAGGGGAGTTGGACTGTTTAATCACCGAGGCGTTTGATGATCCGCTGCTGGAAAAAGAGATGACCTGGCATAACGTTGGCTTACAAATCGCCTGAGTGCACCGTCATGTCGTGACGGTTAATCCTTGCATTGTCAAAACACCAATTCGATTGGTGGGGGCAGACTTTGCCTGAAATCAGCTAATTACCGGAACAGAGAGGCATTATGCGTTATTACATTTCTCCATCGCTCATGTGCATGGACATGATGAAGCTGACCGAACAGTTGCACTTCTTGAACACAAAAGCCGACAGGCTACATGTCGATGTGATGGATGGGCACTATGTCAAAAACCTGGCATTGTCGGCCAGCTTCGTTGCGCAAATCCGCCCTTACACATCGTTGCCGATCGATGTTCATCTGATGGTAGAAGAGCCCATGGCGTTTATTCCCGCTCTGATTAAAGCGGGCGCGGACACGATTTCGGTTCATCCAGAAACGGTTTGCCGAGAAGCTTTCCGTGTGATCAGCACGTTACGTCATGCCGGTAAGCAGGTTGGCATGGTGCTTAATCCAGCAACGCCGATTGAGACCTTACAGCATTATTTGCATTTGCTCGATAAGGTTACCGTGATGACCGTGGATCCAGGATATGCAGGCCAGCCTTTTATTCCCGAAATGGTCGACAAAATCACGCAACTTCACCAGATAAAGCAGGTACGGGGACTCAACTTTCTTATTGAAGTGGACGGCTCATGCAACCGTGAGACTTATTGCGAGCTGCTGGGGGCGGGTGCACAGGTGCTGATTATGGGCAGCAGTGGTTTGTTCCTCCCGAATGTACCGCTAGAACAGGCTTGGGAAAGCATGTCCCAGGATCTTGCAGAAACACTTCGCTCTCCGGCGCTGATCTGAAGGGAGGAACTATGTCAGGCAAAGTCTGTGTTTTTGGTTCATTTAATTTCGATATGGTTGCCCGGGTCGATCGCTTTCCTGTTCCTGGTGAGTCGTTAGTGGCGTCAGGGAGTATGACCAGTGCTGGTGGAAAAGGGGCTAACCAGGCGACAGCCGCGCTTAAGGCCGGGGCGAATGTTCACTATATCGGAAAGATTGGTGACGATACGTTCGGTCATTTTGCACGTCGTCATCTGAAGGACGTGGGTTTTAATGCCGTCACTTTATTGATGACTAATGAAGTCTCTACCGGAAATGCCCTTATTTATGTTGCGGGCAATGAGGCCGAGAACATGATAGCGGTCGATCCCGGCGCGAACATGACTGTCACTGATGATGAAATCGCTGGCTGTATTCCCGCTATCAGTTGTGCTGATGTAGTGCTGGTTCAGTTGGAGAATAACCTTTCAGCCATTGAACAAGTGGTTGATGCTGGCAAGATATCCGGCGCCTTCGTGGTGCTTAATCCTGCACCGTGGCAACCCGTTGATGATGCATTTCTGGCCAAAATCGATTTGCTGACGCCAAACGCCACGGAGGCTCGGTTGATGACCGGATGCCGTGTGGATGATATTGCGGGGGCTGGCGAAGCCGCCGATGCGCTGCACGCACAGGGGGCCCGGAACGTCATCATCACGCTTGGCGCCAATGGCGCACTGCTCAGTGAACAAGGTGTGAAGACCCATATCCCCTGTTTCCCTTCTCATCCCCGCGATACGACAGGCGCGGGTGATGCCTTTAATGGCGCACTTGCTGCTCGCCTTGCCTGTGGCGAATCCCTTCATACCGCTACCCGATTTGCGGCAGCCTATGCCGCCGTGAGTGTCGAAAAGCAAGGTGCCTCCTCATTACCCGACTACGAAGAAGCTCAGGAACGTCTTTTACGTGCCACCTCGAATTATGAGATGGCATGAACCCTACGATAAAAAAACAATTACGAGGATAGACCATGAGTACACTGATAACTGACAAAGTGGATAAAGCGACTGTTCACAACGAAAAGCTGGATACCAGTGCCTATTTGTCACATACGCCCTGGCTACAGTTTTTGCTTGTTTGCTGCCTGTTTGCGCTATGGGGTATGGCTGGAAATCTGAATGACATTTTGATTGCGCAGTTTAAGAAAGGGTTTGACCTGACGGATACACAGACCGCGCTTGTGCAGTCGATTTTTTTCCTGGGCTACTTTTTTGTCGCATTGCCCGCGGCGGCGCTTATCAAACGTTATTCGTATAAGGTAGCGATTATTATTGGGTTATGTCTGTACGCTTTGGGGTGTTTCCTTTTTGTGCCCGCGGCCCAGATCATGACCTATGGCGCTTTCCTCGCCTGTCTGGGCGTCATTGCCTGTGGCCTCTCTTTCCTAGAAACCTCTGCCAATACCTACTCAAGTTTGTTAGGGCCGATTCAATCCTCCACACAGCGTATTAATTTCTCGCAGATCTTTAATTCTCTGGGCGTTATTTTCGGCGTACTCATTGGGCAGGTGATGGTCTTTGGCGAAAACGATCCCAGCCATGAGGAATTACTGTTGATGCCAGCCGATGTGGCAGAAGCGGCACGCCATCAGATGGTTGGCCAGGTTGTTGGACCCTATCTGATCATTGGTTCTGTGCTTGTTGTGCTGGCGCTGGTCTTTGTCTTTATAAAATTCCCGTCATGTAAGGGGGCGCAGACTCAGCAGAAGCAGGTACCCGCAGAAAGTATCGGCTCTACACTGAAGCGTCTTTTTGCGATGCCGCGTTTTCGTCTTGGGATCCTGTCGCAGTTCCTGTATGTCGGTGCGCAGGTGGGGGTATGGAGTTTCACCATTCGTTTTGTCCAGCTCGTGCAACAGGGTACCAGTGAGCATTCTGCGACCTATTGGTTGCTTGCCTCTCTGGTTATCTATGCCATCGGGAAAACAGTGGCTACCTGGTTGATGAATCGCCTGAATCCGGCCTCCTTGCTGGGTGCCTTTGCATTGGCGGCGACGGTACTGCTGTTGATTGCTGTATTTAGCAGCTCAATGCTGGCCGTTTACGCGCTGATCATGGTGAGTTTCTGCATGGCGCCGTGCTGGCCGACTAACTTTGGTCTGGTCATTAAAGGGATGGGGAAAGATACGCAAACTGCTGGCTCTATCGTGGTCATGTCGATCATCGGTGGTGCAGTCATCCCGCTAGTTATGGGCATTATCTCTGATCTGAACGGTGGCAATATGCAAATCGCCTTTATTGCCCCTCTGCTGTGCTTTGCTTATGTCGCTTTCTATGGTTTCTGGTGTGTACGTAAGGGGGTATAACATGCGTGAACTTATTCGGAAAATCGCCCATGTTGGCTACCAAGTGAGTGACTTGTCGCAATCTTTGGCATTTTATGAACCATTGGGGTTTGAGATACAGCAGCGTTTTAGCAAACCCTCTCCGCAAGGGAAAATTGACGTAGCATTTCTCGAAATGGGGGGTGCTGTTCTGGAACTGTATCAGTTACCCGCGGGGACTGCTTTTGATGTGCCTCGCTGTGGTATTGAGCACCTTGCGCTGGAAGTCAGCGATCTTGATGCAGTTGTGACGGCGCTTGAAACGTTGAATTATCCACTTGATGAAGGGCCGGTACAAGAAGGTCAGGTGCGTTTCTTATTGATCCGGGGCCCGGATGGTGAGCGTCTCGAGTTCGATGAATTTAGGGGTTAACAGGTGTGGCCGGAGAGCGCCTTGATATGGTGTGTCTCCGCGCTTTCAGGTCCAGCAAAGACAGTGGCGTATTTCGCGTTGGCCCTAGCCATCAACCTGAAAGAGCCGTTTAATAAGGACGTTTTTTTCAGGCTATTCGCGAGCGCTTTGACGATGAATGCATCTTTTCTGAAAAACAGTCTCTGGGGAATGTGTCGCCCGTAAAATACACGTCTGCTAAATAATAAGCGAGAACAGAGGGGAATCGAGCGAAAATAACAAGAATGAGCAAGAAATCAAGAGTCAATATGGCTTAATGCACTTGGGGTTGAGGTGTTAAGCCATTTTTTATGGTTGTTTTTTGATACTATGGCTTGGAAACGTATTTATCGACCTTGTTGAGAGCATCAGGATTCATTAAAATATCGTAACAACAGCGTATTACATTAATTTAATTTGATATTTATTTTACTTGGTGCCTATTCCAACAGGCATTATTAGCGTAGTCAGTTTGGACATGGAAAGCGCGTAGGAACAGGAGCGTACACGGAAAACGTGAGGCATTGTTACTCAAACGTCGCTTACCTCTAAGACCTGGTATGGAACAACCATAATGACCGATGATAACAACAATATTACGTCTGTAACGAGACGCAGTCGCTTCAAATATGGATTTTGGGTTATCGGCGTTATTCTAGGTATTTCTGCCGCCGTATGGGGATTTCAGCGGTTTTTAATATCGCCAAATTCTATTTCACCGCCTAAAGAATTGGTCTGGCATAATGATCTCAAGATTGATCTACGCCACCCTGATGTATTGATAGAAAGCGAATCTTTGAGCCGATTGCCCAAAGACCTGCTGACTATCCCATTTCTGCACGACACGCTGACGGAAGATTTTGTTTTCTATTATCAAAATAATGCCGATCGTCTGGGGATTACCGGTAGCCTGCGGCGTATTATCTTCGAACATGAATTAACGCTGCGCGATAACCTACTGGAAACGCTCCTCGATCAACCCGCTAATATTGCTCTCTGGCATGATGAGCGCGGCAGGCTGGATCGCTTCATGGCGGTGATCAAGCTGAGTGGATTGGCGCGTCTGTTGGAGCCGCTAGTCAAAATAGCGGCAGATGATACCCAACTGGCACGTATGGATTTCGCTCCCTTAAAGGTAGGGAATGAAGCAATCTCAGTGTATCAATTGCGTTATGGTGTGAGTAAACCGCTGCTGTTTGCCAGCTACGGCGATAACCTGCTGCTGTTTTCCGATCTTGCCATGCTGTATGACCAGCAAACACCTTCCCAAGAGTCATCTGAGGTTATCAGTGCATTATTGAACGGTGACACACTCTGGCAGCAGAGTTTTGCCCTTAAAACCCATGATGCTGCCAATAGTCCAGCCTCGGGCGCAGATAAAACGGCTCACCGTATTTCAATCAGCGCGAACTACCTGGGTTTTGGCTATCAGCGCTTCGTCCCCGCATTTGCCGGTGTCCGGTTTGAGATGCAACCACAAGGATGGGCGAGCTATCTGGCGTTAAATGATGCCTCAACGGCAGAAAACGCCGCGTTTGATTTCAGCCCTATCTGGAAAACCATGCCGATGGGAGCCAGCCTTTGCCTTGCCCTGCCGGTCTCACACAGTGTGCCGGAATATCTGTTACAGCGTATTGATACGCTTAGCGACGAGGCAGAAGCTACGACTGCCACATCGCTGACGATGAGTGGGGCCAGCGGTTTGTGTTGGTATCCAGACTCACATCTTTATACGCCGCTGATTGTCAGCCGGTTGGAAACCCCTGCGGATGAGCAGATCGATACCAAACTTGCGACACTGTTTGCTACGGTGATTGGGGCCAGGGAAAAACAGCCTGTCCCCGTGTTGGCCACCCGTAAGAACCAGGCCCACTTGTGGCAGCGTGATGTCAGCTCTCGTTATGGCCAGTATCCTGCCAGTGAATCTGGCGCTGCGCAGAATCTGGTTGGCAGCCGTTTCTTCCGCGTCAGCCTGGCGCGCCATGACCAGACACTGTTGTTTTCTCTGGATGATCAACTGGTGAACAAGGCTTTGCAGACGCTGGATAAAAATTTCCCACCGATTGCCGATGTCCTGCCTGCACAAGGCGTTGTTTCTGCCTATATGGCCCCGGAGGCGCTGTCCGGGTTACTCAAACAGGAGGCCTTTGCCAGCCTGCCCAAGAACGTGGAACCCATATTCTATAATGCGGCACAAACCCACTTGTTGCCTAAGTTGAGCGCGTTGGCTGGGCAACGGCGCTATGCGTTAGTCCTGCCCGCGGATACGCAGGTGAAGGAGTCCTGGCAATGGCTACCGTTACAATGGCAGGGGTTATGACGTTAATAGTGACAAGATTACGGGCGTTACTCCTGTGTGGCACGATGCTGCTCTGTGCTTGGCCGGTGCAGGCTGAAGACACGGTGACGCCGCTGGATCCTGAACAGTCCCGTATATTTCGAGCCTGGTTTGTGCGCATTGCCGAAGAACAGCTCAACCAGGGGCCCAGTGCGCGCTGGTATCAACAAGATTGTGCGGGTTTGGTGCGGTTTGCGGCCAATGAGTCGCTGAAAATTCACGACAGTAAATGGCTGCGAGCAAATGGTTTATCCAATCGTTACCTTCCTCCTGAATTGAGCATCACCCCACAGCAACGCCTGTTTGCCCAACGTTGGCAACAAGGTGAGGGTAAGCAGGGGCCTTATGTTGATGCCATCAAGCTGATTCAATTCAATAGTCAGTTGATAGGGCGCAATTTGCATCAGGCCCAACCTGGCGATCTGCTGTTTTTTGACCAGGGTGATGATCAACATTTAATGATTTGGATGGGCCGCTATATCGCCTATCACACGGGAACGAGCACCCCGACGGATAACGGAATGCGTGCGGTAAGCATGCAACAATTGATGAACTGGAAGGATACCCGATGGATACCCGACGAATCGAACCCCAATTTCATAGGCATTTATCGCTTGGGTTTTCTGTCACGATGAACAGGTTTCTCCGCCAGTGTGGCAACATCCTGCTGGGTATGGCGTTTTTATTCCCGTTGACCCATGCGCAGGCAGAAGACGCTCTTCCGGCCAGTCATTATGCGATCCCTAAACAATCTTTTTTCCTGCTTTCCGACAGTACTTTTGGCAGTGACGAAGTGGCCAAAGTACGCCTGGAGGCTCCGGGGCGTGATTACCGCCGTTTTGAAGCGGAACAGTATGGTGGTGTAGATATCCGGCTGTATCGTATCAATCAGCCGCTGGAGTTTCTGAAAAAGCAGAAGAATCTGCATCGCATCATGCTGGAGGGGCAGTATCAGGGAGAAGGCCTGTCGAATACCCTGTCGTATCTTTGGGATAACTGGTACGGCAAATCGCGCCGCGTGATGCAACGTACCTTTTCTCTGGATACGCGCCAGGAGGTGACCAGCGCGTTGCCGGAGCTGAAAATCGGAGAGGCACTGACGGCCCCGAGCAAATTCGTTGTTCAGCCACAGTTTGCGCCGTTGAAAAATCTGCCGCTGATTAGCCAGTTCCGTTACCCGCTGTGGGATGCGCAGCCAATCCAACCACCCGCTCAGGTGAAAATGGAGGGGTCATCCAGCCGCTTTATTGAACCTCAGCCCGGCAATGTCTACATCCCTTTAGGCAAACTGAAACCCGGTTTATATCTGGTTGAGGCCCTGATTGGCAGCTATCGCGCAACCACGGTGGTCTTTATTGCCAATACCGTTGCGCTAAGCAAGATCTCGAGTAATGAACTGTTGGTCTGGACCGCTAACCGGCATGACGGACAGGCTGCTGGTGGTAGCAAGATCCTCTGGAGTGATGGATTAGGTATTCTCAATAACGGCCAGACCGATAAGAATGGCCTGTTAAGCCTGCAGCATATTGCACCGGAGCGCTCTTATCTATTGGGTGAGGACAGCGAAGGTGGCGTCTTTGTGTCTGAAAACTTCTATTACGACAGCGAAATATACGACACCAAGCTGTACGCCTTTACCGACCGGCCACTCTATCGCCCTGGTGACTGGGTGGAGGTAAAACTGTTGGGGCGCGAATTCAAGAATGCGCTGGATTCGGTAGCGATCAAATCGGCCCCCTTGACCTTAAGCGTGCTGGATGCCAACGGTTCGCTGTTACAGACTTTAAACCTGTCGATCGAGAGTAAGTCTGGTGCTCAGGCGCGATTCCAACTGCCAGAGAATGCGGTTGCCGGTGGGTATGAACTCCGGTCGACTTACAATAATCAGGTGTACAGCAGTTCATTCCGCGTTGCCAGCTACCTCAAACCGCATTTTGAAATCTCGCTGGCAATGGAAAAAAACGATTTCCGTACCAATGAACCTGTGACGGGCGATGTGGTTCTGCTCTATCCGGATGGTAAGCCGGTGGCGAATGCGCGTCTGGATCTCAGCCTGTATAGCCAACAACTCTCGATGGTCAGTAATGATCTGCAATATCAGGGCAAATTTCCGGTTGAGCTGAAAACAGCACAACTGACCACCGACAGTAAAGGCCGTGCCAGATTAGAACTCCCCGCGGTGGATAAACCGAGCCGCTATCTGCTCACCCTCTTTGCGAGCGATGGGGCAGCCTATCGGGTTAAAACGACCCGAGAGATCCTGATTGAGCGGGGCGCATCTCGTTACGAACTCACTGCTGCGAAGCGTTTTAGCCAGGCAGGCGAGGAGGTGACTTTCAGTTACCGTAATGTGCAAGGTCATGGTGAAACGCCGGCCACTTATGAGTGGCTGCGGCTGGAAGATCGCCAGCTAATGACCGCGCCGTTACAGGCTGAAGCCAAGCCCTTTAGCATTACTTTTGAAAAACCGGGTACTTACCGCGTCACCCTGAGAAGTGAACAGGGTATGATACTGGGCGCAACCAGCCATGCGGTCAGCGGCCCTGGAGAGAAAGCCGTTCCGGGTAGCGTCGAGATCGTAATGGATAAAACGCAATATCAGGTAGGTGATGTTGCTCAGGCGCTGATCACGTTCCCTGAGTCGATCGAGCATGCTCTGCTGACGTTGGAACGGGACAGGGTAGAGAAAATTGCGTTACTCACCCGCGGGGCCGAGTGGATCAAGCTGCAGCGCCTGAATGATACCCAGTATCTTGCCCGTATCCCCGTACAGGAGAATTTTGCCCCTAACCTCACTTTTTCTGTGCTTTACAGTAAAGGGGGGCAATACAGCTTCCAGAACGCAGGTATCAAAGTCTCAACACCCAGCATAGATATCGGTATCAAAACGGATAAAACCGTTTACCTGCCGGGGGATACGGTGAGTGTGGCGCTGGATACCCAGTTTGCTGGTAAACCCGTTGCGGCGCATCTCACCGTAAGCGTGGTTGATGAGATGATCTATGCTTTGCAGCCGGAAATCGCACCGAGCATCGACCAGTTCTTTTATCACCCACGGCGTAACAATGTGCGTACCAGCGCCAGCCTGTCTTTTATTGCTTATGATTTGGCGCTACCAGGCTCACTCACTGCTCCAGGGAAGGCCAACCGTAGCGATCGCAGCGTCAAAGTGTTGGAGCGCCCTCGCCGTGAAGATGTGGATACGGCAGCCTGGCAGCCAGATATTGTCACTGATGCTAACGGCAAGGCTACGTTCAGTTTCCGCATGCCGGACTCTCTCACGCGTTGGCGTATTACCGTTCGTGCGCAAAATCAACAGGGGCAAGTGGGGCAGAAACAGGCCGCTATTCGTTCAGAAAAACCGCTTTACCTGAAATGGAGCGGGGCAACGCAGTTCCGCAACGGCGATCGCCCACTGCCAGGGCTATTTATCTTTAGTCAGGACAAGCAATCGGCTCCGGTGGAGCTGCGTACGCAATATGGTAACCAGACCCTGACTCAGTCGGTCACTTTGCATGAAGGGGCGAACTATGTCAGCCAGCCTGTGGAGGCGATACATTCTGGGCGCTGGATCTCGGAAGTTATAAAAGATGGCCAGGTTCTGGATACCCTGAGTATCGATCTGAAGGTGTTGGACGATAACTGGTCGGTGCCACGGCAACGGGATATCCGGTTACATGCTGGCAGCAATAATCTTAATCTTCCCACCGCAGCCAATGATATCCGTCTGCGTATCAATGGTGATGCGCAATCGCTGTTCCGTAGCAACCTTGACGATCTGATCAGTGAACCGTTTGGCGGTGTGATCAACACAGCCAGTCGGCTGTTGCCGTTGAGCCTTGCCTATAACATGCTGGCAAAAGAGGACTCGCTGCGTGGTAATACCTTGCGGCAAATCCTGCAGAATAATCGCCAACGCTTGATGCAGATGGCAGGGCCAGGGGCAAAATTCACCTGGTGGGGAGATGACGGTGATCCTGATGCTTTCATGACCGCCTATGCCTATTACGCAGACTGGTATGCCAGCAAAGCGTTGGGGGTGACCTTACCGCCGGAACATTGGCAGCGGTTGCTGGATGTTTATGCCCAGCAGGCTGACGATATGCCAATGTTGCATCGCGCTCTGTTACTGTCGTTTGCCCAAGATATGCAACTGCCGGTCACCAGCCTGTTACAGGGGCTGGCGCAGTCATTGGCAAATGCCCACCCGGTTGAGGGCGTTGCACTGGCGGAATATGACAGCCTGGTGATGTCAACTCCTGGTTCAAAGCTTGGGCTGGCGGTCGCGCGGGTGCTCACCTATTCGATGTTACAACAGATCCCCGGTTATCAACTCAATGATCAGGAATCGCAGGCGTTGCAGCAAAGTCTGCAATTCATCGCTTATAGCCAGCACCCCTTTGCCTATGCAGCGATCTGGCGTACTCGTGGTGCAGATGCTGCGCAAGTTGCCTGGCTGCTCCCTCAACTGATGCCATCACAGCCGGGGCCTGAGCGTGCGTTGGCCTTGACCTGGCTGTACGGTTTGCTGGGCAATACTTCACAGCCGATCGCGTTTGACCCAGGTGCGGGATGGCGGTCGTCAGAAGGAACCCTCGGTGAACGCTACTGGCAATGGTCAGGCCAAGGGCCGGTACAGCCTCTTGAGCTTCCAGCCAATCTGGAGAAGCCCATTGATGCCTCAATCAACTTCAGTCTGCCACTCACCGCGGTGGGTCCTGATACGGCTGAAGAACCGTTGCCGGTTGAAATCAGCCATCGGTTGCTGAAGTTGGTCCCTGGTGAAAAAGCCTTTGAATTCAACGTACAGCCCGTTGCTCAGAATGAAGCCCTCTCCAGTGATGTGCTTTATCTGGATGAGGTGACGCTCACCAACAACGGTTCAGTACCGCTACGTTACCTGCAACTTGAGGTTCCACTGCCGCCAGGGGCAGACGTTGAACGCACGACCTGGGGGATCATGGTTTCTGGGCTAACTGGCGATAATGGTGTGCCGCTTGAAAAGGCACGTAATGAAATGGGCCAACTTTCTTATATGGTGCCGGTTAATGAACTGGGAGAGAGTAAGGTCTATCGGCATCTGGTTCGCTTCTCGCAAAAAGGGACGTTCCTGTTGCCACCGATGCGCCTTTCGCGGATGTATGCACCGCAGGAAGCCGTAACCGAAGGCGCTAGCGGTCCGAAGGCCGTGACGGTGAAATGATGCGGCGCTGGTGGTGGTTGCTGATACTCCCTGCGTTTGCTTTTGGGGCAGAACCCGGGCTGCAAGTTGCGCTACGGCAGGGGCAGGAAAACCAGTTGCTGATCCTGAGTCAGGATCGGCAACTTGCCCAACACCCTCTGCCAGCTACGCTGACGACTCCGTTAGGCAGTCTTTGGAAGCTTTTGGTCTATGCCTACCTGGTTGATACGCAGCAGCATGAAGCGGATTACCTTTGCAATGGTAGTCAGCCACAGGAGGAGATTTACTGCTGTGAGGTAGGCAAAAAAGTGACCCGAGACCGGGCGTTGGTGCAGTCCTGCGGTCTCTATTTCAGCCCTGCACGCTTGCAGTTGGATCCTCAGCAATGGGCCGATTATTGGCAAAGGCGGCAAAGCCCTGGTTGGTTGCAGGATTTGCAACAGCTACAACCCGATAAGCGGATACCCGTCGCCGAACTGTTGGATATTTTGTCCACGTTACCGGGCCAGCAACAGGCGCGTAAGGTGTTGCTGGATGTGTTATTGCCTACCGAAAGTAAATTGATAGGGGCGCTAGGAAGCCGGCTGCGGATAAAAACCTGGAGCTGGCGGGATGAGCATGACCATGAAATGCGTCAAGGCGGGTTTGCAGGGTGGTTGATAGATGGTACGCCGGTATGGGCACAAGGTCCTGGGACCAGTAAAACGGTGCTGCAAAATTATGCCAGCGTGCTTAATACGGTTCTACCGCAAGCACAACCTGTGGATCCGCTGGGTTGTGTGGTGGTGAAAATGTTTGATCGTTATCCCATCGTGGCGGTGCGCCGCAGCGGTGAGCAACAACCGGTTAAGGCTGGGGGATTACGCGGGCGCTATCAGGTTGAATTCAGCAAGGGTAATCGCCTGGACATCGAGAGCCAGGGGGAGCTTTTTCTACGTGCGGAGCAGGGACAACTGACGTTAACCGCTCGCCTTGAGCGGGAGGAGTATGTGGCCAGGGTATTGCAGCGAGAGGCAGCGGCTCAGCCACGCGAAGCCGCTAAAGCCTTGGCGGTGGCTATTCGTAGTTATCTGCTGCAAAACGCAACGCGTGAGGAGGCGTGCCTGACGATCGCTGACAGCAGTGCCAGCCAGCGAGTGGCCCCTGAACCCGCAACGGCAGCGGCGCGTGAGGTAGCGGCCTGGAGTAGCGACTTGGTATTGGCTGGTGCGCCTGTGACTTATCATCTCGATCAGGCCGCGACTAACCGTTTGTCCTGGCAACAGGCGGTGTCTCAGGCTCAGCAGGGCATGCGCTATGATGCCATTCTGGCGCATGCCTACCCACGGGCCAACCTGGGACGTTGGGATAAACCGGAAGTGTTATGTCAGGCCATGCCGGAGGCAGAAGGCTGGTTAATCGCCCAACAGAAACGCTGGCGTGAAATCCTTAATAGCCAGCCGGGTTATGCAACCCTGCGGCAATTCACCGTATGCCGTTTACTCTCAGGCAAGCCTCATGTCGATCGTATGTACAACCGTATCTACGTGCGCGATTTTTACTCACTACAAGATCGGTTGGATTTGACTCATGAATATTTACACTTGGCTTTTGCTGCCCATCCTAATGGTCAGGATGAAGAGTATGTCGAGCAACTTGCCCGCCATCTCTTGCTGGAATAAGGACGAAGCTACCAAAGCTTCACTAAAAGAATCAGGAAAATACCATGATTATTAGTCGGTTATGGGGTATGGGCTCATTGTTATTCATCGCTGCTGCTACTTCGGTATTGGCGCAGCCCCGGGTTGATATTGATACACCGCTTGCCGGGTGGCATGACACTTCTGGTGAGGGTGCAGACTTCTCCCAGCAGGTGAATTATCCTGCATCGTCGGTAAATTCGCCGGCGACTCAAGCGGCGCAGGCGCTTATTCGTGGCCAGATTAAAGACTTTCCCAAGCCGGATGGAAAGTCCAGGCAGGAGCCGGGGCGTCTGATCGTCAATGGCGTCAGTATGCCGTTAAAAATTCAGGATGATGGCAGTTTTAGCCGCCCGTATATCTTCCCACAGGGCAGTAATAGTGTTGAGGTTCGCAGTCCGGACCGAGTGGCGAAACACCGTACCCAGTTTTATGCTCAGAGAGGTAACGGGGCGATCCCCGCTCGCTTGCGAGTTGTGCTCGCATGGGATACGGATAATACCGATCTCGATCTGCATGTAGTGACTCCTGATGGTGGGCATGCCTGGTATGGTGGCCGGCAGTTATCTAATGGTGGGGCGCTGGATGTGGATGTGACCACCGGTTACGGCCCTGAAATCTTCTCTTCACCCGCGCCCGAGAACGGCCAGTATCTGCTCTATGTAAACTATTATGGTGGTCGAGGTGAAGATATTCTGACCACGGCGCAGATCACCATTGTGACGGAAGAAGGCACCATCAATGAGAAGCAAGAAACGGTGATTGTCCCGATGCGTAATCCAGGCGAACTCACTTTGGTTAAAGCGTTCAGTTATTCGAGCCGGGGTTAGGCTGAAAACGGTGGTTTAAGGTGTTAACGGTTTTACCCAATTCGCTCAATGATATTTTCTTAATGAATTTCGTTGGGTAATGTTTTCATTTTATCCAGGGTTAAGGCGTTGTTCCTGAAGTGCTTTCCATATCGGCCACACCCTCAGCGCCGCTTTTTTTGTGCGTCAGAGTGGCGTGACCAATGCCGGCTTACTCAACCGGCCTGATTAGGTCAGTTCAATGGCGTCAGGAACGGCGCGGTGGATTGATAAGCTCAGTATCCATATACTGATACTCATCGGGAATATCGAGAACATGCAGGGGTTTATGAGCCAACAGGCGGCGATACTCAGCCACCAGGCGGTTTTTATGCTTCTGTTCCATCACAAAAATCATATCGACCCACGGCAATATCAAACGTCCTACGTTGTTATGTTCCTGAAGTCACCTGGCCAAGTCTGACTGTTTCACCCCCAAACATTTTGCGACTATTCTGCATCCTTCGTGAGGGGCATCAGTGGTACAGTGGCGCGATTTTTATTCAATATGATGTTTTTTGAGCTGTCGACCACTGAGGTGTGAATATGAGTAAGTTAATTGCAGCAGGGCTATTGGCCGCTTTATTGTCTGGATGTGCCACTAATTCGCCTTGCGTGCCTGTCTATGACGATCAGGGCCGCCTGGTTCACACCAATACCTGTATGAAAGGGACAACCCAGGATAATTGGGAAACGGCCGGAGCGATTGCTGGCGGTGCTGCCGCGGTAGCGGGCCTGACATTAGGTATTATCGCGTTAACCAAATAATGATTTGAGAGCGTGGGGCGTGGCATGTGCATGAAGCGATACATGCTGCGCCCCTGCCGCGTTATTGCTGCTGAGCCAGCTTGTTGCTGTCACAACCGGTGCTCTTACACTCACGCTCTACACTTTTCAGAAAATTTATTCGGCTTTGCATGGTGTCGTTCGAGCAGGAGACATTAATCCTTGAGCCATCACTGCACGCGTTATCCCGGCTTTTCAACCACTGAATCTGCGACTGCTTTAACGTCTGTTTCTGCTGTTGATTCAACAGAGCCATGACCTTCTTGTATTGAACATTGATTTCCTGGTCCAACTGCACCATTTCCAATGCAGCACAATAGGTTTTGTCATAGGCAGTACGCGGGTTGTCACAGCCGCCAGCCAGTGCGCTGGCAGAAGCCAACAGCAGTGAACATCCCAAGATTGTTTTTTTAAACACGTTGCACTTCTCCCTGTTTGATTTTAACCCGCACAGGGTAAACCAAAGGCGGGTTTTACAATAGCCTGGTGAATATGCCGTGGGGAGTTGTTCACATAAAAAGGCGAGGCTAATAACGGCATTTTTTAACCGACATATTCCGGCCTGGCACACCTGGGCGCACTCAGGTGGCTTATGCGGCGGCGACGCCATCGCTAATATCTGGCTTTATCGACAGTCAGGCCCTCTTTATGGCTAAAGAGGACCTGATCAGGCGAGAGGCGTCAGGCTTCGACTTCCGTTTCAGTCGGCCCCTTTTTCTTGTCGGAATTCATGCAACTGTAGATCACCGGCAGTACCAGCAGCGTCAGCACGGTGGCAAAACCCAGCCCGAACATGATCACTACCGCCATACTCTGGAAAAAAGCATCGCTAAGCAACGGAGCCAAACCCAGTACGGTGGTAAAGGCTGTCAGCAGTATCGGGCGTAAACGTGAAGTTGATGCGTCGATAATGGCTTCCAGGATCGGTTTTTCCTGCCGCTGCAGGCTAATTTCTTCCACCAGCACAATGCCGTTACGGATCAGCATGCCGCTCAAGCTCAACAGGCCAATCAGTGCCATAAAGCCAAACGGGATACCGGTCAACAAAAAGCCTAAGGTTACCCCGATCAATGCCAGTGGTATGGTCAGCCAAATTGCCACGGCGTTTTTCAGCGAGCTGAACATCAGTATGGTGATGATGAACATGATCACAAAGGCTACCGGCAGACTGGTGAACAACCCTGCCTGGGCCTCCTTGGTACTTTCATAGTCACCTCCCCAATGCAGCTCATAACCACGCGGCAGTTGAATGGCATCAATGCCTGGTTTAATCCGTTGTAACAGCTCGGCGGAGGTTTCGCCGCTCTGCGAACTGGGATCTGACTGTACCGTTAACGTGCGTTTACGATCGCGGCGCATGATCAGCGGATCTTCCCACTCGGTGGAGAAACCGTTGACGACATTGTCGATGGGAATAAACGCCTGCCGCGCCTGACTCCAGATCATCACGTCGTTCAGCCTTTCTGCATTCAGCCGTTCGGAGTCTGGTGTTCTTAGTACGATCGGCATTAACCGCGTACCATCGCGGTAAAGGCCTACGGTAATACCGCCAAAGCTCATGCGCAGCGCACTGTCGATTTCACGTTTATCAACGCCGAGTTCACGGCCAAGATAATCCGAGAACTGTGGGCGAATCACTTTGGTTCGCTCTTGCCAGTCATGCATTACGCCATCGGCATTGGGATCGGAACTGGCGATCTTTTCTGCCTTGGCGGCCAGCGAACGCAGTACATTCGGATCCGGGCCGATAAAGCGCGCTTCAATCGAACTGTTATTTGAAGGGCCGAACATAATACGTTTGCCCTGTGCGTTGACCTGCGGAAAATTATTGCGCACATAGCTTTCTATCTGGCCGATCATGTCTGGGATCTGATTTAGCTGCTTGGCCCGTACCATCACCTGCGCATAGTTGGAATATTGTCGCTGGGCGTTATAGGTAAGCATAAAGCGCATTGCCCCTTGACCAATCGTGACCATGGTATCGCTAACGCCGCTTTGCGCCTTGATATGCTGCTCAATCTGGGCGGCAATCTTCTCGGTATAGGCGATATCGGTGCCGTAGGGCAACCAAAGGTCGACAAAGAAGATCGGCGTATTGGACGGTGGGAAGAAGCTTTGGCGAACGTTGCCAAAACCAATCACCGAGGCCACCATCAATCCGGCCAACACCACTAACGTCAGGGTGCGTTGGCGCAGCAGTTTAGCCAACAGGCTACGATAGACGCGGAACAGCCAGCCATCATAAGGCGTTTTAGCGGGCTCATCGGCTTTCGGTTCGGCAACTTTCTGCTTTTCAAACGCCCATTTGGTGAACACCGGGGTCAGCGTCAAGGCGGTGAACCAGCTTAGCATCAGCGAGATAAGCAGTACCTGGAACAACGACTTACAGTATTCCCCGGTAGCGTCGTTTGACAGGCCGATCGGTGCAAATGCCAGGATGGCAATGATCGTCGCCCCCAGTAATGGGAACATGGTACGTTTAACGACGTTGGTAATGGCTTTAAGGGTATTTTCCCCCTGTTGTCGCCCAACCAGAACGCCCTCCACGATGACGATGGCGTTATCCACCAGCATACTCAGTGCGATCACCAATGCTCCAAGTGATACTCGCTGCAGTTCAATATTGAACAGCTTCATTATCAGCAGAGTACCCAGCACGTTTAATGCCAGTGAGGCGGCAATAACCAGCCCGCTGCGTACCCCCATGAAAATAAGCAGCGTGCCGACAACGATCAGCAATGCCAGCAGAAAGTTCGTGATGAAGCCGTTAACCGCGCCTTCTACTTCATGTGATTGATCGTAGAAGACGCTGATATCCATCCCGGCCGGGCGTTCAGCCTCCAGTTGAGCCAGGCGGGCTTTGACGGCATTGCCAACGACAATCACATTGACGTTCGGCGCGAAAGACACGCCAATAGACAGGGCGGGCCGCCCATTGGCTCGATAGATATTGTTCGGTGAATGTGTCACGCCCTGGCTGATAGTGGCAATGTCGCGTAGATAAACGCTACGTGGGCTGCCGGGCTCGCTGATCAGCAGGTTGCCTAACTCCTGAACATTGTCGAATTCACCGGTGGGGTGCAGCCTGATCGATTCACTACCCACCAACAGATCGCCTGCGTTAGAGACGACGTTTTGCCGGCTCAACAGGTCGTAAAGCCGCTGGGGGATAATATTGGCGGCTGTCATCTGAGCGCGGGAGATTTCGATCTGTACCTCTTCAGGTATCACACCCACAATGCCAACTTTGCCTACGCCGGGCACCACAACCAGTTCGCGGCGTAGCAGCTCGGCAAAGTTGCGCAGCTCTTGGTTGCTGTAGCCATCGCCATACAGGGAGAAGAAAAAGCCATATACATCGCCAAAGTCATCGTTCACTATCGGGGGGCTGGAGCCAGGCGGCAGACGCAGCGCGGCATCGCCAATGCGCCGCCGCAGGATATCCCAGATTTGTGGCAATTCAGCCGCGCCATATTCAGCACGGATATTGACGGTGATTTGCGATAGCCCGACGCTGGAAATAGACGTGACGTTGTCGATGTAAGGCAGTTGTTGAATGGCGTTTTCCAGCGGTAGAGTCACTTCCTCTTCAACTTGCTGAGCCGAAGCGCCATCATAGCGAGTCACTACCACCGCGGTTTTAATGGTAAAGGCCGGATCCTCCAGCCTGCCGATGTTCAGAAACGCCAGCACGCCGCCAACGCCCAGCAGCAAAATCGCCAGCCAGATACGGGTGCCGTTGTTGATAAAGTTCTCTGTCAGTTTCATTACAGGCCTCGCTCACGGACCCAAGCGCGTACTTCCTGATTTGGGCGCAGTTCACGGGTACCGGCTGCCACGATCCGCTCGCCATCGGCCAGACCGGAAACGATCTGGATGCCATTAGCGGTTAACTGTCCGGTCTCGACTTGGCGTGATTCTACGAACAGTTTCCCGTCATGTTCTTTAATAACCCAGACATGGGGTTGATTACGCGCGGTGTTATCCGGGTTAAATACTGCCTCGACGGGAACAATGACGTTGCTGGTCTGGGCGGCTCCGGGCAGATTACCGAGGTTGATTTTTACGCTACCGCTCATACCGGAGAGCATAGGCAGGTCTTGTGGGCGCGGCATGCTCAGCGTCATCTGGTAAGTTAATGAACCTGAGGTGGTGCTGGTGGTGTGTTCTTTATAGCGGGCAGCAAACTCGCGGCCCGGTAAGTTATTTAACTGAACAATGGGTTGGTATTTTGCATTGTTTTTATCTATGACAATAAACAGATTCTCGGGGATATTGAATACGACATCCAGTGAGTCCAACGAATTCAGCGTAGCTATCGCTTGGCCCGCCGGGATCACCTGATAGTTTCGGGCGTTGACCGACGCAATGATGCCCGCAAAAGGCGCTCTGATTTGCATATCGTTCACTTCTTCCCTGGCCAGCTTCAAAGCGGCTTGGGCAGAGTCGCGTGCAGCACGCTGCACATCAAGTTCTGCGCGGGGAATAACATTGCGCGCGCTTAGCGTAGCAAAGCGGTTGAACTGGGCTTGCGCCAAGTCGAACGTTGCTTGCCGATCCCGCAGCCGCAGGCGCGCATCGTTGCTGTTTAGTTCCGCAATTAATTGTCCCTGACTGACTTGTTCTCCCTCGCGTACCCGTAACTGTTCCAACTGCCCCGGCCGCTTAAAGGCCAGTTCAGTTCGATCGCCAGCGATGATCCTGGCGGGAAAGATCCTTACTCCTTGCTGAGCACTGTTGCTGACTTCAAAAATGCTAACTGGGCGAATACTTTCGCTTTTTTCTTGTGCTCCCCTGTCACAGGCGGAAAGAAAAAGCGTGAAAAATATAACGGCGACAAGTTTTGTATTCACGATGCAATCTCTTCGGATCAGATTTTAAGGGAGCGATGAGTTAATTCGTTGGCCTTTATACGTTATTGCACCAAGGGTTACCGCTCGTTTGGGCCTGCTCCGGCCCTGGTCCACATCAACGCGAGGACTCAATAACTCGTGACATCTGTCAGATTGGGCAACAGGCAACGAGCCAAACGTGTAAAAAGATAAAGCCAATACCAAGCGATAGTCAGGGGGCCCAAGCGATGTCTCTGAATATCTGTTTTGAGCCAGAGGTTGGAAGTCGGTAGCGATGTAGGAGAGGGCCTGTCCTAGGCTGTCCCCCTGACTCAACCCCCAGCTCCTTTAATACTGCTGTGTGTACCCTGATAGTATGAGCGTAGGCCATAACTAACGTAGGCGACAGGCTAACCTTATTATTTCCCTTACGCTTTTGCGGTGCAGAGGCTCAGCTATGTTTCCTTCCGTTTCAACCATTCACAGCCTCTATAAGTCTAGTGTGCTTATAACCACATCGGAAAAATTATATTCGATATGGTGCTATTTCTGACTGGTCGGGGCTACGGGGGCCACTTTATAGGCAACATCTGGCGATGAAGCCGATGTCTAGAAAATAAGATGATTAGAGATAATCAATTAACGATGATAAGTAGATATGCTGGATGATACTGGGATTAAATAGTATTAATCATTTTTTATTGGTGCGGTATGTTAAATTTTTTAGATATGTAATTATTATTTATGGCTAGGGTGTGGCGCCTGATTTTATTAATTAATATAACTAAACCTGTGCCAAGATGAGTAGCCTCATTTTTTGTGGCGTTAATTGAGAAGGTTTATGCCTTCACCAAAAACATGCTATGCCGATTGAAAAATCGACCTATGGGATAAAAACGATGTTACCAGTAAGGTAGACCCTGACCCGAAAAAGGTGACCGCCATCAGTATCGTTTATCCGTTCTGATTTTTATCTTTGCCGCGTCATCAAGGCCTGCCACACTGGTGTGTGGCAGGCCTGTTCAGCTTTTAGTTCAGTTTGGATACCAACAGTTCGCTGCTGATATCGGCAATAGACCTGGCACCAGTTAAGGTCATGGCTACCCGCATCTCTTTTTCGATCAATTCAAGCAGGTTAACAACGCCAGCCTGACCTGCTGCAGCCAAGGCATAAACAAAAGCTCGCCCCAGGAGCACGCTATCCGCCCCAAGGGCGATCATGCGAACTACGTCCAGGCCGCTACGGATCCCTGAATCTGCCAAAAGCGTGATATCTCCTTTTACCGCGTCGGCAATGGCGGGTAGCGCATGGGCAGTTGATAAGACACCATCAAGTTGGCGGCCACCGTGGTTGGAAACAATGATACCGTCGGCACCAAAGCGCACGGCATCACGCGCGTCTTGCGGATCGAGAATACCTTTGATGATCATGGGGCCTTGCCAGAAATCACGGATCCACTCTAAATCTTTCCAGGAAATCGAAGGATCGAAGTTAGCGCCCAGCCAGCCAATATAATCTTCCAGATTTGTTGGTTTGCCACGGTAGGCAGAAATGTTGCCCAGATCGTGAGGTTTACCACGCAGGCCGACATCCCAAGCCCATTGCGGGTGCATCACTGCCTGTAATATGCGCCGCATCGAGGCGTTAGGCCCGCTCATTCCTGAATGAGCATCACGATAGCGGGCACCTGGTACAGGCATATCGACGGTAAATACCAGCGTCTTGACTCCGGCGGCTTGTGCGCGCTCTAGCGCATTGCGCATAAAGCCGCGGTCTTTCAATACGTACAATTGGAACCACATTGGGCGTTCGATTGCTGGAGCGACTTCTTCAATCGGGCAAACTGAAACGGTCGACAGGGTAAACGGGATACCTTTCTGTGCGGCGGCCTTTGCAGCCTGTACTTCCCCTCTGCGCGCATACATGCCCGTCAGGCCAACGGGTCCCAGGATCACCGGCATTGCCAGTTTTTCACCAAACAGGATGGTCTCCAGGCTCAGTTCGGACATATCTTTGAGCACGCGCTGGCGTAAGGTGATGGTATTCAAGTCCTCGGTATTACACCGCAGAGTATGTTCCGCATAAGCTCCGCCATCGATGTAGTGGAACAGAAAAGGCGGGAGTTTTGCCTGTGCTGCGGCACGGTAGTCGGTTGAAGCGGAGATAATCATGATGGACGCCTTGTTATGAAGGTTGATTGTCAATGAACCCAGGAAAGAGAGGCCCGCACTGGGATAATTGGCGGAATGTAGCAAAAAAGTTAATTTTTACTGGTGGCGCTATTCTAGTCGCAAATCTCCATCGGGGTCCATGAGGGATTAAGTTGTTAAGTTTTTCTTTAAATTTCTCTCTGAAGTTGAGATGAAAAATCACTTCATAAGAAAAATCCTGTATTAATTTTGTGTTTTAAATCCATATTTAAACTTAAGATTATTGGTTGATTGGAATTAATCTAAGAATTTCTAAGAAATATCCTGTATTAGGAATTAAGATCTATAAAAATAGAGTGTTGTTCTCGATCAAAATTGTATTGATCTGCTTTAAACGTCACGCTATCCTTGTATGCATTACATAAGGAATGTCAATAAAACACCTAAATCTACGCTTTAATAAAGGCATAATTTATTGTGCCTTTATATTGAGCGTAGAATTGTTCTATCATTGACGATAGGCAAGACTAAGGCTGTTTTATTTCACTTTTATATAAGGATGATGTTGTGAAAAAAGTTAATTTTTCTGAAGCAAATGAAATTGTTGGCGGTACCTGCAAGACCTGTACCGTAGAGTACGTAGCTACTGGTACTACAGCTTGTAACGTAGTGACAACCTGCACAGACAAACACGGTAAAGTCGTCAGTCAAGACTCAACGCCTGCCGGCAGCCTGGCTGATTGCGGTATCGTTGTAGTTCCATAAGCATCAGGCTTAATTTCCTGCATTGCGGGATATAATATCAGCGCTGATGTGATGAGTTGTTTCACATCAGCCTGTTTGATTGTCATGCTTTTTAATGGACAGGGATGTGATTGTTGCTGGTTCGTTCAGTGGCGCAAACGTGCTAAATTAAGTCAATAGCAGTCCCCCGTTATAAGAGCTAATTGATATGCCTTTTTAGGACGTATTATTTATGTTCAAAAAACCTCTACTGCTCATCGCTTATACTCTTGTTGTTATTCTTATATCCTCTCTGATTACGACTGCCTATTTCCACTACTTTGTATTGAATCAGAATAGTGACCAGCAAAGCCTGACAGCGATCGGTGATAGCGACGTTAAGAACAGTCCGATAAAAGATGACAACGCGATTGTCGAGATCTTCTCTTATGGTTGTCACTACTGCGCCTTGAACGAAGAGAATATCGCTAAACTGGAAGCGCGGATGCCAGCGGGCTCAAAACTGATCCGTCTGCATATCAATAATGAGCAGATGAACGGTCTGGCGAGCTTCTCTTCGCTGTTTGCGACCTTGACGGTGATGGGGATCGAACCACAACATCGTGAGAGTGCTTATAAAGCCATCATCAAAGATAAAATCGATCTGAGTAACCCTAAAAACCGTGATAACTGGCTCAACGAAAATGGTATCGATCTCGACGCCTATGCCAAAGCCAGCCAAACACCACAGGTGCAAGAGTTGCTCGGTTATATGACCGAAGTTTCCAAGTATTACAAAATCAGCGCGACACCAACGTTTATCGTCAACAAAAAATGGTTGGCACTGCAGGATCGTGATTTCCCTGCGTTTGCCGATCAACTGCTGTCATTGCTGCAGCATGATAAACCGCTGGAGCAATAATGCGTTTCTTTGCCGTGTGGGTTTATTTGGCGTGGAGAAATTTTCTCACCAAAATAGGGCGGAGTTTTGTGCCATTCCGCAGAGCACACGGCAAAGCCGTTTGTTGGCTGCTGCGCCATGGGGATTACCGCTGGTTTCTCTGGCTGGCTGCGCTTGGCAGAAAATTGCATATCAGCAACCGGGGGGAGCGTAAACGCGCCTTCGTTGCTGCAGCCAATAAGCAATGCCTGCTTGATGATGGCCGTCAATTGGATTATGCCAAGCTTAGCCAACGCCGTCGCCTACTGGATCTGGCGGCGACCTTTGGCAGAAACCCTCAGGTATTGGCTCAGTTGGAACGCTGTAAAGCGCAACTGAATGCGGTCGTTGAACCCTTGCATCAGGCAGGGCAACCCGTCGTACTCGCTCCATTGCATATGGTGTCTGACGTATTGGCCGGTATGGTAGGGGGGGGCGTTTTCCCAGGGCAAGCCACGGTGATCGTTTCCGTTAGCGCGGAGGCCTATCAGGAGAATGCTCGCCAGCTTGGGGGCGTTAACCTGTCTTACTGCTCCATCCATGATGATAGCCGGGAGATTGCTGGCAATTTGATGACTGCGATTATGGAAGCGGCCGAGCATCAACGGAATATCATTATTTTCCCCGATATCACCCCAGATTACACCGTGAACACCAACGAGGCGGAAACGGCGAAATTACATTGTCGGCTGTTTGATCGTCCTGCCAATTTGCACAGTGGGGTGGTTCGTATTGCCCGAGCGCTATCGGCGCAGGTGGTTTTTTATTATCTGTATTACGACAAAGAGATAAAAATTCATATTTATCCGCCGATGCCTGCTCGTGGGCTGAAAGCCAAGCTGCCGGAAATTATCGAAACGTCGATCGCCAGACATCCTGACGATTGGCTGTTATGGCACTCACATTCGTTATTTTTTATCAATGAATAATTTGGAAATTTAAGAAATCAGATCATGGAAAAGATAATCCCGACGCTGGTCTTTCAAGGCGAAACGAACGAATGTGGGTTGGCCTGCATCTCCATGATGGCAGAAACGCAAGGGATCAGTGCACCACTGGAAAGCCTGCGTGAGCGTTATCCTGCTTCACAGCACGGCACCTCGTTGGCGACGCTGTGTACCATCATGTCTGAGTTGGCCATGCCGTCTTATCCAGTGGCTTTCGAACATGACGAACTGGCGGAATTACCGCTGCCCGCGATTTTGCATTACGGCGCCAGCCACTATGTGTTGCTGGCTTATCGCAAAGGCAACTATGTCTGTGTGATGAACCCGGCAATTGGCCAACAGTTGTTACCTATCGACTCGTTGAAACAGGAAATCAGTGGTTACGCGCTGGTACTGGACAGTGAAACTCAACCCGATCCCCAGGCTCTGACCAACGTAAAACGTAGCACACGTTTCAAAGCGTTGGAGTGCATGAGCCTGAAAGAAACGGCGAAAATGCGTGGCATTTACCGGTTGATGGTGCTGGCGTTTCTGATTTCCTTAACCCTGTTTATCATGCCAATGATGGTCAGCAGTGCCATCAATCAGGTCTTTTCATCGGCCGGTGAAACGGATTTCCCGTATTTCTATTTCCTGCTGGCGTTTGTCGTTTCGACCACGCTGGCCTTTGCCGTTCGCTGGATCACGGAACGGTTTATCAAACGCTTTGTGGTAGTCAACAGTGTGGCTGGGTTCTCGCGGTTACTCAGTAACTCGCTGAACTTCTTTGATAAACGCGCACCGGGTGAGGTATTCAGCCGTTTTTCCAACTGGCAGATGGCTTCTGGCATCAAAATCGAGCTGGATAACGGCCTGCGTACCGACTGGATTATCGGGGCGATTGCCCTGGCGGTTATGTGCTACATGAGCCCGTTACTGGCGATGGTATCGGCTGTGGGAGTCACCCTGATGGGATTGGTCAGCGTCTGGGCCATTTACCGCGATCGTTATTACACTCAACAGTTACAGGTCAAAACGGCTGAGCAAAGCGATTTTATTCTGGAGAGCATTCAAGGATTCTCCACCATTAAATCCGCCGGGTTAGACAGCCAGCGTAAGAGCGTATTTGCCAAATATGCGCTGTCTTTGTTTACCTGCCGTCAGCAACAGAAAGTCTATGAGCAGGTAAAAAGCAGCCTGT
Source organism: Serratia fonticola (assembly GCF_006715025.1). NCBI lineage: Bacteria > Pseudomonadati > Pseudomonadota > Gammaproteobacteria > Enterobacterales > Yersiniaceae > Serratia > Serratia fonticola. The sequence goes on from NZ_VFMK01000001.1 coordinate 1,540,795, forward strand.
ATCAATTGATCGGTAGCCTGGAGATGGTGTTCTTTATGCTGCTGGCGTTGCCGTTGCTGAAGAATGGCACTATCACTCTGGGGGAGTTTTTTGCCTACAGTTTTGTGCGTGAAATATTTACTTCCTATATCACCAAGATCTTCTACTCCATCCTGCAAAAGAACCAATTGCATGTGATCGACACCCGTGCCCGCGATCTGTTCCCTACGATGCCAGAACAGGATACTTCGGAGGATGCGGTGCCGGTAACCATTCCGAAGTTCACTTCACAGTTGCGCTACAGCAATATCGCCTTTGCTTATGATGCTCAGCAACCGGTGTTACACGATCTGTCTCTGACGCTCAAGCCTGGCCAAAGTATTGCCATCGTCGGTGAATCAGGTGCCGGTAAAAGTACTTTGCTCAAGGTAATGACTGGGCTGATGGCACCACAGCGGGGGGAGGTGATCGTTGACGGTCAGACGATCGACTATCGCCAGGTACATGCCTTGTTCTTTCTGCAAAGCCAGGAAGATATTTTGTTCAATGCCTCTGTATTGCAGAACATCACGCTGTTTGATGAAGGCTTCGATGAACGTAAACATCAGCGAATTGAACGCTCCCTTGAGGGATTGAACCTGCGTTCGGTCGTGGAAAAGTTGCCGGGGGGGCTTAATGCCTTGATCCGTGAAAGCCATGCGGGATTGTCTCTGGGGCAGCGTCAACGTTTGCTGTTGGCTCGGGCGATGTACAGCGATTGTCCGGTTCTGGTGCTGGATGAACCTACGGCCAACTTGGACGAAGAGACTGCGCATCAGGTAATGGCAACCCTGCTGGCACACTGCCGTGAATACCATAAAACGTTGATCACCGTAACGCATAGCGAGAGTGTGCTCCCGATGTTTGATCGCGTTTATCGTATGAATAGCGGCAACATGGAGAGCGTTCCCAGCCTGTTTGAATCCAAAGCGACTCTGACCACGGCGGTATGTTGATGAAGGTTAAAATGTCTGGGGTGGGTAAGCGCAAGATACTGATGATTGGCCTGTTGGTGTTGGCAGCATTGATTGGCACGATTGTCTGGTACGTTATGACACCTAAGCAGAATAGCTCTCTTAATACTGAAGCCGTGACGCGAGGCGATATTGAGAAAACCGTGCTGGCTACCGGTATCCTTAAACCGGCCCTGCAGGTCAGCGTGGGTGCGCAGGTTAATGGGCAACTGCAGAAACTGTACGTAAAGCAGGGGGATCGCGTCACCCGTGGTCAACTGTTGGCAGAAATTGACCCCACGTTGCAGCAGAACGCACTGCGTAAATCAGAAGCGGCACTGCAAAGTGCCGAAGCGCAAAAACAGGTCACTCAAGCGACGCTCAAGCAGTATCAGCAAGAGTTGAAACGTCAGTTAAAGCTGGATCGTGATGGCTCAGGCGTTAAAAGTGATTTAGAGAAAGCACAGGCGCAATTCCAGACTCAGGTCGCACAGTTAAAAGTCAACGAAGCGCAGATCGTCCAGGCGCAAATGGAGCTGGAAACCGCCAGGGCCAACCTGGGCTTTACCCGGATCGTTGCACCAATTGATGGCGAGGTGCTGGGTATTGTCACCAAAGAAGGGCAAACCATTGTCTCTTCTCAGACTGTACCGACAATCCTGGTGCTGGCGGATGTGGATACCATGACGGTGCACACCCGTATCTCGGAAACCGACATTCTCAAAGTTCGCGTCGGGCAGCCGCTGTGGTTTTACGTGGTGGCGGATCCCAAACATCGTTACGACAGCGTTATGGGTACGATTCAAGAGGCCCCCAACGATGCTTTACAGGAAGGTAACCCGATGGGGTCTTCCAATCAGCAACCCTCAGCCGTGTATTACAACGGCGTGTTTGCCATAGCCAACAGCCAACGTTTGTTGCGCACCTCAATGACTGCTCAGGTGTTTATTATCACCGAACAGGCAAAGAATGCATTACGTGTACCGGTCGCAGCCTTAGGTGAACAACAAGGCAAAGATCGCTACCGGGTTCAGGTGATGAATGACAAGCAGCTTGAATCGCGTTGGATCCGTATTGGTTTGAACGATCGCCAGTTCGCCGAAGTGAAAGAGGGGCTAAAAGAAGGCGATTTGGTGGTATTGGCACAGCATGCGGTCGGGGGAGGCAGTAATGGCTGATCAATCCTCTTCATTGATCGAGCTGCGTAATATTTCCCGCCATTTTGTCTCTGGGTTGCAGACGGTTGCCGTACTGAAAAACATCTCTCTCTCCATTCAACGTGGCGAAATGGTGGCGATCATCGGGGCTTCTGGCTCTGGCAAATCCACGCTGATGAATATTATCGGCTGTCTGGATAAGCCAACACAGGGTGAGATGCAGATCAAAGGGATTTCGACCCAGTTGGCCAGCAGTGAACAGCTAGCCCAACTGCGTAGCCAATATATTGGTTTTATTTTTCAGCGTTATCACCTGATGCCTTACCTGAGTGCGGCTGAAAACGTTGCCATTCCTGCGCTATATACCGCCATGCCAGCGGCGGATCGACAGACTCGGGCAGAATACTTACTGACCCGGCTTGGCTTGCAGCAACGCATGGATTATAAACCGGCGCAACTCTCCGGCGGGCAACAACAGCGTGTCAGTATCGCCCGTGCATTGATGAACGGGGCGGAGATTATTCTGGCCGATGAACCTACCGGTGCGCTTGACCGTGCCAGTGGCCAGGAACTGATGGGGATCCTGCACTCTTTGCACCGTTCGGGGCATACCATCATTATCGTTACTCACGATCGTGATGTGGCCAATCAGGCTCAGCGCATTATTGAAATCAGCGACGGTGAGATTATTGCCGACAAGCTTAATGAAGCCGTAGCGCCAATGGAAACCAAGCCCGCATTACCGGTGGCCGCGGCTACCGGGCGCACGCTGTTCTGGCAAAGTGTGAAAGAGGCGATCAGGATGGCTTGGCGCGCGCTATTGGGGCACCGAGCCAGGGCTTTCTTATCCATGTTAGGCATTATTATCGGTATCTCCTCGGTCGTATCATCAATGGCTGTTGGTGAAGGTGCGCGACAAAATATTCTTAATGAAATTAGTCAGCTAGGGAATAGTACGTTGGAGATACGCCCAGGCCTGGGTTGGGATCAACCACGCCCGGACCTTGCCCGATCGTTGACGGTTTCCGATGTCGAGCTGTTATCCCACCAGCCTTACGTTGACAGTGTTTCGCCAGTGGTAAGCCATTCTGTCGCTGCGGTACGTGGTGGTAAACAGGTGCAGGTCTCTATTTCTGGTATCAGTAATGCCTATTTCCGTGTTCAGGGGCTGCATTTTCTTTCCGGCAACGGGTTTACTCAACGCGATCTGGATGAGCGTGAACCGGTCGTGATTATCGATCCGGAGCTGCGTTCAACGCTGTTTCAACAAGATGAAGATCCTGAAGGGGAAATAGTTCAACTGGGCGGTACACCTTACCGCGTGATTGGTATTGCCGAACGCAAAGGCGGTAAGTTCAGCGGCATGATGCTGGGGGCTTGGATGCCTTATACCGCGCTGTTGGAGCGTATGTCCGGCAATATGCCGATTGAATCTATCACGCTGCGCGTACATGACGGCGTTTCACTGCATGAAGCGCAAGGCCGGGTGGAGCGATTGCTGGAACAAGCCCATGGTCGGCGTGACTTTTTCACCCAGACCAATGATCAGATGACGCAGGCCATCCGCAAAGCGTCGGACTCAATGACGCTGCTGATCACGGCAATCGCTGGGATTTCACTGCTGGTGGGGGGAGTTGGGGTGATGAACATCATGTTGGTTTCTGTCACTGAGCGTACCCATGAGATCGGTATACGTCTTTCAGTGGGGGCTCGCCCAGCCGACATCATGCGCCAATTCCTGATTGAGGCCATGGTGATCTGCTCATTGGGGGGGCTGATCGGCATTATTGGTTCTGGGCTGGCCGGGGTGATCTTCTCCTGGGTGACACAGGAGTTCACCATGATTTTTACCTGGCCACCTATCGTGTTGGCCTGTGGGTTCTCCGCGTTGATTGGCTTGGGCTTTGGTTTTTTCCCTGCGCGCAACGCGGCGCGCCTTCATCCCACGGAGGCGCTGGCGCGCGAATAATGATGAAAAAATGCTTTTTGATCATGCTCTTTACTCCCTTGCTGACGGGCTGCGGTTCCCTGGTAAAAAGTGACTACCAGCGGCCAATGCTGTCTGTACCCACCGAATGGCGGGTGCAGGATACCGGCTCGGGCTATCTGCAACACAGTGAACATTGGTGGGACAGCTTTGGTGATCCACAATTGTCCACTCTGATAGGCAGAGCGTTGACCAGTAACAACGATCTGGCTATCGCCGGGTTGCAGTTACAGCAGGCACGGTTGGCTGCAGGATTGACCAATACTAACCTGACACCGAGCGTTACGGTGGGCGGTAGTGCCAGTAATACCAAACAACTGCGTAACGGCTCCTCCCCAACGGAGTCTTACAGCACTTCGCTGGAACTGAGCTATGAGCTGGATTTATGGGGAAAGCTGGCGCGGGCTCGAGAACAGGCGCAGTGGCAGGTTGAAGCCACGGAACAGGATCGGCAAAACACGGCGCTGACGCTGATAGGCAACACTGCACAATACTATTGGCAGATTGCCAACCTTAACCAGCAGATCAAGCAACAGGAAGCAGGGCTGGAAATCAGTAAGCAGACGCTTGCGATAGTGCAGTCACGTTATGCGGCGGGAGCGGTAGGGCAACTCGATCTGTTACAGGCGCAACAGTCCTTGATCAATCGTGAGAACCAGTACCGAACGTTGCAACAGCAGCGCGAAGAAAACCGCAATGCGTTGGCCATCCTGTTCAACCGCTCGCCAACCGATCGTCAGGCGGAGCGGACGTCGTTAGACATTAACCAAGACGTGCCGATTGCCAAAACGTTGCCGGTTGAGGTCATCGCCCGCCGCCCGGATGTGAAGGCGGCGGAAGGGCGTCTGCGTGCTGCGTTGGCTGGGTCAGACGTTGAACGTTTGAGTTTCTACCCGACGCTTTCTCTGAGTGCATCACTTGGCGCTGCCAGCAAAATTTTCTCTCAGTGGTTCAGTAATCCAACTCGCTCGTTGGGAACCACTGCTGGGTTGCCATTTGTACAGTGGAATACCGTACAACTGACCATCGAAAAGTCGGATTTAGACGTCAAGCAGGCAGCGATTACTTTCCGCAGCAAAGTCTACAGTGCGCTTTCTGATGTGGATAACGCCATGACGCAGCGACTTAACTATCAGCAGCAAAGAAAAAATCAGCAGCAGAATCTGCAACTCAGCCAGCAGCGCTTGGCTTTGGCCAAGAGTCAGTATCAGGAGGGGGCGGTTTCTTTCCAAACCCTGTTGGATGCTGAAGATGCGTTGCTGACGATTGAAACCAATTTGTCAGACCTGCAGTACAACTACCTCAATTCGACTATGAAGTTGTGGCTGGCGTTGGGCGGCGGTGTGGAAAAAGAAAATGATAAGGAAGGATGAAGTCATGAATAAAAGTCCTATGCCACGTCGTGTGGTGGTTACAGGGTACGGCGCGGTTACGCCCATGGGAATGAATGCCGAACAAAGCTGGGCTGCCATGATGGATTATCAGTTAGGTTATCGCTATTGCGATAAATCCGGCGTTGGGATCCAGTCTCGCTTTTTTGGTCTGATTGATGAAGAGCCCAACCTTAAAGGAGTACCTGCAGCAATCCGCCGCCGCTTGCCGCGTTTTGCCCGGTTGGTTTTGGGGGCGGCTCGTGAAGCAATGACTATGGCGTTTCAGAGCGAAAGCCCTGCAGCGTATTACGATCTGTTGGACTGCGGCACCATTATTGGTAGCGGTTGGGCAGGGCAGGATGAAACCCATAATAATTATCGTGATTTTATGAGCACTGGATTAGGTTCGCCATTCGGCTGTTTCCTTTCCATGCCAAATGCAGCAACGGCGGCATGCAGTTTGTTCTGGGGCCTGCGTGGCTATCAAAATAGCCCGATTGCCGCTTGCGCGACCGGTACCATCGCCATTGGTGACGCTTTTGAGGTGATTCGGAGCGGCCGAGCTTCGATGATGTTGGCGGGTGCCGGTGAATCGCTATGTACCGATGCTGCAGTCTGGAATATTGATGTATTGCGAGCCTTGGCAAGTGAACAAGAGGATATCAACAAAGCCTGTTGCCCATTCAGCCTCGATCGCAACGGCTTTGTTCTTTCCGAAGGTGCGGCGGTGTTGTGTCTTGAGGAGCGGGAAGCGGCCTTGGCCCGGGGAGCGACAATCCTTGGCGAGATTAAAGGATATGGTAACTATTCCGATGCCTTCGATTTCACTGCACCTGCGGAAGACAAGATTGCCAGAGTGAAAACTATTCAGCATGCGCTGGAGCAGGCTGGACTTTCCGCCGATGAGATTGATTACATCAATGCGCATGGTACTTCAACACCGCTCAACGATCTGAACGAAACGCAGGCGATAAAGCTGGCTTTTGGCGAAGCGGCCTACACGACCCCGCTTTCCAGTACCAAATCCTATTCGGGGCACTTGATTGCGGCAGCAGGCAGTTTCGAATCTATTATTTGCCTGCAGGCATTAGAGCATCAGGTTATGCCTGCTACTTGTCATCTGAAAAATGCCGATCCGCAGTGCGATCTGGATTACATCAGTGAGGGACACCGTCCCGCTAAACTGCAGAATACGCTGAACTTGAGCTTCGGGTTTGGCGGTGCCAACGCTGCGCTGGTGATCGGGCGGGCATGAGTATGAACCTCAACTATACCTTGCGTGATGCTGAGGAGTGGGCCGCTTTTTCTGGCGACTACAACCCAATTCATTTTGATTTGCAGTACGTACGAAAAATGGGGTTGGAGCAACTGAGCGTTCATGGAATGCGAGCGATGCTGGATATGAAGCGCCTTCTGAGTGTGGCCTTGTTGGCTGACGTATCGGCGCAGGATTGTTACGTGTTCACCTCGCGTATGCGCAAACCGGTATTGTGTCAGACCCCATACCATTTGCAGATAAGCGGTAGCGACACTTCGGTGAACGGTAAACTGTTGGCAAGTGACACGCAGGAGAGTTGTTTCAGCAGCAAGTTAGCACCTGCCCAAGCGTTGGTATTGGAGGCTTGTGCTCAGGAGCACGCGTTGACGGTCAGTGAAGTGATGACGTTGGCCCAGCAGTTTCCGGGGGAGGCCACTGATATTACTCAGACCTGGAGTTTCCTGGATGCGCTGTTATTCCAACTGTTGGTGAAATCGCCGGAAACGTTAGCAACGTTGAGGAGGGTACTGCCGGAACTGCATGCTACGACGCTTATTGATGTGTTTGCGCAGATCCCCGTGGTTCAGACGCACCATGAAACTCACTTCGACGGCAGATTATTTATCCCAAACCGCCATTTTCACATTGAAGAATGCTTGCACTATGCCATTCAACCCATGTTGATCATGGGGGATAAGAACAACGGATTTGTTTTACGCACGGTTATCCAGGCAAGAACACAGCAGCAACCTTTGATAACAACCGCAGTAACCTTGAAAACATGGCCGCTGGCCGTTAATTAAAATAAGGACATAAAATGGAAAATTACGAACAGGTTTATAACACCGTCTGTGAAATGATTTGTGATGCCAAAGACCTTGAGATGGCCGATCTGGCACCCGAAATGCCGCTGCATCAGTTGAAACTGGACAGTCTGGACTATGTTGAACTGATGGTATTGGCCAAGCGTGAGTTCGGCGCTACGCTCAGTGCCGAAATGTTCATTGATAAACCGAATATGACGCTGGGCGAGCTGTGCCAAAACCTGGCTGCACAACAAAAGTAATTATCCTATGACTAAACAATGGGTATTAGTGACAGGCGGCAGCCGTGGTATTGGGCGAGCACTGGTGGAAGAGTTGGCTAAGCAGTGGAACGTGGTATTTACCTGCCGCAATAGCCAATCTCAAATTACTGGTGTCATTGAGGCCTGTGCCACTTCACCTGGTTGGGTCGAAAGCTGTATTTGTGATGGCAGCGATGAACAGGCTGTGAATTTTGCTGCACCGGAATTGTTAGCTCGCCATGGAGCGCCTTTTGCTGTGATCCATAATGCGGGTATCACGCAGGATGGTTTACATATCCAACAAACGGGCGAACGTTGGCGGCAGGTGATGGATACCAACCTTAATGCCATATTCTATTGGAACCGTCACCTGTTGCCAGCAATGATGGCTCAAGGGGAAGGGGCTATGGTACTGATGTCCTCGGTAACCGGCATCAAGGGGAATATTGGGCAGACGGCATACGGTGCCAGCAAGGCGGCGATGATTGGCATGAGTAAATCGTTGGCGCTTGAGGTGGCCCGATTTGGTATCCGGGTTAACTGTTTGCTACCGGGGATTATTGAAAGCGAAATGACAGAAGCGATCCCTGCTGAAGCACTGAAGGCGCTACGCAAGCAAATCCCACTACGCCGTTTGGGTAAAGCGCATGAAGTGGCTCGCACCACGGCATTCCTCATCGGTGATGACAGCCGTTATATGACGGGGCAAACTTTGGTTCTTGATGGTGGATTGACCGTCTGAGCCTGTACTTTACTCACCGATAGCCAGGGGTATCTCAGCATACCCCTGGCTTTGCTGATAAATTTAGCACTCTATTAACCGCAAGGTTATTCTGTTTTACTCTCCGCCATCTCTCCAACGATTACCTCATCATTTGCCCCTGTCGTAGGGGGTATTCGCCGGTTTGATAGTGTCTGGTATCCTGACCTGTGCTTATATGCATTCTGTTACGCATTTCATTGAGGATTATTCTTGTATTTTCTTGGGTGTGATCTTGATTTTGAGATGAGTTGTTAGGTGCGCTAATGTATCCCATTAATTATAGATTATATCTTGATTTAATTTTAATTCTTCATGGCAAAGTATGACTTATTATTGATTGCACGTGAATTTTTATGATTTTTTATTCTAGCGTCCATTATAAATAAATAATTAATTCATGAGTTATTTCTCAGGTTCTCTTTCTTGATGTCACATGAATGATACTTAAGCATTACTGTGGCTATCCTACGCTAATAAATATCAAGACTGTTACATTTATGCATATCGGCTATACTTCACTCAGGATTCAGGATGTTATCCGGAGGCAGGAGCTAAAATTCCTGAGAGTGACTGTGGAGATGACAAAGGAAAAAGAAATCCACATTTTTCTTTGTAAAAGTGAAGAGGTACTATGACCAGTCGTAAGCATTTAACACCTTCAGAAGTGGAGAAATTACTCGAGGCGACCTTGAAGGGAAAGAATCCTGAGCGCGACTACTGCTTGATCTGGATGTGTTTTATCCATGGCTGCCGAGTCAGTGAAATTAATAGTTGGCGGTTGTCGGACATCGATCTTGAAGGGGGAAATATCTATATTCACCGTCTGAAGAATGGTTTCTCGACTATCCATCCTTTGTACGTTCGCGAGCGAAAATGTTTACAGCGTTGGATGGCAAAGAGAAAACATTACCGGGGGGCTGACAGCGAATGGCTCTTTCTTTCTAACCGTGGTTCCCGTTTATCACGCCAGCGTATTTATTGGTTAATCCGTAATTACAGCAAGGTCGCTAATCTGGAAGTGGATGCTCATCCTCATATGCTAAGGCATGGCTGCGGTTTTGCCTTGGCGGACAGAGGGATTGATACTCGTTTGATTCAGGATTTTCTTGGCCATAGGAATATTCAGAATACGGTGTTATATACTGCAAGTAATGCTAAGCGCTTCAAAGAAGTGTGGTAAGTGAGGCGTAATTAAATATGTCTAATGAGTCACTTTGAACTAAATTGCAACATACTCTAAGGATGCTCCAAAATAATGTCAACACTAACAATTCAATATTTTACCTTGACGAAAAAAAACCTTACATAACAACTTGTTAGTGGATTTATCAGCCTAAAAAACAATGCGGGAAATCTAAGTATTTTCTCATTTTTTCTCCCTTTAAAACCAAATTTAAATTCTGACAATTTTTTAACCAGCGTTTTCTTCTTAATTATTTGTTATATTTGGTGCTATATTCTGTCATGGGCGTTTTTGATGGCCATCCTTGGCGATTTTAACTAAAGGAGTCACTTTAGTTCAAAATGAATCGTTTGGCTGGAAAGGTTAACGCTGCCCAATATTCATTGGCGGAGGTGGTTTCCAGGCTCTGAACTAAATAAAAAGGAATGACATAGGGTTATGTCAAAAATAAACAAGTGCATGTCGAAGTGCATTATTTGAAAGGAAAAGTAGTATGAACAAGAATCTGATTGCTGTTGCTGTGTTGGCTGCCTCCGCGTTTAGCACCGCTGCATTCGCTGAAGACGGTAAAGTTAACTTCACTGGTACCATCATCCTGAATGGCTGTGACGTTACTGCTGACACCAAGGATCAAACTGTTGATCTGGGTAAAATCGCAGTAAGTTCTTTCCCTGCTGCGGGTGCAACTGCAGGTTCCAAGCAATTCTCTCTGAAGCTGACTAACTGCCCTGATACTGTAACTGCAGCTACCGTTCGTTTTGATGGCGTCCAGGTACCGGGTGACAACTCTATCCTGGCTCTGACTCAAGATGCTGGTGTTGCAACTGGTGTTGGTATCCAGATCGCTGACAACCAGAACAAAGTAATCAACCTGTATCAGGATTCAAATGCTTACTCACTGGTTAGCGGTAGTGCTGTAAACACGCTGAACTTCGTTGCTCGTTATATCTCAACTGCAGATACTGTGACCGCAGGTCCAGCTAACGCAGTTAGCAACTTTACCATTGCTTATCAGTAAGTTTTATCTGCCCGATGTTGAATGGGTAGCATAAAACAGGGTCAGGGGGGCTAAAGTCTCCCCTGGCTTTTCTCTCAATGGTTAAAGTGAGTAAACAAGATATGAAAGTTTGGCGGAGCACGCTAGTCGCAGCACTGTTATTGATCTTTGGCGCACAGGCTCAGGCGGGCGTCATCGTTGGTGGAACGCGTTTGATTTACGATGGAGGGAAAAAAGAGTCTTCCTTAGGTATCAGCAACCCCGACAAGGTACCGTATCTGATCCAGTCCTGGGTTGATACACAAGAAGGTGATACTTCTAAAGCCCCGTTTATCATTACTCCACCATTATTCCGTTTGGACGGTGGACAAGACAATATTCTGCGTGTGGTCCGTGCTGGTGGGAATCTGCCAACTGACAGAGAGTCTTTATATTGGCTGAATATCAAATCTATTCCTTCTGCTGAGAAAAAAGAGAACACACTGCAAATCGCGGTGAAAACACGTATCAAGTTGATCTATCGCCCGCAGGGGTTAGCAGGGTCATTAGATGATGCGGCTAAAGGACTAAAGTGGCAACGTAGCGGTAACGCTGTTCAAGTCACTAACTCGTCGCCGTATTACGTTACTTTCTTTAAAGTCCGGGTAAATGGCAGTTTATTGCAAAACACTACCATGGTTGCTCCACATTCCAGCGCACGATTCAACCTGCCAACAGGTATCACTGGCGGTGCCTTGAGTTGGGAAATAATCAATGATTATGGCGGTACCAGTAAACCGTACACCGGGAATTTATAACAGCAGTTATCAGGATAAATAAAATCAATCCCTGCACAGGTAGTGACAGGGAAAGGACGCGGCTTGCCGGAATTAACTGGCTTTGCTGATAAATGGAGTTAAATGGATGAATAACCCGAAGCGTTTAAGCTCTCGCGGATTTAACCGTACCCCTCTGGCTTGGCTTATCTCCTGTCAGGTTGCGGTGCTTATGGGGATTTCCGGTGGTGCACAGGCTCGCGATTACTTTAACCCAGCGCTGCTGGAGCTTGATAACCCGTCTCAGCGAGGGGCTGACCTGACGGTGTTCGAAGATGGTAACACTCAGGCTCCAGGCAGATACCGGGTCGATATATATCTGAATGGTGAAATGGTCGATACCCAGGAACTCGACTTCGTCCTTCAGAGAACAGCCACAGGCCAAGACACACTGCAGCCTTGCCTCAGCAGCGGCATGCTGGAGTCAATGGGCGTGAAAGTGGATTCTTTCCCTGCGATAAAAGCCTCTGGGCAGTGCGTCAATCTCTCCCATGCCATTCCGCAGGCCTCTGCCAACTTCCGTTTTAACCAGCAACGTCTGGACTTAAGCATTCCGCAGGCGGCGCTGAATCTGATGGCTCGCGATTATGTCTCGCCTGACAAATGGGATCAGGGCGTGCCTGCATTGTTGGTAAACTATAACTTCAGCGGTGCCAACAACTGGGCCAGAAGTAATGACAGTTCCGACTCAGACAGCTATTTCCTTAATTTACGTTCCGGGTTGAACCTAGGCGCATGGCGTCTGCGTAATTATTCAACCTGGAATAGAGACAATGACGGCCAAAGTCACTGGAATTCCATCAATACCTATTTGCAACGCGATATTATTGCGCTGAAAAGCCAGTTGATATTGGGGGATAGCACATCGCCGAGTGAAGTGTTTGATAGCGTGCCATTCCGTGGTGCTCAGATGGCTTCAGATGACGATATGCTGCCAGACAGCATGAAAGGCTATTCGCCTGTGGTACGAGGCATTGCACGTAGCAACGCCCAGATTACCATCCGGCAGAACGGATACGTCATCTATCAAAGTTATGTTGCACCAGGTGCCTTTGAAATCAAGGATCTTTATCCTACTGCAGGCAGTGGTGACTTGAACGTAACGATCCGGGAAGCGGATGGCAGCGAACAGAATCTGGTTGTGCCATTTGCCTCTGTACCGGTGTTGCAACGTGAAGGCCGCTTCAAGTACAGCATTACCAGTGGGCAATATCGTTCCCCTACCAGTAGCGTTGATGACACGCCATTCACTCAAGGTACGGCAATTTATGGTCTTCCTTGGGGCGCGACAATCTATGGTGGGGTGCAGGCTGCCAGCAAGTACCAATCGATTGCCGTCGGTTGGGGCCAGAATATGGGGGTTATCGGTGCGATTTCTGCCGACGTGACACAAGCCTGGTCTAAACCCGAGAATGCTGAAAAAGACAACGGTCAATCTTGGCGTATGCGCTATGGCAAGAGCTTCGTTGAAACCGGCACCAACTTTAGCCTGGCAAGCTATCGCTACTCGACACAGGGCTTCTATACGTTACAAGAAACGTTGGATACCTACACTGATGGCCGCGTGTCACCCTATCTTGATCATAAGAAGAGCCGAGCAGAGTTGACGCTGAGCCAAAGCTTATGGGAAGGGGCTGGATCGTTGTCACTTAGCCTGATTCGTGAGGATTACTGGAATGACAACCGTCGTAATGAGTCGGCAAGCGTGGGTTATAACAATAGCTGGAACAGCATCAGTTATGGCCTGAACTATACCTACAGCAAGAACGGTTACGACAGTAATGGTAACCGGACCAACTACAACGATCAGATCTTTGCCTTTAATATCAGCGTTCCGTTGAGCAAGTGGCTGCCGAACAGCTACGCCACCTATAACCTGAATACCAGCCGCAATGGCACGACCAGCAACATCGTTGGCATCAATGGTACCGCATTGCCAAATGGCAACCTGAACTACAGCGTCAGCCAGGGTTATACCAGTCAGGGCCAGGGAGCCAACGGCAATGCCAGCGTCGATTACCGTGGAGGCCTGGGGCAGGTCAACCTGGGTTATGGTTATGACCATGATCAGCAGCGTCTCAACTACGGCGTGCAGGGCGGCATTGTGGTTCATGAAAATGGCTTGACTCTGTCTCAGCCATTGGGCGAGACCATCACTCTGGTGAAAGCGCCTGGTGCCAAAGACGTCAACGTGGTGAACCAGACCGGGGTAACTACCGACTGGCGTGGTTACGCTGTAGTGCCATATGCAACAGCATACCGCAAAAACTACATTGGGCTGGATACTACCACTATGCCAGATGATGTGGACATGACCTTGACCAGCCAGACCGTGATCCCAACCCGTGGCGCGGTCGTACGTGCCAACTTTAAACCAAATATCGGCCAGCGTGTGCTGATGACCATGTTGATGCAAGGTGGAGCACCGGTGCCGTTCGGCGCCACCGTGACCACCGCAGATGGTCAGAATGCGAGCATTGTCGGTGACAGTGGTCAGGTTTACCTCAGCGGGATGGCAGGCAGCGGCACGCTGAACGTGAAGTGGGGCAACTCATCCTCACAACAGTGCCGGGTGTCTTACAGCCTGACAGAACAGAAAGAAAATACCGGCATTCGCTTGATGAACGGCCAGTGTTTATAAAGGTTTAACTATGAAAACTTTGCAATCAATGATGCGTATCTCTGCTCTCGGTAGCGTAGTGGCTGTTGGTCTGTGTCTTACTCAGCAGGCTCAGGCTGCCACGGGTATCTGCCGGGCGCTAAATGGTACACAACAATATTCTTTCCCGTTTAACCAGGTATTTACCGATCCTGCAGTCAACGTGACGGGTAAGATTATTGAAAACGCTGCTGGAAATAATTGGTCGGGCGGTCCAACCTACCCGGTAACTTGCGATTGCCCTTCGCCACCTTTTATGTCTGAATCGTATATTTCGGCTTCATCGCCGTTAATGCCGGGAACAACCCCAATTAACGGCATGCAGTCGTATATTCTCAATGACTATCTTGCCGTGGCGGCAGAAGTCTGGGTTGCCGGTGCTAACCCTGCTTATGTAGCCGTTCCCTTTCAAAACAGATCAAATGGTTTGACCGGTAACACAGGACAAGAGTGCGCCAAATGGAATTATGGTAGTGGTTCACAAGGCAAGATTACCCTTTATTTCCGTCGTCCTTTTGTTGGTACACAGGTAATACCGTCAACCACGTTGGTTAATGTATTTATTTCTTCAATCAACGGTGTCAGCAGCCCGACACCTGCGGCTACGGTTTCGATGAGTGGAACCGTTACGGTGCCACAGAGCTGTGATATCAATCCGCAGGCGATCACCATTAACTTTGGCGATATTATGTCGACTGCTTTCCAAAAGGCAGGACAAAAGCCCGATAATTTCAATAAGGTGAATCAAAAGCTGACCCTGGCCTGTCGTAACATTTCGGACGGTGTGAAGATCGATTTGTCATTCCAAGGGACGCCAGACGGTAATGATAATACGGCGTTGAAAACCACTAATGATGACATTGCTGTAAAAATTGAAGATGCGAGCGGCAATGTTATTTCACCAAATAATGGTCGCCTACCGGTAAACATGAATTATACCGGGCAGGTGGACAGCAGCGGCGTAACAGAAATGAACCTCTACCCGATAAATACGACTGGGAAAATGCCAGCGGTGGGGGTCTTCAATTCAACGGCCACTGTTCGTGTAGAGATTCAATAACCTCTTCATTAGTGAAGCGTTATTGTGACGGTTTTTTTAACTGAGCAGAAACAAAAGGATAAGGACATTATGATGGATCTCAAGCAGGTTTTAAAAAGCTCTGTATTATGCGCAGCCCTGGCGGCTGCGGGCATTAGCACTTCAGCCTTGGCTGCGGATGCGACCTTGAATATTACCGGTACGATAAAAGCATCGCCATGTACTGTTGTGGCAGATGATGCCTCCGGTAACGTCAACGTGAAGCTGGGGGATGATATTCAAGCCGCAAGTTTGACTCCTCAAAAGGGCAGTGAATGGAAGCCGTTTGATCTGAAATTGAAGGATTGCCCAGACACGACCACTGCGGTTGTTGCTGCGTTCACAGGAACGCCAGCAACTGAAACGGGTGGCGAAGATCTGTACAAGAATACGGGCGATGCTACTAAGGTTCAGATTGAGCTGCAAAACAGAACGGCCGGTACCCGTTTAGGTAACGGAAGTAATATGAAAGTCGATGTTGTTGGTGCAACCAACGATGCGACTTTCCCGTTGCAGGCCCGTGCTTACAGTGTTGAAGGTGGTGTTACACCAGGTACCGTTGTTGGTACCGTTCAGGTAGCGTTTACCTACCAATAAGTACGAAACTTTTTCCGTCATGAGCAGAAATATTGCCCCATTGGTTTCATGACGGATTTTTGCCTTCTCTGTGTCTAACAATTATAGGCTGGGGCATTTTTATTCTTTTGTATCATTTTGATATCCCATACGCCAGGAAGCGTAAAGCAAAATAGTCCTCAATGAATAATAAGAGGGCGCTGACGATAGAGTGCACCGATTTATAAACGGCGTAATTGAAGATAAGGGAGAATATATATGACGATGGCTCATACCTATCAGCGAGTAAACGCACATTCCCCACAGTCTTATGGGCAAAAGGGGGAGGGGGTGATTGTGATGGAGTCTTGTCCAATCACGGCGCTCGGTATGCGAAATATTTTAGCCCAGTCCTGCGGATTTGCGGACGGGGTTCAGTTGGTCAGCAATCTTTCGGAGATTCCTGGCCTAATGCGCCATCGCCCAGCCAAGTTATTGATCATGGAGCTGTGTGGTGAAGAAGAGTCGGTGTTAGACGGGTTAAGGCTGATTGCACTTTGCCTGGAGCATTGGCCAACAACCTCAATGATCATCTGTACCGCGCTTGACGATCCTCGTGTGTTGCAATTGCTGACTGCATCAGGGATCAAAGGGTTGGTCCTCAAACAGGAACCTGCCGTTGCGTTGGCACAATGTGTACAGCAAGTCATATCGGGACGCCGTAGCTATAGCCATAAAGTCCGGCAGTTGTTGGCTAACCAGTCTGCTGGTGGTAAAGCGTTGACCGCACGTGAATTGGATGTACTGGCCTACCTGTTTTCTGGCAAAAGTGTCACGACTGCTGCGTTGATGATGCACCGTGACGTTCGTACGGTCAGTACGCATAAACGTAATGCCATGCACAAGTTGGGCTTCCACAGTGATGGCGAGCTCTATTTGCAGGGCAAGTGGATGGCAAAAACCGGCCCGGTATTTGCCCGCTAACATTGATACCGATATGCGCCTATTCCCTGGATGGAATGTGCGGGATATTTATACAGGAGTAGCTTATGCACCCATTGACGCAAAAACCTATCGGCCTGGCACTGATGGATCGCAGTCCACTAACGTTGACTGGGCTGTCATGTTTTATTGGAACGCTTAACGTCGCCAATGAGATTATTGTGCAGGAAACCAGTATGGCTGCGGTTTCTGAAGGCCTGCTGTATCAGCCGGTAGATATTCTGATCACAGAATTAAATGGTTTGAATGAGACCACGGCTCAGGGGCGGGAAACCCTGCTGAATTTGTGTGCTCAGCTCCCGTCGTTGCGAGTGATTGTTTACACCCGCTGCCAGAAGGGGGAAGATCTGTGTCGGTTGCTTGAAGTGCCTAACATCAGCGTGGTGTCCCGCGGTGATGAGCTGCCACTGGTGAGTGAATTCTTTAACCGGGTATTTAACGGTGAGCGAGTGTTAAGTCCTCTGATTGGTTCTTACCTGGCTCGAAACGATTCCGACGATGTTTCCAGTCTGCATAACCTGACTCGTTGTGAAAATGACGTCCTGACATTCTTGTTTAACGGGATGAGCCTGAGGGAGATCGCTGAACTTCAGCATCGTAGCATCAAAACTATCAGTGCACATAAGTGCAATGCGATGCGAAAATTGCAGGTCAAGAATGACAGCGAATTATTTTCGCTTAGAAAAAACATTACTCAGCAGTTTGCGTGCGATTAATGGCTGGCAATAGGGGGGCGGTTGTTGCTCTATTAAAGTCTTAAATTGTAGAAGGAGCATACTCGATATCGTAGGGCTTTAGCCCCTGATTCTCATGGAAGGGAATACTTATGACTTTATGCAACCTACCGATTACACGTGTTGCACTGTTAACTCCTAGCCAATTGATTGAGCAAGGGATTGAGCGCCTGCTTGAAGAGCAGGCGGATTTTCGGTTGGTTTGGCGAATGGGATCCATAAGCGAAGCCAGACTGCGGTTAATTGCGCCTCATGTTGAAATGTTAATAGTCACAATTAGCACTCATCAGGCTGGTTGGCAGCGGTGGCTACAGTTTATTCGAGTCTTACGCCGAACGTGCCCGGAAATGAAAATAGTCGTGATAATGGACATATCTATCCCCTATTTTCTGCAACAACTTGCCGAAATCAAGATTGATGGCATCCTCAGCCAGTGCGATCGCCTGGACGAAATAAGGACGGCCTTTACGTTAGTATCGCAAGGCGGTGTCTATCGTAGCAGTAGAATTGGCGGCACCTTGTCAGATGAGCCTGGTGCTATGAAGCCCACTGCGTTGAGCCTGATGGAATTAAGAGTATTACAATCTCTTGTACAAGGGGTGTCGATCAAGCATACCGCTGAGCTGTTGATGCGCAGTGAAAAAACGATCATGGCGACCAAAGGTAAAGCCATGCATAAGCTGGGGATCAAACATAGCGCCGATCTGGTTGCTATGCGGGATGTGCTGGAATATCTGTATCTGGAGTTAACTCAGTCAGGTGAAAGTCATGTGGTGACCGAGGCCAATGACGTCCAGAAACATATCCACAGAGCCAGCAAAGAAAAAGAAATAGAAACATTGCCGACATGGTTACCTCCTGTGGATTTGCTTCATTCACGGGGAGTGATGAGCGGTTCTTATCCAGCCAGGAAGGAATAGAGTTTTGGAACAGCTTCAAAAAAACAGAGGGTGTGGGCGGCGGTTGATGGCCGGAATTATCGTCGGTAGCGGATTACTGTTGGCCGGTTGCGAAAGCAAAAACACGGTGACTTCTCTGGTTTCCCCTCCGGCAGAGTCTGTACCCCAGGCTGTTGAAACACCACCGCCAGAAGCCGTGGTAGAGCCACAGCCTGAAGTGAAAGAAAATCGTATGGGGCTCTGTCAGAGCGAGCTCGCTTCGTTGAAAACCGTTAATCCCAGAGCTTATGCCGTTCGAAAAGCCTATTTCGATAATTTGGTAAAAACGGCGTCGGTATACACTGCCGTACGCGGCGAAGTGAACTCACTGACCAAAGATACCTTAGACGCACTGTATAAATATAAAACCAATCAGGTCTGTGCTGAAATTGAACGTGACGTCCTCAATGGGCTGATCCGTAAAGGGGAGAGCGTGAAGTGAAGCAGGGCTTAAAATATGGCTTTTTCTTTACGTTAGCGCTTCCTTTGGGCTGTGCGTTTGCAGCGGAGCAACTCAAGGACGACATGAGTTCAACACTGCAATCTTTGAATGCGATAACCAGCAAGGTAGATGAAGCCCCTGCGCTTCTCTTGCTGACCCCCTCCCAGCTTGACGATATCAGTTCGCCAGCCGAAAGAAACACCCGTCAGCCAGCCAAACGCCTCTCTAGCAAAAAGGCTGGCGAGCCTACCGCTGCCCCTACGACTGAATTAAAGGCTCTACAAGCCAAAATTGAACGGTTGAATACCACCCTTGCTAAGCAGGAACAGGAACTTAAGCAATTGCGACAAACCGCCCAACAGGATGCGGAAGCGCGTGCCGAAGTGGCTCAGTTAAAACAAAATCTGCAGGAAAATCTGCTGGCCACTGAACAGATGCAGCAGGATATGAAGCTTGCAACGGCGGCAAAGTCAGAAAATGCAAAAGATAATAGCCGATTGCAGCAGGCTCTAGACAAAAGCCAGCAACAGAGTTCGGCACTGCAAAAGCAACTGGATGTGCTGGCTAAATCGCATAATGATAATAATCAGGAAAATAAAGCCCTGCAAGTAGCCCTGAATGAAAGCCGCAAACAGGCCGAAGAGGCGAAAAAGACCTTGGTGGAGTTAACCAAGAAAGCCAACGAGAAAGCGCTGAAGGCATCTTTATTACAAAAACAGTTGGACTTACTGATCGCGACGCAGGCGGTGAAAAGTAGCGAGCGTGATACGCTGAAAGCGCAGGCTGCGCAAAGCAACCAGCAAAACGAAGCGGTACAAAAACAGCTAGCAACATTGACAAACCAGGTTAAAGAAAAAGCACAACAAATGGCTGTGCTGCAAAAGCAAGTCGAAGTGCTAACGGTGTCAAACAGCGAGAAAGCCCAAGGTAATCAAACCATACAGGCCGCTTTGGATGAAAGTCATAAGCAGAGGGAAGCGCTACAAAACCAACTGGCGGCGTTGAAGGGAAGGGCTGATGCGCAGCAGTTGGAAAATAGCGCATTGCAACAGCGGTTGGTCACTCTGCAAAAAGCGGATATAGAGCCAAAATCAGCGAAGGAAATTCGCGACTATGCGATCGGCAGCTCTTTGGCAGAAGATATGCTCGCTTTGCTTAAAGAGAGAGCGACGCAGGGTATTGAGGTGGATAGCCGTATAGCGTTGGCGGGGGTACAAGACACCTTCGCCGGGCAACTCAAGTTACTGCCAGATCAGATCGAAAAAGCATTGGATGCCGCAGAAGTGGCGCTGAATAGCAATCAAAAGCAGCAAAAATTGAATGTTGAAACGGCAGGGGCTCGTTATATAGAGCAGTTTAAAAAGCAAAAACAGGTGAAAAAAGAGGCATCAGGCTATTTCTACCGTATCGAGAATACCGGGAATGGGCCGATTGGGCCAAACAGTATTGTCACTGTGGTGGTAAAAGAGAGTTTGACAAACGGGAAAGTCATCAAGGATATGGATGCTGCAGGCACGTCAATCACGCAGCCATTGTCCAGCTATCCGCCCATGTTTAAATCTGCACTCATGCAGTTGCAAAATCACGGCAGCATGACGATGGTAGTTCCGCCAAATTTAGCTTATGGCGATAAAGGTCTACCACCTGACATCCCGCCGGGTTCTACGATGATATATAATGTAAAAATATTAGATGTGATGGCTCCTGCCGATACTGTCACTCCTGTAAAGTAAAAATATATTGCTACTAAATATCAGGCAATTTAACTTAG
The DNA here is from genome assembly GCF_006715025.1 of Serratia fonticola. Lineage (NCBI taxonomy): Bacteria > Pseudomonadati > Pseudomonadota > Gammaproteobacteria > Enterobacterales > Yersiniaceae > Serratia > Serratia fonticola. The sequence goes on from NZ_VFMK01000001.1 coordinate 1,561,544, forward strand.
AATAGTTCTAATATTTGAGTTAAATATGTATTATCCGGAAGCGTTCCACGTTGCTTGCAGTATAAATAACGGTGTTTTGAATGTTTCTATGCCCCAGATAGTCTTGAATTAACCGTGTATCAATCCCTTTGTCGGCGAGGGCATACCCACAAGAGTGTCGCAGCATATGAGGATGTACCTGAACGCTGATGCCAGCTAATTCTCCGTAGGATTTTATTAAACGGTAGAGCTGCTGGCGTGAAATTTGCCCTCCATGGCGTGAAAGGAATAACCATGGACTGTCAGACTCCAGATAACGTGGACGTTGTGATAACCATCTGTTTAGCGCGAGGCGTTCACGGATTTGAATGGGATGCTGGACAGAGAAACCGTTCTTTAAGCGGGAAACGTGTAAGCGGTTCGTTGCCAGGTCAATATCCTCTAAGCGTAAGCCCCGCAGCTCACTGACGCGTAACCCATGAATAAAGCACATCAACAACATACAGCGATCCCGACAACCATTAGGTCCGTCCGGTATGGCAGAGATCATTCTCTCAATTTCAATATGGCTGAGATATTTGCGTTTTTTCATTTTCTCTTTCCTGCGTTACAGAAAGCAAATATTATGGATGATAGTGTCATTTAAACATTGAACGCCTGCATTCAGCAAATGAAATAGCAATGAGTGGTACTAAGAACTTTCCGTCAAAATTTCATTGAGGCTAGTGTTTGAGAGGCGTTGACCATTATTAATGTGAAAAAAAATAGCCTATCTGCTCATAAAATAATCACTTTGTTTGTAGGGAGAGGACACATCCCATGCCGAAAATACATAGCGAAAATCGCACTTTGAAGAAAAATGAGTACATTCTTAGTGTTACTAAGGTGTGCTTTTTCTCTATGGCTATTCGGATATTTACTTTTTTATGGGATTTTTATTTCCCGAACAACAAATCCATTATTTTTGTGGCTGTTTTTTATTCGTTTTTTCTGGTTTCCGAAATGCATTTTTTAGAAATTGTTACTCTATCACGAGGGGGCTTACCCATCCCATAGGAAATCAACGTACGATACCTACGTAGAACGCAGGTCTTAGTGTGCATTCAAACGAAAAACAAAATGAGAATTGTTATTGATATCGTACTTTTGCTGATTACAATGCCTGCCTTGCACTGATTCTAAATAGGATTTCTCATGGAGTTGCTAAGAGTCGTCTTCCACCAATATCGTTGGCCGTTTCTGGCGGTAATGACGTTGACCATGGCCAGCGCTGCGTTGGGTATTGGCATCATTGCATTTATAAATGTGCAGTTGATGGGGGCGGTGGGGGAGTCGCTGACGATATTGCCGCAATTTCTTGGTTTATTGGCCCTGTTGATGGTGGTAACACTGGGTTCACAGTTGGCGTTGACTACGCTAGGACACTATTTTGTTTATCGCCTGCGTGGTCAATTGGTCAAGCGTATTCTGGATACCGATATTGAACGCCTGGAACAACTGGGGAGCGCTTCGCTGCTTGCCAGTCTATCAAGTGATATTCGTAATATCACCATCGCCTTTGTTCGCCTGCCAGAACTGGTACAAGGGGTGATTTTGAGCATCGGTTCTGCGCTTTATCTTGGCTGGCTCTCGCCAGCGATGCTGGGCGTAACGGCGCTTTGGGTCGCGGTGACGATTCTTGGCAGTTGGTATCTTGTCTCACGGGTTTATCGTCATCTCAACAACGTGCGCGAAGCAGAGGAACGCCTTTATCAGCACTATCAGTCAGCGATTGATGGACGTAAAGAGTTGGCACTAAACCGTGATCGCGCCAAGGCGCTTTTCCAACAGGCTTACCAGCCGGATGCTGGTGATTATCGCTATCACATAATTCGTGCGGATACCTTCCATCTTAGTGCTGTCAACTGGTCAAATATCATGATGCTGGGCGCTATTGGTTTGGTATTTTATATGGCGAACAGCCTGGGATGGGCAAACACGGAGATTGCTGCAACCTATTCCCTGACTTTGTTGTTTCTGCGCACGCCATTATTACAGGCTGTTGGGGCATTTCCGACGTTGATCAGCGCCGCCGTTGCCTTTAACAAGGTGAAAGCGCTCAAACTGGCGGACTACCAAGAGGCCTTTCCTGCGACACAAGCCCGAGAATGGCAAACTCTGGAGTTACGTGATGTGGTATTTCGCTATAAGGCTGGTGATGAGCAACCAGGATTTGCTGTGGGGCCGCTCAATTTGACGTTACGACGTGGCGAGTTGGTGTTTCTGATTGGTGGCAATGGGAGTGGTAAATCTACGTTGGCTATGTTGTTAACTGGATTGTATGTGCCCGTCAGCGGGCAGATTCTGCTGGATGGCTCCCCGTTAACGGCCAGCGACAGGTATGATTATCGCCGCTTGTTCTCGGCCATCTTCACCGATTTCCATCAGTTTCATCATCTGTTGGGGCCGGAAGGGAAAGCGCCAGATGCTGAACTGGTAGACACCTGGCTGCAACGGTTAAAAATGAAAAGCAAATTGGTGTTTGATGGGGCCAGGATCACGAATCCGCAGCTTTCACAGGGGCAGCGTAAACGCTTGGCTCTGTTACTGGCGGTGGCGGAAAAACGGGATATTTTACTGTTGGATGAATGGGCGGCAGATCAGGATCCCCAGTTCCGCCGAGCTTTCTACCGTGAGTTGCTTCCCTGTTTGCGCGCCATGGGCAAAACCATCTTTGCCATTAGCCATGACGACCATTATTTTGAACATGCGGACCGCCTGCTGCAAATGCGAGATGGCCAGTTGAGCGAATTGTTAGGGGATGAACGCCAACAGGCCAGCAAGGATTCCGTCAGCCAGATCGGCTGACGGTGAGATATTTCTCTTGATCCCGTTAGGGCGATTAAGTTCGCCTTTGCTCGGATACTACGAGCGGCTTCTTGGGTAACAAGTGCTAACAATATTTCCAATTATTGTTTTGTTGAGAATTATCCATAGGAATAGACTACTTTATCAATTGCTCATAACGATAATAAATAACGTCGCTATTAGGTTAACCTACGTCTGAGTAGCAGTTGCCGCTGAAAGGTTTGTTTCAGCATGACTTAAGTGAGGCATTATGAGTCAAAATAACTGCAACAACTTATTGGAAACAGTGGGGCATAAGCAAGCCGATGGATAGCAAATTACAACCCCTTGCTGGAGAGGTTCAGTTACCTGGGCAGAGCATATTGCCGCCCACCTGGCGGTTGAATGAAAGGCAAAAACGCTTTATTGAGGCGCTTTTGCTGCCCGAAGAAGATATCAGTGCCACCACTGGGGTAGCGGATAATCTTGTAACACCCAGCCAGAATGGCAAACAGCATTTGCAGCAGAGTCAGCCCGAGTAACATCGTCAAAGGTACTGTCAACTTTTAATCAGGTCGCGCATCTGGCCAAACAGGGTTGTTCCCAGTGCGGCCAGCAAATGGCCAATAGACTGTGTCATGGCTGACGGTAAAGGCACTCCCGATAAGCACGCTTCCCCCCAGAACACGTCATTCCAGGGTAGTACATCCCGACAACCAGCATCACCGTTACCAGCCATACCCTATGCTCAATGCCATTCGTTTGGCGATAGAGGGCGTTAGCGGTAATAACACGGCAAACAGGATCAGGAGCAGAGAATTAAGTAACCTGACTGCGGTGGCTGAAAGCATTAACTGTTGCTGGATCTGTTCCAGTAACAGACCTACGCTGATGGGTAGAGCTCTTAAGTTGACGGCCACTGGCATGACCCGGCTAGCAGTGATAAACCTGCGCAATGACGGCGTATGGCGATTGAGACAGAGGGGATTCCGGTTGGAACATGAAATCTCCGCGCCAAGACATACAGCCAATCAATAATGCGTGTCGAGATGCGTTGATTGACGTTACGCCTACGTATTGGCAGGGCTGTCAGTGTTGGAAACAATGGCCAGCCTGACGAAAGCCTAAAGAGAACGCAATCGGTCTCGGCGAGATAGGATAGCCTTGATCAAAGCCAGGCTAACGGGTGCTGGCAGCTTTTGTCGGGATAAAGAACAGTAACCTAAGTAAACTTATTTTTGTTCGGAGGCGTCATCATGTCTTTTTACAGCCCTCGCCGTATTGTGCTTTATACCGTCGCCGTGATCGTGATCTTGGTGGTCGTCGGCCTGATAACCTACTTTGGTGTTGGCAGGCTCGGTTGAGCCAATTGGTGGATTTGTGATGTTGATCACTTAAGGAAAAAAAAGTCTTTTCACCTGTGCCCGCCAAAGTCCCTTTCACTGTCATGTTTTTCACATACTCTTAACCTGCCGCCCCAGCGGCTTGCGGCAGATTTCACTTTTCCCCCAGCCATCAAAGAAATAGTTTCGTTTCATTTCGATTCGAAAGCTTTTTACCCTCATTTCCTGCTAAAACTGCCCTGTAATCCCGATCACAATTTCATTGCTTTCGCTTTGTTGTAATACCGCCGCAGTAGAGCGAAAGCCATCATCTCCCGGCTAAAACCGGAAACCTGAGGACCTATTGCTCATGCCAGTGAACACCGCCAAACGACGTGAACAAATTATCGATCTGCTCTGTGAGCACGGCAGCGTGCGGGTGGAGCAACTCAGCAAGCAGTTTGCCGTTTCCACGGTAACGATCCGCAACGATCTGCGCTTTCTGGAACGAAAAGGCTGCGCGCTGCGCGCTTATGGTGGCGCGATGCTTAACCAGCAGTTTGCCTTTGACCGCCCGTTACATGACAAAGGGCGGTTGAATCGCGATGTGAAATCGCAGATTGCCAGCCGAGCGGCCAGCTATGTGCGCGACGGAGATGCGCTGATCCTGGATTCTGGTTCAACCACGACGCAGATCGTGCCTTGGTTGAAATCACGTCGCGATCTGGTGGTGATGACCAATGCGCTGAACATTGCTTATGAGCTTTCAGGGTATGACGGCGTTGAGGTGATGGTGTTAGGGGGCAGCGTACGACAGAACTCCTATTCGCTCTATGGCCCGGCTGCCGAGCAGCAATTGCGCCAGTACCGTTTCGACAAGCTTTTTCTGGGCGTCGACGGTTTCGATCTGGTTGCGGGGATCACCACACCTCACCCCGGTGAGGCCCACCTCAATCGAGTGATGTGTGAGGTGGCGCGGGAAATTATCGCGGTTGCTGATGCCAGCAAGTTTGGTCGCAAGAGTTTTTGCATGATTCGCGAAGTCGGGCAAATTCATCGGCTGATCACAGATAGCCGTCTTCCACAAGATTATGAGCGGGCACTCATCGATTTAGGCGTAGAGGTGGTGATAGCCGATCGTGAGTAGGGTGCCTTCATGGGGGATTCATGCAGCAGTGGTTACAACTCGTCGAACAGCACAAAGCCGGTCAGCCGGTGGGGATTTTTTCCGTTTGCTCCGCCCATCCATGGGTACTGCAAGCCGCTTTGCTACAGGCAAAAACGCGCGGCACTCCGGTGTTGATTGAGGCCACATCAAATCAGGTCAATCAGTTTGGCGGCTATACCGGTCAGAATGCCGCGCAGTTTCGTGACGCGCTTTGGCGTATGGCCGCTGACATTGGGCTGCCGCAGAGCGAGATCTGGTTGGGAGGTGATCACCTTGGTCCGAATGCCTGGCAGGATCGCCCGGCGCAAGAGGCGATGGCGCTATCGGAAACCTTGATTGATGACTATGTTCGCGCCGGGTTTCGTAAGATCCATCTCGATTGCTCCATGTCATGCGCTGACGATCCTACGCCATTAGGCGATGAGGTTGTCGCGCAGCGCGCTGCCCGCTTGTGCGCGGTGGCGGAGCGAGCCTGGCAACAAAGTGGGGGGGAAGCGCCGGTGTATGTGATCGGTACGGAAGTCCCGGTGCCGGGCGGTGCACAAGAAGCGTTACAAGGCGTCCAGATCACCACGCCGCAGGCCGTATCAGAAACGCTAGAGGCCCATCGTCATGCATGGCAACAGGCCGAATTGGGCAGTGCCTGGTCACGGGTGATTGCACTGGTGGTTCAACCCGGCGTCGAGTTTGATCATCACGGAGTGGAACACTACCAACCCGTTGCGGCCCAGGCCCTTAGCCGTTTTATCGAACATCAGCCGGGGCTGTTGTATGAGGCGCACTCAACGGATTACCAGGCACCACAGGCTTACCGGCAATTGGTACGCGATCATTTCGCCATTCTGAAAGTGGGGCCGGCACTGACCTTTGCCCTGCGTGAAGCCTTGTTTGCTCTCGATCGTATTGAGCGTGAATGGTTAGGTGAACACCGTTCAGCCCAGTTGTGCGCCACGCTTGAACAGGTGATGCGTGAACAACCTCAGCAGTGGAGCCGTTATTACCATGGTAGCCCGCATCAACAATATCTGGATCGGCATTACAGTCTGAGCGATCGCGTGCGTTATTACTGGCCGCAGCCGCAAGTCCAACAGGCGGTGGATGCATTGATGGACAATCTACGTCGCTCCCCGGTGCCCTTGGCGCTACTCAGCCAATATTTACCCGATCAGGCGCGAGCTTTAAATGCCGGTGAACTTGGCCACGATCCGCAAGATTGGGTTATTCACAAAATTACCCAGGTGCTCGAAGACTATCACTCAGCCTGTTACCCAGAGGTGTGCTGACATGCCCAATATTCTGATGACCCGTATTGATAACCGCCTGGTGCATGGTCAGGTTGGGGTGACCTGGACCAATACGCTGGGGGCCAATCTGGTCGTGGTTGCCAACGATGCCGCCGCCGCCGATCCGGTACAGCAGAACCTGATGGATATGGTTGTGGCTGAGGGGGTACAGACCCGTTATTTCTCGCTGCAGAAAACCATTGATGTGATTCATAAGGCGGCAGATAGGCAAAAGATTTTCCTGGTATGCAAAACGCCACAGGACGTGCTGACGCTGGTGCGCGGCGGTGTGCCAATCAAGTTCGTCAACGTTGGCAATATGCATTTTGCCGAAGGGAAGCGGCAAATCCATAAGACGGTATCGGTAGATGACGATGACGTTGCGGCATTCCGCGAGCTGACAGCATTGGGCGTAACCTGTGAGGTCCGCCGGGTACCGGATGAAGCGGGCGAAGCCATAGGCAAACTGCTCGCGTGAGCACTGGGGGGAATATGTTAACTGACGCATTATTGATTGCATTGTTGGCGGGGTTGGCTGGGGTTGATCTGTTTGACGGTTTGACCCACTTTCACCGCCCGGTGGTGATGGGCCCTCTGGTGGGTCTGATTCTTGGGGATGTCACGACGGGGTTGCTGGTCGGAGGGACGCTGGAGTTGGTCTGGATGGGGATGGTGCCACTGGCGGGGGCACAGCCGCCAAATGTGGTCATCGGTGGTGTGGTCGGCACGGCATTTGCCATCCTCACCAAGGCCGATCCCAAAGTGGCCATTGGGGTGGCAGTACCGTTCGCCATTGCGGTTCAGGGTTGTATCACGCTGCTGTTTACCGTGTTTTCCCCGATGATGCACCGTTGCGATCGCATGGTGAAGGAGCTGAACTGGCGCGGTGTTGAACGGGTGAACTATCTCGGTATCAGCATCCTGTTTGTTTTTTACTTTGTGGTGGCGTTTTTGCCGATTTACTTTGGTGCCGATGCGGCCAGCGCCATGGTGCAGAAAGCGCCGGTTTGGCTGCTGGATGGGTTGGCGGTCGCAGGGGGCATGATGCCTGCAATCGGCTTCTCACTGTTGATGAAAGTGATGATGAAGAAAACCTATGTGGCTTATTTCATCCTTGGTTTTATCTCGGTGACTTTTCTTAAGCTGCCGATCCTGGCGGTGGCACTAGGGGCATTGGCAATTGCCCTGATCGATTTCTTCAACAGTCAACGGGCTGACGCAGAGGTGATCAGAAAGCCTGTTCAACCGGAGGACGCCGAAGATGGCATTTAATGATTCTGACGATCTGCTGGCGCAAAAAGCAGAAAAGCGGTTGGCGCAGGCACTGGCGACCAGCCAGGTAGAACAGGACGATTATGTTGATAGCTGCCCGGCGCAAGCGCTGACGCGTGGAGATATCAACCGAATGGCATGGCGATCGTTACTGTTGCAGGCCTCGTTCAACTATGAGCGTATGCAAGCCGGTGGTTGGTTGTATACCCTGATCCCCGGTTTGCGCAAGATTCATCGTAACCCGCAGGATTTGGCGAACTCCATGAAAATGCATATGGAGTTTATTAACGTGCATCCGTTTGACGTCACCTTTCTTTCCGGGTTGGTGTTGGCGATGGAGCAGAACAAGGAGCGGATCTCCACCATTCGTGCGGTAAAAGTGGCACTGATGGGGCCGCTTGGTGGTATCGGCGATGCCTTATTCTGGCTGACGCTATTACCGATCTGCGCAGGGATTGGGGCCTCTTTGGCTCTGGAAGGCAGTTTGTTTGGGCCGATAGTGTTTCTGCTGTTATTTAACGTTTTTCATTTTGGGTTGCGTTTCGGTCTGGCGCATTACGGTTATCAGGCGGGGACCAGTGCGCTTGCCTTGCTGAAAACCCATACCAGGCGAATATCCCATGCGGCGTCGATCGTGGGTATGACGGTCATCGGTGCGTTGGTGGCCTCTTATGTGCACCTTTCTACGCCGCTGATCATGCATGCGGGTAAAGCCACAGTGGCGCTGCAAACGGATGTGCTCGACAAACTGATGCCCAATCTGTTGCCGCTGTGCTTTACGCTGCTGATTTTCTTCCTGATGAAGTGCGGCTTCTCACCGGTGAAACTGATTGGCGTAACGGTGGTGATCGGCGTGGTAGGTAAATTTGTCGGTTTGCTGTGAGGAACAAAAAATGCCTGGAATTGTGATTACCGGCCACGGTGGTTTCGCCAGCGGTTTATTACAGGCTGTCGAGCAGGTTGTTGGGGCTCAGCCTGCCTGTGTCGCGGTTGATTTCCCTGTGCATATGGGAACGGCTGAGCTAAGCGCGGCACTGCTTGCTGCCTTGCAAGCGGTAAAACAGCCGGATGGTGTCGTCTTTCTTACCGATATGCTAGGTGGTTCACCGTTCCGTTGTGCCAGTGAGTTGGCGGATACACAGGGAAATTGTGAGGTACTGACCGGCGTGAATATGCAACTGGCCGCTGAAATGATGCTGGAGCGAGAAGGTTTAAGCCTGGATGCGTTTCGTGACATGGCGCTGGCCTGTGGCAAACGCGGCCTCACCAGTCTGTGGCACGAGCGGCGTAAGGTAAGATGTGAAAACGCCGAGGCTGATGGGATTTAGCACCCACCGATGCGTACCCCGTTGGAGGTGGCGTCCCTCTCCTTGTTGAAGGGGGCGCCACCCTTTTCTACCGATCCCGGGTATTAGCCGGAAACCGGCAAGGGGCTCAGTGCCATTTGCGCCGGGCCGTTTTCTTCGCGGCTGAAGCGCCAGCAGGTCTGGTGATATTTCGCTACGCTGTTACGGTGTGCCACGCTCACCAGCGTGACATTCGGCAGTTCATCAACCAGCAGGCAATACATCAATTGTTCGGTTTCATCATCAAGCGCACTGGTCGCTTCATCCAGGAACAACACATCTGGACGTGTGAGGATGGCACGGGCAAACGCCAGTCGTTGTTGTTCACCCGGCGAAAGTCGATGACTCCAGTTAGCGCTGGTATCCAGCCAGCGTTGCAGGTGTTTCAGGCGGCAGTTTTCCAGCACTTTCAACAGCTGTTCGTCGCTATAGTTCTTATCCTGGTGCGGATAGCTCAATGCCTCGCGTAGCGTACCGATGGGAATATAGCTGCGTTGCGGCAGGAACAGGGTACTGAGGTTTTTATTCAGGTCGATTTCACCGGAACCGTAGGGCCAGATCCCGGCAATGGCGCGCAGCAACGTGGATTTACCACAGCCTGAAGGACCAACGATCAGTACGCGTTCACCGCGTTTGAGCGTCATAGAGGCTGAGCTTAGCAACGGTTGGCCGTCGGGCAGCGTCATGCCAAGATTACGCAATATCAGCGGTTGGCCCTCTTGCTGTTGCAGGCTAATGCCGCGAGTTTGGCTATGCACCTCATCAACCGCCGCATTAAAACCGGCCAGACGGTTAACGCAGGCTTTCCAGGTAGCCAGATCGGTAAACGCATCAATAAACCACGATAGCGCGCCTTGTACCTGACCGAAAGCGGAAGAGATCTGCATCAGACCGCCCATCTGGATAGCGCCAGAGAAATAACGTGGTGCAGCCACCAGCAGCGGGAAGATAATGGCAAACTGGCTATAAAAGTTGCTGGCGATATTAAGGCGACGGGTAATGCGCATAATCGACCACCAGTTGCTGCGTATCGCTTCAAAGCGGTTGCTCAACTGCTGCTTTTCACGCGGTTCGCCGTGATACAGCGCAATGGCGTCGTTATTTTCACGGATACGGATCAGTCCGAAACGAAAGTTTGCTTCATAACGTTCCTGGTTAAAACCCAGCATGACCAGGGGTTTGCCCACCCACCAGATCAGCAACGAACCCAAGACCGCATACAGCAAGGCAAACCATACCATATAGCCGGGCAGGGTGATGGCATGTTGGGCAATCACAAAGGTCATTGGTCCACTGATGTGCCAGAGAATGGTTATAAACGAGCACAGCGTCACCAGGCTGGAGAGCAATCCGAGCGAAAGTGACAAGGTGTACTGGGTCAGAACGTTAAGATCGTCGGCGATACGTTGGTCGGGGTTATCGATAATCTGCTGCTGTTCGGTATGGTAATAGGCTTGATGTGCCAGCCATTTACCCATAAATTTCTCCGTCATCCAGCGCCGCCAGCGCATCTGCAAGCCTTGAGTCAGGTAGATCTTATAAACCGCCAGCACGATGAAAGTCAGCGCCAGATAGGTAAATCGCCACAGCTGAGCTTTGAACACCGGATAGTTTTTATTCTGCAGGGCGTCGTAGAACACCTGATTCCACTGGTTAATAAGCACACTGATGTAGACCAGCCCGAGGGACAGAGCAACGATGGCGATCAGCATCGCCCAGGCGCGCCATTTTTCTTCGGACACCCAGAAAGGTTTGATGAGCTGCCAAACGGCATGTTTCTGCGAAATAGCTGTGTTCATGATGATCCAGAATGTATTGTTTTTCCGTCATCATGGTCGTGTGAGCGGTAACAAACAAACCAACACATGTAAGCAGTTTTGACGCCGCTAACTATTTGAAATAATAACAATGATACGAATTGGGGGAGGGGGTGGTGCAACAACGCTATCATTGTGGCTGGAGCGCGTTTTTGTCGATCAATACACGTGCGCTTTCGCGCACGCATCACGATCAGTTTATTGCACTTTTTAGCAAGGCCAGCCAGCCATCGATATCACTCAGATACTCTCCTGCGGGAATTTGATACAACTGCCCTTGCGCATCCTGTAATGCAAAGGTTGGGAAACCCTGTCCGCGGACTTTGGCAAGCAGGGCGCGGCTTTCAGCAATGTGCTGTGCTGTTGGTGCCCCCTTGTTGAAACGCATCTCGGCAATAAATGCAGCAGAAGTCAGGCCCAACTCTGTGGCCAGCGCTTCTAATACCGCGGTATCGGCAATGCGTCGTCCTTCACGATAGTGAGCTTCCTGAAGGCGGTGCAGCATATCCAGGCCGCGTCCCGCGAGTTGTTCAGCGGCCAGAATGGCGGTGATAGGCGGCTCGGAGTCCATCACCGCCGTAGTATCACGCAGTAGGCCGTTGAAGTAACCGTCGCCAAAGGGCTGACCGGTCAGTTCAGCGATACGCTTATCATGCGGTATGACATAATTGCGCCATTCGTCGTTGATCGCGCGGCGGTTGTCACCGGTCATCATACCGCCCGCATGCAACGCAACGGTTAACCCCGGAATGGCTTGCGCAGCTTTAACCAACGGCGCAGCACCGTAGCACCAGCCGCACAGTGGATCGAAAATGTAGTGTAAGGTCGTCATTGTTATCTCTACCCGTTCTCTTTCAAGCTCAGCGTTGTCAGTAGCGCGTATTTGCCCCAGTCACTGACTGGCGTCAGCGTCAGGGGCGTCGTCCGACTCGCTGGTCTATACCCGCCTTATTGCGGCCACTTCATCTCGCCTTTCAACACCTTGGCGCTTAATTCCAGGCTGGAGCCATCCTGCAGAGCGGGGTAGTGCTGCTTCATTGCCGCGATCAGTTCAGCGGAATTTTTGGCCTTGGGTAATTCGCTTTCAAGCGTGGTCAGGTAGTTATGGGTAAAGGTGACCGATTCCAGCGTTTGCTGTGCACCAGGCAGGAAATGCCCAGGTACGACCACCTGTGGTTTCAGCGCCTTGATGCTTTCCAGGGTTTGCTGCCAATGAGCACGAGACTCTACCGTTTGCGTATCTGCAATCCATGGATGAATATTGTCGCCAGCTACTGGCACGCCACCCACCACGGCTTTCAACGATGGGATCCAGACAAAGGTACGGTCCGGTGTTGGACCATTCAGGCCTTTGACTTCCACCGGTTGGCCGTCAATGGTAAAGCTGCTGCCCTGCATTGGCTGCGGTACGATCACGGCTTGCGGAGCATTCTCCTTCAGGATAGGGCCCCAATAAGCCAATTTACCTGCCTGGGTAGCGTTGATCGCTTTGATCGTATCCGGTGAGGCGATGATTTTCGCCTGTGGGAAGGCCGCTTTGATCACATCCAGACCAAAATAAAAATCCGGATCCGAATGGCTGATATAGACCGTGGTCAGTTTTTTGCCGGTGGCTTTGATCTTCTTCACCAACGCTTGTGCGTCGTTACGCTGGAATTGGGCATCAATCAGAGCCACTTCATGTGGGCCGCTGATAATCTCGGAAGAAACCGGGAAGACGCTTTTTTCGCCTGGGTTATATACCTCCATGGTCAAGGTATTGGCCGCAGTGGCAAAGGTGCTGAGGGTTGCGATGCTGGTAAAAGCCAGGGTCAGTAATGATTTCTTAAACATTTGCAGGTGTCCTTTTGGGCGTTATTGTCGTTGGCAAGATGATATGTTGCATGAATCGAGAGAAAAACCGGATAATGAGCAATAGTTAATTGCATAAATCGAGCGAATTATGGATCGCATCACGGCTGCAGAAGTCTTTGTCACTATAGTTGATCGCGGCAGTATGATTGCTGCGGCTGAAACGTTGGCGATGTCGCGTGCGATGGTGACGCGCTATCTGGCGCAGATGGAACAGTGGGCCGGGGCGCGGCTGCTGCATCGCACCACGCGAAAACTCAGCCTGACCGATGCCGGTGAGCGCACGTTGGAGCGCTGTCGCCAAATACTGGCGCTGGCGGAGGATATTGATCTGGTAGAGAGCGCTCAGAGTGATGACTTACGCGGCCTGCTGCGCATCACCTGTTCTCAATCCCTTGGGCAAACGGCGTTGGTGGGGGCGGTAGCGCAGTATCTGAAGCGCCATCCTCAGGTAGCCGTAGATTTGCAAATGAACAATCGCACGGTAAATCTGGTAGAGGAACGTATCGATCTGGCTTTGCGCATTACCAATGAACTGGACCCTAACCTGATTGCCCGGCCACTTTCCACCTGTGCTTCAGTGATCTGCGCATCGCCGGCTTATCTTGCCGCTCACGGAACGCCGAGGTATCCGCAAGATTTAAGCCTGCACAACTGCCTGACCTACTCCTACTTTGGCAAAAGCCTGTGGCATTTTGAGCATCAGGGGACGAAATCGGCGGTTGCCGTCAGCGGCAACCTCAGTGCCAATGAGTCGGTAGTGCTGTTGGCGGGGACGCTGCAAGGCGCAGGAATTTCTCTGCAACCTTACTACTCGGCGGCACCTTTACTGGCCAAGGGCGATTTGATCGAACTCCTGCCGGAGTACTTGCCGCAGGCGATGGGAATATACGGTATTTACACTTCGCGCCGCCAAATGCCCGCCACACTGCGCACCATGCTGGACTTTCTGGTGGAATGGTTTGCTACCGATCCCGGATGGCGAGCCACGCTACGCTGAGAGATTAGCCGCGAATCACGGTAGCAAGACGAGCGGTCAGTTTATCTGCTTGTTGTTGCAGGTGTTGCACAAAGGCGCTGACCAGTGCCGAAGAGGGGCGATGCAGTGGGCGGATCAGGCTGACAGTAAACGGCACGTCGACACTGAACGGCCGCACATGAACACCATTATTGGCGTAATCCAGTGCGGTCAGTGGATTGACGATCGACACGCCAACCCCCTCTTTTACCATCGCGCACACCGATGCGGCGCTGTGGGTTTCCAGTACCATTCGGCGTTCGATCCCCTGGTCATGAAACAGCGTATCCAGCAGTTGTCGGTAACTGTCGGTAATTGAAAGGCTGATAAAATTCTCTGCGCTGAAATCCTGTGGCGTCAGCTCGCTTTTCGCCAACAAAGGGTGCCCGGCGGGCAGTACGCACACCTCATTCATGGTCATTAACGTCATGCGTTCGGTACCTGCGGGGGTCAGGGTATTTTCTGTCAGGCCCAGATCGTAACGCTGCGCCGAAAGCCACTCTTCCAGCAGCGGCGACTCCTGCGGGATCACGCTAAAGCTCACCTCTGGGTAGCGATCGACAAAAGGCTTGCACACGGCGGGCAGCAAAGATTGAGAAAATACCGGCAGGCAGGCGATGGAGAGCTGCGCCTGTTGGAACTGTCGGATACCCGCTGCGGCATTCTTGATGCGATCCAGGCCGTAATAGGAGCGTTGGACTTCCTCGAACAGCCGCAACCCTTGTACCGTTGGGTACAGGCGACCACGTACACGATCAAACAGCTGCAGTTGGATCAGTTTCTCGAAGCGGGCCAATTCGCGGCTGACGGTGGGTTGTGAAGTTTGCAGTAGCGCTGCCGCTTCGGTCAGATTACCGGTGGTCATCACCGCATGAAAGATTTCAATCTGACGCAAAGTGATCGCATGCATAGTGCGGCTCCGTTGACGCTAAACCCATATCATAAATGAATAGACTATGGCGAAATAGATATTTTTCACACCAGAATATCAACGGCATGATTGTGGAAAATACTATTTGGGAAACAGACTGATGCCACGCGCCTTGAATGACTCCTCTACCGCCCTTAACGCCGCCAATCTGCTGGCACTGCCACAACGCTTCGGTTGCCCGGTCTGGGCCTATGACGCGGATATCATCAGCCAGCGTATCAACCAGTTGCGTCATTTCGATGTGATCCGTTTTGCCCAGAAAGCCTGTTCGAATATTCATATTCTGCGTTTGATGCGTGAGCAGGGCGTGAAGGTGGATTCGGTGTCACTGGGTGAGATCGAGCGTGCGCTGAAAGCAGGTTTTGAACCGGGCGGCGAGGATATTGTCTTTACGGCCGACGTGTTGGACCATGCTACGTTAGCGCGCGTTCGCGAATTGAAAATCCCGGTGAACGCCGGTTCTATCGACATGCTGGAGCAACTTGGTCAGGTTTCTGCCGGGCATCCGGTATGGTTGCGGATTAACCCAGGCTTTGGCCATGGCCACAGCCAGAAAACCAATACCGGGGGTGAAAACAGCAAACACGGTATTTGGTATGCCGATTTACCACTGGCGATAGCCAAGGTGCAGCAGTACGGTTTGACATTGATCGGATTGCATATGCATATCGGCTCTGGCGTAGATTATCAACATCTGGAGCGCGTCTGTGATGCCATGGTGCAGCAGGTCATTGCACTGGGGCAGGATATCAGTGCGATCTCTGCGGGGGGCGGTCTTTCTATCCCTTATCAGCAAGGGGAAGAGGCGATTAACACCGAACACTATTACGGTTTGTGGAACCGTGCGCGTGAACGCGTTGCTGCGCATCTGGGCCATCCCGTGAAACTGGAGATCGAGCCTGGGCGTTTTCTGACGGCGGAAGCGGGCGTGCTGGTGGCCGAGGTGCGCTCAGTGAAGGATATGGGCAGCCGCCACTTTGTCCTGGTAGATGCCGGTTTTAACGATCTGATGCGTCCGGCCATGTATGGCAGCTATCACCACATCTCGCTGTTGCCTGCCGATGGGCGCAGCAGCGATAACCAACCTTTGCGTGAGACCGTGATTGCCGGGCCACTGTGTGAGTCTGGTGACGTCTTTACTCAGCAGGCGGGCGGAGGTATTGAAACTCGCCTGCTGCCACCGGTGATGGTGGGGGACTATCTGGTATTCCATGACACAGGGGCTTATGGTGCATCGATGTCTTCTAACTACAACAGCCGTCCACTGTTACCGGAAGTATTGTTTGAAAACGGCGAACCTCGTCTGATCCGTCGCCGTCAGACGATTGAAGAACTGATTGGGTTAGAGTTGGTTTAAGCCACTACGGCGCAGCGTGCTGCGCCGCTTTAATGGATCAATCAGCTTGCGTAGTAGGGGCCGGGAGCCACAGATTCGCGCAGTTTCAGTTCACCGGTGAAGGGCGGCAACGGTTGCAATGCCTCGCCATTGATCAGGCGCAACGCCTGCGTGATGGCGGCTTCGATCATGGCATCGATTGGCAGATAAACGGTGGACAATGCCGGTTGCAGATAAGCCGCGCTGGGTTCATCGTCAAAGCCGAACAGTGAAACATCTTCAGGCAGGCGTTTACCCGCTTGGTGTAGCGCTTTCATCGCGCCGATAGCCATATCATCGTTGCTGGCAAACAGTGCGCTGAAGGGTACGCCACTCGTCAGTAAAGCGTTGCAACTGTGGTAACCCCCCGGCACGCTGCTGTCACCGTTGGTAACCCGCATCTCATCAAACACAATCTGGTGGAGCGCCAGGGCCTGACGGTAACCGGCCAATCGGGCTTGAGCCGTTGGGGTATCGATCGGCCCGGTAATACAGGCGATCTCACGGTGCCCTTGGCAGATAAGATAATCCACCGCGTTGAAGGCCGCCTGTTGCTGTTCGAAGAACACACAGCGCTCACGGGCTTGCGGTAGATCGCGGTTAATGATCATCACCGGTACTGGCAATTCTTCCAGCAGCGCCATCAGCGCGCTTTCACTCATAAAGCGGGTATAGAGGATAATGGCATCGCAGCGGCGATCGGCCAGCAGTTGTACCGCCTGCCATTCATCTTCCGGCGTATCGTGTCCGTCGGTGACGATCAGGTGTTTGCCGCTGGCCTCGATCAGTTTGGCGGCCTGACGTAGCAGGCGACCAAAATAGGGGCCGTCGAAGTTGGATACCACCAACCCAATGCTGTTGGAGCTTTTATTCGCCAATGACTGGGCGAGAAAGTTAGGCCGGTAACCCAGTTCATCCATCGCTTTGAACACCGCATCGCGCGTGCTTTTCTTTACCTGGCCAGTGCCATTTAAAACGCGTGAAACCGTGGCTTTGGAAACCCCCGCGCGAATGGAAACATCCAACATGGTGATCATTAATGACTAACCCCTTTTAACGTTCGCAGCGGCAAATATCGCTCAGTCTAGCATAGGGTTAGCTCAGGTTGTGCTCGGCGAGCATATCGCTAATCTTCCGCTCGCAAGGCGAGGAATTGAGGGGGAAGAAGTACTCCCCGTCGTCTTTAATTCTGTTCGAAGGCGTTATTGATACTGGCGACAGAATGGCGGCGTACCAGCGTTGGGCTGAACATATTAGTAATTTCCGGTAATGGCTGGTTATTGGCCAGCGCCAGGGCCAGCTCTGCCGCTTGTGTGGCCATGGCCACCACCGGATAGCGAATGGTGGTCAGACGTGGGCGCAGATAGCGTGAAATCAGGACATCATCGAAGCCAATCAGCGAAATCTGGCCCGGTACATCGACGCTGTTGTCACTCAGCACAGAAAGCGCACCGGCGGCCATCGGATCGTTATAACAGGTCACTGCCGTGAAATTTTTGCCGCGGCCCAGCAGTTCGGTCATCGCCTGCTCGCCACCGATTTCATCCGGTTCCCCGTAGGCAATCAGTTTCTCATCTACCGCGAGACCATGTTCCTCCAGCGCATCCAGATAGCCCTGCAACCGGTCAGCAGCATCTGAAATCTGATGCGTAGAGCAGATGATGGCGATCCGTTGGTGGCCTTGCTGGATCAGATGACGCGTTGCCAACCAGGCGCCATAGCGGTCATCAAGCGCTACGCAGCGCGTTTCAAAGCCAGGTAACGTGCGGTTAATCAGCACCATACCCGGTATTTGACGCATCCAGACGATGAGCTCTTCATCAGTCAGCTTCTTGGCATGAACGACCAGGGCGGCACAGCGGTGGCGTACCAGTTGCTCAATGGCCTGGCGTTCTTTTTCGGCGTTATGGTAACCGTTGCCAATCAGCAAAAAATTATGGGTGGCATAGGCCACCTGTTCCACCGCTTTAACCATGGCACCGAAGAATGGGTCAGAAACGTCGGAAACAATCAGGCCAAGGGTTTCGGTAGACTGCTGTGCCAGCGCACGCGCGTTGGCGTTGGGGTGATACTGCAACCCCTCCATGGCGGCCAGCACGGCGTTTCGCGAACTTTCGCTGGCTTTGGGGGAGTTGTTTATTACGCGGGATACCGTGGCTACGGAGACACCCGCCAGCCTGGCAACATCCTTAATCGTGGCCATATCTGTCAATATTTCCTGGGTAATCGCTTACATCCCCCAGTTTTGCGGAAAAAAACGGGGGCTGCAAGCGCTGGAATGCATAACTTGTGGCCGCCGTTGCAGATATTCTCTTTTAATTCATGCTTTCGGTTGGCTCAGATCCACTTGCGAACACTTTCAGCGAAGAGGCGGAAATATCCGTGTCAGGTTAAGGGGAAATCTACACTGATAGTTACACTTTGCGCCTGACTGTTGCGATTAGTCGCTGGCAGGCCTTTGGTGCCAAAGGGTAAATTGAAAGTCCCAGAGGTATTGATTGGTGAGAAATCAGCATACTCTGTATGTTGAAGCCATTTTCAATTGCACCAACCTACGCGGATGCGTAGGTTTTTTTTTGCCTGCCATATAGTATCCTTCCCCCTCAATGATTTAAGGCCATCAACCCCGAGGGAGAGTGGGATGATATATTCTGTGTTACGTGCGCTGTTTCGCTTATTGTTTCGTGTACGTGTTGAAGGTGACGCCAGGCATTTTGAGCACCAGAAGCTGTTGATTACCCCTAATCACGTTTCTTTCATGGATGGCGCACTGCTGGCGTTATTCTTGCCGATCAAACCGGTTTTTGCCGTTTACTCCAGCATATCTGAGCGCTGGTTTATGCGTTGGCTGAAACCTTATATCGATTTTGTTCCCCTGGATCCGACCAAGCCGATGGCCATCAAGCATCTGGTGCGGATGGTTGAACAAGGCAGGCCGATTGTGGTGTTCCCGGAAGGGCGTATCACGGTGACCGGGTCGTTGATGAAGATCTACGATGGTGCCGCCTTTATTGCTGCCAAGTCTGGTGCCACGATTGTGCCAGTGCGTATCGACGGCCCGGAGTTCAGCCTGTTTGGCCGCATGGCCGGGGTGTTCAAAATCCGTTGGTTCCCGCAGGTCAATATCAGTATTTTGCCTTCAACGACCTTGCCAATGCCGGATGCGCCGCGCGCGCGCGAACGCCGGGTACTGGCCGGTGACAGACTGCATCAGATCATGATGCAGGCACGTATGGATACCCTTAAACCGCAAACCCTGTTCGGAGCCCTGCTGGCTGCCCAGCATCGTTATGGGCGCAATAAGCCCTGCATCGAAGATGTGGCGTTCAAGGAAGACAGCTACCAGCAACTGATCAAAAAGGCATTAGGCGTTAGCCGTATCCTGCAACGTTTTACCGCGCAGGGGGAACATATCGGCATGCTGTTGCCGAATGCCACCATTACCGCCGCCGCTATTTTTGGTGCCTCGCTACGTGGCCGAATTCCTGCCATGCTCAATTACACCGCCGGTGCGAATGGGCTGAAAAGCGCGATGACCGCAGCGACCATCAAAACCATCGTTACTTCGCGTCAGTTCCTGGAGAAAGGTAAGCTGACCCATCTGCCAGAGCAGGTGCCTGAGGCTAACTGGGTGTATCTGGAGGATTTGAAGGATACCGTTACGCTGCAAGACAAGCTGTGGATCCTGCGCCATCTGTTCCAGCCGGAGCGAGCTATGGTGCCGCAACAGCCGGATGATGCCGCGTTGATCCTGTTTACTTCCGGTTCGGAAGGTAATCCGAAAGGCGTGGTGCACTCTCATGCCAGCCTGCTGGCAAACGTCGAGCAGATCCGCACCATTGCGGATTTCACTCCGCGTGACCGCTTTATGTCTTCACTGCCGTTATTCCACTCATTCGGTCTGACCGTTGGTTTAATCACCCCGTTGATGACCGGTAGCCGGGTGTTTCTCTATCCGAGCCCGTTGCATTATCGCGTGGTACCGGAATTGGTGTATGACCGTAACTGCACCGTGTTGTTTGGTACTGCAACGTTCCTCAACAACTATGCGCGCTTCGCACATCCTTACGATTTTGCCCGTCTGCGCTATGTGGTTGCCGGGGCGGAGAAGCTGGCTGAAAGCACCAAACAGATCTATCAGGACAAGTACGGTATCCGTATTCTGGAAGGTTATGGGGTGACCGAATGTGCCCCGGTCGTGTCGATTAACGTGCCTCTTGCGGCGAAGGTCGGTACCGTTGGGCGCATTATGCCGAAGATGGAGGCTCGCCTGATGAAGGTGGCGGGTATTGATAACGGTGGCCGTCTGCAGTTGAAAGGCCCGAACATCATGAAAGGTTACCTGCGTGTGGAACGCCCTGGCGAATTGGAACCACCGGCGGCTGAGGATGAAAATGGTGTACTGCAGCAGGGTTGGTATGACACCGGTGATATCGTCACCTTTGATGAGCACGGTTACTGCACTATACGAGGCCGCGTGAAACGGTTTGCCAAGCTGGCGGGCGAAATGGTCTCGTTGGAGAGTGTGGAACAGTTGGCATTGCGTCTGTCACCGGAAGGATTGCATGCAGCGACGGTGAAAAGTGACAGCAGCAAAGGAGAAGCGCTGGTGTTATTCACCAACGACAGCAGCATTACCCGAGAAGCGTTGTTACGTGTAGCGCGTGAAGTGGGCAGCCCGGAATTGGCTGTACCACGCGATATTCGTCTGGTGAAGGCACTGCCGTTGCTTGGCAGCGGCAAACCGGATTTTGTGACTTTGCGTCAAATGGCTGAACAGCCGGAGAGTGCCTGATGAATGCAACTGATACCCCCTTGCTGTCACGCTCAATGATTGCAGTGATCTGCGCTCAATTTCTTTCGGCATTCGGCGATAACGCGCTGCTGTTTGCTACGTTGGCATTGATCAAACAGCAATTGTACCCTGACTGGAGCCAGCCGATATTGCAAATGGCCTTCGTCGCGACCTATATCATCCTGGCGCCGTTTGTTGGCCAGATAGCTGACAGTTTCGCGAAAGGGCGGGTCATGATGGTGGCCAACGGTCTTAAGCTTGCGGGAGCGTTGGTCATTTGTTTCGGGTTAAACCCGTTTTTGGGGTATAGCCTGGTGGGGATAGGCGCTGCTGCCTATTCACCGGCGAAGTACGGCATTCTTGGTGAAATTACCAGCGGTGAAAAACTGGTAAAAGCCAACGGGTTAATGGAGGCGTCTACTATCGCCGCCATCCTGGTAGGATCGGTGGCGGGGGGATTGCTGGCGGATTGGCATATTGTGGCTGCGCTGGCGGTTTGTGCCCTAGTTTATGGCGCTGCCGTGGTGGCCAATCTCTATATTCCACGTTTACCGGCTGCCCACAAGGTAGTCTCCTGGCATCCACGGGCGATGGGGCGCAGTTTTTTCAACGCCTGTGTGGTGCTGTGGCGCGATGGACAGACACGTTTTTCACTCATCGGTACCAGCCTGTTTTGGGGAGCGGGCGTGACGCTACGTTTCCTGCTGGTGTTATGGGTACCGGTAGCGCTGGGTATTAGCGATAATGCGACACCAACCATGCTCAATGCCATGGTGGCGATAGGAATTGTGGTCGGCGCTGGAGCAGCGGCACGTTTTGTGACGCTGGAAACGGTAAAGCGCTGCATGCCAGCCGGGATCCTGATCGGGGTTGCGGTGGTCTTCTTCGCCGTGCAAACCACCATGCTCAATGCCTACGGACTGCTGTTGGTGATTGGCGTACTCGGCGGGTTCTTTGTGGTGCCGTTGAATGCCTTGCTGCAAGAGCGTGGGAAACGTTCTGTCGGAGCCGGTAACGCGATTGCGGTGCAGAATCTTGGCGAAAATACCGCCATGCTGCTGATGCTTGGCCTTTACTCTCTGGTGGTCAAGTTAGGTGTGCCGGTGGTCGGCGTCGGGATGGGTTTTGGCGTAGTGTTTGCCCTTGCCATCACCGTGCTGTGGATATCGCAGTTCCGCTCAAAAGCCTGACATTTGAGGGCGCCGCTTGCAGCGGCCCCGAAGGGGCGAGGCCCAGGACGGGCCGAGTAATAGCGCGCAGCGGCCGCCTGATTTGGCGAAGGCGCGGATTGCAAAGGGTTCCGCCTTGAACCCTTTGCTCGGGCGCCGTCAGCGAGATTCAATAAGACAACAAGAGGATAGCGGCCGAACCCTCTCGTGATTACCAGGAAATACGGAGAAAGCGGTCATAAGGGACATCGCCGTTCTCCCTGTCATATTTGACTTTGTCAGCCGCCCTGCGTCATTAAGGTGCTGGAATAGTAAAGCGGGTGTGGATCTCCTCCAGTGCCTGCAATACCTCTTCACTGAGCACCACATCAAAACTGTCGATGTTGGTTTTCAACTGTTCAAGCGTGGTTGCCCCCAGCAGGGTACTGGCGACGAACGGTTGTTGCCGTACAAAAGCCAGCGCCATCTGTGAAGGATCCAGACCGTGCTTTTGCGCCAGAGCAACATATTCTGCGATTGCTTGCTGACTTTGTGCTGAAGAATAGCGGGTAAAGCGGCTGAACAGCGTGTTTCTTGCCCCGGCTGGTTTGGCGCCGTTCAGGTATTTACCGGACAGCGTGCCAAAGGCCAGGCTGGAATAGGCCAATAGCTCAACCCCTTCATACTGGCTGATCTCTGCCAGACCAATCTCAAAGCTACGGTTTAACAGGCTGTAGGGATTCTGGATAGACACGATACGCGGCAGTTCATGCTTTTCCGCCAATTGCAGGTAGCGCATCACGCCCCATGGTGTTTCGTTAGACACCCCGATATAGCGGATTTTGCCTGCACGTACCTGCTCTGTCAGCGCCTCCAGGGTTTCCAGCAACGGAATGGTGGCTTTTTCATCGGTGTATTGATAATTCAGCTTACCAAAGCAATTGGTTGTACGCTGTGGCCAATGCAATTGGTAGAGATCGAGGTAATCGGTATTCAACCGTTTCAGGCTTGCGTCCAGTGCGGCACGGATGTTTTTGCGATCCAGTGCCTGTTGCGGACGGATACCGCTGTCGTTACCGCGTACGGGGCCCGCTATCTTGCTTGCCAATATGATTTTATCGCGGTTGCCGCGAGCCTTGATCCAACTGCCAATGTACTGCTCTGTCAGCCCCTGTGTCTCCGGGCGTGGCGGGACGGGATACATTTCGGCGGTATCGATCAGATTGATGCCAGCGGCTAATGCATAATCCAGCTGTGCGTGGGCATCGGCTTCACTGTTTTGCTCGCCAAAAGTCATGGTGCCCAGTCCCAGCACGCTCACTTCTAAAGAACTGTGGGGAATACGGTGGTATTGCATTAACGGCCTTCCTTCAATGTTAGCGCTTCCGGGCGTTCTCCTGGCGGGAGCTATACGCTAAATAATTCGAATATAAACCCGGGAAAACAAAAGCCAGAGATCCAAAGGCGATAAGTCGCCTTTCTCGACTATAACCAAGCCAGGAAGCAGGGGGAAGAGGATTATGCCTGTCGTCTTTAGGCGATAGTTTTAAAGCCCTGGTCAAATCATGGCAGGGCCCTATTGCTGATAGAAGCTTGCAGCCGCCCTGATTGATTATCCGTCAGGGACAGGTAGGTTTTACGTGGCTCAGAAGATTAACGCTCGATAACCTGAGTGACCTGATCGCCGTTGATCTGACGATGATTACCTTGCTCATCTTGATAGCTGATCAGACCGGTATCTTTATCGATCTCCGGTTTTCCTTGAGTGAGTATCATGTTGCCGTCTTTGGTTGCCATCACATAATCGCTGGAACATCCCGTCAGGCCGGCCACCATAATCAACGTGGAAAGCGCCATTACCCACTTTTTCATTCTGCACACCTTTTATGCATAAAATAATTGTTCTTTCAGAATAGCAAACTATGCCAAAACTGGCCTTCGCAGGAATCTCATCTATGTAAGAGAAAATGACAGTAAAATCAGCGGGCATAGCAAGTATGCCCGTGGAGAACAACTCAATCAGCACTGCGGTTTTTTTTGCTACGCATCAGGTTGAGTGCTTCAACCGACATCGAGAAGAACATAGCGAAGTAGATATAACCTTTCGGGATATGGATCTGAAAGCTTTCCAGTATCAAGGTAAAGCCCACCAGGATCAGGAATGAAAGGGCCAGCATTTTGACCGAAGGATGACGGTTGACGAACTCGCCGATTGGGCGGGCGGCAAACATCATCACGCCGACGGCAATCACAACCGCCGCCATCATGATAAACAGATGGTCAGACAGACCCACAGCAGTGATCACCGAATCCAGACTGAAGATAATATCCAGCAACATAATCTGCACGATAGCGCCAATGAAGCTGTGCACTTTAGTGTGTAACGCTTCTTCCGAACCTTCGATCGTTTCATGGATCTCTTTGCTGGCTTTCCAGATAAGGAACAGGCCGCCAAGCAGTAAAATCAAATCGCGGGCGGAGATATTGTGATCCATGACGGTAAACAAGGGGGTTGTCAGGCGGATCACCCACGCGATCGATGCCAATAGCGCCAGGCGCATCAGCATAGCGGCAGCCAAACCAAGGCGCCGGGCCTTGTTTTGCTGTGCCTTCGGCAGTTTTGCCACTACCAGGGAGAGAAAAATAATATTATCAATACCCAACACGATCTCAAGAATGGTTAGCGTGCCTAACGCTAACCAGGCATTGGGATCCATAATCCATTCGAACATTGCCTGGAACACCCTAAGAAAAAACAAAGCGGAATTATACGCGTTTGTCGAGTTTGCGACAGGGTTAGCTAAACCTTACCTAAACATTTAAGGGATAGCTTAGAAGATGAGGCGATTTTTGTTGCAAATTTCTGACGGTTTATCCTGAAAAAGAGGGGGGCGTAAAGTATTACACCGTAAAGTGTCTGGCCAGCAGCGCACCAGTAAAATTTTTCTTCAGATAGAAGCCCCGTGGCAGAGTGAGGATCGGCTGCCCCTGTTCGCCTATGGCTTCGGTGAGCGCCTTGTTATTGGCCGCTTTGGGGCGTAGTTGCAGCACTTCCCCGTGACGTGCGGTAATACGCTCAACCTGGCCGAGGACGATCAGATCCATCAGTTCTTCCCAATCGCAGCGCAGCATCTCCTCTTCTTCCTGATTGGGTTGCCATAGCAGCGGTGACCCAATACGGCGTTGCGCCAGGGGAATCTGCCGTTCACCTTCTACCGGGATCCACAGCACGCGTGCCAGCTTGTGGCGAACATGGCTGCTCTCCCAGGTTACTCCGCTATTGCCGGTGAGCGGAGCAACGCAGACAAAGGTAGTTTCCAACGGCTTGCCTGCAGCATCGACTGGAATGGTTTTCAACTCAATCCCCAGTTCAGGGAAATCCTGTTCAGGTTTACTGCCTGCCATTGCGCCCAGGTACAGCTCCAGCAGCATCCCCACCCAGCCTTTATCTCGCTTCAAATCCTTGGGAATGGCGATGTGTGCACGGTCGGCCAGTTCACCGAGGTTACAACCAGCCAGCGCTTGTGCACGCTCGAATAACTGTTGTTCGTTTTCCGGGGGAAGGGGAAGCGAGGACAAATGTGCCATAAATCAAGCCTATGAATTCTGGTTAAAAATCACACTGTATTTACTCACAGCCAGAAGTACCTGCGTGAGGTTGGGGAAAAGAATAATAGTAGCATGATTTTTCATGACTTTTTCCCCTGTTGCTCGGCGTAAAAAAAATTCAGTTTACGCTTGTGCACCTATAGCCACCGACAATGAACAGGATCTTACACCTATTTATCCACAGATTTATGGGATAACCCAATTTTTTACCCAATACTGGTTTGATTTACAGCCTTGACGCGGGGCTTTTTTTGCGAATTCGGTGGTTTTGTGCATAACTCAGGCGGATAATCTGTGGATAAAATCCGCGTTGATGGATCTTTCGCCAAGGGAAGATCCTAAGCGTGCATAGATCACATTTTTACCCTGTTCATAACTGTTATTTGTGATTTAGTGTATTGTATATAAAGGATAAAATTAAAATTCTAAATGCAGGGATTTTTCAGCTCAGTAGAGTTTTACCGGCTTATCCCTTGAGTTCTTCACACACCTATCCACAGAAAAAGTGAATAAAACCGTGGTAAAACCTCGCGGCATGTTTATAACTTTGCCATTATCTGTGAGTTATCCCAATGTTATCCGGACTGCAGTGCTGCAAAGCAGTGGTTTACCGCCTGTAGCTTGTGTGAAACAATCAGGTTATCAATACGAATTAATGCTTATCGAGGTAGTCCGGTGATCGATGATGATGGCTACCGCCCGAATGTTGGTATCGTAATCTGTAATCGTCAGGGGCAGGTCTTATGGGCCCGCCGTTACGGTCAGCACTCTTGGCAGTTTCCCCAAGGTGGGATAAACCCTGGCGAAACGCCTGAGCAAGCGATGTACCGTGAACTGTTCGAAGAAGTGGGGTTGAGTAAAAAGGATGTGCGTATCCTGGCTTCAACCCGCAACTGGTTGCGCTATAAATTGCCAAAACGTTTGGTGCGTTGGGACACAAAGCCGGTTTGTATCGGCCAAAAGCAGAAATGGTTTCTGCTGCAGTTAATGTGCAATGACGCGGATATCAATATGCAACGTAGCAGCACGCCTGAGTTTGATGGTTGGCGTTGGGTGAGCTTTTGGTATCCGGTGCGTCAGGTGGTGTCGTTTAAACGCGATGTATACCGCCGGGTAATGAAAGAATTTGCCGCCACCGTCATGCCAATGCAAGAACAGGCAGCGCAACGGCAGGCTCCTGCTTATCGCCGAAAAAGAGGTTAAGTCAAACGGACTATGCTCACGCGCTTGCGAGAAATTGTTGAGAAAGTGGCCGCGGCGGCCAGTCTGACAGATGCGCTGGATCTTTTGGTCAATGAAACCTGTCTGGCAATGAATACCGAAGTCTGTTCTATCTATCTGGCTGATAATGACCGCCGTTGTTACTACCTGATGGCAACGCGTGGGCTGAAAAAACCACGTGGGCGGACTATTGCACTGGCCTTTGACGAAGGTATCGTCGGTTTGGTTGGACGTAAGGCCGAGCCGATCAACCTGGCCGATGCACAAAGCCATCCCAGCTTTAAATATATTCCGCAGGTTAAAGAGGATCGCTTCCGATCCTTCTTGGGCGTGCCGATTATCCACCGCCGACAGTTGCTTGGCGTGTTGGTGGTACAGCAGCGGGAACTGCGCCAGTTTGACGAGAGTGAAGAGTCTTTCATGGTGACTCTGGCCACGCAAATGGCCGGGATCCTTTCACTATCACAACTGAATGCTATTTTTGGCCAGTATCGACAGACCCGCATCCGGGCGCTGGCGGCTTCACCTGGCGTTGCGGTAGCAGAAGGGTGGCAGGATAGCAGCCAGCCTTCGCTCGATCAGGTTTACAAAGCTTCCACGTTAGATACCGTCAGCGAGCGTGAACGCCTCACGCAGGCCTTGGAAGAAGCCGGGGCGGAGTTTCGCCGTTTCAGCAAGCGCTTTACCGCCAGCTCTCAGAAAGAGAGCGCGGCGATCTTCGATCTCTACTCTCATTTGCTCAACGATGCCCGTCTTAAACGTGAACTGTATGCGGAAATAGATGCCGGTTCCGTTGCTGAATGGGCGGTAAAACAGGTAATTGAAGCCTTTGCCGCACAGTTTGCGGCTCTGCAAGACACCTATATGCGCGAGCGCGCCAGCGATCTGCGTGCGCTTGGCCAGCGCCTGTTGTTCCATCTTGACGACACCACGCAAGGGGCGACTCAATGGCCAGCCCGCTTCGTGTTGGTGACTGATGAGCTGACAGCCACTCTGCTGGCGGAAGTGCCGCAGGATCGTCTGGCTGGCGTGGTCGTGCGCGATGGCGCCGCCAACTCTCATGCCGCAATCCTGGTACGGGCCATGGGAGTGCCAACGGTAATGGGGGCCGACATTCAGCCCGCGTTACTGGCCCAGCGAATGCTGATTGTTGATGGCTATCGCGGGGAACTGCTGGTGGATCCAGAGCCGGTTCTGGTGCAGGAATATCAACGCCTGATCAGCGAAGAGCTGGAGCTCAGTAAACTGGCTGAAGATGATGTTGAGCAACCGGCGGAATTAAAAACCGGCGAACGGATCCAGGTGATGCTGAATGCGGGGCTCAGCCCAGAGCATGAACAGTTGCTCGGCGGGCGTGTTGACGGTGTTGGCCTGTACCGCACCGAGATCCCCTTCATGCTACAAAGCGGTTTCCCGTCGGAAGAAGAGCAGGTGGCGCAATATCAGGGCATGCTGCAGCTTTATCCGCAAAAGCCGGTAACGCTGCGTACGTTGGATATCGGTGCCGATAAACAACTGCCTTACATGCCGATCAGCGAAGAGAACCCTTGTCTCGGATGGCGTGGGATCCGCATTACGCTCGATCAACCCGAAATTTTCCTGATCCAGGTGCGCGCCATGTTGCGTGCCAATGCAGGGACCGGAAATCTGGGGATCCTGTTACCGATGATCACCAGCCTGGAGGAGATCGATGAAGCCAAACGCCTGATCGACCGTGCCGGGCGTGAAGTGGAAGAGGTGCTGGGGTATGAAATTCCCAAGCCCCGGATTGGCATCATGCTGGAAGTGCCGTCTATGATCTTCCTGATCCCTTATCTGGCTACACGCGTTGATTTTATTTCGGTAGGCACCAACGATTTGACTCAGTATCTACTGGCGGTCGATCGCAACAATACCCGCGTTGCTTCACTCTACGATAGCCTGCATCCTGCAATGTTGCAGGTGCTGCAACTGATTATCGAGCAGGGGACGGCGGCCGGGTTGCAGATAAGCCTGTGCGGTGAATTGGCTGGCGATCCCATGGGGGCTCTGCTGTTAGTGGGGATGGGATACCGTAATCTGAGTATGAACGGGCGCAGCGTCGCACGTATCAAATATCTGTTGCGCCATATCGAGTTAGCCGATGCGCAAACACTGGCTCAACGGGTATTGAGTGCCCAGATGACCACCGAGGTTCGCCATCAGGTCGCGGCGTTTATGGAACGGCGTGGCATGGGGGGATTGATTCGCGGTGGCCGGTAATACGGATTTTTTTACAGAACTTTTCCCTGCAGGCAAGCTCGGACGGGGTTAAGCCTATGTTATGATGCGCACCCTCGATGCGGTGTCCTCATACCTGGGCTTTGCTCCGCATTTGGCACCTGCCGCCCCCAGATGGGGAAGAATAACAGACATGTTGTGGTGATAGATGAGCAATAGCTATCTGGCGTTTCCTAAATTTGATCCGGTGATTTTCTCTATCGGACCGGTCTCTTTGCACTGGTACGGTCTGATGTATCTGGTTGGCTTTATTTTTGCCATGTGGCTGGCGGTACGCCGCGCGAACAAGCCGGGCAGTGGCTGGACCAAAGACGAAGTGGAAAACCTGCTGTATGCCGGTTTCCTGGGGGTCTTTATCGGGGGACGTGTCGGTTATGTGCTGTTCTATAACCTGCCGCTGTTTCTGGATAATCCCCTTTACCTGTTCAAAGTCTGGGATGGCGGTATGTCGTTCCACGGTGGCTTGATGGGGGTGATTCTGGTGATGTTCTGGTTTGCCCGCCGAACCAAACGCACTTTCTTCCAGGTTTCTGATTTTATTGCCCCGCTGATCCCGTTTGGTCTTGGCGCTGGCCGCTTGGGTAACTTTATTAACGGCGAGCTTTGGGGGCGCGTGACCACGGACACGCCTTGGGCGATGCTATTCCCCGGTTCGCGCACGGAAGATATCGCCATCGCCGCTGCCGATCCCAGCCTGCTGCCGTTGTTGAACCAGTACGGCGTGTTGCCGCGCCATCCGTCGCAGCTGTATGAGCTGGTGCTGGAAGGCATCGTGCTGTTTATCATTCTGAACCTGTTCATCCGCAAGTCGCGCCCGATGGGCGCTGTTTCAGGCCTGTTCCTGATTGGCTATGGCATATTCCGTATTATCGTAGAAGCGTTCCGCCAGCCGGATGCTCAGCTTGGCCTGTTTGAAGGCGCCATCAGCATGGGGCAGATTCTGTCCGTACCTATGGTGATCGCTGGCATTATTATGATGGTCTGGGCGTATCGTCGTCGTCCACAGCAACAATTGTCGTGAGGAAACATGAAACAGTATCTGGATTTAATGAACAAAGTGCTCGCCGAGGGCACTCCTAAAGCCGACCGTACCGGCACTGGCACGTTGTCGATTTTCGGCCACCAGATGCGTTTCAATTTGCAGGAAGGTTTCCCGTTAGTGACCACCAAGAAATGCCACCTGCGTTCCATTATTCATGAACTGCTGTGGTTCCTGAACGGTGATACCAACGTGGCTTATCTGCGTGAAAACAAAGTGACTATCTGGGACGAATGGGCCGATGACAACGGTGATTTGGGCCCGGTTTACGGTAAGCAATGGCGCGCTTGGGGCGCAGCTGATGGCCGTCAGATTGACCAGCTAAGTACCGTTTTACATCAGTTGAAGCAGGATCCGGACTCGCGCCGTATCATTGTCTCTGCCTGGAACGTGGGCGAACTGGATCAAATGGCATTAGCGCCTTGTCACGCCTTCTTCCAGTTCTACGTGGCGGATGGCAAGCTCTCTTGCCAGCTGTATCAGCGCTCATGCGATGTGTTCCTTGGCCTGCCGTTTAATATTGCCAGCTATGCACTGCTGGTGCATATGATGGCACAACAGTGTGATTTGGAAGTGGGTGATTTCGTCTGGACCGGTGGCGATACGCACCTTTACAGCAACCACATGGAACAAACGCAGCTGCAATTAACGCGTGAACCGCGTCCGTTGCCGAAACTGGTGATAAAGCGCAAACCAGACTCGCTGTTTGATTACCGTTTTGATGACTTTGAGATCGTAGGTTATGATCCGCACCCGGCGATCAAAGCCCCTGTCGCTATCTGATCTTTAGGGGCGTAGTGCCCATCTCAATCCGATCATGCCAAGGCTCAGCATTCGCTGGGCCTTTATTTTGCCGTGTAGATGTGAAGCCGTGCGCAATTTGCCCAGGCTTGTTACTCCGTAGATAAAAACTTTGCTCACTGTTTTCCAACCTGAGCAAAGACGCCTATCCGCCAATATCTGGCGAATTACACTTGCCCGATGAACAAACATCAAGATACCCCTTATTACCAACAAGGCCTGACGTTGATTGAACTGATGCTGGTAATGGTACTGGCAGCCATGCTGACTTCCTGGGGCGTCAGCCAGTGGCAGCACTATCAGCAGGCACTCAGATTGGAGCAAACGGCCCAGCAACTGTTGGCATTCCTGACACGCTTGCAGGCCGATGCCAACTGGCATAACCGCAACGCGTTGATATGGCTTCGGCCTGGGCAACCTTGGTGTGTAGGCAGTGGCGTGCCTGAGGTTCCCTGCACGACTCAGGCTGGCTGGGTGTTTACGCCAGAATATCCCGAGGTGGAATTACAGGGTTTTACCCAAAAGGAGATGGGGTTTTACGGGGTACGCAACAATGCGCAAGCCGGGCATATCCTGTTGGGCAATCGGGTGGGTCGTATACGTCTGGTGCTGTCTGCGAAAGGACGGCTTAGGTTGTGCAGCGAAGAGACGATCATTCGGAGTATTGCCCTATGCCAATCTTAGCGCGGGGTTTTACCCTGCCTGAAGTGATGCTGGCGATGACGTTTGGCAGCCTGATTATCCTGGCTGCGGCCAAAACTTTGCCGATCCTGCACCAGCAAGTTGCCGATGCAGGTCGTCATTACCGGCTGGAATTGGTACTGCGTCAGCTGTTATTCGGTATTGAAAAGGATCTGCGGCGCAGTGGCTTTTGCGCCGGGGAGTGTCAGGGAAAGCCGCTATTGATAGGCAATGCACCAGGCGAAGCGGCAAACAGTTGCGTCATCGTAGCCTACGACCTTAACCGCAATGGGCGTTGGGAAAAGAGTGGCGATGCCGAATATTTTGGTTATCGCCAGCGAGCGGGCGCTTTAGAGGGGCAGCGCGGCGTCACGCAATGTGCTGGTCTTGGTTGGGAGCGCCTACTCGATCAAGAGGAAGTGCAGATAGAAGCCTTCAGCGTCAGTCAGATCCTTGATAGCAGAGGCGGTTCCGTGGTGTTGCTGAGTTTAAGCGGGCGATCAACGGCGAAAGAGAATATACAGCGTCGCCTGGAGTGGGCAGTGGGCATGGAGGCACTATGAATACGTACAGGCAGCAGGGGGGCAGTACACTGGCTGCGGTCATGTTGTTGCTGGTAATGGGCTTGATGTTGCTCACGGCTCAGCAGCGGCAATTAGACAGCGCATTACTGCTGGCGGCCGATCAGCAACGTTACCTGATAGCATACAATCAAGCGGCCTCAGCCTTAAGCTGGGGGTTGGCGCAACAATGGCCACGCGCTTCGCTTCGGGCCACCAGGTGGCACTGCCTGCCGAAGAATGCGCAGGCTTTACAGGCGTGTGCCCGGCTTTCTTCCCGCAGCGGCATTGTTGTTGTGCGCGGCGAGGGGGATATCGCGGGATCAGAACCGTTGTGGTTGTACCAACTGGCAACGGAGGTTCGTGAGGCTGGCGGCATCAAACTCATCGCACAGAAAGGTGGTTGGCTGGATTTCTGCCCGGAAAAGCGAGAAAGCGATTGTGCTGATTAACAGGGTGGGCGGCTACTATCAGCGGGGTTTTAGCCTGCCAGAAGTATTGATTGCAGCTTTGTTGTTCGCGGTGTCACTGCTGGGGCTGTTACAATATCATCAGGTTTTGCTGCAGGCCTTTCAGCGGCAATGGCAATATCGTCAGGCCTGGTCGCTGGCGCACCAACAGCTGGAAATGTTTCATGCCCACTCAGATTCGCCCAGCCATGTTTTAATACTGCCAGCGAATTGGCTCAGCGACGTTGAAACGCATAATATGCCTGGCCCGTGCCTGCAGCGCACGGTAACAATCCAAACGCCATTGCGACAGCAGGTTGAACTCAGCCGGTGGTATTGCAATCAGTAGCACTGACTTTCCCGGTTTAAAGGAGCCTCATGTTTACGGTTTATCATTCTAATCAGTTGGATTTACTGAAAACGCTGACCAGCGCGCTGATAGCCAGAGAACCCTTGGCCGATCCTTTCCAACAGGAAGTGGTGCTGGTGCAAAGCCCCGGTATGGCGCAGTGGCTGCAGATGCAACTGGCGGAACAATTTGGCATCGCTGCGAATATCGTTTTCCCGCTTCCGGCCACCTTTATCTGGGATATGTTTACCAAGGTTCTGCCAGGGATCCCCAAAGAGAGCGCCTTTAGTAAAGACGCCATGACCTGGAAGCTGATGTGGCTGCTGCCTGAAATGCAGTCGCAGCCCGCGTTTGCCTCGTTGCAGCACTACCTGACCGACGATGGGGATAAACGCAAAATCCACCAGCTTGCCGGGCGTATCGCCGACTTGTTTGACCAATATCTGGTTTATCGGCCGCAGTGGTTGGAAAGCTGGCAGCGTGGTGAAAGTGTCGAAGGGTTGGCTGAGGCCCAGTTGTGGCAAGCGCCTTTGTGGCAGCGATTGGTCGAGTATACTCACGAGCTGGGTCAGCCGGAATGGCACCGTGCCAACTTATATCGCCGTTTTATCAGTACGCTGGATAAAGCCACGCAATGCCCTGCCGGGTTGCCCCCACGGGTATTTATCTGTGGAATTTCTGCCTTGCCACCCATCTATCTAGAGGCGTTACAGGCGCTGGGTAAACACATTGATATCCACCTGATGTTTACCAACCCTTGCCGCTATTATTGGGGCGATATTCAGGATTATGCCTTCCTGGCGCGATTGCAGAGCCGCAAACGCCGCCATTATCTTCAGGCAAAAGAGCAGGGGTTGTTTCGCAGGCCTGAGCAGGCGAATCAGTTATTCGATGCCGAAGGTGAACAACAACTGAGTAATCCGCTGTTGGCCTCATGGGGTAAATTAGGACGTGACCATCTGTATTTACTGTCGCAGATGGAAGGTGTGCAGGAAGTGGACGCCTTTGTAGACATCCCGGCCGATGGCCTGCTGCATGCCATTCAACATGATATGTTGGAGCTGGAAGACCATGCGGTGATCGGTACTACGCCTGAAACGCTGGAACGCAGTGATAATAAGCGCTCATTGGATCCCCTGGATCGTTCCATCAGCCTGCATGCCTGCCACAGTCCACAGCGTGAAGTCGAGGTGTTGCACGATCAACTGCTGACCATGTTGGCAGAAGATCCTCAACTGACTGCGCGCGATATCATCGTGATGGTGGCCGATATCGACAGCTACACGCCGTATATTCAGGCCGTTTTTGGTAACGCACCTGCCGAGCGTTATCTGCCGTTTGCCATCTCCGATCGCAAGGCCCGCCAGGCACATCCTGCGCTGCAGGCGTTTATCTCATTATTGGATTTACCGCAAAGCCGCTTCACCTCCGAGCAGGTGTTGGCGTTGTTGGATGTGCCTGCGTTGGCGGCCCGTTTCTCCATTCAAGAGGAGGGGTTAATTCTGCTGCGGCATTGGACTGGGGAGGCTGGGGTGCGTTGGGGGCTGGACGATGACAACGTACGCGAGCTGGATCTACCTGCCACCGGGCAGCATACCTGGCGATTTGGTATTACGAGGATGTTGCTGGGGTACGCCATGGACAGCAATGCTGGTGATTGGCAAGGGGTATTGCCCTACGATGAATCGAGCGGATTGGTGGCCGAACTGGCCGGGCAACTGGCTGAGCTGCTGGCCCAGCTCAGCCGTTGGCGGCAGATTCTAAGTGAAGAACGGCCATTGGCCGAATGGTTGCCGTTGTGCCGCCAATTGCTTACAACCTTTTTTAACACCGACAGCGATACGGAAGAAGCATTGGCGTTGATCGAAGATCAGTGGCAGAAAGTTGCCGGTTTTGGTCTGGCGGCTCGCTATCCCGATGCGGTGCCATTGACGCTGCTGCGTGATGAGCTGGCGGCACGGCTCGATCAGCAGCGCATCAGCCAGCGCTTCCTGGCGGGGCAAATCAACTTCTGCACTCTGATGCCCATGCGTTCTATTCCCTTCAAGGTGGTCTGTTTGCTGGGGATGAACGACGGTGTATATCCCCGCACGTTGCCACCGCTGGGGTTTGACCTGATGGCGCAGCAGATAAAGCGGGGCGATCGCAGCCGCCGCGACGATGATCGCTATCTGTTCTTGGAGGCTATACTTTCGGCTCAGCAGCGTCTCTATATCAGCTTTATTGGCCGTTCGATCCAGGATAACAGCGAACGCTATCCTTCGGTGTTGGTCACCGAGCTACTGGAATATCTGCAGCAGAGCTATTGCCTGCCCGGTGATGAAGAGCTTGATGCAGACAGCAGTGCGCAGCGAATCGGCGAGCATTTGCTTAAACGCCATGCGCGCATGCCATTTGCCGCAGAAAACTTTCTGCCAGGCAGCGAAGAACAAAGCTATGCGGCAGAATGGCTACCGGCTGCTGAGGGCCAGGGAGCCGCCCATCCGGCCTTTAACCAACCATTGGCGGCAGAAGAGAAAACGCAGGTTTCTCTTGATGAACTGCTGCGTTTTTATCGCCACCCTATCCGCGCTTTTTTCCAGCTTCGCCTCGGCGTTAGCTTTATTCTGGAAGAGACAGAACTGCCGGATGAAGAGCCTTTCACGCTGGATAACCTCAGCCGTTATCAGTTCAACAGCCAACTGTTGAACACGTTGATCGAAGGGGGCGACGCGGCACGGCTGTATCAACGGTTACGGGCCTCGGGGGGATTACCCTATGGGGCTTTTGGTGAGATTTACTGGCAACAGCAGCAGGAAGAGATGGTTGAACTGGCCGAACGGGTTTGTGAGCAACGTCAGGAGAATGGCAGCCTGGAACTGGATATCAATGTCGCTGGCATGCACATTACCGGTTGGCTGCATCAGGTTCAGCAGGATGGCCTGCTGCGCTGGCGCCCAGCTACCCTTTCTGCGGTAGACGGTATTTTGCTGTGGCTGGAGCATTTGGCGTATTGCTGCGCTGGTGGTACTGGGGAAAGCCGCATGTTTGGTCGTAAAAATTCCACCTGGCATTTTGCGGCACTTTCCAGTGAGCAGGCTCATGAACAACTGGCTGAGTTGGTGGCTGGCTATCGGCGTGGGTTGTCACAACCCTTGATGTTGTTGAATAAAAGCGGTTGGGCATGGCTGAGCCAGTGTTATCAGACGCAAACGCAGCAGATTGATTGGGATGAAGAAGTACAAGCTAAGGCGCGCACCAAACTGCTGCAAACCTGGCAAGGGGATCAACGAATACCCGGTGAAGGAGAGGATCCCTATGTGCAGCGTGTTTTCCGCCAAATGGATAATTTTCATCTTGAACAAATTCTGAACGAAACAGCGCGTTATCTGCTGCCAATTGCGCGCAATAACCTGGGGTAACAATCCCTTGGTGGTACTGATTAGTCAGAGGTGATAAAAATAAACAGCGTATACCCGTTGTCCTTCAAGCAGCAGCCAACGCATAGGCAACTTGTCGTATGACGGGGTTATTTGGCATCCGCTTTCGGTTGTGTCGTTTTGCAGAGTGCTGTCAACGTCAGGGAATGGGCGTGATGGCAAGAGAATAGGGGTTTATTTTGGATATGCGCAGACAGTTGGCCCGCATTACCGGGTTTGTGTTGTTGGTTATGTTTTGGGTTCCGTTAAGCTGGGCTGCACAAGGATGGCAACCACTGGCGGAAAAGATCAATAAAAGCGATCACGATCCGCGCCAGTATGAGGCGATCACGTTGACCAACGGCATGACGGTACTGCTGGTTTCTGACCCACAGGCGCCAAAATCGTTGGCTGCCTTGGCGTTGCCGGTTGGGTCACTGGAAGATCCCAACAGTCAGCTTGGTCTGGCCCATTACCTTGAGCATATGGTGTTAATGGGCTCCAAGCGCTATCCCGAGCCTGAGAATCTCGCCGAGTTTTTGAAAAAGCACGGTGGCAGCCACAATGCCAGCACCGCGTCTTATCGCACCGCTTTCTATTTGGAAGTTGAGAACAATGCGCTGGAGCCCGCGGTTGATCGTATGGCAGATGCCATTGCGGAGCCCTTGCTGGATCCAGGAAATGCCGACCGTGAACGTAATGCGGTCAACGCCGAGTTGACGATGGCGCGTTCACGTGACGGTATGCGCATGGCACAGGTGGGGGCAGAGACGCTGAACCCGGCACACCCGAGTGCACGTTTCTCTGGGGGGAACCTCGAGACACTGAAGGATAAACCCGGCAGCAAACTGCATGATGAACTGACCGAATTTTATCAGCGCTATTATTCCGCCAACCTGATGATGGGGGTGCTGTACAGCAACCAGCCGTTGCCTGAGTTGGCGGAACTGGCGGCCAAAGCCTTTGGCCGCATACCGAATCGTGATGCGAAAGTACCACCGATCACCGTACCGGCGGTCACCCGGGAACAACAGGGCATAATTATTCATTACGTCCCGGCGCAGCCGCGTAAGCAGTTGAAAATCGAATTCCGTATCAATAACAACAGCGCTGAGTTCCGCAGTAAGACCGATACTTATATCAGCTACCTGATTGGCAACCGCAGCAAGAATACGCTTTCGGACTGGTTGCAGAAACAAGGGTTGGCCGATGCCATTAATGCGGGCGCTGACCCGATGGTCGATCGCAACGGGGGCGTGTTCTCGATCAGCGTCTCCCTGACCGATAAAGGCCTGGCACAGCGTGACCAGGTGGTGGCTGCGGTATTTAACTATTTGCAGATGCTGCGTAGTGAAGGGATCAAACAAAGCTATTTTGATGAGATCGCCCATGTTCTGAATCTGGATTTCCGCTATCCGTCGATAACCCGCAACATGGATTATATCGAATGGTTGGTGGACACCATGTTGCGTGTACCGGTTGAACATACGCTGGACGCTCCTTATCTGGCGGATCGTTACGATCCGAAAGCCATTGCGGAACGTCTGGAACAGATGACGCCGCAAAATGCGCGTATCTGGTTTGTTAGTCCGAACGAACCTCACAATAAAACGGCTTACTTTGTTGATGCGCCTTATCAGGTAGAAAAAATCACGTCGGAGCGCTTTGAAAAGTGGCAACAGCTAGGCAAGGGGCTTGCGCTTTCGTTGCCGGGGCTGAACCCATATATACCGGATGATTTTGCGCTGGCTAAGCCTTCGCACGAGTTTACCAAACCAGAGATGGTGGTGAATCAGCCAGGGTTGCGGGTGTTGTATATGCCAAGCCGCTATTTTGCTGATGAGCCAAAAGCTGATGTGACGGTGGCATTCCGTAACGCCAAAACCATGGATTCGGCCCGTAATCAGGTGCTGTTCTCGTTGATGGATTATCTGGCTGGAATTTCACTGGATCAGTTGAGCTATCAAGCCTCCGTTGGCGGGATCAGCTTCTCTACCTCGCCTAACAATGGCCTGATGTTTAACGCCAATGGGTTTACTCAGCGTTTGCCACAGTTGCTGACGTCGTTGATTGAAGGCTATTCCAGCTTTACGCCAACCCAAGAGCAACTGGAACAGGCCAAATCCTGGTATCTTGAACAGTTGGACTCAGCCGAAAAGGGCAAGGCTTTTGAACTGGCGATCCAGCCGGTGCAGATGCTTTCTCGTGTCCCTTATTCCGAACGCAGTGAACGGCGTGAAATCGTGAAAACCCTGACGCTGAAAGACGTGCTGGCTTATCGTGACAGCCTGATGGCGGAGGCCACACCAGAGTTGCTGGTAGTAGGCAATATGAGCAAGCAACAGGTTGATACGCTGGCTTCTTCATTGAAACATAGCGTGGGATGCACTGGTGTAGCGTGGTGGCACGGAGAGAATGTGGTGACTGCCAAAAACCAGTTGGCGAATCTGCAGCGTCCCGGTAGCAGCACCGACTCGGCACTGGCGGCCGTGTATGTTCCAACCGGATATGACGAAGTGACAGGTATGGCGTACAGCTCGTTGCTGGGGCAGATTATTCAGCCTTGGTTCTATAGCCAATTGCGTACGCAAGAGCAGCTCGGTTATGCCGTGTTTGCTTTTGCAATGCCGGTTGGCCGCCAGTGGGGCGTTGGTTTCCTGTTGCAGAGCAATAGCAAGCAGCCAGCCTATCTTTATCAGCGTTATCAGGACTTCTATCCGAAGGCGGAAAAGCGTTTGCGAGAGATGAGTGAGGCTGACTTTGAACAGTACAAACAGGCGATGATCAATGAACTGAAACAGCGTCCACAAACGCTGGGTGAGGAAGCAGGCCGTTTCAGCAATGATTTCGACCGCGGTAACTTTGCTTTTGATACCCGTCAAAAGCTGATCGCACAGATTGAGACGCTGACGCCAGCCAAATTGGCGGATTACTTCCACCAGGCCGTGATCCAGCCTCAGGGCTTGGCGGTATTGTCGCAGGTGAGCGGAAGTAGCCAGCAGAAAGCCGAATTTGCCGCACCGGGCGAAGCCTGGGTGACTTATCCAAATGCTTCTACCCTGCAGAAAACGATGCCACGTAAAGTGGCGACGCCATGACAG
The DNA here is from genome assembly GCF_006715025.1 of Serratia fonticola. Classification (NCBI taxonomy): domain Bacteria; kingdom Pseudomonadati; phylum Pseudomonadota; class Gammaproteobacteria; order Enterobacterales; family Yersiniaceae; genus Serratia; species Serratia fonticola. Next base: position 1,601,142 of record NZ_VFMK01000001.1, read on the forward strand.
AAAGGGTTCCTCAGCGGCTTGACCCACTGACGTTGCCGCTGTTTGGCGAGCGGCTGATTGAAGCCTCGGCAGGGACCGGTAAAACGTTCACTATCGGGGCGTTGTATCTGCGTTTGCTGCTTGGCTTAGGCCAGGCAGCCGCTTTCCCGCGGCCGTTAACGGTAGAGGAAATCCTGGTAGTAACCTTTACCGAGGCGGCAACGGAGGAACTGCGTGGGCGCATTCGCAGTAACATCCACGCATTACGAATTGCATGCGTGCGCGGGCATAGCAAAGATCCGCTGTTTTCTGCGCTGATAGCAGAAATTGACGATTTGGCTGATGCCGCGGCGCAACTGCTGGCTGCTGAACGGCAGATGGATGAAGCGGCGATTTATACTATCCACGGCTTTTGTCAGCGAATGCTTACTCACAATGCATTCGAGTCCGGTATTCTGTTCGAGCAAACCCTGGTACAAGACGAGTTGCCGTTGCGCCGCCAGGCCTGTGCGGATTTTTGGCGGCGCCATTGCTATCCATTGCCGCTTGGTGTTGCCCGCGCGGTAAGCCAGGAGTGGAGTGGCCCGGAAGCGTTGTTAAGCGATCTTTCTGGTTATCTGCACGGCGAAGCCCCCTCCTTGCGTCAGCCGCCGAAAGAGGATGAAACGGTATTGATGCGCCATGAGCAGATCGTTGCGCGCATTGATGCTGTTAAAGCGCAGTGGCGGGCGGTAGCCGGAGAGCTGGAAGCGTTGGTCAGCCAGTCTGGTGTCGACAAGCGTAGCTACAGCAGTAAACATCTCCCTAACTGGCTGAACAAGGTTGGGGAATGGGCCGGACAGGAAACGCAGGATTATCAGTTACCCAAGGAACTGGACAAGTTTCGCCAATCGGTACTGCTGGAGAAAACCAAGAAAGGCGAAGCCCCCCGCCATAGCCTGTTTGTCGCTATTGATACGCTGTTTGCCGAACCGCTGACGCTGCGTGATCTGATCTTGGCGCGGGCGCTGAGTGAAATACGAATTTCTATTCAGCAAGAAAAACGCCAGCGAGCTGAGTTAGGGTTTGATGACCTGCTCAGCAGGCTGGATGCGGCACTGCAAGGCGCCGGGGGCGAACAATTGGCTCTGGCCATCCGGCAGCGTTATCCCGTGGCGATGATTGATGAGTTCCAGGATACCGATCCGCAGCAATACCGTATCTTCCAGAAGCTTTATATCGGCCGGCCTGAATGTGGTTTGCTATTGATTGGCGATCCCAAACAGGCGATTTACGCCTTCCGTGGCGCAGACATTTTTACCTATATGCGCGCACGTTCAGAGGTGAGTGCCCACTATACGCTGGAGACCAACTGGCGCTCCTCCCCGGCGATGGTCGGTAGTGTAAACCGCTTGTTTGCTCAGGTGGAAAGGCCGTTCCTGTTTGGTCAAATTCCGTTTATCAATGTTGCCGCGGCGGAGAAGAATCAAGGGCTGGCCTTTGAATTGCGAAATAAATCGCAACCGGCGATGCATTTCTGGTTACAGCAAGGGGATGGTGCGGGAGTAAGTGATTACCAACAGTTAATGGCGCGCCTGTGTGCCGCGCAAATCCGAGACTGGCTGAGCGCCGGGCAGGCGGGTGAGGCCTGGTTGGTTGCTGGCGGCCAACGTCGCAGCGTTCAGGCCTCGGACATGACTATTCTGGTGCGTAGCCGTGCAGAGGCGGCCCTGGTGCGGGATGCGCTCAGCGCATTGTCTATCCCATCTGTTTACCTTTCCAACCGTGACAGCGTATTTGATACCCCGGAGGCCAAAGATGTGCTGTGGTTGCTGCAAGCCGTATTGGCACCGGAACAGGAGCGAACCCTGCGCAGCGCCATGGCTACCGGATTGCTGGGGCTGGATGCGATGACGCTGGACGGATTGAACCGTGATGAACATGCCTGGGATGCCTTGGTCACTGAATTCGATGAATATCGTACTCATTGGCTGCGGCGTGGTGTTTTGCCGATGTTGCGCGAGGTAATGTCGCGGCGGCATCTGGCGGAAAATCTGCTGGCCAGCTCCGGGGGGGAACGCAGATTGACGGATGTGATGCATCTGGGAGAGCTGTTGCAGGAAGCCACGGCACAGCTAGACGGTGAGCATGCGTTGGTGCGTTGGTTGGCACAACAGATTGCACAGCCAAATCGTCAGTCGGATAATCAGCAACTGCGGTTGGAAAGCGATCGTCACCTGGTGCGGGTTATTACCATCCATAAATCGAAAGGGTTGGAGTTTGACCTGGTATGGTTGCCGTTTGTGGGGAATTTTCGCCAGCAGCAGCAGGTGCTTTATCACGATCGTCAAACCTTTAAGGCTTTGCTGGATCTCAATGCCAACGAAGAAAGCGTGGCCTGGGCGGAAGAAGAACGGCTGGCAGAAGATCTGCGCTTGCTATATGTGGCACTGACCCGCTCAGTGTATCACTGCAGTATTGGCATTGCTCCGCTGTTTCTGGGAACACGCAAGAAGCAGGGGGAGACGGATTTACACCGTAGTGCATTGGGATATCTGGTGCAGGCGGGGCAGGCCGGTGATGCCGCATTCCTTAAGGAATGTTTGCAGAAGTTAGTGGCTCAACAGAGTATTGCGTTATCGCTGGTGGATGCGCCGGATGATCATCTTTGGCAGCCGCAGCAGGCTAGCTTGGCAGAATTGGCCGCCAGGCGGTTCTCCCGTCGTATGCAAGATTTCTGGCGTGTCACCAGCTATACCGGATTACAACAGCATGGCTCAAGCAAAATACAGGAGCTGTTACCGCGTCTGGACGTTGATGCGGTGGGTGAGCAGTCGGTAGAGAGCATCCCGGCTTTAACGCCACATACCTTTCCCCGCGGCGCTGCGCCAGGGACTTTCCTGCACAGCCTGTTTGAAGAGCTGGATTTTACCCAACCCCTGGATAAGCAGTGGTTGCTGGAACAATTACAGAAACAAGGGTTGGAAGACCACTGGCTGCCGGTCCTGTATGACTGGATGCAAGTGCTGTTGAATACGCCGCTAAATGATAGCGGAGTGGCGTTGGCTGCCTTGTCGGCAGAGGCCAGGCAGGCAGAGCTGCAGTTCTATCTGCCGATCAATGGGCTGCTGCAGGCACGTGAGTTAGATGAACTGGTCAAACGCTATGACCCGCTGTCTGCCAACTGCCCCGAGCTGGACTTCCAGCAGGTGCAGGGCATGTTGAAAGGGTTTATTGACCTGGTCTTCTGCTGGCAGGGGAAATATTACCTGCTGGATTACAAATCAAACTGGCTGGGTGAAGACAGTAGCGCGTATACCCAGCAGGCGATGGCGCAGGCGATGGCGGAACACCGTTACGATCTGCAATATCAACTGTATACGCTGGCGCTGCACCGTTATCTGGGGCATCGTCTGGCGGATTACGATTACGAACGCCATTTTGGCGGGATCATTTATCTGTTTTTACGCGGGGTGGATGTTGCGCACGTGGGGAACGGTATCTTCGCCTGTCGGCCAGACCACGCATTGGTGAGTGGGATGGATAGGTTGTTCAGTGGTGAAACGCTGAGCCTGGAGGAGAAGCAATGATTGATATTCTCAACCAGGCGGTGGAGCTAGGCGTGTTGCGCCCATTGGATGTGCAATTTGCCCAGGTGGTTGCCAACCACGATGAGCCGGATATTCTGCTGGCGGCCGCTTGTCTGAGTGCTGAAGCTGGCGCGGGGCACGTTTGTCTGCTGCTCGAACAACTGCAGCCAGAAAAGCTGTTTGAGGGGCGCCAGCCCGATCTGGCATTAGCCGCTTGGCAGGCCTGTGGGCAACCAGATACAGCCCGTTGGCGGCAACGCTTGATGGCAGCGCCCGCGGTGAGTGATGGCAGTAACGCAACGCCGATGGTGCTGCAACAGCAACGATTGTACTTACAGCGCATGTGGCAAAGCGAAGGTGAGGTTTCCGCCTTTATCAGTAGCGACAGCGTGCCGCAATTGCTCGAAGAAACACAGTTGCGCACGATCCTCGATCGGCTGTTTGGTGAGGCCACTGATGAGCCTGACTGGCAAAAGATTGCCGCAGCGGTAGCGGCTACGCGCCGTATCGCGATCATTTCCGGTGGCCCTGGTACCGGTAAAACCACCACCGTTGCCAAGTTATTGGCAGCACTGGTGCAATTAAGTGAAGGGCAACGCTTGCGCATCCAGCTTGCTGCGCCGACTGGTAAAGCTGCCGCCCGGCTTACCGAGTCGCTAGGCAGTGCCAGCCGCCAGTTGGATTTAACCCCGGAGCAACGGGCATTGTTCCCTACGGAAGCGGCGACGTTGCACCGTTTGCTCGGCGCACAGCCCAACAGTCAGCGCATGCGCTATCACCGCGGAAACCCGTTGCATCTGGATGTGCTGGTAGTGGATGAAGCCTCCATGGTGGATTTACCCATGATGGCTCGGTTGATTGCCGCCTTACCGTCCAATGCGCGGGTTATATTTTTAGGCGATCGCGATCAGTTGGCTTCAGTAGAGGCCGGGGCCGTACTGGGTGATATCTGTCGGTTTGCGGAACAAGGCTATAGTGAAGCCCGTGCGGCGCAACTGACGCGCTTAACCGGTTGTTCGTTGCAGGGGCAATCTGCAGGGGCCGAAGCGGCAGTCCGCGACAGCCTTTGCCTGCTGCGCAAGAGTTACCGCTTTGATGCCAAATCCGGTATTGGCCAGTTGGCGTTGGCAGTGAATGCGGGGGACGGTAAAAAGGCCCTGGCGGCATTGAACGGCCGCTATGCCGATGTGGCGGGTTATTCACTGGCTGAAACCGAGGATTATCAACGGCTGTTGGAGGCTTGTGTTGAAGGCTATCGCGATTATCTCCAGCTGGTGATTGAAGGGGCTGATGCCGCCACAATATTGGCGGCATTTGGCCGTTTTCAACTATTGTGTGCGCTGCGAGAAGGGCCATTTGGTGTCGCCGGGTTGAATGAACGTATTGAAAGTGCGTTGCAGCGTGCGGGTTTGATCCGCCGTACCCCTGGCCCGGCAGGGCGCTGGTATTTAGGGCGGCCGGTGATGATAGGCCGTAACGATAGCGCGTTGGGGCTGTTTAATGGCGATATCGGTATTGCCTTGCCGGGGGAATCGGGGGAACTGCGCGTGCATTTCCAATTACCAGACGGCAATATTAAATCAGTGCAACCCAGCCGTTTACCCGCCCATGAAACCGCCTATGCGATGACGGTACATAAATCGCAGGGGTCGGAGTTTGATCATACGGTCTTGGTATTGCCGAATCATTTCCTTCCAGTGTTGACCCGGGAATTGGTCTACACCGCCATTACCCGCGCTCGTCAGCGGCTTTCGCTTTACGCCACGGATAACGTGTTGATGAGTGCCATACGGACCCCTACGCAGCGGCGCAGCGGATTGGCTGAACGTTTACAGGTTAGGCAAGAGCCGTAGAGGGGGCGCTAACAAGATAGCGCCCCAGCGCAGTTACAGATCGGCCAGCAGGATTTTCGAGCGGCGTTGATAGTTGTATAGCGCCTGCTTCTGCATCGGCAAGACATCGACCTCCGCGGGGGTAAAGCCCCGTTCCTGGAACCAGTGAATACTGCGCGTGGTCAGGACAAACAGTTTCTGCAACCCCATCTGGCGTGCCTGGCTTTCCACCCGTTGCAGCAGCATCTCGCCGCGCGATGAACTGCGGTAATCCGGGTGTACCGCGACACAGGCCATTTCACCAATCTTCTCTTCCGGGAATGGGTAAAGTGCCGCGCAGGCAATGGTCAGGTTATCGCGTTCGATAATCGTGAACTTGTCGATTTCCATTTCCAACTGCTCACGGGATCGACGGACCAAAATTCCTTGCTGTTCCAGTGGACGGATCAATTCGAGTATCCCACCGATATCGTTGATCGTCGCACGACGTACCTGTTCCGCACTCTCCATCACGATTTGAGTACCGATACCGTCACGAGAGAACAATTCTTGCACCAATGCGCCATCTTCCTGATAGCTGATCAAGTGACTGCGGCGCACGCCACTACGGCAGGCTTTCACCGCGCCGCGCAGGAAACGTACGGTGCCAGAATGGTAGTCTCCCGCGGCTTCCAACTGCTCAATACGCTTTTGCGCATCGTTGGGAAACAGCTCGGAAAGGATATTGCCTTCGTCGTTGGTAACCCCTTGTGATGAGCAGAAGCCGATCATTTTCTCTGCCTTCAGTTTGATCGCCAACTGTGTCGCGACCTCTTCCGAGGTCAGGTTAAAGCTCTCGCCGGTAACCGAAACCGCGACCGGACCAATCAAAACGATGGCATTACTGTCTAGCTGGCGATTGATCGCGTCTTCATCAATGCGGCGGATACGGCCACTGTGGCAATAATCTACGCCATCATCCACCCCCAACGGCTGAGCAATTATAAAGTTACCGCTCACCACGTTGATATGCGCCCCTTGCAGTGGGGTATTATTCAGGCTCATGGAAAGCCGTGCGGTAATATCCAGTTGCAACAGACCGGCAGCCTGCTTGACCAACTCCAGCGTGTGGGCATCGGTGACACGGGTATGCTTATGATAAATCGGTTGGTAATTATGCTGGGCCAGATTGCTGTCAATTTGCGGCCGTGCGCCATAAACCACCACCAAACGGATCCCCAGGCTGTGTAACAGCCCGATATCATTGACGATATTGGAGAAGTTTTCATGCTCAATAGCTTCACCGCCCAGCATGACGACAAATGTCTTGCCGCGGTGAGCATTGATATAGGGAACTGAGTGACGGAATCCTTGAACCAGCTCTGTACTACGTTCCTTCACGGCAAGACCTCTTTGCATATTTATACGGTATTTTTGTATTTTTATTCTTTTATCGCGCTGATGGCAAGTAGGAAATGGTGTGAATTTCTCAGCCAGGAGCGGCTGGCTGATTAATAAATTGAAAAACCATTAAAAGATTTTCGGATGACAGCGCCGTAGGGATTCGTTAAAGTTTTCGCCATTCCAGCCTTATTACTTGAAACCGCAGGGCTATTGGTTGCGCCTGCTCACTCGAATCACTTGCTTGAGTAAGCTGATTGGCATGCGTGCCGTTGCTTTATGATTCGGCCCAGCCCGGGGACTTACACCTCAGTGCCTGTCCCCGATCTGCTCAAAAACGTATGGCGTTTTGGCCCTGCAATGCCAAGTACTTGGGATTATTTTTTGGCTGTTTTTTTATCATTACCCCTATTGGAGCCGCATGCCTAACTCTAACCTCAATCTGGGCCGCCGTCGTTTGTTGCAGGGGGTTGCTGCAACCTGGTTGCTGAGTGTGAGTCGCGTTGGTTTCGCCGCTGCCTCTCATGTTATTGCTGTACGCGTCTGGCCTTCATCAACCTACACGCGAGTCACGTTGGAATCCAATGTCCCACTGAAATACAAACAGTTTGCCCTGACCAATCCGGATCGCATTGTGGTGGATGTGGAAGGCGTTCATCTCAACAGCGTGCTCAAAGGGATTTCCGGGCAGGTTCGCAAGGAAGATCCGTATCTGAAGCAGGCTCGGGTGGGCCAGTTCGATAAAAACACCGTCAGGCTGGTGCTGGAACTCAAGCAAAGCGTCAGCCCGCATATGTTTACCCTGTCTCCTGTTGCTGAATATCGTAACCGTTTAGTGATGGATCTCTATCCCACCAAGGGCGGGATCGGTGAGGAGTATGATCCGCTACTGGCGTTACTGGAAGATTACAACAAGGGCGACCTGGAGCGATCGTTACCGGCAGAGGCTCCGCAAGCCGGTAAGGCCGGGCGTGACCGGCCTATTGTGATTATGCTGGATCCAGGGCATGGCGGCGAAGATCCTGGCGCTATCGGTAAAAACAAAACTCGCGAAAAAGATATCGTATTACAGATAGCGCGTCGCTTGAGTGCGCTCATCAAGCGTGAACCGAACATGAAAGTGTTTATGACGCGAAATGAGGACGTGTTTATCCCGCTCAAGGTCCGCGTCGCCAAAGCCCGTAAGCAGCGGGCCGATCTGTTTGTGTCGATCCATGCTGATGCGTTTACTAACCGAGCGGCTCGCGGTTCTTCGGTCTTTGCGCTGTCAACCAAAGGAGCCACCAGCAACGCTGCCAAATTCTTGGCGCAAACGCAAAACGCCGCTGATGAAATTGGTGGCGTCAGTAAAAGTGGCGATCGCTATCTGGATCACACCATGTTCGATCTGCTGCAAACGGCGACCGTGAACGACAGCCTGAAATTCGGTAAAGAAGTGCTTACCCGAATGGGTAAAATTAATCGTTTACACAAGAATCGCGTCGATCAGGCCGGTTTTGCCGTATTAAAGGCGCCGGATATCCCTTCCATCCTGGTGGAAACCGCGTTTATCAGTAACATCGAAGAAGAGCGCAAGCTGCGTACCAGCCATTTTCAACAGCAGGTCGCGGAATCTATTCTGGCGGGGATCAAGGCGTACTTCGCTAACGGTGGCGCGCTGGCACGCCGATAAGTCTCACCAGCCCAGGGAAGGGCGGTGCGGATGGGGCAAATTTCGGATACAAAAAAACACCCGTTAAGGTGCCTTGTTGTGCTGCTCAAGATTGGTTGCGGAGGCCGGATTTGAACCGACGACCTTCGGGTTATGAGCCCGACGAGCTACCAGGCTGCTCCACCCCGCGTCCGTCTTGATGCTGATATTATCGAACCCACTTTTCATAACACACTGCTTTAGCAGTATAAGTTGGTTGCGGGGGCCGGATTTGAACCGACGACCTTCGGGTTATGAGCCCGACGAGCTACCAGGCTGCTCCACCCCGCGTCCGTATAATACCTTTTTTTTCATCGAATCCAACCTTTTATCACATACTGCCGTAACAGTATCGGTTGGTTGCGGGGGCCGGATTTGAACCGACGACCTTCGGGTTATGAGCCCGACGAGCTACCAGGCTGCTCCACCCCGCGTCCGATGGAAGCGCACTATACTCTCCACACACTATGTTGCAAACCCTTTTTGCACATAAATCATCGAAAGCCATTTTTATGCTGAATTAGTCCACAATTTGATTTTTTTTTAATCACTGGCTTGTGGTCGGGAATTTTTAGCCGCGGCGATTCCTTTCTCCATGTGTGTTTGTTATCGTTTCGCCAGTTTATCCATCGTCTTTCACCTTGCCGCGTGGTTATCTGTGTTTGCCGCCCTGTCCACTGATTTCAGTCAGCGTTCCGGGATGAGTAAGCGATTGTCTCGCCGCAACGTGAAAGTGATAGGGTATAGAACATATCAGTCTGAGAGAGCGCGTAATGAAAGGACGTTGGGGTAAATACCTGCTAGGTGGGGTCGTGATTGCAGTACTGGCCGGTTGTTCGTCAAAACCGACCGACCGGGGGCAACAGTATAAGGATGGCCATCTGAATCAGTCGCTGGAATGGGTGAATCAGCCCAACGCCAGGGGAACCCCGGTCAACGGCAAAGATTACGCTGACCAACTGATGGAGATTAAATATGCATCGTCATCACTGTTCAACAATAATAGTACCACCTATCAGGCGGTACAAAACTGGATGGCCTCTGGTGCAGACACCCGCCAACTCAGCCAGTTCGGCCTCAGTGCTTATCAGATGGAGGGGGTAGATAACTACGGTAACGTGCAGTTTACCGGGTATTACACCCCTGTAGTGCAAGCACGTTATACCCAACAAGGTGAGTTCCGTTATCCGCTCTACCGCATGCCAGCCAAAGGTAAACGCCGTCTGCCGGATCGTGCGGGTATCTACTCGGGTGCGCTCGATAGCCGCTATATTCTTGCCTACACCAACTCGCTGATGGATAACTTTATGATGGAAGTCCAAGGCAGTGGGTATGTCGATTTCGGTAATGGCCAGCCGCTGGTGTTCTTTGCCTATAGTGGTAAGAACGGCCATGCTTACCGCAGTATCGGTAAAGTGCTGATCGATCGCGGTGAAGTTGCCAAGGCTGATATGTCGATGCAGGCTATTCGCCACTGGGCAGAGACGCACAGCGAAGCCGAAGTGCGTGAGTTACTGGAGCAGAACCCTTCGTTCGTTTTCTTCCATCCGGTACCCTTCGCGCCGGTCAAAGGGGCCAGCGCGGTTCCGTTAATTGCCAAAGCCTCCGTGGCATCCGATCGTTCTCTGATACCGGCAGGTACTACGCTGCTGGCAGAAGTGCCATTACTGGACAACAAGGGTAAATTCACGGGAAAATACGAAATGCGCCTGATGGTCGCCCTGGATGTGGGCGGCGCGATTAAAGGTCAGCACTTTGATATGTACCAGGGGATCGGTCCTGAAGCTGGCCATTCGGCGGGTTACTATAATCACTATGGCCGGGTATGGGTGTTGAAAGGCGGTAACAATGGCGCACCGCTGTTCAATGCTTATCAGCCACTGTCTGCCTCAAGCGGTTCCCAGTTGGTAACGCGCTGAGGGGAAATGGCGCAGAGTTTGACCCGCAAGGGCCGGATCTTCCGGCCCTTATCGTTTGCAACGTTAAGGTAATTAAAGCGAGATGAGTACACCCTATTCAGAGGCCTATTTGCAGCGTTTTGGTGGCACTGCACGTTTGTATGGCCAGCCTGCGCTGGCGCTGTTTGCCCAGGCGCACGTTTGCGTCATCGGTATTGGCGGGGTGGGCTCCTGGGCGGCAGAGGCGCTGGCAAGAACCGGCATCGGTGCGATTACCCTGATCGACATGGATGACGTGTGTGTCACCAATACCAATCGGCAAATCCATGCTCTGCGCCAGCATGTCGGCCAGTCGAAAACCGAGGTGATGGCAGAGCGCATTCTGGCAATCAATCCTGAATGCCGGGTCACCTGTGTCGATGACTTTATTACTGCGGACAACGTGGCGGAATTACTGGACAATAACTTCAGCTATGTGATTGATGCCATCGACAGCGTGCGGCCAAAAGCGGCGTTGCTGGCTTATTGCCGCCGCTTCAAAATTCCGGTGGTAACGACCGGTGGCGCGGGTGGTCAGATCGATCCCACACGCATTGAGGTGGCAGATCTGGCAAAAACCATTCAGGATCCGCTGGCATCCAAACTGCGAGAAAGATTGAAAAATGACTTTAACGTGGTGAAAAACAGCAAAGGGAAATTGGGGATCGACTGCGTATTTTCGACTGAACCGCTGGTTTATCCGCAGCCGGACGGTTCAGTGTGTGCCTCCCGCAGCACGGCAGAAGGGCCGAAGCGGATGGACTGCAGTGCCGGTTTTGGTGCGGCGACCATGGTCACCGCGACTTTTGGTTTTGTTGCCGTTTCTCATGCGCTGAAGAAGATGCTGGCGAAGGCGGCACGTCAGGCATAGCTTGCCGCGATGGTGTTAATCTTGGCCGCCAACGCTGCCAGACCACTGGCTCGTGTCGCACTGAGCTGAGTGCGCAGCGCCAGTCGATCAAACAGGGCTAAAGGATCGAGGGCCAAGATCTGCTGCGGCGTTTTGCCTTCCACGGCAGTTAGCAGGATCGCCAGCAGGCCGCGTACAATGCGGCCTTCGCTATCACCGTAAAAGTGTAACGTACCGTCTGCCAACGGTTGGTGTCCCAGCCATACCCGGTTTTCACAACCACTCAGTTCCATTTCTGCTTGTCGCTGATCTTCTGGTAACGCGGGTAACTGCTTTGCCAGTATGATCAATTGGCGGTAACGGTCTTCCCACTGTTTAAGCGCGCTGAATTTTTCTACCAGCGCCTGCTCCGTAATGTCGTGGCCAAAGGGATGGGGGAAAAGTAACGGGGTTTCGCTCTTCATTGTTATTCCGCCAGCAGTTCGATGGCGCTCTCCAGAGCCTGTACCAAAGCATCAACATCGTCCTGCGAATTGTAGGGCGCAAACGAGGCGCGCAGCGTTCCGCTGACCCCTAATGCCGCCATCAACGGCTGTGCACAATGTTGGCCAGCCCGCACGGCGATGTTTTGTTCTGCCAGCAAGGTGACCATATCGCTATGGTGGACGCCAGCAATATCAAACGCCAACAGGCTGGAATTGCTACAACGGAAACTACGGAACCCTGGCAACTGCTGCAAACGCTGTTCGGCGCTCTGTGCCAGTGTACAACTGTACTGTTCGGCAGCGACCCTGTCTTGCGCCTCCAGCCAACTCAATGCTGCAGCCAGCCCAAGCACACCGGCAATATTGGGAGTACCGGCCTCAAAACAGTGAGGGGGATTTTGGGGCGTAAACCCGTTGAATGAGGCCTGAGTCAGCATTTTCCCCCCGCCTTGCCATGGCTCCATTTGTGCCAGGAGTTCAGTCTTGCCATATAACGCGCCAATACCGGTCGGGCCATACAGTTTATGGCCCGAGAAGGCGTAGAAATCGATATCAAGCTGTTGCATGTCAGCCGGGCAGTGCACGATGCCCTGTGCACCATCGATCATCACCACCGCACCAACCGCATGCGCCAAGTCGATTGCCAGGGCCAGATCAGGGCAACCGCCGGTGACGTTAGACATTTGCCCTAGCGCCAGAATACGGGTTTTTTCATTTAACAGGCTGGGGAGCTGTGTCAAATCAGGAAGATAGTCATCACCCAGTGGCAGTTTTACTACCTGGGCCCCGGTTTGTTTTGCCACCATCAACCAGGGGATCAGATTGGCATGATGCTCCGCTTCGCTGACCAGAATGCGATCGCCAGGCTGCAGACGTGGACGAGCGTAGCTCTGCGCGACCAGATTGATCGCCTCAGTGGTGCCTCGGGCCCAGACGATATCGTTCGCGTTGGGGGCATTGATCAGGGTTGCTACCTGTTGGCGTGCCTGCTCAAAACGGAAGGTCAGATCCTGAGCGGCTCGGTGCTGGCTGCGATGAACGGTAGCGGCATCTGCGCTGTAAAACTGCTGCGTGGCATCAATCACTGCCTGCGGTTTTAACGCCGTAGCGGCACTGTCCAGATAAATACCGGCCTGTTTAAGCGCGGGAAACTGGCTGCGGAAAAGGAGGGGCTCAAAAGGCTTCATAAGCTGATTATCACTGGCTTCGTCAACTGTTGATCCTGTCCTATTTTGCTGCGAGAGACAAGTCATCCTGAACAATTGCTGCTGTTTTCTGGAAATCTGGCGAAAGCTTGTTATGCTAAGTATTGGTGTGTTAACGATCACCTTGAATAATAGAAAAGGTCTTTTACAGCATTTTTATCTACAAGGAGTCCATAATGAAGAAAACAGCCGCAGTTATCTCTGCTCTGATGCTCACGTTTACGCTGGCCGCGTGTTCCAGTAACTACGTCATGCATACTAATGATGGACGCACGATTGTCGCTGATGGAAAACCAAAAGTGGATAGCGATACCGGGATGATCAGCTACAAAGATGCCAATGGTGTTGAGCAGCAGATTAACCGTGCCGATGTGAAAGAGATGGTGGAAAATAACCAGTAATAATCCGCCGAGTTCACCGGCAAAAAAAAGCACCGCTAGGTTTGCGGTGCTGCATAAATCACTATGGACAGACAGGGTAAATGTACAGGAAGTGAAAAAACAGTAGCCTAGCTACCATGTCCGGATTGCCGGACAAATTGCAAACACAACATCACAACCACAAAGCCAAAAGTTCATCGGCGTCCTCGACACCCAATTCCTTTTCGTTCCGGCTCGGGAAGTGCGGCCACTATAGGTATTTGCTGGCGCATGCTCAACGGACAATTTATAATGGCTCGGATTAAAAAAACTAATGACAATGGTTCGCCCAGGTGGCCCCATGTCTTTATGCGTACCGCTGCCAGATCCCTAATGCGAAACTGCTCCGACAATTGTTACATAAATGTAGCTATAGCCAATGGGCTTCACGTTATCGCGAGGCGGAAAATGTGCGGCAAATCGGTTATCAACCGATTAGAACAGTGCCTGAGTTGGCCCCTAGGGTGAGAGGGTTGATGAAAAAGTGGTCTTTAACCCGAGATAGCCGGGCCTCGCGCATTGAGGGGGGCTCCGCTGGCTTACGCCACGACGATCCCATTGGCAGGCTCTTTTTAATCTCTGTCTCTGCCAGCCGCCGGAGGCTGATTAATGAACCTCTTTATCCTCAGGAGCTTACTCTGGATCGTTTCTGGGATGAGCGTATACAGCCAATAATGCCGCAGCTTGAAAGACCAAGGATATAATTCATATGTCTAAACGCTTACCACCTCTCAATGCGCTGCGGGTTTTTGATGCCGCGGCACGTCATTTGAGTTTTACTAAAGCGGCAGAAGAGCTGTTTGTCACCCAGGCGGCAGTCAGTCACCAAATTAAATCGCTGGAGGATTTTCTTGGCCTGAAGCTGTTCCGGCGGCGCAACCGTTCACTGTTGTTGACAGAAGAAGGCCAAAGTTATTACCTCGATATCAAAGAGATTTTTACGTCGATTAATGAGGCGACGCGTAAACTTCAGGCGCGCAGTGCTAAAGGGGCGTTGACGGTCAGTTTACCGCCCAGTTTTGCCATTCAGTGGCTGGTGCCGCGTCTGTCTGGCTTTAACTCTGCTTATCCGGGAATCGATGTTCGTATACAGGCCGTTGACCGCGAAGAGGATAAGCTGGCGGACGACGTTGACGTCGCGATTTTTTATGGTCGCGGCAACTGGCCGGGGGTGCGTACCGAGCGTTTGTATGCGGAATATCTGCTGCCGGTCTGCTCCCCCAGTTTACTGGCCGGCGATCACGCGTTAAAGGCGCCGGACGATCTGGCTTATCATACGCTTCTGCACGATACTTCACGCCGCGACTGGCTGGCTTATACCCGTCAACTGGGGCTACAGCACATTAATGTCCAGCAGGGCCCGATCTTTAGCCATAGCGCTATGGTGGTTCAGGCCGCAGTTCATGGCCAAGGGGTTGCGCTGGTCAATAACGTGATGGCACAAACCGAAATTGAAGCCGGTCGGTTGGTATGTCCGTTTAACGATGTGCTGGTGAGTAAAAATGCTTTTTATCTGGTATGTCATGACAGCCAGGCAGAACTGGGTAAAATAGCCGCCTTTCGTCAATGGATCCTGGCGCGTGCGGCCAGCGAGCAGGAAAAATTCCGCTTTCGCTATGAACAATAAATAGGGCCGGTTGCTGCAATGCCACGGCGGGCTAACCTCAATAAAGGTGAATAACGATGAGTTGTCGTTCTATGCTGATTTTTGCTGCTATCAGCGGTTTTGTGTTTGTTGCACTGGGTGCCTTTGGTGCGCACGTTTTGAACGGCACTTTGGGCGTGAATGAAATGGCCTGGATCAGGACTGGGCTGGAGTATCAAGGCTTCCATACGTTGGCGATCCTGGCGCTGGCCGTTGCGATGCAGCGTCGGGTCAGCCTGTGGTTTTACTGGAGTGGGGCGTTATTGGCGCTCGGCACCGTGTTGTTCAGCGGCAGCCTGTATTGTCTGGCGCTGTCTCACCTGAAAGTTTGGGTTTATGTCACGCCGGTGGGAGGAACCTGCTTCCTGATCGGTTGGGCATTGATGTTAATTGGCGCTTTGCGTCTGAGGAAAAAGGCCGAGCGCCATGAATAAGATTGCGTTGTACTGCCGCCCTGGCTTTGAAAAAGAGTGTGCGGCGGAAATTACTGACAGGGCGGCCCAACTGGAAGTTTTTGGTTTTGCCCGGGTCAAAGAGAACAGCGGTTATGTGCTGTTTGAGTGCTATCAGCCGGACGATGCCGATCGTCTGGCAAAGGAAATTCCGTTCCGTGAGCTGATCTTTGCTCGCCAGATGATCGTGGTGGGGGAATTGCTCCGCGATCTGCCGCCGGAAGACCGTGTTTCGCCGATTGTCGGTATGTTGATCGGCGTGGTCGATCGCGGTGGCGAACTGCGGGTCGAAGTCCCGGATACCAATGAAAGCAAGGAGCTGATGAAGTTCTGCCGCAAGCTGACGGTGCCACTGCGTGCCGCCATGCGTGAACAGAAGGTGATGATGGCTCGTGAGAACCCAAGCCGCCCGGTGGTGCATGTGTTCTTCATCGCGCCAGGTTGCTGCTATGTAGGATACTCCTACAGCAACAATAACTCCCCCTTCTATATGGGCATCCCGCGCTTGAAGTTCCCGTCTGACGCGCCAAGCCGTTCAACGCTGAAGCTGGAAGAGGCTTTTCACGTTTTCATACCGGCAGATGAGTGGGATGAACGTTTGAGTAGTGGTATGCATGCGGTCGATCTCGGTGCGTGCCCTGGTGGTTGGACTTATCAGTTGGTTAAACGCAGCATGATGGTGCATGCAGTGGATAACGGACCGATGGCGCCTAGCTTGATGGAAACCGGGCAGGTTACCCATCATCGTGCTGATGGCTTCAAATTTGAACCCACCAGCAGCAAAATTTACTGGCTGGTGTGTGACATGGTGGAGAAGCCAGCAAAAGTCACCAGCCTGATGATCCAATGGCTGGTTAAAGGTTGGTGCCGTGAGGCGATCTTTAACCTCAAGTTGCCGATGAAGAAGCGTTATGAAGAAGTCGCTCAGAATCTGCAAAGTATCCGCGAGGCCTTGGCGGCAGCGGATATTAGCGCTGAGGTGAATGCCAAGCAGCTGTATCACGATCGTGAAGAGATCACGGTACATGTGCGTCGCATGTGGTCGGCCATTCCTGGCCGCCGCGACGAGCGGGATTAAGATGACGGGGCGCTGTTCATCGCGCCCTTAATTTATTGGCAAGCGCAGTTGCTGCAGGTTACCTTCCAGCGTGAGATCGGTGCGTAAAGTGGCAACCCGCTTGCTGATATAAGCCAGTTCACGGTGCTGCGACAGCTTGCCGCGCCACTTCTCGGGCACCTGTTCCAAATGTTGGTACAGGCCATCCAGACTTTCCATCTGTTGTAACAATAATACCGCTGTTTTCGGCCCGATCCCGGCGATGCCGGGGATCTTGCTACTGCTTATCCCTGCCAGTCCCCAATAGTCCGGCAATTGCTGTGGCAGAACGCCAAACTCTTGCTGGACAAACGGCATATCCAGCCAGCGTTTTTGGAAGTAATCGCGAATCTGTACGCTGGGAGCCAGCAACTGACAATAACCTTTGTCGGTGGAGACAATGGTTACCTGATGGCCTCCTGCGGCGATTTTTGCCGTTAGCGTGGCCGCCAGGTCATCAGCCTCATTGCCTGCAGAATGCCAACTGGCGACGCCCAGGTCGGCAAATGCCTGGCGCAGTTGCGGCATCTCCTGCTGCAGATTTTCAGGCATTGGTGAACGCCCGGCTTTGTAATCGGGCAGTATCTGGTGGCGCCAACTATCACTGCGGTCGTCTTCGTCGAACACCGCGACGGCGTGTGTTGGCTGGCTGTGCTGAATCAGCTGTTGCAGCGCATGTCGGCAGGCGTTCACGCAAGGAGAGCCCTGCACAGCATGGATGCGGCGGATCAGGTTCAAGGCATCGACAATCAGTAAATGTATCGGCATGTACTCGTCGTCTTTCAAGCTGTAGCGTTGTTATCTGGCTGCATGATCCATTGCTAAGAACTGATTTATCACGCCCTTGCCGCCTCGCTACAGCTTGAAATCCATAGCGTAAGAACAAACAACAAGGCCAGAAAAAGAAGGGCGGCTATTGCGCCGCCCAGGATTGAGGATCAGGCTACGATTTCATAACAGGGAACGTAAGCGCTTCCCGGCAGCTTCATCCGGTGTTGGGCAACAAAACCCTGTAACAGACTGTCCATCTGCTTCATCATCTGTGGTTCGCCATGCAGCTTATATGGGCCAAACTTTTCGATGGCATGAATGCCGTTCTCTTTCACGTTACCTGCTACGATACCAGAGAAGGCGCGGCGCAGCGCTGCGGCCAACTGTTCTGCAGGTTGATTTGGATAGAGATTCAGGTTGGCCATGTTTTCGTGGCTAGGTTCAAACGGTAACTGCAGATCCGGCGCAATGCGAATCGACCAGTTAAAGCTGTAGGCATCGCCAGTGTTGCGACGGTTCTCTTTCACCAGCGGCATGGCCTTCTTCATCTGACGGGCCACTTCGGCCGGATCGTCGATGATGATGGTGTAATGACGGCGAGCCTCGTCACCCAACGTATTCATGATGAATTCGTCCAGCACACGGAAGTAATCTGCGCTTTCTTTTGGCCCGGTAAGAATCAACGGCAGAACCTGCTCACTGTTTTCCGGGTTCATCAGGATGCCCAGCAGGTAGAGCAGTTCCTCAGCGGTACCGACCCCTCCAGGGAAAATGATGATGCCATGTGCGATGCGCACAAAGGCTTCCAGGCGTTTTTCGATATCCGGCATGATCACCAGTTCGTTCACCAACGGATTTGGCGGCTCGGCGGCAATAATGGATGGCTCGGTCATACCGATGAAACGGCTGTTGCGATAGCGTTGTTGTGCGTGGCCAACGGCAGCCCCTTTCATTGGTGCCTCCATGGCCCCCGGGCCACAGCCAGTACAGATGTTCAGTTCACGCAGGCCCAGTTGGCTACCGACCTTACGGGCATACAGGTATTCGTTCTCATTAATTGAGTGGCCCCCCCAGCACACCACCAGGTTAGGATCCTCGTCAAGGTGCAGCGTGCGGGCGTTACGCAAGATGGAAAACACCAGGTTGGTGATATGAGAAGAACTCTCCAGATTCAGGTGCTGGAAGCGCCCGGCGTTAACCAGTTGTCCATGTACAAACAGGATATCGCGCAGTACGGCAAACAGGTTAGCCTGCAATGAACGAATGATGCGACCATCAACAAAGGCCTCTTCTGGCGGATTGACCAGTTCCAGCTTTACCCCGCGTTCGCGGCGCAGCACGTTGATATCGAAGGTTTCATAGCGGGACAACAGCTGTTTACTGTTATCGGTCTGGCTGCCGGAGTTTAACACCGCCAGGGAGCAGTTACGGAACAAACGGTACAGGTCGCTGCTGGCGGTACGCTTCAGCATGTCGACTTCCAGCTGTGACAGCAAATCCATAGAACCAAGCGGGCTGATATGTGTAATCAAGGTAACTCCTTTGCGCCCATCATGGGGCGGTAATCTTTTTGCCCAACGCGTACTACGGCAAAAATTTTTGAATTGCCTGCCAGAATGCCTGGCCAATAGTGGACACGCATGATTTAACCTTACCGCCGTCCCCTGACTTTTACCAATACAAACCGTCCGTTAGCTCAGATGTTGAGCATTCGGCCAGGCTATTGGCGGGCCAGGCGGCCAGACGTGGGTTCGAACGCCACATTGCTGCGCCATGGGTTGATATCCAGACCACCGCGCCGGGTATAACGAGCATACACGCTCAGTTGTTCCGGTTGGCAGAAACGCAGCAGGTCGTTGAAGATACGTTCAACACACTGTTCATGAAATTCATTGTGATGGCGGAATGAAACCAGGTAACGTAGCAGAGCTTCACGGTTGATTTGCGGGCCGCGGTAACGTATCTGCACCGATCCCCAATCTGGCTGGTTAGTGATCAGACAGTTGGATTTCAGCAGATGGCTGACCAGCGTTTCCTCCACTTGCCGTGTTCCAGCGGCACCTTGCAGATAACCGGCATTGAACTCATAGTTGTCAATGCTGATATCCTGCTGATCGAGGCATTCGCCTTCCAAACGGGAGATCGGGATCCCTTCCAGTTGATCGACGCTGAACAGGGCAACGCTGACTTCCCCCTGCGCACAGGCGGAAAGATCGCGTTGCAGCGTGGTGCGCACGGCTTCCCTGTCTGGGAAGCTAGTCTGGTTAAAGCTGTTTAGGTAGAGCTTGAAACTTTTGGATTCGATCAGGTTGATGCTGCCAGCATTCAGGCTGATTTCTCCCACGGCAACCTGGGGCAGCCCCTTGGCATTTAGCCAGGAAAGTTCATACAACGTCCAGATATCGGCACCGTGGAACGGCAGGCTATGGGGATAAAGCCCCAACGGCTCGCGGTTCATGCTGCGGGGAACCGCCTGTAACAGCGAAGCATCATAGCTGTCACGGTATGCGGTGGGTTTGCCCAGCGTCAGGGCTGACAGAGCCTGATGGTCTTGATAGGAGGACATGAGCTGTCACCTTGGTTTTAGATCGGTACAATGGCCGTCAGTTTACCGTATGCGAGAAAAAATATGGACTATGATGTATCGCACGCACTGTGTGAGTTTACCCAGCGCTATATCGATTTTTGGCAACAACAGCGTGGCCACGCCCCGGCAAGCCAGGAGTTGTACGGTATTGCCTCGCCCTGTATTGTCGAAAATCGCGATGATGCGGTGCTGTGGCTACCACAACCGTTCATGCCCGCGGCAACCCTGGAGAAGGTAGAAAAAGCGTTGGATCTGCAACTGCAGCCGGACATTCATACTTTCTACACTCAACAATATGCCGGGGACATGAGCGCGCAATTTGGTGAGCATCCGCTGACGCTGTTGCAGGTGTGGAGCGAGGATGACTTTATCCGCCTGCAGGAAAACCTGATTGGGCATCTGGTGACGCAAAAACGCCTCAAACTTTCCCCAACGCTGTTCCTGGCGACAACGGGTTCCGAAATGGCGATGGTGTCACTGTGTAATGTGACAGGTAGCGTGTTGCTTGAGCAATTTGGCAGCAAAAATAGGACGGTGTTAGCCGCCTCGCTAGGCCATTTTCTTGAGGCATTGCAGCCAACCCTAGGGTAGCTGCTCGCTTTTGCCGTAAGTGCGTGTGAGAGATCTCTTACAAAAGCTGTGAGAGATCGCTTTTAATTTTTATTACAGGGTGGCTTATATTGGACTTATTGCCATTAAGATCAATCGGTTAAATTTGACTTAAGATATGTCCTTGTCTTGATGTGCTGTAATCCATCCTACATGGCCTTGTGGTTGGAAAGGAATTAAGCGATCTTATGTTCACCGGATAGGAATCTGGTGGAACAGGAAAGCATCAGGATGATGCAGCTTCAGGATGAAGAAGTGGATGCTCTCAGGAAGAGAGAAAAAGGATTAGTGTCAGGAAGACGCTCAGGACGTTTCAGGATTGAAACCAGGGACACCTCCAGGAAGGAGATCGAGAGCCAGCACTGGAATGTTGGTGGGTCAGGAAGACTGAGGAACCGCGTCAGGATGATGCTATAGGATTTACGAAGGATTGTTTGGTCAGGATGGCCGAAGGAAAAGTTTTCAAGGATTGAGCAGGGAGCACACTTTGTAGCGGGATAGCTATAAAACGAACCGGGGGCACTGTTAACGCAGTGCCCCCACTTTTTTTTGCCTTGCTGCTGAAAACCAGACACCCTATTTTTACTTTAATGGCTTATTTATAGCCGACCGTTTCAGATTGGCCGCTCTTGCGCATCCATGCGCTCGCGGTAGAGGGATATTCCTGTACGGCACATCCAATAACGCCGCAGTTTGAAAGACGACGGAGAGATTAACCAATCGCGCCTAGCGTATCACCGGTGCTCTGCTTCTTGGGCAACAGGAATAGCGTGGCGTAAATATCCAGCAGGTAAATACCGGCTAACAGGCTGATAGCCGCAGCAAAGGAAACCTGAGTCACCAGAGCGCCAATCACCAATGGCCCCAATCCGCCGACACCGCGTCCCAGATTAAACAGAATGTTTTGCGCCGTTGCTCGCGCCTGCACCGGATAAGTGTCCGAAATCAATGCGCCGTAGCCGCCAATCATGCCATTAACAAATACCCCCATTAATGCACCGGCAAACAACATCAGGGTTGGATCGCTGAGTTGTGCATAGCAAATCACCATGACCACCGCGCCAATCTGGTAAATCACAAAGATGATCCAACGAGGGAAACGGTCGGCCAATACCCCGAACAACCAGATACCAAAGGTCATCCCGATCACCGTGACGCCAGTCCAGACACCGGATTTGGTCAGTGAGAAACCAAAGTTTTTTGCCAGATAGGTGGGCATCCAGATCATCAGCCCGTAATAGCCAAAATTTTGTACTGAGCAGAGGATAAAGATCCCCAGGCTGGCTTTGCCAGTGGCACGATCTTTAAATAACAGCTTTAATCGTTGAGTGAAGGACAGGTGTTGCTCACTCGTTTTTTGCTGAACAAACTCTTTGGGTTCCCCCATGGTTCGGCGGATAAGGAAGGAAACCAGCGCTGGCAGCAAGCCAACCAGGAACATGCCTCGCCAGCCGATATAAGGTAACAATAGCGGTGTCAGGAAGGCGGCGGCCAGTACACCGATCTGCCAGCCCATGCCGACATAAGCAGAGGCACGGTTACGTTTCTCCGCAGGCCAGGCTTCAGCGATTAACGCCATACCGATACCGAACTCGCCCCCGAGCCCGATGCCCGCTAATGTGCGATAGGCCAGCAGATCCCAGTAGCCGACGGCAACGGCACACAGGCCGGTGAAAATCGAGAACATAAGAATAGTGATGGTCAGCACGCGGATGCGGCCAAAACGGTCACTGAGATGGCCGAAGATCACGCCGCCAATCACTGCGCCGATCAGCGTCCAGGTCACCAGAGAACCGGCTTCCGATGAGGTCAGGCCCAGCTCAGAGGTGATCACTGGCAGCATAAAGCCGAGTATCAGCAGATCGAAGCCGTCCATTGCATAACCGGTAACCGAAGCCAGCATGGCTTTACCGGGCGTAGCATGATTTTTAGTGGGTGAGATTGCGGGCATGTCTTTTATCATGTGTGATTTTTAGGTGTGCGTATTGTGCCGTGCCTGGCACGGCGCCACCAGATAAAATACGCAGATATCGTCAACTCGCTACAGTTTGGGCTGCTGGGGCTTAAATGCTATGCTTTGCCGCCGCTCAGCCATGGGCTGATAATCAGTGTCAAACAGGTCGGGAATTCAGATGAGTATACAAAATCAGGTTCGCCAAAGTTTACAGGCGATTGAACAGTCCATGCGGGATTTGGCGTTGTGGCAGGCCGCGCCGCCGCAACCGGATGCGTTTTCCAGCATCGAACCTTTCTGTGTCGACACTATGCTGGCCGAAGAGTGGTTGCAGTGGGTGCTGTTGCCACGGATGATTGCGTTATTGGATGCGAATGCGCCGTTGCCAACGCGGTTTGTTATCACACCCTATTTTGAAGAGGCGCTGAAAGATAGACAGCCGAACTGCATGCCTTTGCTGGTGTTATTGCAACGGCTGGATGCGCTATTGAATATTGAGCCGTAGTGATCTTGCCATCACGCAGGCATAGCGATATGTGATTCACGCCGCACCATGAAAATAGAGTCTCTTCCTCAGAATGAAAATGGGGGATAATGCAGCGTTCTGTCGCTTTTCACCAAGGAGGGTTGCATCATGCACAGAAAAGATCTGTTTGGCTGGTCAGGGATCGCAGTAGGTGGTATCGCGTTGCTGCTGGCGATGATCCATTTCTATGCTGGCCCATTTTCGCCCCAGCCGACGTTGGAAAGCTTTGTTGCTGGCAAAGCGGTGGCTATCAAAGAATCACTCCTGGCCTCGTTGGCTGGGAATAAAGTCCCTGAAACTGTCACTCGGCCCCGTTACGATCTTGATCGTATCTTGGAAATCTTTATTGCCGTGCTGGCAGTTTGCGCGATTGTCCTGGGGGCGATTGGCAGTGCGTGCAGAGCAAACCGTCAAGCCGTTTATAGTGCAGTGATGCTGGGTATTGGCACTCTGGCTTTTCAGGTGGCTATCTTTGCTTTTGGCGTTATCGCCGCCATTTTTCTTATTTTGGCGGTGCTGTCACTACTATTTGGAAACGCTGAGGTTGTTTAGCTGCCTTCGTTCCCGCGTGAGAAATGCGCTTTCTCTGGGTGTCTGTAAAGGATCATAAGGTGCTGCCACAATGGATTTATTAAAATTCATTCTTCGTTTGCCTTTTACGCTGATAAAAGGCCTGTTTCGTCTGCTGAGTATGATTTTTAGCCTGCTGGGGCGGCTTTGCAAGCCGGTAGTTGGCAACCTGAGCTGGAACGCCCCCGCTTGGTGGGCGGCAGTGTCCGGTGGGGCGAAACGCGGCTTTCTGCGCCTGGAAAACGGGGTGGACAGATACCCCAAAACTATCAGCCTGACACTGTTGGTGTTGCTATGTGCCGCCGGTGGCGCTTTCTACGGTTGGAACTGGTGGTTGAACCGGCCACAGCCGATTGAACCTGCCCCAATGGTCTACCAGGAAACCAGCGTAAGAATTACCGGCCCTGAAGCCGTTAATTACGCCGTGCAGAAATCTGCCGCGCAACAGGTCAATTTCATTTTTAAACATTCGGTGGCGCCGCTGACTGACGTCGGCAAAGCGGTGGAGAAAGGGGTGAAAATCACTCCGGCAATCGAAGGGCAGTGGAAATGGGACAACGCGTGGACATTGGTCTTTACGCCGAAGACTCCCTTGCCGATGGGAGCAAGTTATGAGGTTAATCTGGATCCATCGGTGTTGTTGGCCCCTCAGAGTAAACTCGCGAACACTCGCTATACCTTTAATGTCCCGGCGTTTGACTATCGGCTTGGGCAGGCCGAGTACTATCAGGATCCGCAAGATCCCCAAAAGCGCAGCGCTATCTTCAATGTAAAATTCAATGCTCCAGTGGACGTTGCCAGCTTTGAGAAGCAAATCGCCATGGGGCTGATCGAAGCCAACGCCAAATCTGAAAAGAAACTCAACTTCTCCCTGGTCTATGACGAGAAGAAGCTCAATGCCTGGATCCACTCAGAACCGCTGAAGGCACTGGATCATGGTGGCAAGGTGCATCTGGTCCTGGGTAAAGGCATCAAATCGGTCGTCGCCGCCAATGCGATCGCGCAAACCAAAGATAACTGGGTATCTGTACCCACGCTTTATAGCCTCAGAGTGAAAGAGGCCAGTGCCCAGGTCGTGGATAGCGAGGGGGCTAAAGGCCAGCGGGCGCTGATAGTCGCTTTCAGCGATGCCGTGAAGGACCAGGACATTGGGCGTGCCGTCAAAGCCTGGCTGCTGCCACAACATAATCCTAATGACCCCCAAGCCGGTGAAGAGCCGGACGATTTCTACCACTGGGGGGATGTCGAGAGCATTGAAAAGAGCGTTCTGGCACAGTCAACGGCGTTGACTCTCACACTCAATGAAGCGGAAGACGTCTATCAGCCGCAGTTTAGCTTCAAGTTTGATGCGCCAGCTCACCGCTTTATGCTGGTAGAGATCGCTAACCTGATGACCTCATCAGGCGGCTATAAAATGCCGGAGAAAGTCTATCGTATTGTCGAAGTTCCGGACTACCCCAAGACCCTGCAGTTTATGTCACAGGGCTCATTACTGTCGGTCAATGGCGATAAGCAAATCAGCGTGGCGGCGCGTAACGTGCCTGGCCTGCGTCTGGACATCAAACGAGTGATCCCCAGCCAGTTGCAACACATTGTCTCATTCAAAAGCAGTGAATATTCCTCGGCACAGTTCAACCAGCTCAATGATGAATACTTTACCGAACACTTTAACTATCAGACGGCAATCAATAACGATAAGCCGGGTGAAGTGAGCTACCAGGGTATCGATCTCTCTCGCTACCTTTCCACCAACGCGGATTCCCATCGCGGTGTGTTCCTGTTAACGCTGTCTGAATGGCAGCCGCAAAAGAAAAAAACGCAGGCGGCAGAGGATGAAAGCGATCAGAGCGAGCAGGAGGGGAATGATTCACCTGCGGTAGGTGATTCACGCTTCGTTGTTGTGACCGATCTGGGGATTATTGCCAAGCGTTCGCAGGATAAGACGCGCGATGTGTTTGTGCAGTCGATCCACAGCGGTACTCCGGTCAGTAATGCCAAGGTTTCAGTCATCGCCAGAAACGGCGTGACTTTACTCAGCCAGCTTACCGATGCCAATGGGCATGTTCGTTTCCCGGCGTTGGATGTCTATACCCATGAGCGTCAGCCGGTGATGTTCCTGGTGGAAAAAGAGGGCGATGTGTCGTTCCTGCCCACCAGCCGCTACAACGATCGTGGGCTGGATTTCTCCCGTTTTGATATTCAAGGGGAAGAAACGCCGAACGATCCGCGTACCCTGAGCAGCTACCTGTTCTCCGATCGTGGGGTTTACCGGCCGGGGGAGACTTTCAATATTGGCTTGATCACCCGTGCCGCAGATTGGGGCGTGGCCTTGGCCGGTGTGCCGGTACGTGCCGAGATCCGCGATCCGCGCGACAAACTGATGAGCACGGTGCCGTTAACCCTTGGCAGTAGTGGTTTCAATGAACTGAGTTACACCACCGATGAAAATGCGCCCACCGGTGAGTGGAACGTCTATCTGTATCTGATCGGCAAAAATAACGACACATCTACCTTGCTTGGCCACACCGCTGTCAATGTGAAGGAGTTCGAGCCCGATCAACTGAAGGTGAAGCTTGAATTGACGCCCAACCGCCAGCAAGGGTGGGTGAAACCATCAGAACTGCGGGCGAACATTGATGTGCAGAACCTGTTCGGTACGCCAGCCCAGGATCGTCGCGTAACCTCGAAATTGACGTTGCGGCCGATGTATCCGAGCTTCGATCGATTCCCGGACTACGCGTTCTATGAAAACCGCCAGAACAGTGATGGATTTGAAACGGAGCTGGAAGAGCAAACCACCAACGAACAGGGAGTGGCCACTATCCCTCTGGATTTGAACTCTTATGCGGATGCCACTTATCAGCTGCAATTGCTGTCTGAGGCCTTTGTGGCTGGCAGCGGGCGTTCCGTTGCTGCCACGGCACGGGTGCTGGTATCGCCGTATGACTATCTGATCGGCGTGAAGGCTGATGGCGATTTAGGCTATATCAATCGGGGTTCGGTCCGTCACTTGAATGTGATTGCTGTAGATCCTTCGTTGAAACAGATCGCGCTGGCGGATCTGAAACTGGTGTTGATCGAACAGAAATATATCTCTGTGCTGACCAAGCAAGCTTCGGGTGTTTATAAATATCAGTCGAAGATGAAGGAGGTTCAGCTGTCCGAGCAGCCATTGGCGCTGACCGAGCAGGGCAACGATCTGACCCTGGCGACAGAAACACCGGGTGACTTTGTGCTGGTGATTGAAGATGCGCAGGGTAAGGTACTCAACCGTATTGCCTATAGCGTGGCGGGTAATGCCAACCTTAGCCGTTCGTTGGATCGAAATGCTGAACTGAAGCTGAAACTCAATCAGGCGGAATATCAACCGGGCGAAGACGTTGAGGTGTCGATCAACGCGCCCTATACCGGCAGCGGTCTGGTTACCATCGAAAAAGATCGCGTCTATGCCTGGCAATGGTTCCACACCGATACCACCAGTTCAGTGCAGAAAATTCGTGTGCCAGCCGGGATGGAAGGCAACGGCTATATCAACGTGCAGTTTGTGCGTGATGTGAACTCCAGCGAAATCTTTATGAGTCCGCTGAGCTATGGCGTTATGCCGTTTAAAATCAGCACCAAAGCGCGTCAAAATAGCCTGGAAGTTCTGGCGCCAACGGTGATTAAACCGGGCGAAAATCTGACAATGACGGTGAAAACCGACGGTCCGCAGCAGGTCGCGCTATTTGCCGTGGATGAAGGGATTCTGCAGGTGGCGCGTTATCGCCTGAAAGATCCGTTGGAGTATTTCTTCCGTAAGCGGGAACTGAGCGTTGAGAGCTCACAGATCCTCGATTTGATCCTGCCGGAGTTCAGCAAACTGATGACCCTTTCGGCGGCACCGGGAGGGGACGCAGGGGAAGGGCTGGATCTTAACCTGAACCCGTTCAAGCGCAAACGTGACAAGCCGGTGGCCTATTGGTCTGGCATTACCGAAGTCAACGGCGAGAAGCAGTTTGACTATCCGGTGCCGGATTACTTCAATGGTAAAATCCGCGTGATGGCGATTTCGGTCACGCCAAGCAAAATCGGTAAGGCACAAACTGCTGCAACGGTGCGGGACAACTTCATCATGACGCCGAACGTGCCAGCGATGGTGGCACCGGGTGATGAGTTCGATGTCAGCGTTGGGGTGAGCAACAATCTCGAAGGGCTGCAGGGTAAATCCGTGGCTATCGGCGTGCATTTGACGCCGCCACCGCAGTTGGAAGTGGTGGGCAATGCGGAGCAAAGCCTGTCGTTGGCCGAAAAACGCGAAGGCGTACTCAATTTCCGCCTGCGTGCCAAGGCGGTATTGGGTGATGCACCGTTGACCTTTGATGCTCGCTATGGCGACCAAACCAGCCGCCGCACCGTCAGCACTTCGGTACGCCCGGCGATGCCATATCGTACACAGTCGGTGATGGGGCGGATGAGCGGCAGCAGTCAGAATATTGAGAGCCTGCGGCAGATGTTTGATGCTTTCGCGCAGCGTAATGCTGCGGTGTCCCATTCGCCATTAGTTCTGACCAGCGGTTTGGCCCAGTACCTGGCAGATTACCCGTATTACTGTTCTGAACAGATCGTCAGCCGGTCTATTCCGTTGATTATGCAAAGTCAGCATCCAGAAATGAAAAGCAGTCTGAGCCAGGCAGAAGTCAGCCAACAGCTGAAAAACCTGCTCGGCGTGCTGCGTTCCCGTCAGAATGACAGCGGTGCCATTGGTGCCTGGCGTTCATCGCCGGATGCCGATCCGTTTGTGACGCCATACGTGGTGCAGTATCTCTTGGAGGCCAAGGCGGCAGGGTATTCGCTGCCGGAAGGGATGCTGGATGAAGCCAATGGTGCTCTGCGAGCCTTGGCGGCCAGCGGCTATGACGATCTTTATCATCTGCGTCTGCGTACCTGGGCGGTTTACCTGTTGACTCTGCAGGGGGAAATCACCACCAACGCGTTGGCCTCGGTACAAGATACGCTGCGTAAGCTGTATCCCGATAGCTGGCAGACGGATCTGAGCGCTTTGTATCTGGCGTCGTCTTATCGTCTGTTAAAAATGGACGATGTCGCCAATAGCCTGCTGGAACCCAGTTGGCAGCAGCTAAGCAAAGCCTATGACAAGGGCTGGTGGACTCAGAATTACTTCGATCCCCTGGTGCAGGACGCGACACGCTTATACCTGATTACCCGGCACTTCCCAGAGAAAGTCTCTGCTATCCCCCCTCAGGTGCTGGAGAATATGGTCAAGGCGCTGAGGGAAGAGCGCTATACCACGTACTCTTCGGCGATGAGTATTCTGGCGCTGGAGAGTTACTCGGCACAGGTGGCAGCGCAGGCGGCTTCGTCAACGCAGACGTTAACCATCAGCCAGATCGATAAGCAGAACAAGGCCGATCCGCAGGTGATTTCCAGCTTGGCCGGGCTGTTCGCCAAAGGTCAGTTTTCGGCTGATGCGCAAGCCATCCGCTTTGCCAATACCAGTAATGCGCCAGCCTGGTATGTGGTCACGCAAGCGGGCTACGATCTTGCGGCACCGCAGAAAGCCATTGCGCGCGGGTTGGAAATTACCCGTGATTACACCGATGAGCAGGGTAAGCCGGTGACTCAGGTAACCTTGGGGCAGAAGATCAATGTTCATCTGAAGATCCGGGCGAACTCAAAAGAGGGGCAAAGCAATCTGGCGATTGTCGATCTGTTGCCTGGCGGTTTTGAGGTCGTGCAGCAAACGGCACCAGAGCCTGTAAGTGAAGACGGTGAAGGAAGCGATAATACGGAGGGGGGTTGGCAGTCTCCATTGGCCGCATCGGGTTCCAACTGGGCTCCTGATTACAGCGATATCCGTGAAGACCGGATGATCATCTATGGTAGCGCCAGCACTGACGTGCAGGAGTTTGTCTATCAGATTAAAGCCACTAACACCGGTAGCTTTGTGATCCCTCCTGCTTATGGTGAAGCGATGTACGATCGTGAAGTACAGGCGATGTCTGTCAGCAGCGGTAAACTGGTCGTGGTACCGGCGGAAGGTCAATAAACCACAGTGCTGCCCCGCGGTATGAAGGTTGCCGCGGGGGGCACGTGTACTGAGAATCAATGAAAATCTTTCCAGCTTCTTCTGCGGCGACTAAGCGCTGGCTGCAGAATATCTTGATGGCGTTGTTTCTTCTGGCTCTGGGGTTCCTGGGGGCACGCCTATGGCCCCATCCCCCTCTTTCTCAAGGGATGCCTTTCTCCTCGGTTTACTACGATCGGCATGGCACGCTGATGCGTATCACTTTGGCTAATGACGATCGCTATCGGCTATGGACGCCACTGGAAAAGGTTTCGCCGCTGGCGGTGCAGGGTATTTTGCTGCATGAAGATCGCTGGTTCTATTACAATCCCGGTTTTAACCCTGTCAGCCTGCTGCGGGGGTTTTGGCGCAGCTATGTTGCCGGTGGCAAAATGCAGGGCGGCTCGACCATTACCATGCAGCTGGCGCGAATGCATTGGCATTTGAACACCCGTACACCGGGTGGTAAGTTGATGCAGGTGCTGAGAGCTATTCAACTGGAGCTCAGCTACTCCAAGCACGATATTCTGGAAGCCTATCTGAATTACGCGCCTTATGGCCGCAATATTGAAAGTATCGGCGCGGCCAGTTTGATTTACTTCAACAAGGCAGCGCAGGATCTGACATTGCCAGAGGCGCTGACGCTCTCGGTATTACCGCAATCGCCAAGTTACCGTATCGATCCTAAAACCGGCGTGTTGGGAAAGGCGCTGACGCAGGCGCGCAACCGCCTGTTCCTGCGATGGCAGGGGATTTATGCTACCGATAGCAGCCAAAAAGCCTTGTTTCAGTTGCCGCTTGCGCTACGTCAGCCGGAGCAGATGCCCTATATTGCCCCGCACTTTATCGAGCAACTGCGGCAACAGACTCAGCGGCTGGTGCAGCGCGAAACCCGCGTTGACACCACGCTGGATGCGGGACTGCAGCGGTTGATCGAAAGGCAGGTGAATGCGTTTATTGTGCGCAACCAGAGCCGGGGAATACATAACGCCGCGGTGCTGTTGGTCGATAGTCGTGATATGGGCATTCGCGCCTTGGTTGGTTCCGCCGATTATTACAACCGTGAGATCCAGGGACAGGTCAATGGCACTAATGCTAAACGCTCCCCCGGTTCCACGCTCAAACCTTTTATTTATGCTTTGGGGATGGAGCAGGGCGTACTGCATCCGATGACTATTCTGAAGGATGTGCCCTCATCTTTTGGCGCTTATGCACCAGAGAACTTTGACCGTCGTTTTCTGGGCCCGGTGACGGCGACAGATGCGTTGAATTTCAGCCGTAATATTCCTGCGGTGTATGTGGCATCGCAGTTGCGTCAGCCGACGTTCTATCAGTTTCTCAGCCTGTCGGGCATCGCCAACATGGCGAGTGAAAACCACTACGGGCTCTCGCTGGTCTTGGGCGGCGGTGAAGTGACGGCACAGGAACTGGCGAAACTGTACGCGTTGTTGGCTAACCGGGGCGAGTTACGTCCGTTACGAATGCAAAAAAGCGACGTTTATCCCCAGCCGATCCGTTTACTCAGCGAAGAGGCCAGCTACGTTACGCTTGATATGCTGCGTCAACATCGGCGGCCTGGTGATACGCTGGCACAAAGCAGTTCTTCGCTGCCGGTTTATTGGAAAACCGGGACTTCCTGGGGGTTCCGCGATGCCTGGAGCGTAGGTATTTTCGGGCCCTATGTGCTGGTGGTATGGGAGGGAAATTTCGACAGCAAAGGCAATAACGTCTTTGTTGGTGCGGATGCGGCAGCGCCGCTGTTCTTCAATATCATTGACAGCATTAATGCCAGTTACCCGACGTTACAGGAACCGAGGCATCCTTGGCCGAAACAGTTGAAACGGGTGGATATCTGCCTGGCCAGCGGTAACTTGCCGACTCAATGGTGCCAGCAAAAAGGCAAAACCTGGTTTATTCCGGGCAAATCACCGATCAGGGTGGATACAGTCTATCGTCCGGTAGTGCTGGATATTCACTCTGGCGAAGTGGCTTGCCCACCGTATGACGAAGCGCAGACGCGTACTGAAGTCTTTGAATTCTGGCCTTCCGATCTGGCAAACGTCTTTGCGCAGGCCGGGTTACCCAAGCGGGCCCCGCCGGTCAGCCATTGCAAGGATAGCTTGTCGGTTGTCAGCGGTAATGCGCCGCGTATTACCTCACCGCTTAAAAATACCACTTACACCCTGAGACAATCGCAACAGGGGCGTGACAAAATCGCTTTCAACGCGGTGACAGATGCCGATAGCAAAACGGTGTACTGGTTTGTGGACGATATTTATCTTGGCAGCAGCGCCAGTAAAAAAGCCATCGATTGGCGTCCCATCAATAATGGACAGTATCGGATCCGCGCGGTGGACGATCATGGGCGTGCCGATAGCCGCCTGGTTACGATTGAGTTGGTTAACTAGCCAGGGGCAATGACTCGCCCCTGTATGGGATTGTTGAGGATAAATACGTTGATGCTGTATCGCCCAGTGAGTGGTTTTTCAATCCTGGGCATCACGCTTTCAGGCAGTAAAGCAGATACGCGGATGGCACTGCAGCCACCCGCGACTATCGCGTAGTATTATAGGCTGGCGCTCGAGGGATCTGCTGCCAGGAACTCAAAAGCAGGAGTAGCTTTAAATTCGGCAGAAACCTCACCGCTAAAATCGGCTATCTGATCGTTGCCCAATGCCAGTTTTTTCACCGGAGCACCGACAGAAAAATCCACCTGTTTCAAGTCCACCCAAAAGGTGCTGCTACCCAGTGCCGATTCAAAGTAGTACAGCTTGTTCTTGTGATCGGCCAAAGTACGCCAGCGGGTGGAAGAAATATTGGGTTCCTCCGGTGTAGTAATGCCAAAAGGCACCGAAACAGAGCGCATGACGCTCAACACGCTGGAGGCGGCCAGCCTGGCCTGATGATATTTCGGGATAGCATTGATATAAAACTGGGCTCGCACAAAGCGGTCGGCAGCACGGTTGGTTCCGGGTAGCATGACGTTGCCCCCGATCCCTTGCCAGTACTTATTGATAGCAAGCTGCTGATCGTAGGTGGGGGAATTGGTCAAGACCTGATAGTCACGGCTATGGTGAATAACCAGTTTACCGTTAACATACTCAAAAATGGCGCTGTCGCCAGTGGCATCGGACAATGACAGATGAAGGGTGGCTAAACGTGGTTGACCAGGAACACCACCGGTCACGACGATAAAGGGTTCTTTTTCCAGTGCATTTACCGCTTCTTCCACCGTGGCATAATTATCCAGCACATATTGTGCCCATGCAGCCAACGATAGGGTGGGTTTCTGGCCGTCGAATGCGGGGTATTGAGATTCAACCAGCCACAGCATATTGGCGACCAGCCCTTTTTCATTCATACCGTCGGTGGAGGCAACGCCATAGGCGGCGGTAACGACGCTGCCGTATTTGGATGTCCATTTGATCGAGTTGCTGCCAGCGTTGCCTTGGCGTTCCATCCCTTGCGGGAAAATCCACAGGTCGGAGTGCAGATCTTCTTTCCAGTCCATGGTACGCCCGGTGATCACCATATTATCTTCGCCGTGGTAAACAGCACGGGTGCAGGCCATCGCTAACTGGGGGGAAAACAGGAAGCCAAATATAGACAGCAAAACAGGCACTATCGAAAGTGCTATATTCCAATGCATTTTTTACCACCTTGCTATTTCTGAATCAGTGTTTGCACAACTGAGTCGTTGATCAAAAGCGAGACATCGGCGGTAATTTTACCCTGCTTGGCGCTATCAGTACTATGGTTTTTAGTCGGGGGCTGATGAGAGAATAAAAAACGCGTAAAATTAATTAAATCAAACAACTATTTCAGTCTTAGCCATTAAGAACGGGTGTATATGAGAGTTTTGTATCAGGACGAACATCTGATTGCCGTCCACAAACCGAGCGGATGGTTGGTACACAGAAGCTGGTTGGATCGTCATGAAACCCAGTTCGTGATGCAAACCGTGCGTGACCAGATTGGCCAGCATGTGTTTACCGTGCACCGCCTGGATCGTCCAACATCTGGTGTGCTGTTGATGGCGTTATCCAGTGACGTGGCGCGTTTATTATCGCAGCAGTTTGAGCTGCATCAGGTACAGAAAACCTACCATGCGGTAGTACGCGGCTATGTTTTGGCCGGCGGTACTATCGATTATGCGTTGACGGAAGAGCTGGATAAGCTGGCAGACAAACAGGCCAATCCCGATAAAGGCCCGAAATCGGCAGTGAGCCATTATCAGCCTTTGGCGACGGTCGAGATGCCGGTGGCCATTGGCCGTTACGCCACTTCCCGCTACAGCCTGGTTGAACTCAAACCGGAAACGGGCCGCAAGCACCAACTGCGCCGCCATATGGCACATATCCGCCATCCTATCATCGGTGATAGCGCCCATGGTGATTTACGCCAGAATCGGGGGATGGCCCAGCATTTTGCTTGCGCGCGGCTGATGTTGCACGCCAGCCATCTGCAACTGACGCATCCGGTCAGTGGCGAACCGCTGCATATTTCAGCCCCGTGGGATGCCGACTGGTTGGGCGTAATGTCACAATTTGGCTGGCTTGATGTTATTCCCGAGCTTGTTGGGGTTGAGTTTCCCTAGCCTAACGCTCAGGATATATCCGTCGTCTTTCAAGCAGCCGCGTTGTTACCTGCGTGCGCTTGGTAAGCGCCAGGGGGATTAACTTCCTTGGTGCCTGGGGTATAGCGGGTTTTTTTTAAGATAATCAAGGGAGCATGAGCGATGGCTCAAGTCGGTATTTTCGTAGGAACAGTCTACGGTAATTCATTGCTGGTGGCGGAGGAGGCAGAGAATATCCTTCAAGAGCAAGGCCATGAGGTCAAGCTGTTTGAAGAAGGGACGCTGGAAGCCTGGCAATTTTATCGTCAGCATTATGCGCTGGTGATCACGTCTACTACCGGGCAAGGGGATTTGCCAGACAGCATTGCGCCGTTGTTCCAGGCTATTCGCGATCAGGTTGGTTTTCAGCCTGAGTTGCATTACGGATTGATTGCCCTGGGCGACAGCAGTTACGACAATTTCTGTGGTGCCGGACGCGCTTTTGATGCCTTGTTGCAAGAGCAAGGAGCAACTCGTGTGGGGGAGGTTCTAGAAATTGACGCGATCGAACAGCCTGAACCGGAAGTGGTGTCTTGCCCATGGGTAGAGCAATGGGGCGCCTTGTTGAAATAAGCGCTCGGTGCCTGGTGAGTTTCCAGGCACCCTGACACCTCATCCGCTTTTTTTGTCCACTGTCAGCCGCTGTGCTGCCGCGAAATCGACAAACAGAGTACATGACGGGTGAAACCGCAGTATGGAGGCCGGGATATTCTCTGTCAGCGGCCCTTCCACAGCTTGTGCGAGTATTGAGGCTTTTTTCTCCCCTGTGACCAGTAGCAGGATATTTTTGGCCTGCATGATGGTTTTGATCCCCAGAGAGAAATACGCATCAGGAACCTGTTCCAAACCCCCTACCTCGTTTGCCAGGAGCGCCATTAACGCCGGGTTTTGGCGATCGACGGTGATTCTATGCGCCTCGCTGTCAAACGGGGTGCCGGGCAGGTTGGCGGCAAGATGCCCATCGCTACCGAGCCCCAGAATCAGCAAATCGATCCCGCCATCGGCGGCGATCTGACGATCGGCGTTCTGGTAATTGCCGCCATTCAATGCGTGGATGCGCTCATCTGGCACATTGGCAGGGGCAAAAAGATGCCGTTCCAGGTGACGGTAGATAGCTCCTTTGTCGTGCTCAAAGGGGTGAAAGGGAACTTCATCCTGAGTGTAGAAATGGACATGCTGATTGACACGAAGGTGGGGAATTAACAGCGGATATAACGCTAAAGGCGTTGAGCCGCCGGTGGGCGCAAAATTGAAACGTGGGCGTTGCTGCATGGCGTGCAGGATATGGTTGGCCACCTTCTGGTTGAGATGTTCCGCGCTGGGGCATAATTCTATTTTCACTAATCACTTCCTGTTGGTCAGTGGCTCCGGAGCAAAAAAAAACCTAATCCCTTAAGCACTCCCAAGGCCATCGCCAGGAAGCGTTAAAAAATTAGGTTTTGCCTGCCGAAGCAGTAACAATCCTTTTGATTGCCAGATAACCCTATCACACCGAAAACGAGCAAAATGTGAACTTGGTGGCACACCGGCAATCAGGTCACTACCGACGTTATGGCTGGGCTTTTGTCTTTATTTGCCGCGCGTCAGTTTTTCAAGGTCGGACTCGATTTCGGCAATCTTGTTAGAGACCACGCCTTCCAGGTGACGCAGATCATCCAGAATTTTACGTTTCAGATCTACTTCGACCTGATCGCGTTGACATAGCTGATCCAGCTCGTCGATCACGTAACGCAGATTCGGGTTGATCTCATGGATCTCTTTGTAACCCTGGCCTGCATTGTCGGCGACGACGGTTTTACGCTGGCGGGGGTATTTGAACTTCACGCTTTTGGCAAAGAACTCGCCTTTATCCTTGCGAAAGTAAATCTTAAGGATGTCGTTATTGGCCTCCTGACGCAGGCTATAGCGATCGATATCTTCCGGTTGACTGATTCCCAAACTCTTCAGATTGTCATACATAGTCACGCCACCTTTTTTAATTTATATCCATCGTCTTTCGAACTGGCCGCCAGAGACTGTGACGGTTTGCGTAATAAAGGCAAAAAAATGGCGGGTTCTTCACCCGCTATATTCAAGCGACTTCGAGATGCAGAAAGGCGGCAAGCTCAAGGATCCCCAGTCGCATCGATAACGCGGTGACTGGGGGAGCGAGTTCGGCCAACACCCCTGCATCCCGAAGGGCAGTATATTCAATATTAGTCGATGGTGCGTAATAACTCATTAATCCCGACTTTACCGCGCGTTTTGGCGTCGACTTTCTTGACGATCACCGCACAATACAGGCTGTAAGTACCGTCTTTGGACGGCAGGTTGCCAGAAACCACCACAGAACCGGCAGGTACGCGGCCATAGTGCACTTCACCGGTTTCACGATCGTAAATGCGGGTACTTTGGCCCAGGTAAACGCCCATGGAGATCACGGAACCTTCTTCAACGATCACGCCTTCAACCACTTCTGAACGCGCGCCGATAAAGCAGTTGTCCTCAATAATGGTTGGGTTGGCCTGCAATGGTTCCAGAACGCCACCAATGCCAACACCGCCAGACAGGTGAACGTTCTTACCGATCTGCGCACAAGAACCGACGGTGGCCCAGGTATCGACCATGGTGCCTTCATCCACATAGGCACCGATGTTGACGTAGGAAGGCATCAGTACCGTATTACGTGCAATGAATGCGCCTTGGCGCACGGTGGCTGGTGGCACCACGCGGAAACCTTCTTTCTGGAAGCGGGCTTCATCGTAGTCAGCGAATTTCATCGGGACTTTGTCGTAATAACGGGTTTCTGCACCGTCCATCACTTTGTTGTCGTTGATGCGGAAAGAAAGCAGCACGGCTTTTTTCAGCCACTGATGCGTTACCCACTGACCGTCGATCTTCTCGGCAACGCGCAGCGCGCCGCTGTCCAGCAGGGCGATCACCTGGTTTACCGCTTCACGCGTTACGGTGTCTACGTTAGCCGGGGTCATCTCTGCACGGCGTTCGAAGGCGTTTTCAATAACGTTTTGTAATTGCTGCATTCTGTTCTCTGTCCTGGTTTTATTAACGAAAAGTTACTTGTATACCTTGAATAATTCGAGTTGCAGGGCAAAAACGTCATGCGTTTTTGAACCGCACTTGTGCTGGCCCCGGAGGAGCAAGGCCCAGACGTGGGCCAATTAACCGAGTGCAATCAACACACCTGCAACTTGAAGTATGACGGCAGTATCACATTTTATCGGTTGGATTGAGTGCCTCTGTCAACCGTTGTTCCAATTTTCTGCGCGTTTCCGGATTTAAGGCTCGTCGATCGCTATCAGCCAGAATGAACAAATCCTCAACGCGCTCGCCAATAGTGGAAATGCGCGCGCCATGCAGCGATAGGCCCAGATCGGCGAAGACTTCCCCAACTCGTGCCAACAGACCGGGCTGATCGAGAGCGATCAGTTCCAGATAACTACGGCGATCGGTGTGGGTAGGTAAGAAGCTGACCTCGGTGGGGACGCTGAAATGGCGCAGTTTGGATGACGGACGGCGCGCGCGCGGAGGTTGATATTCCCGCTGGGTGATGGCCTGCTCCAGCGCATGACGGATCACGGCATGACGATCCTGCGCCAGCGGGCTGCCATCGGGTTCCAGCACGATAAAGGTATCCATTGCCATGCCGTCACGGTTGGTAAAGATCTGTGCGTCGTGAACGCTGAGGTTACGTCGATCCATTTCACCGGCGACGGCGGCGAACAGATAAGGGCGATCCGGGCTCCAGATAAAGATCTCTGTTCCGCCGCGCGTTGCCTGGCGACTGACCAGCACCAGAGGTTTGGTCGAATCATGGGCGAGTAGATGGCGGGCGTGCCACGCCAACTGATTGGGTGAATGGCGCAGGAAATAATCGGCGCGGCAACGGCTCCAGATACGGTGCAATGCCTCTTCGTCGATATTGTCCATGCGCAACAGGGCCAGCGCCTGTAAACGGTGATGGCGAACCCGTTCGCGCAGGTCCGGGCTGTTTTGCATCCCACGGCGCAGCTGTTTTTCGGTAGCGAAGTACAGTTCACGCAACAGGCTTTGCTTCCAGCTGTTCCACAACGTCTCGTTGGTGGCACAGATATCGGCTACCGTCAGGCAAACCAGATAACGCAGCCGGGTTTCGCTCTGCACTTCACTGCTAAATTGCTGAATCACGGTGGGGTCTTGAATGTCGCGCCTCTGTGCGGTTACCGACATCAGTAAATGGCAACGTACCAGCCAGGCAACCAACTGCGTTTCCCGTGAGTTCAGACCGTGCAATGCGGCAAATTCCAGTGCGTCTTGCGCACCCAGAATGGAGTGATCGCCGCCGCGCCCTTTGGCAATATCGTGGAATAGCGCCGCCAGTAACAGCAGCTCAGGATGCGGCAGGCGAGGGTAGAGCTCGACACACAGCGGGTGGCGTGGGCGGGTTTCTTCATCGGCGAAGCTTTCCAGCTTTTGCAGCACACGAATGGTGTGTTCATCAACGGTATAGGCATGGAACAGATCGAATTGCATTTGGCCGACAATGCTGCCCCACTGCGGCATATAGGCCCATAACACGCTGTGGCGATGCATCGGCACCAGTGCCCGCGAAACCGCGCCAGGATGGCGTAGGATCGCCATAAACAGCTCCCTGGCCTCTGGAATATGACATAAAGGTTGCTTCAGGTGGCGACGTGCATGGCGCAGCTGGCGCACGGTGGTGGAGTAAATACCCTTGATTTCACGGTTGCGTACCATCAGATAAAACATGCGCATGATGGCTTCGGGCTGGCGGATAAACAGCGTTTCATCGCGCAGATCGATCAGGTTACCGCGCAGTTGAAAATCATCGTTCAGCGGGCGCGGTTTTTCCGTGGCGTCCAGCGCCAGAATCGCTTCATCAAACAGTTGCAGCAGCATGTGATTCAGTTCGCTGACGCGGCGTGTCATGCGATAGAAATCTTTCATCATGCGCTCTACCGGCTCGTTGCCCTCGCCTTCGTAACGCAGCAATTGGGCGACGCTGAGCTGACGATCAAACAACAGGCGGTTGTCATAGCGGGGGAGCACCAGATGCAGTGCAAAACGGATCCGCCACAGGAAGCTCTGGCATTCGTTTAATTCGTTGCGTTCTGCCTGAGTCAGGAAGCCAAAGCCGACCATCTCATCAAGCGAGGTGGCACCAAAATGGCGGCGGGCAACCCACAGCAACGTATGGATATCGCGCAGCCCGCCAGGGCTGCTTTTGATATCCGGCTCCAGATTGTAGCTGGTGCCGTGATAACGCTGGTGGCGTTCCTGCTGCTCAATCACTTTGGCGTCAAAGAATTTTGGCGAAGGCCAGAATCCGTCGCTGAAAATATGCTTTTGCATTTGCAGAAACAAGGCGACATCGCCACAGATCATGCGTGACTCGATCAGGTTGGTGGCCACCGTCAAATCAGCCAACCCTTCCAACAGGCACTCTTCCAGCGTACGGACGCTGTGGCCGACTTCCAGTTTCAGATCCCACAGCAGAGTGATGAATTCACCAACGCGCGCGGCCTGCTCATCGTTAAGACGAACCTGGCTGAGGACCAGCAGATCGATGTCAGACAGCGGGTGCAATTCACCACGACCATACCCGCCAACGGCGACCAGCGCCGTCTCGGGGATCGCTTCGAAGCCGTAGAACACCCATAACCGACACAACAGGCGATCGATAAATTCACTGCGTGCCGCTACCAGACTTTCGACACTGGCTCCGGCATTGAACGCCGCAGCCAACCAGAGTTGGAACTGTTCAAGGCGCTGTTTCAGGATCACGCAATCAAGCGCTTCATCGCCATAGGTATTGGGGGATTCCGGCTGCTTCGGCAGGGCCTGTGGCGGAATGGCTGGGATCTCTAGCTCTCGACAATTTTCTGACATGGTTCGCCGCCCATAAAAAAGCCGGCATAAGCCGGCTTGTGACAAGAACTTCCGGGCACATATCCTATCAATTTCAAGTTGCAGCTTGAAAGACGACGGATATGACGCGGTTCTTACATCTCGTGCGTAATGATATTGGGGATGGTGTCATCCTTGCGCAACGTCATTATCTCGCAGCCGTTATCAGTGACCACAATAGTATGCTCATACTGCGCCGACAAGCTGCGATCTTTGGTTTTCACCGTCCAGCCGTCCTTCATGGTGCGGATGCGGTAATCACCGGCATTGACCATGGGTTCGATAGTGAATGCCATACCGGGTTGCAGTACCACGCCGCCATCATCGGCATCGTAATGCAGTACCTGGGGCTCTTCGTGAAAAACTTCGCCGATACCGTGGCCACAATATTCGCGAACGACAGAGAATTTCTCTGCTTCAACAAATTGTTGAATCGCCTTACCCAGGGTACGCAGGCGGATACCGGGCTTAACCATTTTCAGCGCCAGATACAGGCTTTCCTGAGTGATGCGGCATAAGCGTTCGCCCAGAATGGTGGGTTTGCCGACGATAAACATCTTGGAGGTATCGCCGTGGAAGCCGTCTTTAATCACGGTCACATCGATGTTGACGATATCGCCGTCTTTCAGCACTTTGTCATCGCTTGGAATACCGTGACAGACCACTTCGTTTACCGAAATACAGACCGATTTCGGGAAGCCGTGGTAACCCAGGCACGCAGAGATAGCCTGCTGTGTCGTAGTGATATATTCGTGACAGATCCGGTCCAGTTCGCCGGTGGTAACGCCCGGTTTTACGTGAGGCTCGATGATTTCCAGCACTTCTGCGGCCAGGCGGCCCGCAACGCGCATTTTCTGAATGTCATCCGGTGTTTTAATTGAGATTGCCATGAAAATTCGTCCGCAGGTGTCGATATCGTCGACAGTAGTAAGAAAGGCTTGGACTTATGGTATCAGCCCCGCCGGAGGCTGCCAAATTTGATTTCCAAAAGGCCGCGGCAAATGCAACAAAAGTTGGTATCGCGGGCGGGTTTATGGTATAAAGCGCGCCGGTAGATCCGCATCGTTAGTTGGTTATTGGCCCTAGTGGGCGGTGCGAATGGCCGAAAATACTTTAACTGCACTCACATTGTGTAAATAACACACACGTATCGACACATCCGCCGGGGTGCCTTGAGATGGCTTAGGTCATTGTCCGGGTCGGCGTTATGGGATACGTGGAGGCATAACCCCAATCATTCTATAGAGGTTTAATCATGGCAACTGTTTCCATGCGCGACATGCTCCAGGCTGGTGTACACTTTGGTCACCAGACCCGTTACTGGAACCCGAAAATGAAGCCTTTCATCTTCGGCGCTCGTAACAAGGTTCACATCATCAACCTGGAAAAAACCGTACCAATGGTCAACGCAGCACTGGCTGAACTGACCAAGATCTCTTCCCGTAAAGGTAAGATCCTGTTCGTTGGTACCAAGCGCGCAGCAAGCGAAGCGGTAAAAGAATATGCTAACAGCTGCGATCAGTTCTTCGTGAACCATCGCTGGTTGGGTGGCATGCTGACTAACTGGAAAACCGTTCGTCAGTCAATCAAACGTTTGAAAGATCTGGAAATCCAGTCCCAAGACGGCACCTTCGACAAGCTGACCAAGAAAGAAGCGCTGATGCGTACTCGTGAATTGGAAAAGCTGGAAAA
Source organism: Serratia fonticola (assembly GCF_006715025.1). NCBI lineage: Bacteria > Pseudomonadati > Pseudomonadota > Gammaproteobacteria > Enterobacterales > Yersiniaceae > Serratia > Serratia fonticola. Next base: position 1,642,973 of record NZ_VFMK01000001.1, read on the forward strand.
CTCCCTGGGTGGTATCAAGGACATGGGTGGTCTGCCAGACGCTCTGTTTGTTATCGATGCCGATCACGAACACATCGCGATCAAAGAAGCCAACAACTTGGGTATCCCGGTATTCTCTATCGTTGATACCAACTCCGATCCAGACGGCGTTGACTTCATCATCCCTGGTAACGACGACGCAATCCGTGCAATCAAATTGTACCTGACTGCCGTTGCTACCGCCGTCCGTGAAGGTCGTTCTCAAGATCTGGCCGTTCAGGCGGAAGAAAGCTTCGTAGAAGCTGAATAATAAGGTCAAGCCCTTATTAACCAGGTATTGAATATGTTGGTTAGGGGGGCCTGTTAAGGCCCCCTTTGCTTATCTGAATGAGAATCATACCCAATAGATGTCGAGTTGCAGCCAACATGGCTACGGCTTGAGAGATGAAGGGTAAATCTCCGTGTGAGATAACCGAGGAATAAAGAAATGGCTGATATTACCGCTGCTCTGGTAAAAGAACTGCGTGAGCGTACCGGCGCTGGCATGATGGATTGTAAAAAAGCACTGGTCGAAGCCAACGGCGACATCGAGCTGGCAATCGAAAACATGCGTAAATCTGGTGCGATCAAAGCAGCGAAAAAAGCAGGCAACGTAGCTGCTGACGGCGTGATCAAAACCAAGATCGTAGGCAACTACGCCATGATTCTGGAAGTTAACTGCCAGACCGACTTCGTAGCGAAAGATGCTGGTTTCCTGGCGTTTGCTGACAAAGTGCTGGACGCGGCTGTTGCTGGCAAAATCACTGACGTTGACGTGCTGAAGGCGCAGTTCGAAGATGAGCGTGTTGCTCTGGTGGCAAAAATCGGTGAGAACATCAACATTCGCCGTGTTGCTTCTCTGGAAGGCGACGTGCTGGGCAGCTACCTGCACGGCGCACGTATCGGTGTTCTGGTTGCCGCTAAAGGCGCAGACGAAGAGCTGGTTAAGCAAATTGCCATGCACGTAGCGGCAAGCAAGCCTGAATTCGTGAAGCCTGAAGACGTGTCTGCTGAAGTGGTAGAAAAAGAGTACCAGGTTCAGTTGGACATCGCGATGCAGTCTGGCAAGCCGAAAGAAATCGCAGAGAAGATGGTTGAAGGCCGTATGAAGAAATTCACCGGTGAAGTCTCTCTGACCGGTCAGCCTTTCGTTATCGAACCAAGCAAGAGCGTAGGCCAGGTGCTGAAAGAGCATAACGCTGACGTGATTAACTTCATCCGCTTCGAAGTGGGCGAAGGTATCGAGAAAGTAGCTACCGACTTTGCTGCTGAAGTTGCAGCAATGAGCAAGCAGTCTTAATGCCTGTATACCCAATAGATTTCAAGGTGCAGCAAGGCGGCAACTGAACGAATCCTCAGAAACCTGGTTCACCAGGCGACTGGGGATAAAAGGCGGCCAACGCAGCGGCAGCTTGAGAGATGAAGGGTAGCAATGGAACCGTCGTCAGGCGGTTCCAAATTATCCTGCCAGAGATTATCTGATGGTGGGCCTTGTGCACCTATACTCAGCACAAGTGCGACGTATCGACTCAAACCCCCAATACTATTACTGCTTCTTAGGACAGAACACCATGGCAACCAATGCAAAACCCGTTTATCAGCGTATTCTGCTCAAACTGAGTGGCGAGGCCCTGCAAGGTGCAGAAGGCTTTGGGATTGACGCTAGCGTTTTGGATCGCATGGCTCAGGAAGTAAAAGAGCTGGTCGAACTGGGCATTCAGGTCGGTGTAGTCATTGGTGGTGGCAACCTTTTCCGTGGTGCAGGCCTGGCGCAAGCCGGTATGAACCGCGTAGTGGGCGACCACATGGGAATGCTGGCTACCGTGATGAACGGCTTGGCTATGCGTGATGCACTGCACCGTGCCTATGTGAACGCCCGCCTGATGTCTGCAATTCCATTGAACGGCGTGTGTGATAATTACAGCTGGGCGGAGGCGATCAGCCTGCTGCGCAATAACCGCGTGGTGATTTTCTCTGCCGGTACAGGTAACCCGTTCTTCACCACCGATTCCGCAGCCTGCCTGCGTGGTATCGAAATTGAAGCCGATGTGGTATTGAAAGCGACTAAAGTGGATGGTGTATACTCCGCTGACCCGGTGAAGAATCCGGATGCAACGTTGTTTGAGCAGTTGACTTACCAGGACGTGCTGGAACGTGAGCTAAAAGTGATGGACCTGGCGGCGTTTACGCTGGCCCGCGATCACGGTTTGCCGATCCGCGTGTTCAACATGAACAAACCAGGTGCACTGCGCCGTGTGGTGATGGGTGAAAACGAAGGTACGCTGATCACCAAGTAACGGCTTTTCGGTCTAAATTTAGCGGGAGTGGATAACGCTGGGCGTTGTGTGCTCCTCTTGAGTAAAATTCACGGGCTATATTTGTAATATCCAACCTACGCGAAGTATGTAGGGCAAATAGCCTGCCAAGTAACCAGCATTCAAGGGTTCGCAACGTGATTAATGAAATCAGAAAAGACGCTGATTCACGCATGGAAAAAAGCGTAGAAGCATTCAAAAACCAAATCAGCAAGATCCGCACTGGCCGTGCTTCTCCAAGCATTCTGGATGGCATCATGGTGGAATACTACGGTTCCGCAACGCCGTTGCGCCAGTTGGCCAACATCACCGTAGAAGATTCCCGTACTCTGGCGATCAACCTGTTTGACCGTTCTCTGGGGTCGGCAGTGGAAAAAGCCATCATGTCCTCCGATCTGGGCCTGAATCCTAACTCGGCTGGCAGCGTGATCCGTGTTCCACTTCCTCCACTGACGGAAGAGCGCCGTAAGGATCTGATCAAAGTGGTACGTGGTGAAGCAGAGCAGGGGCGTGTTGCCGTGCGTAACGTGCGCCGTGATGCCAACGATAAAGTGAAAGCCTTGCTGAAAGACAAAGAAATCAGCGAAGACGAAGATCGTCGTTCACAAGAAGACATTCAGAAAATGACCGATGCCTACATCAAGCTGCTTGATGCTGCACTGGCTGATAAAGAAAAAGAGTTGATGGATTTCTAATCTCCATCGCGCAGATATAAAGCGTCGCCTAGGCGGCGCTTTATTTTTTGTGGAGCGGCTCGCGTTTTATCTTACATAGAGATCATATACCCTATGCATGTAAAGTTGGCCGCTCGCATGCATTTGTACATGCTTGTACAGCACCGCCAGGTGATAAGGGCGCTTAGCCCTGTAACTGACTCAGGTAAATGACTGGGTTTGGCGCGTGCAGTTAACCACGCTGCAGTTTGCAAGGCGACGGGTATAGACAATCGGTGATTCAGGTTACCCCTTGAACACCTCCGATCTCATCACACAGTGATTCAGAGCGAATTCATGAAGCAACTGACTATTCTGGGCTCAACCGGCTCCGTGGGCACCAGCACCCTGGCTGTGGTTAGGGCCAATCCCGATCTTTTCGCGATTAAAGCACTGGTGGCTGGCCGTAATGTGGCAGTCATGGCACAACAGTGTATCGAGTTCCGCCCAGACTATGCAGCCATGGCGGATGAAAAATCGGCAAACGAATTGCGGGCTGTGCTGGCAGAAAACGATATCAAAACCGAGGTGCTGGCGGGTGAGCAGGCGGCTTGTCAACTTGCCGCTTTAGATGAAGTCGATCAGGTTACTGCTGCTATCGTAGGGGCAGCCGGGCTGTTGCCGACGTTGGCGGCCATCCGCGCCGGGAAACAGGTGCTGCTGGCGAACAAAGAATCTTTGGTGACCTGCGGCCGTCTGTTTATGGATGCGGTACAAAAGAGCCAGGCACAATTACTGCCGCTCGACAGTGAACATAACGCTATCTTCCAGAGCCTGCCTGAAAATATTCAACGCCAACTGGGATATACTTCCCTGGAAGCTCACGGAGTTTCACGCATCGTCCTGACCGGTTCTGGCGGTCCGTTCCGTACTACGCCGTTGGAACAGTTTGCCACGATGACGCCGGATCAGGCTTGCGCACACCCTAATTGGTCCATGGGGCGCAAGATCTCGGTGGATTCAGCCACCATGATGAATAAAGGGCTGGAGTATATCGAGGCCCGCTGGCTGTTCAACGCTTCGGCAGAGCAGATGGAAGTCATTCTGCATCCACAGTCAGTGATTCACTCGATGGTACGCTATGCGGATGGCAGCGTGCTGGCCCAGTTGGGTACGCCAGATATGCGTACGCCTATCGCCCATGCGATGGCTTATCCGCAGCGGGTCAACTCTGGTGTCGCTGAACTCGATTTCTGCCGGATAGGGGCGTTGACCTTCTCTGAGCCTGAGCGTGAGCGCTATCCTTGCCTGTATCTGGCGATCGAAGCCTTCGACGCAGGGCAAGCAGCGACCACGGCACTCAATGCAGCCAATGAAATCGCCGTGGCGGCATTCTTGCAGGAACAGATTCGTTTCACAGATATTTATGTGCTGAACCAAAAAGTTGTTGAATGCCTGGCGTTGCAGGAACCGACCTCGGTTGAGATGGTGTTGGAGATCGATCGACAGGCTCGTGAAGTGGCTACTGGTTTGGTGCGCACATTGCGTATGTAATCATCGGAACGCCTTTCCCCGAAGGGGAGATGTGGTCTGATACATTGTCTGATTTTGTTTGTAATGTGCGTGTGCTGTTGTGGGGCTGTTTGTTCAGGCTCCGCGGAGGTGGTATAGTCTGCGCCATAATCACCGGTTATACCGTTGAATAATGGCCGGATTGGTATAAACCTTTCATCTTGCCAACGGCAGCCAGTCACGCTGTAGTGAGGCCGATAACGGGTAAAACTTATGCCAATTTTCCCAAGGAGCCCTCAGGGCGTAGGGTAGGCAGACTGAAAAGCTGTGTCAGGCACACGGCTTTTTTTGCGCATAAGGTCCGAAGTTCCGGCCGGCTATTGTGTTTCTATCGAGGAAATAAGTACGAGTTATGTCGTCCGCAAACCAACAAGAAGCGAGTCTATTTGCTCAAGGACCACGTCACGTCGCGATTATCATGGATGGTAATGGGCGCTGGGCCAAACGTCAGGGTAAGTTACGTGTCTTCGGTCATAAAGCAGGAGTGAAATCGGTGCGTCGTGCGGTCAGTTTCGCCGCCAGTCATCATTTAGATGCGCTCACGCTTTATGCCTTCAGCAGCGAAAACTGGAACCGTCCGGCGCAGGAAGTGTCTGCCTTGATGGAGCTTTTTGTCCGTGCACTGGACAGTGAAGTAAAAAGCCTGCATAAACATAATGTCAGATTACGTGTGATCGGTGATATCAGCCGTTTCAGCGTGCGCTTGCAAGAGCGGATACGTCGCTCTGAGCAACTGACAGAAAATAACGATGGCCTGACGCTTAACGTTGCCGCCAACTACGGTGGTCGTTGGGATATCATTCAGGGAGTAAGGGATCTGGCCGAGCAAGTGCAGCAGGGTACGTTGCAACCGGAGCAGATCAGTGAGGCGTTACTGAATGAGCGTGTCTGCATGAGCGATCTGTCGCCCGTGGATTTAGTGATCCGTACCGGCGGTGAACATCGCATAAGTAACTTTTTGTTGTGGCAAATTGCCTATGCCGAGCTTTACTTTACTGATGTACTCTGGCCAGATTTTGATGAACTTGTCTTTGAAGGTGCGCTGAATGCATTTGCACAACGCGAGCGTCGCTTCGGGGGAACAACACCTATCGACGTCAATGCGTCCTAGGGGGAACTTTTGCTGAAGTCTCGCCTTATAACGGCCCTGATTTTAATTCCGATTGTTATCGCCGCGCTGTTTTTGCTGCCGCCGTTGGGCTTTGCCCTGGTAACTCTCGCTGTCTGTATGCTGGCTGCCTGGGAATGGGGGCAACTGGCCGGTTTTGTTTCTCGCTCTCAACGTATCTGGTTGGCGCTGCTGTGCGGCTTCCTGTTGGCGTTGATGATGCTCAGCGTGCCTGCCTACCATCAGTCCGTCCACCAATTGCAGGTCGAGGGGCCATTGTGGCTGTCACTGGCCTGGTGGCTGGCTGCCTTGGCGCTGGTGTTGTTCTATCCCGGTTCTGCAGCGTTATGGCGTAACTCGCGTCTGCTGCGGCTGGTTTTTGGCCTGCTGACCATTGTGCCGTTTTTCTGGGGCATGCTGGCATTACGCCAGTTCGATTATGAACAGAATCATTTTACCGGTGCCTGGTGGTTGCTGTACGTTATGCTGCTGGTCTGGGGTGCCGATTCCGGTGCCTACATGTTCGGTAAGCTGTTTGGCAAGCACAAACTGGCTCCCAAGGTCTCTCCGGGCAAAACCTGGGAAGGGCTGATCGGGGGCTTGATTACCTCTGCTGTGATTTCGTGGCTGTTTGGTCGTTATGCCCCATTGACCATAGAACCAATGACGCTGCTGGTCTGTTCAGTGATTGCCGCGCTGGCTTCGGTCTTGGGCGATCTTACGGAAAGTATGTTTAAACGTGAAGCGGGTATCAAGGACAGCGGTCATCTGATACCGGGGCATGGCGGCATACTGGATCGTATTGATAGCCTGACTGCGGCAGTGCCTGTATTTGCCTGCTTGATGCTGTTAGTGTTTTAATCCGTCATCGGCGGGGGAGTAAAAGGATTATATGGTCAGCGTGCTCTGGAACTTGGTTGCTTTTATTATTGCGCTGGGGATATTGATCACCGTGCATGAGTTCGGGCACTTTTGGGTGGCCCGCCGTTGTGGTGTCCGCGTTGAGCGTTTCTCTATCGGTTTTGGCCGTGCGCTTTGGCGCCGTACTGACCGCCAGGGTACAGAGTATATCGTCGCCATGATCCCGCTTGGCGGCTATGTAAAAATGTTGGATGAACGCGTTGAGACCGTCGCTCCAGAGCTGCGTCACCAGGCTTTCAATAATAAAACGGTCTGGCAGCGCGCGGCTATCGTCAGTGCAGGGCCGATTGCCAACTTCCTGTTTGCCATTCTTGCTTATTGGATTGTATTTATTATCGGTGTGCCAAGCTATCGCCCGGTGATCGGCGAAATCGCGCCACAATCTATTGCAGCAAAAGCCGAAATTTCCCCTGGAATGGAACTTAAGTCCGTTGACGGTATCGAAACGCCTGACTGGGAATCTGTTCGTCTGGCGTTGGTCACCAAAATCGGTGACGCGCAAACCGACGTGGAAGTGGCTCCCTTTGGCTCTTCTCAGAAGGTAAGCAAGACGCTGGATTTGCGTCAGTGGAGCTTTGAACCGGACAAAGAAGATCCTGTCCGTTCTCTAGGCATGATCCCGCGTGGTCCGCAGATAGAATCGGTATTGGCAGAAGTACAATCAGGTTCAGCTGCGCAAAAGGCAGGTTTACAAGCAGGGGATAGGATCGTTAAAGTCGATGGTCAGTTACTGGGGCGCTGGGGAACGTTGGTTAAACGGATCCACAATGGCCCAGGGCAACCGCTGGTTTTAGAGATCGAAAGAAACGGTACCCCCTTGTCTTTAACGCTGATACCGGATACAAAGCCGGTGGGAAAAGATAAATCGGTGGGGTTTGCGGGCATTATTCCGAAAGTATTGCCGCTGCCGGATGAGTACAAAACGATTCGCCAGTATGGGCCGTTCCCTGCGTTGTATCAGGCAGGGGACAAAACCTGGCAACTGATGCATCTTACGGTCAGTATGCTGGGTAAATTAATTACCGGTGATGTGAAGCTGAACAACCTGAGTGGCCCGATATCCATTGCACAGGGAGCAGGGGCATCAGCAGAGGTTGGATTCGTGTATTATATGATGTTTCTGGCGTTGATTAGCGTCAACCTGGGGATCATCAACCTATTCCCATTACCGGTATTAGATGGTGGGCATCTTCTCTTCCTGGCGATAGAAAAGCTGAAGGGAGGGCCAGTTTCTGAGCGAGTACAGGACTACAGTTTCCGCATTGGTTCGATCTTGCTGGTGCTGCTGATGGGTCTTGCACTTTTCAATGATTTTTCTCGCCTTTAGGGGCGGGGACAGGTTAGGAAGAACGCATAACAACGATGGCGATGAAAAAGTTGCTCATAGCGTCGCTGCTGTTTGGCAGCGCCACCGTATACGGTGCAGACGGGTTCGTAGTGAAAGATATTCATTTCGAAGGCCTGCAACGAGTCGCCGTCGGTGCGGCGTTACTCAACATGCCGGTTCGCGTAGGCGATACCGTCACTGATGATGATATCGGTAATACCATCCGTGCCTTGTTTGCCACTGGCAACTTCGAGGACGTTCGCGTATTGCGCGATGGTGACACACTGATTGTTCAGGTTAAGGAACGCCCTACCATTGCCAGCATCACTTTCTCCGGTAACAAGTCGGTGAAAGATGACATGCTCAAGCAAAACCTGGAAGCCTCCGGCGTCCGGGTAGGTGAAGCACTCGACCGCACCACCTTATCCAGCATTGAAAAAGGGTTGGAAGACTTCTACTACAGCGTCGGTAAGTACAGTGCTTCGGTGAAAGCCGTGGTCACGCCGTTACCGCGCAACCGTGTTGACCTGAAACTGGTGTTCACGGAAGGGGTTTCCGCCAAGATTCAGCAAATCAACATTGTCGGTAACCATGCTTTTACCACCGATGAACTGATCGCACATTTCCAACTGCGCGATGATGTGCCATGGTGGAACGTGGTTGCCGATCGCAAATACCAGAAACAGAAGCTGGCGGGTGACCTTGAAACCCTGCGCAGTTTCTATCTGGATCGCGGCTATGCACGCTTCAACATTGATTCGACTCAGGTCAGCTTGACGCCTGACAAGAAAGGCATCTATATCACCGTCAACATTACCGAAGGCGAACAGTACAAGCTTTCCGGCGTGGTGGTGAATGGCAGTCTGGCTGGTCATTCGGCGGAAGTTGCCCAGTTGACCAAGATAGAGCCAGGTGAGCTGTTTAACGGCACCAAAGTGACCAAAATGGAAGATAACATCAAGAAGATGTTTGGCCGTTATGGTTACGCCTATCCTCGTGTACAAACCCAGCCTGAAATCAACGACGCGGACAAAACCGTGAAGCTGCATGTCAACATTGACGCGGGCAACCGTTTCTATGTGCGTCGTATCAAGTTTGAAGGCAACGACACCAGTAAAGACTCCGTTCTGCGCCGTGAAATGCGCCAGATGGAAGGTGCGTGGCTGGGCAACGATCAGGTTGAGCAAGGCAAAGAACGTCTGAACCGCTTGGGGTATTTCGAAACCGTTGATGTAGAAACCCAACGCGTACCGGGTACCGCCGACCAGGTTGATGTGACCTACAAGGTGAAAGAGCGTAACACCGGGACGCTGAACTTTGGTGTCGGCTACGGTACTGAGAGTGGCGTCAGCTTCCAGGCGGGTGTGCAGCAGGACAACTGGCTGGGTACAGGTTATTCCGTCGGCATCAGCGGCACCAAGAACGATTATCAGACCTACGCCGAGCTGTCGGTCACCAACCCTTACTTCACCGTTGATGGTGTGAGTCTGGGTGGCCGTATCTTCTATAATGACTTTAAAGCAAACAACGCCGATCTGTCAGACTATACCAACAGCAGTTACGGTGTAGATGGCACGCTGGGCTTCCCGATCAACGAGAATAACTCGTTGCGTGCTGGTCTGGGGTATGTCCATAACTCCCTGTCGGACATGCAGCCGCAGATCGCCATGTGGCGTTATCTGAATTCGGTCGGTCAGCATCCAGACTATGTCAATCGTGCGAGTTATACCGCAGATGATTTCACGCTGAACCTGGGTTGGTCCTATAATAATCTGGACCGTGGTTACTTCCCGACGCAGGGTAACCGCACCTCGTTCAATACCAAGGTCACTATCCCGGGCTCGGACAACTCATACTACAAGATGACGTTGGACTCCTCGCAGTATGTGCCAATCAACGACGACAAGACCTGGGTCCTGTTAGGCCGTGGTCGTATTGGTTATGCTGATGGGTTTGGCGGTAAAGAAATGCCGTTCTATGAAAACTTCTATGCGGGTGGTTCAAGTACCGTACGTGGCTTCCAGTCCAATACCATTGGCCCGAAAGCGGTGTACTACAACTCCAACTCGTATACTTGTCAGAACGCACCTGGTACGACGACGCCTCAGGTTATCTGTAACTCGAACGATGCGGTCGGTGGTAACGCCATGGCGGTGGCCAGCTTGGAGCTGATTACCCCAACGCCGTTCCTGAGTGAGAAGTACGCCAACTCGGTTCGTACCTCGCTGTTTATTGATGCGGGTACCGTGTGGGATACCAAGTGGCAGAACACCGCTGAGACGCGTATGTTTGACGTGCCGGACTACAGTAAAGCGGCCAACATCCGCTATTCTGCGGGTATTGCGCTGCAGTGGATGTCCCCTCTGGGGCCATTGGTCTTCTCTTATGCTGATCCGATCAAGAAATATGACGGTGATAGATCAGAGCAGTTCCAGTTTAACATCGGTAAAACCTGGTAAACGGGTCTACTGGTGGGCATGACGGGTTAAAAGAATCGCAAATGCCAGGCTTAAATCAGCTCATAGAGAGATTTCTCATTGTGTGATGCGCTAGGCCTGGCAAATTGTGTACTTCAAAAGTGTCGTATGACACAAACGGGTGATGGTAAGGAGTTTATAGTGAAAAAGTGGTTGTGTGCCGCAGGCCTCGGTTTAGCAATGGCTGCTTCAGTGGGCGTTCAGGCAGCTGATAAGATCGCTGTCGTTAACGTTTCCAGCATTTTCCAACAATTGCCAGCGCGTGAAACCGTGGCTAAACAGTTGGAAAATGAATTTAAAGGCCGTGCAAGCGAACTCCAGAACATGGAACGCGATCTGCAAACCAAAATGCAGAAACTGCAGCGTGACGGTTCTACCATGAAAGCCAGCGATCGCACCAAGATGGAAAAAGACGTGATGGCTCAGCGCGAGCAGTTCTCTCAGAAAGCGCAGGCTTTCGAGCAGGATAATCGTCGCCGCCAGATGGAAGAGCGTAACAAGATCCTGAGCCGTATTCAGGATGCAGTGAAAGTCGTTGCCAACAAAGAAGGCTATGACGTCGTTGTTGATGTTAACGCTACTGCTTACTTCGCGGCAGGCAAAGATATTACTGCAGACGTGCTGAAACAGGTTAAATAAAGACATGCCTTCGATTCGACTGGCTGATTTAGCACAGCAGTTGGATGCACAATTGCACGGTGATGGCGATCTCGTCATCACCGGCATTGCTTCTATGCATTCCGCACAGGCTGGCCAAATCACGTTTCTGTCAAACAGCCGCTACCAAGAGCAACTGGCATCCTGTCAAGCGAGCGCTATTGTGCTCACCGAAGCGGACTTGCCTCATTGCCATTCAGCGGCGCTGGTGGTTAAAAACCCTTATCTGACCTATGCGCGAATGGCGCAACTGATGGACACCACGCCTGCTCCCGCAGCAGATATTGCGCCGAGTGCGGTGATCTCGCCAGAAGCCCGGCTTGGTCAGAACGTGGCCGTTGGGGCGAACGCGGTTATCGAATCCGGTGCGGAACTGGGCGATAACGTGGTCATTGGCCCGGGTTGTTTTATTGGTAAACATGCACGCATTGGCGCGGGAACGCGTCTGTGGGCGAACGTAACGATTTATCATGAAGTTGAAATCGGTCAGCACTGCCTGATCCAATCAGGCACGGTGATTGGTGCTGATGGTTTCGGCTATGCCAATGAACGTGGCAATTGGATAAAAATACCGCAATTGGGAACGGTCATCATCGGCGATCGCGTCGAAATTGGTGCCTGTACCACCATCGATCGTGGTGCCTTGGATAACACCCTGATTGGGAATGGTGTTATCATTGATAACCAATGCCAGATTGCGCACAACGTGGTGATTGGTGAGAATACTGCCGTTGCAGGTGGTGTGATCATGGCGGGCAGCCTGAAAATCGGTCGCTATTGCCAAATTGGTGGTGCCAGTGTGATTAATGGTCACATGGAGATCGCTGACCAGGTTGTTGTCACCGGGATGGGAATGGTTATGCGACCAATCACCGAACCTGGGGTATACTCCTCTGGCATTCCGTTACAACCCAACAAAGTTTGGCGTAAAACCGCTGCGTTGGTGATGAATATCGATGAGATGAGCAAGCGCTTAAAAGCTGTCGAACGAAAAGTCGGAAAAGACTAATCACCACTGCCTGCTGCCATGCTGGGTATAAAACGAAACGCGTTGGCGTAGATGCCAAAAGCGCAAAGAGTTGTTAATTTGCGGCCTGCCTGATGATCTCATTTTTGGGGTCAACGCAGGCCGTGTTGTTGATGCCATCAGTTTTTAGAGACAGGAAGAGTATTTTGACTACTGACACTCATACTCTAGATATTGCAGAAATTTTGGAACTGCTTCCTCACCGTTACCCATTCTTACTGGTTGATCGTGTACTGGATTTCGAAGAGCATAAATATCTGCGTGCCGTGAAGAACGTATCCGTTAATGAGCCGTTTTTCCAGGGCCATTTCCCTGGTAAGCCGATTTTTCCAGGCGTGCTGATTTTGGAAGCGATGGCTCAGGCCACGGGCATCTTGGCTTTCAAGAGCGTAGGTAAGCTGGAACCGGGCGAACTCTATTATTTTGCCGGTATTGACGAAGCTCGCTTCAAGCGCCCTGTGGTGCCTGGCGACCAGATGATTATGGAAGTCACTTTCGAGAAAACCCGTCGCGGTTTGACGCGCTTTAAAGGCGTGGCAACCGTTGATGGAAAAATTGTCTGCGAAGCAACCATGATGTGTGCCCGCAGCCGGGAGGCATAATCCGTGATTGATAAAACCGCCTTTATCCACCCTAGCGCAATTGTTGAAGAAGGTGCCGTGATTGGCGCGGGTGCGCATGTTGGTCCCTTCTGTTACGTCGGCTCCCAGGTGGAAATCGGTGCGGGTACGGTACTGAAATCCCACGTGGTGGTGAACGGTATCACCAAGATCGGTCGCGATAATGAGATTTATCAGTTTGCTTCTATTGGTGAAGTGAACCAGGATCTGAAATACGCAGGTGAACCGACACGTGTTGAAGTCGGCGATCGTAACCGTATACGCGAAAGCGTGACCATCCACCGTGGAACCGCTCAGGGTACAGGGTTGACTAAAGTAGGTAATGACAACCTGCTGATGGTTAACGTACATATTGCTCACGACTGTGTGGTGGGGAATTCCTGCGTGCTCGCTAATAATGCGACGCTGGCTGGCCATGTGGAAATCGACGATCACGCCATTATTGGCGGCATGACTGCGATACACCAGTTCTGCGTTATTGGTGCCCATGTGATGGTGGGGGGGTGTTCTGGTGTCGCTCAAGACGTTCCGCCTTTTGTCATCGCACAGGGTAACCATGCCACGCCATTCGGTGTGAACGCCGTTGGTTTGAAACGCCGTGGTTTTGATAAGGATGAAATGCAGGCGATCCGTAATGCCTACAAGATCCTCTATCGTAGTGAGAAAACCCTGGATGAAGCCAAACTAGAAATCGAAGCCTTGGCGAAAGAACAGCCAGTGGTGCAACAGTTCCTCGATTTCTTTGCTCGCTCCACCCGCGGGATTATTCGCTGATCTATGCAAAATCATCCATTGACTATCGGATTGGTCGCCGGGGAAACCTCCGGTGATATTCTGGGCGCCGGGTTAATCCGGGCGCTTAAGGTACACTATCCCAACGCGCGTTTTGTTGGTGTAGCAGGCCCGTTGATGCAGGCGGAAGGGTGTGAAGCCTGGTACGAAATGGAAGAGCTGGCGGTAATGGGCGTGGTAGAAGTGCTTGAACGTTTGCCACGCCTGTTGAAGATCCGCAAGGATCTTACCCGTCGGTTCAGTGAGTTGAAGCCTGACGTCTTCGTGGGTATTGATGCGCCGGACTTCAATCTCACATTGGAAGGCCGTCTGAAAAATCGCGGTATCCGCACTATTCACTATGTCAGCCCGTCCGTTTGGGCCTGGCGTCAAAAGCGCGTTTTCAAAATTGGTAAAGCGACCGATCTGGTGTTGGCGTTTCTCCCTTTCGAAAAAGCGTTTTACGATCGTTTCAACGTTCCCTGCCGCTTTATCGGTCATACGATGGCCGATGCCATGCCATTGCAGCCGGATAAGCTGGCCGCACGTGCCGAATTGGGTATAGACCCTGACGCCCGCTGCCTGGCCTTGTTGCCCGGTAGCCGTGGCGCAGAAGTGGAAATGCTCAGTGGTGACTTCCTCAAAACCGCCCAGCTATTGCGTGAGCACTATCCGGATCTGGAAGTCGTGGTGCCACTGGTCAACGCCAAGCGGCGTGAGCAGTTTGAACGTATTAAGGCTGAAGTGGCGCCTGAGCTCAACGTCCATTTGCTGGATGGCAAAGGGCGTGAGGCGATGGTGGCCAGTGATGCGGCTCTGTTGGCCTCTGGCACAGCGGCGCTGGAGTGTATGCTGGCGAAATGTCCGATGGTCGTGGGGTATCGCATGAAACCCTTTACTTTCTGGCTGGCAGAGCGACTGGTAAAAACACCCTATGTTTCGTTGCCAAACCTGCTCGCGGGGCGTGAAATCGTTACGGAACTGCTGCAGCACGATTGTGTGCCGGATAAGTTAGCAATGGCATTATTGCCGTTATTTGAAGACAGTCCGGAAACAGAGGAGTTGAAACAGACCTTCCTGGCGTTGCATCAAAGTATCCGTTGCGGTGCCGATGAACAAGCCGCTCAGGCTGTGTTGGAGCTGGCAAAATCATGATAGAACCTTTTGTGTATCCTGCTGCCCGGCTTATTGCCGGTGTGGATGAAGTGGGGCGCGGTCCTTTGGTAGGCGCAGTAGTCACTGCTGCCGTGATCCTCGATCCGGCTCGGCCGATCGTTGGCCTGGCGGACTCAAAGAAACTCAGCGAGAAGCGCCGCGAAGCGTTGTACGAAGAGATCGTGGAAAAAGCACTGTCTTGGAGCCTGGGGCGTGCCGAGCCAAGTGAAATCGATCAGCTGAATATTCTGCATGCCACTATGCTGGCGATGCAGCGTGCGGTTGCCGGTTTGCATATTGCACCAGATATGGTGCTTATTGACGGCAATCGCTGCCCTAAATTGCCGATGCGTTCGCAGGCAGTCGTGAAAGGGGATAGCCGGGTTGCGGAAATCAGTGCGGCTTCAATTCTGGCAAAGGTTACACGCGATCGCGAAATGGCTGAATTGGACCAGATCTTCCCCGATTATGGGTTTGCTCAGCATAAGGGTTACCCAACAGCACTTCACCTGGAAAAGCTGGCCGCGCTGGGCGCTACCGAGCACCATCGCCGCAGTTTTGCACCGGTAAGACGAGCGCTGGAGCAGTAATTGATCTTTGGGTCTAGCCTGCGTAACTCGAGTTAATTCCGGTTCAGTTTGCTGAACCTCTATATGTTGGTATCTGGATATGGCCGAACCTCGTTTTATTCATCTTCGCGTTCACAGTGACTATTCCATGGTTGATGGATTAGCCAAGGTGGGCCCGTTGGTGAAAAGCGCTGCAGCGCTTGCCATGCCAGCCCTGGCGATTACCGATTTTACCAACCTGTGCGGTCTGGTGAAGTTTTATGGCAGCGCGCACGGTGCCGGGATCAAACCGATCATCGGCGCAGATTTTCATGTACAAAGCGAAGTGCTGGGTGATGAACTGGCGCAACTGACCATTCTTGCTTGCAATAATGAAGGTTATCAAAACCTCACTCTATTGATTTCAAAGGCCTATCAGCGTGGCTACGGGGCTGCTGGCCCGGTTATCGACCGTGACTGGTTAATTGAACATCGGGCCGGATTGATCCTGCTTTCCGGTGCGCGAATGGGGGACGTGGGCAAGTTTTTGCTGCGTGGTAACCAGGCTCTGGTTGATCAGTGCCTGGAATTTTATCAAACGTATTTCCCGGATAATTACTACCTTGAACTGATCCGTACCGGCCGCGCGGACGAAGAAAACTATCTGCATGCCGCCGTCGCGCTGGCGACTGAGCGCGGGCTACCGGTAGTGGCCACCAATGACGTGCGTTTCCTGGTGGCAGATGATTTTGACGCCCATGAAATCCGCGTAGCGATCCATGATGGCTTCACGTTAGACGATCCCAAACGCCCGCGAAACTATAGTCCGCAGCAGTACATGCGCAGCGAAGACGAGATGTGCGAGCTGTTTGCCGATATCCCGGAAGCGTTGCTTAACAGCGTTGAAATTGCCAAGCGCTGTAACGTAACTATCCGTCTTGGCGAATACTTCCTGCCGCAGTTCCCGACCGGAGATATGACCACCGAAGACTTCCTGGTGGCGAAATCCAAGGAAGGGCTGGAAGAGCGTCTCGAATTCCTGTTCCCCGATCCAGAAATCCGCGCCCAACGCCGCCCAGAATACGATGAACGTCTGGATGTGGAACTGAAAGTCATCAACCAGATGGGATTTCCTGGCTACTTCCTGATCGTGATGGAGTTCATCCAGTGGTCGAAAGATAACAACGTGCCTGTTGGTCCAGGGCGTGGTTCCGGTGCGGGCTCGTTGGTTGCCTATGCGCTGAAAATCACCGATCTCGATCCGTTGGAATTTGACCTGCTGTTCGAACGTTTCCTGAACCCGGAACGTGTTTCGATGCCTGACTTCGACGTTGACTTCTGTATGGAGAAACGCGATCTGGTGATTGAGCACGTGGCTGACATGTATGGTCGTGAAGCGGTATCGCAGATTATCACTTTCGGTACCATGGCGGCGAAGGCGGTTATTCGTGATGTGGGCCGTGTGTTGGGCCACCCTTATGGGTTTGTCGATCGTATCTCCAAGCTGGTGCCGCCCGATCCGGGGATGACGCTGGAAAAAGCCTTTGCAGCTGAACCGCAACTGCCCGAGATTTATGAGGCAGACGAAGAGGTTAAAGCGCTGATCGACATGGCGCGCAAGCTGGAAGGGGTGACACGTAACGCCGGTAAACACGCCGGGGGCGTGGTGATCGCGCCAACCAAGATCACCGACTTTGCCCCGTTGTATTGCGATGCGGAAGGTAATCACCCGGTTACCCAGTTTGACAAGAACGATGTGGAATACGCCGGGCTGGTGAAGTTCGACTTCCTGGGGCTACGTACCCTGACCATCATCGATTGGGCGTTGGAAATGATTAACGCCCGTCGAGCCAAGACGGGGCTGGAGCCGGTAGATATTGCCGCTATTCCGCTTGATGACAAGAAAAGCTTCGACATGTTGCAACGCTCGGAAACCACGGCGGTATTCCAGCTTGAATCACGCGGCATGAAAGATTTGATCAAACGTTTGAAGCCTGACTGCTTCGAAGACATGATCGCACTGGTAGCCCTATTCCGCCCTGGCCCGTTGCAGTCCGGCATGGTAGATAACTTTATCGATCGTAAGCATGGGCGCGAAGAGATTTCCTACCCGGATATCCAGTGGCAGCATGAGTCGCTGAAGCCGGTGCTGGAGCCGACCTATGGCATTATCCTGTACCAAGAACAGGTGATGCAGATTGCTCAGGTTCTTGCTGGCTATACGCTGGGTGGTGCGGACATGTTGCGCCGTGCGATGGGGAAAAAGAACCCGGTCGAAATGGCCAAACAGCGTGGTGGCTTTGAAGATGGCGCCAAAGCGCGTGGCATTGACGGTGAGCTGTCGGTAAAAATCTTCGATCTGGTAGAAAAGTTTGCTGGTTACGGTTTTAACAAATCGCACTCGGCAGCGTATGCGCTGGTGTCATACCAGACGCTGTGGCTGAAGGCCCACTACCCGGCCGAGTTTATGGCGGCGGTCATGACCGCCGATATGGACAACACCGATAAAGTGGTGGGGCTGGTGGACGAATGCTGGCGGATGGGGTTGAAGATCCTGCCGCCGGATATCAACAGTGGGCAGTACCACTTCCATGTTAACGATGAAGGTGAGATTGTTTACGGTATCGGCGCCATCAAAGGCGTAGGGGAAGGGCCGATAGAAGCGATTATCGAAGCCCGTAACAGCGGAGAGCAGGGATATTTTAAAGATCTGTTCGACCTGTGTGCCCGCTCTGATATCAAAAAGCTGAACCGACGTATACTGGAAAAACTGATTATGTCCGGGGCGTTCGATCGTCTGGGGCCGCACCGCGCGGCACTGATGAACTCCCTGAATGACGCGCTCAAAGCGGCCGATCAGCATGCCAAGGCTGAAGCAATCGGCCAGGCGGATATGTTTGGCGTGCTGGCGGAGGCGCCAGAGCAGGTTGAGCAATCCTATGCCAATGTGCCGCGCTGGCAAGAGCAGGTGGTATTGGATGGTGAACGGGAAACGCTAGGGCTCTACCTCACTGGTCATCCGATTACCCAGTACCTGAAGGAAATTGAACGTTACGCCGGTGGCCAACGTTTGAAAGACATGCATCCAACGGATCGCGGTAAGATGACAACGGCTGTCGGGCTGGTGGTGGCTTCCAAGATAATGATGACCAAACGCGGTAATCGCATTGGCATTTGTACATTGGATGACCGTTCAGGCCGGTTGGACATCATGTTATTCACCGATGCCTTGGAAAAATACCAGCATTTGTTGGAAAAAGACCGTATCCTGATCGCCACTGGACAGGTCAGCTTTGATGACTTTAACGGTGGGCTTAAAATGACGGCCCGCGAACTAATGGACATCAGTGAGGCCCGTGAAAAATACGCTCGTGGGCTTGCTATCTCGCTGACGGACAGGCAAATTGATGACCAGCTTTTGAACCGTCTCCGTCAGTCTTTGGAACCCCATCGCTCGGGGACGATTCCAGTGCATCTCTACTATCAACGGGAAGATGCACGGGCAAGATTGCGCTTTGGTGCAACTTGGCGTGTAACGCCGACCGACCGCTTATTGATAGATTTGCGGACCTTGGTAGGTAATGAGCAGGTGGAACTGGAATTTGACTAAAATAGGAATGCTATGAGTCTGAATTTTCTTGATTTTGAACAGCCGATTGCAGAGCTGGAAGCGAAAATTGACTCGCTGACTGCAGTCAGTCGTCAAGACGAAAAATTAGATATTAATCTGGACGAAGAGGTTCAGCGCCTACGTGAAAAGAGCGTTGAGCTGACGCGCAAGATTTTTTCCGATCTTGGGGCCTGGCAGATTGCCCAATTGGCACGCCACCCGCGTCGTCCTTATACCCTGGATTATATCAAACACATCTTTACCGACTTTGAAGAGTTGGCAGGCGATCGCGCCTATGCCGATGACAAAGCCATTGTTGGGGGGATCGCACGCCTCGATGGACGTCCTGTGATGGTTATTGGCCATCAGAAAGGGCGCGAAACCAAAGAGAAAATCCGCCGCAACTTCGGTATGCCAGCACCAGAAGGCTATCGCAAAGCGCTGCGCCTGATGGAAATGGCCTCCCGCTTCAAAATGCCGTTGATCACCTTCATCGACACCCCAGGTGCTTATCCTGGCGTGGGCGCGGAAGAGCGTGGCCAGTCTGAGGCGATTGCCCGTAACCTGCGTGAAATGTCTCGCCTGAATATCCCGGTGATCTGTACCGTGATCGGCGAAGGCGGTTCCGGTGGTGCATTGGCGATCGGCGTGGGTGATAAAGTGAACATGCTGCAATACAGCACCTATTCGGTGATCTCACCGGAAGGCTGTGCTTCTATCCTGTGGAAAAGCGCAGATAAAGCCCCAATTGCCGCTGAGGCAATGGGCATTACCGCGCCGCGCCTGAAAGAGCTGAAGCTGATCGACTCCGTGATCCCTGAACCACTGGGTTCCGCGCACCGTGACGTGCCAGCCATGTCGGCTTCGCTGAAAGCACAGCTGTTGGCGGATTTGGCGGAGCTGGATGGTCTGAGCAACGAAGAGCTGCTCAATCGCCGTTATCAACGCCTGATGAATTACGGTTACTGCTGATTTAACTCAAGCAGTGAAAGCCCGCTTTGGCGGGCTGCAGACCGCAGACAAAGTTTGATATCAG
This sequence comes from Serratia fonticola, assembly GCF_006715025.1. NCBI lineage: Bacteria > Pseudomonadati > Pseudomonadota > Gammaproteobacteria > Enterobacterales > Yersiniaceae > Serratia > Serratia fonticola. Next base: position 1,662,788 of record NZ_VFMK01000001.1, read on the forward strand.
GAAGAGAGTATCGATGGGGCGTTGTGGCGTAAGCCACCGGAGCGCCTCTCGGTGCGCCAGGCCCGGGTATCCTGGGTTAAAAAACCACTTTGTCATCAACTTTAAAACCCGCCTTGGCGGGTTTTTTTATATCTGTACGATCGTACTTACGCAGGGGAAAGGGTACACAACGTGGGTTTTTCGTGTTGTTATAATGAATTAGGTGCAACAGACAGGAATGACCTGATGAATATCATTGCGATCATGAGCCCGATGGGCGTTTATTACAAAGATGAGCCTATTCGTGAGCTTCACACTGCACTGGCTTCAATGGGATTCCAATTGGTGTATCCGAAGAACAGCGGCGATCTGCTGAAGCTGATTGAGCACAATGCACGGATCTGTGGGGTGATCTTCGATTGGGATGACTACAGCCTTGAGTTATGCAGCGAAATCAACGATCTCAATGAATACCTGCCGCTGTATGCATTTATCAACACCCACTCTACGTTTGATGTCAGCCTGCACGAAATGCGCATGGTGCTCTATTTCTTCGAGTATGGCTTGAATGCTGCCGATGATATCGCCCAGCGTATCCGGCAATATACCGATGAATACATGGATACCATTACCCCACCGCTGACCAAGGCGTTGTTCACCTATGTGAAAGAAGGAAAGTACACCTTTTGTACGCCAGGGCACATGGCAGGTACGGCGTTTCAGAAAAGCCCGGTGGGTTGCCTGTTTTATGATTTCTTTGGTGCTAATACGCTAAAGGCGGATGTTTCCATTTCGGTGACGGAGTTAGGATCATTACTTGATCATACCGGGCCGCATCTGGAGGCAGAAGAATACATCGCTCGCACCTTCAATGCGGAACAGAGCTACCTGGTGACTAACGGCACCTCCACTGCAAACAAGATTGTCGGCATGTATTCGGCACCTGCCGGGAGTACGGTGCTAATAGACCGTAACTGCCATAAATCGCTGTGTCACCTGCTGATGATGTGTGACATCGTGCCGATCTACCTGCGCCCGTTGCGCAATGCTTATGGCATTTTAGGGGGGATCCCCCAGCGTGAGTTTACCCATGAAAGCATTGCCAAACGGGTAGCGGAAACCACCAATGCCAGTTGGCCGGTGCATGCAGTGATCACTAACTCGACCTACGATGGCCTGTTGTATAACACCGATTACATCAAGCAGACGCTGGATGTCGCATCGATCCACTTCGATTCGGCCTGGGTGCCCTATACCAATTTCCACCCTATTTATGACGGCAAGAGCGGTATGAGCGGCGATCGCATTCCGGGGAAAGTGATTTATGAAACCCAATCGACGCACAAGCTGCTGGCAGCGTTCTCTCAGGCTTCTATGATCCACATTAAAGGTGACTACGATGAGGGCACCTTTAATGAAGCTTATATGATGCATACCACCACTTCACCGCACTACGGCATTGTTGCCTCAATGGAAACCGCGGCGGCGATGTTACGTGGTAATCCAGGGCGGCGCATGATTAACCGTTCCGTGGAACGTGCGTTGCATTTTCGTCGTGAAGTGCAGCGCCTGCGTGCTGAGAGTGACAGTTGGTTCTTCGATATCTGGCAGCCAGAAGAGATTGATGAGGCGCAATGCTGGCCGCTGGACCCTGATGATAACTGGCATGGCTTTGGCCATACCGACAGCGATCATATGTATCTGGACCCGATCAAGGTGACCATACTGACACCGGGGATGAATGAATCAGGGGCGTTGGAGAGTACAGGGATCCCTGCGGCGTTGGTGGCGAAATATCTGGATGAGCGCGGTATCGTGGTGGAAAAAACCGGCCCGTACAATCTGTTGTTCCTGTTCAGTATTGGCATTGATAAAACCAAGGCCATGAGCCTGCTGCGTGGGTTGACGGACTTTAAACGTGCTTATGACCTCAACCTGCGAGTGAAGAACATGCTGCCCGATCTGTACGCTGAAGATCCGGATTTTTACCGCAATATGCGTATTCAGGACCTTGCCGCCGGGATCCACCAACTCATCTGTCAGCATGATTTACCGCGCCTGATGTTACGCGCCTTCGATGTTCTGCCCGAAATGAAGCTGACCCCTCATGAGATGTTCCAGCAGCAGGTCCGTGGCAATGTGGAAACTTGCGAGATCGATCAGTTGATTGGCAAAGTCGCTGCCAATATGATCCTGCCTTACCCTCCTGGGGTGCCGTTAGTTATGCCGGGAGAGATGATCACCGAAGAGAGCAGAGCCGTACTCGACTTCCTGCTGATGCTGTGCTCGATCGGCGAACGTTACCCAGGATTTGAAACCGATATCCACGGCGCTAAACTGACCGAGGATGGGCGTTATCTGGTGAAGGTGCTGAAAACCGATTAGGTAGAATGGCCCCTCACCCTAACCCTCTCCCACAGGGAGAGGGGACCGATGGTGCCACATCCTGACTTTTATATCCGGGTTGGAGGGGAAATAAAACGTGTTACAGACCGACTCCCATACCTGACTACGGCTCTATATTAGCTCCCTCTCCCACAAGGAAAGGGGACCGATCGTGCCACATCCTGGCTTTTATATCCGGGTTGGAGGGGAAATAAAACGTGTTACAGACCGACTCCCATACCTGACTACGGCTCTGTATTAGCTCCCTCTCCCACAGGGAGAGGGGTGGGGTGAGGGGCCACTAAATAACTTACGGAGCTCATTTATGTTGGCATTACGACAGGTTCACCATATAGCGGTGATTACGTCTGATTATGTCGCCAGTAAGCACTTTTACTGCGATATTCTGGGGTTCACCCTATTAGCTGAATACTATCGCGAAGAACGTGACTCCTGGAAAGCCGATCTGGCATTGAATGGCCAGTACACCATCGAGCTGTTTTCCTTCCCCTCGCCACCCGCAAGGGTCAGTCATCCGGAAGCCTGCGGCTTGCGTCATCTGGCCTTCAGCGTAGAAGACATTGACAACGCGATTGCGCATTTGCAGGCGGCAGGGGTCGCCTGTGAACCCGTCCGGATCGATCCTTATACCCAATCCCGTTTTACCTTTTTCTGTGACCCTGATGGATTGCCGCTAGAATTATATGAGTTATGAATGCTTAATCTGGGTGTGACGGTCCAAGTTACGGGCCGTTATGCTATCATCGCGCCCTTGCCCCCGGTGTCCATAGAGTTATTTCCACTATGCAAGAACCTGTTTTTCGCGTCGGAGAGTGGCTGATCATCCCGGCGGATAACACAATAAGCCGTAATGGGCGTCAGCGGACGCTAGAACCGCGCTTGATCGATATGTTGAAGTATTTTGCTCAACATCCAGATGTTGTCCTCAGTCGCGATGAACTGATTGATAATATCTGGAAGCGCAATATTGTCACCAATCACGTAGTGACCCAGTGTATTTCCGAACTGCGCAAGTATTTGAAAGACGGCGATAAAGACAGTCCGGAATACATCATTACCGTGCCAAAACGCGGTTATAAACTGGCTGCGCCGGTCATGTGGTGTGAAGAGGGCGAAGACGTGCCGTCGTTAGCGCCGCAGATCGCCGTTGTGATGCATGAGCCGGAAGATGGTAGTGAGGAAGACGCCGCGGCCTATATTCCCCCGCGTCCGGCACCTCAACCCAAAGTGGCATTGCCCGCTGCGGGAGGCCGTTTTTATCAGCGTTCTTCTTTCTGGGTCTGGCTGGCCTTTCTGTCTGCGCTGTCGGCCTGTGTGGCTTTTGTCGGTATTGCGACATTGTCTCAGCGTATTCCGGCCTCCACCATGCCCGTGTTGCTTAACCCACGTGATATTGATATCCGTATTCAGGGAGGGAACAGTTGCAGCAACTGGACGCCGCAGCTTTCCTACGTGGTTGGCCTGAGTGAACTGGTCACCGATGCGCTGAATACCTATTCTACCTTCCTGGTACACGATCAGACCAACTACAACTTTACCGGGCCCAGCAGTTCCGGCAAGTCTCTGTATATTGAGTTCGTCAACCAGCGGCATTATCGCGCACAGCAATGCTTCCTGTCGGTGCGGCTGGTGGATAATGCCGATAGCTCAATCATGCTGGACAAACGCTATTTCATCACTGCCGATAATCAGCTGAAAATTCAGCAAGATTTTTTAAATAGCCTATCTGTTGCATTGAAACAGCCTTGGCCGCAACAGCTGGCACAACGTTTGGCATTGTTACTGCCCCAGAATGGTCCCGTACTGCAACGTTTCTACCAGGCACATCAATTGCTGATCCAGGGTGATGCAGACTCGTTGGCTCGGGCCAGCAGCCAGTTGGATGAGATCATTAAAGCTTCGCCTGACTTTGTCTATGCCGTCGCGGAGAAAGCATTGGTAGATTTGCTACGTAACTCTTATCAGCCTCTTGATGCGAGTGCATTGACACAATTACGGGCTGATATCACCAGGTTGGGAACACAGTCCGAGTTGAAAGATTCACCGATTTTGCAACAGATATATACCGTTGATGCTTTATCGCAAGGGAAAACGGATGAGGCTTATCGGGCGATTAATAAAGCCATTGAACTACAGATGTCGTGGCTGAATTATGTCTTGCTGGGTAAGGTTTACGAAATGCAGGGGCAAAACCATTTGGCAGCTGACTCTTATATTACCGCCTTCAATCTTCGGCCTGGTGAAAATACGTTGCATTGGATCCGTAACGGAGTATTCCAGACGTCTGTAAACGGTGTTGTTCCCTATTTAGACAATTACGATACGCAAAAATAAACTCACCGATCACCTCCGGTAGGCTGAGTCCTGCTGGAGGTGTTATTTTTTGATTCTATTATGTTCTTTTTATGTTTCAATTTAGTGCTTTTGGTTTGCGTTTTTATTGCGTTTTTTCCACCCTTTGGTTTATGTAATTGTCTGTTTTTACGGTATGTTTATCTTTTCCTTATCTCTTCCTGCTATCTTGAGCTGTTAACGAAAAACCTCAGGTTATCATTTGTATGATCATGAGCGTAATCTCACTTTATCTTTAGGACTTTATTGCCGCTAATCATTAGCATCCTGATTATCAAGTCTGCTCATTAGTTCTTCTTCTTAATGTCCAGGGCTTATAAGAAACGTCAATCAGGAGAAACAGACCATGGCTTCATCCAAGAAAATAGGGCTTATTGCCTGCACCGGTGTGGTCGCCGGTAATATGATGGGGAGTGGGATTGCATTATTACCCGCAAACCTGGCAAGTCTGGGATCTATCGCTATCTGGGGATGGGTTATTTCTATTATAGGTGCCATGTCGCTGGCTTATGTTTATGCTCGCCTGGCAACTAAAAACCCTCAACAAGGCGGCCCGATTGCTTATGCGGGGGAAATCTCCCCGGCATTTGGTTTCCAGACCGGTGTGCTTTATTACCATGCTAACTGGATCGGTAATCTGGCTATCGGTATTACCGCTGTTTCTTATCTTTCTACTTTCTTCCCGGCGCTGAATAATCCTGTTCCCGCGGGGATTGCCTGTATCGCCATTGTCTGGGTATTCACCTTTGTGAATCTATTGGGTGGTACCTGGGTGAGCCGCTTGACCACGCTGGGCCTGGTACTGGTACTGATCCCGGTCATTGTCACCGCCATTGCCGGTTGGCACTGGTTTGATGCTGCGACTTATCATGCTAACTGGAATACCTCCGGTACCACCGACAGCCATGCGGTGATCAAAAGTATTCTGCTTTGCCTGTGGGCGTTCATCGGTGTTGAATCCGCCGCTGTCAGTACCGGTATGGTGAAAAACCCGAAACGTACCGTGCCAATGGCCACCATGCTCGGCACCGGTCTGGCTGGGATTATTTATATCGCGGCTACTCAGGTGATGAGCGGGATGTTCCCGGCGACTGAAATGGCTGCCAGTGGTGCACCATTCGCCATCAGTGCCTCTGCCATTATGGGTAACTGGGCCGCACCTATGGTGTCTGCGTTTACCGCCTTTGCCTGTCTGACCTCTTTGGGGTCGTGGATGATGCTGGTAGGGCAAGCCGGGGTACGTGCCGCCAACGATGGTAACTTCCCGAAAGTGTATGGCGAACTGGATAAAAACGGTATTCCGAAAAAAGGCCTGCTGTTGGCCAGCTGCAAAATGACCGCGTTAATGGTGCTGATCACCGTGATGAACTCCAGCGGTGGCAAGGCTTCCGACCTGTTTGGTGAATTGACCGGTATTGCGGTGCTGCTGACCATGCTTCCTTACTTCTATTCCTGTGTTGACCTGATCCGTTTCGAAGGCGTCAACGTACGTAACTTGCTGAGTCTGGTTGCCTCGGTGCTGGGTTGTGGCTTCTGCTTCATCGCACTGATGGGGGCCAACTCCTTCGAACTCTCTGGCACCTTTATCGTCAGCCTGATCATCCTGATGTTCTATGCCCGCAAAATGAATACCCGTCAAGTTGCCAACGCAGCGGCGGTTAACGAAGAGACCACGGCCAAAGCGCACTGAGATTGCGTGCTCTGACCCACTGAATTTTACCCAGCCTCTTTCTTTGCGACCTGTCAGCCGTGATGGGAAGGGGCAAGCTTTGCCTGGAGAAATGATTATGAACGTTATCGCCATCATGAATCACATGGGTGTTTACTTCAAAGAAGAGCCGATCCGTGAACTGCATCAGGCGCTCGAAAGCCTGGACTTCCGTATCGTCTACCCTAATGACCGCGAAGACCTGCTGAAACTGATTGAAAACAATGCCCGCCTGTGTGGGGTGATTTTCGATTGGGATAAATACAATCTTGAACTGTGTGAAGAGATCAGCCAGCTTAACGAATACATGCCGCTGTATGCCTTCGCCAACACCTATTCCACACTTGACGTCAGTCTGAACGATCTGCGTATGCAGGTGCGTTTCTTCGAGTATGCCTTGGGTGCTGCCAAAGATATCGCTGCCAAGATCAAACAGAATACCGATGAATACATTGATGCCATTCTGCCACCACTGACCAAGGCACTGTTCAAATACGTGCGTGAAGGCAAATATACTTTCTGTACCCCAGGCCATATGGGGGGCACCGCCTTCCAGAAAAGCCCGGTAGGCAGCCTGTTCTATGACTTCTTTGGCCCAAATACCATGAAGTCGGACGTTTCTATTTCGGTTTCTGAGTTGGGCTCGCTGCTGGACCACTCCGGCCCGCACAAAGAGGCTGAAGAGTATATCTCTCGCGTGTTCAATGCCGAACGCAGCTACATGGTGACCAACGGTACCTCCACTGCCAACAAGATTGTCGGTATGTATTCTGCACCGGCAGGCAGCACCGTCCTGATCGACCGTAATTGCCACAAATCGCTGACCCATCTGATGATGATGAGTGATATCACACCGATTTACTTCCGACCAACCCGTAACGCTTACGGTATCCTCGGGGGTATCCCGCAGAGTGAATTTAGCCATGCCACCATTGCCAAACGCGTAAAAGAAACGCCGAACGCAACCTGGCCGGTACATGCGGTGATCACCAACTCCACCTACGATGGTCTGCTTTACAACACCGACTTCATCAAAAACACCTTGGACGTGAAATCAATCCACTTCGATTCCGCCTGGGTGCCTTACACCAACTTCCATCCGATCTATAAAGGCAAATGTGGGATGAGCGGTGGCCGTGTGGAAGGCAAGGTGATTTATGAAACCCAGTCAACGCACAAATTGCTGGCGGCTTTCTCGCAGGCATCCATGATCCACGTTAAAGGCGATATCAACGAAGAAACCTTTAACGAAGCCTACATGATGCATACCACCACGTCGCCACATTACGGCATCGTCGCGTCTACCGAAACCGCCGCTGCGATGATGAAGGGCAATGCGGGTAAACGCATGATTAACGGCTCTATCGAACGTGCCATCAAGTTCCGTAAGGAAATCAAACGGCTGAAAGTCGAGTCTGAAGGCTGGTTCTTTGATGTCTGGCAACCGGAACATATTGACGAGCCAGAATGTTGGCCACTACGTTCCGACAGCGCATGGCATGGCTTTAAAAATATCGACAACGAACACATGTATCTCGACCCGATCAAAGTGACCATCCTGACCCCAGGGATGAGTAAAGAGGGTGAGATGGAAGAGTTCGGTATTCCTGCCAGCCTGGTAGCGAAATACCTGGATGAACACGGGATCATCGTTGAAAAAACCGGCCCTTATAATCTGTTGTTCCTGTTCAGTATTGGTATCGATAAAACCAAAGCACTGAGCCTGCTGCGTGCGATGACCGATTTCAAACGTTCGTTCGATTTGAACCTGCGGGTGAAAAATATGCTGCCTTCGCTGTACCAGGAAGCACCTGAATTCTATGAAAACATGCGGATTCAGGAACTGGCGCAAAATATTCACCGCCTGGTAGAGCACCATAACCTGCCGGACCTGATGTACCGCGCTTTCGAAGTGCTGCCAACCATGGTGATGAATCCTTACCATGCGTTCCAGAAAGAGCTACATGGTGAAGTTGAGGAAGTTTATCTGGAGGATATGATCGGCAAGGTAAATGCCAACATGATCCTGCCGTACCCTCCAGGTGTGCCATTGGTGATGCCAGGGGAAATGCTGACCGAAGAGAGCCGCCCAGTATTGGAGTTCCTGCAGATGCTGTGCGAAATCGGGGCGCACTACCCGGGCTTTGAAACCGATATCCATGGGGCTTATCGCCAGCCCGATGGCCGCTACACGGTGAAAGTGCTGAAAGCCGAATAATGGCATAACAGGGGAAAGTGCAATGCACTTTCCCCTTTGTTGTTACACGACTGATGGGAGAACACCATGGAAACACCCTCACAGCCGCGCGCTATCTACTATGTCGTCGCGATACAAATCTGGGAATATTTCAGTTTTTACGGCATGCGCGCTTTGCTTATCCTCTATCTGACTCACCAGTTAGGCTATTCTGACAGCCACGCCATCAGCCTTTTCAGCGCCTATGCTTCTTTAGTTTATGTCACGCCTATTTTGGGCGGCTTGCTAGCCGATCGCCTGTTAGGTAACCGTGTTGCAGTCATTGCAGGCGCTGCCCTGATGACTTTAGGCCATATTGTACTGGGCCTGGGCGCCGTTTCTGCCAATTCCCTCTATTTGGCGCTAGGCATTATCATCTGTGGTTACGGGCTGTTTAAATCCAATATCAGTTGCCTGCTCGGGGAGTTGTATCAGGCGCAAGACCCTCGTCGAGAAGGTGGATTTTCTCTGCTGTATGCAGCCGGGAATGTGGGGTCAATTCTGGCGCCGATCGCCTGTGGGCTGGCGGCAGAGCATTACGGCTGGCACGTTGGCTTTGCATTGGCAGGGATTGGAATGTTTGCCGGGCTCATGATTTTCCTGTCAGGGAGAAAACACTTCCGGCATACGCGGGGGGTTAACACTCCATTGATGCATGCTAAAACGTTCAGCTTGCCGCACTGGTTTTGGCTGACGGCGGCGGTGCTGTGTGCACCCTTGTTTTTCGCCTTTCTGTTTATTCACGACCTGGCAGGATATTTACTCGGCGTAGTCTGCGCAGCCGCTGTGATTATCGTGATGCGTATTCTCTGGCGGGTGAGCGGTGAGCAACGCCGGGCGCTGTGGCAAATTATTGTCCTGATGCTGCTGGGGACGCTGTTTTGGGCCTTCGCCCAGCAGGGTGGCAGTTCAATCAGCCTGTTTATCGATCACTTCGTTAATCGGCAATGGTTTTCCTGGTCGGTGCCTACCGCGTTATTCCAATCGGTTAACGCTTTTGCGGTGATGTTAGGGGGCGTTTTGCTGGCCTGGTTGGTCCGCGGCAGCCGTAGCGGTGCACGAACGGTCTATATCTGGTGCAAGTTTGCCTTTGGTCTGCTGCTGATTGCCGTAGGCTTTATGATGATGGCATTGAACGCTCGCTGGGGCCAACTGCATGGCCAGGCATCAATGGGGATGATGGTCGCTGGGTTGGCGGTAATGGGGTTTGCTGAACTGTTTATCGACCCGGTAGCGATGGCACAAATAACCCGATTAGATATACCTGGCGCAACAGGAGTGCTGACCGGTATTTATATGTTAGCGACCGGCTCTGTGGCTAACTATCTGGCGGGGTTGATCGCTAATCAGACGACAGAAGAACAACTGGGGCAGGCGGCGATCCAGGCTTACGGCACGATTTTCTCGCAGATTGGCTGGGGGGCTGCGGGGTGTGCATTTCTCGTCCTGATGGCATTGATACTGTGGTGGGGGCTGACAAGACGTAACGAGAACGCGGTTAATGCTTGATTGATGGCGGTGGGCTGGTTAACGTGCTGCTATGTGGACTATTTGCTTGCCCAATCAATGAAGACAAATCACCTCCTTACGCAGATCACAGACCTTCTGGGGGCCAAACGCCAACTGTTGGTGGCATTCAGTGGCGGCCTTGATTCCACGGTGCTGTTGCACCTGCTGGTGCTTTTGCGTCAGCAGCAACCTGATATGACGTTGCGTGCGGTGCATGTTCATCATGGCCTGAGCCGTTTGGCGGACAGTTGGGTGGCACATTGCCAGCAACAGTGTGAACACTGGCAGATCCCGCTGGTGGTCCAATATGTCCAGTTGGATGGGCGACCTGGCGGTATTGAGGCGGCGGCGCGGGCAGCGCGTTACGCCGCCTTCACGAAAACGCTCAAGGCGGAAGAAACCTTACTGACTGCACAACATCTTGACGACCAATGTGAGACCTTTCTGCTGGCTCTCAAGCGTGGCAGTGGCCCTGCGGGGCTTGCTGCCATGGCGGCGCAAACGCATCTTGGCAACAATCGACTGTTACGCCCTTTATTGGGGAGTTCACGCCAGCAATTAGAAGAGCACGCACATCAGCATCAACTGCATTGGATTGAAGACGACAGCAATCAGGATCCCCGTTTTGATCGCAACTTTCTGCGCTTGAATGTGCTGCCTTTGCTGAGTGCGCGTTGGCCACATTTTGCAGCGGCAACGGCGCGTAGTGCTAGCTTGTGTGCCGAACAGGAGCAACTGCTTGATGAACTGTTGGCCGAGCAATTGACCCAATTGCTGGATCCGTCCAACGCGTTGGATATTGCTGGATTGCAAGCCTGTTCATCAGCCCGGCGCTATGCGTTGCTGCGCCGCTGGATAGCACTGCTCGGCGGCACCATGCCAGCCCGAAGCGGGTTACAGAGACTCTGGCATGAAGTTGCCTTGAGCAAAGATGATGCAGAACCGCAATTACAACTTGGTGACTACCAGATCCGCCGCTTTCGGCAACGCCTATATCTGCTGCCACTGATGGACGATCTCAGTGAAATACGGTTGCCTTGGTATCGTGAGCGCATATTGCCATTGCCTGATGGATTGGGTGTGCTCTCAATGGGGGATGGAGCGTTTCTGGTTCGTGCTCCCTGCGAACATGAACAGGTCAGTGTACGCTTCAGCGCCAAAGGGCGGGTGCGTATCGTTGGTCGGGCCGGGTCAAGGCCGATAAAAAAACTGTGGCAGGAATTGGGGATCCCACCTTGGCAGCGCGAACGTATCCCGTTGGTCTACTATGATGATTGTTTGATCGCGGCAGTGGGCGTATTTGTTACCGAACACGGCCAGGTGTCTGCGGGTGGGCAAGTCTGGCGACTTGGCTGGAAGAAAAATAATAACAATCTGCGTGAGGAACAAGAATGAAATTAGTGAGCGTAGTTGCGGTGTTGGCAGGGGTGTTGAGTTTTTCTGCTTTGGCGGCAGGCGATCCGGCTGCGGGTAAAAACAAATCGGCCAGTTGCCTGGCATGCCATGGTGCGCAGGGTAAAGTCTCCGTGCCGATATACCCTAATCTGGCCGGGCAGAATGCGATGTATCTTGAGCATTCGTTGCAGGCTTACAAGAAAGGGGAGCGTTCTGGTGGACAGGCTGAAGTGATGAAAGCCTATGTCTCTGGTCTGTCAGACGAGGATATCGCCGATCTGGCTGCTTACTACGCGAGTCTGAAGCCTTAAATGGTCAGGGCAGCCCTTGGGCTGCCCTGAATATCCGTCTAACTGAAGAGGGGAACCGTAATTGTCAGTCGGAGAGACTGACGACGACGGTACCAATTTCCGGGTGACTAAAACTGCTGATATGGTCCAGACGCACGTCCCGTTGGTTGCCATTTTGTTCGATCGTCAGGTATTCAACGCGCTTTTTTTGCAGCAGATCGATGGCCTTGGCTTCGATCACTTCTCCGTCGCGTAACTCCAGCTTCAGAGTAAGTTTATGCTGACAGGCGAGTTCCAGGTTGTCGTAGTCATCGCAATTGATGGGTTGATACTCATCATTCATCAACATAGTCGCTCACCAATAAGTTAGCGGCGGCAAATGCCGCCTGTTCCCTAACGGAGGACGGAAGTTCGCTATTCGCTGCCACCTCGTCCAATGCCTTTAAGACACATGCTAATGCATCAGGCACGTAGCCGAGATCTCCACTGCCGATCTCGGCATAAAAACGGCGTACTAACTCACAGTATTGTTGCACTATTTCCTCCCTTAAGAATCTGTGCATTATCGCCACGCGGGCTGCGATGAGGCACAGACACTCGGAGATTGATTCTACTCTAGACGACTATAGCACAGGTACTGTGGAGTTATTAGCACCTGTTATTGGCTTTCATACCGGGTTTCTGCTCCCTGTGCTGGCCGCGAACCGACTTGATCAAGTACACTACTGCCTGCAAATAATGAGGCTATCCATGGCGCTGAAAGCAACAATTTACAAAGCCACGGTCAATATCGCTGATATGGATCGTCACTTTTACCACGACACGACTCTCACCTTGGCGCAACATCCCTCAGAGACCGAACAGCGTATGATGCTGCGTCTGCTGGCATGGATTTGTCATGCTGACGAACGGTTGGTGTTTACCAAAGGCCTGAGTGCGGAAGATGAACCGGAAATCTGGCGGCGCAACGATCATAACGGGCTGGAAATGTGGATTGAGTTAGGCCTGCCGGATGAGAAGCGGATTAAAAAGGCCTGCAACCAATCCCCCCGTGTGGTGTTATACGCGTATGGTGAGCGTGCCGGGTATGTCTGGTGGCAGTCCATGCAAAGCAAGGTGGCACACCACAAAAACCTAAGTATTCGTTTTCTCGATGATGAACAATTGTCCCGATTGGCCGCATTGGCCAGTCGCAATATGACGCTGCAGGCAACGTTGCAAGAAGGCACCATTTGGTTGTCAGATGTTCAGAATAGTCTGGAAATTCAATTTGCCGAATGGCAGCGGGCACAGGAATAACCGGTGCTGGAACTGTCAAGAAACGTAGCGATACCGGACAACGAAATAGAATTAACGGCAATTCGTGCGCAAGGCGCGGGTGGTCAGCATGTGAACAAAGCCTCAACGGCAATACATTTGCGCTTTGACATCCGGGCGTCCAGCCTGCCAGAGTATTACAAAGAACGATTGCTGGCGCTTAACCATCATTTAGTGACCTCTGATGGTGTGGTTATCATCAAAGCACAGGAATACCGCAGTCAGGAGTTAAATCGTGAAGCGGCGCTGGCCCGGTTGGTGGCGCTGATTCAGCAAGCGATGGTGGTTGAGAAGGCGCGCAGGGCAACCAAGCCCACTAAAGCGGCCAAATTGCGCCGTTTGGAAGGCAAGGTGCGCAAAGGGGCAACTAAAGCGCTGCGCGGCAAGGTACGCCCTTAAGAACCTGTCTGGCACCACATTGTGGGGTTAAATGGAACACAGCAGGAGAATAACTGTGAAAAAAATTACAATTGCCCTGTTTTTAGCAGCAGGAGCTCTATCGTTGCTGGGATGCAACAATCACTATCCGCCGAAAGAACAGCCGCTTCAGCCGATGCAGCAGAGCTATCAAGGCATATTACCTTGTGCTGACTGCAGCGGGTTGGAGACCTCGCTATTTCTGGATGAAGACGGAACCTTTATTCTGCAGGAAACCTATCGCGGTGCCAGAGATGGCGATCAAACCTTTGCCAGCTTCGGCAAATGGGCGCGTACGGCGGATAAACTGGTGCTGACAGAAAGCAACGGTGAAAAACGCTATTTTCATCCGGAAGGCAAGGATCTGAGAATGCTTGATCGGAGCGGAGCACCGATTGTCTCCAAGCTCAATTATGTGCTGTCGCCAGTGACAAAATCATTGCCAAAAACGCCGATGCCGCTAACGGGGCTCTATACCTATATGGCAGATGCGGCGGTATTCCAGGATTGTGCCACCGGTAAAACTTTCCCAGTGGCGAATAATATTGCGTTGGAGCAGGGCTATATGCAGGCGCGCAGAGCGCCAGGTGAGCCAGTATTCTTGATGCTGAATGGCCATTTCAGCGTGCAGCCTTCCATGGAAGATGGGCGGACGGAAAAAGCGCTGGTGCCTGAACCGGGCGGCAGTATCAAGTTTGATAACACCAAAGGGTGTGGCAACTGACAGGCTGCTAGCTAAACGACAAAAGCCTCATCATTCATGATGGGGCTTTTTATATGATGAATCAGAATATATTGGCGTTTTTTTCTTGTAGAGAAGGGGAGGCGGCGTCTGGTGAATGATTACTGGCTAACGCTCTTGCCCGTAAATAAATGCCTGGCTTGATATGACCGACATAAGTCAGCGCCTCATTAGGTGCCAGAGTGGCAATATCCCCTTCGCGCATATGCAGTAAATCACCTGGGCTGACCCAGCCGGATGAGGCTAGCGTCAGTGGTTGCCCTGCTTGCTCAAAAGCGGCGAGCACAAACTGCGAACAGAAATAGCTGGACTCGCTACCCGTTGGCGTACTGAGCTGGGCGGCTGCCAACCCCTTCACGCACTGTTGGCGGAACTCCTTTGAAAAGGGATTCAGCGAGCAAAGCTGTTTGGTCAGCATAAAGGGCATCATCTCGACGATCCCCTGGTAGTTATATTGGCTACCGGCCTTTTGCTGCGCGAACTGACGGATCTTGGCTGTTTGATCTGCGGTTAAATCCGGCATGCGTAAAGCGAATAGCTTGTCGCTGTGGGCTCGAGCATCTTCCAGACTGACAATTTGCACGCCATCACCCACGGCTTCGGCAACCTGACCTTGACCAATATAGACAGCGACATGGCTGACAGAAGAGGCACTGAACAGGCGTATCCCGAGTGACTTCAGGCCGACGGAAGAAGAGAACAGCAGATCGCCCGCCTGCAAGTCATCTTGATCCACTTCGCGGAAGGTATCCCGGGGGGCGGAACTGATGGATTGAAACTGAATATCTACCGGGAGAAGAGGCGTGCGCTTCTCTTTTTCTGATAGCGCAATGTCCATGGTACAGCTCGTCAATAACATGGGCAGCAGTAAGACAGAATGACAGAGTAATCGCATTTCTTAATCCCTTGATTGAATTGCGTCCTTAGCAAAACACCCTGCTTAACAGGGTGTTTTTTTTATACCAATCTGATGATATCAGCGTTTGATTTGGGCTAACAGGAAATCAACGATTTCGCCAGTTCTAATCATCTGCTTTTCACCAATACGGCGGTTTTTATATTCGATCTCTTCATTATCGAGGTTGCGATCGCCGATCACGATGGAATGAGGCACGCCAATGAGTTCCATATCGGCGAACATCACACCTGGGCGTTCTTTACGGTCATCAAGGATCACATCGATACCGTGTGAGCGCAGCGTATCGTACAGCTCTTCAGCCAGTGCCTGCACACGGAATGACTTGTGCATATTCATCGGCAGAATGGCAACCTGGAATGGCGCGATAGCGTCCGGCCAGATAATGCCACGATCGTCGTGGTTTTGCTCGATAGCCGCCGCAACCACGCGTGTCACGCCGATGCCGTAGCACCCCATGGTCAGCACTTGATTACGCCCGTCTTCACCCTGCACGGTGGCTTTCATCGCTTCGGAGTACTTGGTACCCAGTTGGAAGATGTGGCCTACTTCGATACCGCGTTTGATCAGCAGCGTTCCTTTGCCGTCAGGGCTGGCATCACCTTCCACTACGTTGCGAATATCTGCACTCGCGGGTAACGGCAGGTCGCGCTCCCAGTTGATACCCACGTAGTGTTTACCGTCAATATTGGCACCCGCGGCGAAATCGCTCATGGCCGCTACGCTGCGATCGATAACCACTGGGATCGGCAGGTTGATCGGACCCAGAGAACCTGGCCCGGCACCAACGATAGCGCGGATCTCTTCGTCGGTGGCAAAGGTCAGTGGTGCCGCTACTTGCGGCAGTTTTTCTGCCTTGATTTCATTCAACTCGTGATCGCCACGCACCAATAGGGCAACCAGCTTGTGGCCGCTCTCTTCATGGGCGTGAACCATCAGGGTTTTCACCGTTTTTTCCACTGGCAGTTGGAATTGCTCTACCAATTCAGCGATGGTTTTGGCGTTTGGTGTCTCAATGATACGCAGTTCTTCGGTCGCGGCACCCCGTGGTTGAGCAGGTGCTACGGCTTCGGCCAGCTCAATGTTGGCGGCATAATCGGAACCGGTGGAGAATACGATATCGTCTTCACCACTGTCTGCCAGCACCTGGAATTCGTGTGATGCGCTGCCACCAATGGAGCCGGTATCGGCCAGGACCGGACGGAAATCCAACCCCATACGGTTGAAGATCTTGCTGTAGGCCTCGTACATTGCGTCGTAGGTCACCTGCAAGGACTCTTGCGTGGTATGGAACGAATAGGCATCCTTCATCAGGAATTCACGCGAGCGCATGACGCCAAAACGTGGACGGACTTCGTCACGGAACTTGGTCTGGATCTGGAAGAAGTTCAGTGGCAACTGTTTGTAGGAACTGATTTCGTTACGGATCAGATCGGTAATCACTTCTTCATGCGTTGGCCCAAGGACAAAAGGACGATCGCCGCGATCAACAAAGCGCAACAATTCCGGACCATATTGCTCCCAACGGCCGCTTTCCTGCCACAGATCTGCTGGCTGGACTACCGGCATGGAAACTTCGATCGCGTTAGCATTGTTCATTTCTTCGCGAACGATGTTTTCAACCTTCTTCAGAACACGCAGGCCGGTCGGCAGCCAGGTATAAAGACCGGAGGCCAGTTTACGGATCATCCCGGCGCGTAGCATCAGCTGGTGGCTGATCACTTCGGCATCGGCAGGTGTCTCCTTCAGAGTGGAGAGCAGATATTGGCTAGTACGCATGGTGTTTGGTTCCGTTAGAACTGCAAATTGCATCAGGCTGCTAGAGGCGGCAGCCAAAATTTTCAAAAGTGGTTTAGTTTACCAGCGTGAGCCGGTTGTCAAAAGAGGATGGCTTAATTTTAACGGGCGTCGAGTGACAACACTTCGGTCTGACCGTCAACGATCCGCCAACGCACATTGAACTCCAGCAACCATACCGCATATTCACGCCCATTTTCTTCTTCTTTTCGATAGGCCGGACGTGGATCTTGAGCCAGAACTTGCGTAACAAAACGGCGTAAGTTGGGGTAGCGCTGCAGGTTTTGCTGCAACTGCGCTTCTGCCTGTGCGGCGAAGTAAACGGGCATATCACCGGCCGGTGCCGCTTGGGCAAATCCGGCTCGCGCTTGCGGATGGCTTTCGGCAAACGGCAGATAGGGCTTGATATCGACAACTGGCGTGCCGTCAACCAGGTCCAGGCTGCCTAATTCCAGTATCACCTCGCCCCCTTGCGTGCGTATGCCTTTCAGTTCGATCAACGACATACCCAGTGGGTTAGGGCGAAAAGTGGAGCGCGTGGCGAACACACCCATACGTGCATTGCCCCCCAGGCGTGGAGGCCTTACCGTCGGGCGCCAGCCTCCTTCCATGGTTTGGTGGAAAATAAACATCACCCACAGATGGCTGAATTCGCTGAGGCCGCGCACCGCTTCAGGCTGATTGTAAGGGGGTAGCAACCACAGTTCTCCGCCCCCGTCTTCAACTAACCCCGGCTGGCGGGGAACAGCGAATTTCTCTTTGTACGGTGAGCGGATAGTACCGATCGGGTTAAAAACGAACTCGGTCATTTGGACGAGACGTTAAGTGCCGAACCTTGGCAAACGGCCTGTTGATAACAACCGGCAACGCCGCTGATAATCTGACAGTCGTGCAACAGCACCGCATTTGCCTTCATACCGGAAGCGCGGGCTTGCATACGTTTACGGGCCGTAGCCAGGTTCGGCGGTGGATCCTGAATCGTCGTCTGGCAGGACGCGCCGGAGACCTCACCTAAGTCACGGAAAGGCTTGCCGATCAGCTCTTCTGCACTTTTGTACAGCTTTACCGGGGCCGGACGTGCTGCCGGAGGCGCTTTTACCGGCGCGGGGGCTGCCGGGGTCGGGGGGCTGTTTGTTGTGGATGGGGCCGTGTGCCGTGTGGAGCATCCAGTTAGCGCAAGTGCTAACAAACAGAGAGGTAAAACACGCATTGAGATTCCCTGCCTTTTAAGAAAAGTGGCGCTATTGAAGCAATCTCTGGCGCAAATAACAAGACGGGCCGAGGCCCGTCTTGCAATTATCGGAATAAAATGGCGAATGAACGATTACCAGCCTTTTACTGCGCCACCATTGAAGATCTTGTTTGCCGCTTCGTTAACTTCGTCAGACTGATAAGCCTGAACGAATTTCTTCACGTTTTCTGCATCTTTGTTATCTTCACGGGCAACCATGATGTTGACGTAAGGTGAGTCTTTATCTTCAACAAACAGGCCGTCTTTGGCTGGCGTTAAACCAATCTGACTGGCGTAAGTGGTGTTGATGACAGCCAGGGCGATTTGCTGATCGTCCAGTGAACGTGGCAATTGCGGGGCTTCCAGCTCAACCAGTTTCAGGTTTTTCGGGTTCTCAGTCACGTCCAGCACGGTTGGCAGCAGGCCAACACCGTCTTTCAGCTTGAGCAACCCTTCTTTCTGTAGCAGCAGCAGTGAGCGGCCCAGGTTGGTTGGATCGTTAGGCAGGGCTACTTGTGAACCCTCTTTTAGCTCATCCAGCGATTTGATCTTTTTAGAGTAACCCGCAATCGGGTAAACGAAGGTGTTACCGACAGAAACCAGCTTGTAACCACGATCTTTGATCTGTTGATCCAGGTATGGTTTGTGCTGGAAGGCGTTCAGATCGATGTCACCTTTGCTTAATGCCTCGTTTGGCAGAACGTAGTCGTTGAAGGTCACCAGCTCAACGTCCAGGCCATACTTCTCTTTCGCTACTTTCTGGGCCACTTCAGCGACTTGCTGCTCAGCACCGACAATAACGCCCACTTTGATATGGTTTGGATCTTTTTCATCCTGACCACAGCCTACCAGAGCCAGAGTACCAATCAGTGCGCCGATTGCTGCGATGGATTTAAATTTTAACGACATATCCCTTCCTCATTAGACTCGCATATGAAATACGCTTTACTCTTTATTTTTCAAGGCACAGCATCGCTGCATCATGAAGCCTATCGAGTGATTGTGAGCGCGTTGATAAAACTATTTGTGTGTAACGGCCTTAACAATTCGGTCGCCACAGAACTGGATCAGATACACCAAAACTACCAGTAATATTAATACCGTATTCATCACGGTAGCGTTATAACCAATATATCCATACTGATAACCAATTTGACCTAAGCCGCCTGCGCCCACGGCGCCACCCATTGCAGAATAGCCCACCAACGTTATCAATGTGATGGTTGCCGCGTTGACCAAACCAGGCAGAGCCTCCGGAAGTAACACTTTTTTGATGATCTGCATGGGGGTAGCGCCCATTGCGCGCGCGGCTTCAACCAGGCCGGATGGGATTTCCAACAGGGCATTCTCAACCATGCGGGCGATAAAAGGTGCTGCGCCGACGGTCAATGGCACGATGGCTGCCTGCAAGCCGATAGAGGTACCAACGATCATACGGGTGAAAGGGATCATCCAGACCAGCAAAATAATGAATGGAATGGAACGGAAGACGTTCACCAGCCCGGACAGCACCTTATATAAGGTGTTATTGGCAATGATTTGCCCAGGACGGGTCACATATAACAGTACGCCAACCGGCAAGCCGAGCACGAAACCGAAGAAGCCGGAGACAAAGGTCATCATGACGGTTTCCCACACGCCACGAGCCATTAACCACATCATTGCCTCAGACATAACCCAGAACCTCTACTTTTACCTGATTTTCTTGTAGGAACTTAATTGTTGCCAGCGCATCTTCGTCGGTACCGTGCAATTCAGCCAGCATCACGCCGAATTTTACCCCGCCAGCGTAATCCATTTGTGCACTGATAATATTGTTATTTACATTAAAACGACGCGCGGCTTCCGACAGCAATGGCGCATCAACCGATTGGCCTGTGAATTCCAGACGCAACAACGGTTGGCGACCATCGGTGCGATCGGCCACCAGACGCTTGGCGTAGTCATCTGGGATATCAAGGTGCAGTGTGGACTGAATAAACTGTTGTGCCAGTGGCGTTTTGGGATGTGAGAACACTTCGCTGACGCTGTCTTTCTCAATCAGTTGGCCTTGGCTTATCACGGCAACCTGATCGCAAATACGTTTCACCACATCCATTTCGTGGGTGATCAGCAGAATGGTCAACCCCAGACGGCGGTTTATGTCCTTCAGCAGTTCCAGAATAGAACGGGTGGTAGCCGGATCCAGCGCGCTGGTCGCCTCATCGCACAGCAGAACCTTAGGGTTGCTGGCCAATGCACGTGCGATGGCCACACGCTGTTTTTGGCCGCCAGACAGGTTGGCGGGGTAAGCATCATGTTTGTCTGACAGACCGACCAGCTCTAATAATTCGCTGACGCGCTTTTTGATTTCCGCTCGCGGCGTGTTATCCAACTCCAGCGGCAGGGCAACATTACCGAAAACCGTGCGTGAAGAGAGCAGGTTAAAGTGCTGGAAAATCATGCCAATCTGACGACGTGCGCGCGTCAGTTCGCTTTCAGACAGGGCTGTAAGTTCTTGTCCATCGACCAGAACGCTGCCTGATGTTGGCCGTTCAAGCATATTGGCGCAACGGATCAGCGTACTCTTACCGGCACCTGAGGCACCGATAACGCCATAAATTTGTCCGGCAGGGACGTGAAGAGTCACGTCAGAAAGTGCGCTAATGGTACGCGACCCCTGCTGGAACACTTTGGTGATGTTAGAAAGTTTAATCATATTCTTCTTATTCTTAGCGTTGTTGCTCGTGGCTAGATAAAGTAAACCTTGGCCTGAGCCAAGGTATTGATCAGATGTTAAGGCGTCTAGACGTCTAAGTCAACGTTAACCCTCATTCTTCGCCGTTCTCAGTCCTGGCTAAAACATGCGATACTGTGGCGGTTTTCAGGCTTTCAGGAGCATACCGGTGACACAACGCGTTCCAGCAATTTTCTTAGATCGTGACGGCACGATTAATATCGATCATGGATACGTCCATGAAATAGATGATTTCCAATTTATAGATGGTGTGATTGATGCATGCCGCGAGCTGAAAAAAATGGGCTTTGCGCTGGTGCTGGTCACCAATCAGTCTGGCATTGCCCGCGGCAAATTCAGCGAAGCGCAGTTTATGCGCCTGACCGAATGGATGGACTGGTCGCTGGCCGATCGTGAGGTCGATCTGGACGGCATCTATTTCTGCCCACATCATCCTGAAGCTGTAATAGAAGAATACCGTCAGGTATGTGATTGCCGCAAACCGCAGCCGGGAATGTTGTTGCAGGCGCAAAAAGAACTGAATATCGATCTGGCCGCTTCTTATATGGTAGGCGACAAGATCGAGGATATGCAGGCCGCCGCCGCTGCGGGTGTTGGTACCAAAGTCTTGGTTCGAACCGGTAAACCAGTGACAGAAGCGGGTGAGAAAGCAGCAGATTGGGTGCTAAACAGTCTGCAAGAGCTGCCAGAAGCAATTAAAAAGCGGGTTTAACCCGCGTTATGCATGAATAGTGAGCGGTCGGAAGAAAAGTGAATATTATCCCTTGTCATTCTGAATCAGCTCCCTATAATGCGCCTCCATCGACACGGAACATGTGAACAACTTCACAGCGTCTCCGGGGGTCGCAGAGAAAAACCTGAAATTAAGGTTGACTCTGAAAGAGGAAAGCGTATTATACGCCACCTCGAGTTAGCAAGCGAAAGCGCGTAACTCACTGCTCTTTAACAATTTATCAGACAATCTGTGTGGGCACTCACAAGACGATATCCAGCTGCTTTTGCAGCAAAAAAATATCAAGTCTTGAAGAGTGACTAACTGAAGTAAAATTCATGCAGTTGATTTTCGAGCATCGCTTCACGAGTTGAAGCAAATCAAGCTTTTAATTGAAGAGTTTGATCATGGCTCAGATTGAACGCTGGCGGCAGGCCTAACACATGCAAGTCGAGCGGTAACACAGGGAGCTTGCTCCCGGGTGACGAGCGGCGGACGGGTGAGTAATGTCTGGGAAACTGCCCGATGGAGGGGGATAACTACTGGAAACGGTAGCTAATACCGCATAACGTCTTCGGACCAAAGTGGGGGACCTTCGGGCCTCACACCATCGGATGTGCCCAGATGGGATTAGCTAGTAGGTGGGGTAATGGCTCACCTAGGCGACGATCCCTAGCTGGTCTGAGAGGATGACCAGCCACACTGGAACTGAGACACGGTCCAGACTCCTACGGGAGGCAGCAGTGGGGAATATTGCACAATGGGCGCAAGCCTGATGCAGCCATGCCGCGTGTGTGAAGAAGGCCTTCGGGTTGTAAAGCACTTTCAGCGAGGAGGAAGGGTTCAGTGTTAATAGCACTGTTCATTGACGTTACTCGCAGAAGAAGCACCGGCTAACTCCGTGCCAGCAGCCGCGGTAATACGGAGGGTGCAAGCGTTAATCGGAATTACTGGGCGTAAAGCGCACGCAGGCGGTTTGTTAAGTCAGATGTGAAATCCCCGAGCTTAACTTGGGAACTGCATTTGAAACTGGCAAGCTAGAGTCTTGTAGAGGGGGGTAGAATTCCAGGTGTAGCGGTGAAATGCGTAGAGATCTGGAGGAATACCGGTGGCGAAGGCGGCCCCCTGGACAAAGACTGACGCTCAGGTGCGAAAGCGTGGGGAGCAAACAGGATTAGATACCCTGGTAGTCCACGCTGTAAACGATGTCGATTTGGAAGTTGTGCCCTTGAGGCGTGGCTTCCGGAGCTAACGCGTTAAATCGACCGCCTGGGGAGTACGGCCGCAAGGTTAAAACTCAAATGAATTGACGGGGGCCCGCACAAGCGGTGGAGCATGTGGTTTAATTCGATGCAACGCGAAGAACCTTACCTACTCTTGACATCCAGAGAACTTTCCAGAGATGGATTGGTGCCTTCGGGAACTCTGAGACAGGTGCTGCATGGCTGTCGTCAGCTCGTGTTGTGAAATGTTGGGTTAAGTCCCGCAACGAGCGCAACCCTTATCCTTTGTTGCCAGCGATTCGGTCGGGAACTCAAAGGAGACTGCCGGTGATAAACCGGAGGAAGGTGGGGATGACGTCAAGTCATCATGGCCCTTACGAGTAGGGCTACACACGTGCTACAATGGCGTATACAAAGAGAAGCGAACTCGCGAGAGCAAGCGGACCTCATAAAGTACGTCGTAGTCCGGATTGGAGTCTGCAACTCGACTCCATGAAGTCGGAATCGCTAGTAATCGTAGATCAGAATGCTACGGTGAATACGTTCCCGGGCCTTGTACACACCGCCCGTCACACCATGGGAGTGGGTTGCAAAAGAAGTAGGTAGCTTAACCTTCGGGAGGGCGCTTACCACTTTGTGATTCATGACTGGGGTGAAGTCGTAACAAGGTAACCGTAGGGGAACCTGCGGTTGGATCACCTCCTTACCTAAAGATATTGATTGAGTGCAGTGTCCACACAGATTGTCTGATGAAAAAGTAACGAGCAGAAATACCTTTATAGGCTTGTAGCTCAGGTGGTTAGAGCGCACCCCTGATAAGGGTGAGGTCGGTGGTTCAAGTCCACTCAGGCCTACCAAATTTCTTCTCATGCTGTGTTATGCGCGCGGTCGTTTACCGAAGTAAACTTCCCTTCCGCATGCCTTGCCTGAAAAGAAATTACATTCGCGTTAAAAACGAATGTGACTCTCCGAGTGGTAGTAAAGGTCTCTGCAAGTGACTGTATGGGGCTATAGCTCAGCTGGGAGAGCGCCTGCCTTGCACGCAGGAGGTCAGCGGTTCGATCCCGCTTAGCTCCACCATATACGTCCTTGATAATACTTCAGAGTGTACTGGCAACAGTATGCTGCGAAGTATTTTGCTCTTTAACAATCTGGAACAAGCTGAAAATTGAAACCTGGCAGCTGAAACTTATCCCGCCGTAGAAGTACTGGGGTAAGGACTAACCTGTCAGAGAGTCTCTCAAATGTTTGCAGCACGAAAGTGGAAACACCTTCGGGTTGTGAGGTTAAGTGACTAAGCGTACACGGTGGATGCCTAGGCAGTCAGAGGCGATGAAGGGCGTGCTAATCTGCGAAAAGCGTCGGTAAGGTGATATGAACCGTTATAACCGGCGATACCCGAATGGGGAAACCCAGTGTGTTTCGACACACTATCATGTCATGAATACATAGTGGCATGAGGCGAACCGGGGGAACTGAAACATCTAAGTACCCCGAGGAAAAGAAATCAACCGAGATTCCCCCAGTAGCGGCGAGCGAACGGGGAGGAGCCCAGAACCTGAATCAGTTCTTGTGTTAGTGGAAGCGTCTGGAAAGTCGCGCAGTAAAGGGTGATAGCCCCGTACACTAAAATGCATTGACTGTGAGTTCGATGAGTAGGGCGGGACACGTGACATCCTGTCTGAATATGGGGGGACCATCCTCCAAGGCTAAATACTCCTGACTGACCGATAGTGAACCAGTACCGTGAGGGAAAGGCGAAAAGAACCCCGGCGAGGGGAGTGAAATAGAACCTGAAACCGTGTACGTACAAGCAGTGGGAGCACCTTCGTGGTGTGACTGCGTACCTTTTGTATAATGGGTCAGCGACTTATATTTTGTAGCAAGGTTAACCGTATAGGGGAGCCGTAGGGAAACCGAGTCTTAACTGGGCGACTAGTTGCAAGGTATAGACCCGAAACCCGGTGATCTAGCCATGGGCAGGTTGAAGGTTGGGTAACACTAACTGGAGGACCGAACCGACTAATGTTGAAAAATTAGCGGATGACTTGTGGCTGGGGGTGAAAGGCCAATCAAACCGGGAGATAGCTGGTTCTCCCCGAAAGCTATTTAGGTAGCGCCTCGTGAATTCATCTTCGGGGGTAGAGCACTGTTTCGGCTAGGGGGCCATCCCGGCTTACCAAACCGATGCAAACTCCGAATACCGAAGAATGTTATCACGGGAGACACACGGCGGGTGCTAACGTCCGTCGTGAAGAGGGAAACAACCCAGACCGCCAGCTAAGGTCCCAAAGTCATGGTTAAGTGGGAAACGATGTGGGAAGGCATAGACAGCCAGGATGTTGGCTTAGAAGCAGCCATCATTTAAAGAAAGCGTAATAGCTCACTGGTCGAGTCGGCCTGCGCGGAAGATGTAACGGGGCTAAACCATGCACCGAAGCTGCGGCAGCGACGCTTAGGCGTTGTTGGGTAGGGGAGCGTTCTGTAAGCCGTTGAAGGTGGACTGTGAGGTCTGCTGGAGGTATCAGAAGTGCGAATGCTGACATAAGTAACGATAAAGCGGGTGAAAAGCCCGCTCGCCGGAAGACCAAGGGTTCCTGTCCAACGTTAATCGGGGCAGGGTGAGTCGACCCCTAAGGCGAGGCTGAAAAGCGTAGTCGATGGGAAACAGGTTAATATTCCTGTACTTGGTGTTACTGCGAAGGGGGGACGGAGAAGGCTAGGCTAGCCGGGCGACGGTTGTCCCGGTTTAAGCGTGTAGGGGGTGTGACCCGGTAAATCCGGTTGCATATCAACCCTGAGGCGTGATGACGATGCACTACGGTGCAGAAGTAGTTGATGCCAAGCTTCCAGGAAAAGCCTCTAAGCATCAGGTAACATTGAATCGTACCCCAAACCGACACAGGTGGTCAGGTAGAGAATACTCAGGCGCTTGAGAGAACTCGGGTGAAGGAACTAGGCAAAATGGTGCCGTAACTTCGGGAGAAGGCACGCTGGCATGTAGGTGAAGGGATTTACTCCTGGAGCTGAAGCCAGTCGCAGATACCAGCTGGCTGCAACTGTTTAATAAAAACACAGCACTGTGCAAACACGAAAGTGGACGTATACGGTGTGACGCCTGCCCGGTGCTGGAAGGTTAATTGATGGGGTCAGCCGCAAGGCGAAGCTCTTGATCGAAGCCCCAGTAAACGGCGGCCGTAACTATAACGGTCCTAAGGTAGCGAAATTCCTTGTCGGGTAAGTTCCGACCTGCACGAATGGCGTAATGATGGCCAGGCTGTCTCCACCCGAGACTCAGTGAAATTGAACTCGCTGTGAAGATGCAGTGTACCCGCGGCAAGACGGAAAGACCCCGTGAACCTTTACTATAGCTTGACACTGAACATTGAGCCTTGATGTGTAGGATAGGTGGGAGGCTTTGAAGTGTGGACGCCAGTCTGCATGGAGCCAACCTTGAAATACCACCCTTTAATGTTTGATGTTCTAACTCGGCCCCGTAATCCGGGGTGAGGACAGTGTCTGGTGGGTAGTTTGACTGGGGCGGTCTCCTCCCAAAGAGTAACGGAGGAGCACGAAGGTTAGCTAATCACGGTCGGACATCGTGAGGTTAGTGCAAAGGCATAAGCTAGCTTGACTGCGAGAGTGACGGCTCGAGCAGGTACGAAAGTAGGTCTTAGTGATCCGGTGGTTCTGAATGGAAGGGCCATCGCTCAACGGATAAAAGGTACTCCGGGGATAACAGGCTGATACCGCCCAAGAGTTCATATCGACGGCGGTGTTTGGCACCTCGATGTCGGCTCATCACATCCTGGGGCTGAAGTAGGTCCCAAGGGTATGGCTGTTCGCCATTTAAAGTGGTACGCGAGCTGGGTTTAGAACGTCGTGAGACAGTTCGGTCCCTATCTGCCGTGGGCGTTGGAAGATTGAGAGGGGTTGCTCCTAGTACGAGAGGACCGGAGTGAACGCACCACTGGTGTTCGGGTTGTCATGCCAATGGCACTGCCCGGTAGCTAAGTGCGGAAAAGATAAGCGCTGAAAGCATCTAAGCGCGAAACTTGCCTCGAGATGAGTCTTCCCTGGGCCTTTAAGGTCCCTGAAGGAACGTTTAAGACCAAGACGTTGATAGGCTGGGTGTGTAAGTGCAGCGATGCATTGAGCTAACCAGTACTAATGATCCGTGAGGCTTAACCTTACAACACCGAAGGTGTTTTAGAGTAGACGAAAATTTTCAGCGACGTTCCGAGATTGGTTTCAATGGCCCGAGTGGCGGTTGGAATGAAACAGATTTGCCTGGCGGCAATAGCGCGGTGGTCCCACCTGACCCCATGCCGAACTCAGAAGTGAAACGCCGTAGCGCCGATGGTAGTGTGGGGTCTCCCCATGCGAGAGTAGGACACTGCCAGGCATCAAATAGAACAAAAAACCCCGCGTTTTCACGCGGGGTTTTTTGTTTTACCTGTAGCTGGGTGTGCTGGTCGCGCATGGGCATGCGACCCACCTGTCGGGAACAGGGGGGAACGCCGTTTACGGCGGCCCCGCAGGGGTGAGTCTCAGGATGAGACGAATACTGTAGGACACTGCCAGGCATCAAACAAAGTAGAAAGCCTCATGCGAAAGCATGGGGCTTTTTGCTATGGGTCAAAAGCAGAAAATGGCAGTGAAAGCCCCTCACCCCAGCCCTCTCCCAATGCAATGTCCGAGAACACCCTGAGTATCCGTGCGGGGAGAGGGAGCGATTCGGCATCGTGGATGAGTCTGTGCCGCTTCGGCAAGTCGGTGTCGTGAACCCGATTGCAGAAAGAATAAGTAATTATCAGCGGACTTGAGCGGTTCCCTCTCCCTGTGGGAGAGGGTTAGGGTGAGACGAATACTGTAAGACACTGCCCGGCATCAACTAAAGTAGAAAGCCTGATGCGAAAGCATGGGGCTTTCTGCTATGGGTCAAAAGCAGAAAATGGTAGTGAAAGCCCCTCACCCCAGCCCTCTCCCAATGCAACGCCCGAGAACACCCTGAGCATCCGTGCGGGGAGAGGGAGCAGTCCGGCATCGTGGATGAGCCTGTGCCGCTTCGGGAAGAGCGAACCTTTGAT
This sequence comes from Serratia fonticola, assembly GCF_006715025.1. Taxonomy (NCBI): domain Bacteria; kingdom Pseudomonadati; phylum Pseudomonadota; class Gammaproteobacteria; order Enterobacterales; family Yersiniaceae; genus Serratia; species Serratia fonticola. The sequence continues at coordinate 1,690,845 of NZ_VFMK01000001.1, forward strand.
TAGCTCGTGTTACTTCGGGATATGATGAGTAAGCAGAAAGATGGGATATTGCGCAGGAATATCAGCGGACGCGAGCGGTTCCCTCTCCCTGTGGGAGAGGGTTAGGATGAGACGAATAATGTAGGACACTGCCAGGCATCAAACAAAGTAGAAAGCCTCATGCGAAAGCATGGGGCTTTTTGCTATGGGTCAAAAGCAGAAAATGGTAGTGAAAGCCCCTCACCCCAGCCCTCTCCCAATGCAACGCCCGAGAACACTCTGAGCATCCGTGCGGGGAGAGGGAGTAGTCCGGTATCGTGGATGAGCCTGTGCCGCTTCGGGAAGAGCGAACCTTTGATTAGCTCGTGTTACTTCGGGAAATGATGAGTAAGCAGAAAGATGGGATATTGCGCAGGAATATTAGCGGACTCGATCGGTTCCCTCTCCTGGGGGAGAGGGTTAGGGTGAGGGGGCATTACGCGATCTGGCTCAAATTAACCTACTTTCAGCGCGCAAGATGATAAATACTGTATCCTGTCGCAGCCCCTGCCACATCCCAGGCAAAATCCTTCCAGCTCCAGCCCGTACCGCCTTCCCGGCTGTCATACAGCTCTTTCGCTGCGCCCAAGCCAATCGAAAATAGCAGACCAAAACTGCGGCTGCGAGCTTCATTCCAATTCTGATGATCGCCATAGGCAGCACCGGCAGCAGCAAAGGCTGCCGAGGCAACAAAGTGCTGAGCTTTGTCTTTACCGGTCCAGCTATCATTGGCCGTGTGTGTACAACCGGTGGAAAATAACAGTATTGGAAGGAGAATAAGCAGGCGGAGTGGGCGCATAGTGAAAACATCCTGTCTCATTACGTACAAAAAAGCTCGGCATTGCCATACCCGTTGCCTTTCAAGTTGCAGCGTTGCTACCTGCGTGCGTGAGCTCCAGCTTTAGTAATTTCCTAGGAACACACGCACTTGTCGCCTAACTGCAACTTGAAATTCACAGGGTATCTGTGACATGAGATTACAGTATACGACTAATCAATCGATCAATACGAATCCGACGCAGTCGGCGGATCAGTTTGCGCACCTTGACCGGGTATTGCTGAATACTCTGCAGTTCAAGATAGCTACCGACCACGGTGGTATGCGTGCGGATCGTCTCGAGTTCTTTATGACGCTGCTCTCGCATCTCCTGCTTGGGATCGTGAATCAGGATGGCATTCTCAAGATCCAGGCGCCAGGCGCGTGGGTTTAGGTTGTTACCAGTGATCAACTGCCATTCGTCATCAACCCACATTCCTTTGAGGTGATAACTGTTATCACCGTCTTTCCACAGGCGCACAATGAGCTGGCCGGTATCGACATAGCGTTGCAAGCGGCTCAGGAAGCGACGCAGGTTGATTTCGTAGAGATAAGGTAATGCCCCAATAATTTTGAACGGCTGATCTTCAGGGATATAAAAATCGTTGGCCGTTTTATCGCCTACGATGATTTCTACCTGCTTCCCTTGGCGCAACAGATAAATAATATTGCGTACCAACAGGGCCGGCAGGTTGAAGTAAGGCGTACACAGCGTCAGCTTTTGATCGGCGCTGGCCATCAGATGGTGAATGGTTTTGTTGAGTATGCTTTGCTTGCCCAGGCCAACGAGTGGGGTTACCGCCAACTCGTCGTTACTGGCGTTACCCAGGAACTGATAACCTGCACGGCGCAGACCAAAACGGAACATGCGGGTTTCGTTTTTGATCTCCGGGCTTTTTGGACGATCATCGCGATCAAGACGTTGCACGGCACCTGCGGTTAACAAATGCTGCTTGATGTAATCACACAGGGTAACGGCCAGCACGTGGTTGGTAATCAGCTGATAGCGATCGTAGCGATACTTCTCATGTTGGTGCAGGTAAACATCATTAATACTGGCACCGCTATAGATGACGGTATCGTCAACAACAAAGCCCTTTAGATGCAGTACGCCCAAGGCTTCGCGGGTGTTGACAGGGACACCGTAAACCGGCACTGAAACCTGTGGATGCTGCGCTGCCATAGCGCAGTACCAGTCTGCATTGGTATTGGTCGCTGCCGCACCGATGCGCCCACGTTGAGCACGGTGCCAGTCTACCAGCACGCAAATCTCTAATTCAGGGCGTTGCTGCTTAGCCTGATAGAGCGCATTGAGGATATCACGGCCTGCATCATCATGTTCCAGATAGAGCGCAACCAGATAAATACGTGTTGTCGCATTCGCTATCGATTCCAGCAGCGTTGTGCGGAAATCGGATGGTGTATAGAGGGTACGGACATCAGCAACCGTCTGGGGGAGTTTGGGCAGTTGTGCAAGGTGTTGTTGATGTTTGCTACGTTTAAATTTTGACAACATCACAGTGCGCTTCTTCTCTCATGTTTGGATGGCCGGAACGCCACTTGCATTAAAACGATTCTTTGAACAATCGGGCGATAATACCACTAGTTGTGCCGATTGTGCGCATGTTTTGCTGTTAAGTGGTGGATTCATATTGCATTGCGATCGGGGTCACGGCGTCAAGCTGTCCTGCAATGGCAAGGTGAGATTGACAATCCCTTCATCGATTTGCACATCGACGACAAACCCCAATTTCTGTGCCAACGTCACCATGCCGCGGTTATTCGGCATGGTAATACCGGTCAGGCGGGTCAACCCTTGTGCTCGGGCATAACCGATCAGTTTCATCAGCAACCGCCGACCTAACCCCAGGCCTTTTAGATCGGAGCGCACCAGCACGGCAAACTCGGCGTCAATATTGTCAGGATCGGACATGGCACGCGTGACGCCAATGATTTCTTCTCCATTACGCACCGCCACAAAAGCCATCTCTCGATCGTAGTCGATCTGGGTCATGTTAGCCAAATCGTCATGGCTAAACTCGTTGATCTCACTGAAGTAGCGGTAGTACAGATCTTCTTTGGTGACCCGGTCAATAAAATGCTTCAGCGCGGGCTCGTCTTCCGGCAGGATTGGGCGGAACAGGCATTGAGAACCATCTTTTAATTCAATAGTCTCTTCCAGCTCCTGGGGATAAGGCCGGATCGCCAACCGCGCCTGTGGCTCACCACTAAAGGGGGCTAGCTGCATTGACACATCCAGCAGGGTGAACTCGCTGCCAGAGGCTAACACCGGGTGAATATCCAGGCGTGAGATCTCAGGACAATCAAGGATCAGGTTGGATACCTGTACCAACAGGCGACTCAGGCCGGGGATATCTAGCGGGCGCAATGCACTGCGGCCACGGATCTTGCCGCCTTTCACCGCTTGCAGAACCAGATAACGTGCCAGTGCCATATTCAACGGTGGGAGTGCGACAGCAACCTGGTTTTCCTGCCGCCACTCGATCCCGCCTTCACCCAGCATAATTAATGGGCCGAAAATGGCATCCTGCTCCACCGCAATACGCAATTCCTGAGCGCCTGCGCGGTTGGCCATACTTTGTACTAACAGACCGTGTATACGCGCCTGAGGATAGGTTCGCTTGACGCGATCGAGGATAGCTTCTGCTGCACGCTGTACTTCGGTTGCGGTGCGCAGATAAAGCATTACCCCCTGAACCTCAGATTTGTGCGAGATATCCGGGGAGCGCAGTTTCAGCGCGACCGGATAACCAATCTGCTCGGCGATATGTACCGCCTCGGCGCTATCACCGGCGATCCAGGTTGGCAGTGTGCTGAGGCCGTAAGCCTGCAGAATCGGTTGGACTTCGTGCGTGTCCAATTGGTTGGCGCCGTCGGCCAACGCCTGATGAATCAACTCGTGTGCTGCCGCCGTATTGGCTGTTAGCCCAATCGGTAGCGCCGGGGTTTCTTTGAGTTGTTTCTGGTTACGGCGATACTCCACCATATGCATAAACGCGGTGACGGCACCTTCTGGCGTACGGTAGGTCGGAATGCCCGCTTCGGTAAACAGCCGGCGGGCTTCCTGCGAAGAAAATTCGCCGCACCAGTTGGTCAGCAGTGTGATGCGTTTGCCGCGTGGGTGTTGGCGAATGGCTTCGATCAGTCGCTCGGCGGTTTCTGTGCCTGGGGATGCCGCGCTCGGGGCATGGATCAGTAACAGGGCATCATAATCATGGCTATCGAGCAGCGGCTGTAGAGCTGCCAGATAGCGCTTTGGCGTGGCGTCATCGCGTAAATCGATAGGATTGCCTGCCCGAATAAACTCTGGCAGGGCAGCGCTGAGCTTGTCCTGTGTTTCCTCCGTCAGGGTTGCCAGCTTGCCGTTGCGGGCTAACAGCTCATCCAGTGCCATCGCGGCGGGGGCAGCGCCATTGCTGATGATCATCAACCGTTCACCACGTAACGGATGCATATGGCTTAAGGTTTCCACGGCGGAAAACAGCTCGTGCGTATCCTGTACGCGTAGCAAACCGGCGCGCTGGATCGCTGCGTCGTAGGCCGCGTCTAATCCTTGCTGGCTGTTGAGCAGCAACTGAGCCTGTTGGCTGCGGCCACTCTTGATCACCAGTATCGGTTTATTGCGAGAAGCGCTACGGGAGGCGGAAAGGAAACGTCGCGCGTCGCTGATGTTCTCCAGATACAACAAAATGGCGCTGGTTTTGCTGTCTCGCGCCAGAAAGTCGAGCAGGTCATCGACGTCGATATCCAGGCTGTCACCCAACGAAATAAAATAAGAGAAGCCAATTTCCCGTTGTTGCGCCCAGTCCAGAATGGTGTTGGCGACGGCGGCAGATTGCGAGATAAACGCCAGCTTGCCTTTTTGAATAGGCACGGGAGAAAAGCTGGCATTGATGCCTTGCCAAGGGGCGAGCAGCCCCAGGCTGTTTGGTCCAAGCAGGCGCATCGAATAGCGCTGTGCGGTGGCCTTGAGTTCGCCGAACTGTTCCACGGGGGAAGAGAGTACAATCGCGGTTTTACACCCTCGTTCCCCTAGGGCTTCAATCAGTGACAGGTTTCTCTTCGGATTGGTGCACAGTACGGCCAGGTCGGGAGTGAGTGGCAGGCTGGCAACGTCGGGATAAGCCATCACGCCACATACGGCCTTATAGCGTGGATTTACCGGCAGGACAGGGCCAGTGAAGCCACCCGCCAGCAGATTGCGCATCATCAGATAGCCAGCACGGCCAGGCTGTTGCGAAGCACCGAGGACGGCAATCGATTTAGGGCGTAACAGTGCTTCTAACCCTCTCTGGCTCATGTGTGACTCCTGCTCCTGATTGGCTTAGCCTCTTTCAAGCGATAAGCCTAAAAGGGGCCAGTTATCGCTTGATTTTAGGTGCTTTGCGGCAGGTTTGCTGTGACCGGTGCCTCTGGACGGCAAGGTTTCCCGGCCAGATATTGTTCCCGAAAGTAATTGAAATGTTGGCTAAGCCCGGCAGCAGCCTGGTCATCGCCAGCCTGTTGCAGCAAGGCTGCGGCGACTTCGGCCGTGCAGTGTTGTTCTGCACGGCTGGCTTCACGCAGTTGGTAATCTGAAGCGGCTAACACGTTCAGCGAAAACACCGGGAACTGATTCAGGTAGGGGCTCTTGCGGAACATTTTGCGGGCTTCCGACCATGTGCCGTCGAGCATAATAAACAGCGGCGGTTTCCCCCCTGCTGGCAGGCTGCTGAATACCGGGCGGTCTGGGTCTGCGTAAGAAGCTGGGAACACTACGTAAGGCTGACGGGCCGGATCGTTAATGGCTGCCAACAAACCGGGATCAATCTCGGTACGTGACCAAAGAAACGCCTGGGTATCAGGCAGAATATCGGCGATAAGACGGCCGGTATTACTGGGTTTTAACGGTTCAGCGCCAAACATGATCAGGCAGAAGCGGCTCTTGGCCTGCTGTGGTTTGATGGTAGCGCACAGACAATTTTTCTGTGGTAACAAACATTGCTGACAGCGCACGGCACGACAACCCCGAGCGCGAAAAGGGCGGGTTGCACGGTCTAAACGGAATTGGCGCAGACGGAGTACGGCGTTGTCAGTCATAACGATCCTGATAAAACCGTCATTGTAGCGCAGAAAAAAGCCCGGCGGGAGAGGCGCTCGGGCTTTAGGTTATGTGGTTAACAACTGGCGACACGTTGGCCGCTTTTGCGTTAAACTAACTCGTTGAGCCAGTTATCAAAGGGTGCTTTTGGCATCGCGCCATTGAGCATATCGACCATTTTGCCTTCACGGAACACCATAATGGTCGGGATGCTGCGGATACGAAAACGGGCGCTCAGTTCGGGTTCTGCTTCGGTGTTGACCTTGACGAAACGCACCTTGCCAGCGCGTTCTTCAGCTACGTCCTCAAAGATCGGGGCAAAGCTACGGCATGGGCCGCACCATGGTGCCCAAAAGTCGATCACAACTGGCAAATCATCTTGCAGTAACTGGTCCAGGTTGGCGGCAGTGGCGTTGATTACCTCGCCGTCAAACAATTCGTGACCGCAGCGGCCACATTTGGCACCGTCCGACAGACGATCTTCAGGGACGCGGTTGGTGGCATTACAAGCTGCACAAACGGTATTCATGTTTACCTCAGGGGCTGGTGCAGCGATATTTACCCTTAATATTTGAAGCGGCAGAGGTATCGGCGACTTTTGCTCGCCGACCTGCAACACCAAGTACTTTGGCTATAGGCTGCGGATATGTATCTTTAATGTTGCTTATTATCGGTAAAAGTGGGGCATACGACCAAATGATTTGTTCGATGAATTTGATAGTTGCTAGCTTTTAACGCAAGTTGGTGGCTTAGCGCACCAACATCAGGTAATCTTCGCGCCCTGCGCGTTGGTGGAGAAGACAATGAACGATTCATTTAGTGGCAAGAACGGTAAAGTCAAAGTGATGTACGTCCGCAGTGACGACGATAACGGCGACAACCGTAACAAGAATAAACGTCCGGACGGTAAAGGCCGTCCGGCTGACAATGCACGTTCTGGCCGTGCCGGGCAGGACAAGCCGCGCGGTGGTGACCGCCGGGGTTCCGATCCCCGCCGCAGTGAAAGCGATCGTCCTCGCCGCCCAGCGCGCACAGAAGATCGTGGTGGCTATGAGTCGCCGTGGAAAACCGTGTCTCGCGCTCCGGAAGAAGAACCTGCGTTTGATCATGGTGGCATCAGCGGCAAGAGTTTTATCGATCCTGAACAACTGCGCCGTCAACGAGCGGAAGAAACCCGCGTCTATGGTGAAAACGCCTGTCAGGCGCTGTTTGCCAGCCGCCCAGATGCCATCGTGCGTGCCTGGTTTGTGCAATCCGTGACGCCACGTTTTCGTGAGGCGTTACGCTGGATGGCGGCAAACCGCAAAGCTTACCATGTGGTGGATGAAGAAGAGCTGGCGAAAGCGTCCGGCACTGAACACCATGGCGGCGTGTGTTTCCTGATTAAGAAGCGTCAGGGTCTGGACGCGCAGACCTATCTGAAGAGTGCTCCGGCCAAAGATTGCGTGTTGGCCTTGGAGGAGGTGGGTAACCCACATAACCTGGGCGCCATTGTGCGCTCTTGCGCCCACTTCGGCGTGAACGGCGTGTTGCTCCAGGACCCGGCCGTGCTGGAGTCTGGCGCGGCAGTACGTACCGCAGAAGGTGGGGTAGAACACATCAAGGCCATTAATGCCGATGATTTCCTCTCCGTGCTGGATACTTTCCGCAAAGCAGGTTACACCATCGTCACCACCTCCAGCCATAAAGGCACCCCACTGGCGCAGGCCAAGTTGCCAGCCAAGATGGTGCTGGTGTTGGGCCAGGAGCGTGATGGTCTGAGCGACAGTGCCTGGCAGCAGGGCGATATGAGCGTGTCTATCGGCGGTACCGGCAAAGTAGAAAGCCTGAACGTCTCGGTGGCTACCGGAATTCTGTTGGCCGATTGGTGGCGCCAGAACCAGGCGTAATGCTTTACGCTATATAAAATCCGATTAATAACAAAGCCCTGGCCGCAAAGCCAGGGCTTTGATCTATCAGGGTCAGTAGAAAAACCGGCTGACTACTATGCTCTAAAAGCTTCCCCCTATTCGTATTCATCTATACTCATGCTGTTCAACATACGTACAGAAACCTGCCGTTAGGGTTTACAGGTACAAGTGCGATCGCTGGTCATGCCATTGCGACCGGTGCGATTCCGGTGACCAATAATACGCGGAAGTTTGAACGGGTAACGGACCTGATACTGGAGGATTGGGCAAAATAACAATGAGAAGGGATAATACTAAAATGAGCGCACTGACGATCGATAATCTGGCTCGCTCTTAAAAATCAGCTTTCTCAACTTTCACTTTCTCAGGAAATTTCTTTTGTGTCGCATAAAAGCTGCCAAGGGTAAAAGCTTTCAGCTGTTGTTCCGTATCAGCCTGGCACGAAGCGGTGTCGCAAGCAGCGCTGATGATTCCGTAAGTTACGGCCTTCTGTTTCATATCAAATTTGGCTTCTTCTAGACTGTTTTTCCCCATGGTGACCACACATCCAGACACGATAGCCTGAGCTTTTTGCTCGTTCATGCGTAGAATTTTGTCATTGACGAGTTTGCTGTACCCATCGTTGTTATACACATCGGCGGCGAACTCACGGCATTCATCATAATACTGACTTGCTTTGACTTCTGTATAGGCAGGTATTTTCATGTCAGCACAACCAACCATACCAAGGCTCATTGCTGCGATCAGTGTTTTTTTTATCGTGCTTTTAGCCAAGAGATTCCCTGTTATAAAAGTTTATAAATTCAACTAATATCCATTCTGGTACTGCGGCACTATTGTTGTCTTTTATGTACTCAAAATCCACAAAAACAGGTCGATGGGGAAAGCATCATTCAATTCTATGGGGCGGTCCATCTTTGAACCGCCCCATATCACAGCAGATCTTTAGCCACTTCCATTGGAGTTTATGGGCGTGACTCGATCAGTGGGCTCCGCCCCCACCGCCCCCGGAACTGAACGGCGGTTTGGCGAACCATACCAGCGCCAGCAATATCAGGAACACCCCCGCCGATAGCCAGAAGATTTCATTGGCTGAAATGATCAGCCCTTGGGCAGTAATCTCGTTGGCGATATACGCCGAAGCCTGTTGCTTGCTCATACCGAGCTGCTCCAATTTGCTGTACATCTCCTGCGACTGCGGGTTAAACGGGTTCACAAACTCCGTCAATTGCGAATGGTGCATCGATTCCCGTCTGCTCCACAATGTCGTGGTGATCGAGGTGCCAATAGAACCCGCCAAGGTACGGGTAAAGTTCGACAGGCTCGACGCTGCCGCCATGCGTTCTGGCGGTAAACCGGATAGCGTTATTGTCGTCAGTGGCATAAAGAAGCAGGCGATCGCAAAGCCTTGCACAAATTGTGGCCATGCGGAGGCACCAAAATCCATACCGGGTTCAAATGTATAGGCGCGCCAATAGAAGCACACGGCATACATAATGAAGCTGAAGGTCACCAGACGGCGCATATCCAGCCGGTTACCAAAGCGACCGATAATGGGGGACAGCACCACCGGGATCAACCCCACCGGTGCGGATGCCAAGCCTGCCCAGGTGGCGGTATAGCCATAGACCTCCTGTAGCAATTGCGGCAGCAGTACGATCGCCCCGAAGTACAGCATATAGGCCAGGCTGATACACAGGCAGCCGATGGTAAAGTTGCGCGACTTGAACAGCGATAGATCCACCACCGGGTGATCATCCGTCAGCTCCCACACCACCAGGAATACCAGTGCCACTACCGCGACGATGGTCAGGACGATGATCTCGGTGGAGTTGAACCAGTCCAGCTCTTTACCCTGGTCGAGCATGATCTGCAATGCCCCGATACCCACCACCAGCAACACCAGCCCAACGGTATCGATCGGTTTGATCTCGGTTTTGGTTTCCCTGCCTTTTAGCGTTGACATGGCGACCAGGATCACGAACAGCCCGATCGGAATGTTGATGAAGAAGATCCAGCCCCAGTGATAGTTATCACTGATATAACCGCCCAGAATTGGCCCGAAAATCGGCGCGACGATCACGGTCATCGACCATAGCGCCAAGGCCATCGACCGCTTGGCGGGGGGATAGTTGTTCAGCAATAAACTTTGCGATAATGGGATCAACGGCCCGGCGACGATCCCCTGGATCACGCGGAAGAAGATCAACATACCCAGGCTATTGGAAATGCCGCACAGCCAGGAGGCGAGCGCAAACAATGCCGTAGACCACAGGAACAGACGTACTTCGCCGATGCGTTTCGCCAGCCAACCGGTGATCGGAATGGAGATGGCGTTAGCCACCCCAAACGAGGTGATCACCCAGGTGCCCTGCGAGTTGGAAGACCCGAGGTTACCTGAGATAGTCGGTATTGCAACGTTGGCAATGGTGGAGTCCAGCACCTGCATGAAGGTCGCCATGGCGAGCGCGACCGTCATCCAGGCAAGCTGGGCACCTTCAAGCGGTTTTTGTGCCAAGGTAGCCTCCCGCTCGCTTAACCGGCGTTTGCATGGATCACATCGGCGATCATCTGATTAACCGGTGCCAGATCCAGCGTCAGTGCGCTGGTCTCATACAGCGGTTTCTCACGAACGGCATTGGCAAGGACCAGGCCATCCTGATTGGCGGTATCTACCGTGACCAGCGTAGAAAGACCAATGCGTAACGGATGTTCGGCAACCTGCTGTGGATCCAGTTCGATACGTACTGGCAGGCGCTGAACCACTTTAATCCAGTTGCCGGTGGCGTTCTGTGCTGGCAGCAGTGAGAAGGCGCTGCCGGTGCCCATATCGATACCGACGACTTTACCTTTGAACACCACGTCATTGCCGTAAACGTCACTGACGACGGTCGCGGGTTGGCCGATACGCATATTGGCAATCTGCGTCTCTTTAAAGTTGGCGTCTACCCAGATGTGATCCGGTGGCACCACGGCCATCAGAGGGGTTCCTGGGGAGATCTGCGCGCCCACCTGTACACTGCGACGTGATACAAAACCGGTGATTGGGCTGACTACGCGGGTACGTTGCAGCGCCATCCAGGCATCACGCATCTGTGCGGCGGCCTGCAGAATCGCGGGTTGTTTATCCAGAGGGGTATCCAGCACCATAGCCTGATTGGCATTGTATTGCTGAACTGCCACTTCCAAGGCTGCTTTGGCATTGTCTACCGCATCCCGTGCGTGTTGTAGTTCCTCGCGGCCAATTGCATCAGCATTGCCCAGCACCACGCGGCGCTTGAGATCGTTCTCTGCTTTGCTCAGATCGGATTTACGCAGCGCAATGTTAGCCTGGTACTGTTTACCGTTAATCACCAACTGGCGTGTTTGGCGTACGCTATTGGCCAGTGCGGTTCGGGCACGTTCAAACGCCTGCTCTGCATCGGTAGGATCGAGCGTCAGCAGCACGTCCCCTTTACGGACGAAATCAGTGTTATCGAAGGTCACACTGTTCACGCTGCCGGATACCTGGGCCATAATCTGTACCTGATTACCCGCCACATAAGCATCGTCAGTATCCTGATGATGACGTAATACCAGGAACCAATAGACTAAATAAGCCACCCCAATAACAACAAAAATAACCGTCAGTAACAGCAGCCAAAATTTACGCTGCCGTTTTTTACCTGCTGGTTGTTGCGGTTCTAAAGTCTCCGCGCTTGCACTCATGGTTTTCTCCACGCTTTAAATATATTTATTATGCTTTCGGATCCGTTGCAGTTGGGGCTTGGTAGCCACCTCCCAACGCACGGACCAATCCTATCTTCGCCTGCATCAGATTACTGCTGGCTTTCAGTTCAGCCTGTTGCTGCTGTAATAGCTGCGTCTGGCTGGTCAACAGTTCGTCACGTCCGATAATCCCTGCCTGATATTTGGCATTGGAGACCCGGTATACCTCCTGCATGGACTGGGAGGCTGAGGCAGCCTGTTGCAACTGTTGGTTACTGCTCTGTTGAATGGTTATGGCATCGGCGGTTTCTTGGACCGCATTCAGGATAGTCTGGTTATAAGATTCCACCGCCTGATCGTACAGCGCAGATTCCTCACCTAACTTGCTGCGCAGTGCGCCAGCGTGGAAAATCGGCAAGGAAATTGCCGGCACAACGCTCCATGCCTGGCTTGCTGCTTCAAACAGATTCGGACTAGTGCCACCCACGTTAGTGGTTGTCAGGCCAGCAAAAGCAGAGATCGACAGGCTAGGATAAAACTCTTTGCGTGCCGCACTGACTCGCTGGCTGTAGGACTCAACCAATTGGCGTTGTGCGGCAATATCCGGGCGTTTGCCCAGTAAATCGGCGGTCAGTTCACCTTTAGGGGCCAACAGATTTTCAGCCGGTAATGCCACCGGATGCAGAGACTGCATCGCATTAGGACCAAGGCCTGCTAATGCAGCCAACTGGTGTTTAAGTTGTTCAATCTGAGATTGCAACTGGATGATCTGTTGTTTGGCGCTGTCGGCCTGTGCCTGGGTTTGTTGCGGGACTTCGACCCCGTAGATCCCGGCTTTATATTGCGTTTGGCGTAGATCGGCTAAACGTTGGTTGTTATCCACTTCCTGTTGCAGCACTTTCTCCAGTGCATAGTTGGCCTGCAACTGGTAATAAGCCGAAGCCACGGAGCTGGTCAGTGTCAAAGCCGCCTGTGCCTGCTCGGCACGGGCTGCGTCAACCTGGGCTTTTGCTGCATTCACCTGATTGCGATATTTGCCCCACCAGTCAAACTCATAAGCCAGATTTACGCCTAACGAGTTGGAGGACTCGTACACTGGGTTAGGGAGATAGCCAAAGCCCAGGTTGGTGTTTTGCGAGATACGCTGGCGATTGATACTGCCATTGAGATCCAGGTTCGGGCCGTTGGCGGCATTGGCTTCACCGACCACGCTTTGGGCTTCGCGAACCCGGGCTGCGGCCTGTTTCAGCGAAGGGGAGCGTTGCAGCGTCTGGGTCATCAAGGTATCAAGCTGCGGATCGTTGAGCGAACGCCACCATTGCGGGCTAATCGCCAGCGAGCTGACTTTCGGCTGGGCGAGCTGCAGATGTTGGGGATCCATCAGTTCGGATTGTGGGGAGATATTGTCGGTAGATGCGCACCCCGCCAGTAAAAGCATGGCGAACAGCGGGGTGAATCTCCAGTTTAACGGGGATCGCATAGATAAATTACCTGAACAGAAATTATTGGGATAACTGTTCTGAAACTTCCATCTGATCAAGGCGTACTAACAATTTGCGCGTCAGCGATTCAAGCTGTTGCTGCTCTTCGTTGTTTAACGTAGACCAGAGGAAATGCAGACATTTATGCTGCGGTGGCAGCAATTGTTCAAGAAACGCCTCCCCTGCCTGCGTTAAATGCAAATGCAGGCAACGGCGGTCATTGTCGCTCTCCCGGCGCTCAATCCACCCGCGTTTCTCTAGCTCATCGGCAATGCGGGTTGCATTGGTGCGCGATGAACCTAAGGCTGAGCTTAGCTCAGAAGGTTGAATGCTGTGGCTTTCCTGCGCATCCAACGTAATAAGAGCCATAAACAAGGTTTCGTTAATTCCCTGTGCTTTTAGCATTTTATTGCGATTTTCCAGCAACTTGCTCTGCATATGCATGCACAGACGGGTCAGCAGAATTTCCTGGTAAGGGAAGTCTTTCTGACGCTTTGCGCGGAAATTAAGCATTTGTTCTATGGGCGTAAACGAGCTTTCCATAATTTTGGGCCTCATTAATTTCGTTTGGTATAGTAACGATGGTGATTAATAATGTAAATCTTCAGCAAGGGGAATAATTTAGCAATTCGTGTCATTTGTAAGTTGTTTGTAAAGGCTTAATGCTACAAATTGTGTGGACTTGCAGATGAGAACACAAATTGCGCTTTCCGGTGGGCTGGGATTGATAAGTTTTTCTTATTGAACTGGGCGAGAAGCTACGACACGCAGTGTGCGCCGAGAGAACGATAAGGGATAAGAAACTTGCGATAATGAGATAGTTCATGGTGATTCGGGCACAGGATATATAGGACGCCAATAATTCATCCCGAGAACATTACCAGAGTGTGAGTAATAATTATACCCTGTGCCGCTAATAAATTTCCTATCTTACTATTTGGTTGCTAACTAGATGTTCACAGCTCCTTGAGGATCATGACGTTTTCCGCGCCACCAGGTCAGCAGGTTCAATACGCACAAGATGCCGCCAATCGCCGCTACTCCGTTCCAGCCCTCATGCTGATAAGCCGCTGCGGAAAGCACAGACCCTACTGCACCACCGATGAAATAACTGGTCATATAACCAGCGGTCAGCCGGTTACGTGCCTCCGGCATGATGCGGTAAATCACGCTTTGGTTAGTGACGTGAACTGCCTGTACTGCCAGGTCCAACACCAGAATGCCGACAATCAATGCCCAGAGAGAGTGTTTAGCCAGCGCGATAGGGATCCAGGAAAGCAGCAACAGCACAAGCCCGACGCTGGTAGTCAGCCCTGCTTTGCCCTTATCGGCAAGATGGCCCGCGCGGGAGGCTGCCAGGGCACCAGCGGCACCCACCAGGCCAAACAGCCCGATCACACCTTCAGAATAACTGAAAGGGGGAGAGGCCAGCAGGAACGCTATTGATGTCCACAAGACGCTGAAGTTGGCGAATGACAGGGCGCCAAGGATAGCGCGAGTACGCAGCAGCGGCGTAAAGCAGAACAGAGAAAAAATGGATTTCAGCAGTTGCGGATAATTCAGCCCTGAATGCAGCTTATAGCGTGGCAAAGCTCGCCACAGGATTAGCGCCATCAGGATCATCAGCACGCTGGCAACCCAGTAAATGGTACGCCAGCCGCCGAGAGTCGCCAGCGCACCAGCAACGGTTCGGGCCAGCAGAATGCCGAGTAGCAGGCCGCTCATGATGATGCCGACAGTTTTACCGCGTTTTGCCGGGTGTGCGAGGGTCGCGGCAAGCGGCACCAGCAGTTGGGCCACCACGGAGAACAGACCGGTGAGTGCAGTACCCAGGATCATTATTGACAAAGTATTGGAAGACGCGGTGATCAGCATCCCTCCTGCGGCCAGCAGCGTCATAAAAACGATCAGCCCGCGACGTTCAAACATATCCCCTAGTGGCACCAGGAACAGTAGGCCCACCGCATAGCCTAATTGTGCAGCGGTAACGATAAAGCCTGCCTGATTGACCGACAGATTAAAGTTTTGTGCGATGGTTTCCAGCAACGGCTGGGCATAATAGTTACTGGCTACAGCCAGGCCGGTGGCCATGGCGATAATCAGCGTCAGTGCAGGGCTCAAGCCTGGGTGTTCGGTTTGTGGATTCATTGGTATTCAATTATGGAAAACAGTGGGCAAAGTATCGGGCAGGACACATGGTTAAACCAATGTATAATTTTCATCTGATTTATCTCATTTCGAGATTGATAGTATGAACCTGAAACAGATCCGCTATGCCCTGGCGGTTGCCGAAGAGCAGAGCTTTACCCGTGCTGCGCAGCGTTGTCATACGGTACAGTCTGCCCTGAGCCATCAGATTGCCAAACTGGAGGATGAGCTTGGTTGTGCGTTGTTTGAGCGTACCTCGCGCCGCGTGGAGCTGACCGCCGCGGGCCTGGCTTTTATTCAACCAGCCCAGCGGTTGCTGGCGGCGAAACAAGCGTTGGTTGAAGAGGTGGTTGCTGCCGCCGGTACGGTATCCGGTACATTGACCATTGGTACTATTTCAACCATAAACGCGATAGATCTCACCGAAAAATTGGGGGAATTCCATCGCCATCATCCGGCAGTGAATATTCGGTTGTATGTCGGTATGAGTGAGGTACTGCTGGAGGACGTACGCCAGCAGAAAACCGATGTGGCGTTTGTTGGGATTTGGCCCGGCGATAAGGATATGCTGCCGGTGTCACACCGTCAGTTGACCGATGAACCCCTGGTAGCGCTGGTGGCCACCGAACATGCCCTGGCCGGGCGTCTGAAAGTAAACCTGCAAACGCTATCGGAGGTACCGCTAGTGGATTTTTACAGCGGAACAGGTGCACGACGTCAAACCGATCGCGCTTTTCAGGCTGTGGGGATCAAGCGGCATGTCAGCTTTGAGATTGACCATATCGAATGGCTGGAGAATTTGGTGCGACGTGGACTGGCGGCGGGCATTGTGCCCATCTCAACGGCACAGCGTCTGAGCTCACTGGTCTCGATTCCGATTGAAGATGGCCCACGGCGTCAGGTGTATTGCGTATGGAACAAGCCATTATCAAAAACGGCTGAGCGCTTTTTGCAGTTCACTGAGATTTTCCTGTCAGAGTGAGGGCGCAGCAGGTTGCGCCCGTCTGAGTGTTATGGCTTGGCTGCCGCCGCGGCGGTTTTCACCCAGCCATCGAACGTGGCCTGATGCGCCTTGATCCAGCCATTGACATGGTTTTGGATGTCGGCTTCGGAGGACTGGCCTGAATGCATCCGCAGGTTTTGCGCGTTGACGTCGGCAAGTGGCAGTTTCATGATGGCGAACAGCTTGGCGGCCGCGGGATTGGCTTCAGCCCATTGCTTATTGGCGGCAATACGCATGGTACTGACTGGGAAGCCATAGTTGGCTCCGTTTGGCAGTTTGGTATCCACGTTTTTCTGCCCGAACGGCAGGGAAGAGAACGGGACTTGTAGCCAGACAACGTCACGCCCAGGCACCAACACATCGCTGACCCAGTAAGGCGTCCAGGTGTAATACAGCACCGGTTTACCTTCTTTGAAACGGGTGATGGTATCGGCGATCATGGCAGCATAGTTGCCCTGATTGTGCTCCACCGTTTTGCTCAAACCGTAGGCGTCGATATGGTGATTGATTGCTGCCTCGCAGCCCCAGCCTGGCGTGCAACCGGTCAAGTCTGCCTTGCCATCACCGTTGGTATCAAACAGCTTGGCAATTTTAGGATCCTTTAGCTGCTCCAGGTTGGTGATGTGATATTGGTCGGCGGTCTTTTTGTCGATCAGATAGCCCTGAGCTGCACCGTTGACGTAAATCCCTTCGCGGTAGAATTTGTTATCACCCCCGGCGGCCTGATACTGATCGGCATGCAGCGGATTCCAGTTTACCGCCAGGAAGGTGGCATCGCCGGAAGCGATGGACGTGTAGGCCACGTTGTAGTCCACCTCACGCGGTTCTTTCACGTCATAACCAAGCTTTTCAAGTGCCCTGCTGACCAGCAGTGTCTGGAAAGTCTCCTCGGAGATGGTGCTCTGTATCGGTTGTACCGAAATACCTTTTCCTGGCAAATCAGCAGCGATCGCGCCCTGTGAACCAAGCAGTGTGGTAAGGACAATCGCCCAGATCCCTGTAGTGCGCATAGTTTTTCCTCTGTTATTGATGTTGTTTGGAGATAGCCCGCCAGGGCAGAAAGCCGCCGGCGGGAAGTACAATCAGGCTTTTTTGATAAACGGGCGGGCGAGCAACCCGATTGGGCCGTGGGTATACCAGCGGCCTAACCCTTTACTGCGGCGATCGCGCCCCAGCGACTGGGTAAGGCGATCGAGAATAATCGCCAGAATCACGATACCAACGCCACCCACGGCGGCCAGCCCCATATCCAGGCGGCCGATGCCACGCAGCACCATCTGACCCAGACCGCCCACGGCGATCATCGAGGCGATAACCACCATCGATAACGCCAGCATCAGCGTCTGGTTAACCCCGGCCATGATGGTTGGCATGGCCAGCGGCAACTGCACCTTAAACAGCAACTGACGCGGACTGGAACCGAAGGACTCGGCGGCTTCGATCAGATCTTCCGGTACCTGTTTGATGCCCAGAATGGTCAGGCGCACGATGGGCGGCAGGGCAAAGATGATGGTGACCACCACCCCCGGTACGTTACCGATACCGAACAGCATGACGATCGGCACCAGATAGACGAAGGCTGGTGTAGTCTGCATGGCATCAAGCAGTGGCCGGATCACCTTGGCGGCATGTTTGCTGCGTGCCAGCCATATGCCCAATGGCAGACCGATCAGGATGCAGAAGAACAGGGCGGTGAGCACCAGCGCCAGCGTGACCATCGCCTGTGACCAGGCCCCGATAGCGCCGATGGCGATCAGGGAAACCAACGTGGCGGCCCCCATGCCGAGGCTGGATATCTGCCAGGCGATCAGCGAGAACAACAAAATGGCGACGGGAGCAGGCATGCCCAGCAAAAACTGCTGGAAACCGCTGAGGATGAAATCCACCGGCACGCGAATGCCCTGGAACAGTGGCCGAAAGTGCAACACCAGCCAATCAATGGCGTGAGTGACCCAGCTGTCAAACGGCACCCAAGCCTTGTGGAACGGATCCAGCAGGCTAAAGTGCTCAGGTTCCACTGGTGTGCTGTTAAGCCAGTCAGCGCTCTGTGCGGCCTGATTTGCGGCATCATGGGGCACGCTGTCTGCCGGTGCGCCGGTTGCCCAGGGATCGCTGCTGGTGGCAGCCTGGGTTGCCGGGGCTTCGTTAGGGGATGTGGCAGCTGTTGCCCATGGATCCTGATTATCACTCATTCGTAGGGCCCTCTTTATCTAAAGCCTGCAGCAGCATGCCTTTGGAAATAATACCGATATAGTTGTTCTCCTCACCGACCACCGGCACGGCGCAAGGCGCCTGTGCTACCAGTGAAATCAGCTCGCTCAGCGGCATATCCGCCGGAACGGGCAGCGGAGCGTCCAGCAAGGCGTCATCCAGCGTTTGATTGGCTGCCAGCGCCTGCTTGAGAGAGTCTATCGAGACCACACCGATAAATTTCTGGCCGCGTTCAAGTACGTAGCCATAGTCACGGTCTTCATCACGCAGGATCTGCAATGCAGAGCGCGGACCAAAACCGGGGGTTTTACGAATCAGGGTTACCGGACGGCGTTTGGCGATATCTTTAGCACTGAACACATGGCTGATATCGACGCCGCGGAAGAAGGTACGCACATAGTCGTTGGCCGGATTATTTAATATTTCATCCGGTGTACCGACTTGAATGACTTCACCGTTCTGCATAATGGCGATACGATCGCCAATTCGCATGGCCTCATCCAGATCGTGGGAAATAAACACGATGGTGCGCTGATGTTTAGCCTGTAATTTGACTAATTCATCCTGCATTTCGGCACGAATTAATGGGTCGAGGGCCGAGAAGGCTTCATCCATTAGCAATATATCAGGATCGTTAGCCATAGCGCGGGCTAATCCCACACGTTGACGCATTCCGCCAGAGAGTTCGTCGGGATAAGAATGGGCATAATTTTCCAGCCCAACCTGACGTAAAGCATCCAGCGCTTTTTCCTGCCGTTCTTGTAACGGAATGCCGGCTAATTCCATGCCGAAAGCGGTATTATTTAATACGTTCATATGCGGCATGAGTGCAAATGACTGGAACACCATGCTGATCTTATTTCGCCGTACGGTACGTAGCGCAGCATCGGATATTTTTGAGATATCCTCGCCGTCAATCAGTACCTCACCGCGAGTGGGTTCTATCAGACGATTGAGAAGGCGTACCAAGGTGGATTTACCGGAACCGGAAAGCCCCATGATGACAAATATCTCGCCTTCTTCAATGGCCAGAGTGGCGTTTTTTACGCCCAGTGATAATCCCGTCTTTTCCAGAATCTGATCTTTTGTCAGACCTTTATCAATCAGCTTAAATGCGCGTTCCGGGTGTTCACCAAATATCTTATATAGGTTCTTTACTTCTAGTTTAATTGCCATGCAATTTTCTGTTTCCTGTGATGTATTATCAAACGATAAAATTGTCCTAATAGAAAATAAGCGTGCCATATACCCTAACACACTGACATTCTGAGACAACCCTCAGTGACGATTTAGGAGAGTATTGACCGTTAACTCAATGTCAAGTTGAGGCTGTATTCGCTTTGTTGAACGTAAATATTTACCTGATTTTTACGTGGTTAATTAATTACTGTTATGAAGTGGAAATGACGGTATATAAGCTGAAGGAAGGGGACGGGGGTGGTCATTTTTTTGGGGGTATAGGATTTTTTTAATGGACAATTAATGCACGCATAATAAAACTCTGCGCGCATTATTTATTGCCAGGAAAATCAGCAGGTTTATCGCTGCGATTCAGAGCGTGGCTTCCTCGCTATCGCAGGGGACGAGTACCAACTCTACTTGCTGTTGTTGGAGCAGAGATCCGAGCGCAGAAGGGGGCGGCGTATCGGTGAATAACGCCGTCACCTGCCGAGTATTACCAATCTCTACCGCCGCTGAGGCGTGGAACTTGGTGTGGTCTGCCGCCAGTAGAATATGGCGTGAATGCGCCATCATCGCTTTCACTACGCTGGATTCATTGACATCAAATTCCAGCAGGTCACCATTAGGCTCGATCGCACCGACGCTGGTGATCAGATAATCGGCCCGGAAGCCTTCGACAAAGCTCACGGCACTTGGGCCAATGATCCCGCCGTTATTCGGTCGTAGAATACCGCCGGGCACCATCACTTCGAACTCGGTATTTTTGTACAGGATATGCGCTACGCGCAGGCTATTGGTAATAACGCGCAGGTGACTGTGATTCATCAGCGCGCGGGCAACATGCTCAACGGTGGTGCCAATAGTGATAAATACCGTGGAACGGTCCGGGATATAGTCGGCGATGGCTTCTGCGATGGCGATTTTCTCTTCCGTGTGTGAGAGTTCCCGCTGCTCAAAGGCGGTATTTATCACGCTGGAGGCTCGCCCTGCCCCACCATGATGCCGGGTAATCAGACCTTGCTCGCTCAGTTTACGAATATCACGCCTGACCGTCTGTGTTGACACCTCCAGCAATTGTGCCAGTTCGTCGATGTTCATATAGCCACGTTTGGCGATCAACTGAATCAGCTGATCGTGGCGTGGGTTGCCGGTAAGTTCAGTCAGACTCATGTTCGGTTCTCTTATATTTTTCCATTGTTTGATCATTTTATACAAAACTGGCCAGGAAAGAGTCAGTTTGATCACAATTGGGGATACCTGCGCGGCCGCCAGGGCGAGTACACTTCAATGCGGCAACGGCATTAGCGTAACGCACCGCTTGAGCGATATTCGGCTGTGAACCCAGTGCTACCGCCAAAGCGCCATGGAAAACGTCTCCTGCGCCCGTTGTATCCACCACATCAACCCTGAAGCCTGGCTGATGTTTTAGCCGACCGTTTTCTTGCCAGAAACAGCCATTTTTACCCTGTGTGACATAAATTTGTCCGTTTTTGTCATTTTTTGCCAAGCGCAGTGCCTGCTCAATGTTCGTTTCTCCTGTCATGCGCAGTAAGCCCGGTTCGGAGAAGGCGGCATGATCGGCCAACGCTACTAACGGACGAATATCCTGCGGTGTGACATCGGCATCCAGCAGCGTGGTAACCCCGGCTTGCCTGGCTAGCGTAAAGGCGGTCATGGCTCCCTGATGCCAGCGTACATCGGCCAACACGACGTCATACTGGCTAAAGTCGATATCATTTAGCCAATCAGCCTCTTCGGGTAAATCCGGGCTAGGGTGGTTAACGATGATACGTTCGCCCTGCGCATCCACCAGCACCGCTGACTGTGATGAACGAGCCTGCTGGCAACGGCGCGTGTGACGGACGTCAACGCCATAACTCTCCAACTCTGACAACAGCGTTTGCCCGGTGGCATCGTCCCCGACGCGGCCGATGAAATCCACTTCTGCCCCCAATCTGGCGGCGGCTACTGCCGCCGTTGCCGCAGGGCCACCGCCGATTTCACGGTAGTCGGTAGCGACATATTTTCCTCCGCCTTCGGGCAGTTTCTCTACGTAATACAGGCGGTCTTGCACCGTAATACCTACGCACGCGATTCGAGTCATGGTCTGGCTCCTTGTTGTTCATCTGTTGTTAGCAAACGGCTCTCGCTAAAAAGCGGTGGCCGATCACGATATGACCATTTTAATTTTCTCAAATGTTAAAAGAGTGATGGATGTCAATTTTTTGACCATAAATTACAAATACGATCAAAAACAGACAAAAATGGTCTAGGTTTTCGTCGGGGAATTGACGCAAAGATGACAATCGTAATCAACAGGAGAGAACCATGGCACAGATCGCATTTATCGGGTTAGGGCAAATGGGTGCGCCGATGGCCAGTAACCTGATTAAACAAGGGCACCGGCTGAGCGTTTATGACATAAGCCCGGCGGCGGTCAACGCCCTGGTGGCGCAGGGGGCCAGGGCGACAACCAGTCCGGCGCAGGCTGCACAGGATGCCGAGTTCGTCATCACCATGTTGCCGAATGGCGATCTGGTTCGTGAGGTGTTGTTCGGTACAGAAGGGGTGTGCTCCAGCCTGTCGCCTTCGGCACTGGTGATCGATATGTCCACCATTCATCCACTGCAAACCGATCGGTTGATCGCTGAGATGGCGTCAAGGGGATTCAGCCTGATGGATGCGCCGGTAGGGCGCACTTCGGATCACGCTCAGGCGGGCACATTGCTGATCCTGGCTGGTGGCAGTGCCGAGCAGGTAGAGCGTGCTACGCCAGTACTGATGGCGATGGGATCGGAACTGATCAACGCCGGAGGGCCGGGGATGGGGATCCGCGTGAAGCTGATCAACAACTATATGAGCATCGCGCTGAACGCGCTGTCGGCTGAAGCAACGGTGTTGTGTGAGGCGCTGGGATTGTCGTTTGACGTCGCGCTGCAAGTGATGAATGGCACACCTGCGGGCAAAGGCCATTTCACCACGTCCTGGCCGAACAAGGTGCTGAAGGGCGATCTCAGTCCGGCGTTCATGATCGATCTGGCACATAAGGATCTGGGCATCGCGCTGGATGTGGCCAACCAGTTACACGTGACCATGCCGATGGGCGCGGCATCGCGCGAAGTTTACAGCCAGGCACGGGCCAGCGGGCGCGGGCGTCAGGATTGGAGTGCCATTTTGGAACAGGTTCGCGCGGCTTCTGGCAGAGCGAACAACGCGTAACACTTAACGTCATCGCACTTGTTTTTCAGCGTACAAAGGGGAGAAGAAATGCCTTATTTATCCGGTAACGCCATGATTCAAAACGCATGGGAAAACGGTTATGCCATCGGCGCTTTTAGCGCCCACAACGCCGAAACCATCCGTGCCATTTTATTGGCCGCGCAACAGGAACAGGCCCCGATCATGATCCAGGTGGGGCAGAAAGTGATCAGCGTGATGGGCCTGGAGCCCATGAAAGCGATGATCGATGCGTTTATGCACGACATTACGGTGCCGGTATGTATTCACCTGGATCACAGTCGCAGCTTCGAGCAAACCATGCAGGCCGTGCAGGCTGGATTCCAGTCGGTGATGTTTGACGGATCTCATCTGCCGTTCGAGGAGAACGTGCGCATTACTCGCGCCGTGGCAGACGTTGCGCATGCGTTGAATATCGGCGTAGAGGGGGAGATCGGCAAGATCGGCGGCACCGAGGACGATATTTCGGTCGACGAAAAAGACGCCCTGATCACCAGCAGTGACGAAGCACTGAAATTTTCTGAATCGACCACGGTGGATTATCTGGCGGTATCCATCGGCACTGCCCATGGTCTGTACAAACAAGAGCCCAAGCTGGCCTTTGAACGTCTGCAGGAGATCCGCGAAGTCGTTAAAAAGCCGATTGTGCTGCACGGTGGCTCTGGTGTTCCAGACGATCAGATCCGCAAAGCGGTCTCACTGGGCGTTGCCAAGGTGAATGTAGACACGGAGCTGCGGCAGGCTTTTACCCAAGGCATGACTGAAGTCCTCGACCGAGATCCGCAAGAATTTGCGTTGGCGGTTTCGCTCGGGCATGGCCGCGATGTGATGCAGGCCAAGGTTGCCGAAAAAATCAGGCTGTTCGGCAGCCAGGGTAAAGCCGCTCAGTTTTAAGCCGCTGTTGCGCGGTAAAGTGCCGCGCTAATCATAAGGTACTGATCATGACAACGATTCAACGCCAACACTTTGGCGAGCATCAAGGACAGGCGGTTTCTCTTTTCACACTGACGAATACCAAAGGTATGCGGCTGTGTGTGACCGATTACGGCTGCATTATTACTCAACTGTGGGTACCGGACCGGCATGGGCAGGCGGAAGATGTCGTGATGGGATTTGACGATCTGGCCGCCTATCAGGCCGGGCACCCTTTCTTTGGCGCGATTGCCGGGCGTTGTGCCAACCGGATTGCGGGCGGTCGATTCAGTATCGACGGCCAGGAATATATTCTTGCCACTAATGAACTGCCAACCGGACAACATTTGCACGGCGGGCGCCGAGGTTTTGACAAGTATGTCTGGCAGGCGCAGGAGGACGGCGACGGTATTATCTTCAGCCGCACGTCAGTCGATGGTGAAGAAGGCTACCCAGGAAATCTGCAGGTTTCCCACCGTATCGGCCTCACGGAAGACAACGTCATGACGTTGAGTTTTGAGGCGCAAACGGACAAGCCGACGTTGGTTAACCTGGTCAATCACAGCCATTACAACCTGCGCGGCCACCAGTACCAGATCCACGATCAGCAGCTCAAGATCGACGCCGACTTCATCACGCCAGTAGATGAAACCACCATGTTGCCAACCGGTGAAATCCGCCGCGTAGCCGGTACGGCGTTTGATTTCCGCAACGCCCGTCGTCTGGGGGATGCCATGTTACATCGGCCGGTGCAGGATTTTGATATGAACTACGTGCTCAAGCCGGGAGAGGGGGCTTTGCACCCCGCCGCGAGTCTTATCTGCCCACAGAGCGGGCGAGTGATGGAAGTGTATACCTCATTGCCTGGCGTACAGTTTTATAACGCTTTCAAACTGTCCAACAAAATCTGGAACGGTAAAGCAGGCCATCGCTATCAGGCGTTTTCCGGTATCTGTCTTGAGACACAAGCTTTCCCAGACAGCATTCACCATGCCCATTTCAGCAATGTGGTGTTACGCCCTGGAGAAAAATATAACAGCCAGACTGAACACCGCTTCAGCACCGTGGCGTAGGTTTATTCGATTACTGGAAGCAATATGATGAAAAATAAAGCAAAAGTCGGTGTGTTGGCGCTGGGGCGTACAACCTTTGACGTCCCTTACGCGCAGGAAATGCTGGCTCAGGCCTGGCAGGCGCTGAGCGGTATGAATATCGAATTGGTGGGGGAGCCTACGTTGCAGTTTGACGCTGAATCAGCCTTACAGGCTTTGCCGGCGCTCAAACAGGCGGATCTTGATCTGTTGCTGATCCTGCAGGTGACCTTTACCGATGCCTCTCTTACTACGGAAGTGGTGCGTGATTTTCCGGTGCCGACGGCAATGTGGTCATTTCCAGAGGCGCGCACCGGTGGTCGCCTGCGCCTGAACTCTTTCTGCGGTGTCAATCTGGCCTGTCATGCCCTGAGTCGTGAAGCTATCAACGTGCAGACTTTGCACGGTTTGCCGAGTGATAGCCGCGTGCTTAACGAACTGCAACAGTTGGCGCAGGCGGCCGCGATCGTCAAACGTTTTAAACAGGCCAAAGTCATGGTGATTGGCGAGCACCCGTTGGGCTTTGACGCTTGTAATTACAATCAGCAGCAACTGAAGCAGCACTTTGGCGTTGAGGTGACGCGTCAGCCCGTACTTGAGTTTATCGACGAAGTGAAAGCGCTGCCGGACAGCGTAGCTGATGCGCCTTATGCCCGCCGAGCCAAAGATTTCCCTAATCTGGCGGAGATGGATCAAACCGCCACCCGCAAAACGCTCAAGGTTTATTCTGCCCTGCGTGAAAAGGCGCAGCGCGAAGGCTACACCGGCATTGCCGTACGCTGCTGGCCGGATTTCTTCACCGACTATGGTTGTGCCGCCTGCGGTGCCCTGGCGTTGATGAATGAAGACAAAGTGCCATGCGGTTGCGAAGCCGACATGTTTGGCGTGCTCTCTTCACTGATGGCGCAGTGGGCGTCCGGCAATGCCGCGTTCAACACCGATCTGGTGGATATCGATCCGCAGGATAACAGCGTGGTGTTCTGGCACTGCGGGCAAGCGCCGATAGAAATGGCCGATCGTGATGGCCCGGTACAGGCCACTATCCACTCCAACCGCAAGCTTCCTCTGCTCTCTGAATTTGCCCTTAAACCAGGACGCATCACGCTCTGCCGCATTACTCAAGGGGAAGGCAAACTGCGCCTGATGCTGGCTGGTGGTGAGATGCTCAAAGCTCCGCTGGCCTTTTCCGGTACCGCTGGAACGGCGCGTCTGGATGTTGATGCCGACACATACCGCCAGCGCCTGATCGCTGCTGGCATGGAGCACCATACCTCGTTGGTTTACGGCGAACACCGTCCGCTGCTGCGCAAAGTGGCCGACCTGCTTGGTTTGGACGTCATTGAACTGACCTGAGCGTGACTAAAACGCTCAGGAAAATACGGTATTTAACCTTTTGGAGAATTGAGCATGGCTTCTCAGCAAGGCTTGGAACTGACACAACATGAGAGTGGATTTACGCTGACTTTTCAGCAACGCGTACTGTTGCAACACTCGGCAGAGGCACCTTGCCTGTGGATTGGACGCGGTAAAGCGGATATCGATATGTTCCGCGGCAACTTCAGCATCAAAGATCAACTCAGCGAAAAACTGGCCCTGACCGAGGCCAGCATTACGCCACAAGACAACGGATGGCTTATCCGCTTCCGCCGGGGTGATGTGGCCCAGTGTACGCTGGCAATCACTACCGATGCGCAAGGGCGTTTGGAAATGCGTCTGCGCAACAGCGATGAGCAGAACAACCGCATGTGGCTGCGCCTGTCTGCTCAGCCAGAAGATCATGTTTATGGTTGTGGCGAACAGTTTTCCTACTTTGACCTGCGCGGTAAGCCCTTCCCGTTATGGACCAGTGAGCAGGGGGTTGGCCGTAATAAACAGAGCTATGTCACCTGGCAGGCGGACTGCAAAGAGAACGCCGGTGGTGATTACTATTGGACCTTCTTCCCGCAGCCGACGTTTGTCAGCAGCCAGAAGTATTACTGCCACGTAGAAAACAGTTGCTACATGAACTTCGATTTTTCTGCCCCAGAGTGCCATGAACTGGCGATCTGGCAGGATCAGGCGGTGTTGCGCTTTGACTGCGCCGACAGCTACATCAGCCTGTTGGAAAAGCTGACCGCGTTACTTGGCCGCCAGCCGGAACTGCCGGACTGGGTCTACGACGGGGTGATCCTGGGTATTCAAGGGGGAACCGAGGTTTGCCAACAGAAACTGGACCTGATGCGTGAACACGGTGTCAAGGTTAGCGGGATCTGGGCGCAGGACTGGGAAGGACGGCGGATCACCTCTTTTGGCAAACGTCTGATGTGGAACTGGCGCTGGGACAGCGAGCTATACCCGGAGCTGGATAAACGCATTCCGCAGTGGAAAAAAGAGGGGGTACATTTTCTGGGGTACATCAACCCTTACGTGGCCATAGAGAAAGAGCTGTACGCCGAGGCGGCCGAGAAAGGCTATCTGACCAAGGATTACGACGGTAACGACTACCAGGTCGAATTTGGCGAGTTCTATGCTGGCGTAGTCGATCTTACCAAGCCGGAAGCTTATGACTGGTACAAGAACGTCATCAAAAAGAATCTGATCGAATTTGGTCTCGACGGCTGGATGGCGGACTTTGGCGAATACCTGCCAACCGATACCGTCATGCATAACGGCGTGGATGCGGAAATCATGCATAACGCCTGGCCCGCACTGTGGGCCAAGTGCAACTACGACGCACTGGAAGAATGCGGCAAGCTGGGCGAGATCCTGTTCTTTATGCGCGCGGGCTACACCGGCAGCCAGAAGTATTCGGTAATGATGTGGGCAGGCGATCAGAACGTCGACTGGAGCCTGGATGATGGCCTGGCTTCGGTGATCCCGGCGGCGCTGTCGTTGGCGATGACCGGCCACGGCCTGCACCACAGCGATATTGGCGGCTATACCACGTTGTTTGATATGAAGCGCAGTAAGGAATTGCTGATGCGGTGGTGTGAGTTCTGCGCCTTTACGCCGCTAATGCGAACCCATGAGGGTAACCGCCCAGACGATAACTGGCAGTTTGATCATGATGTCGACACTATTCGTCAGTTTGCCCGTATGAGCCAGGTGTTCAGTACTCTTAAGCCTTACATCAAACAGGCGGTGGCACTCAATGCGCAGTCCGGCTTGCCGGTGATGCGCCCGCTGTTCCTGCACTACGAAGACGATGCCCAGACATACAGCCTGAAATACCAATACCTGTTTGGCCGCGATCTGCTGGTGGCGCCGGTGCATGAAGAAGGCCGCACCGACTGGACGCTCTACCTGCCGCAGGACAGTTGGATCAACCTGTGGACCGGTGAGCCGCAAAACGGGGGTGGTGAGGTCACAGTGGCGGCACCGATGGGCCAACCGCCGGTGTTCTATCGGGCGCACAGTGAGTGGGCGGAGCTGTTTGCGTCATTACGTGCGCTGTAATCACAACAAACTATCAGCCGCTATTTGTTTATAGCGGCTCCCTCTGGGAAGGGGTGTTTTCCAAGGAGAATCACCATGAGTGAAGCCAACCAGGATCCGGTCAAACTGGTATTACCCTTGCGTGAGAAATTCGCTTACGGCATGGGGGATGTCGGTTCCAATCTGCTGTTGTGTGTAGGAACGTTGTATCTGCTGAAATTCTATACCGATGTGCTGGGTATTCCGGCCGCGTGGGGTGGGGTGATCTTCCTGATCTCGCGCTTCTTTACCGCCTTTACCGACATGGGCACGGGGTTGATGCTGGATTCCCGGCGCAATATCGGCCCCAAAGGCAAGTTCCGGCCATTTATCCTTTACGCTTCGATGCCTGTTGCGTTGCTGGTGGTCGCCAACTTTATCGGTACTTCATTCGATGTCACCGTTAAAACGGTCATTGCTACGCTGATCTTTATGGCGTTCGGGCTGTTCTTTAGCATGATGAACTGTTCCTACGGCGCGATGGTACCCGCGATGACCAAAAACCCGCAGGAGCGGGCGCAACTGGCCGCCTGGCGTCAAGGCGGGGCAACGGTGGGATTGCTGTTGTGTACTGTCGGGTTTGTGCCAATCCTGTCGCTATTTGAAGGTCGTGCGCAGGTGGGGTATCTGGTGGCGGCCGCTATCTTCGCCTTTGTCGGAATGTTGTGTATGTGGTGGTGTTATTCCGGTGTCAAAGAGCGTTATGTCGAGCTCCCGAAACCGGGAGCGCCAAAGCCGGGGTTGCTGCAATCCTTCAAGGCGATAGCAGGCAACAAACCGCTGTTTGTGCTTTGTGTTGCCAATCTGTGTACGTTGGCCGGGTTTAACATCAAGCTGGCGATCCAGATCTACTACACCCAATACGTGCTCAACGATATCACTTTGCTGTCCTATATGGGCTTCTTCAGCATGGGCTGCATCCTGCTTGGGGTGCTGCTGGTCCCGATGGTGGTGAAACGCTTTGGCAAGAAAAACGTCTATCTGGGCGGCCTGTCGCTATGGATCCTGGGCGATGCGATGAACTATATGTGGGGCAACACCTCTACGCTGTTTGTGTTGTTCTCCTGCCTGGCGTTCTTCGGTACGGCGTTCGTCAATAGTCTTAACTGGGCGTTGGTCTCGGATACCGTGGAATACGGTGAATGGAAAACCGGCGTGCGCTCAGAAGGCACGGTCTACACCGGTTTTACCTTCTTCCGTAAGGTTTCTCAAGGTTTGGCTGGCTTTTTCCCTGGCGTGATGCTGGCTTACATCGGTTATGTCCCCAATGTGGAGCAAGGGGCGGGTACGCTGGAGGGATTGCGGCAATTAATCTTCCTCTATCCGTGTGGTCTGGCCGTATTGACGGCATTGACCATGGGGTTGTTCTATCACCTGACGGAGAAAAACTACCTCAGGATTGTTGGGGAACTGGAGGATAGGAAGCGCTCAGTAAGCCCGGCAATGTAAATCCTCGTATGGGCATCGCTTGCTCATCCTCTGGCACTGACTTCGGTAAGTGACAAGGATGCGCAAGCGGGCCATCTCGTGATAACTCGACATCATAGGGTATTCATTGCTGTCATGGTTTGCTAAATAATGAGGTTCTGTCTGATGGCTAACGCTACATCCTACGAAGACCCCGTCACGCTGCGTTTGCCGCTGCGTGAAAAGTTCGCCTACGGTATGGGGGACTTCGGCTCTAACCTGATGCTGTGTATCGGCACGCTTTATTTGCTGAAGTTCTATACGGATATCCTGGGGTTGCCCGCTATTTATGGTGGGATAATCTTTCTGATTGCCAAATTTTTTACCGCCTTCACCGATATGTTGACCGGCGTGTTGTTGGATTCACGACGTCATATCGGCGCTAAGGGCAAATTCAGGCCCTTTATCTTCTATGCTTCGCTGCCGGTCGCTTTACTGGCGGTCGCAAATTTCCTCGATAACGGTTTTAGCCTAAACAGCAAAACCATTCTGGCCACCGTGCTGTTTATGCTGTTTGGCCTGTTCTATAGCCTGATGAACTGTGCTTATGGGGCGATGGTTCCCGCCATTACCAAAAATCCTCAGGAGCGTGCGCAGTTGGCCGCCTGGCGGCAAGGTGGTGCTACTCTGGGGTTGTTGCTCTGTACCGTCGGTTTCGTACCCATCCAGATGTTATTCGTTTCTCGTCCCGAAATAGGGTATCTGGTGGCTGCCGTGGTGTTTGCGACCTGCGGTGTATTTTGTATGTGGTGGTGCCATGCTGGCGTCAAAGAGCGCTATGTCGAGGTGGTGCCTGCACACCACAAACCGGGGATTTTTAAATCCTTCCGGGCCATTTTCCAGAATCCGCCGTTATTGGTGCTGTGTATCGCCAACCTGTGTACCTTGGCGGCGTTTAATATCAAGCTGGCGATCCAGGTCTATTACACCCAATACGTTTTGCATGATATCCATTTGCTTTCCTATATGGGCTTTTTCAGCATGGGGTGCATTTTGATTGGCGTGCTGATGGTTCCGGCGGCCGTAAAGCGTTTTGGGAAAAAACGTGTTTATCTTGGGGGATTACTGCTCTGGTGCTTGGGCGATCTGCTTAACTATGCCTGGGGCGATAGTTCAGTTTCTTTCGTGGCGTTCTCCTGCATGGCGTTCTTTGGCACGGCGTTCGTCAATAGTCTGAACTGGGCACTGGTGCCAGATACTGTCGATTATGGCGAATGGAAAACCGGTATCCGTGCAGAAGGTTCGGTTTACACGGGATATACCTTTTCCCGTAAGATCTCTGCTGCCTTGGCCGGGCTGTTGCCGGGGATCATGTTGACGCAAATCGGCTATATCCCCAATATTGAGCAATCAGCGTCAGTGCTGGAGGGATTGCGCCAGCTTATATTTATTTACCCCTGCATATTGGCGATGGCTGCCGCCATCATGATGGCGGCTTTTTATAAATTAAATGAACCGCTATTTATGCAGATAATAACGGACATTAATAACAGAAAAAAAGACAGGGAAGAGAAAAATGATATTCATTCGGTGGTTAACGTAGAAGTAATTAAACAGAGCTGATTTGGAATAATTATTAATAATCGAGCCCGGCTGTCATGCCTCATGGTGTGACGGCAGGGTAGGTGCATTCTTTTATCAAGACATGTCACAAGGAAACTCAACCTATGTCAATACATTGGGGAATTAGCATGAATAAAACCAATTCGGCATTGTTGCTCTCGGCGCTGCTCGCCTCAGCCAGTGCTCAGGCTGGACGCGCCTACCTGGAAACTCGTGAAGCTTACAATACCGCCTCAGAATTAAATGAAATCATCCTGCGTGGTGGCTACAACTTTGATGGTGGTGCGGGGGTGATGGCCACTAATGCCTATAATATCGGTAAGTTTGACCAGCTCAAACACGGTTATAACGAATTGGAAGGCTGGTATCCCTTGTTCCATCCAACGGATAAGTGGACAATCTCTCCGGGTGGATTGGTGAACTCAAACAGTAACGGTTCCGGTGGCGCCCTCTATTTAGACAACAATTATAAATTTTTGCCATTCTTCAGCCTGACGGTCCGTTATCGTTACAATCGTAATAACTATGACTCCATCGATTTTAACGGTCAACCAGCACGCAACGATACGCATGAAATTGCCAATTACTGGAACTTTAAAATTACTGATAAATTCAGTTACACCTTCGAGCCGCATTATTTTATTCGGGTCAATGATTTTCACAGTAAAAATGGGAAAAGCCACCATTGGGAAGTGACCAATAAATTCAGTTATAAAATTGATACCCATTGGATGCCCTATTTAGAGCTTCAATGGCTGGACCGCTGGAATGATTATAACAAGGAGCAGTATCGTATCCGCCTCGGGCTGCGCTATACCTTTTAGCGGGGTATAAAAAACCCGGTCAAATAAACTGGCCGGGTAAAATATGCAACATTTCAAGACGGGTGTCGATATCGAGGGGATATCGCCAGACCAGTCTAACTCGGCAATATGACAGGCAGATGGCAATTTATATTATGCCTTTCGGTATAAACGGCGCGGGTGGCCGATGTTGCCGTAGCGCATTTCGACGCGTACAAACTCAGTCGTGACGCAGTATTCCAGATAGCGGCGTGCGGTGGTTTTACTGATCCCGGCCTGTTCAACCACATCTTCCACCGCATGTGCCACATCGGGCTGATTGATAAACAGCGCCTGCACCAGCTCCAGCGTGTTGGCTTCAATCCCTTTGGTACTGGAGTCGCTGGAGAACTGTTTGGACTGCAGGTTATAAAGTGCATCGACGCTACTTTGGTCGATCACCTTGAAGGTGCGCTGCGTCTGTACAAATTGTATAAAACGCTCCAGAGAATTACGTAACCGCTTATAGGACACCGGTTTGATGATGTAGTCGAAGGCGCCGTTACGGATCGCCTGGCTGCAGGTGTTCATATCGCTGGCCGCCGTGATAAAGATCACCGAACAACCGGATTTTTTTACCGCGGCTTCTTCCATGAGTGTGATCCCCTGGCCGTCTGGTAAAAAGTTGTCCAGCAGGATCAGGCGGGGGTGATGAGCATTGACTTTTGCTTTGGCTTCCGCCAGCGTTGCAGCATAGGCCACTACTCGCAGGCTGAAGTTTTTTTCAAGAAATTCTGCGTGCAGCGTGGCCAGTTGTGGCTCGTCTTCCACGATCAAAACGTCCAGTGGTTCATGTTGCATAGATCGGGTCCGGGTACCTTAAGCTTTTGGAATAAACAGCGAAAAAATGGCGCCGTGCGGATCGTTGTCCGACACTTCTATACTGCCATGCGCCTGAGCAACATGGCTGGCGACCAGATGCAGGCCGATGCCATGGTCGCCTTTGTCTTTGGTGGTCACGCCTTGTTCAAACAGCGTATCACGAACCTCGGGCGCAATCCCGGTACCGTGATCGGCAACCTCAATCACCAGTTCGTTACTGCTGTCATTAATATAGAGTTCTACCGCCTCATGAGGGGCGGCGCAATGCAGCGTGGCATCGACGGCGTTATCGAGCAGGTTACCGATAATCGACATCAGCTCGGTTTCATTCAATGCCGACGGGATTTGGCGCAGTTGGCAGGCGGGATCGAAGCGTAGCTCGATGCCTTTTTCACGCGCACTGGCGTATTTGCCAAGCAGCAAACCACACAGCGCAGCAGAACTGAAGCGTTGAGAAATAAAGTCGAGGATTTCCTGTGCACCTTCAGATTGAGCTTCCACATAGCGCACGGCTTCGTCATAGCGTTGCATATGCAACAACCCGGCGAGGGTGGCAGTCCAGTTCAACTGCTCGTGGCGCATGATACGCAGGTTGTCGGCATAGCGTTTCACCTGGCTGAGCTGGCTACTGAGCGTGTTGATATCATTCTTGTCGCGGAAACTGATCACCCAACCCTGCAACTGATCTTCCTGCATAATGCGCACCCGGCTGGCAATCACCCGCACATGGTTGAAACGGCAAACTTCATCGTGGGTGTCATGTCCCAA
This sequence comes from Serratia fonticola, assembly GCF_006715025.1. Taxonomy (NCBI): domain Bacteria; kingdom Pseudomonadati; phylum Pseudomonadota; class Gammaproteobacteria; order Enterobacterales; family Yersiniaceae; genus Serratia; species Serratia fonticola. Next base: position 1,724,579 of record NZ_VFMK01000001.1, read on the forward strand.
TTGTGAGGCGGCAAAGAAATCAGGTTGTGATTGGATCACCTCACTGATTTGTTGCCCCATCAGGCTTTTGGCCGGTTGGCGCAGATCCAGCAATTCACGGGCGGCGTGATTGATGGTAATAATGCGTAGTTGAGGATCCACCGCAATCACCCCCTCGTAAATGGCTTCCAACAGGGCTTTTTGCTGGCGCACCAGCAGCGCAATTTCTTTCGGCTCCAGCGAGAACATCTGGCGCTTCAGGTTCTTCGACAAAAGCCAGGAAAAAAGGAACAGCGCCATCAATAACAAGATCACCGAGATGACAATCTGTGTCAGCGTACGGGCATTTACACTGTCGATATGAGATTTAAGATAGCCGACAGAAACAATGCCAATCACCCGGTTATTATCATCCAGGATTGGCGCTTTACTGCGCAATGAAATACCAATCCCCCCATTGCGGATCGAGATAATGCTTTTTCCCGCCAGCACTTCTTTGTTATCGCCACCGATCATGGGGGTTCCCAAGCGGTCGGCATGTTCAGAATGGTAAAGATGCATGGTTTGACTGTCGCCGATCACGATATAACTGGCATCACTGCTGGCGCGGATTTTTTTCATCAGCGTAGCGATGTATTGTGTATCGCTGTTTTCAACGGCAGTGACCAGGGATGGGATCAGGGCAATTTCACGTGCCTGCACTTGAGCACGGGCACCCAGATCGCGGTGCAGTTGCGCATCCAATTGGTAGTAGGTGTAAACGCCAATCAGCGTCAACAGCACACAGGAAAAGGCTACCAGGCAGAGGAATAGCTTGATATGAAAAGAGATTTTTATGCGCATGGTTTGCCGTTCATCCTAGGGCCAGTTTGAACGCTTACCCTATCATGAGAAGGTCTCGAAGTAATCTTACCCAAGATCAATAACCCGTCGTCTTTTAAGCTGTAGCGTTGTTATCTGCACTCTCTCATCCCCGGTTATTTACCAAGATAAGCTCCTGAAGATGAGATGGCAGGGGGGCTGGCTGTAACTTGAAAACCATGGGGTATATATTCGTTGTACCGTTTTTGATATGTGAATTGTGTATAAAATTAAAATAAACGCATTATTAACGCCATTAACACCGTGCAGTATTTTACATAAATAGAGTTAACACCATAGAAACCATAACCACCATTAAAAACCCTGTTTAATTTTGAACAAAATCACAGCGGTTAATCCTGGCGTTTCTCTATGATGGCCGAACAAACTAATAAGAGGCCAGATTATGAGCACAACCGATGACTCCTACCTCGTGACCAAAAAGAAAAATGCTGATATTCCGCTACGTGAGAAATGGTGGCGTATTCTGGATAATTACAAGATAGGCATTATACCGCTGCCCTTCTTTATTCTGGCAGGGGTATTGATTTTACTCGATTGTCTGGACGGTAAATTACCCAGTGACATCGTGGTGATGGTCGCGACGCTGGCTTTCTTTGGTTTTGCCTGTGGCGAGTTTGGTAAACGTCTGCCGCTGGTGGGTAAAATGGGGGCTGCTGCCATCTGTGCCACCTTTATTCCCTCCGCACTGGTGCATTACGGTCTATTGCCGGACGTGGTGGTTGAATCCACCACCAAATTCTATAAGTCGACCAATATTCTTTATCTCTACATCTGCTGCATTATCGTGGGCAGCATTATGAGCATGAACCGCCAGGTGTTGATCCAGGGGTTTCTGCGTATTTTTGTGCCAATGCTGTGCGGCGAAGTGGTTGGCATGCTGGTTGGTATGGCGGTCGGTATGTCCTTGGGGCTGGAGCCGTTCCAGATCTTCTTCTTCCTGATCTTGCCCATCATGGCCGGTGGTGTAGGGGAAGGGGCTATTCCGCTGTCGATGGGTTACGCGACCCTCTTGCACATGGAGCAGGGGGTGGCATTGGGGCGTATCCTACCGATCGTAATGCTGGGAGGCCTGGCGGCGATAGTTATCGCCGGTTTGCTTAATCAACTGGGGAAACGTTATCCGCACCTCACCGGTGAAGGAAGCCTGATGCCGAACCGGCAAGGGAACAGTGAAATTGCGGTGACGGAGAAGTTGAGTGGCAATGTGGATGTTTCCACTATCGCCTGCGGCGCGCTGTTGGCCATCCTGCTGTATATGGTGGGCATGTTGTTACATCGCCTGATTGGCCTGCCTGCTCCGGTAGGAATGCTGTTTGCCGCTGTGGCGGTGAAATTGGCGCATGGCGTTTCACCACGCATTCAGGAAGGCTCGCAAGTGGTTTATAAATTTTTCCGTACCGCGGTCACCTATCCGATTCTGTTTGCCGTGGGGGTTGCCATTACACCTTGGCAGGAGTTGGTGAATGCTTTCACCGTACAGAACCTGATCGTGATCGTCACCACGGTATCTGCATTGGTGGGCACCGGTTTCCTGGTTGGTAAGAAGATCGGTATGCATCCTATCGACGTGGCCATTGTTTCCTGTTGTCAGAGCGGTCAGGGCGGCACGGGGGATGTGGCGATCCTGACGGCAGGCAACCGTATGCAGCTGATGCCGTTCGCTCAGATTGCTACGCGTATCGGTGGGGCGATTAACGTTTCGCTGTCCCTGTTGGTGTTGGCGCATTTCTTCTGATAGGGGATTAACGTGCTGATTGCTGATAATAGGAGTTGTTCACAGCCGCTAAAGGCGCATGATGTCATCACTGAGTTTAGGAACCTGAGAGGCAAAAAATGAACAACCCGACACAGCAAGTTGCTTTAGTTACTGGCGCATCACGCGGTATTGGTGCTGCCATTGCCGAACGCCTGGCTACCGATGGCTTTACCGTTATTGTTAATTACGCCAGCAACCAGCCTCTTGCGGATGAGCTGGTACATAAAATTGAACAGCGCGGAGGACGTGCGTTGAGTGTCAAAGCTGACGTCAGCGACGTGCAAGCGGTACGTCATCTGTTTGATCGTGTCGAACAGGCGTTTGGTGGTGTTGATGTGTTGGTGAACAATGCAGGAGTCATCGCATTAGCCCCGGTTGCTGATATGAGCGATGAGCAAGTGGATCGCCTGATTGATATCAACCTGAAAGGCACCTTCAATACCCTGCGTGAGGCGGCAAAACGGCTGCGAGATAATGGCCGCATCATCAATTTTTCTTCTAGCGTGGTAGGGCTGTTACAGCCGGGCTACGGCATGTATGCAGCCAGTAAAGCGGCAGTTGAAGCCCTGACCAGCGTCTTGGCTAAAGAGCTGCGTGGCCGTAGCATCACGGTTAATGCCATTGCGCCAGGGCCAACTGCTACCGATCTGTTTTTTGACGGGAAGTCTCCCGAGTTGGTCGAACGTCTGGCGAAGATGTCTCCATTAGAGCGCTTGGCGCAACCGATGGATATCGCCGCGGCTGTTTCTTTCCTGGCTGGTGCCGATGGTGGCTGGATCAATGGCCAAACCCTGCGTGCTAATGGTGGGATTATTTGAGAAAGGCGACAGGGGGGCTATTGATCCCCTGTCGGATGCTCAAAATGCCCAGTCTTCGTCCTCGGTATTCACTGCTTTACCCATCACGTAGGAAGAACCGGAACCGGAGAAGAAATCGTGGTTTTCGTCGGCGTTAGGGGAGAGCGCCGACAGGATCGCCGGATCCACTTGTGACATCGCCGGGGGAAACAGCGCTTCATAACCCAGATTCATCAGTGCCTTATTGGCGTTGTAGTGCAGAAAGGTTTTTACCTCTTCCGTCCAACCAACCCCATCGTACAGCTCTTCGGTATAACGTACCTCGTTGTCATACAGATCCTGCAACAAATCGAAGGCAAAGTCCTTCACCTGCTGGCGGCGGGCCGGACTGGCCTGTTCCAGGCCTTTCTGGAACTTATAGCCAATATAGTAGCCATGCACCGCCTCATCGCGAATGATCAGGCGGATCAGATCGGCGGTGTTGGTCAGTTTGGCCCGGCTCGACCAGTACATGGGCAGGTAAAAGCCGGAATAGAACAGGAACGATTCCAGAAACACGCTGGCGACCTTTTTCATCAGCGGATCGTCGCTGCGATAGTGCGCCAGAATGATGCTGGCTTTTTTCTGCAGCGTACTGTTTTCCTCACTCCAGCGGTAAGCCTCGTCGACGTCCCGGGTTTGGCACAGGGTCGAGAATATCGAACTGTAGGAACGTGCGTGTACCGCCTCCATAAAGCTGATATTGGAGTACACCGCTTCTTCGTGCGGCGTGATGGCGTCTTCGATCAGCGTTGGGGCGCCGACGGTATTCTGGATAGTATCCAGCAGCGTCAGGCCGGTGAAAACGCGGATGGTGAGCTGTTGCTCCTTGGCACTCAGCGTGGCCCAGGACGGAATATCATTCGACAGCGGCACCTTTTCCGGCAGCCAGAAGTTGCTGGTCAGGCGGTTCCACACCTCCAGATCCTTGTCGTCCTCAATCTTGTTCCAATTGATAGCCTGCACACGTTGTATTGTCATAATCGTCCTCACAGTGCGCAGGACACGCAGCCCTGCACCTCGGTCCCTTCCAACGCCATCTGGCGCAGGCGGATGTAATAAATGGTTTTGATGCCTTTACGCCAGGCATAGATTTGCGCGCGGTTAATATCGCGGGTAGTGGCGGTATCGCGGAAGAACAGCGTCAACGACAGCCCTTGATCCACATGCTGCGTGGCGGCGGCGTAGGTATCGATAATCTTTTCCGGCCCGATCTCGTAAGCATCCTGGTAATACGCCAGGTTGTCGTTGGTCATGTAGGGTGCCGGGTAGTAAACGCGGCCAATCTTGCCTTCTTTACGGATCTCGATACGAGAGACGATCGGATGGATGCTGGAGGTTGAATTGTTAATGTAGGAAATTGAACCGGTAGGCGGCACCGCCTGCAGGTTCTGGTTATACAGCCCGTGCATCATCACGGCAGCGCGCAATGCCAGCCATTCTTCACGCCCAGGTATGGCGATGTTGGCGTTGGCAAACAGTTCACGCACCCGTGCGGTTTTAGGCTGCCATTCTTGCTCGATATATTTGTTGAAATATTCCCCACTGGCGTAGGTGGAGTTTTCGAAACCGCCAAAACTGTTGCCGCGCGCTATTGCCAACTGGTTGGAGGCGCGCAGGGCGTGGTAGGTCACGGTGTAGAAATAGATATTGGTGAAATCGATCCCTTCCTCCGAACCGTAGTAGATGCGTTCGCGTGCCAGATAGCCGTGCAGGTTCATCTGCCCGAGGCCAATAGCATGAGAAGCCAGATTGCCCGCCGCGATGGAGGGCACCGAGCCGATATCGCTCATATCGGCCACTGCCGTCAGCCCACGGATTGCGGTTTCCACTGCCTTGCCGAAATCGGGTGCATCCATGACTTTGGCAATATTCAGCGAGCCGAGGTTACAGGAGATATCTTTGCCGACCTCGGCATAGCTCAGGTCCTGGTGGTAGCGGCTGGCGCTGTTGACCTGCAGGATCTCCGAGCACAGGTTGCTCATATTGATGCGTCCGGCGATCGGATTGGCGTGGTTGACCGTATCTTCAAACATCATGTACGGATAACCGGATTCGAACTGGATCTCCGCCAGCAGCTGGAAAAACTCACGGGCGTTGATACGGGATTTGCGAATGCGTTTGTCATCCACCATCTCACGGTACTTTTCACTGACGCTAATCTCTGACAGCGGCACGCCATACACCTGCTGTACGTCATAAGGAGAGAACAGGTACATCTCTTCGTTATTTTTTGCCAGCTCAAAGGTAATATCCGGGATCACCACCCCCAGCGACAGGGTTTTGATGCGGATCTTTTCGTCGGCATTTTCCCGTTTGGTATCCAGGAAGCGCAGAATATCGGGGTGATGGGCATGCAGATATACCGCCCCGGCCCCTTGACGAGCCCCCAACTGGTTAGCATAGGAGAAGGCATCCTCCAGCATTTTCATTATCGGGATCACGCCGGAAGACTGGTTCTCGATGCGCTTTATCGGTGCGCCGACCTCGCGAATATTGGTCAGCAAAAATGCCACGCCGCCGCCGCGTTTAGAGAGTTGCAGCGCCGAATTCACTGCGCGGCCGATGGACTCCATATTGTCTTCGATACGCAGCAGGAAGCAGGAAACCAGCTCGCCACGCTGCTGTTTGCCGCAGTTGAGGAAGGTGGGCGTCGCGGGTTGGAAGCGCCCGGAGATGATTTCCTCCACCAGATCCTGCGCCAGAGTGGTATCACCCGCCGCCAGCCGTAACGCAACCATGCATACCCGATCTTCATAGCGCTCCAGATAGCGTTTGCCATCAAAGGTTTTCAGCGTGTAGCTGGTGTAATACTTAAAGGCGCCGAGGAAGGACTCAAAGCGGAATTTCCTGGCGTAAGCTTGCTGGAACAACTGCTTGATAAAGGCAAACTCATACTGTTCCAGTACCGCCGCTTCGTAATAGCCCTCATCCACCAGGTAGCGCAGCTTTTCTGCCAGATTGTGGAAGAACACGGTATTTTGGTTCACATGTTGCAAAAAGTATTGCCTGGCAGCCAGCCGATCCTTATCGAACTGGATGCGCCCTTCGGCGTCGTAAAGGTTGAGCATCGCGTTGAGCGAATGATAATCCAGCGTGCCGCTGGTGGGCCTGGTCAGTTCTGTCGTTGCCAAAATGCGGTGACTCCCTGTTGAACGTTTGCGACGTCTTGTGTGGTGCCGAGCAACTCAAAACGATAGAGCACCGGTACTTGGCATTTTTTGGCGATGATGTCACCGGCGATGCCATACGCTGCGCCGAAATTGGTGTTACCTGCGGCAATCACGCCGCGCAGGTAAGCGCGATTCTGCGGATCATTGAGAAAACGGATCACCTGGATCGGTACGGCACCAACGCTGCTGCCGCCGCCGTAACTGGGCACGATCAGGATATAAGGGTGTTCCATCAGCACTTTTTTACTGCCAGCGATCGGGATGCGTATCGCGGGCAGAGCCAGTTTCTCAACGAATCTGTGGGTGTTCTCCGAACTGCTGGAGAAGTAGACCAGCGGATCCATGGCACACATCAGGAGGTCAGGGAATTGACGAGTGCGCCGATCTTGTCCGGGCGGAAACCGGACCAGTGATCGTTATCGGCGATAATCACGGGGACTTGTTGATAACCCAATGATTTTACGTGGTTGAGCGCGTTCTGATCCTGGGTGAGATCGACCACGTGATAGTCGATCCCCTGCTTATCCAAGGCTCGGTAGGTCGCATTACACTGGACACAATCTGGTTTGCTGTAAATAATAATACTCATGATTCGTATTTACCTTTTGTGTTGAAGGAAAGGCGGATAAGTCAGAAAATGGGGGGTACCCTATGGCATTTCTGACTACGTCACCAACCCGGGTGTTTTCCCCTGTGGCGATGAATGAATACTATATGTGGATATTTAATTTATCAACATCACTATATGTGGTGTTTTTTGGGTTTTGGTGCGCAGGCCGCGCCGAGGCTGGATAAGCGAGTGGGAAATATTTTTTGCCGTGAGGATCGAGCAGGCCGGGTTGCCCCGGCCTGCAAAATTACTGCCGCATGCTGACTGCCAGGCGGTTAAAAGCGTTCATGATGCTGATGGCAAAGGTCAGGTCGCTGATTTCGGCATCGCTAAAATGTGCCTTCAGCGCTTCAAAGGCGCTATCTGGTGCCCCGGTTGCCGCGATCAGAGTAACGGTTTCGGCCCATTCCAACGCGGCGCGCTCTGCCTCACTGAATTCATGACTGACGCGCCAGCCCGCCAACGTATCGAGTTTGGCATTGCTGGTACCTTGCTCCCGCAGCGCTTTACCATGCATATCCAGGCAATAAGCGCAGCCGTTAATCTGCGAAACGCGCATAAACATCAGCTCGATCATCGCCTTATCCAGTGGCCCTTTTTCTAACCCGCCCAGTGCGCTCAGCATACCTTTGTAAGGTGCAGGTGACAGTTCGGAATACTTCAAACGTTGCTTAATCATGGGAAACCTCAGGGTAATGGCCAACAAATCTATGGCGCTACTTTAGCGGCGATATGGCCTATACTGTAGGGCCATAAAATGATTAATTAACCAGGCCATAATGCGCCATATTTTTGCTGCTCAAGGGCTGGATAGCCAACTGGCCGAGTCGTTATACCGGCAAATCTACCTAAGGATCAAAGAGGCTATTGTGCAGGGAACGCTGGCTGCCAATACTCGCCTGCCTTCGGTTCGTGGCTTGGCCAGCGATCTTGGCGTGGCGCGCGCGACGGTGGAGAATGCTTATAGCGCCCTGGTTGCCGAAGGCTATTTACAAAGTCGCGGCCAGGCGGGTACCTATGTCTCTGCGCAATTGTTGCAGGTGCAGGATCGAAGCGCGCTGTCTGCTGTGCGAACGGTGCCAGCTACAAGGTCTTCGGCATTCCATCCGCATACGGCCGGGCAGATCGCGCCCTTCCAACTCGGTCTGCCTGCGTTGGATGCTTTTCCAAGAACGGTATGGCAACGCCTTGTTGCCCGCCAACTGCGTGCTACCACGGTGGCAGCACTGTCTCATCCTCCGACAAATGGCTTACCAGAGTTGCGTGAGGCCATCATGCATTATCTGCATCTCTCCCGGGGGATTGTCTGCCAGCCGGAGCAGATCTTTATCTGTGCCGGTTATCAGGCCTTGTTGGATCTGGTCATCGACACCTTGCTACAGCCGGGGGACGCCGTTTGGTTAGAGGATCCGGGCTATCCGGTTACGCGGCCATTGTTTCGTGCCGCCGGAATACAGACGGTTCTGGTTCCCGTGGATGATGAAGGGATGGATATCGGCAGTGGGATCGCTTCCCGGCCTGACGCACGTATGGCTGTGCTGACACCCACGCACCAGAGTCCCCTTGGCGTTACCCTCAGTCTGGCACGGCGTATGATGTTACTGGACTGGGCACAGTGCCATTCGGCATGGATTGTTGAAGATGATTACGACAGCGAATATCGTTACCACGGCAAGCCATTACCTCCGCTGAAAAGCCTCGATCGCCAAGGACGGGTGCTGTATGCCGGTACCTTCAGCAAAACGCTGTTTCCGGCGCTGCGCATCGCTTATCTGGTGGTGCCTGAGGGGCTGGTCGCTGCTTTCGATAGCCGTAGCCGGTTGCGTGGTTGCGGTTGCGCGCCGTTATTGCAAGCCGGGGTGGCCGACTTTATCAATGGTGGACATTTCTATCGCCACTTGAAACGGATGCGTTTGTTGTATCGCCAACGGCGAGAATGGATGGCACTGGCGCTGACACAGCAACTGGGTGAATTTCTGACGGTGGCTCCCCAGGCCGGAGGTATTCAACTGTTGGCCAGATTGAGCGCTGAGCGCAACGACAGCGCGCTGGCACAGATAGCCTGGCAACAGGGGCTGGCGGTACAGGCGTTGTCTGGTTGGCAGACGCTAGCGCCAGCCGATAAAGGGTTGCTAATGGGGTTTGCCAACTTCACCAGCTATGATGAAACGGAACATGCGGTGGCTCGTCTGGCTTCGGTGATACAGCGCTGAAAGCAAGCGGCCCACGGTTTCCCGTGGGCCAGACGCACATCTGTTTTTATTTAAAGTGACTACATGGGGTGTTTAACGCCGGGCGAGCAAGACGCCGAGCACGATACCAACAGCGGCACCGATACCAACACCTTGCCAAGGTTTATCACGGACATAACTGTCGGCATTATCAACGACATCACGTGCGTGTTGTGTCAGGCTGCTGGAGCCATTAAACCGGGCACGGGCGTCGCGTAAAACGCCTTTTGCCTTGCTGTGTAATTCACTCAATTCTTCTTTGGTCTTGCTGCCGGAATCCCGTAAAACTTCATCCAGCGTATCGGCCAGCAGGGTCACGTCCTGATCGATGTCTCGTTCTACTTTATCGGTTTTCTTAAACATTCGATTCTCCGTTTTGACACACATCCATTAAGTGTAGACCATTTTTAATATTGTGCAGGCGATCACGGAAAAATCGCGCATTCAGCAGCCTGCCGTAATGAAATCACCGTTAGCACTGACGGGGATTACTGCGCTGAAAAGCACCAACGCAAACAGTATCAATAGCACCCTTCCCAGCATCATGGCAATCCGCGCAGCCTGCGGCAGATAGACGCTAATCAGTGAACCACTGCCGTGGATAGGTACATCACCAGATAACGGTGCATGTAAATCCGAAAGTTAATGCAGTACTGTACAAACTGTGCCCAGTAGTGGACGAACAGATACAGCAGCGTGGTCAATAACAGTGCGGCAACGCCTAGAGTAACCAGATTGACCGGAGTGATCCTCAGTGATTGTGTTCTCATGACCGCGCCTGCAGGGGATACCGATTGGGAGAGACCTGTTTAAAGCATAACCTGATGTACGAGGTTCACAAGCTCTGTACATTTGGTTACTCAGTGAAACCAATCACTCACGGAAGCGCGTAATTGATTCCTCTATTATCTCCTCAACGGCCCAACCGGGGCTTACCGAAAAACACTCTCTCTGAGGATTTAAAGATGAAAAAAGTATTAGCGTTGATCGTTGCTGCCACCATGGGTCTGTCTTCTGTTGCTTTCGCTGCTGATACTGCAGCTGCACCGGCCCCAGCGGCGACCACCACCACTACTGCCGCCCCAGCGGCTGAAAAAGCGCCAGCTAAAGCGACTCACCATAAGAAAGAACACAAGAAAGCAACCAAGAAAGCCACAGAGCAAAAAGCTCAGGCAGCCAAAAAGCATCACAAAGCAACCGCTAAAAAAGCGCCAGCTCAAAAAGCCCAGGCAGCTAAAAAGCACCACAAAGCGGCCGCTAAAAAAGCGCCAGTAGCTCAGAAAGCTCAGGCGGCTAAAAAGCATCACAAAGCAGCAGCCAAACCAGCTCAGAAAGCCCAGGCTGCTAAAAAACACCACAAATCAAGCAAGAAAGCCGCTGCTCCAGCTGCTAAATAAGTGAAGATAGCGGAGCCGTCAAAGGTTCCGCATCCTCTGCTGAATACTCTGACACCCGGTTTCCGGGTGTTTTCTTTTGAGGTTACGTCATCATGATTAACCGCTATCTGTTTGAAGTGATTTTCAGTGCCGTCACGCTATGTGGTCTGGTGGTTGCCTGGGAGTTATTCCTGACCAGCAGCTTCCTGTGATTATTGCCCGATAGGGGTTTCGTGCAGGTGTAACCAGCGTAGCCCGTCAGCGGTCTGGGTAAAGACCACGGTAGAATAACGCAGGGTTGCCGGTTGGTCTGGCAGCGTCTGTTGCTCGCGATAGTTGACTACGGCACCGGTTGCCCATTCTGCGACCAGCTTCATTTCTTCGATCACAATCTCCAGCCCCGGCTTTGCAGCTCGATGCGCTTGGAAAAATACCCCTAGTTCGTTGGCCCCCAGCTTGCTGCCGTTTAGAGCAATCATGCAAAAATCTGTGTGAAACCGCGCCAATAGCGGTTGTACTTCTCCAGTTCCTTTTCCCAACCAGTTGGCGATAGCCACATGGGCGTCAATCACCTCGGTAAAATAACGATTCATCACGATTCCTGTTCAGCGTTGAGATGGCGCACGATAGCGCGGTGGGTTACCACTGAGCAACAGATTGAGCAAGGTAACGCCAAAGCAAAGCTCAACTGGCGGTTGATATTCCATAACGCGCTGGCATCGGCCAATTGGGTCTCTGCACTGCAACCGCTTGGGGCCGCTCTGATCCCGCCTTTATGTTATTTGGTACTGATATTGCAGGTCCGTGGGCCGTTGGGCTGGCGCGTTGTTGGGCATATCTATCTGGAGCCAGCGCTGAACCTGGCCCGCTTAGCGCGTAAGATGGGCATACCGGCTCGTAAAGTTTCTCAGGCGATTAACCAGCAGGCGGGGATGAACGTCTCCCAATACGTGAATCAATTACGCATTCAGCAAGCAGCCCAGTGGTTGAGCTGCAGCGATCGCCCGGTGACCGAGATTATGCTGGAAGCCGGTTTCAGCACCAAATCCAACTTCAACCGTGAGTTTTTGCGGGTTCAGGGCATGAGCCTCAGTGAATGGCGTAAAAGTTATGCGGTAGACTCATAGCTACGGATTATTCTGAAACCAGAACACATACGGATAAATTTATTGTTTCATCCTCTGATTACGGTAAGGTCGCTTTGCGGTCCAGAATGAGAGGAGGAATCAATGTATTTACGGCCGGATGAAGTGGCTAAGGTGTTAGAGAGTACCGGCTTTGAACGTGATTATGTCACCGATCAGGCTTACGGGTACCGTAAAGGGGAGCATTACGTTTATGTGAACCGTGAAGCGCGTCTGGGTAGAACCGCGCTGGTGATCCACCCGGCGTTAAAAGAGAAGAGTATCCACTTTGCTACCCCCACCTCGGCGGTGCGTACCAGTGAGCAGTACCTTGAGTTTCCCCTGGATTTAAGTGGTGACGCGCCGAGTGCACGTTACGGCATTCCCCACGGTTTCAGCTCCCGCGATGCGCTCTCGCGCTATCTCTACAGCATGTTCCTGTAAGTACTCCCCCGTTGTCGGGGGACAGTCTCACCCGTTGGCAATTGCTTCCCGGTTAAAGCGTTCGTTATAGGCTCGGCGGAACTGCGCCAGTTCAAACGCATCCAGATCCAGCTCGGCAAAGTAAAACAACGCGGCTTCAGTGTGCTCGGCATGCAGTTCTGGTGACAATCCGGCGCGCAACAGTGTTTCACGCCACAGACCGATCTGCGCGTCATCCGCCTGTTTGACGAACGTCAGGTAGATAAACAGTAAATAGGCGGCCTGATGCATCTCTTCGGTATAGCCGTTGTTCAGCATGCGGATAAAGTTCTGGCTATTGCGGTTGCCCATTTCCTGTAGCATGGACTCGATCAGCATCGGTTTGACTTTAAGCAGATGCGCCAGTGAATCTATCGCCTTGCGGGTGTCAGAAGTCAGAATGCGATAACCAATAATAAATACTACGATCAGGGCGGCGATGATGATCCATGTCATTTATGCAATTTTACCGTCTTGGTTCGCCAGTGACTGGCAGGGGGCACGGTGTGCCGTGCCCAACATTGTCAGTGCTGCTCGCCGCTGAAGTTGTCTGCGGCCCGCTGTTGATTATGAACATGGCGATTAAAGGTGGCGGCATCTTTGGCCAGCGCATCCAAATGGGCTCCCAGCATCTTGATCTGTTTGACCAGAGCATGCTGTTCCGGCACTGAACTGGCCGTGCTCAGCTTGCGTACCAGCTGTTCATTTTGCTTGCGCAACGAGATTTCACGTAGCCTGGCCTCTTCCAACTGCTGTTGCAGAGCCAGGTAGCCTTGTTGCCATTCGCGGTGCTGCTTTTCGAAGCTGGCTTGCAACTCATTCATTGCATTCTGAAACTGGATTTCCAGCTCACGCATAGTCATGGGTTCGATCCTTTGCGGCACTCAATAATGGACTGCAGTATAACGAAAACTGCCCGTAACCTCACCCGTTGCCGCTAATTCCTCACTTGCAACCTTGCCACGGCGTCATACAATCATCACATCTTCCCCGCGATAGAAGGTTCTCCCCGGTTGGTGAGTCGTTGGCATAATCTCCTGAGAGTGACGCGAAATGAGCAACGAAGACAAAGGTTTTTTTGAACAGGCGATGGCCGATGTGATCCCATTATCTGAAGCGCAGCAAACGCTGTACCTGAAGCCGCAGGATCCTGTCGATAAGCGAGCGCGTCGTGAAGCGCAGGCGTTGCAATTGGAGAATTTTCTTAGCACTGGTTTTCTGGATATCATTCCCTGCGATATCCCACTGGAATATAAGGGAGAGGGCATTCAACAAGGCGTGTTGGATAAGCTGCGCCATGGCCACTATCCGCCGCAGGCCAGCCTTAATCTACTCCGGCAACCGGTTGAAAACTGTCGACAGGCACTGTTCCGTTTTATTGTTCAGGCGGAGAAAGACAGCCTGCGTTCACTGCTGATTGTGCATGGGCGTGGACGCGAAGATAAGAGTCATCCGAATATTATTCGCAGCTACGTGGCCAAATGGTTAGGGCAGTTTGCACAGGTGCAGGCGTTTTGCCGGGCCCTGCCGCGTGACGGAGGGGAAGGAGCCTGTTACGTCACACTGCGTAAATCTGCTGAGGCAAAGGCAGATAATTTTGAGCGTCATGCTAAACATAGCCGCTAGCCCTGTACGGGTCTCTATTGATTTATCTGGTTGGCAGCGGATAAAAAATGGCGGCGTGTCACGACGCCGCCATGTGGAGCGAACTAGCGTTTGAACCATTTATAGTCCAGAGAATAACGCCCGGCGCCGGTGACGGAAAGTAGCAGCAACCCGGCGATAATGCTGATATTTTTGAAGAAGTTAATCTCATTGCCGAGCATTTCTGGCCCCGTCATTCTCCAGAAAGGGTGGCCGATCAAGGCCGTGCCCAACACATAGACAGCATAAATGATGGCTAATGGCCGGGTGAGGACTCCCAGGACAATGGCAATGCCGAAAATAAACTCAACCACCACGGAGATGAGCGCAGCCACGTAAGGCAGCGGCGTTCCGTACCCCTCCATTGCGGTAATGGTGGCACCGAAATTAGTCAATTTCATCCAGCCGAAAATAAGAAACAGGATCATCAGCAGAATTCTGGATAGCAGAATGATGCCGTCTTTTAAACTTTCGCTCATTTTGAACCCCTTAGCCACTACGTCATTATGTTGTTGTACAACTTAAAGGTTAGAACAACTCCACGCTTTATCTAGTGTGGGTAGGGGCTGAGGGGCTCTTTATCCGCGTGTGAAAAAGGGAAGGATCAGCAGACGCCAAAGTCGTCATCTTCATGATACAGATTCACATCACTGGCCTGTACTTCAGTGCGTTGTTCCACACCCAGTTCATGCCAGCTGCATACCAGCGCGTCATCTTCCTCCGCGATGACGATCATCTTTGGTCCACCGGTCTTGCGCTGTACAAAATCACCCACGTTAAATGACATTGCGATTCTCCAAGGATAATGGTGACGAATACTGAGTATAGTTCAGCCGTTTGCCAGCTCGGTTAATTGCTGTTTAAGCCAGTTGCAGGCCGCGGGTCTGCCATTCTTACGATGCAGGTAGATTTTGATTTTATAGGCCGGTACCGGGAACGGCAGAGGATGGATCTGCACGGGAGCCACCTGCTGTAATTGCTTTGCTGCGTAATAGGGGATGCTCATCAGCAACTCGCTGGCCGCGATGATAAAGGGGGCACCCAATAGAGAAGGCGTCTTTAGCGCGATATTGCGCTGCAACCCTTGTTTTTCCAACTGGTGGTCAATGACGCCCCGTTCCTCATTCCAGGGGGTGACGACAACATGTCTGGCCTGCAGGTATCGCGCCTGTGTCAGTGCGCCATATTTCTGTGTAAATGCCGGCGAGCAGATCGCGACATAGTTATCCTCAAGCCAGTCGATTTCTTCAATGTCCTGATAGTTCTCATCCGTGGTTTCGGTAAAGCCCAACGCAAAATCAATCTTGCCTGCCAACAGCTCGTTTAACGCCACTTTGCGTTCCGAATAGCACAGCTGGAACGAAATGTTGGGCGCCTTCGTTTGCAAATGGGCCATCAGGGCGGGAAAAACCGCGAAGGCGGTGTAATCGGTAATCGCGAAGGTAAAGGTTTCATGGCTGGTTGCCGGAACGAAACGTGGGCGCGGGGTTAATCCTTTGCTCAATAAAGCCAGGCTTTCTCCAATCGCGGGGGCCAGGCTTTGTGCAAATACCGTTGGCAGCATATCGTTACCCACCCGATAAAACAGTTCATCGCCGAGACTTTTACGCAAACGGCTCAATGCATGGCTGAGTGCAGAGGTGCTCAACGCCAACTCTGAAGCCGCGCGGGTGACAGAGCGCAGGCGATAAACCGCTTCAAACACCAGTAACAGGTTGAGATCGATACGTCGTAAATCCAGATGCATAATATTCATTATCTATTGATGAAAATGCAGTTCATACAATATTGGCTCGGCATTATGCTGGCAAGCAGGTTAGTTCACTCTCTTTAGGAAACATGATGACGATTGAAATCCGCCCGGCAGTAAAAGCAGATGCCAAGTTGATTCTGGACATGATCATTGAACTGGCAGTCTACGAAAAAGCCCGCGACGAGGTGCTTACCACGCAAAGCGAGATCGAAGAAAGCCTGTTTGGTGAGGAGGCCAGTGCAGAGGCGCTGATCTGCCTTGTGAACGGTGAACCGGCTGGCTATGCCGTATTCTTTATGAGTTATTCCACCTGGTTGGGTAAAAACGGTATTTATCTGGAAGATCTGTATATTGCACCTAAATTCCGAGGGGCGGGTTCTGGCAAAGCCTTGTTACGCCATATCGCCCAGCTTGCCTGTGAGCGCCGTTGCGGGCGTTTGGAATGGAGCGTGCTGGACTGGAATCAACCCGCGATTGATTTCTATCTCAGCATTGGCGCGTTACCGCAGAACGAATGGGTGCGTTATCGTATGGAAGGCAAGGTGCTCGAGCAGTTTGCCCTGTCCTGACGGGCCGCCGCCGGGGGGATGATTCCCCCTGGCATGCGATTGTTCAATCCTTTCTCCATCACTGACGCTATTCTGTAACGGCTTGTTTTTCCTTATTTTCTGCTCTCTGCTTCTGGGTATATTACCCCTTTGTCCTGTGAGGTTTCCTACAACGCCCTTCGGTGGGCAGCCTGGCTGTGGCTGGTTACACTAGAGCAAATAAAAAAGGAGGCCTTATGCGGGATATACAACAAGTTTTGGGGCGTTGGGGTGTCTGGGCAAGAGAAAGTTCTTCTCTGGGATATTCGCCGATTGCTGCCGGTTTTAAAGGTTTGCTCCCGAGCAGTTCGAAGACGCTGGCATCCTGTTGTGATAGTGATGGTATGCTGGTGGATCGTGCAGTCGCCCAACTGCAAGCGATGCGCCAACCCGAGGAGTTGGAACTGATTTTGCGCTACTACGTTTACGGGCAATCAAAATCCGCTATTGCTCGCGGCTGGAAATGCTCAGAGGGGCGGGTAAGGCAGCAGATGCAGGTGGCAGAAAGTTTTATTGAAGGGTGTTTGGCGAGCCAGGCTATTCGTTTGGAAATGGATATATCTACTTTTACTAATAATGAAAAATAAATAAATCTTAAATTGAAGTAATTACTACCCCGCAATGCGGGGTGGTCTTGTTATTTTTAATTAATAGCAAAAAATAATTGAATAAAGTTGTTTTCGTTACGAGTTTTATATTGTAATTTGATAGCGTGGTTGTTGAGCGTTAGCGTTAATTAAATTATTTACCAAAACAGCTTTTCGTTACGAAAATTATTAGGTAGTGTGCTATTACTGGTTTGCAGCCAAGTGATAAAATCTTACTGACACAGTAAATTCTGGAGGCGCTATGAGCACCTTGCGTATCAATGATTTATTTGAGTCCAGATTGGTTAATTGGGCTGAAATAAATAACGTTAAATATTCTTTGGCTAACGTAGACTTTGTGGGGGATGAGAGTATTCATCTGGAACCCTTTATTGCACCTGAACTCTCGGTCGCACTCGGGATCGCTCAAGAGGTAGAAACCTACAGTGGTAACTATCAGATTAATATAGTGATGAGAAAAGGGACCGGTGCCAAGGCAGGTTACCAACTGGCAGAAGAGATTATTTCATTATTCCCCAGAGGGTTGGTGCTGTCGGAGGATACCTTTAATTGTTATGTCAATACGGGTGGGAATATCCTGCCAGCCATTGCCAAAGATGACTTATATACTTTGCCGGTCACCATCGGCTATTGGGCCGGTTATTAACGGTCGATGATGTTGTATCCATCACTGGAGAAAAACCAGTAAACAAACCACCGCCATCAGGCGGTAAGACGGCTGACAAAGTCAGATATTAGGGCTAGCGTAGCGATGGGGTCGTCGTGGCGTAAGCCACCGGAGCGCCCCTCGGTGCGCCAGGACCGGGTATCTCGGTTAAAAAAACACTTTGTCATCAACTATCACCGCCATCAGGCGGTTTTTTTATATCTGAAATTGGAGAATTACCATGGGTTTTGCATTACCAAATGGCGCCACTGTATTTGCTGGCGCGGCAACGGCACCAGGCGTAGCTACTACCGCTGTCAGCAATGCTAACGGCGCTGTCTTCACCGTGGCCACCGGCCACAACCTGGAGGTGGGTGATATTGTAATGGTGAGTTCTGGCTGGGGCTTGATCGACAATCTGGTGGCCAAGGTCACCGCCTCACTGGATACCAGCGTTACTATTGGTGCCATCAACAGCACTGATGTCGGGTTCTTCCCGGAGGGGGGCGGTAAAGGTGCATTGCACAAGATCACTTCCTGGACGCAGATCCCGCAAATTACCGAGGTGGCGCAGTCCGGCGGCGATCAGCAATTCGTGCAGGTACAGTTCCTGGAGGACGATCGCCAACGTAACCTGGCCACCTTTAAGGCGGCAAAAACACAGACCTTTACCTTTGCACATGACGCCTCTCAGCCAATCTACAGCCTGCTGCAGGAAGCTGATCGTAACGGCACGACGCTGGCGTTTTATATGTATGTGCCAAAAGCCAAAGAGCTGCGCTACTGGTCTGCAGTGCCGGCCTTTGATCCGCAGCCGACGACCGCGGTTAACCAGATTGAAACCGTACAGGTGTCTTTAGCGGTTCAGTCTCGTGATATGACGTTCTATAAAGCTGCTGTTTAACGCGATAATGCCCCTGTTCACCCCTCCGGCCCTCGTGGCCCGAGGGGTTAATGAAAGAGACAAAACCAGGATGATGAGGAAATCATGGCCGAATTTAAACTGAATCCCAAACCTACATTTAAGGCGGATGTGTCTATCCCGCGACCGGGGGATGAAGATGGCGTACTGACGTTTACTTTTAAGCACAAAACACGCAGCCAACTGGAACGGTTGGAGAAAACGCTGCGTGAAACCTCGGAACAACTGAGTGAGACCGGTAGTTATAGCAATGAGCCAATGGCCGATTTTTTGATGGAAATTTGCGCAGGCTGGGCTTTGGCGGAGGAGTTTAATCGTGAAAACATGCTGGTGTTGCTGGATAACTACCCGCGTGCGTTTGATTCTATTGCTACCCAGTTTACCCGTGAACTGATGGCTGCGCGCGGAAAAAACTGATAGCGCTTGCCGAAGCGTTCTATACGCCAGAGCCCGCCCCTGAAGACCTTGGCGCATTTGGTTTGAGCGCCGCCGATTATGATGCTGTGGTGATCGAGGTATGGCCGGATATCTGGCCTGCATTTCAGGTTTTTCAAGCCATGGGAACCCAGTGGCGCATGGGGACGGGCGGTGTCAGCGGGCTGGATTATAACTGTTTGCCATGGTTAATGTCCCTTAATGGTGTAGACGATGAGGCAAGCGCGTTTAATGATATTCGCGTAATGGAAAGCGCAGCACTCAGAGTTATTCATAATAAATAAACACCTGCACCAGCGTTAAGCTGGTTTTTATCTTTATCTGGAGGTCAAGATGGCAGACTCAGCAGTTATGGTGCTGCGTGATAATTCCAAACAATTGCAGGAACTCAATAAAAAACTTCCTATCACTACCAGCAATTTTGTCAAAGCCACTACCTTGATGAATGAGTTTAATAAATCATTCTCTCTTGGTATTCGGGATGTTAATAATCATACCGGGGCGACGTCGATGTTATTGGTCACGCAGTTGAGGGAAGTCCAAAAAGCATTGAGTGGTGATAGAATAAAGTATGAGAATATCCGTAAGGAGTTACGTAGATTACCGACAGAGGAAACGAAAAAAAAAGAACCGGGTTTGTTAAGTGGTTTTATTTCAGACAAACAGGCAGAGGCTGCCAGAAAAAGCTGGCAAACCTATATAGACAGTGCCACCGATATTGCTGCGGCGGTTAATCAGGTAGCGATTGCCAGCCATCAAGGCTTAACGGAAATTCTTAGCCGGTTATTGACCACCGGCCGATTTAGCTTTCGCACGTTTTCTACTTCTATTTTGCAGATGTCTGCGGGTTTATTTAGTAAAATCATTAGCGGGTTTGCGGTAGATAAAGCAGTGAAGTGGATAGATTCCACCTTTTTCCCTGCGGCAGACGGTAATAAAACGGCCGCGGCAGATAACCCGGGAAAAGTCATAACCGGCGGGGCTACATCGGCAGATGCTGGTAAATGTGATGGAAAAGGGGACACCACCAAGGAAAAACTCGATGAGGATAAGAAAACCTGGGGGGAATATTATGAAAGTGTCACCGATGTTTACAAGGGGATCAATGAAATTGGCCAGGCAACCCACAAAGGGCTTTCTGACAATCTGACTGAATTGGTCACTACCGGTAAAGCTAATTTCAAGGATTTCACCTCTTCGATCCTGAAAATGATCATCCAGGTGATTAACCAACTGCTGGTGGCTTATGCCATCCAATCGGCGATGGGCTGGATTAGCAAAACATTTTCCCCAGCTTCTGATGCAGGAACAGCAAATAACGCTTTCGCTTTGGGAGCATACGACCACTTTACGTTTGACTCGGGTGGCTACACCGGCGACGGTGGCAAATATGAGCAGGCTGGCATTGTCCACCGCGGCGAATTCGTGATGACCAAAGAAGCGACCCAACGTATTGGTGTGGACAACCTCTACACCATGATGCGTGGCTATGCGAACGGTGGCCTGGTGGGCGGCAATAAAGCGCCAATGTTCGGGCTGGCCGGTGAGCAGGGCGGTGGCATTACGGTCAATAGCACCGTGGTGATGAATAATGACGGCGCGCCCCGTTTGGCCAATGAGTCTTCAGCCGGCGGCGGTATGGGCAAGCTGGTGCAGGGCATCGTCAATCAGGCAATTACCGAACGGTTGGGCAAAGAGCTTAAACCGGGCGGCCTGATCTGGAATGCTTCTGCTGCCCGCTGAATCTCTTCTTAAATCATCAGAGTAACAAACCCGCGCTGCGGGTTTTTTACTTTCAGGAGTTTCTATGCTTATCGATACTTTCCACTGGCAAACTCAGGCGGCGCCAAGCGGCAACTTTGCTCATAACGTGCGTAGCGCGCAGTTTGGCGATGGCTACAAACAGATCAGCAGCAACGGCTTGAATCAGGCCGTACAGCTTTGGCAGTTGGCCTATACCGGCCACCTGACGGTGACGCAACCGATGCTGGATTTTTTGAACCAGCATGTCATTACGGCATTTTTCTGGACGCCGCCCAATGGGGTGAAAGCGTTATTTCGCGTCAGGTCGGATTCAATCTCTGTCACGCCGCTTGCACGTAACGTGGTGGCGCTGAATTTTACCTTTGAACAAGCCTTCGGCGTATAGGTGAAATCATGTCATTTAGCAATGAAGTACAAAAACTGGAACCGGGCGAGGTGATCCAGCTGATCGAAATTGATGGTAGTGCCTTTGGTGCTGCCATCATGCGTTTTCATGCCCATAACATCCCACACAGCGAGGCTGAGATCACTACGGCGGCAAACGGTGCGCAACCGCTGAAACCCAAGTCGATCTGGTGGCAGGGGAATGAGTATGAAGCCTATCCCTATGAGATCACCGGTCTGGCCGCCACCACTGACGGTTCGCAGCCGACGCCCAGCCTCAGCGTGGCCAACATCAGTAACCTGGTCACCTCACTTTGTCTGACCTTTAACGATATGGTGCAGGCGAAAGTGCGGGTGCATGACACCTTCGCCAAATATCTGGATGCGGTTAATTTTCCACAAGGAAATCCCCTTGCGGATCCTACGCAGGAGCGCGTACAGGTTTTTTACATCGACAGTAAAAGCACCGAAACCAACAGCGTGGTGACGTTCCAGCTCAGCACGCCGTTCGATTTGCAGGGGCAACAACTGCCATCACGCCAGATCCACGGACTTTGTACCTGGTGCATCCGTGGTTGGTACCGCAGTGGCAGAGGCTGTGATTACAGCGGTAGCGCCTGCTTTGACAAGGATGATCAGCCGATCGACGATCCGGCGCTGGATGTCTGCGGTGGCCGGGTTTCGTCCTGCAAGAAGCGCTTTGGTGATGCCCAACCCTTGGCTTTTGGCGGGTTCCCGGGCTCCAACCTGCTTGGGAGGTAGCGATGCAACAAGACATCATGCAGGCGATTTATCAACATGCCGCAGCAGAATATCCCAGAGAGTGCTGCGGTTTTGTGGTGCAGAACGGGCGCAAAGCACGCTACCAGCCGTGCCGCAACGTAGCGGAAAACGCGCTGGATAACTTTGTTATTGCGCCACAGGATTACGCGCTGGCGGAAGAGCAGGGCGAGATTATTCGCATTATTCATAGCCATCCCGATGTTCCTATTTTGATCCCTTCAGAGATGGATCGCCTACAGTGCGATCACTCAGGCATTGTCTGGGGCATCGTTTCATGGCCAGAGCAGGATTACACCGAGATAGCCCCGCGCGGTGAACGCCCGCTGGTGGGGCGCAGTTGGCTGTTGGGGCACGCCGACTGCTGGTCACTGATCCGCGATTATTATCGACAGGAACATGGCATCGTACTGAACGATTACTCGGTGGAGCATCAATGGTGGATCGACGGTAAAACTCGTCTGTATGACGATCACTGGTATGCCGAAGGCTTCCGTGAATTCCAGGGGCCAATGCGGATTGGTGACATGATTATGATGCAGGTTTCAGCCCCGGTCACCAACCATGCGGGTATTTATCTGGGGGATAACATGATGCTGCATCACCTGTTTGGCCAGCTCAGCCAGCGCTATCCCTACAGCGGGTATTTTCAGGAGCGGACGGTTCGCGTAGTCCGCAGAAAGGAACTTTTATGATGCAAACAACAAGACGTATTCGGCTGGGTGGGCAACTGGGCAAAAAATTCGGCAAAACGCATCGGCTGGTGGTGGAGGATACCCGCGAAGCATTGCGCGCGCTGTGTATCACTTTGCCAGGGTTTGAGAGTTATATGATGAATGCCCATAAGGATGGCGTACAGTTCGCTTTCTTCAATGGCCCACATAACATCGGCCTGGCTGAGTTTGCCACCTCTAAAGGCAGTGCCGATATCCGCATTATGCCGGTGATCGCAGGCAGTAAAAGTGGCGGAGTGTTCCAAATGGTGTTGGGCGTGGCAGCGTTGGTGGGCGCCTTCTATTCTGCTGGCTGGTCGTTGAGTGTGTGGACCGAAGCGCTTGGCACGATGGGGGCAACTGCGACACTCAGTGCCTCTTCCGTTGCCGCCGTGACCAACTTGACGCTATTGGGGTCAACCATGGTGCTGGGGGGCGTTATGCAATTGATGACGCCACAACCCAACTTCGGTATGTCCTCGTCACAATCGGTGGAAAACAAACCCTCCTATGCCTTTGGTTCCCCGGTCAACACTACGGCACAAGGTTACCCGGTACCGGTGTTGTACGGCGAAAGGGAAATTGGTGGTGCGGTGATTTCGGCCGGCATCTACGCCGAAAATCAACAGTAATCCTTCTCTTATTGGTCGTTTTATATCTTAAGAATTTCAAGTTGTAGTCAGGCGCTAAGCGGACTACGGCTCGAAAGGCTGCGGGTATAACGGCCTTTTTTTATGGGCGCAATATGACAAAGACACGTATTCATGGGCGCAAAGGCGGTGGTGGATCGGCACATACGCCGGTTGAATCTCCCGATGATTTGCAGTCCAACGCTAAAATCAAAATTCTGCTGGCGCTGTCTGAAGGGGAAATTGCCGGGGAATTGGATGGGACTCGCATCCTGCTCGATGGCACTCCGGTACATAATCCCGATGGCAGCGAGAACTTTACCGGCCTGAAGTGGGAAGTCCGTAATGGCACCCAAACCCAGGATTATATCCAGGGCATGCCGGATGTGGAGTCTGAGACGCCGGTCAATGTGAAGCTGACCGCCGCGAATGTCTGGACCAAAACCTTCACCAATATCGATATCGACGCGCTGCGCATCCGCATGGGGTTCCCTGCACTGTTTCAGCAACATGATAATGGCGATATGAATGGGTCGGTGGTGGAGTATCTGATTGAGCTTTCCACTGACGGGGGAGCCTATCAGACCGTGGTCAACGGCGTGGTAAAGGGCAAAACCACCAGTTTGTATGAACGCGATCACCGAATTAATTTACCGAAGGCAGCGACCGGTTGGACGTTGCGCATCAAGCGCATCACACCAGATTCAACCAGCAGCAGGCTGGTAAACAATACCCAGATCCAGACTTATACCGAGATCGTTGACGCTAAATTCCGTTACCCGAACACCGCCTTGCTGTATATCGAGTTCGATGCTCAGCAATTCAGCTCAGTACCGAAAATTACGGTAAAGCCGAAGGGTAAAATCATTCGCGTACCGGCCAACTACGATCCGGTGGCGCGTACTTACAGCGGCAATTGGGATGGCAGTTTTAAATGGGCCTGGAGCAACAACCCGGCGTGGGTGTTTTACGATATTGCGTTGGATAAGACTTACGGTTTAGGCAATCGGGTTACTGCGGCAGAGATCGACAAATGGGGCTTATACAGCATCGCCCAGTATTGCGATGAGCCCATCGATGACGGTATGGGGAATGGAGGTAAAGAGCCGCGTTTCCTGTGCGATGTTTATATCCAGTCACAGCAGGATGCCTACACCGTACTGCGTGATATCGCCGCTATTTTCCGTGGCATCACCTATTGGGGCAACGACCAGCTGTTTGCCTATGCGGATATGCCGCGCGATGTGGATTTTGTCTATTCACGCGCCAACGTGGTCAACGGTGAATTCGTTTATGCCTCGGGTTCTTACAAGAATCGCTATAGTTCGGCGTTGGTAAAATGGGGGGACCCGACCAACCATTATGCCGATACGGTAGAGGCCGCTTACGATAATGAGTTGGTGAAGCGCTACGGCGTCAACCAGACGGAAATCACCGCTATCGGCTGTACACGCCGTACGGAAGCTCATCGCCGTGGGCGTTGGGCAATCCTCAGCAACGCCAAGGATCGCACCGTCAGTTTTACCGTCGGCCTGGATGGCAATATCCCATTGCCCGCGCGGATCATCGGTATTGCCGATGCGATGTTGGCAGGCAAGGCTAACGGTGGGCGTATCCATTCCGCACAGGATCGCGAGGTGGTGCTGGATCGCCAGGTAGAGTTTGGCAAGGGCGATCGTTTGATTGTCAATTTGCCAGACGGCACGGCGCAGGCCCGCACCATCGCCAGTATTGCTGCCGATAAGATCACTGTGACGCTGACCGCGCCGTTCCGCCTGCAGCCGGAGGCGGAAGCGGTCTGGAGTATTGATTCCGATAATCTGGCGATACAACAGTTCCGTGTGGTTTCCGTACAGTCCAACGATGATGGCACCTTCGCTATCAACGCCGTTGAACACGATCCGGATAAATACAGTTTTATCGATAACGGTGTCCGCCTGGATGCCCCCCCGATCACCGTTACGCCACCAGGGGCGATGCCCGCACCGGCAAATATCGCGATCTCCCGCTACGACTATGTCAGCCAGGGGATTAACGTGGCTTCCATGCGCGTGCAGTGGGATGCCGTCGCCGGTGCCGTGGCCTATGAAGCCCAGTGGCGCAAGGATAACGGTAACTGGGTGAATGTGGGCTCGACGCCATCTCTTGGATTTGATGTTAACGGCATTTATGCCGGCAATTATGACGTGCGAGTGCGCGCGGTGAATGCGGTTGGCGTTTCTTCGCAGTGGGGACATGCAGAACCTGCCTATCTGGCGGGGAAAGCCGGTACACCTCCGGTTATTGAGATGCTGACGGCAACGCAAGATGTGGTCTTTGGTATCCAGCTTTCCTGGGGATTTGGTCAGAATTCCGCCGATGGGTTGAAAACTACGCTGACGGTAGCCAGCCGGGCGGACTTTGCTGACGAACGCCTGCTCGCGGATGTGCCATATCCGCAACGTCGCTATGACATGCAAGGGTTACGTGCCGGGCAGGTACTGTATTTCCGTGCGGCATTCACCGATAAAACCGGCAATCAATCCGACTGGAGCGGATTTGTCCGTGGCATGGCTTCGGAAAGTGCAGACGCGGTACTGGAGCAAATCGCGCAAAGTATTACTGAAACCGAGCTGGGAAAAGATCTGCTGGAGAAGATCAACAGCTTGCCTTCAGATCAGAACGTTCAGGATCTGGCGGCGAAAATTACTCAGGCTCAGGCTGATATCGAAGCCAATAAGGCTGCATTGCAAGGGGATGTTGATACCCTGCAAACGGCGTTGGATAAGGTCAAAGCTGAGGTTGAAGGCAAGAATGCCGATCTTGACGATGCTGTCGATGCCTTGCAGCAGGATTTAGCGCAGTTAGGCAAAGCCGCACTTGAAAACAGCCTGGCTATTGAGCATAACCGCCAGAATTTCGCCAAAGCGCAGGAAACACTGTCCAGCGATCTTCAGGGGGCTCGGGGAGAAATTGAAACTACTCGAGAGGCTCTGGCGCAGGCAGACGCTGAACTGCAGGCCAAAGTCGATGCTATTACTGGGGGCGCAGATGCGACGCTGGCAGAGGTAGTCTCGCAGATCACCAGCCTGCAAAGTGAAGACCAGCAATTGGCCGGCAAGCTTGAGGTGGTGATTGCCAAAGCCGAGGGCAACGCAGCGCAGATTGCACAAGAACAGCAGGCGCGTGTGGATGCCGATGGCGCTTTGGCCAAGGATATCAACTCGGTCAAAGCCACGACGGATAGCCAGCAGGGCTTGATTATCAAACTGGAGCAGGCGCAGGCTGACGCAGATTCCGCTTTGGCAAAAGTGGAGTCCAATGTTTCTGCCAATGCTAACGCGATCGATACCAATAAAGGTGAGCAGGACAAGGTTAACTCGCAGGTTACGCAAAAAACGGAGGCGCTGGCCGAGCAACAGCAAACGCTGGGCCAGCAACTCAGTGGGTTGACCTCTGAGTTTAACGATAACCGAGCAGAAGTGACCGAACAGCTGAAGACGCTGGCAACCAGTGATTCGGCCCAGGCACAGCAGATCTCTGGTCTGCAGAGCAGCGTGGGCAGTAATGCCTCTGCCATTGAGGCGGAGGCACAAACCCGCGCGGATGCCGATGGTGCACTGAGTCGGCGTGTTGATGTTATCCAGGCGACAAGCCAGGAGAATACGGCTGCCATCAGCCGCCTTGGGAGTGCGCAAACCGATGCCGAAGGCAGCGTTGCTAACCTGCAACAGGCTTTGGAGGCAACCGCCAAGGCGACAATTGAACAAGCGCTCAAGCAGGATAGCGATATTCAGCGTCTTGACGAGAGCAGTGCCAGATTAACCACTGCGCAAACGGTTTTCGCCGATCGTCAGCAGGCACAAGCCCAGCAGCTCACCCAGCTAGATGCGCATTTTGGTGAGGTCTCTGCGCAATTGCAGCAAGAGATCACTACTCGCGCCAGTGAGACCAGTGCGTTATCCCGGCAACTCGATCACCTGAGTGCCGATGTCGGCAGCAATCAGGCTGAGGTTAATCAGCGCTTGCAGGCGTTAGCGGAGACTGATAGTGCTCAAGCTTCGTTGATTACCGGGCTGGTGGCGACCAGCAGCGAGAACCGAGCCGCGATTGTCACCGAATCGCAGGCGCGTACCTCGGCGGATGACGCATTGTCTCGGCAGTTGAGTTCCCTGGACTCTACCGTGGGGCAAAACACGGCTGCTATCAATGATCAGTTGCAGACATTGGCAAGCCAAGACTCGGCGATGGCTGAGCAGATTGGCGCACTCACGGTGACTTCCGGTGAAAACAGTGCAGCAATTGGTGAACTTAAGCAGGCGCAGAGTGATGTGGACAGTTCCCAGGCTTCGATCAGTAGCTCTCTGGAGGCTATCGCCAGGGCGGATATCGAGCAGTCATTGAAGCAGGCAGAGGACGTTATCAGTAATGACCAGGTAACGGCGTCGATCAGGACCCAACAAAACGTGATGGCGGATAGTCAACATGCCCAGGCGCAGCAGATCACCGAGTTACGTGCGAGTTTTGGTGATACGGATGCGCGTTTAATGACGGAGCAGACGGTACGTGCTGAAGCCGACAAAGCGTTGTCTCAGCAGATCACCGCGCTTTCTGGCACCGTTGGTGACAACCATGCTCAACTCAATCAGCAACTGCAGGTGCTGGTGGATACGGACAGCGCGCAGGCCAAGCTGATCACCGATCTGACCAGCAGAACCGGTGCGAATGAGGCATCTGTTACTGCCTTGAGCCAAACGGTAACCGATAACAACAGCGCCACCACGCAGCAAATCGGTGCTTTGCAATCCGCAACGGGGGACAATGCCGCAGCAATTACCTCGCTATCGAAGACGGTGACGGATAATCAATCGGCAACTGCTAGAGAGCTTGGATCGTTGAATTCTGCTGTGGGCACCAATACCTCGGCAATCAGTTCGCTGTCAGAGACTGTTACCGATAACCAGTTGGCGACGGCTAAACAACTTGGGGCGCTGAATGCTGCGGTAGGTGAGAATAAATCTGCGCTGATAGCGGAGTCTGAGGCTCGGGCAGATGCGAACGGGGCGCTTAGTTCCCGTATTGATAACGTGAAAGCAAGTGCAGATCAAAGTACGGCGGCGATCCAACAGGTTAGTCAGGCTCAGGCCACGTTGGATGGCAAGGTATCAGCAACCTGGTCAGTAAAAGTTGAAACCAGCAAGAAGGGGGAAAGTGTTGTTGCCGGTTTGGCTCTAGGTGTTAATGATGACGGAGAACGTCAATTTTTAGTGCGTGCTGACCAATTTGCCCTAGTAACTAAAGATGAAGGTAATGTCTCCTCTCCTTTTGTAGTGCAAAATGGGCAGACGTTTATTAAATCTGCTTATATCGCTGATGGAACTATTACTAATGCCCAGATTGGTAATTTTATATTATCAAGTAATTACAGAGAGGATGGGAGTACTGGATGGAAAATTGATAAAAATGGTGGGGCTATTTTTAATAACGCAGTCGTTCGTGGTCATATTGAAGCT
Source organism: Serratia fonticola (assembly GCF_006715025.1). NCBI lineage: Bacteria > Pseudomonadati > Pseudomonadota > Gammaproteobacteria > Enterobacterales > Yersiniaceae > Serratia > Serratia fonticola. The sequence continues at coordinate 1,753,368 of NZ_VFMK01000001.1, forward strand.
TCATCTGGTACGTTTAATAATGTCGTGATAAATGAAAACTGTACTGTAAAAGGTACGGTGTATGCTCAAAATATTGTTGGTGATATCACCAAGACATTTGTAGTTAAGTCTGGTGGTACCGTTTATATTCCTGCGCAGCCTTTTGCTCGTAACATTGTTGTGCCAGTAATATTATGTGCCGCAGGGAAGAGCACGACACCAACGAGTGGAGCTCCTATTTATAATTACGCATCTGTTACATCATCTATTTATATAGATGGCGTTCTAGAGAAAACAGTCACAGCATCTACAGGTAACGAGAAAGACTCTGATACAGGTATGAGTGCATTTTTATATTTTTTACCTGAAAATAAGGCTGTGTCATTTCATTATAGTACATCTCGCTCTGGGCGTGGGCCAGCGTCAGTGCTTGACATTATTACTGTTATGGTGTTTAAGGCCTAATTTAATATTGTTATTGTTTGGTTTTCTATACTTTTCGTCTCATGAAAAGTCATTTCACTTATTGATGTTAGTAGGTCCTAATTTTAATGGATATGATCCCAATCCTATAGAGGAAGTATTTTATGTGGTACAAAACAGGCACAATTAATTTAACAGCTAATAGCCCAACGGTAACCGGTACTGGCACCTCTTGGGCCGATGCCAAATTCGGCGTAATGCCAGGGATGATTTTACTGGCACCGGATAATAAGCTGTATGAGGTTAAACAGGTTAATAGTAATACCTCACTGATCCTTAACAGCAATTATACTGGCTCCACGGCCAACGGACAGAGTTACGCTATTATCACTACCTATGAGGGGGATATCAGCCAGTTCTCCGCCCGTTTTGCGGCGATGCTGACTTTTTTCCAAGGGAGTCGCAATGATACAGTGACCTGGTTTACCGGCACTGGGGATATGACTTTCACCAAGGACGATGGTACAAAGTTGACGGTGCCGACCTTGGCTAAGATTCAGGCTGATTCTTTATCGAGAACGACCACTCTTGATCAGAACATTGCCAGTTCAGTGTTATTCTCAAAACCTATTCGGCTTGCCTCGGTTACGACTCCTGAGTTTACACCAACAACACAAGGTGCGTGGGTATCTTGGAATCGAGCAACAACAGCTGCGGGAGGGTTGGCCGCAGCAACCGATTTTATTAATAATAAAGGAAGCGGTATTGGTGGATTTAACTGGTGGAACACTAATAGTACAGACACAACATTATGTGCCTATTTATCGCCAGCAGGGAACTTTGTAGCTAAAGGTCAGTTAACCTCTACTGGTGATATGTTAATGAATGTATCACCTTCCACTGCAAATATATTAATTAGATTTAGAGACTCAGGGGGGGTGGAAAAAAGCGCTGTGTACGCTCAAACGGATACTGGTGCTATGAATATCCGTTGGAATGGCACTGCTAATACAGCTTCTTTTCGTCCCGATGGCTTCGTAGCGTTGTCTAATGGACTGGTTTTAGGTAATGCATTTACAGCTGCCGAAAAGGTTCCTGATCTAGGTGCCCTTCCATTTGTATTTCGTGGAGGAGATCGTGCTGATTTAGTTCATCCTAATAATGCTAATATAGCAACATCAAATGGTTTCTCTGTTGTATCTACTGCGACAACAGGCCTTGCGTCGAATGTAAAATATGGTGTTCCAGTATTTTCAGTGAATACAAGGGCTGGGACGGCGCAATTCTTAAATGGCTTAAAAGTTGCGGGTTTAGAGGTCATAAAATCTGGAGAGTATGGAATCGGTGGAGTAGCCAAAAAACTTCCACTTGAAAATACATTGAGCGCTATTGCTGAATTAGGAACTGGTAAATATGTAGTGTGGTCAGGTTCTAATGATATGCCAATACCTTCAGTCGCTTTTGCATTAGATTGGAACTATGTAGCTAACACCGCAGGTGGAAGTGGTGTCTTGACTGCGACAGCTGTTATCACTGCACCTAGTACATATGATGTTCAATATCGTAATACGCTTAGAAATGGTGTTTGGCAAGGTTGGGTAAAAGCATGGGATACAAATAACTTAGTTAATCCGTTAAGAGTTAGTGATTATGGGCTCGGAGGAACAACAGCAATTACAATTGCAGATGCCAATGCTGCAGGTAATAACCAATTTATCCGTTTTAACACAAACACACCTAGTTCCCCATCAACAACTGCAGCATGGGCAGGAATTAGTGGCGGTTTTAACGATAATGTCAGATTTCAGATGGTTTGGGGGCAAGGTAGCACTACAAATGAACTGAGGACTCGCGTGCGGATTACCGATGGAACCTGGTCTACCTGGGCAAACCTGTGGCACAGTACAAACACCACCATCGACGCCAACGGTTTCCTGAAAAAAGCATCGCCTATCGCACGCCTCTCCAGCAATCCGGAAAAAATGGCGGATGAGTATCTGGATGGCTTCACGCTGTCTGGGCTGGTAGCGGTCAATAGCGAAGCAGAGGGGATTACCGCGGAGCGTGTTGCTGTCGGTGAATATAAGGTATCGGGTTCACTGGGCTTTGCTGTTGAGGGGTGGAACATCGAAGTCCCACAAGACGTCAACGGTAACCGCCTGTGCTTTGTTTCCACTGAGGTTGCCGAAGACGGTACGATCACGGTCAAGGTGAGCAAACGCCGTTTTGATATTGATACCGCAGCGATCGTTGCCGGGGAGCCGATGGATATTCCTGAAGGGCGCTGGATCGATCTGCGTTTGCAAATGCCGCCGGTGGACGAAGACAACACTATCGATATGGAAGAGCCAGAATCAGAGAACCGCGAGGGCGAAATAACAACCGATTAAATCGCGTTGCACAGTAAGGCGGTGTTTTTCTGTCGTTGCCCAGAACTGCGTGCTGTGTTTGTGGCTGGAAAAGGTATTGGGGGGAGGCAGCCTCCCCAATATTGGATGTTTTTACGATGGATTTATAACGGGTGTAGCGTCAATTATGCTGCGGGTTTTTGGGCCGCCAGGATAAAGATCATTGGGCGTTCTTTTTCTTCATCTAATGCCGGGTTAGCGGCGATCTGCTGAGTGGAAGGTCCCCATTCGTTCAGATATCGGATCGTGAACCCTTGTTGTACCAATAAATTGATATAGGTCCCCAGCATACGATGCTGTTTGATCACCCCTTCAGCCAACCAGTTGGAAATACGTTTTCCTTCTTGCTGGTAGCTATTTACCGGCCAGGATTTTTGCCCTTCGTCATCTACCAGCCAGCCTTGCTGTTTTGGCGCGGTATAAATCGGATGCTCGGCGGTGAAGATAAATTGGCCATCACTAATCAGTGCCTGATAAACGGTCGCGAATAGTTTGTCGAGATCTTCGATATAATGCAGCGCCAGTGAGCTGTACACCAAGTCGTAGCTAGCCGCTGGGAGCTGTAGCGTTTCCAAATCCTGCTGACGATATGCTATCGCCGCATCCTCGGTCATCTCTTTGGCTTTAGCCAGCATTTTCTCTGAGAGATCCAGCCCCAGAACCTGGGCGGCGCCTTGTTCACGGGCGCTACGGCAAAACCAACCGTAACCGCAGCCGAGATCGAGCACCTTTTTATTCTGCAAATCAGGCAGAATACTGCGGATAGTCGGCCATTCCGGCGCGCCATCCAGGCCCTCAACGGAGCGGCTGAGTTGCGCGTAGCCGTCGAAGAAGGTTTGATTGTCATAGATATTTTGCGACATAACGTCTCCTTTATCGTATAAGTCCGCATCGTTGTGCGGCTGGATAATGGTATGCGCTCATCATGCTGCTTGCCACTAAAATGGTGGGCAGGGGGGTGTAATTGCCCAATCATTGTAAATAAGGAGTCTGGGTGAAAATTGTTTCGGTACGTCAGGAACCCGCCTACCGGGATGCGGCTATTGGCTATTTCCAGCAGCAGTGGGCATCGCCAGAGACCATGATGTTGTATGAAGATGCGATTACGCGTTGTATGGGGGCCATTAACCCGCTACCCCAGTGGTATTTGTTATTTGATGAAGAAATCATTGTGGGGTGCGTGGGGTTAATCACCAATGATTTTATCAGCCGGATGGAGTTGTTCCCGTGGCTATGCGCGCTATTTGTCGATGAGCAGTATCGTGGGCAAGGCTGTGGGACGATGTTGGTTAAGCATGTCGCACAAGCCGCTGGCGAGTTGGGGTTCAGCCACCTGCACCTGTGTACCGATCATCAGGGATATTACGAAAAATTGGGTTTCAGCTTTGATGGTATGGGGTATCACCCGTGGGGAGAATCTTCCCGAGTCTATTCGTTGGAACTCTGATTGTACCTTATGGACAACGCCCAGCCTTGAGTAAAGCGCTGGGCGATGATGTCCGTCAGGATTTGATGAAAGCCAACAGGTCCTGATTGATCTGGTCTTTATGCGTGCTACACAGGCCGTGTGAGGCCTTTGGATACACTTTTACCGTAGGATTAGGCAGGAGTTTAGCCGCTGCTTCACTGGAGGATTTGGGGGGCACGATCTGATCGTCATTGCCGTAGATAACCAGCGTCGGGATGGTCATCTTCTTCAGGTCTTCGCGCTGATCGGTTTCGGAGAACGCTTTCACGCAATCATATAACGCTTTGATTGATCCTTGCATGCCTTGCAACCAGAAGCTGTCTTTCAAGCCTTGCGAAGGTTTGGCGTCCGGCCGATTAAAGCCATAGAAGGCTTCTGGCAGATCCTTAAAGAACTGAGAACGGTCTTTACGCACGCCTTCGCGAATGCCGTCGAAGACATCGCGCGGCAATCCGTCCGGATTAAAATCCGTTTTAATCATGATAGGTGGAACCGCACCGATCAATACCGCTTTGGCAACGCGGGCTGTGCCGTGGCGGCCAATATAACGGGCTACTTCGCCGCCACCGGTGGAATGACCGACGTGAACGGCATCCTTCAGATCCAGGGCAGCCGTCAGCTCTGCCAGATCGTCGGCATACTGATCCATGTTGTGGCCATCCCAGGGCTGTGAAGAGCGCCCATGCCCCCGGCGATCGTGCGCAATCACCCGGTAACCCTTTGAGGCCAGAAATAACATCTGATCTTCGAAAGCGTCACCCGACAGGGGCCAGCCATGGCTGAATACGATGGGTTGCCCACTTCCCCAATCTTTGTAATACAGAAGTGTGCCGTCTTTGAGCTTCAGAATATTGGGAGCTGACATGTATTACCTCGCCATTAATCGTTCAGGTATCAATTTTTGAATGAAACCGAAAAACGTGGAGTCTTAAAGGTAGTACATGATGATGACATTTCCATGGTGCCAGCTACGGCTGAGACCGGTTCCAGGGCATTTGAGCCAACAGCGTCGCCATACCGCAGAATCCGCTGAGCCCGGCAAAAAGTAGCCCTGCACCGACAAAACCCGGCAGCAGGAAGAAGAGGGGAGAGCTCAGGTATCCTAATACGGTGCCAGCCAGAATCAGTGAGCCAGCAGCGATCTGTACCTGTCGCATGATGGGTAATGGCTGGTTTTTATCCTGTACTACCGCCAATCCCTGTTGCTTCCAGCCATTGATGCCGCCTTCCAATAAATAAACCTTGGCGGGTGTTGCGGCCCTTGCCAGTAGCGCTGCGTTTTGAGCCGTACGGCGGCCAGACTGACAGTGAAAAATCACTATGTCCTGCGCAGAAAGCGTCTGGGGTCTACCCCCTTTCTCAATATCAGCCAGCGGGAATAGGCTGGCCTGCGCAATGTGCTCGTGAGCATATTCATCCGCACCGCGGATATCCAGCAGCCGCGCACCCTGCGCGATCAATTCTTGAGCTTGCTGTGATGATAGGGTTTCTACGTTCATATCGTCCTCAGGGGCAATAGATGGTTTTCAGCGTGCTGATGATGTCATGCACGGCCGCATCCTTGATGGAATAGTTAATGCGCTGCCCGTCTCTGGTGTTCTCAATCAACCCCTCTTCACGCATTTTGGCCAGATGCTGAGAAGTGGCGGATGGGCTGAGGCCGGTGGCTTGCGCCAACTCACCGGCATGGGTACCAGGGGAGTCAATCAGCATGCACAGGATCAGTAAACGATGGGGATTACTCATCGCTTTTAACAACTTTGCGGCGTTATTCGCGCTGGCAAGCAGAGATTGGGGGTCGTGTTTAGCGGTCATAAGTTATTTTAGTAAATTCTAAATTTAGTAAATACTAAAATAAAAGGCAGACTAATGCACACTAAATTTTGTTTGGATATGTTTACAGAGGCCTACGGCTGATGCCTTCGTAAATCAACTTAATCGCGAATGCACCAATCACCACGCCTATCACCCGGCTGGCTACCCGCTGTATGCTGGCATAGGTGCGCCGTACCGCTGGCAAGGAAAATGCCTGGCTGAGGAATACGCGCCAGATAACCGAACTGATGACTATCCCCAGCCAGGCGCTCAGTTTGGCCCAGTTAGGTGTTTCTGCACTCAGGGTAACGGAGAAGATACTGATAAAGAACAACACGGTCTGTGGGTTGGAGAGATCGGTGATTAATCCCCGGCGGAAAAAAACATACCAAGGTGCTGAGAGTGGTTGTTGCAACGTTGGGGATTGTGGCGTTGCCTGTTGGCTCATACTCTTATAGGCGAACCAGAGTAGATAGATCCCCCCGACAACTTTGATAACCGAGAATATCCCCTCGCACTGGGTAATCAGCGTCGCCATACCGAATAAACCCAGTCCGGAATAAAACGCATCACCGAGCGCTACGCCAAGCCCGGTCAGAATGCCTGCACGGCTGCCGGAGGCCAGGCTGGTTTGTACTACGACGAACAGGTTGGCTCCTGGGTTGAAAAACGTCAGGACAAACAAGCCTATCGTCAGGGTGATTGCATGCAGTGGATCCATCTCGGGATATCCTTGATGTTAGCGGCTTTGTACCAATAATAAGGATAGTGGTGTAAGGGGAATGCGAATCTGGTCACATCTGAAGGGCATAAACAGGCTCTTACGCCGCTCAATTCTGCCGGTGTTTTTTGCAGAAACAGGATACGCAAGCTGTTAGCTATCAGGAGAATAAAAAAGAGGCTTTATTCATTCCGGTTGGAAAATACAAGTAATCAGAATGGGGGATCTTAAGCGGTCAAAAATGGGAACCCCGCACGTCTTTTACGACATTTGGGGCGCCCGCTTCCAGAGCATTATCCGTCAAGCGCCAAGGCAGCATTTGATTAAAACTACGGCCATTTTCGTCAGCTCAGGGTTGGATCCATGACTTATCTGTTTGGTGTCGGTGTCGCTCTGAATGCATTTACGGTCTTATCCATTACAACCTGTGCGTCACTGCCTGAATCAAGAATGGTATTTTGAACCGATTCTCTTTCTATCCGCACGGTGGTCACCTCGAGCGTTTGCAGTTTATCGGTAGCCAGCAATGCGCCGACTTGTGTAGAGAAACACGAGCCCGCTGCACTTGCTTGTACCTCTGACGTTTCGGTAGTGGCAACAATATGATTATCGGAAATATAATTCCCCTTACCGGAAGCAATGTTGATTATTACAGGCGTTGCGCCAGCAGGCTTGATATATTGCGTGTCAATCGTTTCAGAGATATGGTTGGCAATAACGGAGTTATTATCCCCGCTAATATAAAGAATGCCATGCAAATCATCTAATCCATTGTCGTATGCCTGCATTGGAGGCCAAGGCTCACGGTCACGTAAGAAGTGATTTGAAGATACCAGGTTCTCCGAGCAGTTTTCTTGGAATACCAGCATTCCCGGATAAAACGAATGAAATCTATTGCTTGTGATAGTAGAGCGTACCACACCAGAAAAGTGAACGCTGCTTTTACCTCGCGGGAAAATATTGTTTGCGGTAATTAACAGCCCGCCAAAGTTCTGAGCGTAAATTGAATATCCTTTATAACCGGCGCCAATCAGGTTATCGGTTATTTTTGAGGCTTGCCCTGAACCCCGGAGCTCTATACAGTTGCCACATTCAGCGATGAAATTATCATGTATAGACAGCGCGTCAGCATTATAACTCGTAACGCCATGCTCTAGATATACGAGCCCCATACCGGTGATCCGGAATGAGTCTTGAGCACTGGCAATATAAATCCCCGTTTTACCATTAACATAGCTATTCTCAGGATCTTTTACCTCTGAGCCATCATCCAGAAAATGTAAACCATCAATACAAAAATCAGCAAACTCTACCGAACTGATGCGCGGCTCTCCATCGCGTTTAACATAAAACGCGGCGCCGACATATTCCTCATCGCCAGACTGTGGGGAAAGATCTACCAGTATACGGCTTCCTCCTGGCCACACTTCGTGCCATTTTGCCAATTCACCCTCTGGCGTGTTAAAACGAATACTTGAAGACGTAAACCCATGCCCTGAACCCTGGATTTTTAGATAGCTGATATCGATCGTCACTTGAGTGACAAGATGGTAGTCACCGGGTGGGATATAGATAACTGCACCTGGCTTTCCTCCATCATTAATATCAGTGTCTGTTTGCCTGTTTTTAATATCTGCAATAATGCTATTGATGACCTCTCCAATATCTTTATACGGATTACCGATATGCCACTCGGTGACATCGTAATAATTTTTACTCGCCATTAATAAATCCTCCTATAAGATTAAAACTAAATCGATCAATAACTCGCCAATGCCGACAATCTTGTTACGGCTCTCTGGCGTTGTTCCTGGATATAAGTTGTACGATACTGGGGCGCATGGACTGGAGAGTTATACCCCTGTCAGTTTGCTACATGAATAATAGCATTGCGCCCGCCTCTTTGATTTTTAAAACCACTTTGCCGTGCATATTCATGGAGAATAGCGCGAGCGTCGTTGGCCGTTTTTAACGTTAAATGACAGGGACATCGTTATATTCCTTTGATTGAGCTCGGCCGTTTTCCAACTCGCGCTTGGCGAGATCGACTTTGATTTTTTCGAGGAGCGTATTGTTCAGCTTGAAGTAGCGCACCATAAAGGCGCTGATGAAATAGCTCGCCATGGGCAATAACGAGAACATGATGATAATACCCTGAATTGTCTGTGTATTCTGTTCAGGCTTATTGGGAATATAACCGGTAAATGCCAGTATCCAGGCAACGATTGCACCGGCTACCGCCAGCCCCATTTTCAGCATAAACAAGTTGCCCGCGAAGGATATACCGGTCAGGCGTTTGCCGAATTTCCAATCGCCGTAGTCATCAACGTCGGACATCATGGCCCAGAGAATGGGGCCCGACTGGATGAGATGCAGAATATTAATGATGACAAACAGGGTTAACAGCGGTGTCAGCGATTGCGGATCGACAAACCATAGCGCGAAGGACAGGATGCCGAGAATGATGTTGATAATGCGAAATAGCTTAATTTTATCGAAGCGATCGGTAAGTGGTTTGGCAATCACGCTACCCAGCATATTACAGGCGACGCCGAGCGCCATAAAAAAGGTGATAAATCCTACGGATGCCTGCATCACGTAGGTGGCGTAATAAATAGTGACCGCTCCGCGAATAAATGCCGGGAAGACGTTGAGGAAAGTAATCGAAATCATCAGCAGCCATTGGTCATTTTTGGCGATGTCTTTCAGATCGCGCATTAACGAATCGTTGGCTTTGATCGAAACGACGCGTTCTTTAATACTCGAGAAACAGAACAGGAACATTAAGGTCGCGGCGCCACCCATAATCATCATCGTCATCTGGAAACCGGAAGCCCGGTCGCCATTACCCAGCCATTCGGTCAGGGGCAGTATGGAGGAAGAGACGATCAGCGTCGCCAGACCATTAAGGAAGAAACGCCAGGACAGACAGCCCATACGCTCCTTCTGGTTCAGCGTAATGACGCCCGCCACCGAGCAATAGGGAATATTGATCGCTGTGTAGATTAACGACATGATCAGATAGGTGACCCAGGCATATATGATTTTTCCGTTCATGCTCAGGTCTGGCGTGGTGAACATCACTACGGCACCCAGGCCAAACGGCAACGCCATCCACAACAACCACGGCCTAAATTTACCCCAGCGGCTGGTGGTACGGTCGCAAACCGCCCCCATGACCGGATCGCTGAAGGCGTCAAAAATACGGATGACCAGAAATAATGTGCCAACGATCCCGGGATCTAAGCCGTACACATCGGTATAAAACCAGGTCAGATACAGTGCCAGTACGCTCCAGATCATGCAGGAACCTGCATCACCCATGCCGTAACCGATTTTTTCTTTCAGGCTCAGCTTTTCGTAAGCGCTTTGTTTTTCCATTGCGATAGCAGACATAAACACACCTTTTTATTGCGCAGTCATGAATACAAAGCGCTGGCCATTACAACCAGAGCCTACGGAGATAAAAGAGGGAATTATTTCTCCCACAGACCGTATTCTGTCCAGTGACGTGTCAGAGGCAGTCACCGACGGCAGCGCTTTTGTTAAAAGAAGCCCCAAGTGCAAATAGTTGCACGCTTTTTAAACCTGAAAATGATTACAGGGTTGTGATGTTAATATTAACGCTGCTCTCTCGTATAATTAAGCGGGAGACAATTTCATACATTTCGATACTTTCCTGCTGGTTTTTATTCTTAACCATCTGGAATGCCAGATGCGCAATTTCGTTTATCGGCTGTGCGACGCTGGTTATCTTTTTGGTTTGCGCCAATAATGTGTTATCGAAACTGGCGACAGCAATATCCTGAGGAACAGCAATTCCTTTTTCTTTTAACCCGTCAATAATATAGCTGGCAGCAACATCGTTATAGACTAAAAGACACGAACAAGTTTGCTTCTGTGTGGTTAGTTTATCGATGATCACGTCGAGTATCTTTATATGGCCTGATATTTTTTCTCCTTGGCCTTTGGGTATCCAGAACTGGTTCTCTTTAGTAAGCGTCAGGCCATGGCTGGTAATCTTTTTACTGTAGGATGACACCTTACGGTTATCGACGCCTTCCTGGGCAACAAAGCCAAATGTTGTATGCCCCGTTTGTATAAAATGTTCTGCAATGCTTTCTGCCCCTTTACCTTGATTAATTGATACGGAGTTAAAAAAGCGAGAAACCTGTGTTACGACCGTTATTGGAATGCCCGTAATCGTTAGCCACTCAGAAAGTTCAGCCTCTGCCTCTGTGGGTACCCACAGCAAGCTATCGATTCCCATACCGATTAACGTGTGGATAATTTGCTTATCCTGCTGCGGTTGGTTCTGATGTGTCTTAACGATGACTGATTTGCCAATATATCTCGCCTCCTCTTCAAATGTGGCCAGCAATTCACAGAAGTGAGGATTAACCAGATTCGGCAACACCACGCCAATCAGTCCAGAACATTTACCGCTAAGTTGAAACGCACTTTTACTTGGCACATAGCAAAGATAATCCATCGCATCACGTACCGCCTTGCGTGTTTCCGGCACGACGCTGGGGTGGTTGTTCAGAACGCGTGATACAGTGGCGGTCGAAACCCCGGCCTTTTTTGCTACGTCTTTAATTGATGCCATGATGATTAAATGCGTCGTCCTTAATAATTGCGGTCACTATAAATTATGATAGAAGCTGAGAATGTAAGCCAGTTCACATGTCGCTGTGTTACATCAAACCACGGTTCATGCTCTCAGTTTTATGGTTCACGACGTATTGTTTAATATGGCGTCGCAATCGGGAGCCAGAACTCAGGCAGGGTGGGGGGGGTTGAGGTAGGGCGTGGGTAGTTGCCTGAAACTATTGGCTATCAACGAGCGTATCCGAGGGGGAGAAGGTCAGCGTTTGGCACTTTTGGACTCAGGAAGATGCGCAAGGTGGGGATACCCGGAGTGCCATTACGCCCCGTCATTCAGGTGGGTCATACTAAAGAAATCAAAGCCTGGCTTGACGTAGATAACTATCGCAAGCTTAAAGACATCAGTCTAAATGCCTTGTATCACGAACTCTGGGCAAGAGCACTTCTGTACAAGCCAGGGCCTACTGACGAAGAAAAGAAAGGATTATGGGTGTACATGACTGAAATTTTCAGTGGCAACCCCCGTCTTTTCAAAGGAAAGCTACTCGATTATCCAACAGTTAACGATACTCTTTACAGTCCTCCACACCTTTTTATTACTCTTCAGCCTTACCAGAGAATCGGCTAAGAGTTTGGCAAACTGGTTAACTCATTCGGTATAAAGCAAGTTTTGGCGTTTGTGTGACCGGACAAGCGTTGTGATAACATCTTTAGTTGTAAGACTCTGCCTAGAGTCTGAATAAGGAGATGAAATGTTTGAAAACTATGTCTGCAAAATTTATGTGAGTTCTCATCCTAATTTTAGTACCCCTTTAGCAGCAACTGCATTTGGTTTTGATGATGGTGAGAGTCAAAAACTACTCACCGCAGCCCACGTTGTTACTGATGTTCTTGGCAAGACATATCCAGCGAGCAATACCGTAACATTATACGTCAAATTTCATAACCATCACGGCCCGGTGAACGCTGCGCCTGTTCCTGTCGATTTCATTCTTAATAATTGTAATGACAGTAACAACTTTAAAGACAATATTCCGTTTGTAGATAGTGCTGAAATGGTGTTACCAGCTGAGATGCAACAGCCTGTAAGCAGTTATTTTAAGGGCCGAGCTCCCGCAGTTGGCATGGATACATTAGGTGTAGGGTATCCACTGCATCAAAAAGCGATTTCGACATTCCCTGGCAAAATTACAAGCATTTGGCCATTAGGATGCACAAATCATTCTGCTCAACATCTCACATTTCGCTTTGTAATAGCACATCACAACAGCGAAGGATGCTCAGGTGGGCCCTATATCATATCCAAGGGTGACGAGTATTTTGTCATTGGTAGCCTGATTGGTTTAATGTTTGGCACCAATCAACATTCAAATCCACACATGTCTGTTCAGTCCGCTACAGATTTTTAGTACAGTCAGTTTTCGAAGGGGCACCAGCGCGATAGTTTTTTCGGGTCAACACAATATGGCGTCTGCATTTACTATCAACAAAACTCATTAAAACTGACAACCGTGAACTGGAAAGTGCCCCCAATAGTAAGTCATGATTTCTACATCACTTTTATGGTGCAGTTTTTCACCAATAACACAGTAATTTATAAATATGAGGCCTGTTATGGATGCTACTGAAACTAAAGAGCTCGAAAAAATTCGCCAGAAGGCAATGGATGAAGTTAAGAGCGCTCTTCAGGCGCTTGAAAATAAGTTTCCAGGGATTACTGAGGGCGCAGCAGCATTAGTGGGTTCAGGCGTTGGCGCTGCGGCTTCCTTTGGTGCGCTTTATACTCTCGGCACAACGGGAGTATCAGCAGCAGGCATAACCTCCGGACTTGCAACAGCAGGGTCTATCGTCGGCGGTGGCATGGTAGCAGGAATCGCGGTTCTGGCCGCGCCTGTAGCAGTATTAGGAATTGGTGGGTACGCGGTGGTAAAACACAGGAAAAATGCGAAACTGACTGCCGCCCTTAGTCAGGCCATTCAAAAGCTCTACGATGTTCAGGAAAGGTTAATGTCGAACGCGGAGTATTTTAAGGCAGAAATTGCTGGCATTAAGGCGACAATTGATATGCTTTCTAAAAAAGCCCCCAAAGGTAGTCTGGTCGCTGTGAGGTAAACGCATGAGTAAGTCTCCTTATGATGATGAACTTAAGGGCATCCGCTATATTCAGCTTCGTGGCCAGGATATCTCGAACGCTCACGAGACAATAAATAGTGATATAGAGAGCCTTAAGGCACAGTTGTCCGAGCTAACGAGCGGCACCGACCTTGATGAGTCTGAGCATAAGGCGCTCAAAGAGCGTCATTTGCGAGAAATGACCCCCTCAGATGCTGCCATGCATACTACTGGCCTCAGGACTATCTTTAGCGAGGCTAATCAGCGTGTAAGTGGTGATATTGGACTGGCCACTGTACTCTCCCCAGATGACCTGGCTGTTGTCGATGCCCGGATCCAGAATCAAATTAAAGAGTTTAATGACCGCTACGCGCTTGACGCCTGGGATTATGCCATTGCCTGCGGATGCGGACTCATAGCATCCATGCTGGATTTACTGTGCGTCAGAGCCCCGCCAAAACCTACAGTGAGCTTTACGGCAGAAGTGGATGGTATTTTCAATAGACATGTGCAGAAAGCCTTTAATGCCATTTTGCCGGAGGACCTGAGTAAAAAACTCTCAGACATGTTCCCTACAGGGGCACCAGACAGTTCGGTTAGCAGTGATTTAGTGGGCGCGGCTGGTAGCGTTTTGTCGCCAACAAATCACCGCTTACGAGCTTTGTCACATGATCCCATACTTGGCATTATTATCGGCATAAAGGATATGCTGAACGGGACCTGCACGGTGGTTCAGAATGGTCAAATCGTGGTTTATCTTTCCAAGAAAGGCGTAACTGACGAAACCAATATTTTCAGGCTCATTGCCAGAATGTTTGGACACCTAGCATCGGATGTGAATGCCCCCTCTGCAAAAGGAAACCGTGGCATGGGTTTACCGGCCCCCTTTATGGGGCTACTTCGTATGCTTGAAGGTATCCCTGTGGGGAGTTCTAACTTCGGGAAACAAATAGAGTACATGTATGCCAACGGGTATGACTTTCGTCAGTTTATCGTGACAAGTATTCCGATGACCATAATGGAAGTTTTGATGCGGGTTTTCTATGTAGCGAAACAGGTATCGCTGGGTAAAGGAACTTTTGGGGAGACCTTACTGGATACCATGCCGTTTCGGCTAAATCCACGCTTCCGGATGATGCTTGCCCTGGGTTACGGAACTTCCAGTGCTGTTAACGCTGGTAAAATGTATATCACCGGCAATATTCTTAATGCAAATTACGCCTCTTGGATGGGGTTAGCCTGGAATGGTTTTCATTCACTCAAATGGTCTCTTTATCAGCGACATTTAAAGCTGTGGGGTGGTATTGAGAAGGCGGAACTGGAACGGCTTCGGGACACTATAAATAGCATTGAGGCATCGACCACTAGAGCAGGAAACTTGCCAATCTAGTAACAGTCCCCGGATATACTCTAGAGGCTCCATAGCCCACCAGCGCGGTAGCGTTTTTTGTCGCCACACTGGAAAGAGTCAAACTTGGAGCCCTAATTCAGCAATGAAGAAACGACTAAAGAGCTAAACGATTAACTTTTACTCATAATCTGGTTTGACTTCATGGCAAGATGTAGCTGATAGCGAATCTGCAACTCTTTTGTCCAAGCCCATCCACTCATTTTATTACCATCATTATCTAACGGAAGCCCAGTGGAATCGCCGTCTGTAAAGTTAATGGTGCGGATTACAGGGATACTTACACTGTGACAAGCTACCAATTCAGTAATCAAGCGGGTTAAGTGAGAATGTTAATTATAATTGGGTGACCTATTAATAGATTGGAAATAAAAAACCACCATTTAGCAAGGTGGTTCTTTATTTTTGTGGTAATCGTATTAGATTGTACTATATTATTTAATCGCTGGTTTCATCGATATCACTAGAGTAGTATCTATGTGGTCGATGATTTTTATCGATACGGATTCTTCCTGATTTCTCTAATACTCTACTGCCCCATATTGCAACCTTTTGGACAGTACAACCGACTGAATCAGCAATATCTCTGGCTGTCATTGATTCCGGTTCGGGAAGTTGAGATATTAAACCAAGTATTTTTATCTCAACTTCGGCAAAGTTGCCCTCTGTAATGGGGGCATTTTGGTGGACTATTTCTGAGAGTACAGTGTCATCATCAAAGCATCTTTTAACTTTAAATTGTATGACTTCGCTCTCGTCATATATCTTGTTGCATTTTTCGCATTTATAACTTTTTTGCTTTGTTTTTAAAAAATAAGCATCAAATGGTGATAGTACTGAGTCATAAATGAATCTAATTGGAGTGTAATCATCTTTTTTATCTGCATATCTTATATTGTATTCATTGCAGACGTCGTAATCTAAAGAGTAAAGGTTATAACTACCACCATGTTTAGATGATATGTTTTCAGATATGAAATGCAGTAAGAAATTTTCGCAAAGTATATTTAAGTATTCTCTACGGACAGGGTCAACCATTAAATGGCTGGCTGCTCTATCAGAAAATTTGTTTTTTTCTGCGATGGCTTTTGTTAGTATTGCATTCCAAAGGTCCATATAGAAACCAGGGATTAATTTTTGCTTTACGCCCCCTACGAATTGTCTTTGATACGTTTTCCTTGCACATGTAATGCCGTAGTTTATTTCCGCCAAGCCAATTCTACAATCGGTTGAATTTGTTTGTGCCTGAGAAAATGCATTCTGCAGTATAATCCCCAACGTCCTTGATACGCCAATTGTTTCCCTTGTTAGGCGATAAAGTATTTCATTTTTATCACCTTTAAAAATATCTTTAAATTTAAGTTCAGGACAGAATTTCTCAATTCTTTTCTGAATTAATTCCTCTACAAATATTTGCATTCTACTCATGGCTGCTACCGCGCCATTGAATCTCTCAGCATATTCATTAAAATCAAGCGGTATTGGGAAAATATCTCTGCCGATTAATACCCTTTCACCGAAATCATATCGATCTGTAATAACACCAAGTTTAAAGAACATCCCTATTTTGGAACCTAGAAAAGATTTAAGCAACAAGCTAAATTTCTTTTGATTCTCACTATTTAAATCAGAGTATTCATCAATGAAAACGTAGATAGCATCAATATGTGCTTTATTTTTTATTTCATTAATTTTATTTAGGAAGTCTTGAACATTTAACCCTTGTATTTTTTTGTAATTGACACTGCCAGTTGTCTCTGTTGACCCTCCAAACTTTGCGGCTACTTTGGTAGTGGATGGTGAAAGCTCACCTGAAATTTCATGGTTGCCAATTTTTTTTACATTATCGGTGACTTCAACAACTTTAGCTTTACTTAATGTAACACCCTCAATAAGTATTTTTTCAATATAATCAAGATCATCTAGTGCAGGGTTCTGTTTTTTGAAAAGTTTTAAAAAACTCTCTTCAAACATCAATGATAATTGTTTCTTAAGCGAGTCTATTATTTGCCTTATGAAGTGAACTTCAAGTAAAGATAGCTCGTTTTCTGAGTCGAATAAATCATTGCACGTGCTGAGATCTATATATATAGGAAGTACTTTGCTGTCCCCTAGTATAGGTCTTGGTTTGTTATTGTGTGGGGATATAGACTTAAGACACTCATAATAACCTCTTAATAAATTTGTTGTCTTTCCTGTTCCTCGGCGTCCGGATATAAAATTATCTTGCTTTTGCAGTAAACTATTTAATATTCCAAATGAGTCAATGAAATATCCCTCTAATTGGTCTAGTTCAGTTATTTTTTCTAAAGCAATATAGTCTGCTCTTAGTATAGAGTTAAATGCACCATTTATTTGTTGTTTCTGTGTGTTTTCCATAAATATTCCTTTTTAATTTCTAACCCTAGAAATCTCTTCCCCCACCATTTCATGAGATTTCTCCTATATTCTAGATGATTTGAGTGTTTATATGCTCTACGAACCTCATTTTTGTCATAATGTGCTAATGCTGCTTCTATCACATTAGCATTAAACTCAGCCTCATTCATTGCCGTACTAGCGATAGACCGTAAACCATGTGCGACTAATTTTCCACCATAACCTATGCGTTTTAGTGCTGCATTCGCAGTTTTGCTGTTCATGGGCTTGCGTGGGTCATTACGGCTAGGGAATACATGCTCACGGCTACCGCTGATCGGGCGCATGATTTCGAGTATCTCTAATGCCTGGTCTGAAAGCAGCACAATGTGATCGCGCTTTGCTTTCATCCGTTCTGCCGGTATGCACCATTCCCTTTTCTCTATATTGATTTCGACTCAGGCGGTTGCCGAGGCTTCCGCAGGTCGTATCAACGTAAGCAACTGCCATTCCAGTAAACAGCGCGTTGGTATCGATAGATTACTCATCGAGATTGTGCGCATCAGCTTAGGCAGTTCTTCTGGTCGTATAGTCGGCATATGCTGCTTCTTAGGGCGCTCGAATGCATTACCAATACCAGAAGCCGGATTAGCATCAATCAAGCCAGTGTTGACGGCGTAGATCATGATTTCGTTAATACGCTGCACTAATCGGCGAACTGTCTCTAATGCGCCACGGGCCTTGATAGGTTCCAGCACTTGGATCAGCAAACGCGCTTTGATGTCCTGAACCGGGATATTTTCAATAGACGGTAATATGTCCTTCTCGAGAGAACGCCAGATATCTTCCGCATGCTTAGCGCTAACACTGGCCTGCTTCAACGCGAACCATTGCTTTGCCACATTCAGGAAAATACTTTCTTGCGCTATCTGCTGCTGTTCCGCTTCTGCTGCCTCTTTAGCCTGTGGGTCAATGCCTCTCGCCAGTATCGCGAGCTTTTCGGCGCGTATTTGTCGGGCGTCGGCAAGTGACAGGGCAGGGTAGGCACCGAGGCTAACCATAGTTCGTGAACTTGTGCCGGGGCGGAGATAGCGGAAACGCCACAACTTCTTGCCGGTGGTTTTAACTAGCAGGAACAAACCGTCACCGTCATGCAGGGTGAGATCTTTATCGGTGGCTTTGGCTTTTTGTACTTCGGTATGCGTGAGGGGGCGCGTAGTGCGCGCCATGCGTGGATTCTTCCGTCTATTGGGCAAGCATTTTAGCGTATACATAAACGTATACCAATAAATACCGGATTCAGCCGGATATCCTCGGACTACTACAGACACAAAAAAGCCCGCAAACCTAGGTGGGATGCGGGCTTTCCGTACTTCTCCGGACTTATCTGGTAATACCCGGATCATTATTTGGTGGAGCTGGGGGGATTTGAACCCCCGTCCGAAATTACTACACCGTCGGCACTACATGCTTAGTCCAATCTTTACATTCGCCTGCCAGCTGCGGATGGACACGCTACTAACAAACTAGCCTGATTAGATTTAACGCTTCAGCCCCAGGCAGGACATCCACGCGATCTCTTTTGGTTTTGACCTCTCTTGATCCCCGTCTTAAGAGCGGAAGCTAGGGAGAGAGGGCTCTGAGCAGGTTATTAAGCTGCTAGTGCGTAGTTTTCGTCGTTTGCGACTATTTTTTTGCGGCTTTTTACGAGGCCAACCGCCCCTCGGCATGCTCCTTGGGCTTCGCAAATCCCGTCGAATCCAGAATCAGCCCCAAGTAACTTCGTGCAGTATACCAGAAGGTTATCCTGTTACGCCAGTGGCTTAACGATTGGCATGCTTCATGATACGGGCTTTCGCCGTCTGCCATTCACGATCTTTGATGTTATCGCGCTTATCGTGTTCTTTCTTACCTTTAGCAACACCGATCTTCACCTTGCTCCAGGCATTTTTCCAATACATGGAGAGGGCGACAACGGTGTAACCATCGCGGGTCACGCGGCCAATCAGTGAGTCCAGCTCACGTTTTTTCAGCAGGAGTTTACGGGTACGTGTTGGATCGCATACAACATGAGTCGAAGCGACGTTCAGCGGCGTAATGGTTGCGCCAAACAGATAGGCTTCACCGTCACGGAACATCACATAACTGTCGCTGATGTTAGCTTTGCCAGCACGCAGTGATTTTACTTCCCAACCTTGCAATGCCAAGCCCGCTTCAATCTCTTCTTCAATGAAGTATTCGAAACGCGCTCGCTTGTTTTGTGCAATGGTAGCGGAACCGGGTTTGTATGCTTTTTTCTTTGTCATAGTTTGTTCATTATACTGGATGCCACAGCGAAAGAAATCCTTTCCCGTTCAGCACCTGCGCAATTTTTCGCATTTTATACCCGTCATACTTCAAGTTGTAAGTGTCCGCGGAGTGCGTAGCAGATTTTTTGTTTGACGCCAGATAAATGGTATTATCTGTACGTTTTATGCCTCACAGGAAATGTTATGCCTCAGATCAGTCGGTCTGCATTGGTGCCCTTTAGCGCTGAGCAGATGTATCAGTTGGTTAATGATGTTCATTCTTACCCCGATTTTCTGCCAGGGTGCACCGGCAGCCGGGTGATTACCGCTTCCCAAAACGAAATGACCGCGGCGGTTGAGGTGGCAAAAGCCGGTATCAGTAAAACCTTTACCACGCGTAATACCTTGCTGGATAACCAAAGCATCAATATGCAGTTGGTCGATGGTCCGTTCCGTAAGCTGATGGGGGGATGGCAGTTTACTGCGTTGAGCCCGGAAGCGTGCAAGGTTGAATTGCATCTGGATTTTGAATTCACCAACAAGCTGATCGAACTGGCCTTCGGCAAAGTGTTTAAAGAGCTTGCGGGTAGCATGGTGCAAGCCTTCACTCAGCGGGCAAAAGAGGTTTACAGTGTCTGAAATACGCGTGGAGGTAGTCTACGCGTTGCCAGAGCGTCAATATGTCCGCAACGTGAAGCTGGTGGCGGGCAGTACCGTTGAGCAGGCGATCCAGGCCTCCGGCTTGTTAGAGCTACGTAGCGATATCGATTTAGCCAGCAACAAGGTGGGGATTTACAGTCGGCCTGCCAAGTTAGGCGATGCACTTAATGACGGGGACCGGGTAGAAATTTACCGGCCGTTGATTGCCGATCCTAAAGAACTGCGACGCCAACGGGCGGAAAAGGCAAAAAAATAAGGCGCTGAATACGCCTTATTTTTTTATCTGAGCACTCTCTTCCGAGTTGCAGCCTGTGACTGTCGTGAAGAATTTCCCCCTTCCTCACGGGCCGGATGACAGTTCCAGCCGGCTTACTGAGTCAGCGCCGGTTTATTCTGCATATCCGTCAATACGCCAGCGCTGTCAAACGTCAGCGTCAGGGTTTGCTGCGTGATCTTCTCATGGCCAGGCTGCTGGCGGAACACGTAGAACCAAGTCTGAGTACCAAACGGATCCTGCATCATTGGCGTCCCCAATGTGTAGGCAACCTGTTGTTGCGTCATTCCTTTGTGGATTTTTGCCACATCGGTAGGCGTCAGGTAGTTACCCTGGTTGATATCAGGCCGGTAAACCACCTTTTCAAAGGTAGAACAGCCTGCAGTCAGCATCACAAGAACCACAGCGGCAGCTGTCAGCATTTTACAGCGCATAGTAATCACATTCCTTTAGGGCATAGGATGCCGATGATAATAGACCTTGCAGCAGTTGGGAACCTTTATACCCTTCATCTTTCAAGTTGCTGCTGTGTTGGCTTCCCTCTCTCCCCCCTGTCACTTTGTTGACCAAGCTCCTGGGGATGCGTCTGGTTGCCGCCTTGCCGCATCTTGAAATCTATTGAGTAAACAACGCCAAAGTCAGACCTCACGGAAGCAAAAAAGTTGTGATTTTTTATGCGGCAAGCAGCTCTTTTGCGTTTGCCAGCGTATTTCTGGTGACTTCACTGCCGCCGAGAAGGCGCGCCAACTCTTGCAGGCGTGCCCGTTTATCCAAAGGTGACATCTGGGTCTCGGTTGCGGTGCCGTCGGTTTGCTTGCTGACAAAGAAATGCTGGTGGCCACAACCGGCAACCTGCGGCAAGTGAGTGACGCACATGACCTGTGTTGACTCCCCTAGCTGACGCAACAGGCGGCCGACAATAGCGGCCGTTGGGCCACTGATACCCACGTCAACTTCATCGAAAATCAACGCCGGGGTTTCCATTTTACGTGCGGTGATGACCTGAATGGCTAACGCAATGCGCGAAAGCTCGCCACCAGAGGCGACTTTTGCCAGCGGTTGCAGAGGTTGCCCTGGGTTAGTGGAAACACAGAACTCAATGCGGCTCGCGCCTTCACTGCTCAAATATTCCGGTTCAAAATGCACGTCGATATTAAATTTGCCATGTGGCATCGAAAGCGCATGCATGCTTTCGGTAATCAGACTCGTCAGTTCAGCGGCATAGTGTTGGCGCTTTTGATGGAGCTGTTCAGCCAGAACCAGTGCTTGCTGATGATGCAGGCTGACGGCTTCACTCAGATGTTGATGATCGCTTTCTTGTTGGGAAAGTAATTGCTGTTCATCTAACAATTGCTGATGCAGATTGGGTAACTCTTCTGGTGCAACATGGTGCTTGCGTGCCAGGCTGATTTGCCGGGATAAGCGCTGTTCCAGTTCGTGCAGACGGTTAGGGTCGAGGTCCATACGGTCGGCATAATGACGCAGCTCGTCACTAGCTTCGCTGATTTGAATTGAAGCCTCTTCGAGCATGTCCAGCAAGCCACTCAGCTTCTCGTCCATCCCCACCAGTTCCAGCAGCAGGTGTTTGGTACCGTAGAGCTGGCTGAGCATATTGTGTTCTTCGTCATCGGCTAACAGTTGCAGGGCTTGTTGGCTGAGCGTCAACAACTGGCCACTGTTGGCCAGACGCTTATATTCGGCATCAATCTGTTCAAACTCGCCAACCTGCGGCGCGAATTCATTGAGCTCTTTTAATTGATACTGCAGCAGCTGTTTACGCGCATCGCGCTCAATGGATTGCTGCTGATGGTGCGCCAGTTCTCGGCAGCTTTGATGCCATTGCTGGTAAGCGTGACGCATGGCAGCCTGTAAGGCCGGCTCGCTGGCATAGGCATCCAGCAACTGTTTTTGATGTTCGGGTTTTAGCAGCAGTTGATGAGCGTGCTGGCCATGGATCTGGATCAGGCGTTGGCCGAGTTCCCGCAGTTGGGAAAGGGGGACGGCAGTACCGTTGATAAAGCCACGGGAACGGCCATCCGTACCAATCACACGGCGCAGCAGGCACTCATTACTGTCATCCAACTGATTTTGCTCCAGCCATTCGCGGGCTGAAGGGGTATCTGCCAGCGAGAAGCGGGCGCAGATATCGGCACGAGAGGCCCCCAGGCGCACGACATTACCATCGGCGCGATTACCCAGGCACAGGCCCAGTGCATCGATAGCAATCGACTTACCGGCACCGGTTTCACCGGTGATCGCTGTCATACCCGGTTGAAAATCGATCTCCAACTCACGAACGATAGCAAAATTGCTGATGGTTAATTGCGCCAACATAGGGACCTTCCTGTGTATAAACACATAACTGTGATTTCATACAGTATAAACTGGTTTTATATACAGTAAAGTAGTTGCAACCCTTTTTAGAACAATTTTTTTGACCAGCCCAGTTTGGTACTCAACGTATTGAAATAGCTGTAATCCTTGGGGTGAATCAGATTCAAATAGAAGTCACTGCGGCGAATCAATACCTCTTCACCTTCCTGAATGGGCAGCGCTATCTGGCTGTCACAGCTGATTTCCAGGTCACCGCCGATATGGGAGAATTTTAACCGAATGGTGCTATCGCCATTAATAACCAGTGGCCGGGCGGAAAGCGTATGTGGGAACATGGGGACCAGCGCGATGGCTTCCAACGATGGTGTTAATATTGGCCCACCTGCAGAAAGTGAATACGCGGTGGAGCCGGTTGGGGTGGCGATAATCAGGCCGTCGGAACGCTGCGAGAAGGCGAAGCGATCGTCAATGTAAACTTCGAATTCGATCATATGCGCCACCTTGCCAGGGTGCAGTACCACTTCGTTAATCGCGGTGCTGATACGGCATTGCTGGTGTTCCTTGTGAACGATGGTTTCCAGCAAGAAGCGCTTTTCGTCGATGTATTCACCCTCCAGCACGTCCGCCAGTTGCTGGAGCGCATTATCCGGATCGAGATCGGTCAAAAAGCCCAGATTACCGCGGTTAACCCCGATAACCTTGATGTCATAACGCGCCAATACGCGGGCGGCACCTAACATATTGCCATCACCACCAACCACCACGGCCAGATCGGCCTGTTGGCCAATATCAGCCAGGCTGCCGGTTACGGCGTCTTGCAGGCCAAGATCGTGGGCAATCTGGCGCTCGAGCATCACGGGATAGCCACGGGCGACCAACCAGTGAAATAGCATCTCATGGGTGGCCAGTGCCGAAGGGTGACGCGGGTGGCCGACAATGCCAATACATGCAAATTTTTTATTCATTGTTGTGATTTCCCTCACCGGGGTCGGTTTATGCCCCACATTGTGACCGGTTGACTTGAAACCCCGGTTTTGATCCCCATAATAAGCGAAGTTGCGAGATTAATGCTAAAACGCGGAGATATTCATGAGTAGTAAAGAACAGAAGACGCCAAACGAGCAAGTCTCGGAAGAAATGGAACAGCAAGCACAGCGCGAGGAAGCCATGCCGGAGATGACAGAAGGTGTCGATCTGCGTGATGACCGCATTGCCGAGCTGGAAACCCAACTGGCCGAAGCTCAGCAACATGAACGTGATAGCCTGCTGCGTGCCAAAGCCGAGATGGAAAACGTTCGCCGCCGTAGTGAGCTGGATGTCGAGAAGGCACACAAATTCGCTCTGGAAAAATTCTCTGGCGATCTGCTGCCGGTGATAGACAACCTGGAGCGTGCGCTTGAACTGGCAGACAAGAACAACCCAGAACTGGTGGCGATGATTGAAGGGATTGAACTGACGCTCAAGTCACTGATGGATGCCGTTCGCAAGTATGGTATCGAAGTGGTGGGTGAAACCAATGTCCCGTTCAACCCGGATGTTCACCAGGCGATGAGCCTGATGGAGTCTGCTGAACATCAACCGAATCACGTGATGATGGTGATGCAGAAAGGCTATACGCTGAATGGTCGCCTGCTTCGTCCCGCGATGGTGGCGGTTTCTAAAGCCAAGTCTTGATAAGGCCGGGCGAAGAAAAGGCACCTGCGGGTGCCTTTTTTACGCCAGTATTATGCCTGCGGCAGGCGCGGCACCCAGTCGATCGGCGTCAAGCCTTGTTGTTCAAGTAGTTGATTCGCCTGTGAGAAGTGATGGCAACCCAGGAAGCCCCGGTGAGCGGAAAGTGGGGAAGGGTGTGGAGCTTTCAGCACATGGTGGCGTTGACGATCGATAAAATTCCCTTTCTTTTGCGCATGTGAGCCCCACAACAGGAATACCACGCCTTCACGGTTTTCGTTCAGGGCGGCAATAACGCGGTCAGTAAAGGTTTCCCAGCCCAGATTGGCATGAGAATGTGCCCGGCCAGCCTCGACGGTCAATACGGTATTGAGTAACAGCACGCCTTGCTCTGCCCAACTTTGCAGGCAACCATGGTTTGGGCGCTCGAAGCCGGGGATATCCGTCATCAACTCTTTATACATATTGACCAGTGAAGGGGGCGCTGGAATACCTGGGCGCACGGAGAATGACAGGCCGTGGGCCTGGTTTGGGCCGTGGTAAGGATCCTGGCCGAGGATCACCACTTTGACATCGGCCAATTCGGTAAAGCGAAAGGCGTTGAACACATCTTTCTGTGGTGGATAAATGGTCTTACCAGACTGGCGTTCATTGGCAACAAAGGCGAGTGTTTCAAGAAAATAGGGCTGCTCTTTCTCGTTGCCAATGACGTCATGCCAGGTGAGGGAGGTAGACATAAACGCTCTCCTTTGTTTTCGTTAGCAATTCATTGCCCCTAGCTTACCGTTAACCTTCGCTTGGCGAAACCCGCTTTTACAAACGATAAAGTGCAGTATCAAAGTCGAGAGATACAAATTTTTTTTAAAATTTACAAAAATAATTTTAGCGGCGTAAATGGGTAAAATTGATATAAAACATAAATTTGCCCCTACGGGTTGAATGGCTACCCTGTAAAAATTGATTTTAGTCAAAGAATTGGCCCGTTCAGACTGGTATACAGAACAACAAGACAACATTGGTTTTACCAAATGGCCGGAACCCTGACTGAGTTTTCGGCAACATAGAATTTTTTCTCCCCCTATTACGGAGGCAACAAAATGATTACTGGTATTCAAATCACTAAAGCGAATAATCAGGCACTGGTTAATTCTTTCTGGCTGCTGGATGAAGAGAAATCAGAAGCGCGTTGCGTATGTGCCAAAGCTGATTATGCGGAAGATCAGATCGTCCCTGTCAGCGAACTGGGCCAGATCGAGTACCGCGAAGTGCCAATGGAAATGCAGCCTACCGTACGTGTAGAAGGTGGTCAGCACCTGAACGTAAACGTGCTGCGTCGTGAAACGTTGGAAGATGCGGTCAAGAACCCGGAAAAATACCCGCAACTGACCATTCGTGTTTCTGGCTATGCAGTGCGTTTCAACTCACTGACGCCTGAACAGCAACGTGACGTTATTGCACGTACCTTTACTGAAAGCCTGTAATTTCAGGCTGAGTGAAAAGGGAGCCTCGGCTCCCTTTTTTGTTTTTGTCGTCAAGGCAGAAAGCAGATTCTGATCACACTCTTAACCAAAAATAATCATTTCCATTACAAAACTCATCCGACCTGCCGATAGCTATATCAGCCCTGTTTAGGGTCTTGAGGATCTAGTTTGTCGATAGGAGCTTGCATGAGTTTACCTTTGAGTTTCACTTCGGCGATAACGCCCATCGTTGTCACGCCTGCATTGACCCGTGCGGTTCAGGATGCCGTCAGTCCGGTATCGGACAGCGAGCCACCGTTCGTCAAGGCACCCGTATCTGCTCCCTCAGAAAATAGCCACAATACTCAAAACCTGTTGAACTCTCTGGTTAGCGATCTTTCTGCCACGGTGCCCATGGCGACAAAACAGACGATGACGCGTGGGCAAGCCCCTCAACAAGGTGATTACTTCCTGGCGCTATTGGCCAAGGATGTCTATAACCTTACAGGGCAGGGCACGGAAAGCTTCTCTCGCCTGAGTGATAGCACGTTGCTCGGTTTGGGGATTGATCCTGCTGGGTTGCATAACGCTGTATCGGGCTTCCAGGCAGGTATTTATACGGATCAGCAGCACTGTGTGCTGGCATTTGCGGGTACCAATGATATGCGCGATTGGTTGAGCAATGTGCGCCAGGCAACGGGCTATGACGATGTGCAGTACAACCAGGCTGTAGCAATTGCCAAAAGTGCCAAGGCGGTATTCGGTGATGCGCTGGTGATCACCGGGCATTCGTTGGGAGGAGGGCTGGCGGCAACCGCAGCCTTGGCAACCGGCACGCTGGCGGTGACTTTTAATGCTGCAGGGGTTTCCGAACATACGTTAAACCGTTTGGGTATTAACCCTGCGGCGGCAAAACAGGATGCCGAGTCCGGTGGGATCCGCCGTTACAGCGAACAATACGATTTGCTGACGGGAACGCAGGAGTCGACTTCACTGCTCCCGGATGCGATTGGACATAAAATAACTCTCGCCAATAGCGACACTCTGAGTGGCGTTGATGACTGGCGGCCAAGCAAGCACTTCGATCGCAGCCTTACGGCGCATGGCATTGATAAAGTGATTGATTCTATGGCGGAACAGAAGCCATGGGAGATCAACGCGAATGCCTGAAAGGCGGCGTAGCAACTTGGGGATAGTAGCCGTCATACTGTCTCTGATTGGGATCGCCGAATTATTGATGGTTGCCAAGGAGCATTCTATGGAACAGCAAACTTCGCCTTTTGCAGGCACTGATATCCTTTCCTTGTCACAGGCGGTAGCTGAAGGTGATATTTGGCAGATTAGTCAACAGGAAAACCCTGCACGCCTGAGCCTGCGGGGAGATTTACAGCTCACTCTGCTGCAGTGGGCGATTCTGTTACAGCAGCCGGACAGCGTTGAGGCTTTGTTGCGGGTGGGGGCCGATATTGGTCAACCCGGTCTGGAGGGTAATAGTGCATTGCATATGGCGGCGATGGTCAGCGATCCGCAATATTTACGGTTATTATTACAGTACTCTCCGCCGCTGAACGTGCGTAACACGAACACCGGAGCCACTCCTCTGGCGGCGGCTGTGCTGGCAGGGAGAGAAGAACAACTGCGCATGCTGTTAAACGCCGGGGCTGATAGTACCTTGAGTGACCGGACAGGAGATACCCCTTTGCACCTGGCGGCGAAAATTAATGCGCCAGCCTTGGCACTGCTCCTGTTACAAACGGGCGCAGATGCCAAAGCGCATAATCAGCAAGGAAGAACGTTCCAGCATTACTTTTCTCAAACGCCTGAGCATTTGCAAAATAGCGAGTTGCGCGAGCAGTTCCGGCAATTGAATGCCTGGCTCGAAGCCCGGAAGTTAGCTGGGTTCTACGGCAAGCGATAAAATGAAAAGACGGGGTTGATGACAATGTGTTTTTAACCTGAGATAACCGGGGCTGGCGTTCTGCTGGCTTACGCCATCGGAACGCTATCCCTGATATCTGTCTTTGCCATCAGTCTGAAACCGCCTGGATAGGCGGTTTTGTCGACGGGGAGATTACTCGGCGTCCGGTTTGGCTTTCGGCTGGCGGCGCTTACCGACGTTTTTCGCGTCGCGATGGCGAACTTTCACCTTGGCCTTCTCTTTATTTTTCAGTTTGTCTTCTGCGCGCTTGGCCAACACCTTCTTAGAAGGTTTACCGTTGCTCTTTTCGCTTGGCACCTTGGTAGTTGGACGTAGCTCGTCGATCACGCGGGCTTTCAATGGTTCATTGAGATAACGGCCAACTTTCCCCAGCAGCAGATGATCGTGCGCTTCAACCAGTGAAATCGCTGTACCTTTGCGTCCGGCTCGGCCTGTTCGGCCAATACGGTGCAGGTAGGTATCGGCAGTGCGCGGCATGTCGAAGTTGAACACATGGGTGATGTCGAGAATATCCAGGCCACGCGCCGCCACATCGGTGGCGACCAGTACGTTTACCCGGCCATCCATCATGCGTTTAACCGCTTCATTACGCTTGGCCTGAACCATTTCCCCTTCGAGATAGCAGGTATTGATACCCGCTTCACGCAACCAGGCTGCCAATTCATGCACACGCTCGCGTTTACGTACGAAGATCACCGACTTCTGTACGTCCGGTTGTTGCAGCAAATGCACCAGCAGCGCAGTTTTATGCTTCACATCATCGGCACGGTAATACCATTGCAGGATCTTTTTACGTTCGCGACGAGACGGGTCGGCTTCGACCTCCACCGGATCTTTCAGGATGCGTTCGGCAAATTCACGAATGGCATCGCCTTCCAGCGTTGCGGAGAACAGCAGCGTCTGAGTGCGCCAGCGGGTTTCGGCTGAAATGGTCTCGATATCCTGCGCAAAACCCATATCGAGCATGCGGTCGGCTTCGTCCAGGATCAGCGTTTCAACTGCGCGGCAGTCAAAATTCTCTTCTTTGATGTATTGCAGCAGGCGGCCGGTAGTTGCTACGACCACGTCCTGGTTTTCACTGAAAACTTCGGCGTGGTTCATATAAGCCACACCGCCAGTGATGGTGGCAATATCCAGTGAGGTATGTGCAGCCAATTCACGCGCCTGATCGGCCACCTGCATCGCCAGCTCACGGGTGGGGGTGAGGATCAGCACGCGCGGCGGGCCAGACTTCTTACGTGGGAAATCCAGCAGATGCTGTAAAACGGGCAGCAGGAATGCGGCTGTTTTACCCGTGCCGGTGGGCGCCGAACCTAATACGTCGCGCCCGTCCATGGCCGGCGGGATCGCTTCGGCCTGGATAGCGGTAGGGCGGTCGTAGCCTTTATCACGCAGTGCGGTGATCAGGCGTTCATCGAGTTCGAGTTCGGAAAAATGGGTTGCTGTCATGGTCTACCTCTACTTGGGGCGCCGATTATAGACGGGATGGCCGCAGGGTTCACCCTTTTTAACTTTTACCCTAAATCAGATTGTCTTATGCTACGCCAGTTTTGTCTGCTGGTGGTCATTGTGAGTAATCAATCTAAAACGAAATTGCCTCCGCGCCGAGGGGGTTTTACCTTTAAGCAGTTCTTTGTCGCACACGATCGCTGCGCCATGAAAGTGGGGACCGATGGTGTCATGCTCGGTGCCTGGGTGGCGGTGGAACAGGCCCAGCGGGTGCTGGATATTGGCTGCGGCAGCGGGCTGATAGCCCTGATGCTGGCGCAAAGAACTGCCTCTGAAGTCACTATCGATGCGGTAGAGCTCGATAGTGAGGCTGCCGCACAGGCACGTGAGAACGTATTAGAATCGCCTTGGCCGCAGAAAATTCAAGTGCATACTCAGGATATCCACCATTTTGCCGGGCAACACGCGCATCGCTATGACCTGATCGTCAGTAATCCACCGTATTTTGAACCAGCGGTGGCCTGTCGCGATCTGGCACGCGCCAACGCACGTTATACG
This sequence comes from Serratia fonticola, assembly GCF_006715025.1. Classification (NCBI taxonomy): domain Bacteria; kingdom Pseudomonadati; phylum Pseudomonadota; class Gammaproteobacteria; order Enterobacterales; family Yersiniaceae; genus Serratia; species Serratia fonticola. The sequence continues at coordinate 1,783,301 of NZ_VFMK01000001.1, forward strand.
GAAACGCTGACACATGATGCGTTACTGGACTGTGCCGAACGCTTGATAACGGCGAGTGGTTGCTTCTGCGTGGTATTGCCCTATGCTATCGGCGAAGCATTTGAAGTGAATGCCCACCAACGTGGCTGGCATACCGCGCGGCGGCTGAATATCAGCGATCGGGCCGATACGCCAAAGCACCGTCTGATGCTGGCACTGGCTCGCCAACCGGTGGCAAAGCAAGAGGCTGAGCTGGCGATAAAACGCGCGGATAGCAGTTACACCGCCGAATTCCGTCAGCTCATTACCGATTTCTACCTGAACTATTGAAGCTAATCCCCTCGCGGTATCGAGAGAGGATGCGTTCAAGGTTGCAGAATAGTGGGTTTCGGCTCCGGTAGCATATCCGGGTAGTCCAGCGTGTAGTGCAGCCCGCGGCTTTCCTTGCGCGCCATCGCGCTACGTACGATCAGTTCCGCCACTTGCACCAGATTGCGCAATTCCAACAGATTGTTGGAGATGCGGAAGTTGGCGTAATACTCGTCTATTTCCTGTTGCAGCGTATTGATGCGACGCAGCGCGCGCTCCAACCGTTTGGTGGTGCGCACAATGCCGACGTAATCCCACATAAACAACCGCAGTTCGTGCCAGTTATGCTGGATCACCACGCGTTCATCCGAGTCATCAACCCGGCTTTCATCCCACTGAGGCAATGACTTGGCCAGTGTGATGGCTGGCAGGCGCGTCAGAATATCTTCGGCGGCGGACCAGCCATAGACCAGACATTCCAGCAGAGAATTCGATGCCATGCGGTTAGCACCGTGCAGGCCGGTGTAGCTGACCTCACCAATGGCATACAGCCCGTCCAGATCGGTACGGCCATGCTGATCGACCATCACGCCGCCACAGGTGTAGTGCGCTGCCGGTACGATCGGTATCGGTTGTTTGGTCAGATCAAACCCTAGCGTCAGCAGTTTTTCATAGATCATCGGGAAGTGCTGGGTGATGAATTCCGCCGGTTTATGGCTGATATCCAGATACATACAATCGGCACCCAGGCGCTTCATTTCATGGTCAATGGCGCGGGCGACAATATCGCGCGGGGCCAGTTCGCCGCGGGGATCAAAATCGGGCATAAAGCGGCTGCCATCCGGGCGTTTCAGATGCGCACCTTCACCGCGCAGGGCTTCGGTCAACAGGAAATTACGTGCCTGTGGATGAAACAGACAGGTGGGATGGAACTGGTTGAATTCCAGATTGGCGACCCGACACCCGGCACGCCAGGCCATGGCAATGCCATCACCTGAAGAGATATCCGGGTTGGTGGTGTATTGGTAAACTTTAGCGGCGCCCCCGGTAGCCAAAACGACGGTTTTTGCGCGGTAGGTTTCCACCTGTTCCCGCTCGCGGTTCCAGACGTAAGCGCCCACTACGCGTTTGGTGCCTGGCAAACCGATTTTATTGGAGGTGATCAGATCAACCGCATTGTGGCGTTCCATTACGCAAATATTGGGGTGAGCACTTGCTTTCCCTACGAGGGTAGTTTCTACTTCTTTACCTGTTGCGTCGGCGGCATGCAGGATGCGGCGATGGCTGTGGCCGCCTTCGCGCGTCAGGTGATAGCGTTCTTCGCCTTGTGAATTGGTTTCGGTATCGAACAGGACGCCTTGGTCGATCAGCCACTGCACGCAGTGACGTGCATTCCCGGCGATAAACTCGACGGCGTCTTTATCACACAGGCCTGCACCGGCAATCAGGGTGTCATCAACGTGTGAGGCAATGCTGTCTGTTTCATCAAACACCGCGGCGATCCCGCCTTGGGCATAAAAGGTAGCGCCTTCATTAAGTGGGCCTTTGCTCAGCACCGTCACCTTGCAATGTTGCGCCAGGCGCAACGCCAGTGACAAGCCAGCAGCCCCGCTGCCGACGATCAGTACATCGCTAACATGTTCATATGATGGTTGCATAACGTATGATGTGTGCAGAAGAAGAGTGAAATTCATGTTAGCCTACTTGTCCGGGCAAAAGCCACGGACAAGGCGACATTAAACAGAAAAAACAATGGCGGTATGGAACTTCGTGTTCTATATGAACTCCAAGCGAGTGCTTGCTCAGGAAAATTAAAGTATGGCTGGCGGTACAATTTTACGCGTGGAGACAGATTTGGGGAGAGTTTACCTCGGATGAGCGAGCAGTTAACGGATCAGGTTCTGGTTGAGCGGGTCCAAAAGGGCGATCAGAAATCGTTTAACTTACTGGTAATCCGTTACCAGCATAAGGTAGCGAGTCTCGTTTCGCGCTATGTACCGCAGGGCGATGTGCCGGATGTGGTGCAAGAGTCGTTTATTAAAGCCTATCGTGCACTGGAGTCATTCCGTGGTGATAGCGCCTTTTATACCTGGTTGTATCGAATCGCTGTGAACACAGCAAAAAATTACCTGGTTGCTCAGGGGCGGCGTCCGCCATCAAGCGATGTGGATGCCAACGATGCCGAAAATTACGAAAGTGCGGGTGCACTGAAAGAAATTTCGAACCCTGAGAACTTAATGTTGTCAGAAGAACTGAGACAGATAGTTTTCCGTACTATTGAGTCGCTCCCAGAGGACCTTCGCATGGCGATAACCCTGCGGGAGCTGGATGGTCTAAGCTACGAAGAGATAGCCGCCATCATGGATTGCCCGGTTGGAACCGTACGTTCGCGTATATTCCGCGCCCGGGAGGCTATCGATAATAAAGTTCAACCGCTGATCCAACGTTAGCGATAGCGGACACTGGAAGGGTACCTAGGCATGCAGAAAGAAAAGCTTTCCGCTCTAATGGATGGTGAAATGCTCGACAATGAGCTGTTGAGTTCATTGGGTAAGGACCGAGCGCTTCAACAAAGCTGGCAGAGCTATCACCTGATCCGTGACACATTACGGGGTGATATCGGACAAGTGATGCATCTCGATATCGCAGATCGTGTTGCTGCTGCGCTGGAAAAAGAGCCGGCACGGTTGGTTCCTTCAGCCGTTCCCGAGTCTCAGCCGCAACCACATACCTGGGATAAACTGCCGTTCTGGCACAAGGTTCGTCCTTGGGCAAGCCAACTGACGCAAGTGGGCGTTGCTGCCTGTGTTTCCCTGGCCGTGATTGTTGGTGTACAACACTACAATCAGCCATCGACACAGCCTGACTCCTTTGAATCGCCTGCGTTCAATACGTTGCCGATCATGGGGCAAGCCTCACCGGTCAGCCTGGGTGTCCCGGCCGACAGTTTCTCTACCGGTAGCGGCCAACAGCAGCAGGTACAGGAACAGCGTAAACGTATTAATGCCATGCTGCAGGATTATGAATTGCAACGCCGTTTGCATTCAGATCAGCTGCAACTTGAACAACGCACGCCACAACAGGCTGCCGTTCAGGTTCCTGGAACTCAGTCTTTAGGAATGCAACAGCAGTAATGAAGCAAATCTGGTTCTCCGTTTGTCTTTTGACGGGCAGCCTGCTCCATACCCATATCGCCTCGGCGCAATCTGCGTCCGGGGCGATATTGCAACAAATGAGCAGTGCCAGCCGTTCGCTCGATTTTGAACTCGCCTATATCAGTATCAGTAAGCAAGGGATAGAGTCGTTACGTTATCGCCATGCTATGATCGATGATCAGCCCTTGGGGCAGTTGCTGCATATGGATGGTCCACGCCGGGAAGTGCTGCAGCGCGGTGGTGGGATCAGCTATTTTGAGCCTGGCCTGGAGCCCTTCACGTTATCCGGCGATCATATTGTTGACGCTTTGCCCTCCATTGTGTTTGCCGATTTTAACTACCTGGCCAAATACTACGATTTTATTTCCGTTGGGCGTACACGTATCTCCGATCGGCCGTGTGACGTGCTGCGCGTCGTGGCGCGAGATGGTTCGCGCTACAGCTATGTTGTCTGGATGGATACTGAAACCAAACTGCCGCTACGTGTGGACCTGTTAGACCGCGACGGTGATACATTGGAACAGTATCGCGTTATCTCGGTTGTGGTTGGCGATCAGGTGAAAGGCGTGATGCAAGGTTTGCTCAAGGCCAACCTGCCTCCGTTGCTGTCATTGCCAGCGGCAGAAAATGTCACACTGAACTGGACTACCGGTTGGTTGCCCGCCGGGGTGAATGAAGTGGCGCGTAATCGCCGCAAGTTGCCGAACGTGACAGAGCCGGTAGAATCACGTCTTTATAGCGATGGTTTGTTCAGTTTCTCGGTTAACATCAGCCCTTCAGGCAGTAATGCGGGCCAACAGTTTTACCGTCAGGGCCGTCGCACTATTCAGACTGAAACCCGTAATGGTAACGAGATCACCGTGGTCGGCGAATTGCCACCTTCGACGGCGAAACGCATTGCCGACAGCGTTTCTTTCAAGGTATCAGCGCAATGATGAAAGAGTGGGCCACGGTGGTTTCGTGGCAACAAGGCGTAGCGTTGCTACGCTGTGAACCGAAAGCGGGCTGTGGCAGTTGTACGGCCCGTTCTGGCTGTGGTGCGCGTGCGCTTAATGAGTTGGTGCCGGAAAGTGAGCATCATCTGCGTTTGCCGATAGCTCAACCCCTTGAACCGGGCCAGCGTGTTGAGGTAGGCATTGCCGAGGGGAGTTTACTGCGCTCGGCAATGCTGGTTTATATGACGCCACTGCTTGGCGTGATGCTCGGTGGTGGTTTGTTGCAATGGGGGTTCGGCAGCGATGCTGCGGCAGCGCTCGGTGCCCTTTTAGGGGGCGGAGCGGCTTTTCTGCTGGCGCGTTCCCTGGCTAAACGTCTAGATGAACAGGCGGATTATCAACCTGTTGTTTTGCAAATCGGTTTGCCACCGGGGGCCCTGCGTTTGCAAACCGAAAATGAAGCTCCAGTCTAAAACGGCTGCCGCGTCATCGCCGGATTTCTGTAGGCGGGGATGCGGTTGTCGATCATATGCTCCATCAGCGCAATAAACAGATCGGCGCTGAAAAGCGAGAAGTAATCAATCGAAAGCAGTTCGTTCCCCTGAACATCCAGCAAACGGATGATACCGCGTTGCGTATTGCTCTCGAGTCGATGGATCTGTTCAACCGGAACCTGAGCCTGCGGCGTGAATAGTGTCGTTGCGCTGAGCCTCAGCGTATGGGGTTGCAATCCTTGCAACGGACCTTGTCGCCATTGCCTAACCCAGTCAGTCTTCGTGTTCAGATAATCGAACGTCAGTACTTTCCCTTGATACAGTGCATTTAAGGCCAGCGGCCCACGTAACAGGATCTGTTGATGGATGATGGTTTCAATTAACTGCCAGGAATGTGAGACGTTACTGTAAATAGTGCACCAGGGCTGCTCTGCCGCAGTACGGAACGCCATGCTGTCTGCAAACCTGCCTAGCATCTTGCATCCCTGAAAGTGGTAGATATCAGCAATCTTTTCAAACGCGATAAACCGTTCTTTATGGCTGCGGTGATTAAACACCCTCACACCATGCTCGTACAGGCGATAAGTCAGCGTTGGCCGCAGGCAATGGCGCAGCGCCAGCAAAATGCATCCTAAAAGAATGGTGGCTGTGCCAGCTTGCAGTAAGGTCAGAACGCCACTTTCATCCATGTTGCTCAACAATGGCAGCAATAGCAGCAGCGCACCGAGAGTGAACAGCAGCACTGCCGCTGCCAACATGCCCCAATTGACCTTGGAAAAATCGTGCCGACTCAGCATTTGCCCTTTATCGATCATAATAAACCTTCTAATCAATGGTCAGATATATGCTGTTGAGCTCCGGTGGGCTGCTGATGCGGTAATGCCCTTACGTTTTTATCACGGAGTTCCTAGCACTTGTAACTGAGAGATAAAGTAGGCGTATATGAGTTTTTTCCTAAAGCCGAGCGGTCAGCTGATAACTGTAAGATGTTGATAAAAATATTCTTTTATAGCAATTAAGACGGGGTTTATTGCGCGATAGTAGAATATGTATTATGGCTGGGTGACGTGTCAGCCTGATGAGAGGCTAGCGCGTTAGTGGTGTTGCTATTGCGTGTATATCCGCTTTCATAACCTGCGATGCTCTGTAACACTAAACTGCGCATAATAGAATGCCTTCACTGCACCGATCGCTAGGTTTTCAGTGTTGTGGCATGTAGAATGCACCGATTCAGGCGAAAGACGGCCGAACCCATTCACTGTCGCTTTATGTCCATGCGGGTTTCCATAGGCGAGTAATTCAGAAATACCAAGGCAGAAAAACTTTTATAATGAAGCATATACGAAATTTCTCCATTATTGCCCATATTGACCACGGTAAGTCGACGCTGTCCGACCGTATTATCCAAATCTGCGGCGGCCTGACCGAGCGTGAAATGGCTGCACAGGTGCTGGATTCAATGGATCTGGAGCGTGAGCGTGGCATTACCATCAAAGCGCAGAGCGTAACGCTCGATTACAAAGCCCCTGATGGTCAAATTTATCAGCTTAACTTTATCGACACCCCAGGGCACGTTGACTTCTCTTATGAAGTCTCCCGCTCGCTGGCCGCCTGTGAAGGTGCATTGCTGGTGGTGGATGCCGGGCAGGGCGTAGAAGCCCAGACATTGGCCAACTGCTATACCGCGCTGGACATGGACCTGGAAGTTGTTCCGGTGTTGAACAAAATTGACCTGCCGGCCGCCGATCCCGATCGTGCAGCGCAGGAAATCGAAGATATCGTGGGGATTGATGCCACGGACGCGGTACGCTGCTCGGCCAAAACCGGCGTGGGAGTACCCGAAGTGCTTGAGCGTCTGGTGCGTGATATTCCACCACCGGAAGGCGATCCTGAAGCCCCGTTGCAGGCGCTGATCATTGACTCCTGGTTTGATAACTACCTTGGCGTTGTTTCCCTTATCCGTGTGAAAAACGGCACCTTGCGTAAGGGCGACAAGATCAAGGTCATGAGTACCGGCCAAACTTATAATGCCGATCGCCTGGGGATTTTCACGCCGAAACGCGTTGATCGTGAAGTATTGAACTGCGGTGAAGTGGGTTGGTTGGTCTGTGCGATTAAAGACATTCTGGGTGCACCGGTGGGTGATACCTTGACGTTGGCGCGCCAACCGGCAGATAAAATGCTGCCAGGCTTCAAAAAAGTGAAGCCGCAGGTGTATGCCGGTCTGTTCCCGATCAGCTCTGACGACTATGAAGCCTTCCGTGATGCGCTGGGTAAACTGAGCCTGAACGATGCCTCTCTGTTCTATGAGCCGGAGAGCTCCACCGCCTTGGGCTTTGGTTTCCGCTGCGGCTTCCTGGGTCTGCTGCATATGGAGATCATTCAGGAACGTCTGGAGCGTGAGTACGATCTGGAACTGATCACTACGGCACCTACGGTAGTGTATGAAGTAGAAACCACCGGCAAAGAGACTATTTACGTCGACAGCCCTTCCAAGCTACCACCGTTGAATAACATTGCTGAGCTGCGTGAACCTATCGCCGAATGTCACATGCTGATGCCACAAGAGTATCTCGGTAACGTGATCACTCTGTGTATCGAGAAGCGTGGTGTGCAAACCAATATGGTTTACCACGGCAACCAGGTTGCGCTGACGTATGAAATCCCGATGGCGGAAGTGGTGCTCGATTTCTTCGACCGCCTCAAATCCACCTCGCGCGGTTATGCGTCTCTCGATTATAACTTCAAGCGTTTCCAGGCTTCGGACATGGTACGTGTGGATGTATTGATCAACAACGAACGTGTGGATGCGTTGGCGCTGATCACACACCGTGATAACTCGCAATATCGTGGTCGTGAACTGGTCGAAAAAATGAAGGAACTGATCCCGCGCCAGCAATTTGACATTGCGATCCAGGCGGCGATCGGGACCCACATCATCGCCCGTTCCACGGTGAAACAACTGCGTAAGAACGTTCTGGCGAAGTGTTACGGCGGTGACGTGAGCCGTAAGAAAAAGCTGTTGCAGAAGCAGAAAGACGGTAAGAAACGAATGAAGCAGGTGGGTAACGTTGAGTTGCCGCAGGAAGCATTCCTGGCCATTCTGCACGTGGGTAAAGACAAGTAAGCAAGAGCGAAAGCTCGCGTAATTAGGGGAGTTTGCATGGCGAATATGTTTGCCCTGATTCTGGCAGTTGCAACGCTGGTGACCGGGATCATCTGGTGCTTTGAGCGCTTTAAATGGGCGCCGGCACGACGGGCGAAAATCGCAGCGGTCAATGCACAGACTGCAGGCGCGGTTGATGAAGATACGCTGGCGAAAGTTGCCAAGCAGCCAGGCTGGGTTGAAACCGGTGCTTCAGTGTTCCCGGTATTACTGTTGGTATTTGTAGTGCGTTCGTTTATTTACGAACCTTTCCAGATCCCTTCAGGTTCAATGATGCCGACGCTGCTGATTGGCGATTTTATTCTGGTGGAAAAATTTGCCTATGGCATTAAGGATCCGATCACCCAGACAACGCTGATTGAAACCGGCCATCCAAAGCGTGGTGATATTGCGGTATTTAAATATCCGCTCGATCCGAAACTGGATTATATCAAGCGCGTTATTGGTCTGCCGGGCGATCGCGTGACCTATGATCCGGTGAATAAGCGGGTGACAGTTCAGCCATCCTGTAATAACGGCCAATCCTGCGATACCGCGTTGGCAGTCACCTACAGCGACATGCAGCCAAGTGATTTTGTTCAGATGTTCAGCCGCAGTGGCATGGGCGAAGCCAGCAACGGTTTCTTCCAAACTCCATTAAGCGACAGTGTGCCACAAGGCGGTATCCGTCTGAGTGAGCGTAAAGAAACGCTGGGCACGGTAACCCATCATATCCTGACCGTGCCGGGTACACAGGATCAGGTGGGTGCTTACTATCAGCAGGCAGGTCAGCCGTTGGCTGAATGGGTCATTCCTGTTGGCCATTACTTCATGATGGGTGATAACCGCGATAATAGCGCCGATAGCCGTTATTGGGGATTTGTTCCTGAGAAGAATCTGGTGGGTAAAGCGACGGCTATCTGGATGAGTTTTGAAAAGCAGGAAGGTGAATGGCCAACCGGTGTTAGATTGAACCGTATCGGTGGTATTCACTAATAGCGTTTTGCAAACTGCAGCCAATTAGGCTGCAGTTTATATGGTCAAGATCCCTATGGATTTCGAGTTGCAGCTAGGCGACAAGCTATTTAATCCCAGGAGCTTACTTTTGGGTAAGTGACTGGGGGAAAATAGTGCAGGTAACAACGCTGCAGCTTGAAAGACGACGGGAAAAACGCAGCAATATATTTCCACTCGTTGTAGAATACTTTCTCGAGCGATAAAAGTTGGTTCCCTTTGGGCGCCACTGCAAACGAAACAGCTTTGGATTGGCTTTTGGCGAAGCAGGCCTGTTCCGTATGCTGCAAGTTTTTGACGCATTCTTGATCTATTGGTAACTCATGAATCCCATCGTAATAAACAGGCTGCAGCGGAAGCTGGGCTACACTTTTCAACAGCAGGAGCTCTTGCTGCAAGCGTTAACTCACCGTAGCGCCAGCAGTAAACACAATGAACGTCTTGAGTTTCTGGGTGACTCTATTCTTAGTTTTGTCATCGCCAATGCGCTATATCACCGCTTTCCTCGCGTAGACGAGGGGGATATGAGCCGCATGCGTGCCACGCTGGTGCGGGGTAACACGCTGGCTGAGATGGCGCGCGAATTCGATCTGGGCGAATGCCTGCGTCTAGGGCCAGGTGAACTGAAAAGTGGTGGATTCCGCCGCGAATCAATCCTGGCGGATACGGTGGAGGCATTAATTGGCGGCGTGTTCCTGGATAGCGATATTCAAACCGTCGAACGCCTGATTTTGGACTGGTATCGCAGCCGGTTGGACGAAATCAGCCCCGGTGATAAGCAGAAAGACCCAAAAACTCGCTTGCAGGAGTTTTTACAAGGTCGTCATCTGCCGTTGCCTTCTTATCTGGTGGTGCAGGTTCGCGGTGAGGCGCACGATCAGGAGTTTACCATCCACTGTCAGGTGAGTGGTTTGAGCGAGCCCGTGGTGGGTACCGGCTCAAGCCGCCGTAAAGCCGAGCAGGCGGCAGCGGAACAAGCGCTGAAAAATCTGGAGCTTGAATGAGCGAAGAGAAACAATACTGTGGTTTTGTCGCGATCGTAGGTCGTCCTAACGTGGGGAAATCCACGTTGTTGAACCAATTGCTGGGGCAGAAAGTCTCCATAACCTCGCGTAAACCGCAGACGACCCGTCACCGCATTATGGGGATCCATACGGAAGGGCCTTATCAGGCTATCTACGTGGACACCCCGGGGTTACATATCGAAGAAAAACGCGCGATCAACCGTTTGATGAACCGCGCCGCCAGCAGCTCGATCGGCGATGTGGAACTGGTGATCTTCGTGGTAGAAGGCACTCACTGGACCCCTGATGACGAGATGGTGGTCAATAAACTGCGCAGCCTGAAGTGCCCGGTTCTATTGGCAATCAACAAAGTCGATAACGTTACCGATAAATCCAAGCTGTTGCCGCATATCGCATTCCTCAGCCAGCAGATGAATTTCCTTGATGTGGTGCCTATCTCCGCAGAAAAGGGCACGAATTTGGATACCATTGCCGGTATCGTGCGTAAACTGTTGCCGGAAGCGGAACACCACTTCCCGGAAGATTATATTACCGACCGTTCCCAGCGCTTTATGGCGTCGGAAATCATCCGTGAAAAACTGATGCGTTTCCTGGGTGAGGAACTGCCTTACTCAGTCACGGTTGAGATCGAACAGTTTGTGCCGAATGAGCGTGGTGGTTATAACGTGCATGGTCTGATTCTGGTAGAGCGCGAAGGCCAGAAGAAGATGGTAATCGGTAACAAAGGCGCCAAGATCAAGACCATTGGTATCGAAGCCCGTCAGGACATGGAACAGATGTTTGAGACTAAAGTGCATCTGGAACTGTGGGTAAAAGTGAAATCCGGCTGGGCGGACGACGAGCGTGCGTTGCGTAGCCTAGGCTATGTCGACGATCTGAAGTAACACGCCCGATGGACGGCTGGGAGCGCGCTTTCGTCCTGCATGGGCGACCGTACAGTGAAACCAGCCTGATGCTGGACCTGTTCACGGAAGGTCATGGACGGGTGCGCTTGCTGGCAAAAGGCGCGCGTAGCCGTCGTTCCAATCTAAAGGGCTGTTTACAGCCCTTTACTCCTTTGTTAGTTCGCTGGGGCGGGCGTGGCGAAGTCAAAACGCTGCGTAATGCTGAAGCAGTCTCACTCGGTTTACCCCTCAGTGGCATGATGCTGTACAGCGGCCTGTACGTGAACGAACTGCTTTCGCGGGTGCTGGAACAGGAGACCAATTATTCGGTATTATTCTTCGATTATCTGCAGTGCCTGCAAGCGCTGGCGGCGGAGGACTGTTCGCCAGAACACGCCTTGCGCCAGTTTGAATTAGCATTGTTAGGGCACCTGGGTTATGGCCTGGATTTCCTCCATTGTGCAGGTAGCGGTGAGCCGGTGGATGATGGCATGACCTATCGTTATCGCGAGGAAAAAGGCTTTATTGCCAGCCTGGTGGTGGATCACTACAGCTTTACCGGCCGCGAGCTGCGAGCGCTTGCCGAACGACAATTCCCCGATGCGGGAACCTTGCGGGCAGCCAAACGCTTTACGCGCATGGCATTGAAACCCTACCTTGGCGGTAAACCGCTGAAGAGCCGCGAGCTGTTTCGACAGTTTGTGCGCAAACAACCTGATACGCCTGTTGACGAAGCCTAATCTGCTTTTGCCGTTTTGCCCCCGCGTGTAAACTGCTGCTACTGAACATTACTTTCTAGAGGATTGTCATGGCTGATTTGCTGCTGGGCGTTAATATCGATCATATCGCCACGTTACGTAACGCGCGTGGTACTCACTATCCTGATCCGGTCCAGGCGGCGTTTATTGCCGAGCAGGCGGGTGCCGATGGTATTACCGTTCATCTGCGTGAAGATCGTCGCCATATCACCGATCGTGACGTGCGGATCCTGCGTCAGACCATTCAGACGCGAATGAATCTGGAAATGGCCGTTACTGATGAAATGCTCGATATTGCCACCGAGTTGAAACCCCATTTCTGTTGCCTGGTACCAGAAAAACGCCAGGAAGTGACGACGGAAGGCGGGTTGGACGTGGCCGGTCAGTTGGACAAAATGAGCGTGGCGGTTGAACGACTGGCACAAGCCGGGATCCTGGTTTCGCTGTTTATTGATGCCGATCACCGCCAGATCGATGCTGCCGTTGCCGTGGGTGCGCCTTATATCGAAATCCATACCGGCGCTTACGCTGAAGCACAAGGGGAGCTGGCCGTGCAGGCCGAGCTGAATCGCATTGCTAAGGCGGCAACCTATGCAGCCAGTAAGGGGCTGAAGGTGAATGCAGGTCATGGTCTGACCTACCATAACGTTCAGCCGATCGCGGCGCTGCCGGAAATGCATGAGCTGAATATCGGCCATGCCATTATTGGCCAAGCTGTCATGAGCGGTTTACCGTCGGCGGTGGCGGACATGAAACTGTTGATGCGGGAAGCGCGTCGCTAATGGCGGTGCTGGGCTTGGGGACGGACATCGTTGAGATGGCACGCATCGAGGCGGTGGTTGAGCGCAGCGGCGATCGCCTGGCGCGCCGGGTGTTGAGCCAGGCTGAATGGGAAGTGTACCAGCAGCATCAGCAGCCGGTACGCTTTCTGGCGAAACGCTTTGCGGTAAAGGAGGCGGCGGCCAAAGCTTTTGGTACGGGTATCCGCAACGGTCTGGCGTTCAATCAGTTCGAAGTGTTCAACGATGGTTTAGGTAAACCCAACATCCGTCTGCACGATCGCGCCGCCGAGCTGGCGCAGGAAATGGGCGTGAAATCGATCCACGTTTCGTTGGCGGATGAGCGCCGCTATGCCTGTGCTACGGTGATCATCGAAGGGTGAGCTGTTACCTGATGTAAGATGAGTGTATAGCATGTCCCCGGACCGTACAAAAGGAGAGGGGGCAGGCACGGAGTTGTACTCAGGTTCGAAAGTTAACCTGTCACATGGGAGATATAGAAGACGAGTTGCATAGTTAAATGTAGCACGTTATGTCCCCTCTGCCTTTGGCAGAGGGTGAGGGGCGTTTAACTCACAAGCTATCGGCGTGATGCAGGATGACAAACTTATCCCACAGCTGTTCCTGACTTTCTACGTGCTGCGGATCGGTAATGATGGTGTTATCGATCGGGCATACCTGCTGGCAGGTCGGGGTATCGTAGTGCCCGACGCATTCCGTGCAGCGGTTGGCATCAATCTGGTAAATCTCATCCCCCATCGAAATCGCCTGGTTCGGGCACTCCGGCTCGCACATATCGCAGTTGATACATTTGCGTGTGATTAGCAGGGCCATGGCAATTCTCTCATTATTTACAGGGCATTTTTGCGCAGCGCAGATTATACGCATTACACCAGTTTTTTCATCAACTGTTCGCTATGGCGGATACGATGGGGGGCACGGTCGAGGTCATGCTGGATCAGGGCCATAAACAGCAGATCGGTCAGCGCGAATTGTGCGGTGCTGGAAGAAATCGCTGCGCTACGGGTAATGGGCTCTTCCGCAATGGTATACAGGCAATGATCGGCTCGCTGTTGCAGGCCATTTGGCGAGAAGCTGGTCAGCGCCAATACGCGTGCGCCAGCAACGCGGGCTTCTTCCGCCGCCAGATGGATCTCGCGCCGCTCGCCGCTAAACGAGATCGCCACTAACAGGTCGTCTTTGCTTAGTGCCTGCACGGTGGCGAGTTGAACATGCATGTCTGATTCCGCCATGGCCATGATGCCAATTTTCAACAGCTTGAATGAAAAGTCTTTGGCGGCCAGCCCAGAGGCACCGATCCCGATCAAAATCACCCGACGTGCTGCACATAGCATATCCAAGGCGGTACGCAGCCGCTGTTCGCTGTTGATATCCAGCGTAGCTCTTAATGCAGACTGCTTTTCCGCCAGCAATTTTTCACCGACGGTTTTCAGCGGATCACTGTTGAGGATCTGATTATGCAAGATCACAAGCGGTTCTGCCTGCGGCTGCACCAGGGCTTCGCTTAACGCCAGCTTTAACGCTGGAAAGCCTTTATAACCCACTTTCTGGGCGAATTTGACCACGCTGGATTGGCTGACCCCGGTCAACTGCGCCAGTTTTTGTGAACTGAGTTGGCATGCCTGCTCCGCATTTTCCAGCAGGAAATCTGACAGCTTACGGTCATTTTGTGCCAACGTGGGGTACATCTGACGAATGCGAAAAAGGGGGCTCATTAGCGTTTTCCTTTGAATCAGCAGGGCATTCTGCCACGCCACCAGACAAAATGTGCAATGAAAGTTTTTGTGGGTTTACGGCTAAATTAGTTTAGCTTAGGACAGAGTGATGTTGTATCTGGTTGGCAGGGTGATTACGATAATTGCCTGGTATATATTCATTTGGAAAATGGGTTTAGCGATCCTGAGGGTGAACACTTGACTGACAAACCAAGCCAGGAGACTGCAGAGATCCATCGTGTGGTGTTTTTTGATCTGGATGGCACCTTACACCAGCAAGATATGTTTGGCAGTTTTCTGCGCTTTCTGTTGCGGCGATTACCATTGAATTTACTCCTGGTAATACCGTTGTTGCCGGTTGTTGGGCTGGGGATGCTGATAGGTGGACGTGCGACGCGCTGGCCGATGAGCCTGCTGCTGTGGTCGATGACTTTTGGCCGTTCGGAGGCCCGGCTGAAAGCGCTTGAGGCGCAGTTTGTCAGCTATTTCCGCCATAAAGTGACCGCATTCCCGGTGGTACAGATGCGGTTGCGTCAGTATCTGGATGCCCCCGATGCACAAGTATGGTTGATCACCGGTTCACCCGAACGTTTGGTGGAGCAGGTTTATCGTGACTCTGCGTTTCTGCCCCGGGTGCGTCTGGTGGGCAGCCAGATTGCGCGTCACAATGGTGGGTGGGTATTGCCGATGCGTTGCCTGGGCATGCAGAAGGTGGTGCAACTCGAGCGGCGTATTGGTGCCCCGCTTAAGCTGTTCAGTGGTTACAGCGACAGTAAACAGGATAACCCGTTGCTGTTTTTCTGTGAGCATCGTTGGCGGGTCAGTAAAGAAGGCGAGCTACAACAACTGGAATAAAAATGAAGCTCCCTCGCACTCTCGCCGAGGGAGCTTGGCAGGCTTTACATTGCAGCGTTAAAGATCGCTACGATTTGCTCATGGCTTGCCTGAATTGGATTGGTAAACCCGCAGGCGTCTTTCAGCGCGTTGGCGGCCAGCGTATCAAAGTCTTCCTCTTTAACTTTCAGATCGCGTAACCCGGCTGGAATACCCACGTCTTTCGCCAACTGGCGGATAGCGGCGATACACAGCGCCGCGCCTTGTTGATCGCTTTGACCTGTGACATCGACCCCCATCGCGGCAGCAATATCTTTCAGGCGACCAGCGGCAACCGTGGCATTGAATTCCTGCACATGTGGCAGCAGGACGGCGTTACATACGCCGTGAGGCAGATCGTAGAAGCCCCCCAACTGGTGTGCCATAGCATGGACATAACCCAGGGACGCATTATTAAATGCCATGCCAGCCAGGAATTGGGCATAGGCCATGTTTTCACGCGCCTGCATGTTTTGCCCGTCGGCGACGGCATCACGCAACGATTCGGCGATCATGGTGGCGGCCTTCAGGGCGCAGGCATCGGTGATAGGGTTGGCGGCGCTGGAAACATAGGCTTCGATAGCGTGCGTCAGGGCGTCCATACCGGTTGCGGCGGTCAGGCCTTTCGGCATACCAGCCATCAGATGCGGATCGTTGACAGACAGCAGCGGGGTGACATGTTTATCAACAATCGCCATTTTGATATGGCGCACTTCATCGGTGATGATACAAAAACGCGTCATCTCAGAAGCGGTGCCTGCGGTGGTATTGATTGCCACCATAGGTAATTGCGGCTTAGCCGAACGATCCACCCCTTCATAGTCTTTGATCTCCCCACCGTTAGCAGCGACCAGGGCGATACCTTTCGCGCAGTCGTGTGGAGAACCGCCACCGAGTGAAATCACGCAATCACAGTGGTGTTCGTGCAACAGAGCCAGGCCTTGTTTCACATTCTCTGTGGTTGGGTTGGGGTGCGTGCCGTCATACACACAGCTTTCAATTTTCTGTGCTGCCAGCAGCTGTTGCACTTGAGCAACAACCCCAATGCTGTTCAAAACCTTATCGGTGACGATCAGCGCGCGATGCAGGCCATGCTCTTTCATGGTTTTTGCTGCTTCTTGCAGGCAACCGGAACCAATCATGTTGACGGAAGGGATAAAAAATGTTGAGGCAGCCATAACCTACTCCTTAATAAAGGCTTTTGCGTGCCTGAACATTACCGCGCTAACCATTAAGTAAATATGATCTATCGCAATTTTGTTAGCGAAAGGTTGCTTAATTTTACTGTTTGATTTTCAATCAATTTCTCTATTTTTTAGATAAATGAGTAAAATTTAATCATTACTTTAATTGATGTTCTCTATTCGTCGGCGATGTCATGAGGTTTGCGACCCAACTGCCAGATCTTTTCCGCATAGTGGCCCAATGCCCACAGGCTTAGCCCCAGCACCACAAAGAAGACCGCCTTTGGCATGCTGTCCCAGAAGAACTCAAAGAAGCGGGTATACAGATTGATCGCGAGAAAGGTTAGCCCGAAGCCACGTAACATGCCGTCGTCACGTTTTAACCCAAGCCAGATGGCGGCGGCGGCAACCAGGCCAAACAGTAGGCTCCAGTGGAATAACTCGATTTGGCGTACGTTGTACCAGTGGTCCAGATCGCCGTAATTGCCAAAGATGGAAAGCAGCCACAGCGCAATAAACAGATACAGCAGGCCCATGGCCAGCGAAACCCTCTCCAGGCCGTGTCTGGCAAGTGTGGGTTGTAACACTAGAGCGGCTGCGATTAGGACCATACCGAAGGCAATAAAGCGGATCGGGTAGCTCATGCCCAGCCAGTACGCTCCCCAACCAGACAGATAGCCGGTTTCTGCCCCAAACGCATTGCCGAGAGATAGCAGCGCAAACCACCAAACCAGCCCGGAGCGGCTGAACCAGCCAATCACGCCATACAGTATGGCGGCCAGCATCAGCAGAACGGAGACCCTCCCACTGCCGTTATCCAGCCAGACTCCCAATTGCCACAGTGCACATGCGGTAAGCAGGACAGCAATAAACAGTATTGCTTCATTGCTGTAACGTTTGTCGGGATGGCGTAAACGGCGACGCAGTGCCCAAATGTAAGTCAATGTGGCCAGTAAAGCGGCAATGATCATACGTACAGGGGCATCAAAACGGAACAGTTCGCCGAGCTGGTAAAGCAGCCAGCTGTCGGTAAACAGACTGGTGATGGCGATCACCAGCGAGGCCAGTGCTGCCAGGAACGCATAACGAGCCAGACGCCGCCAATCGAAAGGTTGTACCTGCATATTTTGCAGCAGTTGCTGTTGCTGCTGTTCAGTCAGCACACCTTCGTTCACCCAACTGCTAAGCGCTTTACGGACCACCGTGGCATTCTTCTTGCTGATGTTCATACTTTGCATCCTTGAATAACACCGATTTTCGCCAGTATAACCTAGGCGCTGTCCGTTAACCGTACGTGAGTGGCCAGGCTTAAAGGGGGCGTGATGGCACCACGTTCAATTGAGAGAGACCCCCTTGTGTGTATAATGTCGGCCGCAAAGCGCACGAGGGCGGAAGTCATGAATGAATACAGTGATGAGTATTGGATGCGTCAGGCATTAAATCTGGCTCTGCGTGCTCAGGAAGAAGGCGAGGTGCCGGTGGGTGCGCTGCTGGTGCTGGATAACCAGGTCATTGGTGAAGGTTGGAACCGGCCGATTGGCCGTCACGATCCCACCGCTCATGCCGAAATTATGGCGTTGCGGCAGGGGGGAACCGTGTTACAGAATTATCGGCTGCTGAATGCAACACTCTATGTCACGCTGGAGCCCTGCGTTATGTGTGCGGGAGCCATGGTGCACAGCCGCATTCGCCGCCTGGTGTATGGTGCTGCCGATGAGAAAACCGGGGCCGCCGGTTCTTTGGTCGATATTTTGCGTCATCCGGGCATGAATCATCAGGTGGAAATCGTCTCGGGCGTGTTGGCAGAAGAGTGCGCCGCCACGCTCAGCAATTTTTTCCGTTTGCGCCGTGAACAGAAAAAGGCCATGAAACGGGCCGGAAAGGACCCGCAGTAATCAGTGGTTGAGCGCCAGTTTCGACTCTACCGCGGGATATCCTCGGGCCAGTTCGGCCTGCTGGGCTGCTTCCCGTGCAGCCTTCTTCTCTTTTTCTTGTAGATAGCCAACCAGACTGACCTGATAACGGCGGATATTCTCCACATAGTTATAGGCTTCTCGTCCGCGGGCATAGCCGTAGGTGAGCGAGGGGTAGTAGCGTTTCTGGCTGAGCATCGGCAGGCGCTGTTTCACATCGACCCAACTGTCAGGATTGCCTTGCTGGGATTTGGTCAGCTTGCGTGCATCCAGCATATGGCCCCACCCCATGTTGTAAGCGGCCAGTGCGAACCAGATACGCTCATCTTCCGGCACCGTATCCGGGATTTTTGCCATCAGGCGTTGCAGATAGAGCGCTCCTCCCTGGATACTCTCTTCCGGATCCAGCCTGTCGTTAACGCCCAGGCCATCGGCGGTGGCTCTTGTCAGCATCATCAAGCCCCGTACCCCGGTCGGAGAGGTGGCTTGCGGATTCCAGTGGGATTCCTGATAGGCGATTGCGGCTAACAGTTTCCAGTCAATTTCATTGGCATATTTTTCAAACAGCGATTGGAAGGTCGGCAGTACGGAATCGATGGCCGACAGGAAGGTCTTGGTGTCAACATAGTCGAAGCTGCCCACATGGCCCAGATACTTCTCTTCCAGCCGCGCCAGAGTGCCGTCTTCTACCCGTTGGCTATAGAAGTCCAGCAGTGCGGCATACAGGCTGTGATCGTTATCGCGCTTCAGGTACCAGGTCACCGGTTCTTCGTCTGTGACATCAAAGGCAACGGCAAGTTGCGGATGGATGCGCTGCAACAGAGCAATCGTCACCGAGTCGCCAATGGTGTAGTCCAGCTTGCCATCAGCTACCTTCTCCAACAGTTCTTTGGAGGTAAGATCGCTGGAGGACTCCCAACTCAAATTCGGGTATTTGCTCTGTTTGAGCTGTTTTAACGTACTGACGTGTGCCGAGCCGGAGGCCACCGCCAGCTTACCTTTCATATCTGTAAAGGTTTTGGGACGTGCGGTGCCCAGCCGGTAGACCACCTGCTGCGAGACGGAGTAGTAAGCCGGGCCGGTGCTGGCACGACTGAGACGATCCCGATTATAGATCAACCCGGCGGCGAGCAGATCGGCATTGTCATCATCCAGATCGTCAAACAGGTCGTTGATATTTTGATGCGGGATCACCACCAGCTTCACGCCCAGGTAGTTGGCAAAGCTCTTCGCCAACTCATAATCAAGGCCACTCGGTCCTTGTGGGGTAGTGAAATAGGTTAACGGTGAGTTTAACGTGCTTACACGCAGTTCTCCCCGCGCTTTAATGGCTTCAAGCTGGCCACCCAATCCCCCACGCCAGGAGATATTGGGCCACAGGGCCAGCGCCAAAAGCAGGGCAACAACACCGATTAGAAAGTAATTTATTTTTAGGCGTTTCAAATAGTTATCTCAAATAATTGCACACTTTATATTGGCCGGGATACGGCTTTTTTCATGGTTAAATCACCAGTGCCGGGGCATTTTGCGCAACAAAACGCCAGCGTGCAACTTTATTGACACGTTATGACAATTCGACGATGAAAATAGCTTTTATCAATAATAGCTACGCAAACGGTTTCGTCGGCGGCGAGGATTCTCTATAATGGCGCGCGTTTTCCCCTGTTGCGCCCAATGAAGTGCTGAGATCAGTTGCTTCGAAGACGAGAGAACTTTGATTATGGAAATACTGCGTGGTTCGCCCGCTTTGTCGGCTTTTCGTATTACCAAACTGCTGTCCCGCTGCCAGGACGCTCAACTCCCGATCAGTGATATCTACGCCGAATACGTCCACTTTGCCGATGTCAGCGCGCCGCTAAGTGCCGAGGAGCATGCCAAACTGCAGCGGCTGCTTAAATATGGTCCTTCTCTCGCTGAACATGCCCCCGAAGGTCGCCTGCTGTTGGTGACACCACGTCCGGGCACCATTTCTCCCTGGTCTTCCAAAGCCACTGACATTGCGCACAACTGTGGATTGGCAAAGGTGATCCGCCTGGAGCGCGGTCTGGCATTCTATGTCACGGCACCGACGTTGACCGGCGCCCAGTGGCAGCAGCTTGCCACTTTGCTGCATGACCGCATGATGGAAACGGTGTTCGGCGAACTGCAACAGGCGGAAAAACTGTTCTCTCACCATCAGCCTGCGCCGTACCAGACGGTGGATGTGCTAGGCCAAGGGCGCAGTGCGCTAGAGCAGGCCAATATCAAACTGGGTTTGGCGTTGGCACAGGACGAGATCGACTATCTGCTGGCGGCCTTTACCGGGCTGGGGCGCAACCCAACAGATATTGAACTGTATATGTTCGCGCAGGCTAACTCCGAACATTGCCGGCACAAAATTTTCAATGCCGATTGGATCATCGATGGCGAACAGCAGCCAAAATCGCTGTTCAAAATGATCAAGAATACCTTTGAGCAGACACCGGACTACGTGCTTTCTGCTTATAAAGATAACGCGGCAGTGATGGAAGGCTCGCAGGTGGGCCGCTTCTTCGCTGCGCCGGAAAATGGTCTGTATGACTATCATCAGGAAGAAGCGCATATCCTGATGAAAGTGGAGACCCATAACCACCCGACCGCGATTTCACCTTGGCCAGGGGCGGCTACCGGTTCCGGTGGTGAAATCCGTGACGAAGGGGCAACGGGCCGTGGTGCGAAACCGAAAGCCGGTCTGGTCGGGTTCTCGGTATCCAACCTGCGTATTCCTGGTTTTGAACAACCGTGGGAGCAGGATTTTGGCAAACCGGAGCGTATTGTTACCGCACTGGACATCATGACCGAGGGCCCATTAGGCGGTGCCGCCTTCAACAACGAGTTTGGTCGTCCAGCGCTGGTGGGGTATTTCCGTACTTACGAAGAACGCGTTAACAGCCATAACGGCGTTGAGCTGCGTGGCTACCACAAACCGATCATGCTGGCTGGTGGTCTGGGTAACATCCGTGCCGATCATGTGCAGAAAGGTGAGATCACCGTGGGGGCTAAACTGGTCGTGTTGGGTGGCCCGGCAATGAATATCGGTCTGGGTGGCGGCGCGGCCTCATCCATGGCCTCTGGCCAGTCTGACGCCGATCTCGATTTCGCTTCGGTACAGCGTGATAACCCGGAAATGGAACGTCGCTGTCAGGAAGTGATTGACCGTTGCTGGCAACTGGGCGCGAGTAACCCGATTCTGTTCATCCACGATGTTGGGGCAGGCGGCCTGTCGAACGCAATGCCGGAACTGGTCAGCGACGGTGGTCGTGGTGGCCGTTTCGAGCTGCGTGACATTCTCAACGATGAACCAGGCATGAGCCCGCTGGAAGTGTGGTGTAACGAATCTCAGGAACGTTATGTGCTGGCCGTTGCGCCGCAACAGATGGCCCAATTTGACGAAATCTGCCGTCGTGAGCGCGCGCCTTATGCGGTGATTGGCGAAGCCACGGAAGAGCGCCATCTGACCCTCAACGATCGTCACTTTGACAACCAGCCGATCGATATGCCGTTGGATGTGTTGCTGGGCAAAACCCCCAAAATGACCCGAGACGTTAAACGCCAGCAGGCGAGCGGCCAAGCGCTGCAACGTGAAGGGATCACAGTGGCCGATGCGGTGAAACGTGTACTGCATCTGCCCGCCGTAGCAGAGAAAACCTTCCTGATCACCATTGGTGACCGTACTGTGACCGGCATGGTAGCGCGCGATCAGATGGTGGGCCCATGGCAGATCCCGGTTGCCGACTGCGCCGTGACCACCGCCAGCCTGGACAGCTATTACGGTGAAGCGATGTCGATCGGGGAGCGTGCGCCCGTCGCGTTGCTGGACTTTGCCGCATCAGCCCGCTTGGCGGTGGGGGAAGCGTTGACTAACCTGGCAGCGACGGAAATCGGCTCACTCAAGCGCGTGAAACTGTCTGCCAACTGGATGGCTGCAGCGGGCCACCCAGGGGAAGATGCCGGGCTGTATGAAGCGGTGAAAGCGGTGGGGGAAGAACTTTGCCCTGCGCTGGGGATCACCATCCCGGTGGGTAAAGACTCCATGTCGATGAAAACCCGCTGGCAGGAAGGGAATGAACAGCGTGAAATGACCTCCCCGCTGTCGCTGGTGATTACGGCATTTGCCCGTGTAGAAGATGTCCGTCATACCGTGACGCCACAGTTGCGTACCGACAAGGGGGACACCGCATTGTTGCTCATCGATCTGGGCAATGGCCACAATGCGCTGGGGGCTACGGCACTGGCACAGGTTTATCGTCAGCTCGGTGACAAGCCAGCCGATGTGCGCAATGTCGAGCAATTGGCAGGTTTCTTCAACGCGATGCAGCAATTGGTCGCGGAGGGGGCGCTATTGGCCTATCACGACCGTTCCGATGGCGGCCTACTGGTGACATTGGCTGAAATGGCATTTGCTGGCCACTGTGGTGTGGAAGTGGATATTCAGGCGTTGGGTAACGATGCGCTTGCTGCATTGTTCAACGAAGAGCTGGGGGCGGTGATTCAGGTGCCAGCAGACCAGTTGGAGGCTGTTCAGCAAGTGTTTGCCCAACAGGGCCTGACAGACAATGTGCATCATCTTGGCCAGGTGCAGAGTGGCGATCGTTTCGTGATCACCAGCGGGGGTAAAACGGTATATAGCGAAAGCCGCAATACTCTGCGTACCTGGTGGGCAGAAACGACCTGGCAGATGCAGCGCCTGCGTGACAACCCGGCCTGTGCCGACCAGGAACATCAGGCCAAGCAGGATGACCGCGATCCAGGCCTGAACGTTAAGCTGACGTTTGCGCCAGATGAAGATATTGCCGCACCTTATATTGCCAAGGGCGCGCGTCCAAAAGTCGCAGTGTTACGTGAACAAGGGGTTAACTCCCACGTTGAGATGGCGGCGGCTTTCCATCGCGCCGGTTTTGATGCGGTGGACGTACACATGAGCGATCTGCTGGAAGGACGTCGCGATCTGCAAGCGTTCCATACGCTGGTTGCCTGCGGCGGCTTCTCTTATGGTGACGTGCTGGGGGCCGGTGAAGGGTGGGCGAAATCGATTCTGTTCAACAATCGCGTACGCGATGAGTTTGCCGATTTCTTCCATCGCCCGCAGACCTTGGCATTGGGGGTGTGCAACGGTTGCCAGATGATGTCCAACCTGCGCGAACTGATCCCTGGGGCCGAGCACTGGCCGCGCTTTGTGCGCAACCTGTCAGACCGTTTCGAAGCGCGTTTCAGCCTGGTGGAAGTGGCAGCCAGCCCGTCGCTGTTTATGCAGGGCATGGCGGGCTCACGGATGCCCATCGCGGTGTCTCATGGTGAAGGGCATGTCGAAGTGCGCGATGCGGCGCATTTGGCAGCGTTGGAACATCATGGTCTGGTTGCATTACGCTTTGTGGACAACCATGGGCAAGTGACCGAGGCCTATCCGGCTAACCCGAATGGTTCACCTAATGGGATCACGGCAGTGACCAGCAGCAACGGTCGTGCCACGGTGATGATGCCGCATCCTGAGCGCGTATTCCGTACCGTCAGCAACTCTTGGCATCCACAAGAGTGGGGCGAAGATAGCCCTTGGGTGCGCATGTTCCGCAACGCACGCAAGCAATTGGGGTAAAACCCCCCTGGCTGTTGGGATAGAAATGACAAGGGCACAGCGATTGTGCCCTTTTTATTTACCTTATTTTTTAATTGGTTACAGTAAATGTCGGTATTTTGAGACAAACGCCATATTGCATGTCTCTAAAAAGTGACATTTAACTCATTGATTTTAATGATGGTTAAATTGTTTCGGTTAAGTTGTCGGGATTTGGCGACGGTAAGATGAATAATTGCTCGCCTTGCTGCGCGTAGAGAACTTCCGGTTAGCAATGGTTTTTTAATTTATCAAATAAAATCAATTTGATATCTTTTTTATTTAAAAGTTGGCACGGATAGTGCATTATAATTATCAGTTGCTCATTCAACTTTTTATGATTGGCCCCGTAAAGACGGAACAGTGCCTCATAAGCCTCCGAATGATGCCAAAGAAATGGTGCCTATCGTCCAACTAAACCGATAACAGACGCGTAAGCGGCTTTATCAAGCATCGGGCGACACGTCGAGTGAGGCACCGCCTTGTATCCAACTGTGATGAAGCGTTCATCAATCCCGGATACTTATGGATGCTATTCGTCCTGTTTCGATGCCAGCCATGTGCTACATCACCTGGGGACGAAAAGTAAGGGCATCCACATATTCATTGCGATGGGGCATTATGCCCCAGCGTCAATGGCAAAGCGGTATACCTCCCGTTTTTCCTCGTAAATTCTCCAATCAATCATTTCCTATCAGATTCACGCAGCGATCGGCATGACAGAGGCCGTTATTAGCTGGGGTCCCGGTAAAATTTTTGCGCTTACTATTCCACTTTAGGTGCTGGCGTGAGGTTTATCATCCGTTGGGCTTTTCTCTCCCCGACGAGTCGGTTAGCATCAAGGTCAAGAAGGCCTGGCCTAGTAGATAATGAGATGATTTCTTTGAAAAGATGGCGTCTATTCCCGCGTTCGCTGCGTCAACTGGTCGTGATGGCGTTTCTGTTGGTGCTGTTACCCCTGCTGGTACTGGCTTATCAGGCCTATCAGAGTCTGGATCATCTCAGCGCGCAGGCGGCTGATATTAACCGCACTACCTTGGTGGATGCCCGGCGCAGTGAGGCCATGACCAGCGTCGCGTTGGAAATGGAGCGCAGCTACCGCCAATATTGTGTGCTGGTAGACCCTACGCTGGAGCGCTTATATCAGAACCAGCGCAAACAGTATTCACAGATGCTGGATGCCCATGCCCCGATCCTGCCGGATGAGCGTTACTATCAGACACTGCGAGGCCTGCTGACCCAGCTTGCCACGATCAAGTGCCAGAGCAGCGGGCCCGATAAAGACTCGTCGCTGTTGCTGGAGTCATTCTCACGATCCAATGCGGAAATGGTGCAGGCCACGCGTAGCGTTATTTTCTCCCGTGGCCAGCAGTTGCAGCAGGCGATCGCTGAACGTGGTCAGTACTTTGGCTGGCAGGCCTTGCTGCTGTTTCTGGTCAGCGTGCTGTTGGTAGTGCTGTTTACCCGCATGATTATCGGGCCAGTCAAGGCCGTTGAGCGTATGATTAACCGCCTGGGGGAAGGGCGACCTATCGGGATGACCGCTTCCTTTAAAGGTCCGCGTGAGCTCCGTTCGTTGGCGCAACGCATTATCTGGCTGAGCGAGCGCCTGGCGTGGCTGGAATCGCAGCGTCATGAATTCTTGCGTCATATCTCCCATGAGCTGAAAACGCCGCTGGCCAGCATGCGTGAAGGCACCGAACTGTTGGCGGATGAAGTGGCGGGCCCGTTGACCTCCGACCAAAAAGAGGTGGTGGCAATCCTCGATCAGAGTAGCCGCCATCTGCAACAGCTGATTGAACAACTGCTGGATTACAACCGCAAACTGGCGGATGGGCCGTCGGAACATGAAAATGTCGAGTTGGAAGAACTGGTCGATATGGTGGTTGCTGCCCACAGTTTGCCAGCGCGCGCCAAGATGATCCGTACGGAAGTCAAACTTGAGGCGGAAATCTGCTGGGCAGAGCCTACGCTATTAATGCGCGTGCTGGATAATCTCTACTCCAATGCGGTGCACTACGGCAAGGAATCCGGTAACATTTGGATCCGCAGCCGTCAGGTGGGACAACGGGTGCAGATTGATGTCGCTAATACCGGAACCCCGATCCCGGAAGCGGAGCAAGCCATGATTTTTGAGCCTTTTTTCCAGGGAAGTCACCAGCGAAAAGGGGCTGTTAAAGGAAGCGGGCTAGGGTTGAGCATCGCGCAGGACTGTATTCGCCGAATGCGCGGCGAACTGAAACTGGTTAACATCGCTGATGCCGATGTCTGCTTCCGTATTGAATTGCCATTAACCGCCGAGAATGAATAAATAATGTATACAGGGTCTAAACGCGCTCATCTACCGCAGACCGAAGGTTCACCGCGTGTCTCTCAACGCGTACCGCTCGGCAAAAATTCGCTTTCTTTTTTGGGCACCATCCTGTTTGCCCCGTTTTTGCTGGTGGGGTGTACCGATCGTGCCGTCAGTAGTGACTTGGCTCAGCAACAGCAGGAAGCCATTCCGGATACCAAGGTGGTGGACTACCGCATTGCTCCTTGTGACACGTTGTGGCAGATAGATGAAAAAGAAGCCTTGGAAAACTCCCTCTATTGGCTGCGAGCGATGGACTGTGCCGATCGTATTGGCTCCACCCAGGCCCGCGCATTGTCGAAAACGCTGCTGGGGAGCAACTGGCACAGCATTTTCAAACAAAGTATTTTACTGGGCAGCGCTGAGCCGTCCTCAGCCGAGCGGCGCCAGATGATCGATCGTCTGAACAGCTATCGCCTTGAGTTCCCTAATTCGCTGCGCCCGTTGCTGCAACTGTGGCGCCAGCAGCAGGCGTTGCAAATTACGCTGTTCGATGAACGTGCGCGTTACCAGCACCTACAAGAAAGTTCAGACAACCAGATAGATCTGTTGCGTCAGAACCAGATCCGCCTGCAGAGCGAGCTACAGGAGACCTCGCGTAAGCTGGAAAACCTGACCGATATCGAGCGCCAGCTTTCGTCACGCAAGCAATTACAGAGTGAAATACCTGAAAGCAGCACCGCACAACCTAAAACCGATGCGGCAGGCAAACCCGCGGCACCGGCCAAAACGGCTGAGCCTGAACCGGCGCAAGAAACAGGTACCGCACTGCCGGTTGAATCGGAAGATACTTACACGCCGCCATCTGTTCACAAGGAGTCTCCAGCGCAATGACAGCTCGCAAACCGGCCAATCTTCTGTTGGTTGACGATGATCCCAGTCTGCTTAAGCTGCTGGGGATGCGCCTGACCAGCGAAGGTTTCCACGTCACTACCGCAGAAAGTGGCCAGGAGGCATTACGCCTGCTGGCCCGAGAAAAGATCGATCTGGTGATCAGTGACCTGCGCATGGATGAAATGGACGGCATGGCGCTGTTTGCAGAAATCCAGAAGTATCAGCCGGGGATGCCGGTGATTATTCTGACCGCGCATGGCTCTATTCCTGATGCGGTAGCCGCGACTCAGCAGGGAGTATTCAGCTTTCTCACCAAGCCGGTCGATCGCGATGCCTTGTACAAAGCGATTGATGAAGCGCTGTCGCTATCGATACCGGCCGGAGACGATAGCTGGCGTGAGGATTTTGTCACCCGTAGCCCGATTATGTTGCGGCTGCTGGAACAAGCGAAGATGGTGGCCCAGTCTGACGTCAGCGTGTTGATTAACGGCCAGAGCGGCACCGGTAAAGAAGTACTGGCGCAGGCCATTCACAGTGCCAGCCCGCGGGCAAAAAAAGCCTTTATCGCCATTAACTGTGGCGCATTGCCGGAACAACTGCTGGAGTCGGAGTTGTTTGGTCATGCCAAAGGGGCCTTTACCGGTGCGGTCAGCAGCCGTGAAGGGCTGTTTCAGGCGGCGGCAGGCGGTACGCTGTTCCTTGATGAGATTGGCGATATGCCACTTTCATTACAGGTGAAGCTGCTGCGAGTACTGCAGGAGCGTAAAGTGCGCCCACTTGGCAGTAACCGCGATCTGGATATTGACGTACGTATCATTTCCGCAACCCATCGGGATTTACCCAAGGCGATGGCGAAGAATGAGTTCCGTGAGGATCTCTACTACCGCCTGAACGTGGTAAACCTGAAGATACCGGCACTCAACGAACGTGCGGAAGATATCCCGCTGTTGGCCAACCACCTGTTGCGTGAATCGGCACAGCGCCATAAACCTTTTGTTCGCAGTTTTTCC
Organism: Serratia fonticola; assembly: GCF_006715025.1. Taxonomy (NCBI): domain Bacteria; kingdom Pseudomonadati; phylum Pseudomonadota; class Gammaproteobacteria; order Enterobacterales; family Yersiniaceae; genus Serratia; species Serratia fonticola. The sequence goes on from NZ_VFMK01000001.1 coordinate 1,811,310, forward strand.
TCCGACGCGATGAAGCGCCTGATGACCGCCAGTTGGCCAGGCAACGTTCGCCAGTTGGTGAACGTCATCGAACAGTGTGTCGCGTTAACCTCGGCACCGGTAATCGGTGAGGCGCTGGTTGAACAGGCGTTGGAAGGTGAGAACACTGCGCTGCCGACTTTTGTCGAGGCACGCAATCAGTTTGAATTACACTATTTGCGTAAGCTGTTGCAGATCACCAAGGGCAACGTCACCCAGGCTGCGCGCATGGCGGGCCGTAATCGTACTGAATTCTATAAATTATTGTCGCGCCATGAGCTGGACGCCAATGATTTTAAAGAATGATGTTTTCTTTCCTGAACCTGCATGCGCAGGTTCTCAACAAATTAGCCGGAATGATTTACACTCCGGTTTCTTTGTTGTGGCATGGCAGACCCTAGAGATATGAGCAGATCACTTTCCATTGCGTTGGCCCAGTTGAACTTGCTGGTGGGCGATATTGAAGGCAACAGCGAACGCATGTTGCAAACGGTGCAGGAACAGCAGAAGGCCGGAGCCGATCTGGTGATGTTTACCGAACTGGCGCTGTCGGGCTATCCGCCGGAAGATCTGCTGTACCGTGATGATTTCTACCAGCGTTGTGATGCGCAGCTAAACCGTTTACAGCAGGCCTCTGGTGATGTTGCCATTCTGGTAGGCCATCCGTGGCGTGAAGACGGCAAATTGTATAATGCACTGTCGCTGTTCTCCGAGGGGCAATTGCAGGCGCGTTACTTCAAGCAACAATTACCGAACTACGGTGTTTTCGATGAGAAACGCTATTTCCATGCCGGTGATAAAAGCTGTGTGGTGGATCTGAAGGGGTATCGCCTGGGGCTACTGATTTGTGAAGATCTGTGGTTCCCTGAGCCAGTTGATGCAGCGAAAGCGGCAGGGGCTGAAATCATTCTGTCGATCAATGCTTCTCCTTACAACCGTGAAAAACCGTACATTCGCAAAACCCTGATGGCGGGCCACTGCCAGCGTACCGGTCTGCCGTTGGTATACCTCAACCAGATCGGTGGGCAGGATGAGCTGATTTTTGACGGCTGTTCAAAAGTCTTTGATGCTGCGGGTAATATGACTCATCGTCTGGCCGCCTTTGCCGAGCAGGTCACCTTGCTTGAATTCAACGGCCTGGAAGTGGTGCCGATGACGGCTCCTGCGGCAGAGTTGCCACAGCTGGCGCAAGTCTATGAGGCACTGGTATTGGCGGTACGTGACTATGTGACCAAAAACGGTTTCAAAGGCGCAGTGCTGGGGCTGTCCGGAGGGATCGATTCGGCGCTGACATTGGCGATCGCCGTGGATGCATTGGGTAAAGACAAGGTGCAGGCGTTAATGATGCCGTTCCGCTATACCGCGGATATCAGTATTGCCGATGCCAAAGAAGAGGCTGAAATCCTCGGCGTAGAATTTGATATCGTTTCTATTGAACCGATGTTCGATGCCTTTATGGGCCAACTGACACCGATGTTTGCCGGTACCGAGCGCGATACTACCGAAGAAAACCTGCAGGCCCGCTGCCGTGGTGTGGTGCTGATGGCGCTGTCTAACAAACGCCGCAGCATCGTGTTGACCACGGGTAACAAAAGCGAGATGGCTGTCGGTTATGCCACGTTATATGGTGATATGGCGGGGGGATTCGACGTATTGAAGGACGTGCCTAAAACCTTGGTGTTCAAGCTGTCCGAATACCGCAATACTGTCTCTTATGTGATCCCTCAGCGGGTGATCGATCGCCCGCCTTCTGCCGAACTGGCGCCGGATCAGCTCGATCAGGACAGCCTGCCGCCGTATGACATTCTGGATGCAATTCTGGAAGGTTACGTTGAGCGCGACAAGTCTGTTGCCGATCTGGTGGCTGAAGGCTTTGAAGAGGCGGTGGTGCGCAAAGTGATTCGTCTGGTGGACATCAATGAATACAAGCGCCGTCAGGCTGCCGTAGGGCCGCGTATTACCGCTCGCAACTTCGGTAAAGACCGTCGCTACCCGATAACCTCCGGCTTTGGCCGTAAAAATTGGTAATTAAGGAACAAAAATGAAAAAAATTGACGCGATTATCAAGCCGTTCAAACTGGATGACGTGCGTGAAGCGTTGGCCGAAGTAGGTATCACCGGGATGACCGTCACTGAAGTGAAAGGCTTTGGCCGCCAGAAAGGGCACACCGAACTCTACCGTGGCGCGGAATACATGGTCGATTTCCTGCCAAAGGTCAAAATCGAAATCGTGGTGGCTGACGATATCGTGGATACCTGTGTAGAAACCATCATGCAAACGGCGCAAACCGGCAAAATCGGTGACGGTAAGATCTTTGTCTTCGATGTGGCACGGGTGGTGCGTATCCGTACTGGTGAGCAAGACGAAGAAGCGATTTAAGATGTCTGGCTACCGAGCACTTCCAGCTTGAACTTGGGCAGTGCTCGGCCTCCTCGTGTACTGCGTGTACACTCCGGGGCACTGCGCGCTGGCTGCGTTCGATCTGTATGCGCTCGCTACGCCCTAAGCTTCAGAGCATGATGTTTGACTACCGAGCACTTCCAGCTTGAACTTGGGCAGTGCTCGGCCTCCTCGTGTACTGCGTGTACACTCCGGGGCACTGCGCGCTGGCTGCGTTCGATCTGTATGCGCTCGCTACGCCCTGAGCTTCAGAGCATGATGTTTGGCTACCGAGCACTTCCAGCTTAAATCTGGGTAGTGTCAGTTCGAGTTTATCCCCCGAAGGCGCAGCTATAGGCAGCGCCTTTGCTATTTCTAATCTGCTACTTCCCCTCTCTATTCTAAAAAAGCGAACGCTGTCGCGTTTTTAACACTTTTATTAATAGCTCGTTGGTGAACACCTACACTCAAGCCATCTGTTTTGTTTGAGGTGATTACCATGATGACGCTACGCCAAATCCGCCATTTTATCGCTGTGGCAGAAACCGGCTCGATCTCCGCTGCGGCGCAGGCGGTATTTGTTTCACAGTCTTCGCTCACATTGGCGATCCAACAGTTGGAAACCGATATCGGCGTCAGGTTATTCGAGCGCCACGCCAAAGGGATGAACCTGACTCACCAGGGCCATCAGTTCCTGCGCCAGTCTTATCTGATCCTGGCTACCGTGGATAACGCCAAGCGCAGTCTGCAATTGGGGACGGAAAGCCTGAGTGGCAAATTGACCATTGGCGTTACCAGTCTGGTGGCGGGGTATTTTCTGGTGGAGCTGTTAAAACGCTTCAAGTCTGCCTATCCCAACGTGACAGTCCAGGTGATTGAGGATGAGCGTCCCTATATTGAGCATTTGCTGGTAAGCGGTGAGATCGACATTGGGGTGCTGATTTTGTCGAACATTGAAGACCGTGATGCTTTACAGACCGAGGTACTGATGCATTCGCCATATCGTCTGTGGTTGCCGCCGTTACATCCGTTGCTCGAGCACGAAAGTATCAGCCTGGCGGATGTGGCAAAGCAACCGCTGATCCAGCTTAACGTCGATGAAATGGATGTTCATGCCCGACGGATCTGGGGGCGTGCCGGGCTGAAACCGGAGTTTGCGATGAAAACGGCCTCTACCGAGGCAGTACGCAGCCTGGTGGCTGCCGGGATGGGAATTGCGATCCTGCCGGATATGGCTTACCGCGCCTGGTCGTTGGAGGGCAATATGATTGAAGCGCGTAAGCTGGTGGATTTGCTTGAGCCACTGGATATCGGGCTGGCCTGGCGGCGTGGCAGTGCGCGGCCTGAATTGGTGACGCCATTCCTGACTATTGCGCGTGAGAACGGCAAGATCAATGTGTCGGGTCTGAAGCCTTCTATTTAATCGAACGCTGCCTTCAGTATTTAGAATTTGTTGTCCACCGTGCGCTCGCTTAGTCTGATTAAAACTAACTTATCACATTTAGTTAACGTTTTTGTCACATAAGGCAATGCGCAATGGCAGATGTACAGCTTGTTTCTGGTTTGTCCTGTCGGCAATTCATCAACGGCGAGTCGGTCGAAGGTGAAGGCCATCAGGAGATCATCGTTAATCCTGCCAATGGTGAAACACTGGTTTCCATTGCCGAAGCGTCCTCTGTGCAGGTTGCCAGCGCAGTGGGGGCCGCGCAACAGGCTTTTACCCACTGGTCACGTACTACCCCCGCTTTCCGAGCAGCAGTCCTGCTGCGCATTGCCGATGCCATCGAACAACAGGCTGAACAACTGGCACGGCTCGAAGCGCTGAACTGCGGTAAACCTTTTCATCAGGCACTGAATGACGATCTCCCTGCGGCTGTTGACGTATTCCGTTTCTTTGCGGGTGCCGTACGCACCCAGCAGGGGCAACTGGCGGGGGAGTATATTACCGGCCATACCTCGATGATCCGTCGTGATCCTATTGGGGTGGTGGCTTCTATCGCCCCCTGGAATTACCCGCTGATGATGGCTGCCTGGAAGATTGCTCCGGCGCTGGCGGCGGGCAACACCGTAGTCTTCAAGCCCTCCGAACATACCCCCTTGACCATCCTGGCCCTGGTGCCTGCGTTGCAGGAAATCCTGCCGCCAGGCGTGTTGAACATTGTCTACGGCGGTGGCGAAGGCGTGGGCAGCCATCTGGTCGGGCATCCTCAGGTGCGTTTGGTTTCCGTCACTGGGGATATCGTTACCGGGCAGAAGATCCTGCAGGCGGCAGCCAAAAGCGTTAAGCGTACTCATCTGGAATTGGGAGGCAAAGCGCCGGTCATTGTGTGTGACGATGCCGATCTGGATGAGGTCGTCAGCAGTATCCGCACCTTTGGCTACTACAACGCCGGACAAGATTGTACCGCCGCCTGCCGTATTTACGCTCAGGCAGGGATTTACCCGAAACTGGTGGAGGCGTTGGGAGAGGCGGTCGCCAGCCTGCGTTTTGCCCGCAAGCGTGATGAAGACAATGAAATCGGCCCGTTGATCAGCAGCCGCCAGCGGGACCGTGTGGCCAGCTTTGTTGAGCGAGCCCTTAGCCAGCCTCATATCGAATTGATTACCGGCGCGGCGGCGCATTCCGGCCCCGGTTTTTACTATCAGCCGACCTTGTTGGCGGGTTGCCTGCAAACCGATGAAATTGTGCAGCGCGAAGTGTTTGGCCCTGTGGTCAGCGTGACGCGTTTCGACACCTTGGAGCAGGCGGTGAACTGGGCTAATGACTCCGAATACGGGCTGGCATCTTCGGTTTGGACACAGAATATCGATCGTGCGCTGCATATCGCGGCGCATCTGCAATACGGCAGTACCTGGATCAACACCCACTTTACGTTGGCGAGCGAAATGCCCCATGGCGGCTTAAAGCGCTCCGGCTACGGCAAAGATCTCTCCAGCGATTCATTACAGGATTACAGCGTTGTCCGGCACGTGATGGCGAAGTTCAAGGCTTCCTTTTAGCCACACGGCCGATAAAAAATCGGCGGCAACCGTTCCTTGCCGCATACCAACATGCAACACAGGGGTAATTACGATGGGAAAAACACACGCAATCACCACAGTCACCGCGCTCTGTATGACGATCCTTTGCGGTATGGCTCAGGCCGCTGATACGCCGCAGCAGTTGGGTAAAGGTGAAGGGCGGCTGGATATCATCGCCTGGCCGGGCTATATCGAGCGTGGTCAGTCTGACAAGAATTACGATTGGGTGACCCAGTTTGAGAAACAGACCGGTTGCGCGGTGAATGTGAAAACCGCCGCGACTTCCGATGAGATGGTCAGCCTGATGGCGAAGGGGGGTTACGATCTGGTCACCGCCTCTGGTGATGCTTCGCTGCGTCTGATCTACGGCAAGCGCGTGCAGCCCATCAACACTGCATTGATCCCCAACTGGAAAAATATCGATCCTCGCTTGTTGAACGGACCTTGGTACACCGTGGCCGGTAAAACCTACGGCACACCTTATCAGTGGGGGCCAAACCTGCTGATGTACAACACCAAAACTTTTCCAACGCCACCGGATAGCTGGGCCGTGGTGTTCCAGCAACAAAACCTGCCGGATGGCAAAACCAATCAGGGCCGGGTGCAGGCTTACGATGGCCCGATCTCTATCGCCGATGCGGCGCTGTTCCTGAAAGCAACTCAACCGCAACTGGGTATCAGCGATCCCTACCAGTTGAATGAAGAACAGTATCAGGCGGCGTTGAAACTGCTGCGCAGCCAGCACGCGCTGATCCACCGTTACTGGCATGACACCTCGGTACAGATGAGCGATTTCAAAAATGAAGGCGTGGTGGCCTCCAGCGCCTGGCCATACCAGGCCAACGCTCTGAAAGGAGAAGGTCAGCCTATCGCGACCGTCTTCCCGAAAGAAGGGGTTACCGGCTGGGCAGATACCACCATGCTGCACGCCGATGCCAAGCATCCAAGCTGTGCCTATCAGTGGATGAACTGGTCGTTGGAGCCGAAGGTGCAGGGGGATGTGGCGGCCTGGTTCGGTTCAGTCCCGGCGTCACCGGCTGGTTGTAAAGCCAGTACCCTACTTGGCGAAAAAGGTTGTGAAACCAATGGGTTTAACCAGTTCGACAAGATTGCCTTCTGGAAAACACCGCAGGCCGAGGGCGGCAAATTCGTCCCTTATAGCCGTTGGACGCAGGACTATATCGCCATCATGGGCGGTAGATAACCATCATTGTTCTCACCTGAGAGTGCCAGACGGCTCCCTCTCCCTTTGGGTGCGTTGGGGTGAACAACTGGACTATATCGCCATTATGAGCGGTAGATGACCACCATTGTACTCACCCGAGAGCGCCAGACGGCTCCCTCTCCCTTTGGGTGCGTTGGGGTGAACAACTGGACTATATCGCCATTATGGGCGGTAGATGACCATCATTGCTCTCACCTGAGAGTGCCAGACGGCTCCCTCTCCCTTTGGGAGCGTTGGGGTGAACAACTGGACTATATCGCCATTATGGGCGGTAGATGACCATCATTGCTCTCACCTGAGAGTGCCAGACGGCTCCCTCTCCCTTTGGGAGAGGGTTGGGGTGAGGGAAGTTACTTAAGGAGCGTACATCATGACCATTGCAGTGCAATTTATCGATGTCTCGCGCATTTTCGGCGATGTTCGCGCCGTGGATCGGGTCTCTGTTGAAATACAGGACGGCGAGTTTTTCTCCATGCTTGGGCCTTCCGGATCGGGCAAGACCACCTGTCTGCGGCTGATCGCCGGTTTTGAACAACTCAGTTCCGGCTCCATCCGCATCCATGGGCAAGAGGCGAGTAATCTGCCGCCTTACCAGCGCGATGTGAACACCGTGTTCCAGGATTATGCGCTGTTCCCACATATGTCAGTGTTGGAGAACGTGGCTTACGGCCTGATGGTTAAAGGCGTTGCCAAGCGTGAACGGCTAGCTCGGGCGCAAGCGGCGTTGGAGAGTGTGGCATTGGGTTTTGCTGCCGAACGTAAACCGGCACACCTGTCTGGCGGGCAACGTCAGCGTGTGGCACTGGCTCGTGCGTTAGTTAATCGTCCCCGCGTTTTGTTGCTGGATGAACCCCTGGGGGCGTTGGATCTGAAGCTGCGAGAGCAGATGCAGGGTGAACTGAAGAAGCTGCAACGCCAACTGGGTATCACTTTTATTTTCGTCACTCACGATCAGAGCGAAGCCCTGTCGATGTCCGATCGGGTGGCGGTGTTTAATAACGGACGCATCGAACAGGTGGATGCCCCACGTGAGCTGTATATGCGGCCAAGAACGCCATTCGTTGCCGAGTTTGTCGGGACCTCCAACGTAGTACGTAGCGAATTGGCAGAGCGTCTGTTCGGGCAATCGGCAACTTATTCGATTCGTCCGGAGCATATCCGTTTGCTGGACCAAAGTGCCGCCGCGCAAGGGGATGTCCAGGTTCAGGGGATTTTGCAGGATATTCACTATCAAGGAGCGGCCACCCGCTATGAAATTGCTCTGAGCAGCGGTGAGAAACTGCTGGTCAGCCAGGCTAACCCGCAGTGGCAGGCCGTGGAGCAACAGCGCCTGATTGGCCAGCCCGTCACCGCCTGTTGGGCCAGAGAGGCCATGGTGCCGCTGTTGGAGGAGAGGTGAGATGGATATGAGCATCGCGAATCCGGTTCCACCCGGCGGAAAAATCCGCGCGTTTTCAACCTACCTTTACCGTAAGCCGACGCTGTATCTGCTGCTGCTGTTGGTGCCGCCGTTGCTGTGGTTTGGTGCGGTGTATCTGGGATCGCTGCTGACTTTATTGTGGCAAGGATTTTACACTTTCGACGATTTCACCATGACGGTGACGCCGGATCTGACCTTTGCCAACCTGAGCGCGCTGTTCAATCCGGCCAACTACGACATCATTGTCCGAACACTGACCATGGCTGTGCTGGTGTCGTTGGCCAGCGCACTCCTGGCGTTCCCGATCGCTTATTACATGGCGCGTTACACCAGCGGTAAAGTGAAGGCGTTTTTTTACATCGCCGTCATGATGCCGATGTGGGCCAGCTACATCGTTAAAGCCTATGCCTGGACGCTGTTACTGGCGAAGGATGGCGTGGCGCAGTGGTTCCTGCAGCATATGGGGCTGGAGCCTTTGCTGGCTGGGATCCTGAGTGTTCCGGGTGTGGGAGGAAATACGCTGTCCACTTCCGGCCTTGGGCGCTTTCTGGTGTTTGTCTATATCTGGTTGCCGTTCATGATCCTACCGATCCAGGCGGCATTAGAACGTTTACCGCCTTCGCTGCTGCATGCTTCTGCTGATTTGGGGGCCCGCCCGGCACAGACGTTCCGCTATGTGATCCTGCCACTGGCGGTGCCAGGCATCGCGGCCGGCTCAATCTTCACTTTCTCACTGACGCTGGGGGATTTTATCGTGCCACAGCTGGTGGGGCCGCCGGGTTACTTTATTGGCAGCATGGTGTATGCCCAACAGGGGGCGATTGGCAATATGCCAATGGCGGCCGCCTTTACGCTGGTGCCGATCGTCCTGATCGCCATTTATCTCTCTATTGTGAAACGTCTGGGGGCTTTCGATGCACTCTGAACGCGCGCCGTTTGGGCTGAAACTGGCTGCCTGGGGCGGTCTGATCTTCCTGCATTTCCCGCTGGCGATTATCGCCATCTATGCCTTCAACACCGAGGATGCGGCATTCAGCTTTCCGCCGCAGGGTTTTACGCTGCGCTGGTTCAGCATCGCTGCTGGGCGACAGGACATCATTGATGCGGTTCTGCTTTCGGTGCAGATCGCCTGCCTGGCGACAGCAATAGCGCTGGTCCTCGGCACGCTGGCTGCCGCTGCGTTGTATCGCCGGGACTTCTTCGGTAAAGAAAGCATTTCGTTGCTGCTGCTGCTGCCTATCGCATTGCCGGGGATCGTCACGGGTATCGCTCTGTTGGCGGCCTTTAAAGCGCTGAATATTGAGCCGGGGATCATGACCATCGTCATTGGCCATGCCACCTTCTGCGTGGTGATCGTATTCAACAACGTGATCGCCCGCTTCCGCCGTACTTCTCACAGTCTGATCGAAGCTTCCATGGATCTGGGTGCCGATGGCTGGCAGACCTTCCGTTATGTGATTTTGCCTAACCTCGGCTCGGCGCTGCTGGCTGGGGGGATGCTGGCGTTTGCCCTGTCATTCGATGAAATCATCGTGACCACTTTCACTGCCGGACATGAACGCACGTTGCCACTGTGGCTGCTGAACCAGCTTGGTCGCCCTCGTGACGTCCCGATCACCAACGTGGTGGCACTCTCGGTCATGGTACTGACAATGATCCCGATTCTGGGGGCGTATTACCTGACCAAAGGCGGAGAAAGCGTCGCAGGCAGTGGTAAATAACTTTCCCTTCGTCTTTCAAGCCTTAGCGTTATTGGCTGCGAGCGTAAACCCCGGTCACTTACTTTGTATAAGCGCTGGGGGATGGGAACTGTATTTTCAAGAAAGAATAACGAGGTGTTTGCCATACCGGCAGGCACCGGATTACGCCAATATTTTCAAAGGATAACCCTATGCAAAGTCAACTGCTGATTAATGGTCAACTGGTTTCCGGCCAGGGCGAAAAGTTGCCGGTCTACAACCCGGCGACGGGAGAAGTGATTGTGCAGGTGGCCGAGGCCAGCGCACAGCAGGTTGAACAGGCCGTGCTGGCCGCCGATGCGGCCTTTGAACAGTGGAGTCAAACCACCCCGAAAGAACGTGCTGAGCACTTACTGGCGCTGGCGGACGTGATTGACCAGCATGCGGAAACCTTCGCCAAACTGGAATCCCTCAACTGCGGCAAGCCTTATCACTGCGCGTTGAATGACGAATTGCCTGCGGTTGCCGATGTCTTCCGCTTCTTTGCCGGTGCCAGCCGTTGCCTGAGTGGTATGGCGGCCGGTGAATATCTGGCGGGGCATACCTCGATGATCCGCCGCGATCCGCTGGGTGTAGTGGCTTCGATTGCTCCCTGGAACTACCCGCTGATGATGGCCGCCTGGAAGTTGGCACCCGCGTTGGCGGCGGGGAACTGCGTGGTGATCAAACCTTCTGAGCAGACGCCTCTGACGACCTTCAAGCTGGCCGAACTCGCCGCCGGTGTCTTTCCGCCAGGGGTGCTCAACGTCCTGTTTGGCCGCGGTGCCAGCGTGGGGGATGTGCTGACGGGCCACGACAAGGTGCGCATGGTCTCTCTGACCGGTTCTATTGCTACCGGCGAGCATATCATTGCGCATACCGCACCAGGCATTAAACGCACGCATATGGAGCTAGGGGGCAAAGCGCCGGTTATCGTCTTCGATGATGCCGATATCCAGCAGGTGGTTGACGGCATCCGTACCTTCGGTTTTTACAACGCCGGACAGGATTGCACCGCTGCCTGTCGGATCTATGCGCAAAAAGGTATTTACCCGCAATTGGTGAAAGCGCTGGGTGAAGCGGTGGCCAGCTTGAAGATCGGGCCACCGGAAGACAGCAGTACCGAATTAGGGCCATTGATCACTTCCCAGCATCTGGAACGGGTGATTGGTTTTGTTGAGCGAGCCAAAGCATTGCCTCATATCCAGGTGGTCACCGGTGGCGAAAAAGTCGCTGGCCCTGGCTTCTATTTCCAACCAACTCTGTTGGCAGGCGCGCGCCAGGAAGATGAGATCGTTCAGCGTGAAGTGTTTGGTCCGGTAGTGACGGTGACAGAGTTTGATGATGAAGCGCAGGTGCTTGCCTGGGCCAACGCTTCCAATTATGGTCTGGCTTCCTCTTTATGGACGCGTGACGTAGGGCGCGCCCATCGCTTGAGCGCCCGTTTGCAATACGGCTGCACCTGGGTGAACACCCACTTTATGCTGGTCAGCGAAATGCCGCACGGTGGTCAGAAACTGTCCGGTTATGGCAAGGATATGTCGATGTACGGTCTGGAGGATTACACCGCGATACGCCACGTGATGTTCAAGCATTAATCTTATTGATCTTCCTGGATTTATACGCACAATAACGCGCCTCTAAGGCCAGTTGCGGCTGGCCTGATAATAATAGATCCCTATGGATTTCAAGTTACAGCGAGGTGCCCAGCTGTAGCTGGAAAGACGACGGGGTTAAAAATTAAAGGAAGCTTTTATGGCCATCACCCGTCGTGATTTTCTAAATGGAGTGGCGATCACCATTGCCGCCGGGCTAACGCCGATGCAGATCCTGCGCGCATCGCCGCAAACCGCCCATCAAACCCTTTATTATCCCCCTGCATTGACCGGTCTACGTGGTAATCATCCTGGTTCATTCGAACATGCTCACCAATTGGGGCGAGATGGCAAGGTTTTTGACTTCGCTAGCGTGCCGGTTGATGAAGAGTTCGATCTGGTCGTGGTAGGGGCAGGGATCAGCGGTCTGGCGGCGGCTTGCTTCTGGCAGCAAATGAAAGGCAAACAGCAGCGTATTCTGTTGATTGATAATCATGATGACTTTGGTGGTCATGCCAAACGCAATGAATTCAGCAGTGAAAATGGCACTCTGCTTGGTTATGGCGGCAGTGAGTCGTTACAGTCGCCGCGTTCCAATTTCAGCCCGGTCGCCATGGGGTTGCTGAAAAATCTGGGCGTTAGCCTGGACGGTATGGAAAAGGCCTTCGACACCACCTTCTACCCAGACCTGAATCTCAGCCGTGGCGTTTACTTTGACCGCAAGAATTTTGGCGTTGATAAGGTAGTCAGTGGTGATCCAGGTCGAGTGGTGGCGGATGATATTCCGCGTGATCGTCTCAATGGTCGCTCTTACGAAGATTTTATCAACGACTTCCCGTTGCCGCAGGCCGATCGTCAGGCATTGATTGCATTGCACACCGTTAAAAAAGATTATCTGCCGGGTATGAGCCAGGAGGAGAAGGTCACCTGGCTGGATAAGCACAGCTATAGCGAATTCCTGCGCGAGAAAGTGGGACTGAGTGAGATGGCGATCCGCTACTTCCAGCAAACCACCAACGATTTCCAGGCCGTCGGCATAGATGCCACCTCCTGCAGCGATGCCCGAATCTGCGATCTGCCAGGGTTGGATGGGATGAACCTGCCGCCATTGGATGAGGAATCGCAGGCCGATCTTGACGATCCCTATGTATTTCACTTCCCCGATGGCAACGCCACCCTGGCTCGTCTGATGGTGCGTCATCTGATCCCGGCGGTGCATCCGGGAGGGAAAGATATGAACGACGTCATCCTGGCGCAGTTTGATTACAGCCAGCTGGATCGCCCAGAGTCGCCGGTGAAACTACGCTTGAACAGCACCGGGCTGCACGTGGCCAACGTGGGTGATAAGGCCGAGGTGGTCTATATCAACGGTGAAAAGATGGTCAAAGTGCGTGCCGGGCAGGTGGTGATGGCCGGTTACAATATGATGATCCCTTATCTGATCCCGGAAATGCCTCACGAGCAGCAAGAAGCGCTGAAGCAGAACGTCAAATCGCCGTTGGTGTACAGTAAGGTGGTGATCCGTAACTGGCAGCCGTTTATCAAACTGGGGGTGCATGAAATCTATTCTCCTACCGCGCCTTACAGCCGGGTGAAACTGGACTATCCGGTCAGCATGGGGGGATATCAGCATCCGCGGGATCCGAATCAGCCTATCGGGCTGCATATGGTCTATGCCCCGACGTTGGCCGGCAGTGGCCTCAGCCCGCGGGAACAATCACGTAAAGGGCGGGCATTATTGCTGGGAACGCCGTTTGAGGTACACGAGAAGATGATCCGTGAACAGTTGCAGGGCATGCTGGGTGCTGCCGGATTTGATCATCAGCGGGATATTCAGGCGATCACCGTCAACCGCTGGTCGCATGGCTACTCCTATTTCCTCAACGGCATGTTCGATGATGAGGATGAAGCTAAAAAGATCATCGAGACCGCGCGACAGCCAATCGGCAAGATTGTGATTGCCAACTCCGATTCCGATTGGAGTCCTTATGCCAACTCGGCGATCGATCAGGCTTGGCGAGCGGTCAATGAGCTGGCTTATGGCCACGTTGCTACCAAGGAGGGGGTATGAACCTGCGCCCATTATCTCTGATGTTATTACTTGTGGGTGGCGCGGCTCATGCCATGTCTGCCGGGGAATACGTGGCTAAAGCAGGGGATTGTACTGCCTGCCACACGGCCCCAGGGGGCAAGACGCTGGCGGGGGGAATGAAGTTCCCAACCCCGGTAGGGGATATCTATGCCACTAACATCACGCCGGATAAACAGCACGGCATAGGCAACTACAGTTTTGACGAATTCGACCGCGCCATGCGCCAAGGTATTGCCAAAGATGGCCATCGGCTGTACCCGGCAATGCCTTATACCGCTTACGCCAAGATGAGTGAACAGGATATGCGCGCGCTGTATGACTATCTGATGCATGAAGTAGCGGCGCAGGATACGGCTAACCGCGAGAGCGATATCAGTTGGCCTCTCTCCATGCGTTGGCCGCTGGCTGTATGGAACCAACTGTTCCATGAGGATCGGCCTTATCAGCCAGATGATAGGCAAAATGCGCAATGGAATCGGGGGGCTTATCTGGTTCAGGGCTTGGGCCACTGTGGCAGTTGCCATACGCCGCGCGGTTGGGCGATGCAGGAGAAAGGGTTGGACAGCAAAAGCCCTGAGTTCCTCAGTGGTGCGGAATTGGATGGCTGGTATGCGCCAGGCTTACGTGGTTTGAAAGCGGATGAGGTGGTGGCGCTATTGAAAAGCGGCCGTAGCCAGCATGCGGCGATAGCCGGGCCAATGAGTGATGTGGTCACACACAGTACACAATACCTCAGCGATGATGATCTGCAGGGGATTGCGTTGTATTTACAGAGCCTGGGATCCGAAAAAGCGAAACCGGTCGTCGCTTCGGCGGTGCCTGAAACGGTGATGGCTTCCGGCAGACAGACCTACGCCATGTACTGTTCAACCTGCCACGGCAATAAGGGGGAGGGAAGTGATAACGTCATTCCGGCCCTGGCGGGCAATCTGTCGGTCACGGCGGACAATCCACTGACCGCGTTGCGCGTGGTGCTGGAAGGGGCTCATACGCCAGTTACCCAACATGCCACGGCGACCGTCATGCCGGGCTATGGCTGGGTGCTTAACGATCAGAAGGCAGCGGACCTGATGAGCTATCTGCGTGGGAGCTGGGGGAATCGGGCTGCGCCGGTGACGGCGGAGCAGGTGAAAAACGCGCGAGCGTTACAACAGAGGTAGAATTTCAGCCGGTAATCCCCCTTTCCTGAAGGAGAGGGGGATATGTGTCTTTTGCCTTGGCCCCTGGCCACCCTGTTTTTACAGCACCTTATGTGGGCCGAAGCATTCATAGTGGAGGCGTTCAGTCTCAACGCCCATCGCCAGCAACTGCTTAGCGACAGATTGCATAAACGGTACCGGGCCACAGAAGTAGTAGTGCATCAGCGGATTATTCAGGGCACTGTGCAACATACCGAGATCCATCAGGCCCTGGCTGTCGTAATCATGGCCCTTTACGTCCTCGGCATCAGGTTCGCGGTACCATACGTGAGTTTTCAGATTAGGCATGCGCCCGGCAATATCCGCTACTTCGTTGGCAAAGGCATGCACTGCGCCTTTTTCTGCGGCATGTAACCAATGAATGTCTGCCTGGTGCTGGCGATCATGCAGGGTGTTGAGCATCCCTAACATCGGTGTCTGCCCCACGCCAGCCGATATCAACGCCACCGGCGTGGTGGTTTCTGCCTGCAGGAAGAAGTCGCCATGCGGTGGCGCAATATGAATAACATCTCCTTCTTTGGTTTTCTGATGCAGGAAGTTGGACACCGCGCCCTGTTCTTCACGTTTTACCGCAATACGGTAAAACTCACCGTTAGGTGCGGTCGTCAGTGAATATTGGCGGATTTCCTGATGTGTCAGACTTTCGTCATTGATATAGACCGCCAGATACTGCCCCGGTTGGTAATCTGCCACCCGGCCACCGTCCACCGGAGCCAGGACAAAACTGGATATGACTGCGCTTTGCTGCTGTTTTTTCACGATGCGGAAAGCGCGCAGATCGCGCCAGCCACCGTCACCCTGTTCACTCTCCTGATAAATCTGACCTTCACGTTGAATAAAGACATCCGCCAGCACCGCGTAGGCTTTTCCCCAGGCATCCAGCACCTCCTGCCCGGGGCTGAACATTTCGTCCAGCGTCGCCAGCAGGTGATGCCCGACAATCTGATACTGATCCGGCTGGATATTGAAGCTGGCGTGTTTCTGCGCAATGCGCTCCACCGCCGGGAGCAGGGCGGCCAGGTTTTCCAGATTGCTGGCATAGGCACAAATGGCATCGAACAGAGCCTGACGCTGGTTGCCGTTGCGCTGGTTGCTCATATTGAAAATGTCTTTTAATTCAGGGTTATGGGCAAACATGCGGTCATAGAAGTGAGCGGTCAGTTTCGGACCGGTTTCTGCCAAGAGCGGAATAGTGGATTTTACGGTGGCGATGGTTTGGCTATCCAGCATGGTGAGGCTCCTTTGGGGACATTTTATGATGATTTAATTGATGTATTTTTAATGCATCTTATTGAACTCTGTTCGGCTTGTAAATATCCCTGTTTTTGTAACGGAGATGTTAATCGACGATCGGACTCACAGAACATGAAAAAAACGCATTATCACTATGAGTAAAAGTCCGTTGCCAGAATACGATTTTTTGCGCATCAAAGCCTTGCACAGCCTGATGCCAATCGTTTGCGTAAAAACCTCTGTCAAGGCCTATCTTCGACAGGGGGAAACGGTTTACACTGTTGCCCAGAACCCAAGAGGGTGATTTTTATACCCGTCGTCTTTCAAGCCGCAACTTGGAATCCACAGGGTATAGTTAGCTGATTTAAGTCAGGAGATGCCGGATGTTAAAGCGTGAAATGAACATTGCTGATTATGATGCCGAACTGTGGCGTGCAATGGAGCAAGAAGTGGTGCGTCAGGAAGAGCACATTGAGTTGATTGCGTCTGAGAACTACACCAGCCCGCGCGTTATGCAGGCTCAGGGTTCACAATTGACCAATAAATACGCTGAAGGCTATCCTGGCAAGCGTTATTACGGCGGCTGCGAATATGTTGATATCGTAGAACAACTGGCTATCGACCGTGCTAAAGCGCTGTTCGGCGCCGATTATGCCAACGTTCAGCCGCATTCCGGTTCTCAGGCGAACTTTGCCGTTTATACCGCCCTGCTGCAACCGGGCGACACCATTCTGGGGATGAACCTGGCGCACGGTGGTCACCTGACGCATGGTTCACCGGTGAACCTGTCTGGCAAGCTGTATAACGTGGTGCCTTATGGCATTGATGAGTCCGGGCAGATCGACTACCAGGATTTGGCCAAACAGGCCCAGACCCACAAGCCAAAAATGATTATCGGTGGCTTCTCGGCCTTCTCCGGTATCGTTGACTGGGCAAAAATGCGTGAAATCGCTGATAGCATCGGTGCTTATCTGTTCGTGGATATGGCGCACGTGGCGGGTCTGATTGCCGCTGGTGTTTACCCGAACCCGGTTCCTCACGCGCACATCGTCACTACCACGACGCACAAAACGCTGGCGGGTCCGCGTGGTGGCCTGATCCTGGCCAAAGGCGGGGACGAAGAGCTGTACAAGAAACTGAACTCTGCCGTATTCCCTGGTGGTCAGGGCGGCCCGCTGATGCACGTGATCGCCGGTAAAGCGGTGGCGCTGAAAGAAGCGATGGAGCCTGAGTTCAAGGTCTATCAGCAGCAAGTGGCGATCAACGCCAAAGCGATGGTCGACGTGTTCCTGCAACGTGGCTACAAAGTGGTTTCTGGTGGTACACATAACCACCTGTTCTTGCTGGATCTGGTGGATAAAAACCTGACCGGTAAAGAAGCTGATGCAGCATTGGGCCGCGCCAATATCACGGTTAACAAGAACAGCGTGCCAAACGATCCCAAGAGCCCGTTTGTGACTTCTGGTGTGCGTATCGGTACTCCGGCCGTGACTCGTCGTGGCTTTAAAGAGGCCGAAGTGCGTGAACTGGCAGGTTGGATCTGTGACGTGCTGGATAACATCAACGACGAAGCCACTATCGAGCGCACCAAGAAAAAAGTGCTGGATATCTGTGCTCGCTTCCCGGTTTACGCATAAGTGCGCTGATTGAGAGATCAATAAATCAGACAGCTGACAAAGTCAGAGATTAGGGAGAGCGAAGCGATGGGGTCGTTGTGGTGTAAGCCACCGGAGCCCCTCGGTGCGCCAGGCCCAGGTATCTCGGGTTAAAAAACCACTTTGTCATCAACCTCAAACCCGCTGCGGCGGGTTTTTTTGTGCTTGTTACATCAAACTGTGAACTACTTTGCACTATGCCCCTTTTAGCATGAATGTACATTGCCGTAAGGTGTGAGCTCTGTCAAAGTATCGCCCTCGATCTGGAGGGAACATGGTTCTGCAATCAACGCGTTGGCTCGCTCTTAGCTATTTCACTTACTTCTTTTCTTATGGCATTTATCTTCCGTTTTGGAGCGTGTGGCTGAAAGGCGAGGGGATTGCGCCAGAAACCATCGGTATTTTGCTGGGGGCTGGTTTGGTGGCACGCTTCCTTGGCAGCCTGCTGATTGCCCCGCGCGTTAAAGATCCTTCTCACTTAATAACGGCATTACGCCTGTTGGCACTCCTTTCTCTGGCTTTCGCCATCGGCTTTTGCTTCGGTAACGGCTGGGCCTGGCTGATGCTGGTGATTGCCGGTTTCAACCTGTTCTTCTCCCCGCTGGTGCCGTTGACGGATGCATTGGCGGCAACCTGGCAGCGTCAGATTAGCCTGGATTATGGCCGGGTAAGGTTATGGGGGTCGCTCGCCTTTGTGATTGGCTCGGCATTAACCGGCAAGCTGGTTTCTGTGTGGGGCCATAACGCCATCTTGTTGAGCCTGTTGGTCAGCATATTGGCGATGTTGCTGGGCATGTTGTTGAAGCCTGGCGTAATGCCGCAAGGGGAAGCGCGTACCCAGCACGAGCCAAGCCGTTCCTGGCGCGAATTGCTCAGCGAGGGGCCTGTCTGGCGTTTTCTGCTGTGCGTTACCTTATTGCAGGGGGCTCATGCCGGTTATTACAGCTTTGCTTCTATTTATTGGCAAGAGGCGGGTTACTCTGCTTCAACCATTGGCTATCTGTGGTCATTAGGCGTCGTGGCAGAGGTTATCATCTTCGCCAGCAGCAATTTCCTGTTCCGGCGCTGGAATGCGCGTAATCTGCTGTTGCTGTCGGCCGTGTGTGGCCTGGTACGCTGGGGGTTGATGGCTTCCACCACTGAAATTGGCATGTTGCTGCTGATCCAGGTGCTGCATTGTGGCACTTTCACCGTTTGCCATCTGGCGGCTATGCGCTTTATTGCGGCGCGCCAAGGGGCTGAGGTGATCCGTTTGCAGGCGGTGTATTCTGCGTTGGCGATGGGCGGTGGTATTGCAATTATGACCGTATTGGCCGGTTTCCTGTTCGAGCATTTACAGGGAGGAGTCTTCTGGGTGATGGCGGCGGTGGTAGTGCCTACGCTCTTCATTCGCCCACCGGCAGCGGCGGTTAACAACCGCTGCTAGTGGCTCTCCAGCAGCGCACGGATCGCTTTGCGCTGCTGGGGGGCTAACGGAAGTTCGGTAAAAATCAGCGGCGGCGCTGATTGAGCGGACGCGGCGGGGTAAGGGCTAATGACCAGCGTGATGCCCTGTGGCGCACCGGTGCGCAGATATTCGTCTAGCGGCAAGTGTTTGATATTGAGCGGCAGCAGCGTTAATTCGCGGATCTGGTATTCCACCTCTTCTTCCAACTGCGGATTATCCCGTATCAGCAGCAGGATCTGTTTTTCATGTAGTGCATTGCCTTGCATCAACCAGGCACCAAAGCTGATTGCGACCAATCCCACCTCTTCGCGCGAGAAGCGAATATCATATTCTTGTTCAAAAGGAATTAACGCCTCTTGGGTGGTGCGCATCAGGCGCGGATATTTGCGTACTACTTCCTCCAGCAGAGTATTGTCGATGCCGATATCGAAACGGCAACGCTCCACGGCCGGTGCCAGATGGGCGAATAACTGGTTGATCAGATCTTTTTGGCTGCTGAAATGCATACCGGAGATCTGTTGGAAACACGCCACCATTTGCCCTATGGCTGCCATCAGGCGTTGATCTTCCGCTGAATCGCTGCTGTGGTAGTTGTGGCTTTTCAACAGAGTCAACATCAGGACCAGAAAGTCGCACTCGCTCACGTCAGCCTGTTGATCAAATAGCTGGTTCAGCCTTAGATGCAGTTCCGCCGCTGCCTGTTGTTCTGGTTTATGTTGCAACCACTCGTGCTGGCGTTGATCAAATTGCGGATGATGCCGATGCTGGCTTTGCCAAACACAGTAGCAAAGATAATGCTGTAGAAACTGTCTATCGCGTTGCTCAAAGCGGCGGTTAAGGCGTTGTTCACAGTCGTTGATGCACAATTCCAACGCTGGGAGCTGTTCGCTTTCAAGCTGCATTGCCTGCTGATATTGCGGACCAAAATGCTGTTCGACAAACTCAGGGCTGCAACGTAACGCGCGTCGAAGCCATTGCAACAGGCAGAGGCGTTTATTCAACGTGTTCCCTTGGATCTGGTAGCCTTCTTCGGGGCTGCCGCTAATGTCCAGATGATGGAAACGCTGTATTTCACTGGCTACCTCAGCAATATCTTGGCGGGTAGTATCCAGCTCGACGCCGTTGATTTGGCTGATCGTCTCCAGTTGCACAGCGGGCACCGGCGCATACAGCATCAATAGCAGATGGCAGCGCCGTTGTTGACCGGAGAGCTCAGGCACAGAAGAAGTGTCTAGGCTCATATCACCTTCTGGTATACCCGTCATACTTCAAGTTGCCTGTGCGTTGGTTTTCGCGTTCTCCTGTCACTGCTTGAGCAAGTTCCAGGGAGACAGCCCCTCGGGGCCGGTATCGGCGCTGTTCAAAAACGCATAGTGTTTTGTCCTGCCACTTGAATTATTTAGGGTATAGGTAACGTTTAAATTATGCTTAAGCATAGCAAATGGCTTTATGGTGACATGGAATTGCCACTGGTTTTGCTTCGGCTTACAACGTTCGTCACAGTTATTAAGCCTCTAAGGGGATCTTGAGGTGCGGTTTATGTTACTTTATAACAATAACGAGTATGCTTTGATGATGAAACTACGTGCTCTGGTGGTCAGTTTGCTCATGCTGTTCTGTGCGGGCGCTAGCGCCCATCCTCACAGTTTTATTGATATGAACACCACGTTTGTCGCCAAAGATCAGAAACTGGTCGGTTTAAAGATGGTTTGGGTTATGGATGAAATCACCTCGGCGGATCTCCTGTATGATGCAGAAAATGCCAAAAGCGATTCGGAAATCTGGAAAAAGCTGGCCGCGCAGGTGATGGCTAACGTATTGGGCCAGCATTACTTCACCGATATTTATCGCGAGGGCAAGCCGGTGAAATATCTGAATCTGCCCACCGAATATCATCTTTCCCGTCAGGGCCATAAAGCCGTGCTGGAGTTTGTGTTACCCCTGGCGGAGCCACAAGCGCTGGCGGGTAAGCCGTTCGAGATTTCCACTTATGATCCTACTTATTTCGTCGATATGACCTATCAGGACGAAAAAGCGCTGCATCTGCCGCCAGAGATGGCGAAACAGTGTAAGTTCAGTCTGATGACGCCAAAGCCGGATGCTTCATTGCAAGCGTATGCCTTGTCACTGGACAAAAGTGACTCGCCTGGCGAAGACATGGCGCTGGGGCAGCAATTTGCTCAGCGGGTAACGCTGACATGTCAGTAAATTTCAGCCAGCCGAACCGGCAGAAACGCCATTGGGTATTCAGCCTGTGGCCACTGATGCTGTTCTTTATCCTCATGGCGGTCGGCGCGCAGTTAGCATTGCACTACTGGCCGCAGTTGCTGATGCAGAGCGTGGTGTGGCAGAAAGGGCTGCATCAGGAAATGGCCACATTGTTGCAACAGGTGAAGGCCACCCCACAGCAGGCAGGCGCGGTGTTGGTGTTATTCAGCCTGGGCTACGGCGTGTTGCATGCGCTGGGTCCAGGGCACGGCAAGGTGGTGATCACCACCTATCTGGCGACACATCCGGCGCGGCTGAAAAGCAGTTTAAAGTTAACCTTTGCCGCTTCATTGGTTCAGGGATTAGTGGCTATCTTCCTGGTGACGCTGGTGCTGGTGATATTGCAGCTCTCTTCGCGTCAACTGCATCAGAGCAGCTTCTGGCTGGAAAAGGGCAGTTTTATTTTAGTGATCCTGCTCGGTGTAATGCTGAGTTGGCGTGCGCTGAAGCATTTGTCTCTGGCGGTGAGAGCCGTGCGGCCTGCACCTGCGCTACGCATCACCCGCTTGCAACCTCTGCCAGCCAATCATGTGCACAGTGCGGATTGTGGTTGTGGGCACCGGCATTTGCCCAGCGACGCTGAGTTACAAGCCGGGAATGACTGGCGCACAAAAACGGCGATTGTACTGGCGATGGGAATGCGGCCTTGTTCTGGCGCGATCCTGGTGCTGCTGTTTTCTAAAGTGATCGGCGTGTTTACCTGGGGTGTTTTTTCTGCGTTGGCGATGGCGCTAGGCACCTCAATGACGATTTCTCTGCTGGCGCTGTTGGTGCATTACAGCCGTAAACTGGCGATACGTCTCAGCCGTCAGCGTGCGCCAGCGGCTTGGAGCGCGGTTGCCTGGGGATCGCTGGCGCTGGCCGGGGGAGTGATCCTGCTGTTTGCTGGCGTATTGATGTACGTCAGTGCCCAGCCTGAATTTGGCGGTGGTATCCGCCCGTTCTCCCGTTAAGACGCGATGAACCAAAAAAAAGCGCTGCATTTGCAGCGCGTTGATATCTTCAGATCTTATTAACGCTTCAGCGCTTCACTCAGTTCTTCACGCATGGTGGAAAGCAATGCTTTCACTACGCGTGGGTTGCCAGCAACCACATTGCCAGAGCTGAGGTGGTTATGGCCGCCAACAAAGTCAGTGACCAGACCGCCGGACTCACGTACCAGCAGTTCGCCAGCAGCAAAGTCCCAAGGCTTCAGGCCAATTTCGAAGAAACCGTCAACGCGGCCCGCAGCAACGTAAGCCAGATCCAGCGCAGCGGAACCGGTGCGACGGAAGTCAGCACACTGGGTGAACAGTTTGCCTACCACGTTGATATAAGCTGGTGCGTGCTGTTTGACTTTGAAGGGGAAGCCGGTCGCCAGGATGGTGCCATCCAGATCTTTGGCGTTAGTTCCGCGCAGACGGTAACCGTTGAGCTGTGCACCTTGACCACGGGTGGCGGTGAACAGTTCGTTGCGCATTGGGTCATAAACCACGGCCACTTCGGTACGGCCTTTAATGCGTACGGCAATGGAAACAGAGAAGTGCGGGAAACGTTTGATGAAGTTGGACGTGCCATCCAGTGGATCGATCACCCATTGTACATCCTGATCTTCACCCGCCAGCTCACCGCACTCTTCACCAATAATGGTGTGTTTTGGGTAAGACTTACGGATGATTTCAATGATCAGACGCTCGGCATCGCGATCGACGTTAGTCACAAAGTCGTTAGACCCTTTTTGAGTCGTTTCTACAGCGTCTGGAGTCTCGTAATTTTTGGCAATCAGGTTACCAGCCTTGCGCGCAGCGCGCACGGCGATAGTCAGCATCGGATGCATGGGTATCTTCCACAGGATGTTAAAGAACAGGAAACGGCGCGAAGTATAGCAGGTGTTCAACAAAATACCTAATCCCCTTCAACCTTCAAATTGCCTCTTTGCGGGCTCCTTGTTGATGCCGAACACGGGGCAGCGTCATCGCCCGGGAATCTCGCGCCTTATCGTTAAGTTGAAGCTTACCCGATAGGGCAACGCAATCATGGTTCACATCTGTTGATCACCGATTGGTCACGATATTGCTGCTTCTCTGCGATGCAACGCGCATGATTTTGGGTATATGTCTGTGTTAACATGCCATGATTTTCCGCTACGTTCAGAGTTTGTATGCTGCACAATATCCGCATTGTTCTGGTTGAAACCTCTCATACCGGTAACATGGGCTCGACAGCCCGAGCCATGAAGACCATGGGGTTAACCAATCTTTATCTGGTCAATCCGCTGGTAAAACCCGATTCGCAGGCGATTGCCCTGGCCGCTGGTGCCAGTGACGTGATTGGCAATGCCACTATTGTGGATACTTTTGACGAAGCCATTGCCGGCTGCAGGCTGGTTGTTGGCACCAGTGCGCGTTCTCGCACGTTGCCCTGGCCGATGCTGGAACCCCGTGAATGTGGCGTGCGCGCCGTAGAAGAAGGCGAGCAGGGGCCTGTTGCGCTGGTCTTTGGCCGCGAACGCGTTGGCTTAACCAATGATGAATTGCAGAAATGCCATTATCATGTCGCCATCCCGGCCAACCCGGATTACAGTTCGCTGAATCTGGCGATGGCGGTGCAGATCCTGGCGTATGAGGTCCGTGTCGCCTATCTCGATCGTCAACAGGTTGGCAAATCCGTGCAGGAAGAATCGCCTTACCCATTGGTAGACGACCTTGAGCGCTTTTATCAGCATCTGGAACAGACGCTGGTACAGACCGGTTTTATCCGTGCTGCCCACCCAGGGCAGGTGATGAACCGTTTACGCCGCTTGTTTGCCCGGGCTCGCCCGGAGGCACAGGAACTGAATATTTTGCGTGGGATGCTGACGTCGATCGAAAAACAGGATAAACATCAAGGTAATTGATTTTGATGTGGCTTAACGGCAAATAGCATTGGTTATCCGCAGGTTATAAGATGTATTTTATATACATCGGTTATGAGAAGGTATAAAAAGTGCTAATACTTGAGTAAATTACTAGGTTAAATAGTTGACTGCTTTACTCAGGAATGTCAGACTTCCGGCCATGTTTCACCAACAGGTAACCATTTAGCTATGAGACTGACATCCAAAGGCCGTTATGCCGTAACTGCTATGCTCGATGTAGCATTACACTCCCAGGAAGGGCCGGTACCACTGGCGGATATTTCCGAACGCCAAGGTATCTCGCTCTCCTATCTGGAACAACTGTTTTCCCGTCTGCGCAAGAATGGCCTGGTGGCTAGCGTGCGTGGGCCAGGCGGTGGTTATCTGCTGGGCAGAGACGCGGGTGAAATCGCCGTCGGTGCGGTTATCACAGCTGTAGATGAATCGGTAGATGCAACCCGTTGCCAGGGCAAAGAAGGTTGTCAGGGGGGCGATCGCTGTCTGACCCATACGCTGTGGCGTGATCTCAGTGAGCGCATCAGCGGGTTCCTGAACAACATTACGCTGGCTGAACTGGTGAGCAACCAGGAAGTGCTGAACGTGGCGGACCGTCAAAATAACGATACACGCCGCTCAGCTAACGGGCGTCTGCAAGAAACGATCAACGTTAATCTGCGCGCATAAGCAGCTGGCGACGAATTTGTACCCAAAATAATTCAAGTGGCAGGCTGGCCCCGCAGAGGCAAAAGCCAGACCTGGGCAGAGTAACGCGGTAATGCCGTGCAGTCCCAGGAGGCACCTAAAGCCAGTAACTGGGGCGTACGGAAAGCCAACGCACAGGCAACTTGAAGTATGACGGGGATATTGGTTTTTGGAAGTGATGTACGGAGCACAAGAGCAATGAAATTACCGATTTATCTGGACTACTCGGCAACAACTCCGGTTGATCCGCGTGTTGCCGAGAAGATGATGCAGTGTTTAACCCTGGACGGTACTTTCGGTAACCCGGCTTCCCGTTCCCACCGTTTCGGATGGCAGGCGGAAGAAGCGGTAGATATCGCCCGTAACCAGATTGCTGAACTGGTTGGCGCAGATCCGCGTGAAATCGTGTTCACCTCTGGAGCCACCGAATCCGACAACCTGGCGATCAAAGGTGCTGCCAATTTCTATCAGAAGAAAGGCAAGCACATCATCACCAGCAAAACCGAACACAAAGCCGTGCTGGATACCTGCCGCCAACTTGAGCGTGAAGGTTATGAAGTGACCTATCTGGCACCGCAGAGCAACGGGATTATCGATCTCAAGGCGCTGGAAGCTGTGATGCGTGAAGACACCATTCTGGTTTCCATCATGCATGTGAACAACGAAATTGGCGTGGTGCAGGATATCGAAGCCATCGGCGAAATGTGCCGTGCGCGCGGTATCGTCTATCACGTTGACGCCACCCAGAGCGTGGGCAAATTGCCTATCGATCTGAGCAAGCTGAAGGTGGATCTGATGTCTTTCTCCGGCCACAAGATTTATGGTCCGAAGGGCATTGGTGCCCTGTACGTGCAACGTAAACCGCGTATCCGTATTGAAGCCCAGATGCACGGTGGTGGTCATGAGCGCGGCATGCGTTCCGGTACGCTGCCTGTTCACCAGATTGTCGGCATGGGCGAAGCCTATCGCATTGCCAAAGAAGAAATGGCCAGCGAGATGGCGCGCTTGCGTACTCTGCGCGATCGTCTGTGGAACGGCGTGAAAGATATGGAAGAAGTTTATCTTAACGGCGATCTGGAGCACGGTGCCCCGAATATTCTCAACGTCAGCTTCAACTATGTTGAAGGTGAATCGTTAATCATGGCGCTGAAAGATCTGGCGGTTTCCTCAGGGTCTGCCTGTACTTCTGCCAGTCTTGAACCTTCCTACGTGCTGCGTGCACTGGGTATGAGTGATGAGTTAGCGCACAGCTCGATCCGTTTCTCCCTGGGGCGTTTCACCACGGAAGAAGAGATCGATTACACCATTTCGCTGGTGCGTAAGTCCATTGGCCGTCTGCGCGATCTTTCTCCGCTGTGGGAAATGTTCAAGCAGGGTGTGGACATCAACAGCATCGAATGGGCACATCATTAATTCTCAGGATTCAGGAGCAACGTCATGGCTTATAGCGAAAAAGTAATCGATCACTACGAAAACCCGCGCAACGTGGGATCCTTTGATAACGAAGATCCTACCGTCGGTAGCGGCATGGTGGGTGCACCCGCCTGTGGCGACGTGATGAAGCTGCAGATCAAGGTCAACAATGAAGGCATTATCGAAGATGCGCGCTTCAAGACCTACGGTTGCGGCTCAGCCATCGCCTCCAGCTCGCTGGTGACCGAATGGATGAAAGGCAAATCTCTTGATCAGGCCGAAGCGATCAAAAATACCCAGATCGCTGAAGAGCTGGAGCTGCCTCCGGTTAAAATTCACTGCTCTATCCTGGCGGAAGACGCCATTAAAGCAGCGATTGCCGACTACAAGAGTAAACACAGCGGCAAGTAGTTATACTCGTCATACTTCAAGTTGCCTGTGCGTTGGTTACACCCGTTCCATGGCTTTGCCACCGGCATGCAACTCGAATTATTCAGAGTATCTTCATGAGCTAGTTAGCCCGGATTCTCGGGCTTTGAATGAGGTTGTTATGTCGATTACCATGAGCGACAGCGCTGCTCAGCGTGTTCAGGCATTTTTGAACCACCGTGGCAAAGGTCTCGGCTTACGTTTGGGCGTGCGCACTTCCGGCTGTTCCGGAATGGCGTATGTGCTCGAATTTGTTGATGAAACGAACGATGATGACGTCGTTTTTGAAGACAAAGGCGTCAAGGTGATCATTGATGGTAAGAGCCTGGTCTATCTTGACGGCACCGAACTTGATTTCGTCAAGGAAGGCCTTAATGAAGGCTTCAAGTTCAACAACCCAAACGTCTCAAGCGAGTGTGGCTGCGGCGAAAGCTTTAACGTCTGACAGCCCATCGTGCTCCCCCGCCCACTGCGGGGGACCTCCACTATCACGATAACGCCCAGAGCACGCTATGGATTACTTTACTTTATTCGGGCTGCCGGTTCGCTATAGCGTGGACAGCGGCTTGCTTACCGCGCGCTATCAGGATTTGCAGCGCCAATTTCACCCCGATCGCAATGCCCTCCAGCCTGAGCGTGAACGCCTGATGGCGTTGCAACAGGCGGCAACCATCAATGAAGCCTACCAGTCGCTGAAGCATCCGTTAAAACGGGCCGAGTATATGCTATCTTTGCACGGCTTTGATTTGGGTAATGAGCAACATACAATGCGCGACACCGCGTTCCTGATGGAACAGTTGGAATTGCGCGAAGAGCTTGATGGTATTGAACGCCGGCCCGATGCACAAAGCGCACTGGAGGCTTTTGCTGCGCGCCTGAACACGGCTTTCAAACAACGCAGCGCGCAGATGGTTCAGGAGTTGGATAACCAGCAATGGCCACAGGCTGCCGATACCGTGCGGAAACTACGCTTTTTGGACAAACTCCAGCAACAGGTTGAACAACTCGAAGAAAAACTGCTGGGTTTTGAGTAATATCCCTCTGGCTTTCAAGTTGCAGCCAGGCAACAACGGCGATACATTGCTGCGCCTTGAAAGACGACGGGAACACATTTCTGAACTGATTTTGGAAGCTTCGACATGGCCTTATTACAAATTAGTGAGCCTGGTCTCAGTGCCGCGCCGCATCAGCGCCGCCTGGCTGCCGGTATCGACCTGGGCACCACCAATTCTCTGGTAGCCACGGTGCGCAGCGGCCAGGCCGAAACGTTGGCCGATGCCGAGGGGCGCTATCTGTTGCCTTCCGTGGTGCACTATCAGACGACCGAACACCATATCGGTTGGGCGGCGCGTGCGCAGGCTGCGCAGGATCCGGTCAATACCGTCAGCTCTGTCAAACGCATGATGGGCCGTTCCCTGGCGGACGTGCAACTGCGTTATCCGAACCTGCCCTATCAGTTCCAGGCAAGCGATAATGGCTTGCCAATGATCGTGACCGCCGCCGGTCTGGTTAACCCGGTTGGCGTTTCTGCCGATATCCTCAAGGCACTCGCCGAGCGCGCCAAAGCGGCATTAGAGGGTGAGCTTGATGGCGTCGTGATCACCGTTCCTGCTTATTTCGATGACGCTCAACGTCAAGGCACCAAAGATGCCGCGCGTCTGGCGGGGCTGCATGTATTACGTCTGCTGAATGAACCTACCGCTGCCGCCATTGCTTACGGGCTGGATTCTGGCCAGGAAGGCGTGATTGCCGTTTACGATCTGGGTGGCGGAACCTTTGATATTTCCATTTTGCGCCTCAGCCGTGGCGTATTTGAAGTGTTGGCAACCGGTGGTGATTCCGCCTTGGGCGGTGACGACTTCGATCATCTGCTGGCGGACTGGTTACGTGAACAGGCGGGCATCGCCGATCGCAGCGATCATGGCGTACAGCGTCAATTGCTGGATGCGGCAATCGCGGCCAAGATTGCGCTGAGTGACGCCCAAAGTACCACGGTTAACATCGCCGGTTGGCAAGGTGAAGTCACCCGTGAACAGTTTGAAACGCTGATCGCCTCTCTGGTAAAACGCACCCTGATGGCCTGCCGCCGCGCGCTGAAAGACGCCGCCGTCACGGCCGAAGAAGTGCTTGAGGTGGTGATGGTTGGGGGCTCTACCCGCGTACCGCTGGTGCGTGAGCAGGTGGGGGAGTTCTTTGGCCGTACGCCGCTGACCTCGATCGATCCGGACAAAGTCGTGGCCATCGGTGCGGCTATTCAGGCGGATATTCTGGTGGGTAACAAACCGGACAGCGAAATGCTGTTGCTGGATGTGATCCCGCTGTCGCTTGGCTTGGAAACCATGGGGGGCCTGGTAGAAAAGGTGATCCCGCGTAATACCACCATTCCGGTGGCACGAGCGCAAGAGTTCACCACCTTTAAAGACGGTCAGAGCGCGATGATGATCCATGTGCTGCAAGGTGAGCGTGAATTGGTGCAGGACTGCCGTTCGCTGGCGCGCTTTACGTTACGTGGTTTGCCACCGTTACCGGCTGGCGGAGCGCATATTCGTGTGACTTTCCAGGTCGATGCTGATGGCCTGCTGAGCGTAACGGCGATGGAGAAATCCACCGGCGTGGAAGCCTCTATCCAGGTGAAACCTTCCTATGGTCTGTCCGATGCTGAAATTGCCGACATGATTAAGGATTCGATGGCCAATGCACAAAGCGATGTTGGCGCACGTAAACTGGCGGAGCAGCGGGTTGAAGCTTCCCGCGTGCTGGAAAGCCTGCAAGGCGCGTTGGCCAGTGATGCGGCTCTGCTGAGTGAAGAAGAAAGTCAGGCGATCAACAAGGCGGTAGCCAGCCTGCAACAAACGATGCAGGGCACCGATCCTGCCGCGATTGAAGCCGCAATAAAAATAGTCGATGCAACAACCCAAGATTTTGCCGCGCGCCGTATGGATGCTTCCATTCGCCGTGCGCTGGCTGGCCATTCTGTGGATGAGGTTTAACCATGCCGAAAATTGTTTTCCTGCCCCATCAAGATCTTTGCCCGGAGGGGGCAGTACTGGAAGCGGAAGTTGGGGAAACCATCCTCGATGTCGCATTGCGAAACGGAATTGAAATCGAACACGCCTGCGAGAAATCCTGCGCCTGTACCACCTGTCACTGCATCGTGCGTGAAGGGTTTGACTCCCTGGACGAAAGCAGTGAGCTGGAAGACGACATGCTGGACAAAGCCTGGGGGCTGGAGCCGGAGAGCCGTTTGAGCTGTCAGGCCCGGGTTACCGATGAAGATCTGGTGGTAGAGATGCCACGTTATACCGTTAATCACGCGCGCGAGCACTAGTTTACCCTTCGTCTTTCAAGCCGCAGCGTTGTTGCCTGCGAGCGTGAACCCCAGTCACTTACTTCAGTAAGCTCCAGGGGATTCACGCTCTTGCCGCCTAGCTGCAATTTGAAATCCTTTGGGTAAAATGAGTCATTGCAGGAGGTTTTGTAATGGGATTAAAGTGGACTGATAGCCGTGAAATCGGCGAAGCCCTGTACGATGCTTATCCGGATACCGATCCGAAAACCGTGCGTTTTACCGATATGCACCAATGGATTTGCGATCTGGAAGAGTTTGACGACGATCCGAATGCTTCCAACGAAAAAATACTGGAAGCGATCCTGCTGGTCTGGTTAGATGAAGCAGAGTAAATAGCGTAGCGGGCTGCCAGGGGCGGCCCGTTTATTTTGTATCCGATATCCCCGGCGTCTTTCAAACTGTAGCCTTGCTATCTGTACTCGCTACAGCTTGAAATCCATAGGGTATGCCATTAAGTCCTAATGAAAAATAAAGGGACATCCGGAGTAAGGCTATGACAACAGAATTCATGCAGATCACGCTATCACAACAACAGGCTGATCCTCGCTGGGGTGAAAAGGCGCTGCTAAGCACCAACGAACAAGGTATGACTATCCATCTGACCGGCAACGACAAGCTGGGCGCTATTCAGCGCGCCGGACGCAAAATCGATGGTCAGGGTATCAAGAAGGTGAAGCTGGCCGGGGAAGGCTGGGGGCTGGAGCAAAGTTGGGCGTTCTGGCAGGGCTATCGCGGGCCTAAAGGGCAGCGCAGTGTCGAATGGGCCGAGTTGCCAGAAGCAGAAAGCAAAGAGTTGCAACAACGTCTGAAGATTGTCGATTGGGTGCGTGACACCATCAATATGCCAGCAGAAGAGTTGGGGCCGGAGCAACTGG
Organism: Serratia fonticola; assembly: GCF_006715025.1. NCBI lineage: Bacteria > Pseudomonadati > Pseudomonadota > Gammaproteobacteria > Enterobacterales > Yersiniaceae > Serratia > Serratia fonticola. Next base: position 1,842,224 of record NZ_VFMK01000001.1, read on the forward strand.
CCACCCGTGCAGTGGATCTGATGTGTGACGTGGGGTGTGATGCGGTCAGCTACCGCATCACCAAAGGCGAGGATCTGCGTGAACAGAACTATGCCGGTATTCATACCGTAGGCCGTGGTTCCGATCGTTCACCGGTGCTGTTGGCGCTGGACTTTAACCCAACGGGCAATCCGGATGCGCCGGTATTTGCCTGCCTGGTAGGCAAAGGTATTACCTTCGACTCCGGCGGTTATAGCCTTAAGCAAAGCGCATTTATGGATTCGATGAAGTCCGATATGGGCGGTGCGGCTACCATTACCGGTGCCTTGGCGTTGGCCGCATCACGCGGTTTGAAACAGCGCGTTAAGCTGTATCTGTGCTGTGCCGACAACATGGTTAGCGGTAATGCCTTTAAACTGGGTGATATCATTCGCTACCGCAACGGTAAAACCGTTGAGGTGATGAATACCGATGCGGAAGGGCGCCTGGTACTGGCCGATGGCCTGATCGATGCCAGCGAGCAAAATCCAACGCTTATCATCGACTGCGCGACCTTGACCGGCGCGGCTAAAACGGCGGTGGGCAATGACTATCACGCCCTGTTCAGCTTTGATGATGCTCTGGCGCAAGAACTGTTGGCCAGCGCCGATCGGGAGAATGAGCCGTTCTGGCGTCTGCCGCTGGCGGAATTCCACCGTAACCAATTGCCATCGAACTTTGCAGAATTGAACAACGTGGCCGGCCCGGCTTATACCGCGGGTGCCAGCACTGCAGCGGCATTCCTGTCGCACTTTGTGAAGCACTACCAAAAAGGCTGGTTACATATCGACTGCTCTGCCACTTACCGTAAAGGTGCAGTGGAACAGTGGTCTGCCGGCGCCACGGGTCTGGGCGTACGTACGCTCGCCAACCTGTTGCTGAGCAAAGCCAAGTAACCTGTATTTGCCCCTCACCCAACCCTCTCCCAAAGGGAGCTGAAACGGTGATGTGGTAAAGGGCGGAGTTAAACTGTGGCACGGACAGTCCCCTCTCCTTGGGGAGAGGGTTAGGGTGAGGGGAAGATCACTGAAGCAGGAAAACTTCTCACCTCGATTATCCCAAACTTTCCCTAGGGGTTCAGCATGCTGAACCCTTAATACTTTGGAGTTGGCAATGAGTTCCCACCACCATCATGATGAGCCCCTTCCAGGCGAGAATGAACTTGAACGCCTGTTGAAATTAGCGGTTTCAGCGGCTGCACATCGCCCGGCGTTTTTCCGTGAGTTGCTGGATTCGACGGTATACATCCTGGGTGACAGTGAGCAGGTGCAACAGGAAGGTGAAATTACCCTGAATGCCGAGACGCCGGTGAATATTCAGCACTGGGAAAAGCAGGATGGCAGCAGCGTGGTGCCTTTCTTCTCTTCGCTTGAGGCGCTGCAAAAGGCGGTAGAAGACGAACAACCTTTTATCGCCATGCCAGCCCGGGTTCTGTTTGAGATCACTCAGGGTGCCGATCTGTTCCTCAACCCGAAAGCGGAATACGGCAAAGAGTTCTTCCCGGAGGAGGTTGCCATGCTGTTGGCCACCGGGGGGATTGTGAAGCCAGCAGAGCGCTATATCGATAAAGATACCCAGATCCTGCTGGGACAACCGGAGGAGTATCCTTCAGCGATGGTGGATGCGTTGACGACGCTGTTCAGCCAGCGCAAGCCGGTTCGTCGGGCTTTCCTGGCGCTGATGCACGATCGGGCGGTGGACGAGAAGCCGAACCTGCTGATTGGCCTGGAAGTGGATGGCGATCGGGCGGAAATTGAAAACCTGATCAACGAAGCAGGCAGCGTCGCCAGTGAAACCGCACCCAATGATGAGCCGGTGGATTTCTGCCTGGTGTCGGAAAAAGAGCAGGGGGTCAGCCACTATCTGATCACCCACACTCAACCTTTCTACCAGCGCCGTTGGGGAAGTTGGCTGCGCAATATTATTCCTTCGACCGATAAAACCCCGTAAGCATGCCTTTTGGGTGGCTATGGCAAAGGGGAGCCACCCGTGCTGTCGCGGAATATAAGGAATTACGATAATTTTTTTTTAATGAAATGTTGATTTTCCCGTAGGCAAGCGTTAACGGCACACATATAATCTGCGCCACTTAAGAAGGCCGGCACCCCACTTTTCGCCCGGCCTGTTTTGGAAGCAAAAATAGAGGCCATCATGACCGTAGAACGTACCTTTTCCATCATTAAACCAAACGCAGTTGCTAACAATGACATCGGCGCAATCTATGCGCGTTTCGAGCGCGCAGGTTTCAAAATCATCGCCGCTAAAATGTTGCGCCTGACTCGCGAGCAAGCCGAAGGCTTCTACGCAGAGCACAAAGGCCGTCCTTTCTTCGACGGTCTGGTTGAGTTCATGACCTCTGGCCCGATCATGGTGCAGGTTCTGGAAGCAGAAAACGCCGTACAGCGTAACCGTGACATCATGGGCGCAACCAACCCAGACAACGCGCTGGCAGGTACTCTGCGCGCTGACTATGCCGATAGCTTCACTGCCAACGCCGTTCACGGTTCAGACGCGGTAGAGTCTGCCCAGCGTGAAATCGCCTATTTCTTTAATGAAAGCGAACTTTGCCCACGCTAAATAGCCGTCGTTTTTCAAGCAAGACGCGTGAGCGATCGGCTTGGAATACCTAGGATATTAAGCGGTTTTCTGGATAGTTTTACCGGCAGATACAATAAAAATGCTGTGAAAGCTGTTCAGACGTGGAAACCCGCTACTAAAATTTGTACAATGCCGCGCCCCAGATAGTCTGTCTGGGGCGCGTGTTTTTCCCCGCGGCCATTTAAACGGCGGGTCGAAGACACACTTACTTTCCATTCTTTCGTGCCATAACGTGTAACAACGAGGCCAAGAGATCATTATGTTAGAACCCATCGCGCCCGAGCACACCGTGTCTGAAAATAATTCGCTGACTGATCAATCCGTTCAAACGGAACAACCGGCTACGGCCAAAATTAACCTGCTGGATTTGAACCGTCAGCAATTACGTGAGTTTTTCGCCAATATGGGGGAGAAACCCTTCCGAGCCGATCAGGTGATGAAGTGGATGTATCACTATTGCTGCGATGATTTTGAGCAGATGACCGATATCAATAAGGTTCTGCGCAATAAATTGCAGAGCATAGCGGAAATCCGTGCGCCGGAAGTTGCGCAAGAGCAGCGGTCGGCTGATGGCACCATCAAATGGGCCATCAAAGTGGGCGATCAGCAGGTTGAAACCGTGTATATCCCGGAAGCCGATCGGGCCACCTTGTGTGTTTCTTCGCAGGTAGGCTGTGCGTTGGAGTGTAAATTCTGTTCTACGGCTCAGCAGGGCTTTAACCGCAACCTGCGCGTGTCAGAAATTATCGGCCAGGTCTGGCGTGCCGCCAAAATCATTGGCGCGATGAAAGTGACCGGCCAGCGTCCGATCACCAACGTAGTGATGATGGGCATGGGGGAGCCACTGCTCAATCTGAACAACGTGGTCCCGGCGATGGAAATCATGCTGGATGACTTTGGTTTTGGTCTGTCCAAACGTCGCGTAACCCTGTCGACTTCCGGCGTGGTCCCGGCGTTGGATAAACTGGGTGATATGATCGACGTGGCCCTGGCCATTTCACTGCATGCGCCAAACGACAAGATCCGCGACGAGATCGTGCCGATCAACCGTAAATACAATATCGAAACCTTCCTGTCTGCGGTACGCCGCTATCTGGATAAATCCAATGCCAACCAGGGGCGCGTTACCGTTGAGTATGTCATGCTGGATCACATTAACGACAGCACCGACGACGCGCACCAACTGGCGGAAGTGTTAAAAGACACGCCGTGCAAGATCAACCTGATCCCATGGAACCCGTTCCCGGGCGCACCTTATGGCCGCAGTTCCAACAGCCGTGTAGACCGTTTCTCCAAGGTGTTGATGGAATACGGCTTTACGACTATTGTTCGTAAAACCCGTGGCGATGATATTGATGCAGCCTGTGGGCAGTTGGCGGGAGAGGTGATCGATCGTACCAAGCGTACCCTGAAAAAGAAAATGGCCGGGGAACCTATCAACGTACGAGCGGTCTGAATCCTATAGCATGATTTTTTGTTATCTAACAGCCTGTTATGTGAGCAGCAATCCCTCGGGCGATCGGGTAACATCAGATAAGGAAATGAGTGCAAGCATGAAGCTGAAACTGTGGAGTGTGTTATTGGCAGCCAGTTTGCTGGTGGGATGCTCAAGCTCGGGGCCAGATAAGGATGAACCTGCGGTGGCGGCTGGCCAGACGCGGTTGCAACTGGGGTTGGAGTATCTGAGTCAGGGCGATATGCCGTCGGCGCAGAAGAATCTGCAAAAGGCGGTAGATGCCGCTCCACAGGATTATCGCACCCAGTTGGGCATGGCACTCTACTCTCAGCGGATTGGCGATAACGCCGCCGCCGAGCAGCGTTATCAGCAAGCGCTCAAACTTGCGCCGGGCAATGGTACCGTATTGAATAATTACGGTGCGTTTCTCTGTAGTTTAGGGCAGTATGTACCGGCCCAACAGCAGTTTAGCGCTGCGGCACTGGCGCCCGATTATGGCCAGGTTGCCGACAGTCTGGAAAACGCAGGTTACTGTTTTCTCAAGGCCGGGCAGAATGATGAAGCGCGTAAGTTATTAACTCGCGCGCTGAAGATCGATCCGGACAAGGGGGCTCCGCTGTTAGTGGAGGCAGAAAAGCAATTTGGAGAAGGGAAGCGCGCGCAGTCGCAACTTTTATTGGACAGTTATCAACATGTTCTGCCGGCCAGCGCCGACAGTTTATGGTTACAGATTCGTTTCGCCGCGTTAGCAGGCCGTCAGGATAGCGTTCAACGCTATGGCAAACAGCTAGCGCGAAGTTTTCCACAATCCAAACAGTACCAGCAGTTCTTAGCTAATGAATACTGAAGACTCCCAAGATAAAACCGTATCTATGACGACAGGCCAACGCCTGCGCCAGGCCCGTGAGCAACTCGGGCTGAGTCAACAGGCTGTTGCAGAACGCCTGTGTCTCAAAATGTCTACCGTGCGCGACATCGAAGACGACAATATTTCTGCCGATCTGGCGTCGACGTTCGTGCGTGGTTATATCCGTTCCTATGCCAAGCTGGTTCATTTACCGGAAGATGAGCTGTTGCCGATGCTGGCCAAACAGGCTCCGGCTAAAGTGGCCAAAGTGGCTCAGATGCAGAGTTTTTCGCTGGGCAAGCGCCGTAAAAAGCGTGACGGCTGGCTGATGAGCTTTACCTGGTTGATCGTGTTTGTGGTTGTGGGACTGACAGGGGCCTGGTGGTGGCAAAATCACAAGGCACAGCAGGAAGAGATCGCTACCATGGCAGATCAGTCTTCCGCACAGCTTTCCCAACATAATGAAGGTCAGTCTGTGCCGTTGACCGACGGCAATGTGGATAACGGTGCATCGGCGGTAGTGGACAATAACACCGCACCTGAAGCGCCTGCGGCTACACAACAGGCACCGGTAACCGTCCCTTCCTCTACGGCGCAACAGCCTGACGTGGTGGCACCAAGCCAGGCTGCGATCCCAGATGCTGCACCGGTAGCCCCGGTTGCACAGGCTCAGTTGCCTACTGGCACTGCGGGCGTGAGTGCCCCGGCAGCAGATGCCAACGCATTGGTGATGGATTTCTCCGGCGACTGCTGGTTACAGGTGATCGATGCTAGCGGTAAATCATTGTTCAGTGGCATCCAGAAAAGCGGCGCTCGGCTGAATCTGGCGGGAACACCTCCGTATAAACTGACCATTGGCGCACCGGCCGCAGTACAGATCCAATTCCAAGGTAAGCCGGTCGATTTAAGCCGGTTTGTTAAGTCAAACCGTGTTGCTCGTCTGACCGTTGCCGCGCAGTAATTGCGCGGCTGCTGTCGGAACAAAAGAGCAGCAGTGGAGAGTAAGTGATGCATAACCAATCTCCTATTAACCGTCGGAAATCAACGCGTATTTACGTCGGTAATGTGCCTATTGGCGATGGTGCACCGATTGCCGTGCAATCGATGACCAACACCCGTACCACCGATGTTGAGGCGACGGTTAATCAAATTAAAGCGCTGGAGCGCGTGGGCGTCGACATTGTCCGCGTTTCAGTTCCTACCATGGATGCCGCTGAGGCGTTTCGGCTGATCAAGCAGCAGGTTAATGTGCCGCTGGTTGCCGATATCCACTTCGATTACCGCATTGCGCTGCAGGTTGCCGAATACGGCGTTGATTGCCTGCGTATCAACCCTGGCAACATTGGTAACGAATCGCGTATTCGCTCGGTGGTTGACTGCGCGCGCGACAAGAATATCCCGATCCGCATCGGGGTAAACGGTGGTTCGCTGGAAAAAGACATTCAGGAAAAATACGGCGAACCTACGCCGGAAGCGTTGCTGGAATCGGCAATGCGTCACGTCGATATTCTCGATCGTCTCAATTTTGATCAGTTCAAGGTGAGCGTGAAGGCGTCGGATGTGTTCCTGGCGGTGCAGTCCTATCGTCTGCTGGCAGCCCGAATTGATCAACCGTTGCATTTGGGGATTACCGAAGCCGGTGGCGCGCGTAGCGGGTCCGTGAAGTCGGCCATTGGTTTGGGGATGCTGCTGTCGGAAGGGATTGGCGATACGTTGCGAATTTCGTTGGCTGCCGATCCGGTCGAAGAAGTGAAGGTTGGCTTTGATATTCTCAAGTCATTGCGCATCCGCGCTCGCGGGATTAACTTCATTGCTTGCCCAACCTGTTCGCGTCAGGAGTTTGACGTCATTGGCACGGTCAATGCGTTGGAGCAGCGCCTGGAAGATATTATTACCCCGATGGATGTTTCCATTATCGGTTGCGTAGTGAACGGGCCAGGTGAAGCGCTGGTGTCCACGCTAGGTGTTACCGGTGGGCACAAGAAGAGCGGTTTCTATGAAGACGGCGTGCGTCAGAAAGATCGTTTCGATAACGAACAGATGATTGATCAGTTGGAAGCGAAGATCCGTGCCAAGGCAGCGATGCTGGACGAATCCAAGCGCATCAGCGTCAATCTGCTGGAAGAGTAAACATGACATACCCGGTGAATTTCCGGTTACAGCCTGTAGGTAACAGCGCTGTAGCTTGAAAGAGGACGGGAACGGTGGGTTTTGCGCCCGCTGATTTATGACCCGAGGGGCAGATTGCGCATCCACGTTGAACAGCGGATGGCAAAGTCCCTATAATCGGGTTCATTTTTATATAAAACGGACAGAGAACTCACGTGGCAAAAAACATTCAAGCCATTCGCGGCATGAACGATTACCTGCCGGAAGAAACAGCGCTGTGGCAGCGTATTGAAGGCACCCTCAAGCAAGTGCTGGCCGGTTATGGCTATAGCGAAATCCGGTTGCCGATTGTAGAGCAGACCCCGTTATTTAAGCGCGCCATCGGTGAAGTGACCGACGTCGTGGAAAAAGAGATGTATACCTTCGAGGATCGCAACGGTGAAAGCCTGACGCTGCGCCCGGAAGGGACGGCTGGCTGCGTTCGCGCCGGTATCGAACATGGTCTGCTGTACAATCAGGAACAGCGTCTGTGGTACATCGGCCCGATGTTCCGCTATGAGCGTCCGCAAAAAGGTCGCTATCGCCAGTTCCATCAGTTAGGGGCAGAAGTCTTTGGCCTGCAAGGCCCGGATATCGACGCCGAACTTATCCTGCTGACCGCCCGCTGGTGGAAAGCCTTGGGCATTGCCGAGCACGTCAACCTGGAGCTGAATTCCATCGGCTCACTGGAGGCGCGCGCCAACTATCGTGACGCCCTGGTCGCTTTCCTGGAACAGCATCAGGAAAAACTGGACGAAGACTGCAAACGCCGCATGTACAGCAATCCGCTGCGTGTTCTGGATTCGAAAAATCCAGAAGTGCAAACCCTGCTCAATGACGCACCGCGCCTTTCCGACTATCTGGATGAAGAATCCAAAGCTCACTTCGCAGGGCTGTGTGAACTTTTGCAGCAGGCCGGTATCCCCTATACCGTAAACGAACGTCTGGTACGTGGTCTGGATTACTACAACCGCACGGTGTTTGAATGGGTTACCAACAGCCTGGGCGCACAGGGCACCGTTTGCGCCGGTGGGCGTTACGATGGCCTGGTTGAGCAACTGGGTGGGCGGGCGACACCTGGTGTCGGTTTCGCCATGGGGCTGGAGCGCCTGGTGCTGCTGGTTCAGGCAGTTAACCCGGACTTCAAGGCACCGGCAACCATTGACGTGTATGTCATATCAAGCGGCGAAGGTACGCAGAGTGCGGCCATGTTGCTGGCTGAGCAGGTACGTGACGCTGCACCGCAGATTAAGTTAATGACCAACTATGGTGGCGGCAACTTTAAAAAACAGATCACCCGTGCCGATAAATGGGGCGCTCGCATAGCCCTGATCCTGGGTGAGAATGAAGTTGCGGCACAGCAGGTGGTGGTGAAAGACCTGCGCAGTGGTGAACAAGAAACGCTGGCGCAAAGCGAAGTCGCTGCGCGTCTGGCCATGATGTTAGGTTAAGGAGAAGGACACCGTGGAAGTCTATACCACTGAAAACGAACAAGTTGACGCTCTGCGCCGGTTCTTTACCGAAAACGGTAAAGCATTGGCTGTGGGTGTTGTGCTCGGTATTGGTGCCCTGGTTGGCTGGCGCTACTGGCAGAGCCATCAAAACACCAGCATGATGGAGGCCTCTCAGTCTTATGAGCAGGCAAGCGTGGCGCTGGCCTCCGGTAAAGCCGACGATGTGGCTGCGGCAGAGAAGTTTATCCAGGCTAACAGCAACAGCTATGGCGTTTTTGCGGCATTGCAATTGGCGAAGCACTTTGCCGATCAAGGTGATTTTGCCAAAGCAGAACAACAATTGGTGGTGGCGCAGAGCCATGCCAAGGATGACAATCTGTTGGCATCCGTTAACCTGCGTCTGGCGCGTGTGCAGTTGCAGGAGAAAAAGCTGGATGAAGCGCTGAAAACGCTTGAGGGCGTGAAAGGCGAAGGTTGGATATCATTGATGCAAGATGTGCGCGGTGATGTGCTGTTGGCAAAAGGCGATATCGCAGGCGCACGCGAAGCTTACAGTAAGGGTATCGAATCCAACGCTTCTCAGGCGCTTGCGGCAGTGATGCGCATGAAATTGAATAACTTGTCCAGCTAAGGGGAATTCCCATGCAATTGCGTAAAACACTCTTGGTCGGACTGGTTTCCGTTGCCTTACTGAGTGGCTGTTCGCTGTTTAGCGGCGAAGAAGACGTGGTTACCATGTCACCGCTGCCAAAAGTTGAAAATCAATTCACGCCAAACAAGGCGTGGAGTACATCAGTCGGTGACGGCATTGGTGAGTACTACTCCCACCTGCGCCCGGCTTATCAAGACAGCACCGTTTATGCAGCCGATCGCCGTGGTACCGTGAAGGCGATGGATCTGGCGGACGGTAAAGAAAAATGGAAGGCGGATCTCTCCGAGAAGACCGGCTTCTTCTCCAGCAACCGTCCTGCGCTGTTGTCGGGGGGTCTGACGGTGTCTGGTGCCAACGTTTACGTGGGCAGTGAGAAAGCGGTGGTTTACGCGCTGAGTACCGAAGACGGTAAAGTTACCTGGCAGACCAAGGTTGCAGGTGAAGTGGTTTCCCGTCCGGTGGCCGCTGACGGCATGGTGCTGGTGCATACCAGCAACGGTCAGCTGCAAGCGTTGAACGAAGCTGACGGTGCCATCAAGTGGACGGTCAACCTGGATATTCCTTCGCTGTCACTGCGTGGTGAATCTGCGCCGGCTACCGCCTTTGGTGCCGCCGTTGTGGGTGGTGACAACGGTCGCGTCAGCGCCGTGTTGATGCAGCAGGGGCAGTTGATCTGGCAGCAACGTATTTCTCAGCCGAGCGGGGCCACTGAAATCGATCGCCTGAACGACGTTGATACTACGCCGGTGATTGTTGACAACGTGGTGTACGCATTGGGTTACAATGGTAACCTGACGGCGTTGGACCTGCGTTCCGGCCAGATCATGTGGAAACGTGATATGGGCTCAGTGAATGACTTTATCGTCGATGCGGGCCGTATCTATGTCGTTGATCAGAATGACCGTGTGATCGCCACCAACACCGAAGGTGGTGTCAACCTGTGGCGTCAGAGCGATCTGCTGCACCGTAACCTGACGCCGCCAGCGCTGTATAACGGCTACCTGGTGGTGGGCGATGCAGAAGGTTATCTGCACTGGATCAACACCACCGATGGCCGTTTTGTGGCTCAGCAACAAGTGGATAGCTCCGGCTTCCTGTCTGCGCCGGTGGTTGCCGGTGACAAACTGCTGATCCAGGCGCGTGGTGGCAAGGTGTATGCCTTCACTCGCTAAGCGCTTACAGACCCAGTAGATCGAAAACTGCGGTTCGTCAGTTTAATGACACCGCCATTTTCAGGTCTACCCGACGTATTTCAGACCAGGCTTTTAGCCGTGGTTTGGAAGAATGTCGGGATGAGGGATAACGGCTCCTGACGTTCAGGGGCCGTTTCGTATTTTAAAACTAGGCTGCTGCTGTTTATTGTGCTGCGTAGTAACGCTTTGATTTATTAAGTAATGAGGCTTCAACCATGATACCTGTCGTCGCGCTGGTCGGGCGCCCGAATGTGGGTAAATCCACCTTGTTTAACCGTTTAACACAGACGCGTGATGCGTTGGTGGCGGATTTCCCCGGGCTAACGCGAGACCGTAAGTATGGTCGTGCTGAAGTAGAGGGCAATGAATTTATTATCGTCGATACCGGGGGTATTGACGGAACGGAAGACGGTGTAGAAACCCGTATGGCGGGCCAATCACTGTTGGCGATTGAAGAGGCGGATATCGTGCTGTTTATGGTGGATGCCCGTGCCGGGCTGATGCCAGCCGATCAGGGTATTGCACAGCATCTGCGCAGTCGCCAGAAGGCCACCTTCCTGGTTGCCAACAAAACCGACGGTATGGATCCAGACACGGCTACCGCAGATTTTTATTCGCTGGGGCTGGGCGATGTCTATGCGATCGCCGCTTCTCATGGCCGTGGCGTAACGCAGCTGATCGAGCATGTGTTGGTGCCCTTTATTCCGGAAAAGCCGCAAGAAGCCGAACTGAGCGAAGAAGAGGCCAATGCCGCTTACTGGGCCGAGGTGAACGGTGAGACGCCAGAGGGGGAAGACGAAGAACCGGAAGACGACTTCAACCCGCAGGATTTGCCGATCAAGCTGGCTATTGTTGGCCGCCCCAATGTAGGTAAGTCGACACTCACTAACCGCATTCTGGGGGAGGAGCGTGTCGTCGTGTATGACATGCCTGGCACCACCCGTGACAGCATCTATATCCCGATGGTCCGTGACGAACGTGAATACGTGCTGATCGACACCGCCGGGGTGCGTAAACGTGGCAAAGTCACTGAAACCGTCGAGAAATTTTCGGTAATCAAGACGCTGCAGGCCATCGAAGACGCCAACGTGGTGTTGCTGGTCATTGATGCTCGTGAAGGTATTTCCGATCAGGACCTGTCGCTGCTTGGCTTTATCCTCAATAGTGGGCGCTCACTGGTGATTGCGGTCAACAAGTGGGACGGCATGAGCGAAGAAGATCGCGAGCATGTGAAAGAGATGCTCGATCTGCGTCTGGGCTTTGTCGATTTTGCCCGTGTACACTTTATCTCAGCGCTGCATGGCAGCGGCGTTGGCAACCTGTTTGAATCCGTACAGGAAGCCTACGAGTGCGCCACGCGTCGTGTGAATACCTCAATGCTCACCAAGATCATGCAGATGGCTGCCGATGACCATCAGCCGCCGTTGGTGCGGGGCCGCCGTGTGAAGCTGAAATACGCGCATGCGGGGGGGTATAACCCACCTATCGTGGTGATCCACGGTAATCAGGTGAGCGATTTGGCAGACTCTTACAAACGCTACCTGATGAACTATTTCCGCCGTTCGCTGAACGTGATGGGGACGCCAATCCGCATTCAATTCAAAGAGGGTGAAAACCCGTTTGCCGGTAAGCGCAATACCTTGACGCCAAATCAGATGCGTAAGCGTAAACGCTTGATGAGCCATTTGAAGAAGTCGAAATAAGCGCAAAAGGGCGTGGTTATCAAACCGCGCCCTCTTTTTATCCTGCTCAAGTCGCTCTATTATCTGTTAATTCATTGCCCGCTATCGACCCTGCGAAGGAACGTCATGTCCTGGGAAACCTGGAGTTTTGCCTTTAACGTTACCGTGCCGAATTTATTGATGATGCTGTTGGGGATCCTGCTGCGTCACTGGCGGTTAATGGACGATCGTTTTATCGACGGGGCAACCAAGCTGGTGTTCAATCTGGCGTTGCCTTGCCTGCTGTTTTTCAGCATTGCCAACAACCATCCGCAACTGCGCGATAACGTCTCTTTGGTGGTTTATGGTGCGGTTGGCACCCTTGGGACGTTCCTCTTGCTGGAGATCGCCGCAAAGTGGCTGGTGAAAGAACCCCGTGAGCGCGGGGTGTTCGTGCAAGGAGGATTCCGGGCCAATACCGCGATTGTCGGCCTGGCTTATGCCATGACCGCCTATGGGGATGAAGGTATCGCTATTGCCTCTCTCTATCTGACCGTTACGGTGATCCTGTTCAACGTGCTGTCGGTGATAACCTTGACGCGCAGCCTGCAAGGTGGACAAGGCCAGAAGATAAAGCACCTTTCGTTGTTACGCAGTATTGTCACCAATCCGTTGATCTTGGGACTGTTAACGGGGTTAGCCTATGCACAGACCGGGCTCGGTATTCCACAGGTGTTTAAACAGACGGGCAGTTATATCTCGGGTCTTTCATTACCATTGGCTTTGCTGTGTACCGGAGCCAGCCTCGATCTGCGGGCGATGTTCCGCTCTTCCAACGTCGCGGCGCTGTCGTCGTCGGCTAAACTATTCCTGGTACCGGTGCTGATGACGCTGGGGGGATGGTTGTGTGGTTTTCACGGCGCGACGCTGGGCATTATCTTTATGTTTTCGGCCACCCCCACCGCCTCAGGCAGCTATGTGATGACACGTGCCATGGGGGGCAACGCCACGCTGGCCGCCAATATTATTGCGATCACGACCGTAGGGTCTTTCTTCACTACCGCGTTGGGGATCTACTTCTTACGCACGTGGGGCGTTATTTAGCGGCGACGGTGGGGCAGGATCTTAAATCTGGAGGAAAGATGGACGCGTTATGTCCGGTTTGTCACCAACCGATGAGTTGGGCGAATGGTCAGTATCATTGTGACACCTGCAACAGCGATTACCGGCAGTTAGCCGAGTGCCCTGACTGTGGGCTGCCATTGCAGGAGTTGAAAGCCTGTGGTGCCGTGGATTACCTTTGCCAAAATGGCCACGGGCTGATTTCCAAAAAGCGGGTGAAGTTCAGCTACCAGCCAATCTGACCGTATTATGCATCATACAGCCGATGATGGTGCGTACTGACGGCTGGCGATACCTTGTTCGGGCTGAGGCGTTTTACCGAGGCCCGCACGGCCAAGCGTCCGTGCAGTAACATATTGCACGGTGGGGCGTCCGGGCGCAGCATGCGGCGTTGCAACAGTGCGATAGCTTCTACACCCAGCTCATCGCGCGGAACGTGGACCGAGGTTAGTGGCACATCGTGGATCTCTGCCAGGTTAAAGCCATCCGTACTCATCACTGAAATATTCCCCGGCACGTTGATATGCATTTTCCTGAGCGCATTTACCGCCCCTACCGCCATATAGTCGCCACCGGCCAGGATCGCCGTGGGTAATGAGTGACGGTCAGTAATGCCGTTGATAAAGGTGGTAATCGCCTGTTCGGCTTCTTCGCTACCAAAACCGGAGGTGGTGACCAAATGTTGGCTGTCATCGAAAGGAATATTATGCCGGGTATAAGCTTGCCGGATCCCAGCCAGGCGCAGCTCCATGGTGTTGCGTCGCAGGCATTGCAGATTGAGAATATGGCTATGACCCTGCTGGAACAGATAGTTGGCTGAATATTCACCAATCAACTGATGATCAGGGGAGACACTGTCGAGTCGCATCTGATGATCCGTGCAGTTAATCAGAATGCAGGGTTTGTTCAGGTCAGCGGCCAGCGTGTGGATGTGCTCGTCGTCGATACCAATAATCAACACGGCCTCGGTTTGCGGATCGTTCATTTTTTCCAGAAACAGTGCGCTGTCACTATGTTGTTCTTCCAACCCGCAATAGCGGATCCTCACATCATGCTCTGCCAGTGCAGCGGCAATTCCCTGGATCACTTTGTAGTAAAAGATGTCGGTTCGCACATCGAAGGCGCGCTGTGGCGCAAATATCATCACGTTGTTCAACATCAGCCTGCCGCTGGAAAGCCCCTGCAAAATCCCATTTTGCTGGGCGCATGCTAACACCCGCTGTCTGGCCTCGGCGCTGGTATTGGATTTCCCTGCCAACACCCGTGAAACGGTGCTGATGGAAAGCCCGGTTTGGCGAGAGATTTCCTGTATTTTCAGCTTTCCGTTCATTTTGTGATCTCCTTCAAATTAGGCCATGAAAATATTCTCATGATAAATACCTGCCCTTTAGACGGCTTTGTATGGCCATAGTGGCGATATTTTAACTTGTCAGTGAAAATTTTTGCAAAAAACACTATTTCGCTCACTCTCTTCGCTGGTTAGTCTGCGATGGTACACCAATTTTATGGATTTATCGGTCCAATTTTTTGGGCTGAACTACAAGTAAAACAATATTAAATCATAGGGTTGTCGCAGCACTGACGTTGTATTTGTGGCTGATGTCACAGAAAAACGCTGTTAACACCTCCGATACCAAAATGTGCTCTACCAAAAAGGCGCATTGTCGCCACGGAGAACGAGATGAGTGTAGAAATCAATCAAACGGTCGCACAGAGCAGCCGGCGTAAATTCAAATCGCTGCGCTGGTGGATGCTGGCCTTATTCCTGCTGGGCGTGACGGTTAACTATATTACCCGCAACTCGTTGGGTATTCTGGCCCCTGAACTGAAAACCAGCCTCAACATGACCACCGAACAATACTCTTGGGTGGTGGCGTCATTCCAACTTGCGTACACCGTGTTCCAACCGATTTGTGGCTGGTTAATCGATGTTATTGGCCTGAAAATGGGCTTCTTGATCTGTGCCAGCATCTGGGCCGTGGTGTGTATGTTGCATGCCGGTGCGGGCAGTTGGTTCCAACTGGCCATTCTGCGCTTCTTTATGGGCGGTGCAGAGGCAGCAGCCACACCGGCCAACGCCAAGGCGATTTCTGACTGGTTCCCTAAAAAAGAACGCCCGATTGCCGCCGGTTGGGCTGGGGTAGGCTTCTCGATCGGTGCGATGTTGGCACCGCCAATTATTGTTATTGCACACGTTTCCTTCGGCTGGCAGGGCGCTTTCCTGTTTTCTGGTGCCTTGGCGATGATCTGGGTGATTCTGTGGTGGGTGTTTTACCATTCGCCACAACAGCACCCTAATCTGAGCCAGAAAGAATTTGATCTGATCAACGAAGATAACGAGCCGGTGCTGCCAAAGTTGCCGTTTTTCAAATCGCTGGCGAGCCTGTGTAAAAACAAAAAATTCTACGGCATTGCTATCCCGGCGTTTCTTGCTGAGCCTGCCTGGGCGGTGTTCAGCTTCTGGGTGCCGCTATATCTGGCCACCGAACGCGGCATGGATCTCAAGCAGATCGCCATGTTTGCCTGGCTGCCATTCCTGGCCGCAGATATCGGCAGTGTCGCCAGTGGTTATCTCACCACGCTGTACCGCAAATGGTTTGGCTGTTCCCGTGTGAACTCGGTTGTTGCCAGTTCGGTGACCGGGGCCTTCATGATGGTATCGCTGGCGTTCGTGGCGATCACCAAAGACCCCTACATCGCGATCGCGCTGATCTCCATTGGTGGCTTTGGCCATCAGGTGATCTCCTGCATGTTGAGCGCGCTGGTCGTAGAATCTTTCGACAAAAACCAGATGGCGACGGTGAACGGCATGCGCGGTTCCAGTGCCTGGATCGCCAGCTTTCTGTTCACGCTGTTGATCGGTGCCGTTTCCGACACCATCGGCTTCAACCCCCTGTTTGTTGCCATGGGCTTCTTTGATCTGATCGGTGCCCTGTTCCTGATTGGCTTGATTGCTGAACGTGGCAAAAAATCTTCACCTACTGTTTAAGTTGGATGCTTATGAAAACCTTAAAAAACTGGACGCTGGCGGGAGAGTACGCTGACCATGTTGAGCTGCTGGTGGATGAGCGGCACCTGTTCTGCCTGTATGTGCTGGAAAACGATCTGTTCCGCGTGCTGGTGAAACGTAACGGTGAACTGGCTCTGGATCGTACCTGGAGTATTGCTCCACAAGAGGATGTGCCTTGGGAAGGGCGGGATCGCCTCAGCGTTGCCGGTTTTGGCCTGCCGGGTTATCAACTGCAGCGTCAAGGGGAAGCCTTGACGCTAGCTACTTCGCAACTGCGCGTGACGGTACATCAACCACTGTGGCTGGAGTGGGAATATTGCAACGCCGACGGGGAATGGCTGCCGTTGGCAGCGGATCGCCCAACCAGCGCCTACCTGCTTAACGCCCATGGCGACGGGGTAGCGCATTACCAACGCCGGCATCAGAACGAGCGTTATTATGGGCTGGGGGAAAAGGCGGGCGATCTGGAACGAACGGGCCGCCGTTTTGAAATGCGCAATCTGGATGCCATGGGTTACAACGCCGCCAGCACCGATCCGCTCTACAAGCATATTCCCTTTACTATTACGCGCCGCGACGACGTCAGCTTTGGCCTGTTTTATGACAACCTGAGCAGTTGCTGGTTGGATCTGGGTAATGAGATCGACAACTATCATCTGGCTTACCGCCGCTATCAGGCCGAAGCCGGGGATTTGGATTACTATATGTTCCTGGGGCCACGGGTGCTCGACGTGACCAAAGCCTTTGTACGCCTGACCGGTAAAACCCATTTCGGGCCGAAATGGAGCCTGGGTTACAGCGGCTCAACCATGCATTACACCGATGCACCGGATGCGCAACATCAGCTGCAGCAGTTCATCAAACTGTGTCGTGAACATGCGATCCCCTGTGATTCGTTCCAGCTGTCTTCCGGTTATACCTCAATCAATAACAAACGCTACGTATTCAACTGGAACTACGACAAGGTGCCGCAACCCAAGCAGCTCAGCAAGGCATTTCACGATGCGGGGCTGAAACTGGCGGCGAATATCAAACCTTGCCTGTTGCAGGACCATCCGCAATATCAGCAGGTGGCAGAGCAAGGCTTGTTTATCCGCGATTCGCAAAGTGACAGTCCGGAACGCTCCAGCTTCTGGGATGATGAAGGGTCGCACCTTGACTTCACCAACCCGGCTGCAATCCGTTGGTGGCAGAAAGGGGTGACGGAACAGTTGCTGGAAATGGGCATTGATTCCACCTGGAATGATAACAACGAATACGAAGTGTGGGATGGCGAAGCGCGTTGTCACGGCTTCGGTAAACCGATCGCCATCAAACATATCCGTCCGGTGATGCCACTGTTGATGATGCGTGCTTCGCTCGAAGCGCAACAGCGCTTTGCGCCGGACCTGCGTCCTTATCTGATCTCACGCTCTGGCTGTGCCGGTATGCAACGCTATGTACAAACCTGGAGTGGTGATAACCGCACCAACTGGCAGACCCTGCGTTACAACATCCGCATGGGGTTGGGGATGAGTCTGTCAGGCCTGTTTAACGTCGGGCACGATGTTGGTGGGTTCTCTGGCGATAAACCAGATGCGGAACTGTTGGTGCGCTGGGTGCAAAACGGCGTGATGCACCCGCGCTTTACCATTCATTCGTGGAATGATGATGCCACGGTGAACGAACCCTGGATGTACCCGGCGGCAACGCCGATGATCCGCGATGCCATCAATCTGCGTTATCAACTGATGCCGTATTTCTACACGCTGTTGTGGCAGGCAAGCGCTGATGATGAGCCGATGTTGCGCCCAACCTTCCTCGATCATGAGCATGACCAACGGACCTTCTGTGAGAATGATGATTTTCTGATTGGCCGCGACTTGCTGGTGGCGAGCGTTGTGGAGCAGGGGCAACGCCAGCGTGAGGTTTATTTGCCGGATAACGATGCAGGCTGGTATTGCTTCTACAGCGGGCAGTGGTACAGCGGCGGCCAGACCATTATGCTGGATGCCCCACTGGAGCGTTTGCCGCTGCTGGTGAGGGCCGGAGCCGGGTTGCCGATGTCGAAACGATTGGCCCATGTGGATCCTGCCGCAGATAGTCACCGTGAGCTAAGGCTGTTCCCTGCTAAAGGCTGCGGGTGGTCATCAGGGGTGTTGTTTGACGATGACGGGGAAAGCCATGGCTGGCAGCAGAATAACGCGCTGTGGCTCCATTGGAAGGCGGTGAGTGACAGTCAGCGCATTGAGTTGACCATCACGACCGAAGGGCATTTCAAACCGGCATGGCAAGCGTTGAATATCGTACTGCCGGCGGGGGAGACGCGTGAGCTATGGGTGAACGGGGTTTGCAGTGATACCTATGTGCTGTAACTGAAGCTTTATCCCAACCCTCTGGCGAGGGTTGGGAAACTCATTGCGCCGTGCGCTTCTTACGCGGCTTTTTCGCCACGGTAATCGTCTTCACTTCGCTCTCTACCCAGCCATCCTGCAGGCGGGTTTTCAACATTTCCCCAACCTGAGCCTGCTGGGTGGTTTTCAGTAATTCTCCGCCGGGGGTTTGCGTCACGCTGTAACCCCGAGCCAGCGTAGCCAGCGGGCTGACCGCTTCCAATTGGCTGCAGGCTACGCCAAAGCGCTGGCGATAACCATTGAGCTGCCGCTCCATTCCCTGCTGCAGGCGGTATTCCTGCTGCTGAATACGCTGCTGCAAACGGTGGATCCGCCCCATCGGTTGCATTTGCGACAGACGTTGCTGAACGCGTTCGGCGCGGCGTGAGGAGAGGCGTAATTGCTGTTGCATGCCTTCCTCAAGGCGACGCTGTAACTTGAACAACAAGGTTTGCTGGCGCGCCAGACGCAGGTGCGGATGCTGTTGTTGTAAGCGATGGTTGATCCGGGTGAACTGCTGTTGGCGCTGTGCCAGATAATAGTCCATTGCCATTTCCAGCCGTTGTTGCTGTGACTGTAACTGGCGTAATAATTCAAGCTGATTGCGGCTGACCAGTTCGGCGGCGGCGGAAGGGGTTGGCGCACGCAAATCGGCAACAAAGTCGGCAATGGTGACGTCAGTTTCGTGGCCGACGGCGCTGACAATGGGGATCGCGCTGGCAAAAATCGCCCGCGCTACGCGCTCGTCGTTAAAACTCCACAGGTCTTCCAGTGAACCGCCCCCGCGCCCGACGATCAGCACGTCACACTCTTCGCGGCGATTCGCGGTTTCGATGGCTCTGACGATTTGCATCGGGGCTTCAGCCCCCTGCACGGAGGTCGGGTAAATCACGATCGGCAACGAAGGATCGCGCCGCTGTAACACTTGCAGGATATCGTGCAGTGCTGCGCCGCTGGCAGAGGTGATCACCCCAACGCGTTTGGCCGGGCTGGGTAGCGGTTGCTTGAATTGCTGATCAAACAGGCCTTCGGCCGCGAGGCGTTGTTTCAACTGCTCGAACTGCTGTTGCAGCAGGCCGTCACCGGCGGGCTGCATGCTTTCGGCAATCAGTTGGTAATCACCGCGTGGTTCATACAAGGTGATGCTGGCGCGCACCAGAACCTGCTGACCATTCTGCGGGCGGAAAGTGGTGCGGCGGTTGCTGTTGCGGAACATGGCGCAACGTACCTGAGCACGATCGTCTTTCAGCGTGAAATACCAATGGCCGGAAGAGGGCTGGGAGAAGTTGGAGATCTCAGCGGTGAGCCAAATCTGCCCCATTTCCATTTCCAATAGCTGGCGAACCGTCTGATTGAGGCGGCTTACGGTAAAAATGGACGGTGAGGTAGGTAGCGACATGTGACCCAGATCAAATTTCAAAACAAGCACTTAATTGGTCGATATTACAGCTCGGGAAAAGGTAATCAAGAGTTTTTGTAAGAAAGTGCTGGAGGCAACCGATTACGCTCTGTATAATGCCGCGGCAATATTTTATCTTTTCCGCATCCACCCTGGTGAGATATTGCCCATGCTACGTATCACGAAAGAAGCTCTGACGTTTGACGACGTTCTCCTGGTTCCAGCCCACTCCACCGTTCTGCCTAATACTGCAGATCTCGGCACTCAACTGACCAAATCTATCCGCCTGAATATCCCTATGCTGTCCGCAGCCATGGATACCGTAACCGAATCCAGCCTGGCCATTGCGCTGGCGCAGGAAGGCGGCTTGGGCTTCATTCACAAAAACATGTCTATTGAGCGCCAGGCTGAAGAAGTCAGCCGCGTGAAGAAACATGAAAGCGGCGTGGTCACGGACCCACAGACCGTAACACCTTCCACGACCCTGGCGGAAGTGAAAGAACTGACCGCGCGTAACGGTTTTGCCGGCTACCCGGTGGTCACCGAAGAGAATGAACTGGTCGGCATTATTACCGGCCGTGACGTTCGTTTTGTGACCGATTTGAGCCAGCCGGTGACGGCGGTGATGACGCCCAAAGATCGTCTGGTCACCGTCAGGGAAGGCGAAGCGCGTGAAGTCGTGCTGCAGAAAATGCACGAAAAGCGCGTTGAGAAAGCATTGGTGGTGGATGATAGCTTCCACCTGCTGGGCATGATCACCGTAAAAGACTTCCAGAAAGCAGAACGTAAGCCTAACGCCTGTAAAGACGAGCATGGCCGTCTGCGCGTGGGGGCTGCGGTGGGGGCCGGTGCCGGTAACGAAGAGCGCGTTGATGCGCTGGTTGCTGCGGGTGTTGACGTATTGCTGATCGATTCATCTCACGGCCATTCTGAAGGCGTACTGCAGCGCATCCGCGAAACCCGCGCCAAGTACCCGGATCTGCAAATCGTTGGCGGTAACGTCGCGACTGCCGCCGGTGCCAGAGCCTTGATGGAAGCCGGTGTCAGCGCGGTGAAAGTGGGGATCGGTCCTGGTTCTATCTGTACCACGCGTATCGTTACTGGCGTGGGTGTCCCGCAAATCACCGCTATCGCCGATGCGGTCGAGGCGCTGGAAGGCACCGGTATTCCGGTTATTGCCGACGGCGGTATCCGTTTCTCTGGTGACATCGCCAAAGCAATCGCTGCGGGTGCATCCTGCGTGATGGTCGGCTCCATGCTGGCGGGCACTGAGGAATCACCGGGCGAAATCGAGCTGTATCAGGGCCGTTCGTTCAAGTCTTACCGTGGGATGGGTTCGCTGGGGGCGATGTCCAAAGGTTCCTCTGACCGTTACTTCCAGACCGATAACGCCGCTGATAAACTGGTGCCGGAAGGCATCGAAGGCCGCGTGGCTTACAAAGGCATGCTGAAAGCGATCGTGCATCAGCAGATGGGCGGCCTGCGTTCCTGTATGGGCCTGACCGGTTGTGCGACCATTGATGAACTGCGTACCAAGGCTGAATTTGTGCGTATCAGCGGTGCTGGTATTCAAGAAAGCCATGTGCATGACGTGACCATCACCAAAGAATCACCAAACTACCGCATGGGTTGATTTCAGAGGCTGCGGCCTGCGCATTTGTTTGCCGTCCGCTGCTCGCATTGCTCATTGACTTTAATGTCAATTGCGCAGGCTGTGCTGCGGGCGACAAGCAACTACTTGGCCTCGCCGACTGAAATCGTCCCTGATGATTTGATTCTTCCTTTTATTTGTTGCTGGAATTTGCCTTACATGACAAAAAATATTCATAAGCATCGCATCCTGATCCTGGATTTCGGTTCACAATACACCCAACTGATTGCCCGCCGCGTGCGTGAAATCGGTGTTTACTGTGAGCTGTGGGCCTGGGACGTCAGCGAAGAGCAGATCCGCGCATTCAACCCAAGCGGCATCATTCTTTCCGGTAGCCCGGAAAGCACGACCGAACTGAACAGCCCGCGGGCACCAGAATATGTCTTCACCGCCGGTGTGCCAGTGCTGGGTGTTTGCTACGGTATGCAAACCATGGCCGTGCAACTGGGTGGCCACGTACAGGGCTCCAACGAACGTGAGTTTGGTTATGCCCAGGTGGAGATCGCTAAACCAAGCGCTCTGATCCGCGATATCGAAGACGCGATCAGCCCTGCCGGTAAACCGCTGCTGGATGTGTGGATGAGCCACGGTGACAAAGTTACCGCTATCCCATCTGATTTCGTGACCATTGCCAGCACCGATACCTGCCCGTTTGCCATTATGGCCAATGAAGAAAAACGCTTCTATGGCGTGCAGTTCCACCCGGAAGTGACGCATACCCGTCAGGGCCAGCGTATGCTGGAGCGCTTCGTACTGGATATCTGTGGTTGTGAAGCGCTGTGGACACCGGCCACCATTATTGAAGACGCGGTTGAGCGTATTCGTGAGCAGGTGGGTGAGGATCATGTGATCCTCGGCCTGTCTGGCGGCGTGGATTCTTCCGTGACTGCCATGTTGTTGCACCGTGCCATTGGTAAACGCCTGACCTGCGTATTTGTGGATAACGGCCTGCTGCGCCTGAATGAAGCCGACCAGGTACTGGAAATGTTCGGCGATCATTTCGGGCTGAACATTGTGCACGTACCGGCAGAAAATCGCTTCCTGAGCGCGTTGGCGGGGGTTGATGAACCCGAAGCCAAGCGTAAGATCATTGGCCGCGTGTTTGTGGAAGTGTTCGATGAAGAAGCCTGCAAACAAAGCGAAGTGAAGTGGCTGGCACAGGGCACTATCTACCCGGATGTGATCGAATCTGCCGCTTCCGCTACTGGCAAAGCACACGTAATCAAGTCGCACCACAACGTGGGTGGCCTGCCGAAAGAGATGAAGCTGGGGCTGGTTGAGCCGCTGAAAGAGCTGTTCAAAGACGAAGTACGCAAGATTGGTCTGGAGCTGGGCCTGCCGTACGACATGCTGTACCGCCACCCGTTCCCAGGGCCAGGTCTGGGCGTGCGCGTATTGGGCGAAGTGAAGAAAGAGTACTGCGATCTGTTGCGCCGTGCCGATGCCATCTTCATCGAAGAACTGCACAAAGCCGATCTGTACAACAAGGTCAGCCAGGCGTTCACCGTTTTCCTGCCAGTACGTTCTGTTGGCGTGATGGGCGATGGGCGTAAATACGATTGGGTTGTTTCACTGCGTGCGGTAGAAACCATCGACTTTATGACCGCGCATTGGGCACACCTGCCGTACGAGTTCCTGGGCCGCGTTTCCAACCGTATCATCAACGAAGTCAACGGTATTTCCCGCGTGGTTTATGATATCAGCGGTAAACCACCAGCGACGATCGAGTGGGAATGATTTAACGTCTGGCAACAGCCTGCACGTATAAGCAGTAAAACACCTCTAAGCCCGCGTAACTGCGGGCTTTTTTGTTTTTATGTCTGGCATTTTCTGGCAGCTGTGAGCAACGGGAAGCACGGTTTTTTCAATGGAATTTTTGATGGTACTCTCTGGTTTTGAAGTCAGGTTTGAAAAAGTACCATGTGATAAATTTCGGTTGAGTTATGGTGTTTGTTTTTTATAACTCAATTAAAAACAGATAGTTAAATAACTTTTCTGATTTTTTACAACATGGAGTTTTTTGATAAAGGAGAACAATAAACCATGTTGACTGACACTAGGCTGCGTCACCTTAAGCCGAAGGAGAAATGGACTGCCCCCCCGGTAGACGATCCTGCTCTATAGTTGTGGGGGCAGTCCAGTCTCTCGAACTCTATCGGAGACAGACCATCCGCAGACGAATGTCTGCGAATGAGCCAATCCGAACCTGCGCAGCTTGAGGCTGGCATATTCAAACTCATCATGCCCGCATCACAGAGCTCTCAGATTACAAAAAGGCCCGCCAGTTGTTTTGGCGGGCCTTTTTGTTTTGCATAGTGGCTTTCTGCTATTTGGGGCCGACCAGTTTTAGCACCAACTTTGATTTGTTTTGCTCGAACGTGTAAATCGCGGCCAAGGGGACAGCGGTGACAATCACCCCTGACAGGACCGAGGAGACTTGCGAGTTGAATTTATTCAGTAATGGCACTGCGGCAATGCCTTGGCTAATAACCCGTTGGGCGTAAATGCCGGCAACAGCCGATGCCGCGCCCATAATCACGACTTGCAAGGCCACCAGTTTGTCTGGCTCATTGCTGGTAACGATACGGATTGCACGCACAACGCTGAGGGTGCTCTCACGAATCAGCGCATAGACAAATGAAGGCATCTTCAATACCAAAGAAATGAGAATCTGAGGTATCACG
Source organism: Serratia fonticola (assembly GCF_006715025.1). Classification (NCBI taxonomy): domain Bacteria; kingdom Pseudomonadati; phylum Pseudomonadota; class Gammaproteobacteria; order Enterobacterales; family Yersiniaceae; genus Serratia; species Serratia fonticola. The sequence continues at coordinate 1,866,489 of NZ_VFMK01000001.1, forward strand.
CTCAAGGCGCCTGCTACGCCAGCCTCGATGCCCAGCGATTTCGCACGCGACCAAATTTGACGTTCTTCAAAACGCTTGGCGAGTTCAGCGCTCAGGCGATTCTTGCTGAGCTTCATCTCCTCAACAATTCCTTCTTCGGAGACAAACTTCATGCGTTTCAGTTCGTCCAAGAACACGTCAATGGTCTCCACCACAATCAGGCCCACAACCTGTTGTGCGGCCATGGTCGCGCCAGTGAGGGCAACAGTGGTACCGATCTCTTTAACTGCTTGGATTTTTGCAGAGCGGATAACCTGCTTGCTCTCTGCATAAATTGTATCGACCGCCTTTTTGTCGATGACATGCTCTTTACCTGATCCCTTGATCGTCACGATCAACTTACCGTCATCGGTAGGATGTGGCTTGGAATTCGCGGACAGCCAGTCATACAGGTCAGCCTCACCCTTTTGGCTGTTGATGCTTCGGTGCATGTACTTCAGATTGCCGGGGTCGTTCACGACCTTACCCAACTGTTCATCGGTCAGGCCCATTTTCAACAGCTGAGAAGAGAAGATTTCTTTTCTTGAGGTGATGTGATCGACCGAGACAATAGTAGCCTTATCTCGTTCATAGACCAAAGGTTCATCCGGGTTGTAGTCATTCCGGAAAACCGTGCCGTTCGGCGTTTTATCAGAGGGCTTTGCATGGGAGTAGTCACCAAACGTTCCATGTTTATCGTGTCGATAGGTATCGTAGTCGTCAGTCAGCTTGCCATATTTAGCAGCACTTTTTTCATCTAGGATGCCTCCTAGCATAAATGCAGCGATCGCGCGTCGAATTGATTCTTTGCGGCATTGCTCGTAGATGTCGTCCACGGAGCTTGCTGGGGTAGGTAGACGCTTTTTAACGTCGTTGACCATGTCGAACGTGGTCTTATCCAGTTCTAGCGTATCGCGGAACATGCGGTTGAGCTTGCTTGCTGATTGCTTGGAAAATTTTATAGCGGCTTCTGTTGTTTCGTTCAGGTCGAAATTCTGTACGGCATCGATGGCACTGTCTTTCATGTTCACAACGCCATCGCTCGCCTTGACGGCCTGATCTGCAAGATAGTCACGGGTGCCCGCATAGTCATGTTCCATGACTGTATCGATAGCCTTCGTTGTAGCTTTGCCCGCTTGGTCCGCTATGTTTGACACAGTCCGCTTAGCAGTTGCTTGCGCTTCTTGATAATCGAAGTCTTTGACCATTTGTGACGCGGCGGTTGCCGCCTCTGTGCCTTTGGCCGCTGCGTCACCAAACTTCTTTTTGGCAACTGCAGCCGCATCTTTCAACTTGTCCGCGCTGAATTTATCGAAGAAACTCATGCTGCACCTATTCCATTATTTTACAATTTGAATCAAATGTAGCATAGGACATTGGCAATTAGATCCTTATCAAAAAGGCATTATTGCATAAATCGTTGCCCTTCAAGCGGTAGGCTTGCTGCATGAGTCAGCCCCACAAGTCCCGCTATCGAGCTACCAACTGGAAACAGTACAACGCAGCCCTTAAAGCTCGGGGTTCTTTGACAGTCCGCTACGATGCTGCTCATGCTCTGATGTGCTTTTTCTTTGTATGGTATTTTAATGGTATTTGATAGTGGGTTGCTTTTAACCTATTGTTGTATAATGGTTATTTATATTGGGGTGGGAGTGATTCAGTCGATTTTCTCCCCGCACGGGAGCATTTAGTTTGATATTAACCCCCTGTTTTTACCGGGGGTTTTGGTTTTTATCCTATTATGAATTTCGACTTGCTCACACCTGTTGACGGTATTGCAAATTGGCATATTGTCAGTCTGCTTAACTTTATTTTTGTACGAATAACTAGCCCAAGGAGCGCATGGGCTGTAATCATGCTGTTAGACAAAGGGGTCCATCAGAATATAAGTCGCCTCTTTACGTTTATGTTTATCAATCATTGGCACTAGGCGTTTAAAGTGTTCGCTCGCGCAGTGAGCATCCAACGCCGCGCGATCTGGCCATTCTTCGATAAAGATAAAGTGCCCGGCATCCTTTTGATCGACATACAGATCATAGGCGATGCAGCGGGGTTCTTGCTTGGTGGCTTCAACCAGCTCTTGATAAAGTGGCAACACCGTTTCTATCGCTTCAACCTTGATAAAATCTTCGGCAATGACTTTCAGCATTTTTATTTCTCACCCACTTTTACGACTCGAGTATTGCGTAAGTTGAGTGCTTGTCCGGCATGACCGATTGGTGTCATACGAGGTATTGGATGGCCGCTATCGTTTTCCACCAGACGTGAATAGTCCTCTCCTGCCGCAAAAAGATGATCCTCTCCCCATTGGCGCAGTGCGACGATAATCGGGAAGATTTCGCGGCCTTTATCGGTCAGCCGATACTCCTGATAGGCGCTGCCATCGGCGGCAGGGGTGATTTGCAAAATCCCCTGGGCGACCAGCGTGCGTAGCCGAGTGGAAAGAATATTCTTTGCCATTCCCAGATTCTTTTGAAACTCACTAAAACGGCTGATGCCATCAAACGCATCGCGGATGATCAGCAGTGACCACCAATCTCCTAATACATCCAGGCTGCGTGCTACCGGGCACTGGGCATCTTCCAGGCTTTTACGTTTCATAATGTGGCTCCTGATCATTCTGGTTGCATTATAAAACCGCATTGACTAAAGTGCATTAAGTTTAATAATGAAACTACATCAATGAGAACCCTGATGAATGATAAGCCGCTGGAAACGATCTGCCCGCAGTCTGTTGACCGCTTGCCTACGTCATTGGTGTTGTTACTGGCGGTAGCCTGCGCTTTCAACGTGGCCAACGTCTATTATGCGCAACCCCTGCTGGATGCCATTGCGCATGATTTCAACATCAGCCTGGCAATGGTGGGGATGGTGATCACCGCCACTCAGATAGGATGTGCCTGTGCGTTGTTATTGGTCGTGCCTTTGGGGGATTTGTTGAATCGCCATCGGCTGTTAGCCCTACAGCAAATACTGTTGATTGCGGCGCTGCTGTTGGTGGGGATATCAAGCAACAGCCTGGTATTGCTGGTGGCTATGCTGTTGGTTGGCTTACTGGGAACCGCGATGACACAAGGATTGATCGCTTTTGCCGCTACGCTGGCTGCCCCTAATGAACGTGGACGGGTGGTAGGGGCTGCGCAGGGGGGCGTTGTGATGGGCCTGTTGTTGGCGCGGACGCTATCCGGTTCATTGGCAGATATGGGCGGGTGGCGCACGGTCTATTTTTTCTCTGCGGCAATGACCCTGCTATTGCTGCCTGTTTTGGCTCGCCAACTGCCGCAACAGCCGGGATCTTCGCTAAACCTGAATTATTGGCAATTGCTGCGTTCGATGTTGAACCTGTTGTGCCACGATCGCGTTTTGCAGGTACGTGGCATACTGGCATTACTGATGTTTGCTGCCTTCAGCATCTTTTGGAGCACGTTGGTTTTACCGCTGACTCAGCCTCCCTTTTTGTTTTCTCATTCGACGATTGGCGCATTTGGCTTGGTCGGAGCGGTGGGAGCGCTGGCGGCGATGAATGCAGGGCGGTTAGCCGATCGTGGCTGGGGGCAGAGGGCCAGTGCAGTCAGCTTGCTGTTGCTGGTGGCCGCCTGGTTACCGCTTGGCATGATGGAACGGGGGATGGCGTGGCTGATTGGCGGTATTATCCTGCTGGATCTTGCCGGACAGGCGATTCATGTTCTGAACCAGAGCATGATTTTCACTGCCAACGCGCAATCCCACAGCCGTCTGGTGGGGTGCTACATGCTGTTTTATGCCGTTGGCAGCGGGTTAGGGGCTTTTGCCGGTAGCTATATTTATGCGTTGGCAGGCTGGCGCGGGGTGTGTTGTCTGGGCGGCGCGGTTAGCCTGGCGGCGTTGTTGTTTTGGTGGCGTACGCTAAAGTATTGTCGTTGATTCTTTGCTATTTCTGCGCAGGTTTATCCTGCTGCCTTCTTTCCGCTATACCCTGGATAAACAATAATCCCAATGCAATGACAATAGGAATAAACACCAGCGTATTTAACCAGAACCAGCCGAGAATATGCATCATCTGCCCAGACAGCAGAGAGGCCAATGCGGTGGTAGTAAAGACGAACGTGTCGTTCAGTGCTTGAACTTTCAGCCGTTCTTGGTGTGTGTAACAGGAGCTCAGCATCACGGTCGCGCTGACAAAACCCAGGTTCCAGCCAACACCCAGCAGGATTAATCCGCCCCAGAACCAGATTACGTCGGTCCCTATCATGGAGATCGCCGCGGCACCGGCCGTCAGCAATAGCCCACTGATGCAGATATTGCGAGCGCCGAAACGTGATATCAGCCTGCCGGTGATAAACGCCGGTGCATACATGGCCAGAATATGCCATTGGATACCCAGGGTGGCGGTAGACAGGCTGTGGCCGTGATGGATCATCGCCAACGGTGTCGCAGTCATCATAAACGTCATCAGCCCATAACTGACCAGGGCTGCAACCGCGGTGGAGATAAAGCGAAATGAACCGGCGATTTCGCCCAGAGAGCGGATGTTACCGCTAGAGGTTGCTTCATCGTGGTGTATAGGGCCAGAAAGCGCAGATTGCTGGGCTGCTAACTTTACCGTCATACGTCGCATTTGCCATAAAAACACCAGTGCAATCAAGGCCAGCATAGATTGCCCGAGGAAGCTGGCTGACAGTGGTACGGGCAACAGGTTTTGCGTCCAAATCACCAGTTGTGGGCCAATCACTGCCGCCAACAGCCCGCCGAGCATAACCCGTGAGATCGCCGAGGGCTGCTCAGGTTTGGCAACAAAATCCGTTATCGCAAAACGGTAGCTTTGTACGCATGCCGCGTACCCTCCGGCCATCAGACAGCCCAGACAGAACAGGAGAAAAGAACCGTTTATGACGCCCCATGTCGCAATGATTCCGCCGATGAACGCACAAAGCGCACCAAGGGTATACGCGTTAACACGCCCATAGCGAGCGATCAGGGCACCCAGCGGTAATACCGACAGCGCCAGGCCAATGTTATACAGGCTGACCGGCAGCGTTGATAAGGCTTTATTGTTGCTTAAGGCCTCCCCCACTAATCCCCCCAACGAGATGATAATGGGGGGCGAAGATGCCCCTATCGCCTGAAGGGCAAAAAGCAGATATACGTAGCGCTGGGTTTGCGCGCGGTAAGAGTCGATCCCTGTTTCTACGCTAGCCGGGGCCATAGTGGCTTTTCCTTGGTGGGTTGCTGGCAGTGAACGCCCTGAATGAATCAGGCGCTTTATCTACCACGCCTGATTCGCTTGTGGCGATCAATAATATCCTAGCAATTTCCACCAGGCGAGGCCGACAACAAAGATCAGAATGACGTTGAAGGTTACCACGCAGAAATTGATTCTGTAGAAGCGGGGGCGTTCAAAATAGCCTTGAGCGAAGTAAATAGGGCCGGGGCCACCACCATATTCGGTATTTCCCCACATCAGATTACTGAAAATACCAAAGCAGATGGCGACCATCATCGGCGGGGCACCGGCAGCGATCGCGGTGGCTGCAAATGGTGCGTATAATGCAGCGACATGGCCGGAAGCCGTGGCAAACAGGTAATGCACATAAATATACATGACCCCCAATATGACAAACGTCTGCATTGCGCCAAAATCGCTGATGGTGGTTTCGAGCTTGGTGGTCATCCAACTGATAAAACCGAGGCTGGATAACCCGCCAGCCAGGCTGATGATCACGCTGAACCAGATTACCGTATCCCATGCGGCCTGATCTTTAAGCAGGTCTTTCCAGCTCACGGCATGAGTGGCAAACAGATAGGCGGCCAGCCCCAACCCTACCGTAGTGGCAGAGAGACCTGTCAGCAGACTGGTTCCCCAACCCAGCAGTGCAAGGGCAAAACCTAATGCGACCTTTTTTTCCACTCCTGACATGACACCCAGCTCATTGAGGGCTCGGCGCCCCATGTCTTTCGCTTCCGGGGTCTTTTTAAGTTCCGGATTTAATATTTTATAGACCAGCAGTGGCATTAGGAAAAAGCACACCATTGCTGGCACTACCGCGGCGATGAACCAGCCACCCCAGGTGATTTCTACCCCTAGAGAGCTTTTCGCCAGGCTACCGACCAGAGGGTTGGCTGCCATCCCGGTCAGAAAGATGGCACCGGTGATTGGTGTGAACTGGAAACATACCATAATCAGAAAGTCGCCGATCTTTTTACCGCTCTCACCCGGTGCAGAACCTAAAACTTCATTAATCGAGCGCGCAATAGGAAAAATGATGCCTCCCGATCTCGCTGTAACCGACGGCATGGCCGGGGCCATAATCAGATCGGAAACCCCTAGTGAGTAAGCAATGCCCAGGCTGCTGCCACCAAACATCGACAGCATTTTGTAAGCAATGCGTTTACCCAAACCTGAAGTGACGAACCCCAGTGAAAGGATGTAAGCACAGAAAATCAGCCATACCGTGCCGCTGGCAAAGCCGGATAAGGCTTTAGCCTCTGTCAGGGTACCGCTAAAGATGGTGACGCAAAGCGCGACCAGCATGACTGCCCCGGAGGGCAGTGGCTGAGTCAAGATCGCAGCAATCGTGGCGGCAAAGATGGCGAACATCTGCCATGCCTGTGGTGTTAATCCTTCAGGTACCGGATAAAACCAGATAATCAGGCCCAAAAACAGAGGGATCAGGGTAGCGATAACCTTTTTACGTCTGTCGGGTGATCCTGCTGACATAATCAACTCCTTATGTAAGGATTGAATTTCCTGCGGGGTATTAGCCCTGTCTGATGGAATGTTGCACGGCGTGATCTACCATTTCCGGTGCCATACCCAGGTAGTTTGCCGGGTCTGTTAGCTGTTCAATCAGCTCAGGCTTCAGGCGGCTGGCAATGGCGGGTAAAGCATTCAGCACATCGGCGAGCCGGCCTCCCTGTTCATTGACGATGCGGCAGGCGTCATAAACCACGTCATGGGCATCCTGGCGGCCAATATAGGGTGCGAGCCCCATCATCACGGCTTCTGCGACGATCAACCCTTTGGTCATATCAAGATTTCTCGCCATTGCGGCTTCATCCACAATCAGGCCACCGAGCATAAATTTTGCCTGCTTCAGCGCTCCAGCACTGAGAATGAAGCTCTCTGGGATGGCGATCCATTCGGCATGCCAAGGGCCGGTAGCGCGTTCCAGATCCTGGACCATGGCATCCAGCATCAGGCCGGCCTGCTGACGAACGCCCTTGGCGCAGGCCAGCATCAGCTCACTGGAAATAGGATTCCTTTTTTGCGGCATGGTGCTGCTGGCACCCCGCCCTTTGACGAAAGGTTCATACAGTTCGCCAAATTCGTTTGAGGCCATCAGCATCACGTCATAGGCGATTTTGCCCAGTGAGCCCGTGATCAGGCCCAATAGGTTAATGGCCTCGGCAAAACCGTCGCGTGCCACATGCCAGGTTGAAGCAGGGATGCCTAGCCCGAGCTCTTCCATCATCACCCGTTGTACATCCAGCCCTTTATCCCCCAGAGAGGCCAACGTCCCGGCGGCGCCGGCGAATTGGCCTACCAGCACGCGTGGGCGTGCCTGAGCCAGTCGCTCGGCGTGGCGATCAAACATATTGAGCCAGATTGCTGCCTTATAACCGAAGGTTACCGGTAAAGCCTGTTGGAGATGGGTGCGCCCAGCCATTGGGGTAGTGCGGTAGCGCTGCGCCATGTCTGCCAGAATGTTGCGCAGTTCGTTGATATCGGCTTCGATAAGTTCGAACGCATCACGGATTTGCAGTACGACAGCGGTGTCCATGATATCCTGCGTTGTTGCGCCCCAGTGGACGAATCCCCCAGAATTCCCAGCCTGCTTTGATATCTGGTGCACCAACGGCAGAATGGGGTAACCCACGATTTCGGTTTCATGACGCAGCAAATCAAAATCCAACATATCCGCATCACAGTTGGCAGTAATTTCATCAGCGGCTTTTGATGGAATCACCCCACAGCGCGCCTCGGCTTTCGCGAGGGCGACCTCCACTTCGACGTACTTGCGTAGCAACTCGCGATCCTCAAAAATGGCGCGCATTTCTGGGGTACCAAAAGCATCACGGAACAGAATCGAATCAATAACATTAGAAGCCATATTGCCTCCCTGATTGGAAGAATGGTGGTAAGATTTGTTTCATATGCCAGCGTCATCACGTTGCCAAACAGTAGTGCGGGCTGCGTGAGGAAACGATGACTTATGCTGTTCAGATAAAACCATATGTCCGTACATTTAATATGTACGGACAATGTATAATGTACGGACATATTGGCAAGGTTTTTTGCTACGACTTTGTGATATGGATCTGAAAGTTTTTTCGGGAGTGATGGCCAGACTGCTATGAAAGAATCTCTTTATAAACGTATCGCACGTGAGCTCGTTCAAAGCATTGCTTCGGGTAAGTATCCGGTTGGCACACTGCTGCCACCTGAAATGGAGTTATGCGAACAGTTTGATGTTAGTCGGCATACTGTCCGGGAAGCGCTGCGTGATATCACCGAGCAGGGGTTGATTGTCCGGCGCAAGGGGATTGGCACGCTGGTGGCAGAAAAGAAATCAGATACGGGTCTGAACCACCCGTTGGCCAGTCTGGAGGATCTGCTTTTTCTGGCCAACAATAACCTTCGCGTGGTTAAGAAAATTGATGAAGTGGTGGCCGATGAGGAGCTCTCTCAGGTGATTGGTGGCTCACCGGGTTCCCGCTGGTTGCATATCGCCAGTATCCGTGAAGACGGTGAAAAGAAGGATGCGCCTATCTGTTGGACAGACAGCTACACGCGCCTGATTTATGACAAAATACGTCGCCTGGTGCGTAGCGACCCCTACGCATTGATCAGTGAGTTGATTGAAAAGCACTATGGGGTTAAGAGCGAGGAGGTTCGGCAGACGATCACTGCCGTGGGGGTATCGCCGAAAATTGCTAAAGTACTGGGGGTTGAACCCGGTTCACCCGCGCTGAGAATTGTTCGTCGTTATGTCGATCGTCATGGTGAAACGTTCGAAACGACGATCTCTATCCACCCTGCGGACAGATACGCTTGTTCCATTGTGCTGAAACCGTAATCTTGAGAAACGAGTGCCATGGCATAAAAACGTCCAGCCCTATTTCTTAGGAAAATGCAGCAGGTAATACTCCTCATTACCGTCGCAGCCGGTGGAGATGGTCTGCCAGCCGTGCTTATGGTAAAACGCCAGCGCTTTCTGGTTCTTCACCAGGCATTTCAAAGAACCGGTTGAGGTAAAGGTGTGTTCAGCGGCGTGCAATAGCGCAGTGCCTACGCCCTGTGGTGGAAGATGGGGATCGACGTACAGGTTGTGAATGAAGTTATCGGCGCTATAAATGGAAACAAAGCCCAGCAGTTTGCCGTCTTTCTCCGCCACCCAGATTTCTTCCCCCAAGGTTGAGCGATCAAAATCTTCCAGCCGGTAATGACCCGTGTCGCGCCAGGTGAAAGCGGCTTTACGCGCGGCCAGATACAGGGTGCGCAGGAATGGGCGATCGGCTTCTTGGTAACGGCGTATCTGCATGGCGTCTCCTCGTTGTTTGTTAACACTATAGGGGGCCATTTCAACGCTGGTCCCCAATTTTTGTGCCAATCCTTTCGCCCCCTGGCGCATCACTGCGTCGTGATTCCATCGAAATAGTGGCGCTGCCACAGGGGCCAGACAGTTCATCCAAAGCCGCTTGGTGCGGATATGCCAGATATAGCGGGCGATAGTGTAAGTACCATCATAAGAAAAGCGCCATTGCCCGTTTCCCTCCACTTCGCCACTGGCTTGCCCCTCGAGCAACTGTAAGGGCACGATATTCAATATGCGAATATCAAAGGTTATCCGATATGGGAGGATGCCTTTCCAGGTATAGCGGTGCAGTGCACCAATCCCCAGTTCATCGCCTTTTGTGACTTCAACCACCTGTATCAGGCTTTTCCACCAGGTTGCCCAGATATCGGGATGGTAAAGCGTGTCCCACACCACCTGCAATGGTGCTTTAATACGCCAGGTTGTCGCGAAGCGGTATTCCGCCATAGCAGCGCCTCCAGGTTAAGGGGTGAAGAAGTCAGGGGGAAAGCGCAGGTTGAAGACTATCGCATCCATCACCACGGTTTCCAGTATCTGGCCATCGGCAGCATAGCTGACCACCTTGACCGGGAATTCCTGGCGGCTTTCTAACCATATTTCGTAGCGATGTACGTGACTGACCGTGGCATTGGTTGAACCGGTGATGGAGAGATGCTGAACGGTTTGCCCTGATAAGGTTTCTTCACCGAAGACGACCGTTTTACCTCCTTGCTGCAGGCTGCGTATATTGCGCAGCAATGTTCCCATGTCTGATTGATCCACGCGATGGCCGTTCGGGCCCTGTACCAAGGCGTTGGTAGGTGAAAGGCTCACCACTGGCAGCGTGCCGACGCCGAATGGCCATACGCGTACTTTTTCTTTCGCTGGATCATAGATCAGCACTGCCCCAGGGTGTGGTTCGGTAAAGTCCATCCGTACCCATCCTGATTTCTCAAAGCTGTAGCGCATCAGGACCTTATCCCCTTGTGCTGAAAGGGAATGGATCCTGAGCTGATATGACGTTATCTGCTCAAAATGCTGTTGCGCGCGTACAATCTGGTCTGCCGTGCTGGTGTTCGGTTGCGAGGGGAGAGTGTCAGCGGCATGGGCAGCAAGGCATGACATCATCAGCATTGCCAGCCGCCATTGGGAGCAGGGTAAGTGTTTGATCGTTTTCTCCTGCTTTATTTGAGGGCCAACAAAAGGGCGTTCCATCATTAAATATAGGCCGAATTACAGCGAATAAATAAAACACTTTATTATTGGCTTAATTATATGATTTTAAAGGTGGCCTGGAAAAACTGACGCCTATTCAGGTAACGGGGGACGACGATAAAACACCGGGCAGCAGGGAAAAATCCCTCCTGGTAACAATAGATAGACATTTGAATTGTTTCGATTTGATGCCTCGCAATTTTATCCCTGATAACCGAAAGCCGTCTACACTTGACAGAGAACTTTGACCCTTATTCATATTTTTGTATCGGGACTCACCACTCAGAGAGACGACTTATATAGGGATAAAAATGAACACAAAGCCGAGTCGTATTGAAATGCCTGGCGTTGAAGAGATAAAAAATAATTTAATCAGCAAGTTAAGATATGTTTTATGTCTGGAACGACAGGATGCCACTTCTGCGGATATTTTTAATGCGCTGGCCTTGGCCCTGCGAGATTATCAGCTCGATAGCTTTTTCAGTACCCAGCGCTGTCGGCAAGAGGCACACCCCAAGCGGTTATATTATTTATCGATGGAATTTTTACTTGGCCAGTCGCTGCGTAATAACGCGATGAATCTGGGGTTATTACCTGCCGTTAAACAGGTGGTGAGTGAGCTCGGTTTTGATTTTGATGAGATTATCGCGCAAGAGCCCGATGCGGCGTTGGGCAACGGAGGGTTAGGCCGCCTGGCCGCCTGCTTTATCGATTCGATGGCGACGTTGGATATAGCCGCTTCAGGCCACGGCATCAAATACGAATATGGCCTGTTTAAACAATCCATACAGAATGGTAAGCAGGTTGAACAGCCGGACGACTGGCATGCTACCCATTCCCCCTGGCTGATTGATCATCATTCGCAACTGATGCTGATCCCTATTGGTGGGCACATTGAGGAAAGTGAGGATATCGACGGCAATTACAACCCGATGTGGATGGACTGGAAGGTGATTGTTGGTGTGCCGCACGATTATTTCGTCACGGGGTATGGAGGTAACACGGTGAATAAACTGCGTTTATACAGCGCCAGCGCGTCAGACTCATTTGATGTCCATATTTTTAACCGTGGTGACTATTTGCGTGCGGTTAGCCAGAAAATAGCCTCAGAGAATATCTCAAAAATACTTTATCCGGCAGATGAGATCCCATCAGGTAAGGAATTACGCCTGACGCAGGAGTATTTTCTGGTTGCCTGCACCTTACGTGATATTTTTCAGGAATATGCTCAGCGATCGGACGACATTACCGGCCTGCCGGATGCGGTTGCCATCCAGCTAAATGATACTCACCCAGCGTTGACCATCGTTGAGATGATGCGCACGCTGGTGGACGAACATCGCCTGGATTGGGATCTTGCCTGGCGTATCACACAGAAAACCTGTGCGTTTACCAATCATACCCTGATGCCTGAAGCGCTGGAAACCTGGCCCGTGGCACTGTTTGAAAAACTGTTGCCGCGCCACCTGCAGATTCTCTACGAAATCAATTATCGCTTCCTGGCTGAGGTCGCAGAGAAGTGGCCAGATAAGCCAGAGCTGCTGGCTTCACTCTCGCTGTTTGAAGAGGGAGCGGAGAAAAAAATCCGCATGGCCAATCTGGCCATCGTGGGTAGCCATAAGGTCAATGGGGTGGCTAAGCTGCATTCTGAACTGATTAAACAACAACTGGTTCCCCACTTTTATTTTATCTCACCGGAAAAATTTACCAATCAGACCAACGGCGTAACGCCAAGGCGCTGGATCCAGCAGGCTAACCCTGGCCTTGCCGATTTTCTCACCCGCCAGTTAGGCCCCAGCTGGGTAACCGATCTTGATCAATTACAGCAGTTGAAGAAATTGGCCAAGGACAGTGCTGCCCTGGAGAAGATTCAGAGCATCAAACTGCATAACAAACAGGCGCTTTGTCGGCTTATTGCCGCGCAGCAGGGCATAAAAATTGATCCGTCAGCCCTGTTTGACAGTCAGGTGAAGCGTATTCATGAGTACAAAAGGCAATTGCTGAACATCCTGCACGTCATACACCTGTATTTGGGGATCGTGGAGTCCGGTAAAACGCAGATGCAGCCTAAGGTTCATTTGTTCTCTGGCAAAGCCGCGCCAGGCTACGCCATGGCTAAACTGATCGTTCAGCTGATTAATGAGGTAGCGAGCACGGTTAATAGCGATCCGCGGGCCAAAGGCCAGCTTAACGTCCTGTTTCTGGAGGATTATAAAGTCTCGCTGGCTGAACATATCATTCCTGCTACCGATCTTTCCGAGCAGATCTCGACGGCCGGTACCGAGGCTTCGGGTACCAGTAATATGAAGTTTGCCATGAACGGTGCCTTGACCATCGGTACGATGGATGGCGCCAATATTGAGATCCGTGATGCGGTAGGGGCCGATAATTTTTATCTGTTTGGGGCCAATGCGGCGGAAATCGATACTCATCGTCAGACGGGGGATCATAACCAGATCTATCCTGACAATCTGGCGATCAGAGAAGCGGTCGATGCGTTGGTCTCTGGCCGGTTTCATCCGGACACGTCACTTTTTCAACCGATTTATCGCATGTTGACCACCGGCGATCACTATTGCCATTTGCTGGATTTTGACAGTTATCGTCTTGCCCAGCATCAGGCGCTGGAGGATTTTTGCCAGCCCCAGCAGTGGCATCAACGGGCGCTGCTGAACATTGCGGGGATGGGCGGTTTTTCAAGCGATCGCACCATTAAGGGATACGCCAGCGAAATCTGGGGGATCCCTTGCGGCAGTTAACCAAGATGAATTTAACCTCCCTGGCGGGCCTGCAGGGGACTTCAACCTGATTTGAACATGGCCTGGCAAGGCAAAGGATTATCACGTATGGAACCCGTTACCCACAGTCAGCTCGTTGGGGCATTGCAGGTGACCGTGCTGATTGTAGACGATTCAAAAAGCTATCGGCATCTGATGGCGGCCACATTGGTTAAATGGGGATTTACCGTCTGCGAAGCTGAAGATGGCCAGCAGGCGTTGCAAAAGCTGGCTCAACGGCCGATCCAGATCGTTATCAGTGACTGGGAAATGCCTAATATGGACGGTGTAGCATTATGTCAGGCTATCCGCAGTGGCGATTTTGGTCATTATATTTATGTCATTCTGGTCACAGCCCGACAATCTCTCGAAGATCTGCTGACGGGAATGGCGTCTGGAGCCGATGATTTTTTATCGAAACCGGTTAATCAGAGCCAACTCCGTGCCCGTTTACATGCGGCTGAGCGTGTGCTGTTGCTTGAAAGCACGTTGGCCACACGTAATGAAAAGCTCTCTTATGCCTATCAACAAATAGAGTCCGATCTGCAGGCGGCGGCCAAGCTGCAGCACAGTTTCTTACCGGCGCACAATCTGTTGTTGGCTGGGTTTGAATTTGACTGGATGTTTTTACCTTCGGCCTATGTTTCAGGTGATTTATTGAATTATTTTCCGTTGGGGGAGCGCCATATCGCTTTCTTTAGCGTTGATGTGGCTGGACATGGTGTCAGTGCAGCCATGCTCTCTCTGGCTGTATCACGTGAATTTATGGCGGGCCGAATCAGCAGTCATCTGTTATTGGAACACTCGCCTGATGGGGAAAGCATTCCAGCAGCCCCACATCGTGTGGTCGGAGAATTGAACCGGCGTTTTTGTCTGGATAATGAACAGGTCTCCAGCTATTACACACTGATCTATGGCGTTATTGATGTTAGCAACGGCAAGGGAACGCTTTGCCAGGCAGGGCATCCGACGCCGTTTATCATCCGGGCAGACGGCGAGTTATCCTGCGTTGGGGAAGGGGGAATGCCGGTGGGGCTGTTTGAGGATGCCGACTATCAGGATAGTGACTTTACCCTCGATATAGGGGATCGGCTTTACCTCTACAGCGACGGGATCATTGAATGTGAGAATCACCTTCAAGAGCTTTATGGCGAGCAGCGTTTACAGGCACTGCTCAGTGAATGTCGGCACATGGCAAAGGATCGGGTGTTTGCCAGGGTGGAGAATGTGTTGAAGACCTGGTGCTGTAATGACGAAGAGCCTCTTCAGAAGCAGGGAACAACCTCGCCTCAGCCCTTTGCTGACGATATTTCACTGATGGCGGTTGAACGTATTGGCGTAGCAACGATGACATTATAAGGAAGGCGTCGTTATGAACTTTGAGATCCAGACTGAGCGCGGTATTGAAATTATTGCCCCTTTGGTGCGTCGTCTTGATGCGTCAGTGGTCACTGTTTTCAAACAGGAGATTCTTTCATTTATTCAGCAGGGTAAAAACTGCATTCTGCTGGATTTCCGCCATGTTGAGTTTATCGACAGCAGTTGCCTCGGGGCGTTGGTTTCAATCCTCAAGACATTAAATGGGCGTGGCGATCTGGCGCTTTGCGCCTTGAACAGCAATATTCAGAATATGTTCAAGCTGACGCGCATGGATCGGATTTTCACGATTGGCAGCGATCGCGATGCCGCATTGGACATCATGTCTCGCTGAGCCTGAATGACGATGTGATGAGGAGAGACGGTATGGCAAATGCCAATATGACGCTGAGCTTACCGGCATCACTGGGCAGTCTCGCGAAGTTGAGCAACGCGCTGTATGACTTTGTTGCCCCATTTTCGCTGGATCCGACCATGATTTATCAGGTTGATTTGGCCTCAAGCGAAGCATTTACCAATATTGTCAAACATGCAGTGAATTATGACGATAACCAAAATGTCATGATTACCTTGGCCAACGATGGCCATCACCTGACATTAACGCTCTCGGATCGCGGTTTGGCGATCCCGGATGATATTTTGCAGCAATGGGTAACGCCGCCAGAGCTTTCTCCTGACCCTCTGGATCAAGCCAGTTGGCCGGAGGGCGGGATGGGGTTGATATTGATTCGCTCCGTCATGGATACCGTACGGTATGAAACAAGCAATGGCTGCAACCGGTTGACGTTGATCAAGAACTTATCGCGTCAGTGAGCTTTGCACTTTTGCACCAGGGATTAACCGTCTGGAGTGGTGATGATCGAACCTTGTATGCCAGCCAATGAGTCATTACGTCAAATGGCATTGGATTCGCTTCGTATCCTGGATAGCCATGCGTTGGAAAAACTGGACAGGATAACGCGCCTTGCGGCCAGCTACTTTGGTGTGCCGATTGCCTTGATTTCGTTGATTGACCGTGACCGGCAGTGGTTTCTGTCGCGCTTTGGTTTGGATGTTAAAGAAACGCCGAGAAAGATCTCGTTCTGTGCGCATACCATTTTGCAGCAGGACGCTTTAATTGTGCCAAATGTGGCCAATGACATGCGTTTTGCCGATAACCCACTGGTTAAAGGCGAGCCGCATATCGGTTTTTATGTTGGGCAGCCGCTGCTGTCTCTGGAGGGGTTACCGCTGGGCACCCTTTGTCTCATTGATCGGCAACCGCGTACATTCACTCAGCAACAGGTGGCCGAACTGCAGGATTTTGCCGAGATCATCGAGGAGTATTTGCACAGTCTGGAGCGCAGCATTTATACAGAGAGCCTGAAGTCGGATCTGCAGCGCTCCGAAGCGATGTTTGAGCAAACATTCTTTCAGGCGGCTGTGGGCATGGCACTGGTTTCATTAGAGGGATACTGGCTGCGGGTCAATCCGCGCATTTGCGAACTGCTGGGCTACAGCGAGCAGAAACTGTTAACGCTCAATTTCCAGGACATAACCCATCCGGACGACCTGGACAGCGATCTTGAACTGTTACAACAGCTGTTGGCCAATGAGATCGCCACCTATTCAATGGAGAAACGTTATTTCCGTGGTAATGGCTCTACCCTATGGGTGGAATTGACCGTTGCGCTTCATCGCTTGCCAGATGGGAGTCCAGGCCATTTCATTTCCGTTCTCGTGGATATCAGTGAGCGCAAATTGGCTGAAACCAACCTGCGGACTCTGCAGCATGAGCTGGAGGATCGGGTTATCTCTCGGACGGAAGAACTCAGTATCGTTGTGAACAAGCTGAATCTGGAGATTGAACACAGAATGAATGCCCAGCATCAGCTTAATGCGGAAAAAGAACGTTTGCGGGCGATCACGGATAACATGCCAGCGTTAATCAGCCAGGTTGGGCCGGATGAGGTTTATCAGTTTGCCAACAGTGCTTACCAACGCTGGTTTGGTATTGATGAGGCGTCACTGAAAACAATGACCTTACGGCAGTTTATGGGAGAAAAAGCCTACCACGTGGCCAAGCCGATGATCGAAAAGGCCCTGCAAGGGCAAACGGTCAGCTTTGAGAACGAATTGCAGACGCAAACAGGCTCGCTGATGATTCATACCACGCTTGTGCCGTGTGAAACACAAGGTTTCTATATTTTGTCGATGGATATCAGCGAGCTAAAACGGTTACAGCGGCGGTTGGAATATGATGTCACCCATGATCTCCTGACCGGTTTACCTAACCGCCGGGCTTTTCTTCATCAGTTGGCGCAGACCCGAGAAGAGTGCCTGAATCACGGGCACTCTATGGCCGTGTTGTTCATCGATCTGGATGGCTTCAAGCAAATCAACGATAACCTGGGGCATGACTACGGTGACGTGGTATTGAAAACATTTGCCAAGTTACTGACGGGGTGTATCCACAATGCAGGGTTTGTTGCCAGATTGGCTGGCGATGAATTTACCGCCGTGCTTTGGCGATTGTCCGAGCCGCGCATACAGATCTCGCATTTTTGCGAAAACGTGCTGGTACAACTGGCGGCGCTGACGCAGATAGGGGGGCGGGAGATGAGCCTATCGGCCAGTATAGGTGCAGCGATTTACAGTGGTGAGGATACGACGGTCAAGGCGTTGTTAGTAGAGGCAGACACCGCCATGTACCGTGCAAAATCGGCAGGAAAGGGTAAGTATTCGATCTATTAGGACGTCAGTATTACGTGCTGGTGATGATCTGCTGCTTAAGAGGCCGTAGGAATGTTGAGACAACTGAGCAAAGATGAAGAAGAACGGCTGGCCTCGCTTGATGCACTTGAAGCGTTAAGCGGCGCACATGATGACGCTTTTCACAATATTTTAGATATTACTTCCAGACTGCTCAATCTACCGGGTTGTTTTATCTATCTTTTTGGTTCAAAAAGGATCTGGATAAAAGCCAAGAAAAACACCACGCTTGAGGTAATAGATAATCATAGCCCGTTGTTCAACTTTGTCCGCAACAACCATAGCGCTTTGATTTGCGAAGATACGCTGCAAGATGCGCGTTTTGTAGCCGATCCGATGATTAATATCGGGGAAGGGATCCGGCAGTTTGTTGCTACACCGCTGCGTACACGCGAAGGCTATATTATTGGGGCTCTCTGTCTCATCAGCAGCAAGCCAGGGGCCTTTTCCAAGTCCAAGATGCAGCTATTGGCCAATATGGCGACGATAGTGATTGAACTGATAGAAGCGCAAAGCGAAATTGGGCTTGTCGATGCCGTAACGCGTTTTCCCAACCGACAAAGACTGATCGGGGATATCAAACAGCTAACGCCGGAAAACGGTGAGTTTATACTGGTGCTGATTGACACTATCGATATCAAATATGCTTATGAAATGGCCCGTTCATTTGGTATGGCGGCGGTGGAAAGTGTCCTGGTCGATATTGGGCGTTTTCTGAACACCCTGTTTACCAAAGATCAGATGATCTATGCCATTTCCCCGGGGCGATTCGCCGTTATCCTGAGCGCGGAAAAGTGGGGATATTTCCAACGCCAGATGGAAAACTATGCGGAAAGGATCCAACGTGAAGTCCGCAGCAGCGTGCCGTTGAAACTGGAGTTTTATGCCGGTTATGTCAACTTCTTCGTCCCCTGCATCAATCCTGCGGAACTGTTGCGCAGGGCCACCAGCGCACTGGAGGATTCAACCGACGAGCGCACCCTGGTCTCTGTTTACAATGAATCGAAAGATGAGGTGCGCAAGTTCAAATTCACGCTACTTAACGATCTCGCCGAAAGCCTTAATCAGCAGGTTGGGCTGTATTTGCTGTTTCAGCCGAAGGTCGAGCTCGCTACGGGGAAAATTGTCGGGGCCGAAGCTTTGCTGCGTTGGCGGCATTTGGCACTGGGCGAAATCATGCCGGATGCCTTTATCCCGATGGCTGAAAACACCTCTTTGATCAAACCGCTGACAGAATTTGTTATTTCGCGTACGGTTGAGCAGGTCGGTCAATTACGCCAGATCGGCGTTGAGATCCCGATATCCATCAATATCAGCGCTAACAATTTTGTCGAGAAGGGCTTTGCCGAAAAGCTGGATCGTATGGTGTTGGCGGGCGGCCTGTTGCCAAAAGATATTGAGATTGAGTGCCTGGAAACGCAGCGTATTCTTGAAAGCAGTGACGCTCTGGCCTGTGTTAAACAGCTGCACAATAAAGGTTATGCCATTGCACTGGATGATTTTGGCACCGGCTATAGCAATCTGAATTATTTACGCAAAATCCCGGTTGATCTTATCAAACTCGATCGCTCGTTAATCGAAGATCTGAGATCGGATCAGGAAAGCCGTATTATTGTGGAAAATATTATTGGGCTACTGCATAAGCTTGATTACGTCGTATTAGCTGAGGGCGTAGAAGATCAGGAAACGATCGATTACCTGGAGAAATACCATTGCGATATTGTGCAGGGGTATTTCTTTTATCCGCCAATGACGCAGGAAAGGTTGGGGCTGTTGGTCGCGGCGCAATAAGCCGCGATTTATGCTGCCGTTCTTGCCGCTGTGAGTGCGGTTTGCAGCCGCAGGCATAATGTATCCAGGCCGAGGTATTGCGCATTAATCTCGGCCAGATTGCCCGTTACTGCGGCCTGTTCGATATAGCCCAGCCTGCTTTCCAGCGGCGGATAAACAAAGTGGAGACATTCTCCTTTTAGCCGATGAGCACTACGCCGGATGGCTTCAACATCCTGTTTTTCTACGGCGCTGTGCAAAGCACTTGTCAGCGAGGGGAATTCGTCTAAAAAAATTGTCGCCAACTCGTTAAACAAGTTTTTATCGCCGCCTAACTGGGCCAGCGCCTGAGCATAGTTGAAGCTCTCTTCGTCTGAATGCGTCAGCTCAGGACTCAACACCCGCTGTATCTCGGTGGCGAGATTATCCAGCAGAATCGGCTTGCTGATATAACCGTCAAATCCTTGCGCCAGACACCTTTCACGATCGCCTTTCATGGCATGTGCAGTCATGGCAATAATCGGCAAGCGTTGGCCGGGTTGCTGTTGTTCGGCTATACGCAGGTGCTGTACGGCTTCAATACCATCCATCTCTGGCATCTGCAGGTCCATTAACACCAGGCTGTAATGTTCCTGCTGCAGCTTTTGCAGCGCCAGTTTGCCATTGCTGACCACCTCGCAGGTATGGCCCAACTTGCGGATGAAATTGAGCGCCAACTGCTGATTGATCAGGTTATCTTCTGCGATCAGAATGCGCAGCCCATTACCGCTGGCTTTTGCAGTGGCTTCTGCGATGACGGGCACCGAGGTGGCCACTTCTTCGGGAATAAAGGCGGCCATGATGGCGTCGAGTAACTCGGTAGCATCAATGGGCTTGGTTAAAAAGCTCGAAACGCCCACTTTGCGCAGGACGCCGGTATCTATCCGGTTGCCCATTGAGCTGAGCATGATCAATTTGCTTTGGCGTAAGTCTGGCGTTGACATGATCTCCAGTGCGAGTGCCATACCATCCATTTCCGGCATTTGCGAATCCAGCAGAATCAACGGAAAACGCAGGCCTGCGTTCATTAACTCCAATGCCGCCTGCCCCGAGTTGACCGTGCGTGGTTTGAGCCCGGCATTGCGTAACATATCAAACAGTAGCCGCAGGTTGGTTTCGTTATCATCCACCACTAACACATCCATGCCTTTCAGTCTGGCCGGCAAGGTGATTGCCGTGCGGGCAGGAGAGGGAGCGATCGGCAAAGAGAAATAGAAACGGCTACCGCGACCAGGTTGACTGGAAACCTGTAACTGGCCCCCCATCATGGCAACCAAGCGGGCTGAAATGGTCAGGCCTAATCCGGTGCCGCCGTATTTTCGGGTTGTTGAACTGTCCGCCTGGCTGAAAGATTCAAAGATGATTGCCTGTTTTTCTTCAGCAATGCCAATCCCGGTGTCGATGATACTGAACGTCAGCCTATCCGGTGGTGTGAGGGCTGGAGCGATCTGCAGTACCACTTCGCCGGTATGGGTAAACTTGAGGGCATTACCAATCAGATTGGTTATGATCTGCCGTAAACGCAGGGCATCGCTGTGTAGAATTGTTGGCACATTGGGATGAATATCGACAATCAGCTCAATGCCTTTTTCGGAGAATTTAGGCATCAAAGGGCGGGTAATTTCATGGATCAACGGGCGCAGCGCAAAATCTTCAAGTTCAAGAACCGTTTTCCCGGCCTCTATTTTTGAAAAATCGAGAATATCATCAATGATCTTTAACAACGCCCGCGCCGATGAGTACACCATATTGATGTAGTCCCGCTGCTCTTTATTCAGATCGGTTTCCAGGCACAGCTGCGTCATACCCAGAATACCGTTCATCGGCGTGCGGATTTCATGGCTCATATTGGCCAGGAACTCACTCTTGGCCTGGTTGGCGGCGTGTGCGAGTGCGACGGCCTGCTGGGAGGAAGCTTCCGCCTCCTTACGTTCGGTGATGTCTTGCAGAGTGCCGATAACCCGCTGTACTTCCCCGTTGATGCCCAGACTGATGATCTGCCCTTGAATCAATACCCAACGCTCGTCACCATTACCGTGTTTTACGCGCACCTCACAGTCAAAAACGGGTAATACCGCATTATTGGCTTGCAGCAGGCAACGCATTACCCGCGGCAAGTCATCGGGATGAATCACCTGTTGCCAAAGCGCCGAGGTAAATTTGTTGTGCTCACGCTGAACCCCCAGCAGCAATAGCAATGCATCGTTAACTTCTAACCGGTCTTGGGCATATTCCCAATCCCAAATGCCAATGCGGGAGTTTTCTGCCGCCAGAATAAAGGTGTCATTCAGGTGTTGCCTGGCGTTAGCGTTCATTATGGTGGCCTTTAGCGGTGTCATGGTGTAATTCGGCCTGTCGCCGCATAAACTCCAGGCCAGGGGCCATAAAGATCGCCCACGCGGTAAGGACTTCTTCATCGCATAAAGGATCGAGATCGCGTACGGTTTGCAATACCGCTCGCCGCCAGTAAGCGAACACTGACGCTGGCAGATTCAGGCCTTGTGCGCTTTGTTCCCGTGCGACATGTTCCAGATAGTCGGCAACGATGTGGGTAGTGGCAACCGAAAGCATGTAGAAAAAGGATTTATAGATAATTTTTTGTTGCGCTTGCTGGTGCTCGGCCGTGGGCTGAATTTTCAGTTCTTGCGTGCTTTCAATGAACAATTTGTAGAAGTGAGAGAAAAACCGATCGCCATGATCTTTCGCGGTGATCCGATCGTAGCTGCTGTTGAACAACGCTTCATAGTTGATGCTCACCGTATTTTCTCTTTTGATTCTCACCCAATGTCAGGCCTGGCACCTCCTCTCCCTATGGGTGAGGGCCGGGGAAGGTGATGACTTCTCCTAAAGAGAATGCGCCGTTTTCCTTAAACCAGTCTAGTTAACCCCCTGCGAAGCGCAAGGAACGGGAACCTCGGTTAGGCCTCAGGGTCAATGGGGTGATATTTACCATTAGACGCGCTGAGTATTAACCGGGTTCGAATGTGATGAATAATGAGGCTCAGACCAACGGGTTTTTTTAATGATGAAGAAAAACCCGAATGGCTAAAACTCCACGTCTTCGAGGCTAAAGAGCTCAGTCTGATCGTTATAGGAAAATATCTCAGCGTAACGGCCCCAGTTGATGACGGTATCCAGCGTCTCTTTGGCGGCACTGTCGGAAAGGGAATCCTCCAGTTCCTGTTCAAAGCGCATGCGCGGGGCGCGGTGGCCGGGGCGTTCGTCCAGCACGGTTTTGATCAGCGCGGCCAAAGGGACATACCGCAGCAAATGTTCAGCGAACATCACTTTGCGCGGCTGGGTGTCTAACTCGGCAAACATACGGGCTTGGGGCGTCAGGAAAATATCCCCTTCGCGGACGTCGGCAAATCCAAGCGACTGTAAAACCTCAGCAATCGGGAACAGATCGTCCACCTCCAGATGCAGGGAATGCGCAATATCGGGCATATCGGCGCGGCCGTGATAGGGGGCTGCTGCCAGGGTTTCGATCAGGCCAGCCATCAGGTTGGTGGAGACATGGGGCAGCCAGGTCCCCAACTTCAGGCCTTTTTTCACCGTTTCACTGGTCGGCCGGGCGGTCATCTTGGCGTATACGTTATCAACCAGCCTGCGGAACATCGGATCAAGACGATCGCGTGGATGGCCGAACGGAACTTTGATCTCGGCAACCACCTTACCTGGGTTGGAGGACAACACCAGAATGCGATCGCACATGAATACCGCTTCTTCAATGTTATGCGTGACGATCAGGACCGATTTAATCGGCATTTTGCCCTGGTTCCACAGATCGAGCAGATCGGTACGCAGGGTTTCTGCCGTCAAGACGTCCAGCGCTGAGAAAGGCTCATCCATCAGCAGCAGCGTGGGATCAACCACCAGAGCGCGGGCAAACCCCACCCGCTGGCGCATCCCGCCAGAGAGTTCGCGTGGGTAAGCATTTTCAAATCCATCAAGACCGATAAGATCTATCGCGGCCAGCGCTCGCGTGCGGCGTTCTGCGGCGGCAACGCCAAGCGCCTCCAGACCCGCCTCCACGTTTTGCAGAACGGTCAGCCAGGGGAATAGCGCAAAGGTCTGGAACACCATTGCCACGCCTTTGGCTGGGCCGCTGAGCGGTGTCCCCAGATAATCAACCTCACCGGAGGACGGTGCAATCAGGCCTGCGATGATACGCAATAGCGTTGATTTGCCCGATCCTGAACGCCCCAATAGGCCGACGATCTCACCTTCACGCAGCGTCAGGTTGACATTATCCAGTATCAGCAACTCACCGTGGGTCTTATCGAAACCGTGACACACCTCTTTTACCGCCAGAATTTCTCTGCGCGTTTCTAACGCCGAAGTATTTGCTGCCTGTTGATTCTGTTGCATCAGAAGCTGTCCTTTAATCGATCCGGTATCTGGATTCGGCATAAGCATACATTGGCCGCCATAGCAGGCGGTTAAATAAGGTCACAAACAGTGACATGGTGGCGATACCCAGAATGATCTTGGGAAAATCACCGGCTGCGGTGGTTTGAGCGATATAGGCACCCAGCCCATGAGCGGTCACCTGGGTGTTACCCCATTGCACGAATTCGGCCACGATACTGGCGTTCCATGCGCCGCCGGAAGCGGTGATGGCACCGGTTATGTAATAAGGGAAAATGGCGGGCAACATCACCTGCCGCCACCATTGCCAGCCACGGATATGGAAGTTGGCTGCCGCTTCACGATAATCATTGGGAAACGCAGTCGTGCCCGCCACCACGTTAAACAGGATGTACCATTGGGTACCCAGCACGATAAGCGGCGACAGCCAGATATCCGGGTTCAGATTGAAATGGACGATAGTGATGACAAATACCGGGAACAACAGGTTAGCCGGGAAGGCCGCCAAAAATTGGGCGATGGGCTGGATCCTGCCTGCCAGCGCCGGGCGCATGCCGATCATCACTCCTAAAGGCACCCAGATAAGCGAAGAGATCAGGATCAGTAAAGCGACGCGCAGCAGAGTAATCGCCCCCAAAATAAACACATGCCAGACGTCATCAAGGGAAACACCGGTTTGTACATAACTGATTACCCGGTAAGCCACGTAAAGCGTCAGCAGGAGCACGAATCCTCCCCAAACGATATCCCCAAAACGTGACAGGCGTTTCCTTTGCAGGCGGGGAACAGGCTGCCATTTGAGGGCTGGCAGAGAGAGCGGGAGACGTGCGGCGGCGGCAAACAGCGCACCCAGTGGGCTCAGGAGTAAATGGATCAGGCGGGTACGGCGCATCAGGTTCAGGATCCACGAGGTAGGGGCGTTGCCTGAACCGGTAGTTTCCATGCGGAATTTATCTGCCCAGGCAACCAGTGGCCGGAAGAGCAATTGATCATAAGCCAGAATGACCAGGGTCATTGTCACCAGCACCCAACCGATAGCGTGCAGATTTTTACTCAGGATGGCCTGGGCTAAATAGGCACCGATACCCGGCAGCGTGAAGGTATTGCTGCCTACGGTAATGGCCTCAGAGGCGACGATAAAAAACCAGCCACCGGACATCGACATCATCATGTTCCAAATCAGCCCCGGCATTGAGAATGGCACATCGAGTTTCCAGAAGCGTTGCCAGGCTGTCAGGTGGAACCCCCGCGAGACTTCCATCAGATCGCGGGGTACGGTGCGTAAGGACTGATAGAAACTGAAGGTCATATTCCAGGCCTGGCTGGTGAAAATGGCGAAAATAGCCGCCAGCTCAACGCCTAACACCCGGCCGGGAAACAGGGCAATAAAAAAAGTAACGGTGAATGAGATATAGCCTAATACCGGTACGGATTGCAGAATATCAAGGATAGGGATCAGCACTTTTTCTGCGCGACGGCTTTTGGCCGCCAGCGTGCCGTAAACCAGGGTAAACAGCAGCGCCGCCAGCATCGCAACCAGCATGCGCAGTGTCGTGCGCAGGGCATACTCTGGCAGATTGGCCGGATCGAGTGAGATAGCCTGGGTTTTCAGGCTGGCTATAGGCAGCATAGTCTGATGAAAACCTATTGCCACCATGGCAATCAGGCAGATAATCAGCGGAAAAGCGACCACATCCCAACCGTTGGGCAACAGACGTCGGCTGGACGCATTCATGGTGAAACGGAAGTTCATTAAACCCCTCTTTGATCACAAAGGATCTGATAGGCGGAGGCCGTGACGTTGGTTACGCGCGCCGATTATCTATCGGTATGGTTAAACATAGACTCTCTTTGTGATAATTATTTTGCGTTATCTGACCTCAACCTGAAATCCTGCTCAATGAAGAAACTGAAGTCCGGCATGATAAACGCTCCCCTGCGCGGAGGTTATGTCGATGCACGCGTCACGATTCACCGAAGAGCAGAGTATTTTTGTTCTGAACCAGGCTGAACTGGGTATCTCTGTACCGGACGTCTGTCGCAGGCTGGTCTCTCCTACGCCACGTTTTTGGTGTGGCGGAAAAAGCACGGCGGAGTTTCCCTCTCCGAATTGAAATACATGCGGTAGTTAGAGGAAGAGAATTTGTGGCTGAAGAAACTGGTGGCCGATCTGAGTCTGGATAAGAACATGTTGCAGGATATCTTCAGTTACTGGCAGCATCCTTTCTTGAAGAATAAAGCCATTCAGCGTCAAAAGTGACCATTTCTCACGAGTGTTATTCTTGGTTTTTATAGGAAACAACTGAGGTTTGTCGCACAAAATAAATAGATACTTGTTGTTGCTGCTTTTTACATGCATTAATATTTCTTATTAATTATATTATTTTTATTATTATTTAGTGATGAATATTCATAGCGTGAATAAGGAAATGTGAATTTGAATGCCAGTGGTCTGCGATTTACATTAAGTGTGGGAAGCCTACCCGCTGAAACCTTCGTCGTCTCGGGTTTTACGTTACATGAGCAATACTCTGCACTTTTCACACTTGAACTCGAGGTCGCCAGTGCTCGACCCAGCGTGGAATTTCGCTCCATTCTTGATAACAATGCCACTCTGATAATTTGGCGCGAAACAGACGTTCTGCGTACTGTGAATGGCATTGTCACTTCCGTTGAGCAAGGCGATACCGGGCTTCATCAGACTCGCTATAGGCTCAGTGTTCGCCCTGCGCTATGGCGAGCCGGATTAAGAAGAAACTCGCGCATTTTCCAGCAACAGAGTTTTCTGGAGATTCTGGAAACCTTGATGTCAGAAAATGACATTAGTGATTATGCTCATGGCTTTCGTTACACGCATGCGGTTCGTGAGTTTTGTGTGCAATATAATGAAAGCGATCTTGATTTCCTTCATCGCATGGCGGCAGAAGAAGGCATTTATTATTTCTTCGAACATGAAAATGGCAAACATACCGTCGTCTTTGCTGATGATAATATCATCGTAAATAATGGGCCGACGTTACCCTACTACCCTAATCAACAACAAACCTCATTTGATGAGCTCTGCATCACTACCTTCAGACGTAGGGAAAGTCTGCGTCCTTCAGATGTATTGCTGAAGGATTACACCTTTAAAAATCCTATGTGGGCTGCAGAATATCGCGACGATGCCCGCGACCTTGAACACCAGTCAGGCCATTATCTTCACTACGATTACCCAGGCCGTTATAAAGCCGAACCCGGTGAAGCCTTTGCCCGTTGGCGCATTCAGGCACTGCGTAATGATGCGCATCAGGGGGAAGGGGCAAGTAATTGCCCTGCACTGCAACCCGGTGTTCGTTTTACCCTGGAAAACCATCCTCAGGATAACCTGAACACACGCTGGCAAATTACCCAAGCCACCCACAGTGGACAGCAACCCCAAGCGCTGGAAACCGAATCTGGGGGACAGGGCACCACCGTGACCAGCCAGTTTGCCTTTATTCCCAACAACCAGACCTGGCGGCCGCTTTCGCTGCCAAAACCGCGTATCGATGGCGCTCAGATTGCCATTGTCACCGGGCCTGAGGGAGAGGAAATCTTTTGTGATGCCAATGGCCGGGTTAAAGTACGATTTCTCTGGGATCGATCCGGTATCACGGATGACAGCAGCTCCTGCTGGATACGAGTGTCCCATCCCTGGGCAGGTCCACGCTGGGGCATGTCGGCCGTCCCTCGTATTGGTCATGAAGTGATTGTTGAGTTTCTGAATGGCGATCCCGATCAACCGGTGATTATCGGCCGCACTTATCATGCCAACCATCTGCCCCCCGGTAACTTGCCGGGCACCAAAACCCAGATGTCGATCCGGTCAAAAACCCATAAGGGTGACGGCTTTAACGAACTGCGTTTTGAAGATGAAAAAGGCAAGGAAGAAGTTTTCATTCATGCGCAGAAAAATATGGCGGTAAAGGTACTCAATTCGAAAGATGAACGAGTGAATTACAACCGCAGCAGCAGTATCGGGCATGACGAAGAACTGGTGGTTGCCAACGATCGGAAAGTCACAGTAGAAGGCAATCAGGATCAGAAAATCACCGGTAACAACCTGCTGAAGACTGATGGCGATCAGGGTATACAGGTTTTGGGGGATCTGGCGCAGAAAGTCAGTGGCGTATTTAGCGTAGACAGCAACGGCGACCTGACATTGCAAAGTAACAGTAAACTGACGCTAAGGGTCGGTGGCAGTTTTGTAGTGGTTCATGCCGGTGGTGTGGATATCAAAGCTCCCTCTATTAATCTGAATTCTGGTGGTAGCCCTGGCGATTTACTAACTCCAGCCAGCCCAGCTGTTTTAAAAGCGGCGGCACTTGCGGGATCGATGTTTGTTGCACATTGTCCATTGAAGGATAACTAAGGTATGGAAGAGCATCAACTGTACGCTATCATTGACGGTGCGCTAGAAGCTGATCTCCAGCTTATGCTCGAACGCTTTAATCCTCCGCACTGTTGCCTGTATGCTGATCCGGTACAACCCGAGCTACTTGAGCTTGCTCCCTGGTTAGTTATGGTCGATCAACAGATTGAAGCTTGGCTAGAAACACGCGATACGCCATGGGGAATTTATCTTTACTCAAAGGTCAATATAAAATCGTTGCGTCAACATTTACGCAAATATTTACATGTGCTGATTCCTGATCAGGAAAAGCCTGTCTATTTCCGTTTTTATGATCCACGTAATATCTGGGATTTTCTTCAGGTATTATCTGACTGGGATGTACACACCTTCTTGGGGCCTATTGAAAAAGTCAGAACGTCATACGAAGCAGTTAAACGCGAAGATGATTTTTCGGCGATACGAGCCCCATATCCTGATGATGCTAAAGCAGGAAGAAAAATGCTGAAAATATCTGAGGTCCAGTACGGAGAAATCAATGCGCTTGCGGAGATCAGATATATTAACGTTCTGGCTTCAGATGTTGAGCTGTATTGGTTATCAAAACATGGGGATATCGTTGAAGATGAGGGTGATGGCGTCCTTAAAAGGATCCATGAAGGTACCTACTTTAATGTAAAAGATAAGGTCTCTACTATTACTATGTCGAAAGATATGTCAAATTTTGATAAAAAAGATGCGTATTATTTTGCTAGGGAATGTTTTTATTTTTGCAAGGGAAATGCTATTAACGATGATCACTCAATCAGGGCAATGGTACATCTTCTTCTTAAAAGAAATATTTTTCCTATTGATACGATGCCTAATGAATGGAAAATACAGCTTACAGAAAACCAGGTGCCAGGATATTATCGTGTGGAGTCTTTAATGCTCAGGGAGTTAGGTGAAATTCCTGATGTGGCACACTTAATCAAAGGAAGATAACATGGCCCGTTCAGTCGATGCAGGAGTAGCCTGCACAACCTGTGATAACCCGGACCCTTGTATTCACGAGGTTACGCTGGATTTTGATAAGCAGCATCAAGTCTGGCCAGTTAAGCCAATGCTATCTATGGATCTTCTGGATAAAGGTAAGGGGGCAACTGGCAGTATTAATATAACAACGAAGTGTAATAAGGCTGCTTCCCACAGTGCTGTACTTGAGAGTGATAAGTTTTCAAAAAGGATCGGACTCAATAACCCCGAAGCGATCACTCTGTTTTATAAGGAACAGAATCAGTCGTTGGTGGCAACAATGCCTTCGATTTGGTCATATTTATCCAATATTGCCAACCCAAATGATTTATTCAGTGACGGTAAACGCTATGATTTAATCGTTAATTGTTGTGAGGGAAGGTATAATTACGCAACGATCCGGGTTTATCCTTCAGTGGAGTTTACCTATTCTGTTGCTTTTACCTATGCTTTCTCTCATAACGAACGCACGATTAAAGAGCGCCGCGATGAACAGATAAAAGCGCGTAAAGCCATGGAGAATGTTAAGCCGAAAAATGGCAACCAACTCCGCTCCGGCTGGGAGACGCGCACGGATAAATTCAGTCTGACGCAAACCACCGCACTGGAATTTACCTATGGGCTTAAAGTTCAGGGGGTAGATTATTCAGCAAAGTATGCTGATAAATGCAAAGAAAACACCACGGCTAAGACACTGGATGCGGTTTCTCGTATTGACAAATTATTGAGCAGTAGCCAGAAGTATCTTCTCCCCGCACCGAAATCAACTGGGGTACAAAACTATACCATCGCCGAGTTAAAAGTAGAACCGATGAACGTGGGGATTGCCTATGCTTATTCAAGATTGGATACGGTCGCTAGCAGTACTCATTTTATTGGTTTTAATGCAGCTCCTTTTCTTGACCTGACAGGCAAGTTGGATCTAATCCAACTGGCAGCAGCCTACTGTAAAATTGATGCGCTTGCGGATAAATGTCGTCAGGCAATTAGGCGCAAGAATGCCGGGGATAAAAATTATCTTGAAATTGAATGTTATATATTATTGAAATGTTCCCTCTCTTTCCGTTTTGGTGCTGCATTAAAACAAGAAATATGGACGTTTGATGCTGGTAAAAATAATGATCTGAAATTTAGTCTGGAAGGTAAGGTAAATGCGGCATTTAAAACAAAAGTGATGATTCTGGAGATTGCACTCAATGCCGGTGGGAAGGTCAAAACCGCCGCAGGCTTTAAACTGGATCAGCATGATGATGGTATCGATCTGGTGGGCTACCATGACGGTATTGTGGCTGAGGTGGAATTTAGTGCTGATGCTAGCTGGAAGGATGAAGATATTAAATATCAAGAAGATAGCACTAGGTATAGTGTGAAAAAGAAAAATAAATGGGAAATAGCAGCTCCGCTAAAAGAGAGTGAGTCCGCTCTGCGTGTCAACCTGATTGGTAAAGAACGACCGATCGTCAGGCCAAAAGTCATTCCTGGCGAACCTTGGGCCATGGGCTCAAACCCTAAATGGGATACGTCACCCAAACCGACTAATGAGCCTTGGGCAATGGGTACCAATCCCCAATGGAATAAATAAACCGCAGGGCAGAGCTTGGTGAGAAGAGAATAAAATGAGATTACCTAAATTAGCGTTACTATTATCAGGAGTGATGATGACATTAACTGCCCATGCCGAAGAATCCCGGTTGTATATCCGTAGCCTGTTTGATATCGAATATGCCTTTTGTGCCATCAAAACCAACGGGGTATTGGGTATGGATAATCGCAATTCGGCACGACAAGGCCGCGGTTTTGGCACCTCCAGCACCGCAGCCATGCTGTTCCTGGAAAATGGTGAAAACGAGGTCAGCCTGGAGCTTGGTGCCTTGGGTTGGTTTGATAAAAAAGACACATCAGTGTTAGAACGCGCGTTGTTTAATCCACAGGCAAGCTGCAAGCTGGAACTGACAGCAATGCGTGGCAGTAATAGTGAGGTCCTGAGTGCTATTGAAGTCGGTATCGGTAAGGATGGCCTGCCGGAAGCCAAAATACCTGCGGATGAGCAGAAGTTTAAAACCATCAGCGGGCCAGTGGTTAGACAGAAAATACTGGCTGAACAAGTGGTACGGGGGCATAAGGACAACGAATACTTTAATCCGTATAAATATCCATCGAAAATGGAGATTTATCGTTTTAGCCGTCAAGTCCAGGTCAGTGGCCTACCGGAGTGGTCTTGGGTCAAAGCTACTCCCTATACCGATACTCCAGAACAGCGTAAAGGTCTAGAGCAAGCTTATATCAAGATCTGGCGGACAATGGATAATAAAGACCTCACCACTCTCCGCAAGCAACTGAAATTATCATTGGCAGCTTGGGCCTGGTCAACCGGTGAAGGTGAAGAAAGTATTTTTGTTGATCGAGGTATGAAGTCCGATATTCAGAACTCGCAGTTTAAAATGATCCCGATTAACTGGCAGGATTATGATGTGCAGATAATGAATAAAGGTCGTCTGGTAAGATTAATCAATAAGTCAGACCCATCAGTTTCACCGCTGTCATACTACTGTGATTCGGATGGAGATACAGTTATGAGGTATATATCTCCAATATTCTCTTTAATAAACGGCGAGTTTGTGTTAGTGATTTAACCAATAAGGTGGGTATTGATTATCAATACCCGTCCTGATTTTTCTGCGAGGAAGAATCAGGATAAAAGGGCGAATATAAGCCAGTTAAAATAAAACCATGGCGTATTCTTTTATTGTGCAGTGTTATAGGGATCGTGCAACGTGGTTCCGTCGAAGAGTCTTGGCTACAACCAAATAAGTAAACGGGAGATTAACACCATGGGCAATGCAGTTAAACTTGAGGATAAAGATACTGGCCACGGTAGCCATCCACCGACGCAGGTCGTAACCGGTTCTTCAACCGTAAACGTTGATGGTTTGCCCTTGGCCCGGCAAGGTGATGCCTTCGCTTCTCATGGGCACAACCGAAATATCAGTGGGGGTTCATCCAGCGTATTTATTGATGGGCAACCTGCAGCGCGTACAGGTGATGCGGTTAATTGTGGTGGTGTACTGATTGGTGGAGGGAGCGTAAACATTGGTTAGTCGGAGTTTGAATCATGAACTCGAGGTCAACACAATTCCTGCACCAAGGTGCGAGCTGAGGATACTCACGGATGAAAAGTGAATCCTTCACGGTGTTGAGGTAATCTGCCTGTTTTATCGTCAGCTCTTATTCGACATTGCGGTCATAGAGAGTATAGGTGCCTTCGGTATCCCGGCTGCCGTGATTGACCTTCCTGGCCGTAACCCCAATAATGGCAGGCGTTGACTCGGGGTGCCCTCTGGGGCTGAGAAATTACCCGTATTACCTGATCTGGATTATGCCAGCGTAGGGAAGTCTCGGTATCTCAGCCGGTACCCGCCTTCTTGAACGCCGGTTGGGAGGAATATGTTCACTCGACCTGATGTGTTACCCGGCACCCGTGCCGCGGCCTGCTTTAACCAATTTAAACGCCAACCCCCTTTGGTGCATTGCCTGACGAATGAAGTGGTACAGGAGCTCACGGCTAACGTGCTGTTGGCATTAGGCGCATCCCCGGCAATGGTGGTGGAACCGCAAGAAGCGGCGCAGTTCAGCCGTCTGGCGGATGCGTTGTTGATTAATATCGGCACCTTACATCATTCGCGAGCGGGATCCATGTTGGCGGCCATTGAAGCCGCCAATCAGGCGGGAAAACCCTGGCTATTGGATCCGGTTGCGGTGGGTGGTTTGGATTATCGTACTGCCTTTGCCCGCCATTTGCTTACCTTACGGCCAGCGGCGATCCGGGGTAATGCTTCTGAAGTGATGGCGTTGAGTGGTCTGCAAGCCAGCGGTCGCGGTGTGGATAGCCTGGATGAGTCGGTGGCGGCGCTGCCCGCGGCGCGCGCATTGGCACGCAGTAGCGGAGCGGTTGTGGCGGTAACCGGCGAGACGGATTACATCACCGATGGTGAGCGCGACTGGGCGGTTGTTGGTGGTGACGTGTTGATGACTCGCGTGGTTGGCACGGGCTGTGCCCTATCTGCCGTTGTAGCGGCATTTTGCAGTTTGCCGGGCGAGCGATTGGATAACGTAGCCACCGCTTGCCGCGTGATGGCGTACTGTGGCGAAAAAGCCACGGCATGTTGCTCTGGGCCCGGCAGTTTTACCGCCGCCTTCCTGGATGCGCTCTATCACCTGCGAGCGGAGGATTTGCAATGAAGCGGATTAACGCGTTAACCATTGCCGGCACCGATCCCAGCGGTGGGGCGGGTATCCAGGCCGACCTGAAAGCCTTCTCCGCATTGGGCGCCTATGGCACCAGCGTGATCACCGCGCTGGTCGCGCAAAACACGCAGGGGGTGCAATCGGTGTATCACATCGATCCGGCCTTTGTGGCGGCACAGCTTGATTCGGTTCTGAGTGATGTACGTATCGACAGCGCCAAGATCGGCATGCTGGCAAATGCTGATATTGTGCAGGCAGTGGCAGAACGCCTGCGCCATTATTCGCTGCCTTATGTGGTACTGGATACGGTGATGCTGGCGAAAAGCGGCGATCCGTTGCTGGCACCTGAAGCGGTGGAGTCCATCCGCCGTGAGTTACTGCCGTTGGTGTCCATTATCACACCTAACCTGCCTGAGGCGGCCGCTCTGTTGGGCTGTGCACCGGCGGAAAACGAACGGCAGATGCGTGAGCAGGGCCAGGCACTGTTGGCGATGGGGTGCCGGGCTGTTTTGATGAAGGGCGGGCATCTGAGTGAAAGCGAGAGCCCGGATTGGCTGTTCACCGCCGGTTCTGAACAACGTTTCACTGCGCCACGTATCGCAACCCGGCATACGCACGGCACCGGCTGCACCTTATCCGCCGCACTGGCTGCCCTGCGTCCGCGCCATAATAACTGGGCAGGCAGCGTAACTGCGGCAAAAAACTATCTGCAACAGGCCTTACAGCAGGCCGATAGCCTGGAAGTGGGGCAGGGGATTGGGCCGGTACACCATTTCCATGCCTGGTGGTGAACCAACTTTCCCGCTTGGTTGTGGTCTGACTCACTTCTGACTATGCTTTTTTGTTTACCGAGGGAGAACGCCATGATGGGGAAAAATACGTTGAAGGGGGCGCTCGTTGCCACCTTGCTTGGCTTCAGTGCGGGCAGCGTTGCCCAACAGATGGTCACCACGTCGGATCTGATCCAGCAGCCTGGTTATCAGACCAGCTGGAAAAATATGGTGAAGGGCCAGGCTCAATTACCGGGATGGGCGCGTAAAGGTGTGGGTACCTCAACTCCAGCAGAGACCGCCAGTTGGAAAGGGCAAAGCTACCAGATTGGTAATATCTGCAAGCCACACGATTGTGCCAATAACTTTATGATTGTCGCCTTCAAGGCGGATAAGTCCCAGGCGTGGGGCGTGCGGGTGGAGGTTGCCAACAAACCGGAAGCGATCGATCACCCCAAGAAATACGCCAAGTACCAATGGCTAGGTAAGCCGGATGAGCAGATGAAAGCCTTGCTGAAGAAACAGTTTGAAAGCAACCCAGACTGGAAATAAGCGTTATGACCCCGCCATTCGCGGGGGGGGGGGCTTTTCCTCTGCCGGGGAAAAACGCTCGCTAATATCAACCAATCCCGGCTTGATGCAGGTCGTGCAGGTTGATTGCCCCCACCAATACGCCATCAATATCCACCACCGGTGCGGCACTGATGTGTTGTTCATGCAATGCTTCCAAGGCTTCACCGGCACGCCACTGCTCGGGTAAGCGGTAGCCGGGGCGCGTGATCGCCGGGCTAAGGCTGTCATTGAGGCTATTGCCTTTCACCAGCCAGCGGCGCAGGTCACCATCGGTGAACACGCCTACTACTTTTTGCTGTGCATCACACACGGCGACTAACCCCAGGCCGGTACGGCTCAGCTCCAGCATCGCCTCCATCACGTTGGCGCTTTCCTGCACCATCGGCAAACGATCGCCAGTACGCATCAGATGATGCACCCGGTTTAACAGGCGAGCACCCAAACTGCCGCCAGGATGAGAACGCGCGAAGTCTTCCGCATTAAACCCACGTTGGCGCATTAACGCCATCGCCAGGGCATCACCCATCATCAGGGTATTGACCCCGCTGGAGGTAGGGGCCAACCCCATCGGACAGGCTTCGCGCTCGACGCTGATATCCAACGTACAGGCGGCCGCCAACGCCAGCGGGGACTCTTTGCCGCCGGTAATGGCGATCACCGGGATTTTGCTTTCCGCCAGCAGCGGCAGGATCAGATCCAGTTCTTTGGCGCGGCCTGAATAGGAGATGAAGATCACCACATCGTCGGCGCCGATCATGCCCAAATCGCCATGCAAGGCTTCTGCCGGATGGACGAAGAATGACGGGGTGCCGGTACTGGCCAGTGACGCCGCAATCTTTTTACCGATGTGGCCAGATTTGCCAATGCCAGAGACCACCGCTTTGCCATGGCAGTTAAGCAGCAGTTCGCAGGCACGCACAAAATTGTCATCCAGCCGAGTCAGCAGGCGTTGTGCCTCGGCCAATTCAATCTCCAGCGTTTCACGGGCGAAAGTGAGCAGAGTTGTTGCGTTACTCATCAGAGTCTCCAACCAGAATGATATTGATACCCTTTTCCTGTAGCGCGCTAAGGTAATCCGGATTGATATTTTTATCGGTGATCAAGGTATCAACGACGCTCAGTTCACACACCACATTCGGGCTTTTACGGCCAAATTTTGAAGAATCGACCAGTAAAACGATGCGGCTTGCGGCTTTGCACATTGCCTGGCTGACGCTGTGCACTTCATTGAATGTTGTAACACCAGCGCTGAGGTCAACGCCATCGGCACCGATAAACAATTTGTCAAAACTGAACTGGTGGAATGCGGATTCCGCCAGGCTACCGTGAAAGGACGCCGATTTTTTTCGGTAAGTGCCGCCGGGCATCAGGATGGTTTGATCGTTATCCAACTCTACCAGCGCGTTGACGATATGCAGGCTGTTGGTCATGACGGTGATGTTATTGAACTGCGCCAGATGGGGAACCATTTGCAGCACGGTACTGCCTGCATCAAAGATCAGGGAGTCACCATCCTCGATCAGTTTGATGGCCGCAGAGGCAATCCGGCGTTTTTTTTCGGTGTTGATATGGGTTTTACGATCGATGGGCTGGTCACCATCATCACGGCTGAGCACTACACCGCCGTAGGTTCGGATCACTTCACCTTCTTCTTCCAGCAAGGTGAGGTCTTTACGGATGGTGGTGCCGGTGGTGGCGAAATGTTCAGCCAGCGCATCCACTGCTGTTTTGCCATGCCGCTGCAAATATTCAAGGATGGCGGCTTGCCGCTGCTTGGGTTTCATCGCGATTCCTGTTCACAAGAGTTGGCCATTCCTCTCGGTGAATAATTCACTATGAAAGGTAATGTCTTTTAATGTGAAAATATCATGATTTCGGTGCAATCGCTAACGATAGTGCAGTTTGGCATGCCTGATCCCCGGGAAAGATCACATCTGGGCATAGCGCTTGCTGGTGCATACCATGTAAGTGCTTGAGTTGTTTCGGTTGTGCAAAGATGGTCAAGCCACGCATCAGCATGCTGCCGCACACGCATTGCTGTGCATCAAACGCCAGTGCCAGCACCACGCGGGGTTTGAATCGCCCCCCGGAGCGGCCCACGCCCACGGTGCCTAACTGACATAACCGATCAAAAGCACGGTTGAAACGCTGGATCTGCCACCAACCCAAGGCGATTTGCATCAGCCAGGCGATAACGGCGAAAGTGATTAATGCGCTGGTCATGATTGCGTTCTCCTGTGTAAAAAATAAAGGGGCAAGCTGAGAGGAAGGTCTCTCACCCTAACCCTCTCCTTGGGGAGAGGGCCGGAGTGAGGGGAACCAACCTCAAGCCCAGAATCAGAACATCACCTGGCCGCCGGTAATGTTGATCGACTGGCCGGTGCAGTAAGAGGCCTTGTCGCTGGCGTAAAACAACAGCGTATTCAACACGTCCTGATAATCGCAGCCGCGCTTCAGCGGGACCTTATCGGTGTAATATTTCTCCACTTCCTCGGGCTTGATCCCCAGTTTCTGTGCGTACTGCGGCAGCAACGACTGGAACATCGGTGACTTCAGCAGGTTGCCGAGCATTAAGGAGTGCACGGTAATGCCATAATCGGCCAGATCGAGCGCCAGCGATTGAGTGAGCCCGACACCGCCAAACTTGGCGGCGCTGTAGCCGGAATTATGCTTGCTGCCAACCTTACCGGATTTTGAGTTGATTTGGATGATACGTCCGGCAATGCCGTCGCGGATCATCAGGCGGGAGAACTCACGGGCGCAAAGGAAATAGCCCACCAGGTTCACCTGCAACGAGCGATCAAAATCACCCAGTTGGAAATCGGTAATCGGTGCCGCCTTGGCAATCCCGGCGCTGTACACCAGCAGGTTTACCTGGCCGAAAGCGGCATCAACCGCACTGGCCAGTGCAATAACGCTGGTTTCATCAGTGGCATCGGCCTGGAAAGCGATAGCGCGTTCGGCGCCATATTCCTGATTGATTTGCTGTGCCACCTGATGGGCGTTGTCGGCATTCAGATCGGCCACCGCAACGCGATAGCCTGCTTGCGCCAGACCGTGGCACAGGAAAGCGCCCAACGTTTGGCCACCGCCAATCACTACAGCTACTTCAGACATGATTTAACTCCTTATGCGATAAATTTCAGCGTGCTGCCTAATGGGATATCCGTGGGCGTGGCACCGGTAACATGGATCGTACCGGGGAATTCGGCCTGGGTTTCGCCGTCGAAACGTATGGTCACGTGGCCCAACTCCCGTAAGTTCTGGGTAGCAACATCGCCGACGGCCGTGATGGGATAGCGGTTTTCGCCAAGCTCCATCACGCCACCGGCTTGTAATTCACCTGCCGTATCGCCGTGCTGGTGGATGAAACAGTACTCTTCGATATCTGCTGGTGCGCCCTCGCGGAAGGTGATCAGCATGTTATCCAGCAGTGCTTCATGGGCGCAGTCGCCAATCTGAGTGATGGTGGTCTGGAAAATGGTGCTCATGATTTCCCCTTGGTCAATTTATTGGTAAATAAAGGCGGAGGCGGCCCAGGCGATCAGTACCGTTGGCGCACCGGTAAGGAAACGCCCGACCAGTACCGAAGGAACGCCTACGCGCACGGTGTCCTGTTTGGCTTCTGCCAATGACAGGCCTACCGGAATAAAGTCACAGGCAGCTTGGGCGTTAATCGCGAACAGTGCCGGTAAGGCTAATTGCGGTGGGATATGGCCAAGACCAATCTGCACCCCGACCAACACGCCGATAACTTGAGCGATTACGGCGCCAGGGCCGAGGAACGGTGAAAGTAAAGGGAAGGAGCAGATCAGCGCCAGTGTCACCAAGCCGATCGGGCTGTTAGCCAGCGGCGTCAGGCCGTGGGCGATAAAGTCGCCCAGTCCGGAAGCCATGATGATGCCAATCAGCGCCGAGACGAAAGCCATAAACGGCAGAATGGTTTTCAGCACGGTATCAATGGTATCGCGTCCGGCCTGGAAAAATACCGCTACAACGGAACCCATGCCCATCCCGACTTTGGCCAGCAGGCCATCGCTCTGTTCGGTGATTTTTTTGCTGGTATCGTAATCACGAACCTTTGGTTGTGGCTGCTTTTCGGTAGAAGATACCGTTTCCGCGCCTTCCGCCATGTCGATCAGGCTGATGTTGTTTTCCCGTACGCCGGAAACGTAAATATCCTCCAGAATAAACTGCGCCAGCGGGCCAGAACGGCCAGTGGAATGGATATTGATGGTGGGAATACGGCGTTTGGGATAGATGCCACAGCGTAAGGTCCCGCCACAGTCGATAATGGCGAGGCCAATCTCTTCGGCCGGGGGTTCGCCTTCCTTGAAGCCATCCACGGCCGGCCAGCCGGTCAGTTCGCTGAGTTTGTCGACGATCGCCGGCCGAGTCCCCGCGGTGATATAGACAATTTTCTTTCCTGGCTCGATAGGCAACTGCAGTGGGCCACCCCAGCCGCCAGTCCCTTTCTCAATACGGATATAAGCACTCATGCTGCACTCCACAAATTAAAGTTGTACCTGACGATCCAGTTGGATACCCATCTTGCGTTCAAAAATGCTGGTGGTGAGGTCGGTGATCCAGCCACGGAAAAAGTTGGTGAACAGCCCAACCAGGAAATAGCTCACCGCCAGCGGTGCCAATGGCAGGCCAAGCGTGGTCAGGCCGCTGGCAATGCCGAGGTACACGAACAGTTCACCGGGGTTGATATGGGGGAACAGGCCGTTCATCGAGTGGCAACTGTAGGACGCGGCGGCGTAGTAACTGGGTTTATATTTTTCTGGCATAAAACGTCCGAGACTCAGCGTCATCGGATTACAAAACACGAAGGTGCCGATCAGCGGCAGCAGCAGGTAGCGTGAAACCGGGTTACCGGCACAGCGCTGTGCCAAACGTTCGATGCGAGCCTGGCCAACAAAGTTGATCAACGCGTTCATGATGACTAACAGGCTGATCAACAAAGGTAAAATGCCGGTCACCATGCCGACGAACACTTCACCGCCTTTCTGAAACAGACCGATAAACCATTCGGCTCCGTGCGTTATTAGCTCAATCATTATTTTTCTCCTGTGATGGATGCCATGGCCTGGAGCGAATTGCGGCTCTGTCGCCATGAGCCTTACAGTAATCACTTTATGGATTGTTTTGTTTTAAATGGATCACATTTTGAAAGTTAAATATTTTATTGTGAAAGATTTAAATGAAAGAAAAGAAAGTGTAGCTGATGGGGGGAGCCGAAAAGGACATGCGTTCAGGCATAAAAAAAGCTCGGCAGTGCTGAGCTCAGACTGATGACAAAGTGTTCTTTCCCCAGTCACTAAAGTGCCAGGAGAATTGCCGTCAAAATAGCTTCTTTCTCTGGAGCTACTGTGTGCGGCAATGGCAAGGCTCAAGACGGAGCTCTGTACCCACGCTTAACCTTCCCTGTCCACAACGTGGAAATGACTCAGCCTGTCCCGGGCCTCCCCCTTCGGGGCCGCTGCAAGTCGCGTTCAAATCTGCTCCAGGCTGGTTTGTCTTCACTACGTCTGTGTGCCCCTTCTGCATAGGGGGTGATAACCCTGTTGCCCCCACTTTTGCTGAAATGAGCACCGGTATTGAAGCCATTGAAGGCGCCGAACGCAGACGCGGCGCATAGGCAAAAACGCCAGGGAGGGCGTTTTTAGGCGAGATGAACAGGGACGTGAATCGCAGCCGGCCGTGATGCGCGGTGGCGGAGTGAGGGGAGGCGCGCAGCGGCCGCCTGATTTGGCGAAGGCGCGGGTTGCCAGGGGCCGCGCCAACGGCCCCTGACTCGGGCGCGGTCACGGAGGTTTCA
Source organism: Serratia fonticola (assembly GCF_006715025.1). Taxonomy (NCBI): domain Bacteria; kingdom Pseudomonadati; phylum Pseudomonadota; class Gammaproteobacteria; order Enterobacterales; family Yersiniaceae; genus Serratia; species Serratia fonticola. The sequence continues at coordinate 1,907,159 of NZ_VFMK01000001.1, forward strand.
GAGGGCTATGCTTGTTTAGCGACCGAAATATCGGATGGCTTTCAGGAAAGACTGAGAAAGCGGTCATAAGGGGTATCGTCGTTCTCCCCGTCATATTTGACTTTGTCAGCAATCTGAACCCCACCTGAAAAAGTGGGGTAGTCAGCAGTTTGAGCTCAGCAGCGCTGAGCTTTTTAAGGTCACTATGTGATAAAAAAGGTTAAGCGATAGTGACACTCTTATCGAGGTAGGTATCCTGCACGGCGTTGATGAGTGCGATGCCCTCTTTCATGGATTTTTTAAACGCTTTACGCCCCAGGATCAGCCCCATGCCACCGGCACGTTTATTGATCACAGCGGTACGTACCGACTCTTGCAGATCGTTTTCACCTGCGGCACCGCCAGAGTTGATCAGACCAGCGCGGCCCATATAGCAGTTTGCCAACTGGTAGCGCACCAGATCAATGGGGTGATCGGTAGTCAGTTTGCTATAGACGCGATCGTCGGTATAACCGAATTTCACCGCACGATAGCCGCCGTTGTTCTCGGCCATCTTCTGTTTGACGATATCCGCACCAATAGTCGCCGCGATGTGGTTAGCCTGGCCGGTGAGATCGGCGCTGGAGTGGTAATCAACGCCGTCTTTGTTAAACGCCGGGTTACGCAGGTAGGCCCACAGCACGGTCACCATACCCAGCTCATGCGCGCGTTCAAAGGCAATGGAGATTTCTTCGATCTGACGGCGTGACTGCTCAGAACCGAAGTAGATAGTCGCCCCCACCGCAACGGCTCCCATATTGAATGCCTGTTCAACACTGGCATACAGGGTTTGGTCGTATTGCGTTGGGTAGCTTAGCGTTTCATTGTGGTTCAGTTTGACCAGGAACGGAATTTTGTGGGCGTATCGGCGAGAGACGGCAGCCAGCACGCCGTAAGTGGAGGCCACGCAGTTACAACCGGCCTCAATGGCCAGTTCGACAATATTCTTGGGATCAAAATAGAGCGGGTTAGCGGCGAAGGAAGCCCCGGCTGAGTGCTCGACACCCTGATCGACCGGCAGAATTGACAGGTAGCCGGTGCCCGCCAGGCGGCCATGGTTCAGCAACGTTTGCATTGAACGTAACACACTATTCGGGCGGTTGTTATCGATCATAATCCGGTCAACGAAGTCGGCACCAGGCAGATACAGATTTTCAGCAGGGATGGTGGTACAGCGATGTTGCAAGAGATCTTCTGCTTCCTTACCTAACAATTGCGCAATATCCGTCATGATTCACTCCTGTTAAAGCTTCCTGCTACACCGGTGAGCCTGGGGAAGGTGAGCACCCGCGTAGTCAAAAGCCGTGATTGAAGCTGTTAGAACGATAGTAATGAAATGCTGATGTTGCGAAGAGACAATAGATGCGATTGAGAAGAAATGCCATTTGGAAGGCAAAATAGGTGAGTGTCAGACGGCTGATAAAGCCAGATAGTAGGGTGAGCGTAGCGATGGGCCGTCGTGGTGTAAGCAACCGGAGCGCCCCTCGCTGCGCTAGGCCCGTGAAAAATCACTTTTTTATCAACCTGGTGTGAACGTTTTTATCCGGCGAGTGCTTATTCCCCTATCCTGAATGGAGAGGGGACGTGGGCTTTACTCGGCCTCAAACCAGTCGGTGTTTTGCAGGGCGATGGGGGTGATGGAATAGATCATTTCCTGCAGATGCTCATGAATGGCAAGCTCTGCCGCCTCTGGATCCCCGGCTTTGATCGCTTCAAAGATCTGATAATGCTGCTGGATCAGATTCTCTGGCGGTGACACCTCGCTCAGGCTGAGGAAGCGCACGCGGTCCATGGTGGCCTTGATGGTTTCGATGGTTTCCCAGGCCAGAGCACAGTTGGCGATTTGCGTCAGTAAATGGTGGAACTCATCGTCCAGGGCCAAAAACTCTCTGATTTGATTATTCTGCGCCGCCAATTCCTGACGATGCAGGTTATGTTCCAGCAACATCAACTGTTCGGGGGTGATACTGGTGGCCACACGTCGCACAATGGCACACTCTACCGCCTGGCGGATAAAACGTCCGTCGGCCACCCGTTTGGCGGAAATTTTCATCACGAAGGTGCCGCGCTGCGGCAAGATCTGCACCAATCCGGCTTCGGCCAGTTTGATAAAGGCTTCGCGTACTGGCTGACGTGAGACACTGAAACGGGTGGAGATTTCCTTCTCGGAAAGTAACGTCCCCGGTGGGATAGTGCAATCGACGATATCTTTACGCAGGAAACGGTAGATTTGTTGATTTACCGGCACATTATTCGTGAGGCTGTACGATTCTGACATGGCGACAATCAATGGCTAAGGCTAAGAGTAGAATGCCACCATACTAGCAGATTATTCTTTGTATGCGGGGGGATAAATCCCCCCGCATTCTGATGTTATTCAACCCGCCGAAAATACCGTTCACCCTAACCCGATTTAACGCGCCAGCACTCGGGCCACTGTTGCTTTGGCCCCCCGGGCCAGCAGCGCCAGATAGGCACAGGTCAGCGCATTGACGAAGCGTGGGTTATCCGGTAAGTCACGGCCAAATACCGAGGTCATTTGCAGTAACGCCTGCACACGCGGCTCACCTTCTGCGCTGTTGGCTACGTGTTGTGCGATCTCTTCACGCAACGGATCGCTGATCTCGATAGGCTGCCCTTGTTCGTCTTTACCCCCGACGTAACGCATCCAACCGGCAATGCCCAGTGCCAGGCAGTCAAAGTCGCTGCCATTGGCCAGGTGCCAACGCACAGAATCCAGCATGCGTTGCGGCAGCTTCTGTGTGCCATCCATGGCAATCTGCCAGGTGCGGTGCTTCAATGCCGTATTGCGATAACGATCCAGCAGGGAATCTGCATATTTCTCCAGATCGGTGCCTGGGGTGTTCAATGTGGGTGCCTGTTCCGCCAGCATCAGATGGCGGGCGGCATTGACGTAGTGCGCATCCTGCATACAGTCGCTGATGTGTGGATAACCCGCCAGATAGCCCAGATAGGCGAGGAATGAATGGCTGCCATTGAGCATCCGCAGCTTCATCTCTTCAAACGGTAATACATCGCTGACCAGTTCAGCTCCGGCCTTTTCCCAGGCTGGGCGGCCCGCGACAAAATTATCTTCAATCACCCATTGGCGGAACGGCTCGCAGGCGACGGCAGCCGGATCGGCAACGCCGGTTTGCTGTGCAACCTGGGCCAGCGTTTCTGGCGTAACGGCCGGGACGATGCGATCGACCATGGTGGAAGGGAAGGTGACATGCGTTTCTATCCAGGAGGCGAGTGCCGGATCGAGCCTCTTGGCGTAGGCGGTGATCACGTTACGGGTGACGTGGCCGTTTTCTGGCATATTGTCGCAAGACATTACGCTGAATGCGGGCAGCCCGGCGGTTCTGCGCCGAGCCAAGGCTGCGACGATGACGCCAACGGCGCTTTGTGGCTGATGCGGATGCGCCAGATCCTGCACAATCAGGGGATGATCCAACTGTAACTCGCCGGTGGCGGGGGAGTGACAGTAGCCCTTTTCGGTAATGGTCAGGGAGACAATGGCCACGTCAGGCTGAGTCAATGCCTGAAAAATCGCCTCGAGCCCGTCGACTTGCGCATGCAGCGCTTGCTTGACGACCCCCACCACCCGGCATTGCCAGGCATCGGCAGACATCTCTGCCACGCTATAGAGGCCGTCCTGCTGTTTGAGATCGGCAATTTGCTGCTCGCCGCCGATCAGATTAATTTCACAGTATCCCCAATCGCTGCCATGTTCCTGCGCCAGAATATCGGCGTAGACAGCCTGATGAGCGCGGTGGAAAGCGCCGAAGCCCAGATGAACCAGGCGTGGTTTCAGCTTGCTGCGGTCATACTGTGGGAGGAGGGCATTTGCCGATAAAAGTTTGCTGTCCATATTAAAACTCACTGTGTGAAGTATTGAATGGCTGCAGGACAGCGCCTGCAGCAGGGATTTGGATGAGAGCGGGGCAGTTCTGAGGGGGCCCCTCAACCTGTTTCCACTCCTGCACCTGTAGAGTGCGGAGTGGGGGTATCAATAACTGCGCACGCTTTTAGCGACTGGCAATGTTGGGCTTTCGGCGGCATCTTCAGCCAGGTTCAGGTTGCGATCTTTAACTTCTGGCATCATGACGGCCGCTAATAAACCGATAACGGAATAGACAATCATCATTGCCGCAATAGGCCACCAGGAATCGGTCATATTGCAGAAGATACCGGCCAATACCGGGCCAAAGCCGACGGCAACCAAACCCCCAGCCTCTTTGGAGATAGCCATGCGGGTAAAGCGGTTACGGGAGCCAAACATTTCTGCCATGGTGATGTTTTCCAGGGCAAACAGGCCCAGTACCGCGACGTTATGAATAATAATGATCGAGGCCATAATCACGTTCGCCTCATTGCTCTTATCCACAATCATCGAAATCATCGGATAAGCCAGGATAATGGCGGAAATATTAACCAGGATATAAGGCACCCGACGGCCAATTTTGTCGGAAATCCAACCCAGTAACGGGATGGTGATAAAACCAATCGCGGAGCTGATCATCAAGGCATCGGTCGGGATCGCTTTCTCAAACAGCAGGGTTTGCACCAGATAACCGGCCAGGAAGGTCTGAATCAGACCGGAGTTACCCGCCTGACCAAAACGTAGTCCGGTAGCCAGCCAGAAGGATTTGCTGCTGAACATGGCCGACAGGGAATGGGTATTGCCTGCCAGCGCAGTAACCGCTGGTGTGCTGGCACTATCGTCATTAACTTTTTCAAACACCGGGCTCTCTTTAAGGTTCATTCGCAACCAGATGGCGAAGATCATCACCACGACGCTGGCCAGGAACGGGACGCGCCAACCCCAGGCCAGCAGTTCCTCTTTGGACAGGAAAAAGAACATGATTGCCCAGATCGCGGTGGCAGACAGCGTGCCGCAGTTGGTACCCATGGCAACCAGCGAGGAGATAATCCCGCGTTTACCTTTCGGTGCGTATTCCGCCAGCATGGTTCCGGCACCGGATATTTCCGCACCTGCGCCCAACCCCTGGATAATACGCAGCACGACCAGCAGCAAGGGGGCGAAAATACCGATTTGCGCATAAGTCGGCAGAACACCGATCAAGGTGGTGCAGATCCCCATCATGGTAATGGTGATAAACAGCACTTTCTTACGGCCAATGGTGTCCCCCATGCGGCCAAAGAAAAATGCCCCGACGATGCGCGCAACATAACCCGCACCGTAAGTTCCCATCGCCAATATCAGGGCCATGGCGGCGGACTGCTCCGGGAAAAATATTTCGTGAAAGACTAATGCCGCACCCAGCGAGTAGAGCTGAAAATCCATAAATTCCAGTGCGGTGCCAAGCCAGCCAGAAACGGCCGCCTTGATCAGGTCCGAGGTACTTCTTTCCGGCTGAGCGTTGTCAATTTGTGCATTCATCATTGTTCTGTTCTCTGCAAATTGTTGTTGTAAGTACAGCAAAGAGTGGGTTCAGAAGCCCCTGCCTCCCAGGCCGCAGTGCAGGTATGCCTGACTGCCGCCTGAAAGCGTTCGGGTTAGAATTTCAATAGGACCTTACAGCACTGTTTCTGGTCTTTTTCGAAGATCTCCATGGCATCCAGCACCTGCGTATAAGCAAACTGATGGGTTATCAGTTTTTCCGGTTGGATCTTGCGCTCTGTCATCCAGGTAATAACCTGAGGGAAGCGATTGCTGTTCAGGCGAGAGCTGTAAAGGGTAATTTCTTTACTGGTGATGGCTTGCTGACTGATGACGCAAGGCTCCGCCGAGAACCCCATGATGCCGATGCGTGCAGCAGGCGACGCCAGGCCGATCGCCTCAGGCAGGATTGCCGGATGGCAAGCGGCATCGATAATTAACGTTGGCTGGATGCCGAGCTTTTTCAGTTCTTCGGGCAGGTCGAGGTTGCCGTTGTTGATCACCCGATCGGCCCCGTTGGCGGTGGCCATGACCAGACGCTCATCAATACGATCTGCCACCACGATTTCTTTAACGCCGTAAACGCCACGCAGTGCCTGAATCGTGGTGAGTCCCATTGGGCCTGCGCCATATACCAGTGCGATATCCCGGGGACCGGGTTGCAACTGGCTGCAGATGTTGGCGGCAATGGTAAAGGGTTCAACCATCGTCGCTTCGCTGTCTGGAATGCTGTCCGGGATGCGATGGGCATTTTGAGCCGGTAGTGTCACAGACTCGCTGAAGCCGCCGTCGCGGTGTACCCCAATGACCTGCAGTTTGCTACAAACGTTGGGGCGGCCTACGGAGCAGGGGTAACAATGGCCGCAACTGACCACCGGGTCGCCAACCACACGCTCGCCAATACGAGAGGGATCGACACCTTCGCCGGTGGCATCAATGTGGCCAAAGAACTCATGGCCGATAACGCGCGGGTATTTGGCAAACGGGTTATGGCCGTGATAGATATGCACATCGGAACCACAAATCCCGGCGCTGGCGACGCGAACACGGACTTCACCTTGCTGCGGCTGTGGTAGCGGGCGCTCTTCAATCACCAGTTGCCCAGGCTGTTGAACAGTAATGCTTTTCATAGATGTTCCTCGGTTTACCAATTCCACAGTGTGCCGTCTTCCAGGCGTGCTACCGGCAGGTAGGCCGGATCGTAGGGATATTTTGCAGCCAGCTTTTCGTCAAACTCGATGCCCAACCCTGGTTTTTCACCCGGATGCATATAGCCGTTGTCGAAGCTCCAACTGTGCGGGAACACGTCCAGCATCTGTTCGGAATACCCCATGTATTCCTGTACGCCGAAGTTAGGGACCCAAAGATCAAAATGTAACGCGGCCGCCATACAGATTGGCGAAAGATCGGAAGGCCCGTGTGAACCGGTCCGTACCTGATACAGTGAGGCAAAATCAGCGATGCGGCGCATGCCCGTGATGCCCCCGGCATGGGTGATGGTGGTGCGGATGTAATCGATCAGTTGCTCTTCAATCAACTGTTTGCAATCCCAGATGCTGTTGAATACCTCGCCAACGGCAATCGGCGTTACGGTGTGCTGACGGATCAGACGGAAGCATTCCTGATTTTCAGCCGGGGTGGGGTCTTCCATCCAGAACAGGCGGTATTGTTCGATACTTTTACCAAAACGGGCGGCCTCGATCGGCGTCAGGCGGTGGTGCATGTCATGCAGTAAATGTTCGTCGAAGCCGAATTTATTGCGCACGGCATCAAACAGTTTTGGGGTGAAATCGAGGTATTTCTCTGTCGACCACAGTTGTTCTTCCGGCCAGTTGCCTTTGGTGGCCGGTTCATACGCCAGTCCTTTGCCTTTGGCCATCCCATAGGTGGTTTTCATCCCAGGTACGCCGCACTGCACGCGGATGGCCTTGAATCCCATTTCCTGGTGTTTGGCGTAATCGTCCAGCACTTCGTCTATCGAGTGGCCGGTGGTATGGCAATAGACCATGACGCCGGTACGTGAAGCACCGCCCAGCAGTTGATAGAGCGGCATATTGGCGGCTTTGGCTTTGATATCCCACAGTGCCATATCCACAGCGGAAATCGCCGACATGGTTACCGGGCCACGGCGCCAGTAAGCGCCCTTGTAGAAGTACTGCCAGATATCCTCGATCTGGTGGGCATCGCGACCAATGAGTTGCGGACAAACGTGATCTTGCAGGTAAGAGGCCACGGGGAGCTCGCGGCCATTCAATGTGGCATCACCGATACCGGTAAGCCCGTTGCTGGTGGTGATCTTCAGCGTGACGAAATTTCTTCCCGGGCAGGTGACGAACACCTCGGCTTTAACAATTTTCATGACATCCAGACCCTGTTCTTGATGATAACGTATGGACGAAAAGTACGCTTGAACTAACTACCATACAAGTATGATTTGTGAAAGTTGCCGACAGAGATCACATTTATCCGTGGAGTAACAATAACAACAGGATGGGTAAAATCGGGGATGACAGAGGAAAGAGCCCAGTTTCCTGGCCGCAGACGGCTGACAAAGTCAGAGAGCTGGGAGAGCGTGCCGGTGGGGTCTTCGTGGCGTAAGCCACCGACACGCTAGGCCCAGGGGGCTCGGTTTAACAAGCCGGTTGTCATCAACCTCAGGCCCTGTATCTGGTCGTGCTTATCCCAGCAGATCGCAATTGGGGGGCAGACGACATTCAATGGCACTCGGTAGCACTTCGATACGGAAATGTGTACCTTTCAGCGGTTCACCATCAAGGTTGAAGGTAATTTCATGTGGTGCACTGATCTCAAGCCAGGGGAGTGAGGCGTCAACAATATTGCTGTCCTCTTCACCACTGAACAGGATATTGATCAGTGTCGGCAACAGCTCTTCGGCAGTCAGCAACCGCACCTGCAACAGGCCATCGTTGATAAGCGCATTCGGGCATAACTGCTGCCCGCCACCGGCCTGTTTGCCGTTACCAATACCAATCACCAGCGCCTCTCCGGCCCAATGGAAATCCGGGCCACGGATCTCACAGTTGTCGGCTTTCAGCGCGTCCAGGCGCAGTAAACCATGAATGAAATAGGAAACCCCACCCAGGGCGGCTTTTAACTTTTCCGGTGTTTCGGTCGTGATACGTGTGCCAAAACCACCGGTGGCCATATTGACGAAGTAGCGCTGATCGTTCACTTTTGCCAGATCGATAGGCACCGCCCGGCCCTTGATGGCCAACTGCAAAGCTAACTCCGGCTGCAGCGGGATGGAACAGGCGGTAGCAAAATCGTTGGCGGTCCCCAGCGGAAGAATGCCCAAGACTGGCCGCCGTTCTGCCGGCAGTTGTGCCAGTGCGGCGGCGACCTCGTTGATGGTGCCGTCTCCTCCACCCGCGATCACGGTTTCGACCTGTAACTGGCTGGCCTCTTTGACATAGCGGGCGGCATCGCCATGCTCCCAGGTGACTCGGACGTGCAGGATCAGCGCTTCATCCCGCAACATTTTCACTGCGGCACGGACCTCTTCGTTACCGGCACTTTTACCATTGATGATAAGCAGTGTTGGTGCGTATTGACTCATTCCTGTACCTCGGGTGAAAAAGGGTGTGTGGTGTCCATGGTGTCGTACATGGCCTGGCGGCAGAGCGTCAGTTTTTCCGCATTCTGGTTCAGTGCGCCTGCCATCGCCTGAAACATGTTGGCTATCAACGATAAACCACAAGCCAGCGGCGAGCTATAAGAATATTCAAGTAGCAGATAAGCGCGATATTTATTTAACGGAATGGACTGCCGTCTCGATATTTTCGCTGCAAGAGATAAGCGTTCGTATTAACGGAATGTCTCATTACTATAGGATAATTAATATGTCAGGAAAATAATGGCTAAATAGGAGGAGGAATAAACTGAGAAATATCTCAATAAGAAACGCGATGAATTCAGTTTATTGAAAAACAAAAGAAAAGGCCAACCCAAGGGAGATTGGGTTGGCTAAGGAGGTGGTTCCTAGTATTGCTATGCAAATATTTTCGTTCTTTGTTTTAAGCAGCTTGATAATAACCAGACTGTACGTTAATTGATGTGATCTGTTTCTAATATTTGCGAAAAATTACCGCCCGTTAGGGCGGCGATAAAAATGTTAACCGGCCTGGCTATTATCAAGCGGTAAATTGCGGATCAGTAACGCGTAATTGAGGTCTACATCTTCCGGGATGGGCAAATAAACGATATGGCCGTTGCCCGGCGCGACGTCGATTGCCTCGCCTTTCTTGTTTTGCAGGCTTTCCAGCGTAAACACCACGTTGCCGCCAGGCGTCATCATTTCCACGCTGTCGCCAAGCAGGAATTTGTTTTTTACATCCACTTCGGCCCAACCGTTACGGCGTACGCCAGTGAATTCCCCGACAAATTGCTGACGTTCAGAAATTGATGAACCGTAATCGTAGTTCTGGTGAGCATCGTGAGTATGGCGACGCAGGAAGCCTTCGGTATAGCCGCGGTGTGCCAGGCCTTCCAGCGTGGTAAGCAGGGTCGGATCAAAGGGCTTACCGGCAGCGGCGTCGTCAATGGCACGGCGATAAACCTGTGCGGTACGGGCGCAGTAGTAGAACGATTTGGTCCGGCCTTCGATTTTCAGCGAGTGTACGCCCAATTGGGTGAGACGTTCAACATGCTGAATAGCGCGCAAATCTTTGGAGTTCATGATGTAAGTGCCGTGCTCGTCTTCAAACGCGCTCATATACTCGCCCGGTTTCTGCGCCTCAGAGAGCATAAACACCTTATCGGTTGGCGCACCGATTCCCAGCGTGGGTTCAATGTTTTGTACCGCAATGGGCTCATGCATATGCACGATACTGCCGGTGTCGTCTTCTTTGCCTTCTTCCGCCTTATATTGCCAACGGCAGGCATTGGTGCAGGTGCCCTGATTGGGATCGCGCTTGTTGATATACCCGGACAACAGGCAGCGGCCAGAGTAGGCCATGCACAGCGCGCCGTGAACGAAGATCTCCAGCTCCATATCCGGCACCTGGCTGCGGATTTCGGCAATCTCATCCAGCGACAGTTCGCGTGAGAGGATAACGCGCGTCAGCCCCATCTGCTGCCAGAATTTTACGGTAGCCCAGTTGACGGCATTGGCCTGCACGGAGAGATGAATGGCCATATGCGGAAAAGCCTCGCGGACCATCATGATCAAGCCTGGATCGGACATGATCAGGGCATCCGGGCCCATATCGATCACCGGTTTCAGATCGCGCAGGAAGGTTTTCAGCTTGGCATTGTGGGGGGCAATGTTGACCACCACGTAGAACCTTTTACCCAGTGCATGGGCTTCATTTATCCCTTGCGCCAGATTCTCGTGGTTAAATTCGTTGTTACGCACTCTCAGACTGTAACGTGGCTGGCCAGCGTATACCGCATCGGCACCATAGGCAAAGGCATAACGCATGTTCTTCAGCGTTCCCGCCGGAGAGAGGAGTTCTGGTGTAAACATAGTGATTCTCGGTCTGATTTCAGGTCAGCACCGCGCCACCCAATGGCGCAGTGAAAGCGGGGAATTGTAGCGGTAGCTCGGCAAGAAATCAGCAGTTAACCGTAATTATTCAGGGGGGATTGATCTTCGTCATGAGAAAAATGCGCGGCGACGGGTACCGCGCACTGGTTGAAGGCGGTTCAGACACTCAAATCACGGATATCGGTGGTAGGACCATTTTTCATCACAGATTGAACGCCATTTTTTGCCGCACTTTCTGAGCTGTACATCTGGCTGGTGCCAATCACCTGATGGTTTTTGGCTTTCAATACGAAGTAGGGTTTGCTATTGCTGCTGACTTTCACTTCAAACTGCGTCTCATGAGGGGCGTTGGTTTGCACAGAGGCGATACCGTTTTCTGCAGAGGCTTTGCTGGCGTACATTTCACTGGAAAGGATGATCTCGCCATTGCTGGCCTTCAGGGTGAAGTGATATTGCCCGTTACTCGATTTTTTTAGCTCATAATGACCCGTTGCCATCGTTCATGTCCTTCAGGTTGCAAATAAGTGAATTAAGTGTAGCCAAAAGCACGCAAAGGGGCGGTATAGGCAATAAAGTAATGTGTAATAGCGCTCAAAAAGAGAGGGATGCTTGCCGGCATACGGCAACGGCAAAGTGTTATAGCGTGTTGCTTACCCGTATGGGAAAGCAAGGCTGTGGCATGAGATCAACGGATTGTGGCGCATGGATAGAGGTGGGATGCGACCCGTGGTGACTCACGGGCGGGCGTTCACACTGGTCGCAGAATGGGATGCTGAGAATTGGCCCCGTTAATTGTCAGAGCCCATTCACCAATCGGCACTGCTCGGCTTCCCAACGGTAGCCCACACCGTAGACCGAGCGGATAAAAGCCTTGTCCCCATCGATCAGCTCCAACTTGCGGCGCAGATTTTTGATATGGCTGTCGATGGTACGATCGGTCACCACGCGGTAATCGTCGTACAGGTTATTCAGCAACTGCTCGCGTGAGAATACGTTACCCGGCTGGCAGGCCAGGGTTTTCAGCAAACGAAACTCAGCTGGCGTCAGATCCAGAATGTGCCCCTGGTAGCTCGCCTGAAAGCGTGGCTCATCGATATGCAGCAGCGCTTCATCATCGTTGTTTTCCAATGGTCGGTAACAGCGGCGCAGAATGGTTTTTACTCTGGCAACCACTTCTCGCGGGCTATAGGGTTTGCAGATGTAGTCATCTGCACCGATTTCCAGCCCCAGCAGGCGGTCAATCTCCTCTATTTTAGCCGTCACCATCATGACCGGAACGTCGGTAAAACGGCGCAGTTCACGGCAAACGGTTAACCCGTCACTGCCCGGTAACATCAAATCCAGCAGAATAAGTGCCGGTGGGTGTTCATGTACCGCAGGGACAACCTCGCTGCCGTTGGTCAGCCAACGGGTGGCGTAGCCAGCGGCCTGGAGATAATCCACCAGTAATTGGCCCAACTTGGGCTCATCTTCCACAATCATTATCTGAAGTGGCTGATTAGGATTTTCCATCAAGAAACCTTGTTATTCACCAGAGTTGAGGAAGTCTACTGTAATGCGCACGCCGCCGAAAGGCGAGTGCTGTGCGTAGATCTTACCGCCATGGGCCTCCACGATATTCTGGCAAATAGACAACCCTAGCCCAGAGCCGCCACTGGCACGGTTACGTGAGCCTTCGGTACGGTAAAAGCGTTCGAAGATGCGCGCCAATTGTTCATTGTTCACCCCGGGCGCGCTGTCTTGCCAATAAATCCGTACCATGCCTGGCAGGCGTTCGATACCGATCTCCAGTTTGCCGCCGGGATCGGTATAGCGCAGGCTGTTTTCCAACAGGTTATTGAATAATTGGTTGAGACGATCCGGATCGCCAAACAGCGGCATCTGCTCGGGCAAGTGAGTGACGATCTCCAGCTGTTTGGCATGAAAACGTTCGCGGAAAGCGGCCACGGCGATTTGTACCAGATGCACACAATCCACCGGTAATTTACGGTAGGCCAGGGCGCCAACATCAGACAGTGAAAGCTGGTGCAGATCGTCCACCAGTTTGGTAAGGGTTGAAACCTCCGCCTGCAGTGAACTCAGGGAGGCGGGGGTCGGTTGGCGAACCCCGTCCTGCAAGGCTTCCAGTTCACCACGCAGCACGGCTAACGGGGTACGTAATTCATGCGAGACATCGGCCATAAAGGCGCGGCGCATCTGTTCATTCTTTTCCAGTGAGGTCGCGAGCTGGTTGAAGTCTTGTGCCAGCCGACCCAGCTCATCCTGGCTGCTCACCGCGACTCGGGCACTGAAATCGCCTGCCGCGAGCCGATGCGTGCCGCCCACCAGGCGTTTGACCGGTGCCAGCAAGCCACGGGACATCAGCCAGGTGACCGCGGCTGCCAGCACTGTCGATAGTGCGACAATCAGCCAACTGGTTCGACGCTGCTGGCGATCGAAGTTGATATCGGCGTTGCGCGTCAGCCTCTCTGGCGGTGTGGCAACCACCCAGCCAACGATTTGATTATTATAGCGGATCGGATGGCGGGTTCCCTCTCTGGGGACGGGGCCTGAGTGGCCGACCAGGCGATTATACTGGTTATCCACCACCCAGAATTGCGTACGCCAGCCTTTGGGCGGCATATTGTGGCTACTGTCGCTGTTTTGTTCAAACGAGCGCATGATCTGATACACCACCTGATCGTTATTACGCAGAAATGCCCAGTTACCATGGCGGCGGTACTGGTCTTCCAGGGCATCGCTGAGCATAGAGATACGTTGCTCATTGCTGTGCTTGATATAGTCAATAAAACCGCGTTCGAAGCTCAGGCGCACGCCCCAATGCATGGTGATCAACACCAACATGCAGGTGGCGAAAATCGCCATAAACAGCTTACCGGTAATGCCAATTCTCATTGTGTCCTCGTTGAGCCGGTGCCCGGTTCTTTTGTCAGCGTACGGTTAGGGGCGGTATCGGCCGGTACTCGGGCGAAAGCCAGTGCGGGCAGGGCAATAATCAGTGCCATGCAGCCGTAGCTGTAGATAAAGGCGTTATGAATGGCTGGGCTGTCTGCCACCACTTGATGATGGGCAAAGCTGCCGATCAGGATCCCGGCGATGCTGACGCCCAGGCTCATCGAGAGCTGCATGACCATCGATAATAAACTGTTACCACTGCTGGCCAGACGGTCGGGCAGGTCTTTCAACGTCAGAGTATTCATCGCCGAAAAACGCAGCGAGTTGACCATCCCCTGGAAGAACAGTACCACTGGCAGCAGATAAACCCACCCCAGCATCGCAACCAGTAGGAAACTCAACGTCACCAACGCCAACAACAGCGTGGCGGTCACCAGCACATTGCGGTAGCCAAAACGGTTAACCACCTGTACCACGATACGTTTCATGCCCATGCTGCCGATGATCATCGGGATCATCATCAGCCCGGCATGGAACGGGGAAAAGCCCATGCCCACTTGCAGAAACAGGGGCGTCATAAAGGGTAACATACCGCTGCCGATACGCCCCAACAGGCTGCCGAACAGGCCAACCCGGTAGGTTTGCGTTTTAAATAACCGTAGTGAAAACAGCGCGCGGCTGTTTCCGCGGGCGTGCCACCCGTAACCCACCAGTGCCGCACATCCTGCGGCTGCCAAAGCCGCAATGGCGGTGAGGGAAAGCCCCATCCCTTTGTGGCCATCAAGCGCCAGCGTCAGTGTCGCCATACCGATAGCCAGCATGATAAAGCCGCTGATGTCGAAGCGCCGGGTCTGCATGCGGTAATTAGGCATCAGCAGCGCGGTAGCCATCGCCCCGGCGATACCGACCGGAATGTTAATCAGGAAAATCCAATGCCAACTGGCGTATTGCACCAGAAAGCCTCCCAGTGCAGGGCCCATCAGCGGACCGATCTGGCCGGGGAGCGTGACGAAGGTCATCGCCGCCATATACTGCTCGCGTGGGACGATTTTCATCACCGTCAGCCTGCCGACCGGCACCATCATCGCCCCTCCGATGCCCTGTATCACACGGGAGGTGACCAGTTCACCCAGGGTTTCCGAACGGGCGCAGAGGAGCGAACCCAGGGTGAACAGCACAATGGCGCTGAAGAACACCCGTTGGACTCCCACCCGATCGGCCAGCCAGCCGCTGGCTGGCAGCATCACCGCGACCGTCAGCACATAGGAGACAATCACCGACTGCATATGCAGCGGGCTCTCTCCCAAGCTGGCAGCCATGGAGGGCAGCGCGGTATTGACGATGGTGGTATCCAGCGTCTGCATAAAGAAGCCGAAGGCCACAATCCACAATTGCCAGCGCACTGAGGTGGTTTGTTTACCGCTCATCTGAATACTCGTCATCTTTCAAGCCGCAGCGTTGTTAGCTGCGCCTACTCACCCCAGTCACTTACTCAAGTAAGCTCCGGGGGGTCTTATGCTTGCCGCCTAGCTGCAACTTGAAATCCATAGAGTATTAAAGCTCGTCGTCTTTCAAGCCACAGCGTTTAGAGTACAAGGCTCGTTATTTTTACGCTGCCCCGCTTTAGCGCGGCAGTGGTGCCAATTTTTTGCCATGGCGGAACTTCATCTGTAACCGATCAAAATACAGATAGATCACCGGCGTGGTATACAGCGTCAGCAACTGACTCATGATCAATCCACCAGCGATGGTGATCCCTAGCGGCTGGCGCAATTCGGCACCATCACCACTGGTCAGAACCAGCGGCAAGGCGCCAAACAGCGCCGCCAGGGTGGTCATCATGATCGGGCGGAAACGTAACAGGCTGGCCTGGAAGATTGCCTCGCGTGCGCTGATCCCCCCGTTGCGCTGTGCGTCCAAGGCAAAGTCGACCATCATGATGGCGTTCTTTTTGACTATCCCAATCAACAGCATGATACCGATGAGCGCAATCAGGCTGAACGGGGCGTTAAACAACTCCAGTGCCAGCAACGCGCCGACACCGGCGGAGGGCAGCGTAGAGAGAATGGTTAACGGATGAATATAGCTTTCATACAAAATCCCCAGCACGATATACACCGTGGCGATGGCGGCGGCGATCAGGAACAGTTGCGACTTCAGCGTGTCCTGGAAGACCTGGGCGGTCCCGGCAAAGGCGCCACGCACGGTGGAGGGGACGCCAAGTTGCGTCATGGTGCGCTCGACCGCCGTGGTTGCCTCGGACAGGCTGCCGCCATCCGGCAGGTTGAACGAGATGGTTGATGCTGCCGAGAGCCCCTGATGGTTCACCGCCAGCGGCGCATTGGCGGGGCGCCAACTGGCAAAGTAAGAAAGCGGAATAGCCTGGCCGCTGCTGTTGATCACGAACATTTTATCCAGCGAACTGACGTCCTGGGTATAGGGCGGTGCCACTTCCATGACCACTTTGTACTGGTTCAATGGCTGATAGATGGTGGAGATCTGCCGCTGGCCGAAGGCGTTGTTCAGCAGGTTGTTGGCATCGCTGACGGAAATACCCAGCCGCGACATGGTTTCACGATCGTAGGTCAGATCCATCTCCGAACCTTTGTCCTGTTGATCGGAGTTGACGTCGGCCAATTCAGGCAGGGCGGCCAGTGCGACACGGATCTTGGGCTCCCATTCGCGCAGTGCCGCCAGGTCGTCCGCAAGAAGCGTGTACTGATAGCTGGCATTGGCCTGCCGCCCGCCGACGCGAATATCCTGTACCGCCATCAGGAACAGACTGGCGCCGGGCTCTTTAGCCAGTTTGGCACGCAGGCGGGCAATCACCTTCTGCGCATCGTCGGTACGTTCGCTCAGCGGTTTGAGCGAGATAAACATTGAGCCGCTGTTAGTACGTGAGCCCCCGGTGAAGCCGGTGACGTTATCCACGTCTTTGTCTTCGCGCACAATCTTCATAAAGTCTTGCAGCTTGAGGCGCATCGCCTGAAACGAGATGCTCTGGTCAGCCTGGATAAAGCCCATCAGACGGCCAGTATCCTGCTCCGGGAAGAAGGTTTTCGGGATGCTGACGTAAAGCCAGACGTTGAGGGCGATTGTCGCCATAAATACCGCCAGCACCCAGCGCGAATGGCCCAGCACCCAGTTGAGCGAACGGCCATAACCCTGTTGCACGGCAACCAGCACGCGGCCAAAACCCCGTGTGCGCCGTTGCTCTCTTGGCGGCTGGTAGCGGAGCAGATAGGCGCACATCATCGGTGTCAGCGTCAACGAGATCAGCAGCGAAAGCCCGATAGAAACCGAAAGCGTGACGGCAAACTCGCGGAACAACCTGCCCGGCAGACCGGCCATAAACAGCAGGGGGATAAACACCGCCACCAGCGATACGCTCATGGAAAGCACGGTGAAGCCGACTTCACGCACCCCTTGTAGCGCAGCGTTGAGCGGTTTCATGCCCGCCTCGACATGTCGTGAGATGTTTTCCAGCACCACGATGGCGTCGTCCACCACAAAGCCGGTGGCGATGGTGAGCGCCATCAACGACAGGTTGTTCAGGCTGAACCCACACAGGTACATGGCGGCAAAGGAACCGATCAGGGATACCGGCACCGCTACTGCCGGGATCAGCGTGGCGCGGCCGGAGCGCAGGAAGATGAACACCACCAGGATCACCAGTGCAATTGCGATCACCAGCGATTGCTCTACTTCGGCTAACGAAGCGCGGATCGTCGGGGAACGATCCTGGGCAATATTCAGTTCGATTGACGCCGGGATATTCTCCCGCAGCGCAGGTAGCTCGGCGCGGATACGATCAACGGTTTCAATGATGTTAGCATCCGGCGCCCGGCTGACGGTCAGAATGATTGCCGGTTTGGCATTGGTCATCCCGGCGTTGCGGACATCCTGCACCGAGTCGGTAACGTTGGCCACATCGTTTAGACGTACCGCCGCGCCGTTGTTGTAGTGGATCACCAATGGCTGATAGGCGGCGGCGGTTTTCAGCTCGTCATTGGCCTGGATCTGCCAGCGCTGTTGCGCGTCATCCACGGCACCTTGCGGGCGGCGTACGTTGGCGTTGGCGATGGTTTGCCGCACGGCATCCAGCGAAACACCCTGGTTGAACAGTGCGCCGGGATTGAGTTCCACGCGCACGGCGGGCAGCGAGCTCCCGCCGACAGAGACATCACCTACGCCCTCGGTTTGCGCAATCTTTTGCGCCAGTTGCGTAGAGGCGAAGTCATAAAGTTGCCCCTGGCTATAGGTATCCGACGTCAGCGTCAGGATCATGATCGGCGCGTCGGACGGGTTAACCTTGCGGTAGGTTGGCCGGCTCGGCATCCCGGTCGGCAACAGGCTCTGTGCCGCGTTAATCGCCGCCTGTACGTCCCGTGCGGCACCGTTGATATCGCGATTGAGATCGAACTGCAAAATCACCCGCGTACTGCCGAGTGAACTCATCGAGGTCATTTCATTGACCCCGGCAATGCGCCCCAGGGCGCGTTCCAGCGGTGTAGCCACTGAGGAGGCCATGGTTTCCGGATCGGCCCCCGGCAACGTCGCCGTGATGGAAATCACCGGGAAATCGACCTGTGGCAATGGTGACACCGGTAACAG
Organism: Serratia fonticola; assembly: GCF_006715025.1. Taxonomy (NCBI): domain Bacteria; kingdom Pseudomonadati; phylum Pseudomonadota; class Gammaproteobacteria; order Enterobacterales; family Yersiniaceae; genus Serratia; species Serratia fonticola. The sequence goes on from NZ_VFMK01000001.1 coordinate 1,925,599, forward strand.
CCGGAAGCCAATGACTCCGGCGATGGCGATGGCTAGCGTTAACAGGGTTGTGGCGACCGGCCGATGGATAAACAGGGCGAAAAATTTCACGGCAACTCCTGCGTTTCCGGTTGGCGATGGGTATTGCGCGCCAACTTATCAAACAGCAGGTAGATCACTGGCGTGGTGAACAGCGTCAGGATCTGGCTCATCACTAGGCCGCCGACCATACAGACGCCCAGTGGGCGGCGCAATTCGGCTCCGACGCCAGTGCTCAGCATCAGCGGCAATGCCCCCAGCAGTGCGGCCAGCGTGGTCATCAGGATCGGGCGAAAACGCAGCAGACAGGCCTGGTAGATGGCATCGTAAGGTGTCAACCCTTGTTCACGTTCGGCGGCCAATGCGAAATCGATCATCATGATGGCGTTCTTCTTCACGATACCGATCAGCAGGATGATACCGATAATGGCAATCACATCCAGCTCATGGCCGGAAAGCATCAGCGCCAGCAGCGCTCCGACACCGGCAGTAGGCAGGGTAGAAAGAATGGTCACCGGGTGGATAAAGCTCTCATACAGCACGCCCAAGACGATATACATCGCGACGATTGCCGCCAGGATCAGCCACAGGGTGCTGCCAAGCGCCGCCTGGAATGCCAACGTTGCCCCCTGGAACTGGGTGGTGATGTCTTTTGGCATGTTGAGGTTTTTCTCGGCCTGAGTGATGGCCTCTACCGCCTCACCCAGCGAGTAATGATCGGGCACGTTAAATGACACGGTCGCCGACGGGAACTGATCGAGGTGGTTGATCGACAGCGGGCCGAAGCGCTCTTCGATTTTGGCCACCGTGCTCAGCGGCACAATGGTGCCATTGCTGCTGGTCAGGCGGATATCGTTTAACGCAGCCAGCCCCGGCGTGCTGGTTACATCATGCTCCAGCACGACGCGATACTGGTTGGCCTGCGTATAGATGGTGGAGATCAGGCGCTGGCCAAAGGCGTTATACAGCGCACTGTCGATATCGTTCATGCTGATACCGAGGCGGCTGGCGCTGTCACGATCCACGTTAATGTAAGCCACCAACCCCTGATCCTGCCAGTTGCTGGTCACCTCGGTCAGTTGAGGAGCCTGTTGCAGTTCGGCCATCAGCTTGGGCACCCACAGACTGAGTTCATCCAGCGACATGGCCTGCAGGGTGAACTGATACTGGGTTCGGCTCACCTGGGTGTCGATCGTCAGATCCTGCACCGGCTGCAGATAGAGCGTCACCCCGGGGAATTGTGCCGTTTGCTGCTGTAAACGGGTAATGATCGCCGGGATACGGTCACTGCGTTCACTCAGGGGTTTAAGGTTGATCTGCAAACGCCCGCTGTTGAGGGTGGCGTTACTGCCATCGACGCCAACAAATGAGGTCAGGCTTTCTACCGCGGGATCTTTCAGGATCTCGGCGGCCACCTGTTGCTGGCGTTCGGCCATATTGCTGAACGAGACGCTTTGTGGCGCTTCCAACGTGCCCTGAATGATGCCGTTATCCTGTAACGGGAAGAAGCCTTTCGGGATCAGCAGGTAGAGCAACACGGTCAGTACCATGGTACTGAGCGCGACGCCCAGCGTCAGCCAAGGGTGATTCAGTACCACTTTCAACCAGACGCCATATTGCGCGATCACGCGCTCAAAGAAGCGTTCAGAGGCGCGGGAGAAACGGTTTTGTTTACGCAGTGACTCGTGACTAAGCATGCGGGCACACATCATCGGCGTCAACGTCAGTGAGACCAGCGCGGAAATCAGGATCGCCACCGCCAGCGTTACCGCAAACTCGCGGAACAAACGGCCAACGATGTCGCCCATAAACAACAGCGGGATCAGCACCGCTACCAGTGAGAAGGTCAGCGAGATAATGGTAAAGCCGATTTCACCGGCGCCTTTCAATGCCGCATCGAGCGGTTTTTCGCCTTTTTCGATATAGCGCGAGATGTTCTCGATGACCACGATGGCATCATCCACCACAAAGCCGGTGGCGATCGTCAGCGCCATCAGCGTCAGGTTGTTGATCGAGAAATCGAGAAAATACATGGCGGCAAAGGTACCCACCAGCGAAAGCGGTACCGCCACGCTCGGGATGATGGTGGCGGGCACGTTGCGCAGGAAAACGTAGATCACCATGATAACCAGTGCAATCGCCAACATCAGTTCGAACTGCACATCGCTGACCGACGCGCGGATGGTGGTGGTGCGGTCGGTCAGTACCTTGACATCCACCGACTTGGGCAGGCTTTTGACCAGCTCTGGCAGCATCTCGCGGATACTGTCGGCGGTGGTGATCACGTTCACACCGGGCTGGCGCTGAATATTCAGCACAATAGCCTGTTCTTTATTGGCCCAGGCGGCCAGACGGTTGTTTTCCGCGCCTTGCTCGATGGTGGCGATATCCTGCAGGCGGATAGCAGCCCCGTTCTGGTAGGCGACAATCAGCTGGCGGTAGTCCTCTGCGGTTTTCATCTGATCGTTGGCAGAGAGCGTGACCGAGCGTGTCGGGCCATCTAGGCTGCCTTTCGCCGAGTTGACGTTGGCATTGCTGATAGCGGTGCGAATGGTTTCGCTGTCCAACCCATAAGCGGCAACCGCAGTGGGATTGAGTTTCACCCGCACGGCCGGGCGTTGGCCGCCGGAAATGGTCACCAAGCCTACGCCGGTTACCTGCGAGATTTTCTGCGCAACCCGGGTTTCCACCATGTCTTCAACCTGCGTCATCGGCATGGCGGTTGAGGTGACGGCCAGTGTCAGAATCGGCGGATCGGCCGGGTTGACCTTGCTGTAAATTGGCGGATAGGGCAGATCGGTCGGCAACAGGTTGGTGGCGGCATTGATCGCGGCCTGAACCTCCTGTTCGGCGACGTCCAACGGCAGTTCAAGCTGGAACTGGAGTGTGATGACCGATGCGCCGCCGGAACTCTGCGACGCCATCTGCTTCAGGCCTGACATTTGGCCGAACTGGCGCTCCAGCGGCGCGGTGATTGCCGAGGTCACCACGTCTGGGCTGGCACCAGGGTAAAGTGTGACGATCTGAATGGTGGGGTAGTCTACCTCCGGCAACGCTGAAACCGGCAACGAGCGATAACCAATAATGCCTGCCAGCAGGATCGCCACCATAAACAGGGTGGTGGCTACCGGACGCAGAATAAATAGGCGGGAAGGCCCGCCGCCGGTGTTAGGTAACATCGACTGCATCAGGATTTCCCCTGAGCTTTGGTATTATGCCTGGGTTGTGCCGTGGCAGTGGCTTTCTGTGGTGCCACAACTTCAACCTGCATGCCTTCTGTCAGGCGATCGATACCGTCGGTCACCACGCGGTCTCCTACGTTAACCCCGGTGGTAATCACGACCTGCTGGCTGTCCTGAATGCCTGCGGTGACCAAGTGTTTGCTGACTTTATTCTCTGCGTTCAGGATCCAGACAAAGTGGCCTTCGTTGCCCATCTGCAGTGCTGCCGTTGGGATCACCACCGCATCGTGCAGGGTGTCCACCTTCAGCCGGGCGTTAACGAACTGGTTCGGGAATAGCGCATCATCCTGGTTATCGAAACGGGCTTTTAGTTTGATAGTACCGGTGGCGGTATCAATCTGGTTATCCAGACTCAATAACACACCTTGAGTCAATTGATGCTCATTGGTGCGATCCCAGGCCTCAACCGCTACCGGCCCGGTTTTTTGCGCTTTGACCAGATCGGCAATATTACTTTCTGGCAAAGTGAACACTACATCAATAGGGTGGGTTTGGGTGATCACCACAATACCGGTGCTGCTGCCACTGGCGATGTAGTTGCCCACATCGACCAGCTTCAGGCCGACACGCCCATCAATCGGTGACGTGATTTTACTGTAGGTGATTTGCAGTTTGGCGCTGTCGACGGCACCCTGATCGGCCTTGATCGCCCCTTCGGTCTGGCGAACCAGTGACAATTGGGTATCCAGATCCTGGCGTGAAACCATATTGGTTTTGATCAGCTGCTGGTAGCGTGCCAAATCCTGTTTGGCATTGGCTAAAGTGGCCTGATCTTTCGCCAGTTGTCCCAAGGCCTGGGTGAGTTGGACCTGGTACGGACGGGGATCGATCTCAACCAGGAGATCGCCCGCTTTAACCTGCTGGCCTTCGGTAAAGTGGATCGCCATCAGCTCGCCGTCAACACGGCTGGTGACGGTGACGGTATTGGCCGCGGTGGCGGTACCTAACCCGGAGAGAAAGCGGGGTACGGTTTGCTGTGTGGCTGTTGCGGCCTGCACCGGAGACATGGGGGCATTACGCCTGCCACCGGCTCTGCCACTGGCACCCGCTGAACCCGGCTGGCGCGCAGTTGGCGTGGTATCTGCAGGTTGTGCAGTATTGTAGTGACGCCAGATCAGAACGGCGGCAATAACCACGATAGCCACGGCTAATAGGCGCAGTATCAATGAACGGCGTTTTGGTTTTGCATTCATGGTGTTGAACATTCTCTCCACAGGCAGGCTTACAGGCACTCATTTGCCAAAAGTGACACTCCTTACAGAATACTAGTTTAGCGAGCGGTCGCGGCACAAAAATGAAGGAAATATGGAGTAAACGTCAGGTTTTTTTGAAGAAAATAGAGAATTAGCCGAGCGAATGCTTAGCAGTATCTTTTCTGACATATAACCGATCTGTTTTGGCACTCGGGCCATTTTCGCGCTAATACTCTTTATCTTATGGATTTCATGTTACGGAAAGACGACGGTTAGACAACAACACTTTTGCCACAGGAGTACGCCATGAGCAAGAAAGCATTGGGTCGTTCAGGTATTCAGGTTCCGCCGTTGACCTTTGGCGGCAATGTGTTCGGTTGGACAGCGGACGAAGCCACATCTTTCAGTCTGCTGGATGCGCTGGTGGCCAATGAACTGAATTTTATCGATACCGCCGACGTCTATTCAAGTTGGGCTCCAGGTAATAAAGGCGGGGAATCCGAAACGGTAATCGGTAACTGGCTGAAGAAAAGCGGTAAGCGCGATCGGGTGATTATTGCTACCAAGGTGGGCAAACCAATGGGGGAAGGCAAACAAGGTCTGTCACCGCGTTATATCCGCCAGGCGGTGGAGGATTCGCTGCGCCGTCTACAGACTGACTATATCGATCTCTATCAGTCACACGATGACGACCGCGATACGCCACTGGCAGAAACCCTGGCGGCATTCGATGAACTGATCAAAGCGGGTAAGGTGCGTGCTATTGGGGCATCCAACTATCAGGCCGATCGTTTGGTAGAAGCGCTGAAAGTCAGTGAACAGAACGGATTGGCGCGTTATGAAACGCTGCAGCCGGAATACAATCTGTATGCCCGTGAAGGTTATGAGCAGGCGCTGGAGGCGGTAGCGCAACAGCATGATCTTGGCGTGATTAACTTTTTCTCACTGGCCAGCGGTTTCCTCACCGGTAAATACCGTAGCGAAAAAGATATCGGCAAGAGCCAGCGGGGCGATACCATCGTGAACCGTTATCTTAATCCGCGCGGTTTCCGCATTCTGGCCGCGCTCGATCAGGTGGCGGAGAAATACCACACCACGCCAGCGCAAATTTCGTTGGCCTGGCTGATTGCCCGCCCAAGTATTACCGCGCCGATCGTGAGCGCCACGTCGCTAAAACAGCTCGATGAACTGGTCAGTGCCACGCGTGTGCAACTGGATGCTGGAGATATCAAGGTACTGAATGAGGCCAGCGCCTGGTAAAACGTATCTGCCCTCAGCCTGACCCTCTCCTGAAGGGAGAGGGACGTGGGCACGCCACACATTGGCATCCGGCCATTGCGCAGTATCAACCCCTTCTCTATTTGGGAGAGGGGGATATATACAGCATGACATTAAGAGGGGTTTACGCCGTGGGTGACCGTTTGCGGTATAGCACATGCTTACGCAACGGGTGTCCAGCCGGTAAGCGCGGATGCTCAAAGGTTTCACCACTGAACGTCATCCCGATACGTGCCATAACCCGCCGCGAAGGAAGATTACTTTCGGCGGTAAACGACACCACTTCTGCCAGCTTGAGCGTGTCGAAGGCAACGCTTAATGCGCACTGTGCCGCTTCGCTGGCATAGCCTTGGCCCCAATGTTCCTTAGCCAGTCGCCAGCCAATTTCCACGCAGGGTGAACAGGGTAGATCGTCACCAGGAATAGACAGCCCGACAAAACCGATGAAGGGCGCACCATGCTTCACTTCGACGGCCCATAGCCCCCAACCGTGCTGATGCATGAACTGACGAATACGGCTGGCCTGGGCATCGCTTTCTGTAGGGCTTAACGGTGCCGGAAAGTATTTCATTACCTCAGGGTCGGCATTCAGCGCGGCAAAGGCGAGGAGATCGCTGTCTTGCCAACGGCGTAATCGTAATCTTTGCGTTTCGAGGAGAATAGTCATTATAGCGCCCCTTTGATCCTATCAACGAAACAGCGTCTGTGCCCAACGCGCCAGCCCGGCGGTAACCGAGCCAAAATCGTTGCCACCAACGATTGGAATGCCCGGTAATTGCTGCTCTAACGCGGTGCGTAGCAACGGTGAACGCGCGCTGCCGCCGGTCAGGTAAATCACCTGAGGGAGGCTCTGGCTGGTGACCAGTGCGGCGCTCACCTGCTCCTGAATGCGCATCAGCGGTTGTGCAATGGCGTCGGCAAACTGGTCCTGGCTGATGGTTTCTGCCAGTTCAGGCTGCACAAAAGCCAATTGAGCATGAGTACAAGCCTGATGAGACAGGGCAATTTTACTCTCTTCCGCTACACGTACCAACCGGTAGCTCAGGCGCTGTTGGTATACTTTAAGCAGGCGTTTCACTTTCTCCGGTTCGGCGGCATCACGGATAAGATCGCGCAGCAGGCGGCCATTGGCGGCGCTATAGAAATCGTTTTGTGCCGGGACATCGTTGGTCGCTACCGCATTCCAGTAAGGCAGGGCCGGCAGAGCAATGCCTTTTTCGGTTTCGCCGCCCATGCCAAACAGTGGCATCAACTGTTTGAAGGCCAGCATGATGTCCAGATCGTTACCGCCCACCCGGCAACCGCTGTGTCCCAGCAGGCTTTGCTGGCGGTCTGCGCGATCGCGCCATTGCGGCCCCATCAGCAGAACCGAACAGTCGGTGGTGCCGCCACCGATATCGACCACCAGCACGGTTTTCTCTTCGTGCAGCGTGGCTTCAAAATCCAGCCCGGCAGCAACCGGTTCAAACTGGAATTCAACCTCTTTGAAACCGGCCCGTGCGGCAGCACGTTGTAAAATCCCTTGAGCCTGTTGGTTAGCCTCTTCCCCTCCCATACCTTGGAAGTTGATAGGACGCCCAATCACGGCCTGATCGATGTGCTCTTGTAACACGTCTTCCGCCTGGCGCTTGATATGGAACATCATGGCGCAGACCAGATCTTCGAATAGCGCAATCTGCTGTGGCTTCAGGCCGTTAGCCCCCAGGAAGGATTTCGGGGAACGGACGAAATACACCTCTTGCGGATCGTCGATATAGTGTGCCAAAGCGTGCAGGCCGAACAGCACGCTGTCAGCCGCGACGGGAATGTCCTCTTCACGGTTGAAGCTGATAGCTCGGCGTAGCAGTTGCTGATTCTCATCGCTGCTGGTTGGTACGTGCCAATGGCGATGCAGGCACTCACTTACCGCCTCCCGCGTCGGTGCGCACAGCATTGATGGCAAATACGGTTGATTGTTTTCCAGCGTCAGTAATTCCGCGCCGTTATTGCGCATGACGGCAACGGAACAGTTGGCCGTTCCATAATCGAAGCCAATAAACATTTTCTTTTTATTTCCCCATGCCAATGAAGGGGGGCGACTTTACCCGAGACTGGCGTGGCGAGCAACGTGTGAGCGCCTAAGCGGCGAAAAATTTCGCGGCAATGGCCTCTGCGTGTTTAACTTACTCAGGTTAATGTCCGATTTCCGCACGTCAGCAGCAAGGCCGGGTTCCATAATGAAGAAAAAACTGACTCCGAGCGATGCCATGAAAACTCAACAACAGGCGCTGTATAGCGCGCTGAGCGCGCGTGACCGTAAATTTGATGGGCGTTTTTTTGTCGGGGTCTCCTCCACCGGTATCTATTGTCGCCCGGTGTGCAGCGCCCGTACGCCGAAAATCGAAAACTGCACTTTTTACCCCAGCGCCGCCGCTGCGGAACTGGCCGGTTTTCGCCCTTGCCTGAAATGCCGTCCTGAACTGGCCCCCGGACTGGCGTTGATCGACCTGGGTAATCGCTATGCGCAGGTAGCGGTGCAACTGATCGAACAGGGCTACCTTTCCGAGCACAGCTGTGAACAACTGGCGACCCGGTTGGGGATTTCCGATCGTCATTTACGGCGCATTTTTGCCGATCAGTTCGGTGCCTCGCCCATTGATTATGCGCAATCACACCGCTTGTTGCAGGCCAAACGCCTGTTGGCGGATACCGACTTGCCGCTGAGTGAAGTGGCGTTTGCCGCCGGGTTTGGCAGCCTGCGGCGATTCAATGAACTGTTTAAAGCCCGTTATCGGCTGATCCCGTCGGTATTGCGCAGCAGCGCTGGCCGTCAGGAACGTGCGGCGACCTGCGGACTGGTTTTCCATCTGGGGTATCGGCCCCCTTACGATTGGCCGCGAATGCTGGATTTCCTGCGGGCACGTGCGGTAAGCGGGGTGGAGAGCGTCGTTGGGCAACAATATCTGCGTTCGATTGCCGTCAATCAGAACCGTGTTGATTACTGTGGTTGGGTTAGCGTTCAGCCGGAAGCGGCCCGCAACCGGGTGCGAGTCGAAATTTCCCCGTCACTGAGCCGGGTAACAACCGAAGTTTTGCGCCGTATTCGTCAACTGTTCGATCTGGATGCCGCGCCCGATCGCATTGTAGAGGCGTTGGGCGATCTGGCGGCTGACGCGCCAGGTTTACGTCTGCCGGGCTGTGTGAGCAGTTTTGAACAAGCAACCCGTGCGGTATTAGGCCAACTGGTCAGCGTCAAGATGGCGGCCACCTTTGCCGGACGGATGGCGCAGCGCTGGGGAACGCCGTTGGCAGTGCCTTATGGTGACATCACGCATGTGTTCCCGGAGGCAGCCCGGATAGCACAGTTGCAGCCGGAGGAACTGCGTCCATTAGGGATACAGCTGAAGCGTGCGGCGGCGTTGATTGAGATTGCGCGTGCGGTGACAGAGGGAAGATTGCAGTTGGATAACGTGCTGGACATTGAGCAGGGTATCAACGCATTGACAGCGTTGCCAGGGATTGGTAGCTGGACGGCCAGCTACATTGCGATGCGTGCCTGGTCATGGCCTGACGTTTTCCTGGCGGGGGACTATCTGATCAAACAGCGTTTCCCCGGCATGACACCGCGCCAGATTGAGCGTTACGCCGAACGCTGGCGGCCATGGCGTTCCTATGCCACGTTGCATTTGTGGCACAGTAGCCAGTTTATGCCCTTGAGCGATCACCAGTAGCACTCAGATACCGCTACGGTACAGCCTGATGGGGAACCCTCAGCGGATACCAAAGTAGCCGCCGTTGAGTAAGAGTTCCAACGGTTGCTCAAGGGCAATCGTATCCCCATCAACCAAATCGACGCCGATAGCGGTCAGCGTCGTCAGCGTTATCTGTTGGTGCACGGGCCCGGCCAACGTTTGGGCGTGGATCCGGTGTGCGGCACCATTGAGCATGGAGACCATCAGTTCGTCCATCTGGTTGCAATGCACATCGGTGATAAAACGCTCGTCGATACGAATGTAGTCAATCGTCTGCCCATTCAGTTGATCGAACGCGTTGAGGTTACGCCCAAAACCGTTGACGATCAGCTTGCAGCCCAGCGCTTGCAAACGGCGGATAAAGGCGGCGCCATCCTCTGGGTGATCAAGAATCACTGTCTCATCCACCATCAGATTCAGCGTCTGAGCGGGCAGCACCGTGTTGGCCAGTTTCTCCAGCAGATAATGTTGGAAGTCCGGATCAAGAATACTGTCCGTTGCCAGCGGTAGCGTGATAGACATGCCTTTACGGTGAATGGCGTCGGCGTGTTTTTCCAGCAGTTGGCTCACCAGCCAGCGATCGGTCTGGGCGAGCAGGCCGTAAAGCTGAGCCGCAGCAAAGAAGGCGTCAGTGGTCAGTATGCGTTCATCCGGAGGACTGACATGTACTTTTATCTGATAAAAACACACCGCCAACGGGGTTTTGGGCGGGGAGGTTGCCCTGACGTGCAACTGCAAGTGCTGGTCATCAATCATGTGCAGGACTTCTTCGCGGGTCAGCAGCTCATGCTGGCGTTCCATTTGCTGTTTTTGCCGGGCCTCGTAGATATAGACCTGCCCACGGCCACGATGTTTGGCGGTGTAACAGGCGATATCGGCCTGCGCCAGCAATTCGGAGCTCTTGCCACTGGTGGCTCCAATCTGCGTGATACCGGCGCTGGCGCCCACATGGTAAATTTTACCTTCCCAATAGAACGGGTGTTCGCCGATCTGCGCCACCATCTGCTGTACCAGCATTTTGGCCTGCTCCAGCGAACAATCGAACAGGATCAGGCCAAATTCGTCCCCCCCGAGCCGAGCCAGGCAGTCGCTGTTACGAAGTTGGCGTTGCATCAGTTGGCCAATTTCTTTCAGCAGAGCATCGCCAGCAGCATGTCCGGCGCTATCATTGACTGCTTTGAACCTATCGAGGTCAAGGAAGACCAGCGAGTGTTGCTGTTCGCTATCTAGCGCGCTGTTAATCGCTCCTTTCAGCCGTTTTTCGAAACTGGTACGGTTTTGCAGATTGGTCAAGGCATCGTGTGAGGCATTGTAGCTGAGTTTTTTCATCAGCTCCCGCGAGGCACTGACATCTTGCAGCACCAACACGGCCCCCATCACTTCTCCCTCGAGGGTTTTCAGTGGTGAAACCGATTCTTGCACTTCGAAGCGGCGACCATCGCGGCTGTGGAGCACCAGCGCATAATCCGGTGGCAGGGTTTTGCCTTCCTGCAGGCAACATTGCACCGGGTTTTCTACCTCTGGGCCCTCCTTGCCATTGGTCAAGCGCACGACGCCATGGATCGGCATACCGAGCGCCAGCTCCAGCGGCCAGCCGCACATCTGCTCGGCTATCGGGTTCATAAAGGTGATGCGCATTTCGCTATCGGTGGAGATGACCCCCTCGCCAATGGCGTCAAGCGTGATGTGCAGACGTTCCTTCTCTTCATGCAGCGCTTCGGTGAGCGATTTGATTTCCGTCATGTCGATATTGGTGCCGATCATTCGCTGCGGCTTGCCGTGCTCATCAAAAATGGTGTTACCCTGCCCACGGATGTGGCGGATCCCGCCAAAACGGGTTTTGATGCGAAACTCTAACATGAAGGGATGATGGCTCTCGGTGAGGACGGCCAATTGCTGCCCGATGCGTTCACTGTCTTCGGGCAGCAGTAAGGACTGCCACAGTGTCAGCGTCGGTATCTGGTCTGGGGGGAGTTCGTATAATTCAAACATCCGCCGGTCCCAGTTGAGCTTCTCTTCGCTTAACACCCATTCCCACACACCGATCCCCCCGGCCTGGTTAGCCAGAGTGATGCGTTCCATCAGATGGCGATTCTCAGCTTCGGTGCGTTTTAGCTCACTGATATCCTCTACCTGGGAGATAAAATACAGTGGTTCACCCAGCGGATCGCGCACCAGCGACACCGCCAACAGTGTCCAGACGTACTCTCCGTCGCTGCGGATATAGCGCTTTTCCAGGGTATAGCTACTGATGCGGCCATCAATCAACGCCTGCAGTTGCGTCAGATCGGCGTTTAGATCGTCTGGATGGGTGATTTCCTGAAATGTCAGGCGGTGCAGCGCTTCTGGAGAATAATGTAACAGCTTGCACAAGGCCTGATTGACCTGCAACCACTTCCCTTCCGGCGAGACCAAGGCCATACCGATGGCGGAATACTCCAGCGCATTACGGAAACGGGTTTCGCTTTCGACGATATGATCTTTTTCCACCCGAAAGGCATGCATGACCATCGCCATGGCGTGTGCCGGGATCAGGATCAACAGCAGTGGCAGGTAGATTTCCATATCACTCAGGAACTGCCCGCGATCTTGGAAATGCAGCAGCCCGAGGGAGATCATTATCGTGACCATCAGTGTGGTCGCAAAGCAGGTAATAAACGTTTCAAGCCTGGGAAGGCTGATGGCTGCCCACAGTAATGGCAGAATAATGAAAGTAAAGGGGAAGGGGAGATTGATCAGCGCCAGATAGCTGAAGGTCAGCGTGCCCATCAACACCAGCAGCAGTTCAAACAAATTCAACGTTTTTAACATCGCACGGCGATAAACCAACCCGATCGGGGTCAGTGCCAATATGCCGATGGCTTCAGAAATGAACCAGGTGCCGAAAGGCTGCCAGAACGACTGCCCTGGTTCCAGTACCAATGACGAGGCCAATAGCGCACTGAACATCGGCGTAAAGATCACGGCGCAGACGACAAACTTAAGCCAGCTTGCCAATCCATCAAGAGGATCGTCTGGGTGCAGCACGCGTTGTAACAACAGGGTACTGACGCTGGCCTCCAGCAGATTGATCAGGGTGAGTTTGACAGGAAACCAACTGGGGCCGAACAGGACAAAACTGGCTGTGCAGATGCTTACGCCGCTGAATATCAACGGCAATGGCCATGTGCGTGGCGGCAGACGGTACAGCAGCATGACAATTGCGGCCGTTGGGAACCACAGCGGGGTAAAGCGCCTGGATTCTGCCGACAGTGTCAGGCACAGATAGGCCAGCAAAAACACGGTCATTGCGATCAGCAGCGAGCGAGCAAGCAAGTAGCCTTTAGGCCGGGTTGGGTGATTTGCTGCACTGATATCCATGGGTAACCTTAATCTGCTCTCGGCCACTGGCAAACAAACTGTCAGGCGTTTACCAACAAGAGGGTAGTACAGTGTGTGATGAATGCCCATTCAATTATATCAGGGGGCGCCACATGCTGCGCCCCTGAAATTGAATTACCGAGAGTGACCCTTTTCCCGTTTAAAGCAGGAAAATAGTCGCCAGGCCAAGGAAGATAAAGAAACCGCCGGTATCGGTCAGGGCGGTAATCAGCACGCTGGAACCGACCGCCGGATCGCGGCCCAGTTTTAACATGGTCATCGGTATCACCACGCCCATCAACGCTGCCACCAGCAGATTGAGGATCATGGCCAGCGTCATAACGCCCCCCATCGCCAGATCGTCATATAACAGATAGGTGACCAGCCCCATGATACCGCCCCAAACGATGCCATTAATGATGGCAACTCCCAGCTCTCTGAGTAACAGGCGCGAGATATTGCCGACTTCGATCTGATGCAGCGCCAGCGCGCGCACGATCATGGTAATGGTCTGGTTGCCCGTATTCCCCCCGATCCCAGCGACGATAGGCATCAGGGCTGCGAGGGCCACCAGTTGCGAAATGGTGTGCTCGAACAGGCCAATTACCCGCGAGGCAACAAAGGCCGTGCACAGGTTGATTGCCAACCACGCCCAACGGGTTTTCACCGCTTTGCTGACGGGGGCAAACACGTCTTCTTCCGGGCTCAAGCCCCCCATACGGCGTAATGTGGTGTCACTTTCTTCGTTAACCACGTCAACGATCTCTTCGATAGTCAGGCGCCCCATCAGTTTGCCTTTGGCATCGATCACTGGCGCGCTGATCAGGTCATAACGTTCGAAAGCGCTGGCTGCGGCTTCTGCTTTATCTTCCGGCTTGAAGGTGGTGGGATCGCTGTCCATGACCTTGAACACCGGGGTTTGGGGATCGTTAAGCAAGATGGCCGTTAACGGCAATTCACCAAGCAGGGTGTTTTTGCGATCGGTGACGAACAGTTTATCGGTAGCATCTGGAATGGTTTTGCGCTGGCGGAGGAAACGGTGGACAACGCCCAGTGAAACATCAGGGCGAACCGCAATCAATTCGAAATCCATCATCCAGCCAACGGTATCCTTACCGTATTGCACCATCTCACGAACTTGCGCACGCTTCTCCGGATCCAGTGAAGTCAGCAGGCGGCCCATCAGGTTTCGTGGCAGATACTGAGCCAGGTAGGCCTGTTCATCAACGTCCAGGGTCTTGATTGCTTTGAGCAGGTCTTTATCGCTCATCTCTTCAATCAGGCTATCCCAGACGGGTTCGGCTACTTCTACCAGGGTTTGACCACGCTTGTTGTTATCAACCAGTCGCCACAACGCCAGGCGTTCATCTTGCGGCAAGGCTTCCAACAGGTCCGCCAGGTCGGCGGCATGCATGTCTTCAAGCAGGCGGGTAATTTCGGCGGTATGATCCAGCAACGCATTCTTACTGAGCTCTTTTTCATCCCCTGGACGGCCAAGAATGCCATCAATCAAAGGGGGGTTGTTTAACAGCAGGCTCAAAATGCGCTGGCGGTATTCGGCGACTTTTCTAACGTTATGTGTTGCGGCGGACATGATATTCCTTAACGCTGACTTGGCACACTCAGTTCCTTATCGACTATCTTTACAAGATAGAGCATAGCGGTGGCTGACGTCATTTTTATGAATCTGACAAGAGGGTGAAGACGCTGTCTGAGGCATAAGCATGCCAGTGAATCAGGCTCTTCATTTCCAGATCGATAGGATCTTGATATGCTACCGGGCTAGGGTTGTCTATCCAGGCGGACTTCACTGCGCTGTTGTTCAGATGTCGATCTCTTTTCCTGATGATAAGGGATGGCCACAATAGCAGCATAAAGCAGGCGGCCGACTAAAATGATTAAACTGATCAGCAGCACTATCTTGGTCATGCGTCCGGTTGTTTTTTTTCTCATGATTCATTGAGTCCGTCGCTACCTTATGTTTTCCCCAGGCATCGTTCAAGCGGCAATGCCGTGGGCTGCAAATGGCAGAATTTATGACTTTATTGCATATGTTTAGCAAGAGGCATTCGCTGAATTGTAAACGGAATTCTAGGCGCTGATGACAAAAGATGTCTATTTATTTCCATCCTTGGGAAAGAGTAGACTGACTTTGGAATGGGGGAGTCCTTGTTTTTTGTTTGCTATTAATAGCTTATCAGTGCTATGAGCAGTACCATACGGATTTTTATTGGCTGTTTTCTATATAATTGATCGTGGTCAAATCTTAAGCTATCGCAGAGAATAGAATTTACGGCCATTCTTGATGCTGAATCGGTGCGTCTCAGCCAAACTCCCGAATGGTTCTGAGGTCGGATCGGATCCTACCTTCTCTGCGATTGGAATACGCTTAAGCGACGAAGTGAATCACGCCTTAGCGGAACTGTGTCTTGATGGGTATTTTAACGTTCTGGAATAATTTACGTGACCGTTGGTGGGGGCAGCCTATCGTGCTGAGCCTGCTACTGTTGCCTGTTGCTGGCTGGTTATCGCCACGCCTGATGCTGCCTGATGGTAAAGTCTATCTGATCTATCTGCCTCTGGTGGTCTGCTTCTCGCTATTGATGGTTTATGATTGGCGTGCGCTGCCAGGCATCGTGCTTGCCGTTTTGATCCGCTATTCCGATCGTTCCGGCATCGGGGTGGATGTGATCATGACCCTGATTTATCTGGGGTGTGTGAGCATTTGCTGGTGGGGCTATCGTTTTCAGTCGCAGCGCCGGTGGTGTGCGGGTTTCACCGAGTTGAAACTCGGCAAATACCGGCTTATCTGGCTAGTAATGATGCCACCGATATTATTCATCTTTGGTTTGCAGATTATCATTGGCCTCGATTTGCTGCCTGACGAATTAGGGATGCTTTCAGGTACCGGCAATAACCTGCATGCGCTGATCAACTTCCAGGCCGTGCTGATTGGCTGCCTCTCTTCCATGCCGTTGTTCTACTTCGCCTTGCGTATTATCAAGAAGCCAAAGTTTGCCCGCGTTCTGTGGGGGCGAGTTCGTCGTGAGATGGCACCCTCGGTAAAAAAGGGCGAATTGCAGCTGTGGTTTTTGGTATTGGTGGTGTTGGTGGTGGTATTGGCTTATCACACGGCAGATACCAATGCGATGCAAGTCCCAGACTACAGTCTGACGCTCTTGCTGCCGGTCATGCTCTACAGCGCGATGCGGTTTGGCTACCAGTTCAATAGCATCATCTGGGCGGCAACGTTACTGGTGTTGTTCTTCAATTATCCGGGGTACGTGCAGTGGAACAATTTACTGCATAACCTGACGATGATCTCTTCGATGATGCTGGCTTTCACCCTCAGTATTCTTCTGGCTTCTGCCGTGCATACTCGTCAGCGGATGGATCACGCCAAGGCGCAGAACGCCTCGCTGAAAGACCCGGTGATTGGTTTGCCAAACCTGCGTGCCTTGAAACGCGATCTGGCTAAAGCACCGCGTTCTACACTCTGTTTTCTGCGTATCTCCGAGTTAGATCTGCTGAGCCGTAACTACGGTATGCAGTTGCGTATTCGCTTTAAACAGAAGTTGGCAGGAACGTTGCGGACGGTGTTAGAGCAAGGCGAGGACGTTTACCATTTGCCGGGATACGATCTGGTCATGCGTCTGAACGGTACCGATAGTGAAGCCAAGGTGGCGAAAATCCAGGGAACGCTGGAAAAATTCCGTTTGGTATGGAATGGCTTGCCGATCCATCCGCCGTTAGGGATCAGCTATTGTGGCGTGTATTCAGAAGTGGAGCATCTGCATTTGCTGTTGGGGGAACTGAGTTCCCTGGCAGAAATGTCGCTCACCAGTGGTCGGCCAGAGAATATGCAAAACGATCATCACGCGGCACAAGACGAGATCAAACGTAAAGTCGCTTTGCTGCATTGGGTACAGCGTTCGCTGGATAACGACGGGTTTATGTTGATGGCCCAGCCGATCGTCGGCGTTCGTGGCGATGTTTATCACGAGATCCTGCTGAGGATGCTTGATGATGAAGGCAACATTGTGCCACCCAACGAATTTCTGCCCGTCGTTCATGAGTTTGGCCTGGCCTATCAGTTGGACATGTGGGTGCTGCGTCAAACGCTGATGTTTATGGATGCTCATCGGCAAGTGATGCCAAGTTCGCGTTTCGCCGTTAA
Organism: Serratia fonticola; assembly: GCF_006715025.1. Lineage (NCBI taxonomy): Bacteria > Pseudomonadati > Pseudomonadota > Gammaproteobacteria > Enterobacterales > Yersiniaceae > Serratia > Serratia fonticola. The sequence continues at coordinate 1,942,598 of NZ_VFMK01000001.1, forward strand.
CCTGTCTCCGTCTTCGCTGTGTCGCCCGAGTCTGTGTCAGGATGTTCGCACGGCGCTGGAGCAATATCAGATCGAACCTTATCAGTTGGTGCTGGAAGTCACGGAGTCACACCTGGTTCAGGACGTTAAATATGCCAAAAGTTCGCTGAAAGAGCTGCGCCAGTTAGGTTGCCGCATTGCTCTGGATGATTTTGGCACTGGCTACGCCACTTACGATCGTCTTAAAGAATTGCATGTGGATATCTTGAAGATCGACGGCAGTTTTGTACGGGATATGCTGACCAGCAAAGTGGATTACCAGATTATTTCGTCAATTTGTAAAGTGGCGTTGATGCGAAGGTTGTCCATTGTCGCTGAATACGTGGAATCGGCGGAACAACGCGATGCGCTGAAAAGCCTGGGTGTGGATTATATGCAGGGCTACTTTATGGGCAAACCCCAGCCGCTGGCGTCTTTAGTCCCTGAGACATTGCCAAAAGAAGACGAAGAGTCACGTTAATCATATCGCCCTCTTCCTGCTCGGTGGAGGGCGATGTTTTAATCAGGCCGACTGCTGTTCGTTTTGTACGCCTTCTTCTTCAATCATCAGCTTCCAGCCAACGACGTCATTCCAGTAAGCCTGTTCCCGCTCAAAGTCCAGCTGTACCAGGTTGTTCTGGGCCAGATAACCAGCAGGGAAACGCAGTGTCCAGTGGTTGTCATCCGTTTCCAGGCGCAGGGTTTCTGGCGTGGTCGTGGATTGACGCTGGTTGTTGAGCAGGGTGCTCAGGCGCAACAGCTGGATCAGCGGCAGATAATACTTCTTCTTGAACAGGTTCAGGCGCGGTAGCTCTTCGAGTTTGATCGCCTTGCGATGGAAACGCACCAGGGCGGCTAATAGCAACTGCTGTTCCTGATTGAAGCCGGGCAGGTTGGTGTTTTGCAGAATGTAGGCGGAATGGCGGTGCATGCCGCTGTGGTTGATGCTCAGCCCCACTTCATGCAGCATGGCGGCCCATTTCAGTAGCGCTTCAAGCTGGGGCTGTACCAGTTTGGTGTTTTGCGCCATCCACTGGGCGTACAGCAGTTCGGTGGTTTCCAGCACGCGCTTGGCTTGTTCACGATCGATATTGTAGTGATCGGCCAGGCTGCTTGCCGTACGGCTACGGATATCCTGATGGCGGAAGCGGCCTTCCATTTCGTACAGCACGCCTTCACGCAGCGCGCCATCGGAAAGGCGCAGATCGCGCACTGCCAGCGCATCAAATACCCCACACAGGATTGCCAGGCCCGGTACAAATACCGATTGACGATCTTCGGACAGCCCCGGCAGGCTCATGGCACTGAAGTTTTTAAACTGTAACACCTGCTCGACCAGCATTTCCAACCGCTCCGGGGTAATCAAGCCGTCTTTTTCCCCCATCGCAACCAGGACTTCATAGGCGGCTTTGATGGTACCAGAAGCCCCCAATGCGTATTGCCACCCCTGAATGCGGTATTGCCAAGCCAGGGTTTCCAGCTTTTGTGCGGCTGCCAATCGTGCCCGTTTGAAGTTGGCCTTGCTGATTTCCCCTTCGGGGAAAAACAGTTGGGCAAAGCTGACACAACCCATACGGCGGCTTTCCGCCAGCAGCGGCTCAAAATCTTCACCTATGACCAGCTCGGTAGAACCACCGCCGATATCGATCACCAGCTTGCGCCCTTTCTCTGGCTGGGTGTGCTCGACCCCCATAAAGATCAGGCGGGCCTCTTCCTGACCGGCGATAATCTCAATCGGGTAGGGGATGACCTTTGCCGCACGTTTCAGGAATACTTCGGCGTTTATAGCCTGGCGTAAGGTATGTGTCCCGACGATGGTGACGTTGTCTGCCGGGAAGCCTTGCAGCCGCTCGGCAAACAGGGCCAGGCAGGCCAGACCCCTTTCCATTGCCTCTTCACTGAGCACATTGTTGCTGTCCAATCCATCGGCGAGGTGCACCCGCTGTTTTAAACGGCCTAACACCTGTAAAGCGCCGTTCACGACGCGGGCGATCACCATATGGAAACTGTTCGATCCCAGATCGATCGCGGCAATTTCCTGTGGTTTATTGGTTGCAGTGCTTTTTAGCGGCATAGTTTCTGGCCTACTTTCCCGGTTGTTCCAGAGCTTTTAAATACTCATAAATGGCCACCTGTGCACGCACCTTGCGGCGATTGCCGCGCGGCACATACTGGTTGCTCAGTTCTTTGTCGATATAACGGGCCTTGACCGTATCGCTGAACAGGATTTCCAGAATGTCCAGAACGCGCTGTTTCAGCGCGGGATCCAGCAGCGATACCGCCACTTCGATACGGTAATCTATATTGCGGGTCATCCAATCTGCGGAAGAGAGGTAAACCCGTTTGTCACCTTTGTTCTCGAAAACGTAAACCCTATCGTGTTCCAGATAGCGGTCTACGATGCTGATGACCTGAATGTTGTCGCTGATCCCCGGCAGGTTGGGGATCAATGAACACATTCCGCGCACTAACAGGCGAACCTTCACGCCTGCGGCGGATGCGGTATATAACCGATCTACCAGCCCTTTATCCACCAGATTATTTATTTTCAGCATAATACCGGCATTTTCCCCGGCTAATGCGTTGGCAATTTCGCGATCGATCAGGTCATATAACATCCGGCGGGAATTCTGCGGCGACACCATCAGGTTGTCAAAAGAGACCGGCCGGTAAGGATTTTCAATAAAATTGAACACCCGGCGTACTTCGTTAGTGATGCGCGAATCGGCGGTCAGCAGCGAATAGTCGGTGTAGATACGGGCCGTTTTTTCGTTAAAGTTGCCAGTACCAATATGAGCATAGCGCACAATATCGTCGCCTTCACGGCGTGAGATCAGGAATAATTTGGCGTGGATCTTTAAGCCCGGCGCAGAGAAAATGACATGTACTCCGGCTTCCGTCAGCCGTTTGGCCCAGTGAATATTGGCCTCTTCGTCAAAGCGGGCCTGCAACTCGACGACCACGGTCACTTTCTTGCCGTTATGCGCCGCATGGATCATCGATTCAATGATGCGCGAATCTTTGGCTACCCGATAGATATTGATTTTGATGGCTAACACGCTGGGGTCGAACGAGGCCTGACGTAGCAGTTCCAGAACATGCTCAAAGGTATGATACGGGTAGTACAGCAATACGTCCTGCTCACGGATAGCATCGAAGCCGTTACGGAATTTATCAAACCAGATATGACGCAGGCGCGGTAGCGGGCGGTTGACCAGGTTGGCTTTGCCGACGTTAGGGAAGCTGATGAAGTCTTTAAAGTTGTGATAGCGGCCACCGGCAATCACGGAGTCATAGTTGGAGATCCCCAACTTGTTGCGCAGCAACTCCACCATTTCATTCGGCATATCGCGTTGATAAACGAAGCGAACCGGTTCGGCGGTCAGGCGTTGTTTCAGGCTGGAGGACATCAGTTCCAACAGGCTGGATTCCATTTCGGTGACCAGATCGTATTCCGCGTCGCGTGTCATTTTCATCGAATAAGCGTTGAGCGCGTCATAGTCAAAGAAGCCCTTGAAGATATCATCCAGGCAATAACGCAGGATGTTATCCAGCAGGATCATCGGCTTGCGGCGGCGTGGCGCTTCCGGTGGCAGGTTAACGAAGCGTGGGACCTTATCGGAAGGGATCTCCAGTAACGCATAATCGATGCGTGTACCACGAATAATCTCCACCGCCAGATAGGTGTAGTCGTCTTTCAGGAACTGCACCAGATTGGTGTCATGATTGATCAGGATCGGCGTGATGTGTTGACGCAGGTGCTGTTTGAAGTATTGCCGCAGCCAGATTTGCTGGTTCTCTGATACCTGGCGTTCGTTAATCAGGAAAATTTGATTACGCGCCATCTCCAACAGCAAATCATTGTACAGGCTGTCGAACTCCTGATCGGTCTTCAGCACTTTTGCCTGGATCTTTTTCAACAAATGACGTGAGGTGCCACTCGACCCTTGTTCTTCGCTGATCAGGATGCGTCGTTTCAGATCGGCAAAACGGACTTTGTAGAACTCATCCAGGTTATTGGAGTAAATGCCCAGAAACCGCATGCGCTCAATCAGGGGATTGCTCTTATCTGCGGCTTCCTGCAATACGCGTTCATTAAAGGATAACCAGCTTAATTCTTTATCGATGTAGAGCTTTTCCTGACCCATTGCCACTCCAGTTCAATTTTAGAAAAGGATCCGGGACGCAGCGCCCGGATACCGCTCTATTGTCCTGTGTCATTATTGCGAGAGATTGACGGTAATGTCCAACATATCTCGGGGGTTGGCAGTGGGAAACTTTGTCATGCAAACGTCACAAAACTGACATAAGATGCCCGGTTATCTTTAGGCATAAGCCGAAAATGGAACCGACGACAACAGACATGGTAGAGACAACGCTTAACCAACATCCCCGCGATCGCCTGCGTGCGCACCTCGATCGTGGCGTACAAGGCGCAGTGACCATTAGCGGACTGTTGGTCTTGATGACGTTGATGCTGATTTTTGTCTACTTGCTGCTCTCCGTTGTGCCGCTGTTTAAACCGGCTTCGATAGGCGCTGCCCGCACGTTACCGATAGCCAGCGTCTCCCCGGCGATGGCGATTGGCATGGATGTGCAACAACGCATCGGTTACCGCATTGATGAGCAGGGAGAAGGCCGTTTTTACCCGTTGGCGGCACAGAGCGCTGAGCAGGTAGGGGCACCTTTGGCCCAGCAGACCCTGTTGGCCAAACCCGCGCTATTGGCTCAGGCGGTCGGCGAGCGCGATTTGTTTGCGCTGGCGCAGGCGGATGGGCGATTTATTATTACTCAAGCCGATTTTGCGCCGGCCGGTGGTGGCGAACCCCAATGGCGGTTCCCTTTGGGACAGACACCGTTGGCATTTGACCCGCAAGGCCATCCGTTGGCGTTGTTGGCGTTGACTCAAGCTGGCAAGGGGAGCTTCCTGCTGGCGGCAGTGACCGACGACCAGCGCTTGCTGTTTGGCCGTTTCAGCTTGACGGAACCGTTGCAACAAACGGCTATCCCGTTGTTCGCTACCGTCGAGCAACTGCTGCTCACTCCCGATGGCCAACAGCTTTACGTATTAATCGGCAATCAGCTGTCTCGCTATCAGATTGAAGGGCCGCAGTTGCAGTTACGTGAAACGCGTCTTCTCGGTGAACATCCGCCCTATCGACTGACGGCATTGCCCGGCGGCAGTGCGTTATTGGTACGTGCAGCCGACGGCAGTCTGCGCGAATGGTTTGATGTGGAAAAAGATCAGCGCCACCAATTGGCCCCGATCCAGCAATTTACTCATCAGGCCATCGCGCAGGAGCAACTGGTCGCTGAGCCGTATCGCCGGGTCTTTGCAACGTTGCAGCCGGAAGGCGAGTTTGCTCTGTTTTCCAGCATCCAGCCCCAGCCGTTAATCAAAGAAAAATTACCCGCCAAGGTGCAGCAGATGGCATTTGCCCCGCGTGGTGATGGACTATTGCTGGAAACGGCACAGGGTTGGCAACATTACGCCGTCGATAATCTTTATCCGGATGTGACCTGGCGTTCGTTATGGCACAAGCTGTGGTATGAAAACTACCCGGAACCGGCTTATGTATGGCAATCCACTTCGGGGGAAGACAGCTATCAAGCCAAATTCAGTCTGATGCCGGTGATTTTTGGCACCTTCAAGGCGGCGGGCTATTCGATGCTGTTTGCGGTGCCGCTGGCGCTGGCTGGGGCGATCTATACCGCCTGCTTTATGTCGGCAGGATTACGCCGCGTGGTTAAACCGGCGGTGGAAGTGATGGGGGCATTGCCGACGGTGGTGATCGGTCTGGTGGCAGGCATCTGGTTGGCGCCGATGATTGAGCATTACCTGCTGGCCGTATTGGCGTTGCCGTTCCTGTTAACGCTGGCAGTGTTGTTATGCAGTGGGTTGGTTAACCGCTTTGTTTCCCGGCCGCTGCCGCCAGGGATTGATTTGCTGTTGTTGCTGCCGCTGGTGGTGTTGACCGTCTGGGGCGCGTTGGCCGTCGGGCCTTGGCTGGAGCTGCAGCTGTTCGGTGAACCGTTGCATTTCTGGCTGGGGGAGGATTTCGATCAGCGCAATACGCTGGTCGTCGGCGTGGCGATGGGTTTTGCCTTGGTACCGATTATCTTCTCATTGGCGGAGGACGCGCTGTTCAGCGTACCAGCCGCCCTTAGCCAGGGCTCATTAGCCCTTGGTGCCACCCAGTGGCAAACCGTGCTGCGTGTGGTGTTGCCTTCGGCCAGTGCAGGTATTTTTTCTGCGCTGATGATTGGTTTTGGCCGGGCAGTCGGGGAGACCATGATTGTTCTGATGGCCACCGGCAATACGCCGCTGATGGATGGCAGCCTGTTCCAGGGGCTGAGAGCATTGGCCGCCAATATTGCGATCGAAATGCCGGAAGCCGTGGCGGGCAGCAGCCATTATCGCGTGCTGTTCCTGACTGCGCTGGTGCTATTTCTGTTTACCTTTGTATTCAACACGCTGGCTGAGGCGGTTCGGTTACGTCTGCGCAAGCGCTATACGCTCAACCAGGAGACGCCATGAGAACCTGGATGAAAAGCGGTTCCCCGTGGATTTGGCTCACGGCGGCTTCCGTTGCCGTCAGTCTGCTGGCGTTGATCGGTATTCTGCTGCTGTTGGCCGGGCAGGGCATGCGCTATTTCTGGCCTAGTCCGGTCTATCAGTTTGAGCTTAATCAAACTGGGGCAGGAGCGGTGACGGTCATTGGCGAACTTTACCAGCGTCAAACCATTTCGCGTCAGCAACTGCTGGATGCAGGCGTAGCGCTACCGGCTGGCGAGGCACAGAGCTTTACCCGTTATCTGATTAAGGTGGGTAACCGAGAAAGCGAAGGACAGGATTTCCGCACGTTGCTCGCTACCGATGTGCGCCAACAAACCACGCCACGCGATTTATTGGTGCTGGAGCGGAATAGTCACGGAACGGCTTATGGTTATCTGGCGGGATTGCTGGAGGATGGTCAGCCCTTGACTGGCAGAGATCTCGGCCTGGCCTTGCAGCAGCGTTTGCCGCAGATTGCTGCACTTTCACGTCAGGCTCGTGATATTCAGTTCCGCGATATGGCCCGGATCAATGAGCAATTTGAAGACTTGCGCCTGCAGGAAAAACGTTTGTTGCGCCAGAATAAGCTGGATGCCCGCTGGCAAGCGTCGATTCGTGCCGAACGGCTGGAGTTACAGCGACAATACCGGCAATTGGCTGACAAACTGCAAGGGCTGGAGCGCGATCGTCAGCGGGATGCGCTGCTATTGCGCGATATGCACGGGCAAATCCACACCATTGCATTGAGCCAGGTGCATGATGCCTGGTATCCGAATGCGATGAGCACGGCAGAGAAACTGCAGCATTGGGGCCATCAGATACTGAAGTTCCTGACCGATAGCCCACGCGAGGCAAATACGGAAGGGGGCGTGTTCCCGGCGATTTTTGGCACGGTGTTGATGGTGATCCTGATGTCGATCATCGTGATGCCGTTTGGCGTCATTGCCGCCGTGTATCTGCACGAATATGCCGGGAATAATCTGCTGACTCGCCTGATCCGCATCGCGGTCGTGAATCTGGCGGGGGTGCCTTCGATTGTCTATGGCGTGTTTGGCCTTGGGTTCTTTGTCTACATGATTGGCGGCACGCTCGACCAGTTATTCTATGCCGAATCGCTGCCCAACCCGACCTTTGGGACACCGGGAGTATTGTGGGCGGCATTGACGCTGGCATTGCTGACCTTGCCGGTAGTGATAGTCGCTACAGAAGAAGGACTTTCACGGATCCCGACATCGCTGCGCCAAGGCTCGTTAGCCTTGGGGGCAACGCGTGCAGAAACACTCTGGCGGATCGTGTTACCGATGGCGGCACCGGCGATGATGACGGGGTTGATTTTGGCCGTCGCGCGCGCGGCGGGGGAAACGGCACCGCTGATGTTGGTGGGGGTAGTAAAATCGGTGCCGGTGTTGCCGGTGGATGATATTTTCCCTTACCTGCATCTGGAACGTAAATTTATGCATCTGAGCTTCCAGATCTACGATATGGCCTTCCAGAGCCCCAGTGTAGAGGCGGCGCGGCCATTAGTGTTTGCTACGGCGTTGCTGCTGGTCCTGATCGTAGTTGGGCTTAATCTGGCGGCTATGGGCATTCGTCACTCGTTAAGGGAGCGCTATAAAGCATGGTCGCAGTAATATTATCGAATCTTTTGGGGAGTGCGTGATGGGCTTGATAACACCGGGCAGTTTACCCCGGTTGGATGTTCAGCATCTTGCAGACGAGCACACCGCGTTGGCGGTTGACGGCCTGAATCTGTTTTATGGCGAAAAACAGGTCTTGCATGATATTACCCTGCGCATTCCCAAACACCGGGTGACGGCGTTTATCGGCCCTTCGGGCTGTGGGAAGTCTACGCTACTGCGCTGTTTTAACCGTATGAACGATCTGGTGGATCACTGTCGTATTGACGGGGAGCTGAGGCTCAATGGTGAAACCATTTCTGGCCCGCAGATTGACGTAGCGGCTTTACGGCGGCGCGTTGGCATGGTGTTTCAGCGGCCGAACCCGTTCCCGAAATCGATTTATGAAAACGTGGTCTACGGCCTACGGCTGCAAGGGATCCGCGATCGTCGCATTCTGGATGAAGCGGTGGAGCGATCGTTGCGTGCTGCAGCACTGTGGCATGAAGTGAAAGATCGCCTGCGGGAAAATGCCTTCCGTCTCTCCAGCGGTCAGCAACAGCGGCTGGTGATTGCACGGGCCATTGCGATTGAGCCGGAGGTGCTGTTGCTGGACGAACCGACTTCCGCGCTGGATCCGATTTCCACGCTCACCATTGAAGAACTGATTTCGGTGCTGAAACAGCGCTACAGCGTGGTATTGGTGACGCACAACATGCAGCAGGCGGCGCGGGTCTCTGACTATACCGCGTTTATCCACCAGGGGACGCTGGTGGAATATAACGATACCGACGGTATTTTCACCTCACCACGTCAGCGACGAACAGAGGATTACATTACCGGTCGGTATGGTTGACGGGGAACGTTACTTGGCTTGCTTGCCTGGCATCGGCAGGCTGGCCAGTTCGTTGTGTTCTTCTGGTGTTGCCGCGGCTTTCAGTGGCGTGATCTTGGCCTGAGCGCCTTGAGTCTGAGGCGGCGTTTTCTGCATCAGCTGCGACTGACCAATAAAGATGCCGCCTTTCTCGATGGCGATTTCATCGGCGTAGATATCCCCACGCATGCTGCCTTTGGGCTGGATTGACAGTGAGTCAGCGTAGCAGCGCCCTTCAACAGCACCATTAATCATGATCTGCTGAGCGCGGATTTCGCCTTTGACATGACCGCTGTTTTCGATGCGCACCATATGGGTGCAAACGATGTTACCTTCAACCTTTCCTTCGACGATGATATTGCCGTCACCTTCAATAACGCCGGTGAACAGTGCACCATTGGAGATAAAGGTGTCTTTCTTGGCCCGGATGGGTTTGATGGCATCGGCGACATCTGCCAGCGAGGCAGGTTCTGGCTGTGTTTGCGGTTGAGCCACCGGCTGATCGATCATATCGCTCGCTTTGTTGTCGTTAGTCGATTTTTTTTGTTTATTGAATGACAGCATTTTCTTCATCCTTGTTATTTTGTAAATAAACACCAGCGTTGCTAACAGCGCCATCGCCAAGGCTGTCAGTAACGCGCGTTTTAAGTTGATGTCGGTGAAGCTGATCCCTGTCAGCCTGAGTATTATAAATAGTGCCCATAATACCCATACACACCATAATAAGTTGTAATTACGCATGTTTTTCAGGCCGGTTGAGGTCCATTCTGCAACAGAGTACGGGGGCTTCAGCACGTAATACCCGCAAACAACGCCACTGTTCCTGTAGGGCTATCCATAGTACGGGGGATAATACCCAATAATGCGTCGTAATTCATTACTGAGTTAGCTAATCAAAACGATAAGTACTCTCTGAATTAATCTATTTTTTGTATGGTAGAGATTGGTTTATTTTCACTCTGAATTTGGATGAGGGAAGATATAAATTGTCACACCTATCAACGACATTTGCTCCTGAACCCGCGTAAGATGGCTTGTTGCTAACATCAGGAGGTTTTATGTCTTTATCGATTTATGCCCATTCCCCCTCGCAGTTTATCCGTGGTTTGCAGATTCTGTCGAACCTGTTAAAAAAAGGCGAGCAATTCCTGCAGGAGAAGCAACTGGCGGAAAGTGCGTTGCTGGAAGCCCGGCTGGCAGCGGATATGTTCCCTTTGCTGCGGCAGGTGCAGATTGCCAGCGATGCCGCTAAAGGCGCCGTTGCGAGGCTTGCCGGGCAAGAGGTGCCATCAATGCCCGATGATGAAACCAACTTTGCTCAATTGTATCAGCGCATTGAGAAAACCATCGCCTATGTGCAAGGTTTCCAGGCGACCGATTTTGCTGACGCCGACGGGCGTAAAATTGAACTGAAGAGTAAAACCAGGGAGTTTCACTTCAGTGCAGCTGACTTCCTGCTGACCTTTGCCATTCCTAACTTCTATTTCCATCTGACAACGGCTTATAACATTTTGCGTAATCAAGGCGTGCAAGTCGGGAAAATGGACTTCCTGGGCGCAGTGTAATATCAGATGATGCGGGGAGCGTTTTCTCCCCGCGTTACGCTATTTCACCAGCGGCTTATCAACGGGCTGCGGAGTCTTGAACTTCGCCAGATACTGCGGCTGGAAGATGCACATACGCAGTACGGTGCGATATTCGCCGTTGACGAAGAACTCGTCGATCAGCTCACCTTCCACCTCAAAACCCAGCTTGCTGTAGATATGGATGGCTTTCGGGTTCTCTTTGTCGACGATCAGATACAGCTTATAGAGGTTTAGCACCGAGAAACCATACTCCATCGCCAGCTTGGCGGCGGTACTGGCATAGCCTTTCCCTTGGTGAGCCGGATCGATGATGATCTGAAATTCGGCGCGACGATGGATATGATCGATCTCCACCAGTTCAACCAGCCCGACTTTGGCACCTTCATGCTCAATGATAAAGCGCCGCTCGCTCTGATCGTGAATGTGTTTATCGTACAGATCGGAAAGCTCAACAAAAGCTTCGTAGGGTTCTTCGAACCAGTAACGCATCACGCTGGCGTTATTGTCCATCTGGTGAACGAACGCCAAATCGTCCCGTTCCAGTGGGCGCAGTTTGACGTTGGTAGTGCTCGACATACTCTCTCCTCAGGGCCATCAGTATGCGTAAAGTATAACGTCAGCCACCTGCTCAGGGTGAAAAAAAACGGTGCCGCGAAGGGCACCGTTTAGAAAACAGGGCGATTATGGTGGCTAATCCGCCGCATATCCCTGTGCAGGTAAGCGTTCGCCGTCTAGCCAGGCTGCGTTATCGCGCATGATAAGCCGTCCTTCGATAAACCAGCTCACCACCAGTGGATAGAGGGTGTGCTCCTGGGTTTGCACGCGCTCAATCACGTCATCTTCGCTGTCGTCAGGGAAGATAGGCACTTTGGCTTGGAGGATCACCGGGCCACCGTCAAGCTGCTCGGTGACAAAGTGCACAGAGGTGCCATGCTCGCTGTCACCGTTGTCGATAGCCTGGCGGTGAGTATGCAAGCCGGGATATTTTGGCAGCAGGGAAGGGTGGATATTCAGCATGCGTCCGGCATAGTGCTGGACAAAGGTATTGCTGAGGATGCGCATATAACCGGCCAGCACCACCAGATCGGGTTGATACTGGTCGATGGCTTGCGCCAGTGCGGTGTCAAACGCTTCACGATCGGCAAAGGTTTTGGCATCCAGCGCATGCGCATCGATACCCGCTTCCTGTGCACGTTGCAGGCCATAAGCCTGGGCTTTATTGCTGAATACCGCCACGATAGTGGCGGCAATCCGGCCCTGTTGGCAGGCATCAATCAGCGCCTGGAGATTACTCCCCTGGCCGGAGACTAACACCACAATCTTTTTCATCACTGAATAACCACTTGTTGTTCGTCAGAAGAAGCGGTCAGTTTACCGATCTTCCAGGCTTTTTCACCTGCGGCAGTCAACAAGGCAAGCGCTTTTTCCACGGACTCTTCCGGCAGTGCAATCACCATACCGACACCACAGTTAAAGGTGCGGTACATTTCATGACGGCTAACGTTGCCCGCCTGTTGTAGCCAACCGAAGACGGCAGGCCATTGCCAGCTTGATTCGTCGATCACCGCCTGCATGCCTGCCGGCAACACTCGCGGGATGTTTTCCCAGAAACCGCCGCCGGTCAGGTGGGCGATGGCGTGAACCTCGACGTTATCAATCAGTTCCAGCACGGATTTGACGTAAATCTTGGTGGGGGCGAGCAGATGGTCCGCCAGCGGTTTACCGTCCAGCGTGGTCGTGGTGGGATCGGTGTTGCTCACTTCCAGAATTTTGCGTACCAACGAGTAGCCGTTGGAGTGCGGGCCTGATGCGCCAAGCGCAATCAAGGCATCGCCAGGCTGTACTTTGCTGCCGTCGATGATCTCGGATTTCTCAACCACGCCCACGCAGAAACCGGCTACGTCATAGTCTTCGCCGTGATACATGCCTGGCATTTCGGCGGTTTCGCCACCCACCAGCGCGCAACCAGATTGTTTACACCCTTCGGCGATCCCGCTGATCACGCTGGCAGCGGTATCCACGTCCAGTTTGCCGGTGGCGTAGTAATCCAGGAAGAACAACGGCTCTGCGCCTTGAACCACCAGGTCATTGACGCACATTGCCACCAGATCGATACCGATGGTGTCGTGGCGTTTCAGATCCATCGCCAGACGCAGTTTGGTGCCTACGCCGTCAGTACCGGAAACCAGAATCGGTTCGCGATACTTCTGCGGTAATGCACACAGGGCGCCAAAACCGCCCAGGCCACCCATCACTTCAGGGCGGCGAGTCTGTTTTACTACACCTTTGATGCGGTCTACCAATGCGTTGCCAGCATCGATGTCGACACCTGCGTCTTTATAGCTGAGAGAGGTTTTGTCGGTCACTGCGCGATCCCCACGACGGTTTGCGGTTTGAAAACGGTGCTTCCGGCGTTAATTCCGGAACAAGGCGCCGCAATTCTAACAGCGCAAGCAATCGTTTGCGAGGGCCATGTGAGCTTGCTCCAACTTTTCATCGTATATACTGATTATCGATCTTTTGTTGATCTCGATCGGGCTATAGGTAGTGGCGTGATCAGGAAAAGGAGGTATAATCCGGCGATTTTTTTGGCCGTCAAGCGCCTTAATAGGAGAAAAATGATGAAGATCGTTGAGGTGAAACACCCGCTAGTGAAACACAAGCTTGGTCTGATGCGCGAACACGATATTAGTACCAAACGCTTTCGTGAGCTGGCTTCTGAAGTGGGTAGTTTGCTGACCTATGAAGCGACAGCCGATCTGGCGACAGAAAAAGTCACCATTGAAGGTTGGTGTGGGCCGGTTGAAATTGAGCAGATCAAAGGGAAAAAAATTACCGTAGTGCCCATCCTGCGTGCAGGTCTTGGCATGATGGAAGGGGTGCTGGAGCATGTACCGAGCGCGCGTATCAGCGTTGTTGGGGTTTACCGCAATGAAGAAACCCTGGAGCCGGTGCCGTATTTCCAGAAGCTGGTTTCCAACATTGAAGAACGTATGGCGTTGGTTGTTGACCCTATGCTGGCGACCGGTGGTTCGATGATCGCCACTATCGACCTGCTGAAGAAGGCGGGTTGCAGCAGCATCAAGGTGCTGGTACTGGTTGCTGCACCTGAAGGGATCGCCGCGCTGGAGAAAGCGCACCCGGATGTGGAGTTGTACACTGCGTCTATCGATCAGTGCCTGAATGAGAAAGGGTACATTGTGCCTGGCCTGGGTGATGCGGGCGATAAGATATTTGGTACCAAATAAAAAGATAAGCCGACCAGAGAGTCGGCTTTTTAATGCTCGTCGTCTTTCAAGCTACAGCGTTGTTGTCTGCGGGCGCTAACCCCAGTCACTTATTATAAATAAGCTCCTGGGGATTAACGTCCTTGCCGCCTGGCTGTAACTTGAAATCCATAGAGCATTCATAGTCAAACTAACACAACTGATAATAGCCAAGAGGAAAAACACCCCATGACCCGTCGCGCCATTGGCGTTAGTGAACGCCCGCCGTTGTTGCAGACCATCCCACTCAGCTTCCAGCACCTGTTCGCGATGTTCGGGGCGACCGTACTGGTGCCCATTCTGTTCAAGATCAACCCAGCGACGGTGCTGCTGTTTAACGGCATTGGTACGTTGCTGTATCTGTTTATCTGTAAGGGCAAGATCCCGGCTTATCTGGGCTCCAGTTTTGCGTTTATTTCTCCGGTGCTGTTGTTGTTACCGCTGGGCTATGAAGTGGCGCTGGGCGGGTTCATCATGTGTGGTGTGCTGTTCTGCCTGGTCGCCTTGATTGTGAAGAAAGCCGGAACCGGTTGGTTGGATGTGATGTTCCCGCCTGCGGCTATGGGGGCCATCGTTGCCGTTATCGGCCTGGAGTTGGCGGGTGTAGCAGCCAATATGGCCGGGTTGTTGCCAGCTGAAGGGACAAGTGCGGACAGCACCACCATCACCATTTCACTGGTGACGCTGGGGGTGACCGTGCTGGGGTCGGTACTGTTCCGTGGCTTCCTGGCGATTATCCCAATCCTGATCGGGGTCTTGGTGGGTTATGCGCTGTCGTTCGTGATGGGCGTGGTGGATCTGACGCCAATCCGTGAGGCGCACTGGTTTGCTTTGCCTACTTTCTACACCCCTCGCTTTGAGTGGTTTGCCATCTTTACCATTCTGCCTGCCGCGCTGGTGGTGATTGCCGAACACGTTGGCCACCTGGTGGTAACGGCGAATATCGTCAAAAAAGATTTGTTGCGTGAGCCAGGCCTGCATCGTTCGATGTTTGCCAATGGGATCTCCACCGTGATTTCCGGCTTCTTTGGTTCAACGCCGAATACTACCTATGGTGAGAACATTGGCGTGATGGCGATTACCAAGGTTTACAGCACCTGGGTGATCGGCGGTGCGGCCATTCTGGCTATCCTGCTTTCTTGCGTCGGCAAACTGGCGGCGGCGATCCAGGCCGTACCGGTGCCGGTCATGGGCGGTGTTTCTCTGCTGCTGTATGGGGTTATTGGTGCTTCGGGTATCCGCGTATTGATCGAATCCAAAGTGGATTACAACAAAGCGCAGAACCTGATCCTGACGTCAGTGATCCTGATTATCGGCGTGAGTGGCGCGAAAGTGCATATTGGTGCGGCAGAATTGAAAGGCATGGCGCTGGCGACCATTGTCGGTATTGGTCTGAGCCTGTTGTTTAAATTGATCAGCCTGTATCGCAAGGAAGAAGAAGTGATCGACGTGCCGGAAGAACGGTTGGACCATAAATAACCGTCAGAGGCATATCAGCGCGAGGCTGATTACCAATGTTCCTCTCCTGAACGGTGAGGAGCATTGGCTTTATGTTTAGGCAGTATGACCGCACATCCGCCAACGAGGTCCGTTTATAATCGATTACAGTATAAGAGAGGAATATCGGTTTCATAGATGACATACCCTTGCTTACCTTGGGGGCGTATGGTGTAGCTGGCTAAACTGTTTACTTTTGAAAAAATGTCTGGCACAAGGCGTTTTTCGACATTTTCAGGGATGGTATCTCTGGCATATTTATTGATGTAGAGCGTTTTGAAAAAATACAACCCATGATTATCAACCTGATAGCTGGTGATGACATCACGCCGGATATAGTACGTGTTCTCTCCATCATAAAAGTTAGCGGTTAATGAGAATTGGCCTCTTCCATCCTCTCTGTGACTATTACCTTTTAAATTTATGATGATATTATAATTGGCGACCACTTCAGGTTTGGGTTTGTAAAATTTATAGTAAATATTAGTTTCGCAAGAGATCGTTTCTGTTTTATTTTTTGATTGAAAGAAATAATATGCCGTCATCAGTACAGCACAGGTTAGCAATAACGAAGGGATGATGATTTTAGTCTTCATAGCCGGTCCAGTGAAATGATTTACAATTGCTTTTTAAATTGCCATCAATACTGTTTTCACATAAAATAATTGATTCCCTTTTAACTTCTTTATTATCAAAGTAATATAAAAATCGCTTCCCCGTGCTGTCACAGGCGATTTCTCGTTTGATGACTCTTGAATTAACATATGAGAGTGTCAGATTTTCTGAGCCGCCATATATTTCACAACTTTTATACTGCCCTAATAAAGGATAAACCTTCGCCAAAGGTGTGTTTGCTGTGTAAATATAAATCGAAGAGATAATAACGATACCAACCAAAATAAAGAAATAAAGGTATTTTGATTTTTTGGCCGCTTTAGGTTTTTTTGTTTCTAATTCATTGTTTTCTGATAATAATTCTGGTTCTTTTTCTGTCTCAGTATACTGGTTTTTAGGTTCTGTTGGTTTGCCGGATTCCATATCCTCATTGAACAGTTCAATAGTAAATTCCCGAGGGATATTGAACCCGGAGCGTGGCGTTGTTTTAATGATGTTTTTATCCAGCCCTAACGAGCAGAGGTTTTTTCTCAAGATATAGATATGCTGATAAAGCGTATTAGTACCAACAATTACGCCTTTCTTTCCCCAAATGTCGTTGATAAGATCGTCGGGAGAGACAATGTCATGGTTAGCTGCAAGGAGTTTCTGTAGGCATTTAGCGGCTGGGCTCGACAGCTTGATTTTTACTTCTGATTTATTTAGCTCGAAAATATCTCCACTCTCAATGTTATAAACTATTTTTTCATCTATCAGGTAGTACCCCATCATCTCAATCCCGCTGGGCAGTGAATATCTTTTCAAGAATAAGATTAATCTCATAACATGTAAAGGATTTGTCCTATGTTGGTGGATTACTGGTCAGGCGTGTGGTCAGCGGTTTTTAATCTCTTTTTTGAATGGTGTTATCAACAGGACAGGGGAAGGTAACGGGGTGGCGGTGGATCTCTAAGGCAATCTGGCGATGACATGGCGATGATCGCCATTAATCTAAGGGCGAATAGTCGCCCTCGTTACATTTATGGTTTGGCAGGCTGTTCTGTTGTGCCATCTGTCTGCTGAGCCTTATTATCCATGCTGTTTTTAAGCTCTTCGGTCTTTGCTTTGGCCTGTTGGGTCAGATCGTTGGCGCCGTTGATCGCGTCATTCTTGATGCTTTTCGCCTGATCGATCAATTGCTGGCTTTGTTTATCAGCACTCTGTTTGATGGCATCAGCCTTGGCTTTGGCATCGTTGGTGATAGCGTCAGCCTGCTTAGAGGCGTCATCTTTAATCGCCGAGGCTTGGTCCTTCAACTGATCGGCTTCGTTTGCGGCGGCCTTTTTGATTTCATCAGCTTTGGCTTTGGCGCTGTCGGTCAATTGATCGGCTTTTTTCGCTGCGGCATCCTTCATTTGTTCTGCGCTGTCTTTGGCTTTATCCAGTTTGTTATCGACCTTGGAGGCATCATCACAACCCGCGACAAGTAAGCCAATCAATGAGGCCAGCAGCACTTTATTCCATGATTTCATAGTCCAGAACCTTGCAGTTATCTTAAGTTTGGAAAGGGGAATTTGCCTTATCCATACTAGGACAGATTCGTCAAAAAATACAAATCTACACAATAGAAGATGCTGCTTTCACTGTGATACCTGCTTAAAGTTTGCCAATATGGCCAATTGTAGCGGCATAAAAACCTGCGGTTCAACACTGCCTGCTTTCTGTGGTAGACTGGCGGCGTTTTCCTGCCAGTTTTGGTTGAGGTGCTTTTCTGAATACGCCGGCACAGCTTTCACTGCCACTTTATCTTCCCGATGATGAAACTTTCGCCAGTTTTTATCCGGGGGAGAACCCATCCCTATTAGCCGCGATCCAGTCTGCTGTCCGTCAGGAGCATGGTAGTTATATCTATTTCTGGTCACGCGAAGGCGGCGGCCGCAGCCATCTGCTGCATGCAGCCTGTGGCGAACTTTCTCAACGTGGCGAAGCGGTGGGTTATGTGCCGCTGGATAAACGTGCCTATTTCGTGCCTGAAGTACTGGACGGCATGGAACAGTTGGCATTGGTGTGCATCGATAACATTGAATGCATTTCCGGTGATGAAGCGTGGGAAATGGCGATTTTCAATCTCTATAACCGCATTCTGGAAACCGGCCGAACGCGCCTGTTTATTACTGGCGACCGTCCGCCGCGGCAATTGAATTTGCGCTTGGCGGATCTGGCCTCTCGTCTGGATTGGGGGCAAATCTACAAGCTGCAACCCTTATCGGATGAAGAAAAATTGCAGGCACTGCAGTTACGCGCCAAATTACGCGGTTTTGAATTGCCAGAAGACGTTGGCCGTTTCCTGCTCAAGCGCCTGGATCGAGAAATGCGCACGTTGTTTATGACACTGGATCAGCTCGATCGTGCGTCCATCACTGCCCAGCGTAAACTGACCATTCCATTTGTGAAGGACATTCTGGGGTTATAGTCGGCATTGTTGCAACGATCAGCCATGAATAAGGAGATTCCCGCTGGTTATTCCTGCCCATCCTTGCGATTTCGCCAGGTTCACCATCGGTTTCGGAACAAAGCCTCTGTGCCAGAGCCGCCAAATAAATACGTGCGACGGGGCTTACCCCTGTTAAAGCGGTAACGCATTCATTTATCGCGTCACCCCGTGTTGATACTCAGCGCTGCTCTAGCAAACAGCCTTTATTGGTAGGCTTCAATACGTATCTGGGTGGTCATTTCAGTCAGGTCACGGATCTTGCTATGAGCCGCCATCGTCGGGAAACCAAGCGATAATTCAAGGGTCAACAGGTGTTCGTCGCCATATTGCCTGTTTTGCGTAAGCGAAGTTACCCGGGTGCCTGGCGTTAATATGACTGGTGTTCCCAAGGTGAGCCGCTGTTCGCCTGATTGTGGCGAACCGATCAGCACGTCAGTTGCTACACGATTAAATTTTGCCGATTTCAATGTAAGCTGCATCTTGCCTGCATGACCAAAGCGAAAATCGTGTGTGGCTCCATCTGATATGCCATTGAACAGGATGCTTATTGGCCCATTACCGGGGCACGTGGCGATCACGGTCAGCGCCTGTGTGGTGAAGAGATCGTCGCGCGTTGCTGAATAAATCTGGTTACCTAACTGGATATCCGGGGGGGAGACTATCAGTTGACAGTCATCGGCCAGGCTATTCTTGGCCATCAAACCTAATATCAGTATCAAAACCAGTCGACCGATCTTGGCGTTCATCTCTTATCTCCTGTTCTTTATGTCTTACACGTTGCATTGAGGGTTTCATAGGCGATGTTTTTCTGGGAATTCTTTGGCACCTGATAAGACAGGCGGCAGCGCTTGTTCTGCCAATGAGCAAATAGCGGGCGGACATCATCAAGATCGCTGATGAATACCGTTCCTGCGTCCACCGCGGTCGTCACATAGTTTCCATCCGCAGTCATAATGGCACTTCCTTTCGGCAGCGGGATACCGTCTTCCATGTGTACCCTCAACAAGCCGTTACGCGTTTTCTGCAGTGCGAATCGGGAGTGTGTCACTGCACCGTGTCCGGCCACTACCTGTTGTAATCCATTGCTAACGTCAATATTTTCTGGCAATCGTTCCGTATTCAAAGCGATTTTTCCTATGCCATAAGGGGGCAAACTTGGCACCACGGCCATACCTTGCCAGTCAGTCCATACTTTTCCTTGCGGAGTCGTGATTTCAACACCGCTGATGGCAGGGGTCACCGACACGAGTCCGAATGTGTCATTCACTTTATGTGGTGAAAATGTAATCCCTTCCTTATGTGCAACGACGCCTCCGGAAAGAGTGCCTGAATAAGTCCGTGAATGATTTTCTGCTATTGCCCCATAAAGCCCTGCGGTGGTGTAGTGCAGGTTTCCATTCACATTGCCTGATAGGGAGTTGTATTGCTGTTGGTGTAAATTTCGCTCAGCAGCCAGCGACCAGTTACTGTTTTCAGTCAAATTATTTCCGGTGCGAACGCCCGCTACGGATACCCCGTTATTATCCCGGTAGTAACTGTTAATCTTTTGGCCGCCAAGAGGGAAGTTAAGGTTAACGAACAGATTGTCACGGTCAGCGATTGGGCAGCGATAGGAAAAAGAGCAATCGCGTATGCGCTGGCTTTGACGTTGCCAGTTCACTGAGACGTCGGTGTTGCCTAATTTACGGTTCCAGCTCGCCATCAGCCATCGGGTGCTTGAACCATTATTTCCTTCACGCGTTTGGCTGGCAGAAAGTGACACATTGCCAATAATAGCGTGACGCCAGTTCATGCGCAGACCGGCACTGCTGCGGCTGTAAGGCGTATCGGATGAAGAGACGGAGTCACTGAGTTCTCGGTAACCTGGAGAATATAAAGTGATGTCAGCGCTTAACCCGATATTCTGCGGAGCCTGCCAGATTGCGGAAGCGCTGCTTTTTACGCCTTGTCGATCGTGATTACGGTCCTGGCTCAGTGCCCCGGAGAGGCCTAAAGAGAGATCCAACAATGGGCTGTAAGCCAGCCCGACGGCGCTTGCCGCGTAGTCAGAAGCCGCAATGGCGCCATATTGCAGTAAGACCTGTTGTGACATAACCCGACCATCGGAGAAGCTGGCTACCCAAGGGGAATCGTACTCGGCGCTGACGCTCTCCGAACGCATCCGGCCAAGTGCCAGAGACCAGGTTTCAGGTGCCTGCGGTATCCGCAGAGAGTAGGAGGCGGCGGCAATGGTGGACCTGTTTTCCTGACCTGAAGGCGTGGTCACTGTGAGTTGCAGGTCACTGCTGTTGTTCAACAGGGGCAAGTCTCTTAATGTGAAAGGCCCGGCAGGCACGAGCGTGGAATATATCAGTATCCCGTTCTGGTGTACTTCAACGCGTGACTGATCCGCCTGAGCAAGACCCTCAACCAATGCTCCGCTGCCTTTATCGCTCAGTGCGCTTTGCGGTAATAACTGAATCCCATCGATGGGCGCGCCTGACAGCAGTGAATTTGAAAAAGCAATCTGACCGGCCTGCAGAAGTTGTTTTCTGCCTACGAGTGTTTTTTGGCCATAAATATAGGCGCTATTAAAATCGCTGCTGCCATTCCCTTTGCGCAGGCTCTGTGCGCCGCGCACCATCCAGTCTCCTGCATTGAAGCCATTTTGCATGCTGAGATAGCTGAAGCTTGAGTGGTTGCCATAAGATTCGAATTGCGAGTTATAAGCAGAATAGTTGAGCAAGGCAGCCACGCCCCCGCGCTGGAAATGCTGTTTACTATTCTCATTCACTATCGCTTCCGGCGGTACGATCACCCCCACCGCCTGAATTTCTGGTTGCAAATTGATGCTGGCGGAGGGCCATGCCAGAGTGAGGGGAGGGCAGTGCGCATCCGGTTGATTTTCCGCCAGTTGTGAGGGCTGACTGATGGCTGCTGAATTGAAAAAATTGCTGTCAGCGCACAGCGTACCTTCTCGCCCGAAGGTCACTTTCTTCAAACCGCGTGGTTTACCGTTAACCTGAAGTTCCACCTCGTGAATACCCGGCGAGAATCGTCCACCTTGCGAAAAATAGGCGGCAGTACTTGGATCAATACCTAACGCCTTCAGCCGGCTTTTGCTGAAGTTTGCAGGGGGCGTATCTGCAACAGCGGGAGAAAATAGCACAATAAAAGTCAATCCCAGAGTGGTATTCAGTAGCCTACGTTGGAATTGCTGAATTTGAATAACCACTTACTTTCCTGCCAGGGTAGATTTTTGCAGACCAACATCAAATCCATAGCGACTGACAGGCGAAAACTCAACCTGTTGCTGATTGTGCAGACGAATATTTGCCGGTACGGCTATCGTCAAGGTTTCTTGCGGCAGGATATAACTTTTGCCAAGTGAAAGTTGGCTACCTGTCGGCAATAGCTTTATTTGTGGTACTAGTCGTACGACTTGCTTACCGGTGTTCGTCACTTTCAGGTTGTCGCCGCTCGCTGACCAATTCAGATCGGTCCACATATTTTGTTTGGGCTTGAGATTCTTGGGTGCAATAAGAACGGGTAAATCCTGACGTACGCTAATAGCAACCTGGCTAGTAGTGTCATTTTTTTCCGTCACGCCCTCAAAATAGACGCGTTTTATATGTTCAACCTCAAGGGGAGTGTTGGTATTCAGCACAAAACGCACGCGTTGTGTTTGCCCCGGCTCCAGGCGAACGACAGGTTGGGTGACAAAAAGCTGGGGCTCAGAGTCATCAGGGAGGTTGACGACTTTGGTATAAAGCAGAACCGGTACGTTTTCAGTATTCTTGACATTAATACTGCCACCTTTTTGTGCTTCATTGATGATAACCGTCGTGGTTTCTGGCAAAACACCTGAAGCCAGAGAAAAGAGTGGCCATCCCCCGAGAAGGGGCGCGAGCATAAATGTTAAAAGAAGTTTTATTTTCTTCTTTAGGGGAGAGGTTGAATGGTTGTTTTTAGTAATGTACATGTCATTCTCTGATGAACGGTTGATATTTAAATTAGGCAATACCCTAAATGGAGACGTTGTCGCTTTGACATACGCCAGATAATACTGGCGATTATTTGGCGTAAAATAATTCATGGCGTTAACTCTATTTATTAAATATAAACTAAGGCCAGTGTTGTATTGGTGTCAAAGCTGACATCATCAGTAATGGTATCCACATAGCTTGGAATAATAGCGGCCGATATGTGGACTAAACCTTGCATATTCTCAGTCGCCATTGGGGTCAGTTCTCCTGACTCCGCCCAGCTAAATAATTGATTGCCAGCCACACGGACATATGAAGCATTACTTCCTTGAGCTGTCATTTTTTCCCAGGTAACCCCACTGTCATTCGATAAAATGCGGTCAATAGATTTATTATCAGCCTCAAAGTTCGATAAGAAAACCGCGTGGTATCCCATCAATTCGCCATCGCCATCAGTAAGGGGGATATAACTATCATCAAACTTTTCCTGAATTGAGCCATCAGGGTGTTTGATATATATCGGAGAGGTGCTACCGGCGCCAAGCTGATCGGCGGTTACCGTAAATGCCGTTTTCACTGGAGAATCACAAGAGATATTAAAAGGAACGTCTCTTATCCCCAGGTGATAACCTTCGTCTGACCCGTTCTCTTTTAACTGTGAAACGGAAATAGTGCCATAATCAGCGGTACCGGTGACACTGATATTACAGGCTGCTGGCGTTAGCGTGCCTTTAACATTGACTACAGCAGAGTTAGCGGCATGCAATGCAAAAGAAGCTGGTAAGGTAAGGAGAGCCAACGAAATAACAGAAACCTTTAAACCCTTCATAGAAATTATATACTCCGTGTTTTTTCAAATTTCACTCTCAGTCATTGCTTGGTAAAAGCGACTCAGGAGTGGGCGTTTTCTTAAATGAAGACGCTATCGTTTTGACATACACCAGATAACATCAGCAATTATCTGGTGTAAAATAATTCATGGCGTTGCCTCTATTTATTAAATATAGACTAAGGCCAGTGTGGTATTGACGTCAAAGCTGACATCATCAGTAATCGTGTCTACATAGTCTTCAATAATAGCGGCCGACACCTGGACTAAACCTTGCATATTCTCAGTCGCCATTGGGGTCAGTTCTCCTGACTCTGCCCAGCTATATAATTGCTTACCAGCTGCATTAATGTATGAAGATTTACTTCCTTGAGCTGTCATTTTTATCCAGGTAACCCCGCCGTCATCCGACTTAATGCGGTCAATAGACGTGTTATCATCAGCCTCGAAGCTCGATAAGAAAAGAGCGTGGTATCCCATCAATTCGCCATTGCCATCGATTAGGGGGATAAAACTATCATCACTTTTTGCTACATAGATGGAACCATCAGGCATACTAATATTCGTTGGAGACGTGCTACCAGCGCCAAGCTGATCGGCGGTTACCGTAAATGCCGTTTTCACTGGAGAATCACAAGAGATATTAAAAGGAACGTCTTTTGCCCCCAGTTGATAGCCGTCATGCTTTAACCCGTTCTCTTTTAACTGTGAAACGGAAATAGTGCCATAATTAGCGGTGCCGGTGACGTTAATATTACAGGCTGCTGGCGTTAGCGTGCCTTTAACATTGACTACAGCAGAGTTAGCGGCATGCAATGCAAAAGAAGCGGGTGCAGTAAGGAGAGCCAACGAAATAACAGAAACCTTTAAACCTTTCATAGAAATTATACACTCCGTATTTTTGTTCCAATTTTCACTCCCAGTCGTTACCTGGGAAACGCGATTCAAGAGAAAGAGAGATGTCTACCAATGGGATAAGACGGGGTAAAGATTAATGTTTTTTTTTGCTCTTGGTTATATGTAAATAAAATTTCCGTAATTATAGGTCAATATATCGCAAAAAATCTTTATTTAGGAAAATGTACTGATATGGCCTTTTTTTGAGCTGCCAATTTGTTGGGGGGAAGAAGAGAAGAGTGACTGTGAGAGTGCTTAGGCGATGAGGGTTCATCGTCTTGGGGAACCCCTGGTGTTCAGAAAGTTAAAGAAAAGTCATCATGAGAGGCACTGCAGTGTAAAACGGGCGTTATTACAAGATCGATCTCGACCTTCGCAATATGGGTGAGCTGATGGGGCTGAATTATGTCCGGTGTTTGATGGTAATAATGACCAACGTACAGCCCGGCTACTGTAATCCCAATGATTATCGTGGGGAAAGTGCGTAGGGCCAGCTTCAATTGGCTTCAGAACTTGCTTAACCGGTTTTTTTGTGGATATTGACGAGTTAGGATTGAGGAGTACAAATAAGTATAGGGGAGTAAATGTTATGAATTACATATCCATCACCCAATTTTGATAACATTATCTTCCGCTCCTTAACTGAAATGTCGACAATCCGCTCAATAAAAATATCATCACTGACTTGATTGCGTGAGTTGCTCGTCAGTGAAAAATTGTTCAGCGTTAATACTCCCTGTTTAAAACTCTTAATGTCGAAATTTAAATTCTTTAAAAGGTAGACTTCAGAGTCATTTTGACCATTATGGCTGA
The DNA here is from genome assembly GCF_006715025.1 of Serratia fonticola. Lineage (NCBI taxonomy): Bacteria > Pseudomonadati > Pseudomonadota > Gammaproteobacteria > Enterobacterales > Yersiniaceae > Serratia > Serratia fonticola. Next base: position 1,967,603 of record NZ_VFMK01000001.1, read on the forward strand.
CATTAAGTCTTCCCTTGAAATTTGCATTTCCTTTTTTCTTCTCTTGATTAATCTCGAAATGCAAATTGCCAACAAAATAAGGTTCTAAACTATTATCGCTTAATTCGAAGGTTGAATAACAGTTAATGTCTTTAGATGTGGGAACAGTATTGTTAAAATAAATGATGGCCGTTATGATCCCGATCATACAAAGAGAAAGTGATTTCTTAGTGTTAATTTTCATCAGAATAGACATTTGTGCAACCTTCAATTTTCATATAGTTCTTTTCTTTGTAGATACAATGTGACAGGTACAAATGTCCTTTTCTTTTAAGAAGGTATCCATTGTCGATCTGAAAAATATAAATACCGCCTTGTATGCAAGGTAGTTTATATTTCAGTTTATTAAATACTTCCATGCTGCGTTCTTTTAGGCTGTTGGGTGTCTCGTTAAGTGAATAAACGTTGCAGTCGCCCGATTTACCCATCAAGAACAGACTGCTGTTGGGTACTTTATCATTGATCCTTTTTTTTATTGCAACTGTAGCAATGCAAATACAGGCAATGACTAATATCAGGAAGGTCAGCATCTCAAGGTCAAACAGTTTTTTTTTGCGTTTTATGGAGGGGGCGTCTGCAGATGTTTCACCACTTATTGTCGTGGTGGGAACCGTTTGAACCTGTTGGTTGTAGAGCTCAAGGCTGGTGTTTTCACCTTCTACAAGCTGACTAGGGACAAAAAATCCCACTTTGGGGATTGTTTGTATCACTTCGTCTTCGCAGCCGAGGAGCTTTACATTTCTTCTGATTAATGAGATTTGTTGGTTGAGTGAATTATTTGAAGAATGAAGACCAAATTGATCCCAAATTTTACGAAACAATATCTCGCGTTCAACAACTGACCCAGGATTTTGAAGCAATAACGTAAAAACTCTACAGGCAGTTGATGATAAAACTAATACATCATCAGGATGCTCTATGTTCCATAAGGCTCCGTCTTCTTCCCTAAATATTATTGTACCGCTTATCCTATATACCATACGGTGAACCTTAAACGCTTTGCTAAATTTCTGTTGAAATCTAAAGAGTGATGTAAATGCAGCGTGCTGTGATAGCGGTCAAATGGAAAACACTTAACATCATCACTATGAGTTTGTTCTTGAGAAAGTTCTTAGTGATTTTATCTCGTCGTTTAGCTTAACGCAACGGGAAAATTTTATTGTCTACCTGGGTTAAGGTTTTCAGTGGTCAAAATGTTACAGGTTAGAACAAGGAGCTATCATTTCAACGGGTTACGAACAACACGGCATTATGTATAGATTTACTTTTCATATTTAGAGATCCATTCATATACTCAATAGAACAATAAAGAAGATCATCACATGCAAAGTACTATTCACAAAGCGACAGGTTGTCGCTATTTACCAAGCCGCATTTTACAACGGGAAAATGGCAGTTTCCTATCCTGAAAGAATGATAAGAACGAAAGGGGGGTTATAGACTGCACTTCGGCGGCTATAAACCTTCGCTTGCTATATGGTGTGGTTGGGCATGCAGAAAATACGTGGGTTTTCTAAGAAAGAATTTGCAGAAATAGGTTATCAACATTGACACCGTGGGCGTTGGTCATTGAAAAGAGCCGTCCTGTCAGGTGCCTCGTTAGCATCATGATGACCAGCCCGTTCGATGGGCTGGTCAGGTCACTGAGTGAATGCGCCCGGTATCCGGCAGGCCGCTTTCTTCGTCTGTTAAGACGAGCTCGTCAGCGCTTGGCTGCCGTGAAAATCAAATAACTTCCAGTACCTGTTCCGGCGGGCGTCCAATACGCGCCTTGCTGCCCTTCATCACGATAGGGCGTTCGATCAGTTTCGGGTTTTCCACCATGGCTTGCAGCAGTTGTGCTTCGCTCAGGGTTTCATCCGCCAGTTCCAACGTTTTATAGAGTTCTTCTTTTTTGCGCATCAGTTCGCGGGCTGAACTGAAACCCAGGGCTTTCAACAATGTCTTCAACTCGTCTACCGATGGCGGCGTTTCCAGATACAGAATCACCTTCGGTTCAACGCCCTGTTGCTCCAGCAAGGCCAGTGTTTCACGGCTCTTTGAGCAGCGAGGGTTGTGATAAATGGTGACGTTTTTCATTTCAATCATTCCTTGTTCAAATATCAGGTGCGCTGGAACTTGCTGAAGGTCTTCTGCAACTGACGTAATTGGTCGATACGCGCATCATAACGGGCCTGTTTCAGGCTTCCGAGTTTTTGCAGTGAGCTGGCGTTACTGAGCAGGCCGATGGCCTGATCCAGACGGCCGGTGAGCGCCAGGCTTTCTGCTCGGGCAGAAAGCTCTTCATCACGCAGGCCTTGCGCCGCACTGGCTTGTGCCAGCAGATCCCAACCGTTTGGATCATCCGGATGGGCAAAAGTATAGCGGTTGAGAATTTTAGAGGCTTGCGCAGGTTGATTGCCCTCAACATAGGCGTTGGCCAGGTTGAGCAGCAGCACCGGATTATTGCTTTGTGCGGCATTGACCGCCTGCAGGCGGGCAATGGCCTGCGTAGCCTTGTTTTGGCCAAGATCGATATCGGTCATCAGATCCAGCAGCCAGACGTTCTTCGCATCCTGTGTCAGCAACGGCTGAATAATGTTGCGGGCTTCATCGTACTTTTTTGCCTGATAAAACAGGATGGCGCGGCCGTATTTTGCTGCCATTTGCTCGCGTACGTTACCCTTGTTGTAGGTATCCAACACCTCGTCGGTCAGGCCGTACCCCTCCGAGCTGTACATCCCCAGAGCACGAACTCTGGCCAACAGATAGTCCTGGCTGGATTGCACAAGATGGCGTGGCATCTGGTTGGCGCGGTTGCGTGCGTCGGAAAGACGGCTATCAGGCAGGGGGTGCGTGAGTAACATTTCCGGCGGTTTGGAGGCGTAACGTGATTGGTCCGCCAGCTTTTGCAGGAAATCGGGCATGGCTTCCGGATCGAACCCGGCACGTTGCAACACTTGAATACCGATGCGGTCGGCCTCTTGTTCGTTGGCCTGTGTGAAGCTGATAATCCCTTGCTGAGTACCTGCCAGGGTGCCGCTCAGCGCCGCCATGCCCATGGTTGGGTTAGCCATCGCCAGCAAAATAGATCCCAGTGCGCCAACCCAGGTCAGCGGAGCATTACGCTGTTGGTCCTCCATCGCGCGGGCCAGATGGCGCTGAGTGACGTGAGAGATTTCATGTGCCAGTACCGAAGCCAGTTGACTTTCGTTGTCGGTTTCACGAAACAGAGCCGAGTGCAGTACGACGTTACCGCCGAAGAAAGCGAAGGCGTTTATCTCATCGTTACGTACCAGAAAGAAGTGGAACGGTGTGCGCACGGAATAGGCGTTTGCTACCAGACGATTACCCAACTGGTTGATGTACTGGGTCAATAAAGGGTCATTGATTAAGGGGGCACTGGCACGCAGTTGGCGCACATAAAAATCCCCCATGGTCAGTTCCTGACCAATGCTCAGTGTTCCCCCCGCGGTGGTGCCCATATCTGGCAACTGGTCCTGCGTTTGGGCATTCACCGGTGCCAGCGAAGAACCGCAAAGCGAGCCGAGCAACAGGACTGCTAACGCTGTTTTGGTCAACCGGGTGGTCATGATTGGGCGTTTCCCTCAAAAAAAGTCATCAACGATACCCCTTGTCTTTACGCTGCGGCTTGACGCCCCGCTATAACTTGTCATCCATAGTGCATAAGACGCCAGCAACAGATAAGAGTTCTTCTTCCGTGCCAGACTCTTCAGTACAATCAGTGTGAAAGTGCGTTGGCTCACAAAAATGCCCTTTCAGCGGAGTGGCTTGACGCCATTCCATCATAGCCAGCCATAACGGACAATGAAACGTTTGTACGGCGTAAAATTATGTTAGACCAAGAACCAAGTCATACCTGCTGGGCCGCACAGGGAAAGGCGAACCTCACTCTCATGATGGAATAAGGAGCAATCTCTGATGTTGGAGATGTTATTACAATGGTACCGGCGTCGTTTCACCGATCCACAAGCGATTGCATTACTGGTGATCCTGGTTGCCGGGTTCTGCATTCTCTATTTTCTGCACGGTATCCTGACGCCGCTGCTGGTAGCGATCGTCCTTGCCTATCTGCTGGAATGGCCAACGGCGCGTTTGCAGCGCCTGGGATGTTCACGAACCTGGGCGGCGAGTATGGTGCTGATTGTGTTTGGCGGCATTACTTTGCTGGTGGTGTTTGTTGTGGCACCCACCGCCTGGCAGCAGGGCATCAATCTGATGACCGACCTGCCGAGCATGCTTAATCAGTTCTACAACTATGCTACCACTTTACCCGCTCGCTACCCGGCACTGGTGGATGCGGGCATTATCGATATGATGGCGGAAAACCTGCGTGGGCGACTGTCTGGCGTGGGTGAGTCGGTGGTGAAATTTTCATTGGCCTCACTGGTCGGGTTGTTAACGTTGGCCATCTACCTGATTCTGGTACCGCTGATGGTGTTCTTCCTGTTGAAAGACAAAGAACAGATGCTCAATGCGGTACGTCGCGTATTGCCGCGCAACCGCGGGCTGGCAGGGCAGGTGTGGATCGAGATGAACCAGCAGATCACCAACTATATTCGCGGTAAGGTGATGGAAATGGTGATCGTGGGTGTATCAACCTACCTGGTGTTCTTCATCCTGGATATGCGTTACTCCTTGCTGCTGGCGGTGCTGGTCGGTTTCTCCGTACTGATCCCCTATATTGGTGCAGTGTTGGTGACGATCCCGGTGGTGGTGGTGGCGATGTTCCAATGGGGCGTCGGCGCTGATTTCTGGACGCTGATTATCGCTTATCTGGTGGTACAGGGGTTGGATGGCAACCTGCTGGTACCGATCCTGTTCTCGGAGGCGGTTAACCTGCACCCGTTGGTCATTATTCTTTCGGTGATTATCTTTGGCGGTCTGTGGGGGTTCTGGGGGGTATTCTTTGCCATCCCATTAGCCACGTTAGTGAAGGCGGTGATCCACGCCTGGCCGGATGAGATGATGGTTGATGTGGGTGAGGATGTGAAATAAACCGGTAAAAGAAGCGCAGCAAGCAAATTTGCTGCGCTTCGTAACGGAATTATTGTTTAAGATAGCTCAGAACAATGTCGTGATGATTGGTGGTTTTGAAATCATCAAACACTTTTTCAACTTTGCCGTTAGCATCAATCAGGAAGCTGATGCGGTGGATACCATCATAGGTCTTGCCCATGAATGTTTTCTCACCCCAAACGCCAAAGGCCTGTGCTACCTGATGATCTTCATCGGATAACAGCGTGAAGTTGAGCAACTCTTTCTCAGCAAAACGCGACAGTTTCTCTGGTTTATCGGTACTGATGCCTAGCACTTCGACACCCGCTTTTTTTAGTTCATCCATGTTATCCCGTAGCCCACAGGCTTGCACGGTACAACCTGGTGTCATGGCTTTGGGATAAAAGTAAACAAGTACTCGCTGTCCCTGGAAGTCGGCCAAATTAATTTCCTCGCCATCCTGGTCGAGTAAACTAAATTTCGGCGCTGTATCACCGGCTTTCAATGGGCTCATCACTACTCTCCATCTTTCTCATCATGCTGCGGATAGTTCACAACGCTAATACTGCCTTGCGCATTCAATTCTGTACATAGGCGATAAAAAGCTTGTTCAATATTTGATGCGTCCCGATCGCCGGAACTGTGTGCGGTGATCTGGATATAAAGCTGGGGAGGCAGGTCACCTTCCGCCGGCTGGGTCCGTGATACCAGTTCAGCGATGTTCATCTGGCTGGAGTCAAACAGACCGGTAAAGCGCTCAATGATGTGTGGGGAGTCTTTAACATCGACCTGTACCCATACTGTAGCTGGCATTGGCGGCCTTTCTTGCGAGTTTGTGCGCTTCATCACAATCAACAGATCCAGCTCCGCACCTTTTTGCGGCAAAGTGGATTCAATCAGGGTAATCGCGTTCCAGCGGCCTGAAAGCAGCATGATGAAGGTGAATTCTTCACCCAGCATGGCCAGACGGCTATCTTCGATATTGCACCCGCAGCTACTGACATGGCGGGTAATGGTGTTGACGATACCGGGGCGATCGGCGCCCAAGGCGGTAATCACAAGATAGTGTTCATCTGGCTTAGGCAAAATGCAGCTTCCTGTCGTACTCAATGGGGTTACCATGGTAAACATAAAAAAAACCGCCTGCCAAGCGCTTACAACACGTTGTTTGCTTGCTTTTGGATAGGTGTCAAAAGTACCATGAGTCACTTGTTTGTGGAGGGGACGGCCAATGTTTACGGGAAGTATTGTTGCACTGGTTACGCCGATGGACGACAAAGGTGCTGTCGATCGTGCGAGCCTAAAAAAACTGATTGATTATCATGTCGCCAGCGGGACTGCGGCGATTGTTTCCGTAGGGACTACCGGTGAGTCCGCCACGCTGGCCCATGACGAACATGTCGATGTGGTGTTGCAGACGCTGGAACTGGCTGCAGGGCGTATTCCGGTGATCGCCGGGACCGGCGCCAATGCCACCAGTGAGGCGATTTCACTGACTCAGCGCTTCAGCAATACCGGCGTAGTGGGTTGCCTGACGGTCACGCCTTACTACAACAAGCCGACTCAGGAAGGCCTGTATCAGCACTTTAAGGCCATTGCCGAAAGCACCGATTTGCCGCAGATCCTCTATAACGTACCTGCGCGCACCGGTTGTGACATGCTGCCGCCAACGATCGCGCGTTTGGCCAAAATTAAGAATATTGTTGCTGTTAAAGAGGCAACAGGGAACTTAAGTCGTGTTAGTCAGATCCAAGTGCTGGTTGATGATGAAGACTTCATTCTGCTGAGCGGCGACGACGCCAGTGGTCTGGATTTCATGCAACTGGGGGGCAAAGGGGTGATTTCCGTGACGGCCAACGTGGCAGCTCGCGAAATGGCCGAGCTTTGCCGCCTGGCGGCGCAAGGCAACTTTGCAGAAGCCCGCCGCTTGAATCAGCGCTTGATGCCGGTGCATCAGGATTTATTCGTAGAAGCAAACCCAATTCCGGTGAAATGGGCCTGTAAGGCATTGGGATTGATAGCAACTGATACGATGCGTCTGCCTATGACGCCGTTGACCGACGCTGCTCGTCCTGTTGTGGAGCGTGCGTTGAAAAGCGCCGGTTTGCTCTCCCCTAAGTAATTGAGGCTGCGGCAAGGCGGCAAGTGCGCGGTTCCCAGAAAGCTTGGATAACCAAGTGACCAGAGGGAGCGCGTGCAGCCAACGTGGCTGCGGTTACAAGTACGGCGGGGATATAACTCTTAGGGAAATTTGATGGCTTATTCATTGCAAAAGTCGACGATAGCAAAAGTCGTGGGGTTAGCGTTGGTGATGACGCTGGCGGCTTGTACTTCCGATCAGCGCTATAAACGCCAGGTCAGCGGCGATGAGGCATATCTGGACGCCGCTCCGCTCAAACCGATGAGCGCACCGTCCGGCCTGATCCTACCGGTGCAAACCGGTAATTATGAAGTTCCGGCAAGTACGCAGAAAGGCGCCGTTGGCAAGCAACTGGATATCCGGCCACCGGTACAACCGTTGGCGTTGCTGAGCGGTTCACGTGGTCAATACGCGGGTGACAGCGGCACGTTGCTGTTGGAAAACAGCCCGCAGAATCAGAACCTGTGGTCACGCGTCGCTAGCCTGTTGCAGTCGAAAAATATCCCGATTGCCTCGCGCCAGGATGCCAGCCAAACGCTGACGACCGACTGGGTGAAGTGGAACCGTCTGGACGAAGACAACCAGTACGAAGGCCGTTACCAGATCACGGTTCAGCAGCAGGGTTACCAGCAGGCGCTGGTGGTGAAAACCCTCGAGTTGCGCCAGCAAGGGCAAACCGACAAGGTGACCGATCCTTCTGAAGTTCAGCGTTACAACGGTATGATGATGAACACCATCGTTGAAGGGCTGGACAAGCAGGACAACCTGAGCAGCAGCCAGTCTGCCAATCGTATTGGCGCGTTGGATGTTCAGAGCGGCGCGGATGATACCGGTTTGCCGACGCTGATCGTACGTGCTCCGTATACCGTGGTGTGGGATCGCCTGCCAGCGGCACTGGAAAAAGTGGGGATGAAAGTGGGAGACCGCAGTCGTCCACAGGGTACCGTTGCCGTCACCTATAAATCTCTGAGCGGAAGCGATTGGGATGCCCTGGGTGCGAAAGATCCTGAACTGAAAGAGGGCGATTACAAACTGCAGGTCGGTGATTTGGATAACCGTACCAGTTTGCAATTCATCGATTCTAAAGGTAAACCGCTGACCCAGTCGCAGAACGATGCGCTGGTGGCGGTATTCCAGACGGCTTTCAGTAAAACAAGCGTTAAATAATCATCATCAAGGGGCTGCGGCCCCTTTTTGTTTTGTTGATACGGTATCGTTTGCGTCGCGAATTTGGCACAATATAGCCGTCATTCTTGAAGCTACAGCTGTGTTGGTTGCGTGCGGTTATTCGGCCCACCCGTGGGCTTTATCCCTTTGGACTGCCGCCTGGCGGCATGCAAATCGGTTTCTGACCGGTTTGTCTTGGCATATTGGTCATCCCGAAGGCAGACTTAAGCCAGCTCTCGGGGCTCCTGCACTTGCCGCCTTGCTGTAACTCCAATTATTTTGGCGATATCGAGCCTGTTTGTTGAAGCGTTTTAAGAACAATTCTTTATTGGAGTAAGTAAGATGCAAAAGCTAGCTGAGTTGTATCGCGGAAAGGCAAAAACCGTCTACACCACTGAAAATCCGGATCTGCTGGTGCTGGAATTCCGCAACGATACGTCAGCACTGGATGGTCAGCGTATTGAGCAGTTCGATCGCAAAGGGATGGTCAACAACAAGTTTAACCATTTCATTATGAGCAAACTGGAAGCTGCCGGTATCCCGACGCAGATGGAGCGCCTGCTATCTGATACCGAAGTGCTGGTGAAAAAACTGGATATGGTGCCGGTGGAGTGCGTGATCCGTAACCGTGCTGCGGGCTCACTGGTGAAGCGCCTGGGTATCGAAGAAGGCCTGCCGCTGAACCCTCCATTGTTTGATCTGTTCCTGAAAAATGACGCGATGCACGACCCAATGGTCAACGAGTCTTACTGTGAGACATTTGGCTGGGTAAGCAAAGCACATTTGGCCCGCATGCGTGAGCTGAGCTACAAAGCTAACGAAGTGCTGAGCAAACTGTTTGACGATGCCGGGCTGATCCTGGTGGACTTCAAACTGGAGTTTGGCCTGTTCAACGGTGAAGTGGTGCTGGGCGACGAGTTCTCACCAGACGGCAGCCGTCTGTGGGATAAAAACACCCTGGATAAAATGGACAAGGATCGCTTCCGCCAGAGCCTGGGTGGCCTGATCGAAGCCTATGAAGAAGTCGCTCGCCGCATTGGCGTGAAACTGGACTGATCGGTGGTTCGTGTTAGACGACTATCTCACTGATTCAGAACGAGTTATCTCCCCTTGATGCTCTCCCATAAAGAGAGAATCAGGGGAGGTAGTATCAAATCCCAACCCCTCTCATCCGTTATTCTTTCCGCTTTCCAGAAAATTACTGCATTCCCTCTACCGCCAACCCACTATAATGGCAATTCGTGGGTAACGTTTCTCGCGATTATTAAAAATCTACTCTGGAGTTTATTTATGCGTTGGCAAGGGCGTCGGGAAAGTGACAATGTTGAGGATCGTCGCGGGCAGTCTTCCGGTCTTGGTGGCGGTGGCGGCGGGTTCCGTGTACCGGTTGGCGGCAAAGGCGGGCTCATTATTCTGGTCGTCGTTCTGGTTGCCGGTTACTACGGTGTTGATCTGACCCCATTGCTGAACGGTGGTAATATGACACCACAGGCTCAGCATCAGAGTGCCAGCATCAGCCCGAAAGATGACGAATTGGCTAAATTTACCTCGGTCGTACTGGCGTCGACGGAGGATAACTGGCGTGAAATCTTCCAAAAGATGGGGAAAAACTACCAGGATCCCAAGCTGGTCATGTACCGGGGCGCGACGCGCACCGGTTGTGGTACCGGTCAGTCGGTAATGGGGCCATTTTATTGCCCGGCAGATGACACGGTTTACATCGATCTGTCTTTCTATCAGGACATGAAGACCAAACTGGGGGCTGGGGGCGACTTTGCTCAAGCCTATGTGGTCGCACACGAAGTGGGGCACCACGTTCAGAATTTGCTTGGGATTGAGCGCAAAGTGCGTCAGATGCAGCAAGGGGCCAGCCAGGTAGAGGTTAACCGCCTGTCGGTGAAGATGGAACTGCAGGCCGACTGTTTTGCGGGTGTCTGGGGCCACTATGCCGAGAAACAACAGATGCTGGAAGCCGGTGATTTACAGGCGGCACTGAACGCCGCGCAGGCCATTGGCGATGATCGCCTGCAGCAACAAAGCCAGGGGCGTGTAGTGCCAGACAGTTTCACTCATGGCACGTCACAGCAGCGCTATACCTGGTTCAAGCAAGGGTTTGACAGCGGCGATCCCAATACCTGCAATACCTTCGCTTCCCGATGATTTATCCCAGTGCCGCTTATTGACAGCGGCACGCTTCCTTTCAGGTTTGAATTCCAATGTTACAGGCAATGCAACAACGCATGCAGCAACAGGGTATCCGGCGGCTGGTGGTGATCAGCGGTGAAGCGCAATGGTGCCGCAGCCAGGCACGGCAATGGGTTGCTCAGATGCCGGGAGATTGGCCCTGGGTGACAAACGAGCCCGTCAACCACAGGCTGTCTAACCGCGAGGTGAAAAACCTGTTGGGCCAGGAACGGTTGCACGCGGTGTTTGATGCCCTGGAAGGATTGGACGTAGAGGCATTGGCTCAACTGTGTGGCACATTGCGCGCCGGTAGCTGGTTATTACTGTTGGTGCCCCCTTGGCAACATTGGACGCAGCAGCAGGATAGCGACAGCCTGCGTTGGAGCGATTGTTCACAACCTATCGCGACACCCAATTTTATCTATCATCTGCAACAGCAGCTTCTGGCCGACAATGAAGTGTCCATTTGGCGACAGGGTGAAGCATTGTGTCTGGCACCGTTAACGCCTCGGCCAGATTGGCAAGCACCGCAAGGGAGCCCGAGTGTCGAGCAGCAGGCTATTTTGGCCCGCTTGCTGGAGGCTGACGCGGGTATCTGGGTATTAACTGCACCACGTGGCCGCGGCAAATCCACGCTGGCCGGTATGTTGATGGCGCATAGCCCGTTAACCTGCTGGATCACCGGCCCAAGCCGTGCTGCCACCGATGTTGCCAGCGAATGGGCCGGTGGGCGGGCACAATTCTGGGCGCCTGATGCATTACTGCAGCATTGCGTTGAGCAAGGCGTGGGGAATGTAGGATGGTTGCTGGTGGATGAAGCGGCAGCGATCCCGGGCCCGCTATTGCAGCAGTTGATTGGCTATTTCCCGCGCGTGTTGCTGACCACTACGGTGCAAGGCTACGAAGGGACGGGGCGAGGTTTCCTGCTGAAATTCTGTGCGGCGCTGCCACATTGGCAACCGCTAAGTTTGCAACACCCCATGCGTTGGGCGGTGGATGATGCTTTGGAGCGAGTTATCGATAACGCCTTGCTGTTTAATGAGGAACCCGCATGGTCAGCGCACTCGCAACCGCCTGTTATCGGTGCGATAGAACAAGCCGCACTGTGCGCCGATCCGCTGCGGTTACGGCGTTTCTATGCGTTGCTTTGCAGCGCACATTATCGGACTTCCCCGCTGGATTTGCGCCGTCTGATGGATGCACCTGGCATGCACTTTAGCGTTGCATCGCAGGGGGATGAGGTGGTTGGGGCGCTTTGGCTGGTGGATGAAGGTGGTCTGTCGATGGCGCTGGCCCATGAAGTCTGGGCGGGCCGCAGAAGGCCACGTGGCAATCTGGTCGCGCAATCTTTGGCGGCACATAGCGGCCAGTGGTGGGCACCCACGCTACGTTCGCGCCGAATTACCCGTATTGCTGTCTTGCCAGAGCTGCGCCAGCAAGGGATAGCCACCCGATTAATTGCGCAACAAAAGCCGTATTCGCAAGGGCTGGATTTCCTGTCCGTCAGCTTTGGTTATACCGAGCCACTATGGCGCTTTTGGCAATCCTGCGGGTTCACACTGGTGCGTATCGGCAATAAACCGGAGGCCAGCAGCGGCTGCTACACCGCCATGGCGGTGTTACCGCTCAGTGAGCAGGGGGAAGCACTGTGTCACGCTGCGCATAAGCATTTGGCACGTGACTGGCGCTGGCGACAACAGCGTTGCGCTCTTGCGCTGGAGATCATCGATGATGAGGGTGACCCACGGTTAAATGAGGAGGACTGGCGTGAACTGGCCGGTTTTGCTTTTGCCCATCGGCCATTGGAGGCCAGCCTGGGGGCGTTACAACGTCTGCTGCTGAATAGCGAATGGCCTTGTACGGCGTTGCGCAGCCATTTGCAGCAACAGCAGACGATCACAGAATGCATCGCTCAACAGGGGCTGAGTGGGCAGAAGGCACTGTTGCAACGTTGGCGGCAGGAGGTGGCGCAGGCGCTGCAACAGTTGGATGAACAACATTGCCGCTACTGGCATGAGTGGTCGCAATCGTTGCAATAAATGGAACGAGTTGTTCAATAAAACCCGATTTTCCTGATTGTTCAGCGGCGTATAGTACCAGGCAGATACCGGAGATCTCCGGATAACTTTAAGCCTGAGGAGTCATCATGAAACATGCACATTTCGTTGTCCAAAGCCCAGCAACACCGGCGGAACAGCTAATCCTGCTGTTTCATGGCGTGGGGGATAACCCCGTAGCGATGGGGGAGATCGGCAGTTACTTCGCCAAAGCGTTCCCGCAGGCCCTGGTTGTGAGTATCGGTAGCCCAGAGGCTTTCGGGAGCGGGAGTGGCCGCCAGTGGTTCTCGGTACAAGGGATCACTGAAACCAACCGTGTGGAACGGATTGCCGAGGTGATGCCTACTTTTGTTGAAACCGTACGTTACTGGCAACAGCACAGCGGTGTCGGTTATGCGGCAACTGCATTGGTGGGGTTCTCTCAAGGTGCGATCATGGCGCTGGAAGGCCTGAAGGCCGAACCTAAACTCGCTGGGCGCGTCGTTGCGTTTAGTGGGCGTTTTGCTCAGTTGCCGGAAAGCCATTTTGGCGAAAGCGTGGTGCATTTTGTTCATGGCGAGACGGATAGCGTCATTGCCGTGCAACATGCGCAAGCCGCAGCACAACGCTTACAGGCGGTGGGCGGTGACGTGACGCTGGATATAGAAGAGGGCGTTGGGCACGGCATAAATCAGGGCATGATGGACAGTGCTCTGGCGCGTTTGCATTACTACGTACCACAGCGCTATTGGCAAGAGGCGATGTTCGGTAAACGGGGTGATTTGATCGCGTTCAAGTAAAAGTCAGGGCGCAATGCGCCCTGCTGTTATTTCTTCTTCGGCCAATCTTCTTCGTCGTCCCACTGGGCGTTATTATCGCGGTGTGGCGGCAATTCCGGCTTGTTAGCCAGGAATTTTTTGTGGTCCAGACGGCGTAATTCTTTGATCCCGCTGATGATAATCCCTGCCAGTATCACCAGGATAATCCACCAATAGTCAGCTAGCCAATGCATGTTTACACCTTTCCATCAGAGCGTATAAAACGCGAGAATATCGATGACAAATGGCCTTCGAGCCACTGTGCACCAGCAACGTCCTTATCCCGCCAGGCTGCCAGCAGCAGCTCAGGCGTTAATAAATGTTCGGCCTCTTGCGCCAGTGGCCGATAGCTAAGATGCCAGGGTTCGACAGCCACACCGCCCAGATCTTCGGTAAATGGGCGGTAGAAACCGAACTCGGCCATATGTGCCGTCATCCACTGGTTCAGCGGGTAGAAATAGCCCCCGGCTTCGTATTCCCAGGGTTCCAACTGCAGTTTTTGCCCCTGTGGCAACAGTGAGGGATCGTACACATCCAGATCGCTGCCCCAGTGATGGCGGCTGGCACCCGGTAACGCCGACCAACGCAGGATGGCTTCACAGCGTTCAGCGGCAGACAGTGGCAAGACATCGATAGGCTGGCTGTTCTGATCTAAGACTGGCCGCTCACCGCAGAACTTACCATTCCAGATCGCCAATTGCCGATCGAAATCACGAAAGGTGCTGGCCGGTTGCAAATCAAAACCTGCCGTTTTTGCCGCCCGCTGCATGGCCTGGAAAGCGTCAACCGCTGCCGGTTGCAGCCGATGATTACCGCTCAGCACGGCCAGGTGCGCCGTTGAGCGGCCAGTGAGCATTTCTGCGGTGATCATGCGACCAACTGCTCCATAATACGCTGATACATACGGCTGAGTAATTGCAGATCGGCGGCATGCACGCATTCATTCACTTTGTGGATAGTGGCATTGACCGGGCCTAATTCAACCACCTGGGCTCCCATTTGCGCGATAAAACGGCCATCAGAGGTGCCGCCGGTGGTCAATAGCTGCGGCGTTATCTCGGCATAGTGTTCTACCGCGTTGACAACGGCATCCACCAGCGCGCCCCGCGCGGTCAGGAAGGGCTGGCCAGACAACCACCAGTCGATACTGTAGTTCAACTGGTGGCGATCCAACAGTTCCTGCACGCGTTGCTTGATCAGGGTATCGGTGAGCTCGGTGCTAAAACGGAAGTTAAACTGCACATACAGCTCGCCAGGGATCACGTTATTGCTGCCCGTTCCAGCTTGCACGTTGGCAATTTGCATGCTGGTTGGAGGAAAGAATTCATTACCCCGATCCCATTCAATGGCGACCAGTTCATTCAGCGCGGGCATGGCTCGATGCACCGGGTTGTCCGCCAGATGGGGATAGGCGACATGCCCCTGAACGCCATGTATACGCAGGTTGGCGGTGATCGAGCCACGGCGGCCATTCTTCACCACATCCCCCACACGTTCGCTACTGGAGGGCTCGCCCACCAGGCAATAATCAAGGCGCTCATTGCGTGCCATCAGCGTTTCCACCACTTTGACGGTGCCGTGGGTGGCGCTGGCCTCTTCGTCAGACGTGATCAGGAATGCCAAGCGGCCTTGATGATCGGGGTTGGCCGCCACAAAACGTTCGGCGGCCACCAGCATGGCAGCCAAAGAGCCTTTCATATCGGCGGCACCACGCCCGTAAAGCATGCCATCGCGGATAGTGGGTTCAAAGGGGGGATTGTCCCAATGCTTTTCATCACCGGTGGGGACTACGTCGGTGTGGCCCGCAAACGCCAGCGTGGTACCTTGACCACGCCAGGCCCAGAAGTTTTGGGTATCGCCAAAATTCATCGGTTCGATGGTAAAACCCATTGCTTTCAGGCGGGCAATCATGATTTCTTGGCAGCCCTCGTCATGCGGGCTAAGGGAAGGGCGCTTGATTAACTGCTGCGCCAGTTCAATAACAGGGCAAATCATGATGTTACCTCGGAGATAAATTGCTGGTAGCTTTCGCTGCTGAATCCCAACAGGGCGTGTCCTTTACCATCATCCAGTAAGGGGCGTTTGATGATCGCCGGTTGCTCCAGCATCAAGGCAATGGCGGCATCGGCATTGTCGCAGGCATTGCGCTGTGCTTCATCCAGCTTGCGCCAGGTGGTGCCACGGGTGTTCAGTAAGGGCTGCCAGCCCAGGCGTTCAACAAAATCACGCAGTAGCTGTTCGTTCAGCCCGTCTGCGCGATAGTCGTGAAATTGATAGGCAACACCATGTTCTTCCAACCAGCGGCGTGCTTTTTTGATGGTATCGCAGTTTTTGATGCCATAGAGCTTAAACAAACTTTTTGAGTCCATATTTACCATGAGAAAGTGCTACCTATATCTTCGAATCAGTACGGAAAAGCAAGCTAGTGGTGATAGCTTGGACCGTCAGGAGGCTATGCTACTGGATTATGTGAAAGATAATGCGGTAAAACCAGGCTTAGATCCAGACAACTATGAGTTCATCGTTGACTGGGGGATGTCTGCATTTAAAGGCCAGCACAGGGAAAACACCTCTGGTTTAGGCAAGTTTTTTACTCGCTTGATAGAGGGGAAGATAAAGCCCCACTCAGTACTCATTGTTGAATCGTTAGACCGGTTTTCACGTCAAAATCCCTTCTTGTGTATGAAGTATTTGTCCGTACTTGATGAACATAAGGTCGAATTGCATGATGTAGATAAAAAAACTGATCATTTCAAGAAAAGTCCCTAATAGTTTGACCTTTGCAACGATGATTGCACAGCGAGCATATGATGAAAGTTGTTTAAAATCCGACCGGGTAAAGAAAGGTTGGAACCGACGTAGAACGAAAGCAAAAGATGATGGCGATTATATGATTAAAAATACGCCAGCATGGATTTCTGTACCAGATGAAAAATATGTGCTCAATGATAACCATAAGATAGTACAAGAAATATTTTATTGTCAGCCTTAAACCACCTCCTAGGGAGGTGGTGATTGAACCTGTGAGGCTCTAGCCTGAAGGAAACCCATGCCGGAATATTTCACCTTGCTCACCACAAGTAAGAGGGGATCACCAACATGGGTTTATACAGGAGTTCATCACATGTGTTCTGGCGTTGCAAATACCACCTGGTTTGGACCCCGAAGTACCGATTTAAAATACTTCGGGACAAGGTAGGGAAGGAGTTGTACCGGACGATTTACATTCTGTGCAACATGAAGGATTGCGAGATTCTTGAGCTAAATATTCAGCCTGATCATATTTATCTGGTGGTGATAGTACCACCTAAGCTGTCGATATCGACGTTGATGGGCGTCCTGAAAGGACGCAGTGCTATTCGTCTTTACAACCGTTTTCCGCATATACGAAAGAAACTGTGGGGCAATCATTTTTGGGCAAGGGGATACTTTGTCGATACGGTAGGAGTAAGCGAAGAAATAATCAGGCGATACGTGAGGCATCAGGATAAGAAGGACCAAGAGATCGAACAGCAAATGGAGTTGTTACAGGATTAACTCGGATATTGCCCCCTTCTAGGGGCGTCGTGTAAAGCCACCTCCTCAGGAGGTGGTCTTTTACTTATATCTTACCGGCATAGGTTAGTTTACTATTGCACGGATGTTGAACAAGCAAGGCAAGTTTATTTTGAATTTAAATGGGATGCAGCAAAAATAGCAAAAATCTGTCATATCATTGAGAAATGTGAGGTGCCGGGGGGGATTACATATCTAACATTATAGAACGCGACTTAGATAATGATGAAGTAAGCATATCTGAAATAATCATTCCTAACCTATATTCAGCTATCGTATCTGTACATGAGTTTTCAGAAGTTCAAAGGAGGCTGGACAAACACAACTTTATGGGAAAAGTAAGCGGAGGCTCTAAAAAAACAGTATTTTATAGAGGAAGTAAAGTACTGTCGCCAGATGAAATTATTGACATAAGAAAGAATAACAATCTCTGTCTTGCTCTTTATAGTAGATGTCTTGGTGGCTATACACTTATTAGATGTATGATATTAAATCATAGGTAGTCATACTATAAGAGATGGCAGGATTAGAGATTTTTGCTTTTCATAGAAAGCAGTAAGTTTTTTCCCTTTGCCTTTATCGATACTTTGAACAAAGGAAATAATTCCAAGAATTATCTCGTGTTTGTTGGGTATTTTATTTCGCACAAGATCATAAATTCTTTTTCTATACAGACAATAAATTTTTTTACTTATTGTTATTTTCGGTGTTACGGTGAGACCTGTGACCTCTCTTCTTACTTTAGGGCCTAGGAGTTTTTCTTTTTTTTCATTGATGGAAAAGCCTTCATCTCCTAATATCTCTTTAATTAAATAAGATGCTTTTTCAATGGTTAGGAGTTTGTTTCCGGATATACATAAATCGTCAGCGTATCGAGTATACGTTAATGCTCTTTTTTTACAATATGTCGATATGCGATGATCAAGCCGTAAGCAAACAAGATTTGATATAGCCGGGGATGTGGGGGCACCTTGTGGCAAGTAACCACCTTTCGTACAAAAAGAGGTCAAGGCGAATGCGACAGTGTTATTGTATCCAATATTTTTAAATAAAGTGTACACATGAGAAGCTTTAACATTAGTAAAAAAATCTTTCAAATCAAGATTCAATATATATTGATTGCCTTCATGTGGTTTAGCATTGTCTAAAATAGACCTATTCTTAATGAAACCTTTAGCATAGATAGATGGTGAAAGTTTATCAAGAATATTCCTAAGTATCCATCGTTGTATTGCCTTCAGTTCCCTAATAGGACTCTCTATGAGTCTAACTCCTCCTGCTTTCTTTTTCATTTCAATACGATGATAATATCTATCGTTTTTAAAGCTAAATTTCGCTATAACTTCAACTGGAAGTCGACTAGACAGAGATATATCATCCATGTTTTCGATTATAGGAAGAGATAATAGTTGTTGCGTATACTTACCTTGATGATTATTCATATTTGAGTTCATAATTTCATCTTAATAACTATGCATGGATAAGTGTGCGCTAGTTTTTAACGACTATAGCGTAGGCGGATGTACGAGGAACCCAAATCACGGTGGGGTGATTTGGGTTAATCGATCATCACGCTATCTCTGTGATGAACTGCGGGAACGGAGAGGCTCTCCATCCACTGTGAACTTGTTAAAATAAAAACTAACAAACCCACCTGCTTAAAAACTAGCACACGTACGGATTCTATAGGAAATTAAAATCACTGTCTAGCATATTGTTTATTCATAATTTTAGTTCGCAATTCAGTTAATGATAGTTTCATGTAGAAACTATTTACTATAGAATCATATCCTAGCTTTGTTATTGTGAATGTACCCTCTTGCTGATTGATCATTCCGGCTCTAATTAACGAGTGAGTCGCTGCTTTGCATGCTATATTATCTTTGTTTACAAACCTTCTCTTCATAATTAACTCCATTAATTTGTAAATGGAAACAATATTCAAGTTATCGAAAAGATAAATTAAAATGAGTACATGCTTGGAATATAATAGGATGTTATCCAGTTCTTTCTTTTGTCTACGAGTGGATGGCAACGATGATTTTATTTTGCCAAGTACTTTCTGTACATGAATAGGGTTGTTTTCATTAAACTCTTTAGGTATGTCAAATATTTCACCGCCATGGGATCGTACAAGCCTGATTGGGCCATGGTTTATGAAGCTTTTCCCTGACTTGTATTCACCTAAACGCATAACAAGCATTTTTTCAGCAAGATTCTTATCCATGGAAAATGCCCCTAATTCAGCAAAGGAACCAGGGCTTTCAGGTATTAAAACAATCAAATCGACAGAGTCGGCTAACTGAGTTTCCAACGAAAGTAGACTATTCCGACCTTGACCTTCAAGGAGGTCTTCAAATAGATCTTCTGGGTAAGTAAGTGTTATATTTTTTTCTTGCGAAAGAAAGACTGAAAACTTATAGCGTAGACTTTTTTTATCAGATTTATCTTTCCCACATAAGAATATAGTCTTTTTAGAGTCATCGAAGCCATTGATTAATAAATTTCTTATTTCATCCACGGTTTGAGCTACTTGAAAATCGGGGAAGTCTTTTATAATACTCTGCTTACCAGGAGATTTCATTTTTACTCCTAACAGTTACATTGAACTATTACTCTGTTAATCCACGTCATCTTATATACTGCCATACAATAGCAGGGATCTTATCGTACAGTTTACCCATAGTGAGTTCTGCCAGTCTATGATCAGCGGCTGCATAGAAGGTTTCAAGCTGATCATTGTTCAATTCGTATTTGTTCTTATCAATCACTTTCTCAAGCGTTGAAACGCTTGTACAACGTCGTAATTGCATAATCCAGTCTATCTTTGTCATTTCCGTGCTCAGTGCCAATTTTAAAGGTGATGTATCTATGATATCGCAGATAGTGGAAGTAGGGTAGAGCAACTGTAGGGGATTAGTGGGGCGAACAGTGCTGAAGTATCGTTACTTATGAATAAAATGGCTGCTAAGGTAACTGGCCTTTAGTTAGCGAAACAATTATAAAGAAGAACTGTTATTCTATAACTAAAAAGCACAAGAGATTACCTACTAAAGTAAAAAGCGAAGCATTTTAAATATTAAGAAGAATTAGAGCGTGATGGTTAAAACTTGAAGTGCCTCATTGCTTGTACAGCGGTGTGAATTGCATGATTTACTATGCCTGTCTATTTCAGTACCTATGATGTAGACTATGTGCGCATCATGCCGCGATACTGAGTAACAGGGTTAATTAAAGGCTTGTCCTGCTGTAATGAGGTAGGTTAGAATAGATAATCAGTGACAATAACATGACAGTATAAAAATGAAAATAAATAGGTTAATTTTGAAAAATGGATTCACTTATCAAGATCTTTTAAAGTTAAAAAACCAATATAGAGATAGGAAAAATGAAACCTATGGAAAAGGAGTGAAAGCGACTGACGATGAGTCACTGAAAAACTATATCCTGGTAGTTGCTGAGCTATGCGGTGGTAATATGATATTTCTTTCCCCTGTTTTTTTTGTAATGATGTTCGGATCTTACTTCTTTAGTGATAATATAAATCAGGCTATTTTCTATTTGGTGTCATTTATTCTTTTTATCTCTATCTATATCTGGATTAATAGCAGAGGAATGAAACTAGGTTTTCTGCTAACGGCAAAATTGGTGAGACTTAGATTTCTTATGTTTTTATATCGAGTTTCACCTCCAAAAGTAGAATACATTGATAAATGAATTTTTTCATTCATCATTTAGTTCATATGTACCGTCGACAAAAAGAATCTTTGCTTTAACGATGGAGGTACCTACCATGAAAATTCGCATTGGAACACCTTTAGTATCCCACTTAGCCCCATAATCAGGTTTAAGATTATTGAATAGCATGCCAGTACCGGGTTTTTCAAACAATCCACTTGTCGCGAGTCTATTAGCATTGTTCTTTAAAACTAAGCCACGATACCCAGCATAAGCAGTTATAGAGAAATCAATGGTGCTATAAGCTAAGTCACCATATTTTTGGTCCAAGCCAGCTAATTTAGATCCTTTTCTATAAGCATCTCTGAGTAAACCAGAGTCCTTATGCTCATGTTCATAAATAAGAGGAGATACAGACTCATATGCATTGTTTAGACCATGAGAAAATAATATAGCACCATAACCTTTCAATTTTCTTGAATGAAGTTTGCGGCCAAGGTTGGCCATCAATGCACCACCCACAGATTGACCTGAACCAGTGACAATTCCCCAGCCTATCTTGGCATACTTAACCACTCCCTGATCTTCATATAAATCAGTAATAAGATATTTTGTATAATTACCTTGTCTTAAAATTTGATATTCTCTATTAGTCAATTCACTTTCAGCTCGCATTTCGTAAATTAATCTCATGCGTTCGTTAACATCAAATGTATTTTTAAATTTGCGATTAATATTGTTTATAAACTCATCTACTTGTCTAAGGTATTCTCTTCTTGTCTGATAATCATTCATAAAGTAAGCAGAGGCTAATGTAGCTATGCGTTTTAGGTCCACAGCATGCCTATCTAAATCATACTTTAAATGAGCTATCGCAGTAGTTCCCATGATTAATATACCCTATCATCCCAGATACTATATGCACTTGTTCCAGCCATAACATGTTCCCAAGTTATGGATTCGTATTTGAAGGAAATGCTTTCATCAGATTGAATCTCATTGTGTGTCAATGAATTAGGGCTAAACATTCTAATTTCACTTAACGTTGCACCAGTCAGCTTTATTTTGAAGAAAATCTCCAAGCCACCAGAAGGATTCATTCTATAAAATACGAACTCGCACGCCAGGCGTTCATTCTGGTTCATTGCTAAAGCTAAGAGTGGGGTAGCTTTATCGATGGGCTTTCTGATTTGGAGAGGGTGGAGCTGAACGTTACTTTCACGAGTCATAAGATTAAGCAATTCAAGGACAAGGATCTGATCTTCATGCCCCTTTTGGTACTTGTTTCCTATGGAGTCAGGAGTAGAACAACCTGCTGAAATCAGTCCTTGTTTATCACCCTTGATGGTTCCGTAAATTATATTAGCCATGTAGATCCCTTACATTAAGTACTGAAAAATTTACAATACATAGGTTGTGATTTGAAATCCAGCACCCAAAACACGTTGTATTATTCATGCGAATTTTTAATTGCAATCAATTCATTCATTGACGGTGATCTTCTCCCTCAAAAAAGTGCCAGACTAAATTATCGCCCCCGGTCGCTGATTAATCAGCGCACATACCCGCTATTTTGCAACCGTGCCAGCGCTGCCCCATCGGCATACACCATACCGGTTGTCAGATCGTGAAAGCCGTAGCGTTTATAAAACGCCAATTTATCCGGCACCGCGTAGATAAACACCTTACCTAATGGCGCCAGATCCTGCATAACGCGATCCATCAACTGGCACCCATAGCCATACCCCTGAAAGCGTGGATGGATGGCGACATCCGCCAGATAAGATACCGAGGTCATGTCGCTAATGGCATGGGCGGTAGCCATCAGTTCGCCGTCTATAAAACCCCAATAACAGAATTGGTTGTTTTGATACACCTTCTGCATCACCAGCGGATCGCGTTCGCCTAGCCCTGCGGCGACCAGCAATTCGCAAAGTTGCGGCCAGTCGATGTGATAACTGCTCGGATTGGTCATAATCTCCATCATTTTCTCCTCAACCGATACGATCCAAATCCGCGGCATAGTGGCGGATAGCGCGTTGATAGCTGCTGATTTCTGCGTGTGCGGAGGTCTCAGCCAGCAGTAATAACAAATCGGCGACGGCCTGCCGGGTTTCACCCAGATTGTAGAGCGTCATGGCGCGGAACAGGGTGATCTCTTTTGCCTGCGGAAACTCATTTAAACCATCGTCGAAAGCAGCCAGGGATTTTTGGTACTCCCCTAACGCGCGGTAAGTGCTCCCCAACCCTAACCAGGCTTCCTGGCGCAGTGGTGCCGGTAAGTCATATTGCAAAGCGGAGAGGTAGCAGGGAATGGCCTGTTGCTCAAAACCTTGCACATCGTACAGGCAAGCCAACTGATAATGCAGCTTGGCATCAAGAGGAGACTGCTGCAGCATCTGCTGGGCCAGTTCGGTAGCCTCCGGATAGCGACCCTGTTTTTTTAATTGTTCAATATGGCGTGCCGAAGACATGATTTTTCCTTTAATCGTGCTTTTTTAATCCTCTTTAGAACGCTAGTAGGTGAAAATTGATCGCACAAGGGAAATTGGAAATCAGCTAGCTTTCTGATTAATCTGGAAATGTGCGCAATTCCCTGTTTCTGTGGTTGGCACCGTTCCCAAAATGCTTCACTTGGTCAAAAAACAGGCGTAAAATCGCGGCGTTCAATGTAATGAGGTAGTAGAAGTATTATGGTTGATCTGGAGTTAAAAAACTGGAAAGACTTCATCGATGAGATGTTAGGTAGCTAACACCGCGTTGGGGCTTAACACAAGGCTGTGCAGTTTATTTTTTTAAACACCTTGGGTACAAAATTACGTTCATGGCAAAGCAGCATCGGGAAACCGACGCTGCTTTTTTACGCCTGTTAATCGTCGTTTTTATCGCTATGTAATGGACTCAACGGCTTGCCGGGGAAGCGGCGGCGTACCAGGACAAAGAACAGCGGGACAAAGAAAATAGCCAGGACGGTAGCGGAAATCATACCGCCCATCACCCCGGTACCTACCGCATGCTGACTGCCGGAACCCGCCCCCGAGCTGATCGCCATCGGCAGAACACCGAAGATAAATGCCAGCGAGGTCATCAGGATTGGGCGCAGACGCATACGTGAGGCTTCCAGCGTCGCCGCCATCAGGTCTTTCCCTTTGTGGTTGAGTTCGTTGGCAAATTCAACAATCAGAATGGCGTTTTTGGCCGACAGGCCGATAATCGTTAATAACCCCACCTGGAAGTAAACGTCGTTTTCCAGCCCACGCAACCAGGTGGCGGCGACGGCTCCGATGACGCCCAAGGGGACCACCAGCATCACCGAGAATGGGATCGACCAGCTTTCATACAGGGCCGCCAGGCACAAGAACACAACCAGCAAAGAAATAGCGTACAGTGCTGGTGCCTGTGAGCCGGACAGGCGTTCCTGATAGGACATTGCCGTCCACTCCAGCCCAAAACCGGTAGGCAACTGACTGACCAGTTTTTCCATCTCGGCCATTGCGGTACCGCTACTGACGCCTGAGGCAGCCTCACCCACAATTTCTACTGACGAGCTACCGTTGTAGCGCTCCAGACGGGGTGAACCGTATTCCCAGTGAGAGGTGGCGAAGGCGGAGAAGGGCACCATACCGCCGCTGTTGTTACGCACATACCATTTGTAGATATCTTCTGGCAGCATGCGGAAAGGCGCTGCCGCCTGGACATATACTTTCTTGACCCGCCCGCGATCGACGAAGTCATTGACATAAGTGGAACCCCAGGCGGTTGAAAGGGTGTTGTTGATATCATCGATAGCAACGCCCAACGCCTGTGCCTTACGCTGGTCGATATCAATCTGTAGCTGTGGGCTGTCATCAAGGCCGTTGTGGCGAACGCGTGACAACAGCGGGTTCTGCCCTGCCAACTGCAGCAATTGATCGCGCGCCGCCATCAGCTTGCTGTGCCCCAGACCGGCGTGGTCTTCCAATTGCATATCAAAACCCGAAGCGTTCCCCAACCCGGTAATCGCCGGTGGGCTACTGGCAATGATGCGTGCCTCATTGATGTTACTGAAGGCTTTGGTGGCGCGAGCGATAATATCGAACGAGCTATTGGCTCCCGAAGTTCGCTGATCCCAGTCTTTCAGACGGATAAACATACGGGCAACGTTCTGCCCGTTACCCCCTGGGCCGGCACCGAT
This sequence comes from Serratia fonticola, assembly GCF_006715025.1. Classification (NCBI taxonomy): domain Bacteria; kingdom Pseudomonadati; phylum Pseudomonadota; class Gammaproteobacteria; order Enterobacterales; family Yersiniaceae; genus Serratia; species Serratia fonticola. Next base: position 1,992,392 of record NZ_VFMK01000001.1, read on the forward strand.
AGTAGAGAACACCGAGAGAACATCCTCTTTCTCCTGGGTCATGAAGTAGTTTTCGACTTTCTCTACCACCTTGGTGGTTTGTTGCATGGTAGAGCCTGTAGGTAACTGTACCTGAACGGAGAATACGCCACGGTCTTCCTGCGGTAAAAACGAGGTCGGCAGCTTGATAAACAACAGCGCCATACCACCAAGCAGCAACAGATAGATCACCATGTAGCGGGCGCTGTGGTGGAGCACCCTGGCCACACCGCGTTCATAGCGTTCGGTATTGCGATTGAACATCCGGTTGAACCAACCGAAGAAACCGCGTTTGCCATGATGGTGTCCTTTAGCGATTGGCTTGAGGATAGTGGCACAAAGTGCTGGCGTCAGGATCATCGCCACCAGCACCGAAAGCACCATGGCTGAAACGATGGTGATTGAGAACTGACGGTAGATGGCACCGGTGGTACCGCCGAAGAAGGCCATCGGGATAAACACGGCGGAAAGCACCATGGCAATTCCTACCAGAGCCCCCTGGATCTGCCCCATGGATTTACGGGTTGCATCACGCGGTGAGAGGCCTTCTTCACTCATCACGCGTTCGACGTTTTCTACCACCACGATGGCATCGTCCACCAATAGGCCGATTGCCAGCACCATGGCAAACATGGTAAGGGTGTTGATGCTGTAGCCGAATGCGGAAAGGATCGCAAAGGTGCCTAACAGAACGACCGGGACGGCAATGGTTGGGATCAGCGTGGCGCGGAAGTTTTGCAGGAACAGGTACATCACCAAAAAGACCAGCAGAATCGCTTCGAACAGCGTTTTCACCACGTCCTTGATCGAGGCCTGCACGAACGGCGTTGTCTCATAGGCGACTTTCGCTTCCAAACCCGAAGGGAAGTAACGGGAAAGCTCGGCAATTTTGGCTTTGACCAACTGATCTGTTTGCAATTCGTTGGCACCGGAGGCCAGTTTGATGTTCATCCCGGCGGCCTGCATGCCGTTATAACGACTGAGGTAGTCATAATTTTCACCCCCCAGTTCAATGGTAGAAACATCACCCAGCGTGACCAATGAGCCGTCTTGATTGACGCGTAAGGTGATCTGGCGAAACTGTTCAGGCGTCTGTAACTGGGACTGAGCGTTGATGGTGGCATTTAACGCCTGACTATCCACTGAAGGCATTCCACCTAGCTGGCCAACAGCAACCTGGGCGTTCTGGGAGTTGATCGCTTTAACCACATCCTGCGTGGTGAGCTGATAGCTGGTGAGTTTATTGGGATCCAGCCAGATGCGCATTGCATACTGAGAACCGTATACGTCCATACTGCCGACGCCGGTGATACGGCTAAGTGGATCCTGCAGGTTGGAGACAATGTAATCTGCAATATCCTGCTTATCCATGCTACCGTCGGTAGAGACGAAGGCCACCATCATCAGGGTAGTGTCGCCAGATTTTGATACCGTCACACCCTGCTGTTGAACGGCCTGTGGCAGCCGCTTGATCGCCGATTGCAACTGATTCTGTACCTGCTGCATGGCTTCATTGGGATCGGTGCCTGCTTCAAAAGTCAGTGTTACCGAGGCCCGGCCAGTATTGGTGCTTTGTGACGACATATACATCATATTGTCGAGGCCGGTCATACTCTGCTCAATGATCTGAGTAACGGTATTCTCTAACGTTTGTGCAGAGGCGCCTGGATAGTTAGCACTGATACGCACATTGGGCGGAGCGAGATTCGGGTATTGTTCGACAGGCAGAGAGAAAATCGCCAACGTTCCCGTAAGGCAAAGGATAATCGCCAGAACCCAGGCGAAAATAGGGCGATCAATAAAAAAATTGGCCATGCAGCATGAACCTCGTTATGACTTGTTCTATCTTTGACAGCATCAACGATGCTAACACCCGTAAAGCGATCCGTCGGGCATATATCAACCGCCAGGAAGGATCCTGGCGCTATTGCACTTTACTCGCGATACCCAGGTAAAGCGTGGAGAAAAAAAGGAGATAATGTAAATAACAGTAGTAGAAATCTACACTTGCATGCTCACCGCAACGGATTGCGCCAATTTGGCGCTTTTATTGCTTTACGATGAAATTATCAGGAATTATTCCACAGCAGGAGTTTGGCATGGAAATTAATCCGGTTTTTGCCCGTCGCCTTTATCTTTGCTGGCTGATCAGCCACAGCGAACGGCCCAATGTTCCGCGCCTGATGGCGCTCACCGGTTGGCCGCGTCGGACGTTGCAGGACGTCTTGAAAGCCTTGCCCGGCCTAGGGGTTGAGTTGCAGTTTATTCAACAGGGTGTACGTAATAATGATGGTTTCTATCGGCTGGAAAACTGGGGGCCTCTGAATCAAAGCTGGGTTCAGCAGCATCATCAGCAACTGCTGGCGGCGATTGATTAAATGTTCCCCGGCATGCCGGGGGACCATTATTGGCTTTTTGATTCTAGATACATCACCGTGGCCGCGACGCGCGAACGCACGTTGAGCTTGCGTAACATATTGCGAATATGCACTTTCACGGTCTCTTCTGAAATGTGTAACTGCGCTGCTACCTGTTTGTTGGACATGCCGCGCGCCACTTCTTGCAGGACATCCAGTTCGCGTTCGGTCAGTTCGGCAAAGGGATCGTGCTGCTCGCTACGCGATGAAAGGTAATCCGCCACCGCTTCGCTTATCACGTTCTTACCCTCGGCGGCTTCACGGATATGCACCAGCAACTGTTCGGGTTCGCTGTCTTTCAGCAGATAACCGTCGGCACCGGCATCGATCAGCGCGTAGACATCGCTACGGGTGTCGGAAACGGTCAGCACGATGATACGGGCGTCTACGCCTTCGTCACGCAGTGCTTTCAGCGTATCCAACCCGGAAAGCCCCTTCATGTTCAGATCCAGCAGGATAACGTCTGGCGTCAATTGTCCGGCCAGGGCGATGGCTTCACTGCCGCTGCTGGCTTCCGCGACGACGGTAAACGTGCTCTCCAAACCCAGTAACTGTTTGATGCCGCGACGCATCAATGGGTGATCGTCAACGATCATTACTCTGTAATTCTTCATCACAATGAACATGCTCCCTGTAGTGAGTAAAGCCCCCGCATCGTGCCCAATAAGCGACAGAGCAAGGGTACTGACTCGTAAAAATATAGTTGTTATTAACGTCGCTGGCTTGTTTAACAGGCCGCTGCACCTGTAATAAAGCATAACCAGCCGTTAAAAACGCGTCAGACAGCTGAAAAGGTCAGATATTAGAGAGTGCGTACCGATGGGCCATCGCGGCGTAAATCACCAGAATGCCCACAGTGCGCCATATCCAGATATCTCGGGTTAGAAAACCACGCTGTCATTAACCTCCAACCATTAAAATGGCTTATTGCGCTCCCTTATGGTGGGAAGGTCAGGCGGACTTCTGTGCCCCCTGCGCTGCCACGCCCGATGTGCAGTGTTCCGCCCAGGCGTGCTGCGCGCTCGCTCATAATGGTTAATCCATAATGGCCTTCCGGCTCATCCAGGCTATCAATACCTGAACCGTCGTCGCAAATAGCGATCTCATTGTCCCCGGCCGAAGAAACTTCGCAGCGGATAATAATTTCCTGCGCGTCGGCATGCTTGATGGCGTTGAGCACGGCTTCACGCACGATTTGTAGTGCATGAACCTGTTGTTGGGCGTTCAGCGCCTGCGAGGCGAGCCGACAGTGTAACTGAATCCGCGCATTGGTCAGAAGTTTTAATGGCTCCAATACCTGCTGTAGCGCTATGTTCAGATCGGCGTCCTGAATGCTCAAACGAAAAGTGGTCAGTAATTCGCGCAGTTGGCGATAGGCATCGGCCAACGCCCGATCAAAATCATCAATAATCTCGTCTGCTTGTGGTGAATTCCCTGCCTGCGTGCGTTTCAGCAGGGTCAGTTGAATACGCAGGAACGTCAGCGCCTGGGCCAGGGAGTCATGCAGTTCACGCGCAATGGTGGCGCGTTCCTCCATTAACAGGAACTGCATATGCTGTTTCTGTGCCCGATTGAAATAGACGCCACGGCTTAGCATATTCGCCACGCTTTGCATCAGATGCGGGTGCGGCGGTTGCTGTTCATGCTGCCAACTCAGGCTGCCTAACGGTTTGTTCTCCTGCATGATTTTCAGCGAATGCCAGGGCAGTTGCGGTTGTGGCTCACCGCTGCCGATCTGCCATTGGCTAAGGCTGTCTTGCACATTCAACTGGATACACTGCAACTGCTCACTTAGCCGCACGATGCGCAGCACTTTCTCAAAAGCCCGTTGATCGAGCTGGCCGGCGCTTAGCGCCTGTGAACAGCTGTAGAGCACTTCGAGTGTTCGGTTAGCTTGCAGCAGACGCTCGGTTTTTTCCTGTACTTTCTGTTCCAGCGATTGATACAGCTTGGCCAATTCGCTCGACATGACAGTAAATGTCTGTGATAACACTCCGAGCTCGTTAGGTAATGAAACGTCCAGCGGTGGATGGTTAAAGTCCCGTTGCTGCATGCGCAGGCTGGCGTCCACCAGAAGTTTCAACGGTGTTACCACCTGGCGCCGCATAAAGCGGATACAGAACAGTACCAAACCAATGATGGCGATGTAGCCCATCACGCTGATCGCCGCCACGATAGTCAATTTCTGTTCAGAGTAGCGCTGTAATGCCAGCACGAACAGGTCAATCTGATTGACGTAGCTGGCCACATTGGCCTGATAGTTCTCCGGGTGACCGGCCAGGATCTGTTTTTCCAGCGCCTGCCAGGCGCGGCGTAGTGTCAGGTATTTCTGCCGCACATCGTCAGGCACGTAAAAGCGATCGAGATTATCTAGCGCAGGGGCCGTCAGCGATTGCTGGTACTGTAGCAGATGCCCACTCAGTTGGTTGGAGCCGTTGGCGAGCTCATAGGCCAGGCGATAGCTCTGCATACGCAAGGAGCCCGCAATATTCACCGCCTCGGCATCACGCAGGCTACCGGCCACGGTAGTCAGGGCCAGTCCGGTGGAGAGTACCGAAAATATCACAATGCCAATCAGCGCCTTGGCCAGGCTGCCGGTTACTGAGCGTTTTACGAGCAAGTCAGGATCCTTTTTTCATGGGCGAGCCCGGGCCGCCGAAATTCATTCGAAAGCAAAATTATAACTTTTGCAATTAAAATGCACCGCGTTTTTAATCGAACTGTCCGAATAACCCTGGAATAAATCTTCGTTATATAATCAATTAAATAGCGCCTAAGTGAAATTGTGTAAATCAAATCCCCATTGGCTTTGTCAGAGATTGATCTGGCGCAAGCAACCTCGCATTTACCCCTAAAGGGTGATTATCTCCCTACCGCGTTCAGCTTATTTTATTCTCACCCCCCGTAGGGGGATTGGTAAAAAATAATTAAAATCACAAGATTTTTTTTACACGCGGTGCGTGTTTATAACCTTAAGGAAAACCCCATGGCCGAATTGTCGCGACGCAGACTGCTCAGCGGACAATGGCGTCATCATTCTGATGCGATCCGTCCCCCATGGTCGCGTGAAGCCGCTCTCTTTGTGGCTGGTTGCACCCGATGCCAGGCCTGCGTTAATGCCTGCGAAACCGGCGTGCTGATCAGCGGCAGTGGCGGTTTTCCTGAAATCGATTTCCAACGGGCTGAATGTACCTTCTGCCGACAATGTGCTGAAGCTTGTGAAGCCCCGCTATTCTACCCACCGCAACATCAACCCTGGCAGCAAGTGGCCAAGTTTGCCGCCCATTGTCTGGCATTGCAGGGGGTTGAATGCCGCAGTTGCCAAGACAGCTGTGAAACGCAGGCAATCCGTTTTCGGCCACGGCTGGGGGGCATCGCCCAGCCGGCGCTTGATGTCGCAGCATGCAACGGTTGCGGTGCCTGCGTTGCCGGTTGCCCAGCCACCGCGATCGTAATAACCCGGAGTGAAAATAATGAATAACGAATGGCATGTCAGCGGGTTGATGGTTCAGGCCCGGCCGGAAAAGTTCCCGGCGCTGATCCCGGCGTTGTTGGCAATCCCGGATACGGAAATTCCGGCACAAGACCAGCAGCAGGGCAAGCTGGTGGTGGTCATGCAGGCAGCACGCTCCCAGGCGTTGCTGGAAAAAATTGAGTCGGCACGCAATCTGGAAGGCGTGTTGGCAGTGTCGCTGGTTTATCACCAGCAAGATGAGCAAGGTGAGGTAATGCCATGAAACTCAGTCGTCGAGACTTCATGAAAGCTAACGCTGCAGCGGCAGCCGCCGCCGCTGCCGGGCTGACGATCCCAACGGTCGCACAAGCCGTGGTCGGCGGTGGTGACGAAATCAAATGGGACAAAGCGCCTTGCCGTTTCTGCGGCACAGGTTGTGGCGTTCTGGTCGGTACGCAAAATGGCCGCATCGTTGCCTCACAGGGCGATCCGGATGCGCCAGTCAACCGCGGTCTGAACTGCATCAAGGGCTACTTCCTGCCTAAAATCATGTACGGCAAAGATCGTTTGACGCAGCCGATGTTGCGTATGCGGGACGGCCAGTACGACAAAGAAGGTGAGTTCACCCCAATCAGTTGGGATCAGGCTTTCGATGTGATGGCCGATAAATTCAAAGGGGCGTTGAAAGAGAAAGGGCCCGAGGCGGTTGGGATGTTCGGCTCCGGCCAGTGGACGGTATGGGAAGGTTACGCGGCCGCCAAACTGTTCAAAGCGGGCCTGCGCTCCAACAACCTGGATCCGAATGCGCGTCACTGTATGGCCTCTGCGGTCGTGGGCTTTATGCGTACCTTTGGTATGGATGAGCCGATGGGCTGCTACGATGATATCGAGCAGGCCGACGCCTTTGTCCTCTGGGGCTCGAATATGGCTGAGATGCACCCGATCCTGTGGTCGCGTATCACCAATCGCCGCCTGGGTAACGACAAGGTCAACGTTTCCGTTCTGTCTACGTTTGAACACCGCAGTTTTGAACTGGCAGATAACGCCATGGTGTTTACGCCGCAGACCGATCTGGCGATCATGAACTACATCGCCAACTATATTATTCAGAATAACGCCGTCGATCAGGAATTCCTCAAGCAACACGTCAATATCCGCAAGGGTGCGACCGATATCGGGTATGGTCTGCGTCCAACGCATCCGCTGGAAAAAGCGGCGAAAAATCCAGGTAGTGATGCGTCCGAACCGATGAGTTTTGAAGACTACAAAGCTTTTGTGGCGGAATACACGCTGGAAAAAACGGCGGAAATGAGTGGCGTGCCGAAAGACCAACTGGAAGCGTTGGCAAAGCTGTATGCCGATCCGAATGTGAAAGTGGTCTCTTACTGGACGATGGGCTTCAACCAGCATACGCGCGGCGTCTGGGCCAATAACCTGTGTTATAACCTGCATCTGCTGACTGGCAAGATCTCTAAGCCAGGCTGCGGGCCATTCTCTCTCACCGGCCAGCCTTCCGCCTGTGGTACCGCACGTGAAGTGGGGACTTTTGCTCACCGCCTGCCGGCGGATATGGTGGTGACCAACGAGAAACACCGTCAGATTGCTGAACAGAAATGGCAGTTACCCGCAGGTACCATTCCTGAAAAAGTCGGGCTGCATGCGGTCGCGCAAGACCGGGCACTGAAAGATGGCAAACTGAATGCCTACTGGGTGATGTGTAACAACAACATGCAGGCAGGGCCAAATATCAATGAAGAGCGCATGCCTGGCTGGCGCGATCCGCGCAACTTTATCGTGGTTTCCGATCCTTACCCGACCGTGAGTGCGCTGGCAGCGGATCTGATCCTGCCTACCGCCATGTGGGTGGAAAAAGAGGGGGCCTACGGCAATGCCGAACGCCGTACCCAGTTCTGGCACCAGCAGGTGAAAGCGCCGGGTGAGGCCAAATCCGATCTGTGGCAGTTGGTCGCATTTTCCAAACGCTTCAAAGTAGAAGAAGTCTGGCCAGCCGAGTTGCTGAACCAGAAGCCGGAATACCGTGGCAAAACGCTTTATGACGTATTGTTCGCCAACGGTGAAGTGAACAAATATCCGTTGGAAGCGATCCCGGCGGAGCAGCTGAACGACGAAGCGCGCGACTTCGGCTATTACATCCAGAAAGGGTTGTTTGAAGAGTATGCCGGTTTCGGACGTGGCCATGGACACGATCTGGCAGCCTTCGATATGTATCATCAGGCACGCGGTCTTCGCTGGCCGGTGGTGGATGGCAAAGAAACCCTGTGGCGTTACCGCGAAGGCACCGATCCTTATGTGAAGGCCGGTGAAGGCGTGCGCTTCTATGGCAAACCAGACGGCAAAGCGGTGATCTTTGCGCTGCCGTTCGAACCGGCGGCGGAAAGCCCGGATCAGGAGTATGACCTGTGGTTGTCTACTGGCCGTGTGCTGGAGCACTGGCATACCGGCTCAATGACGCGCCGGGTTCCCGAACTGCATCGTGCTTTCCCGGAAGCGGTGCTGTTCATCCATCCGTTGGATGCCAAGAACCGTAATCTGCGCCGTGGTGACAAAGTGAAAGTCGTGTCACGCCGTGGTGAAGTGGTGAGCATTGTCGAAACCCGCGGCCGTAACCGCCCGCCGCAGGGTCTGGTCTATATGCCGTTCTTTGATGCGGCACAGCTGGTCAACAACCTGACGCTGGATGCGACCGACCCACTGTCGAAAGAGACTGACTTCAAGAAGTGCGCGGTGAAACTGGAGAAGGTATAAGGCCAGCGGAATGAGCCAGCAACGAGATAAGACACCGGCAAGGCGGCGCTTCCTGCGAGACGCTGCCCGCAGTGTGGCTGGGTTAGCAGGGATAGGTGTGTTACTGGGGTTGCAGCAGAGGCAGTCTCAGGCACGTGATGGCCTGGCCCTGCGACCACCGGGGGCACTGGCTGGGGCGGCATTTGACAGCGCCTGTATCCGCTGTGGTCAGTGTGTGCAGGCTTGCCCTTATCAGACGCTGAAGTTGGCAACGCTGCTGTCGCCTATGGCGGCGGGAACGCCTTACTTTGTCGCACGGGATATCCCTTGCGAGATGTGTGAGGACATCCCCTGTGTGGTGGCCTGTCCGAGTGGGGCGCTGGCGCCAGACCTGACTGATATCGATCAGGCGCGTATGGGGTTGGCGGTGTTGCTGGATCATGAAAACTGCCTGAACTGGCAAGGCTTGCGTTGCGATGTTTGTTACCGTGTTTGCCCGCAGATCGACAAGGCCATCACGCTGGAATTGCAGCGCAACGAACGTACCGGCAAGCACGCCATGTTTCTGCCAACGGTACATAGCGATGCCTGCACCGGTTGCGGCAAGTGTGAACAGGCCTGCGTACTGGAGCAGGCGGCGATCAAAGTGTTGCCGCTGGCGTTGGCGCGGGGCCAGTTGGGTGAACATTACCGCTGGGGATGGAAGGAAAAAGAGCGAGCCGGGCATTCGCTGGTGCCTGAAGGCCTCACGTTACCCGCTCGTGGCGAAAAGGGAGGTGAATGATGGCCAATCCTGTCGCACAAGCTGGGCGTGATGCCCGTCTGCGCCATGGCTGGTTACGCAGTCATCGTTTCCTGATCCTGCGCCGCTGTAGCCAGGTGCTGATCTTGTTGATGTTTTTATCCGGGCCAATTTGGGGAACCTGGATCCTGCGCGGCAACTATAGCGCCAGCCTGCTGTTGGAGACGGTGCCGCTGACGGACCCGTTGATGATGCTGGAAAGCCTGTTGGCAGGGCATTGGCCAGCCTGGCTGGTGTGGGTTGGGGCGATGGTGGTGCTGATTTATGGCCTGATTGGCAACCGCGTGTTCTGTGGCTGGGTGTGTCCACTCAACCCGGTGACCGATCTGGCCGCCTGGCTGCGGCGGAAGTTGGGATTGCGGCAGTCGGCGACGTTACCGCGCAGCCTGCGCTACGGTATTTTGCTGGCCATCCTGGTGGGCAGTGCCGTCAGTGGCACCCTACTTTGGGAGTGGATTAACCCGGTCGCCTTGATGGGGCGTGGTTTGATCCACGGAACGGGTGAGGGGGCATTGAGCTGGCTGACTGGGCTAGGTGCTGCGTTTGGGGCCGGTATCTGGTTGATTGTGGCACTGTTCCTGTTCGATCTGCTGGTGGTTGAACATGGTTGGTGTGGCCATCTTTGCCCTATGGGGGCCATGTACGGCGTGATCGGTAGCCAAGGCGTGGTACAGATCAGCGCAGAGCAACGTGAAAACTGCACCCGCTGTATGGATTGCTTCCATGTTTGCCCGGAACCCCAGATTTTGCGTGAACCGTTATTACTACAAAAAGGTACCTCACGGGTTGCCAGTGATGCCTGTATTGCTTGCGGACGTTGTATCGATGTCTGTGCAGAAAACGTATTCGAGATTAAGACCAAATTTCATTATTCGGGAGCCAAAAAATGAAAAGCAATGTCCTGAAAAAGCAGCTGTCCCTGTGGGGAGCGCTGTTATCACTGATTGTTGCCAGCGTTGCGTTTGCTGCCAGTGATGTGGATCTCCAGCAATCGCCAGAGGTTTCCGGGACTGCCGAAGGGCAGATCAAAATGCCAAAGCAACAGGAAAGGATGGCATTAAACTATGTGAACCAGCCGCCGATGATACCGCACAGTATCGACGGTTATCAGGTCACCAAGAACACCAACCGTTGCCTGCAGTGCCACGGCGTGGGGAGCTATCGCACCACGGGGGCACCGCGTATCAGTCCGACACACTTTATGGACAGTGATGGCAAGGTGCTGGGCGAAGTTGCCCCTCGCCGCTATTTCTGTCTGCAATGTCACGTACCACAAACCGATGCGGCACCAATCATCGGTAATGATTTCAAGCCGATGCAAGGCTTTGGGCACTAAGCGGGGGAGCTATGGCCGAACGTAATAAGACACCATCAGAGAAAAAGGCCGGGCCGATCATTCGTCTATGGCGTTGGTGGCGCAGGCCGAGCCGTCTGGCCTTGGGGACGCTACTGCTGCTTGGCTTTGTTGCCGGGATCATTTTCTGGGGCGGATTCAATACCGGTATGGAAGCGGCCAACACCGAGCAGTTCTGCATCAGTTGCCACGAAATGCGGCAGAACGTCTATGAAGAGTATATGGAGACGGTGCACTACAACAACCGCAGTGGGGTAAGAGCAACCTGTCCGGATTGCCACGTTCCTCACGAGTGGGGACCTAAGATGCTGCGCAAAATGAAGGCCAGCAAGGAGCTGTATGCCAAAATATTTGGTCTGATCGACACGCCACAGAAGTTTGAGGAACATCGCTTGACGATGGCCAGCAACGAATGGGCGCGTATGAAGGCCAATAACTCGCAGGAGTGCCGTAACTGCCATAACTTCGAGTATATGGATTTCACCGCACAGAAAACGGTCGCGGCTAAAATGCACGACCAGGCGATTACCGAAGGCAAAACCTGTATCGATTGCCATAAAGGTATTGCGCACAAGTTGCCGGATATGCGCGAAGTGCCAAACGGCTTCTGAGTTTGAACCGAAAAAGAACCCCGTAGTGCTGAAAAGCCTGCGGGGTTTTTTTGTTGCAAATCGCCTCTGGCTGCGCTTTGCTATCGGCATATGAATGCGTTAGCGCAGCGAAGGGAACAAAAGTTCATGTCATCAAAAATTGAAAATGTCAGAAAAGAACTGCTGTCGGACAACTGGTATGTCCTCAATAAATATACCTTTGATTTGAAGCGTAAGAACGGGGGCTCTGTCGAGCAGGTCCGCGAGGTTTACGACCGTGGTAACGGGGCGACCATCCTGCTGTATAACCGAGCGAAAGGAACCGTAGTGCTGACCAATCAGTTTCGTATGCCGACCTACGTCAACGGCAACCCTAGCGGTATGCTGCTGGAGGCCTGTGCCGGGCTGTTGGATGATGACTCACCCGAACAGTGTGTCCGCCGTGAAGCGGTAGAGGAAACCGGTTTTCAGGTGTCGGACGTGAAGAAGATTTTTGAGGCCTACATGTCACCGGGCGGCGTGACGGAACTGATCCATTTCTTTATTGCCGAGTATCAGGACAGTGAACGCGCTACCGTGGGCGGTGGCATTGAGGATGAAGATATCGAGGTGGTGGAACTGCCCTTCAGTGAGGCTATCGCGATGATTGCCGATGGTCGCCTTAAAGATGGTAAAACCATCATGTTGTTACAGTATCTGCAAATTCACCGCGTGATGGAATAACCTTTTATCCCAGTCAGCCTTCTGTGTGAAAGGGATGGAGTACCCCATCCCTTTTATCTCTTTCAACCGCGCGTTAGTCTTCGCTACCACCTTGTCGGCGGTGAAGCCGAACAACGGCCAGGGGGTTACAGCTCAGCGGCTAGCATGTCTTCCAGCTTCTGCTGGTCAACGGCGAACAGACGGATACCTTCGGCCAGCTTCTCGACCGCCATGGCATCCTGGTTATGTAACCAACGGAATTCGGCTTCAGCCAAGGGGGCGGGTTGGTGGAATCCCTCGGTCGACGGTGCCAATTTACATTCAACCGGTTGGTCGCTCTGTTTCAGCTGCTCCAGCAGGTTTGGCGCAATGGTTAAGCGATCGCAGCCTGCCAGCGCCAGGATCTGCTCAACCTTGCGGAAGCTGGCTCCCATGATCACGGTCTGATAGCGATGCTGCTTGTAGTATTCATAAATGGTACGGACAGACTTCACGCCAGGATCCTGCTCGGCGTCGTAGTCGGTCATCGGCTGTTTTGCCTGATACCAGTCATAGATCCGGCCAACGAACGGTGAAATCAGGAAAACGCCTGCTTCGGCGCAGGCGCGCGCCTGAGCGAAGGAGAACAGCAGCGTCAGGTTGGTATTGATCCCTTCTTTTTCCAACTCTTCAGCCGCTTTGATGCCTTCCCAGGTGGAGGCCAGTTTGATCAGAATGCGGGATTTATCGATCCCTTGCTCCTGATACAGACCAATCAGCTTGCGTGCTTTGGCCACGCACATGCCGCGATCGAAAGAAAGGCGGGCATCCACCTCGGTGGAGATACGGCCAGGAACGCTTTTCAGGATTTCTACGCCGATATTTACCGCCAGTTTATCGCTGGCATTAATCAGTTGGGTCTCTTTGCTCCCTCCCTGCTGGCGGGCGTAGTTGAGCGCTTCGGTAATCAGTGGCTTATATTGCGGCAGCGCCGCGGCTTTGAGGATCAAAGATGGGTTAGTCGTGGCATCCTGGGGTTCGAACTGGCGAATGGATTCGATATCACCACTGTCGGCGACCACGACGGTCAACTGTTTGAGTGCGTCTAATTGGTTCATCTATAAGCTCCTTGATCAACGTTATTTATACCTGTGTCCTTCAAGCGACAACTTGAAATTTATCAGCATAAGTAAATGAGAACAGTTTTCATCATAGGGCAACAGACTGCAGCATATGGCTGATGAATAAAATACGCTTTTTCTGATTGTTATGATGGATAAGAACAATGAATAACGAACAAACACTGGTGGGTCGTGGCTCTGGCTTTGGTCAATGTGCTTGCCTGCGGGCATCCTGGACGCGGTTGCGTATCGGGGCGATCGATATTATTGCGTTCAGTGTGCTGACTTTCCGCACCATCCTCACTGATGGCACAGTCAGTATGGTCAGAAAAAAGGGTTCAACCTCTGAAGGCTGAACCCTTCCTATTTCCTCTCTGGGTATTATTTGCTCAGATTGACGTCAATGGCCTGGTAAAAGGCGTTACCCGTATCTGCTACATCCCACACGGCGAGGATGACGTGCGAGCCGCTACGATCCGCAGGTATATTGCACTGGTGAGTCACTTTGGCTGCCGGGATCGCACCACCATCGTTGTACTGGCAGAACGGAGCCAGATCGAAGGAGGCACGGCTAAGCGGTTGTGATGCATTCCAGCCTTGTTTGGTAATGAAATAGCGCCAACTGGTGGTGCTATGGCGCGCAGTCAGGTTCCAGGTAAAAGCGTTGGCGCCGGTTTTCAGGGCGAGTTTATTCCAGCGCGTCGGAGATTGCTGGTCCAGTTCAAAGAAGGTGGATTTATTGGCACTGGCAATATGGCCATCCGGTGGACCGCTCTCTGGGAAACCTTTAGGGCCTTCAACGCTTTGCGGTTCATATTGCACACTGCCGCATTGAGTATTGAGCTGTAGCTTGCACTGATAGGAACGGCTGGCCGGGGATTCGACGTAACCGTGAGCACTGGCCTGTTGTGAAACGCCGAACATTGCAGCGCTCAGCAGGCTTAATGACAACAGCGTAGAGGACATTTTGTTCATAATAACTCCTGTTCGAAAAATAACGGTTGTGATTTGGATTTATTTTCACCGGTCAGCCTTTGCTGAAGATAACAATTAAAAGGTTAACTGAGCGGCTTGTTATATTTTTATCACCCTGAATAATTGGCAGGACGGAATGTTTTATCTGCTATTAACTGAAATTATTATAATGATCTTCTTTGCTTGCTAGGATGAATTGTCTGTCAATTCGTGGTCTAAACTGACAAACTGATGATGAAAATTATTTAAAGGTATTGTGAACTATCTTTAAAATGATGCTCTCATGATTGGAGTATATTGCTTTGGCTTGGTTTATTTTGTCCTATTTGATCAATTTTTATGCGCCAATATGCCGGGGGATTTAGTGTCAATTTTCTTACTTTACATTAAAGAGGAATTTGTATGTCTAGATTGTCCCTGGATGCGATCAGAATTATTAACACCATTAAGAATACCGGTTCATTTTCAATGGCGGCAGAAGCATTACATAAAACACCTTCTGCGATCTCTTATCGTGTCTCTAATATTGAAAACAAACTTTGTGTGAAATTGTTTCATCGGAATGGTCCTATGATAACCTTAACGGATGAAGGGGAGTTTCTGTTACAGGAAGGGGCCTGGATATTGAATGCCGTAGAGGATCTGGAAAGTCGGGTGCGCAACATACCCAAGCTTGATAATAATATCCGTATTGTCGTGGATAAGTTTTTCCCGCTGGAGACGTTGACTCAGGACATTCGAGACTATATTGGTCACAACCCCTGTGCCAACATTTCTGTACAGCGTGAGGCACTGAATGGAACATGGGATGCTCTGAAGAACAACCGCGCGGATTTGGTCATCGCTATCGGCCAGATCCCTGACAGTGTGCAGGCGAAAACGCTGATGCTTGGCAAGCTGGAGTTTGTGCTCTGCGTCTCGCCTTCACATCCTTTTGCGGCGCAGAAACAGGCCGTCAGTAAAAATCAGAGGATCAACGATATTGTGGTCGCTATCGCCGATAGCAGCCACGAATTGCCCAAGCGTAGTAGCGGTATTTTGCCGTTGCAGCGCCAACTGGTGGTTTGTGATGTGGAAAGCGAGCTGGCTCTGCTCAAGCGTGGTATTGGTCATGGTTTTCTTCCCCCTGCGCTGATTAAACAGGAGTTGAGCCGAGGGGAGTTGGTGACGGTGCCGGTTGATACGCAAAAAGGGGACGAAATGATCTGGCTGGCGTGGCATCCGGCAAGCAAGGGCAGCGGTTTCAATTGGTGGCATGAACGCCTGACTCGCAAAAGTGATGTGTTCAGCCTGATGGGGCGCGAAGTGGTTCGCGATGGAGGTTTCCCCTGGTGTAACCGTTAACCGTTAATTCAAGCGAAGGAATGCGAAAATCAAACGACTAATCTTATAGAACCCCGTCAGTGCGAGCTACGGGGTTTTTATTTATCGGCATTGTCGTGGCGGGGTGGCCTTGTCCGGTGAGAGACCAGACATCAGGAGAACAGCGACAGGGCCATTGCTATGAGTATAATTATTATCTGAGTGCTGGAGAATAAAGTAATCACTGTCGTTACTCAATTTTTATTACGGTCATCACTACTATGAAAATGATAACTGTTCGCCAATAAAGGTGGCTGAAAAATAGTCGCGTGAATTATTTTGATGTTATACCAGGATTTTATTCGTTTGCTTAGTGAGCGTTTATTTCACTAAATTCTACTTGTCGCTCAGTGATGATATGTAGCGTAGATGACTAATAAAAATAGGAGGGGAGCTATGTCCAGCTTGGAACCAGAGGCTGCTGGCTTAATCATTCAGCGAGCGTGTGAGTATCTTCAGCCCGTCTTGAATGCCATTTTGGCGGGCACGATGGCGCTATTAAATGGCGCGTACAGAAATGTAGGTTTGCGACGTCGATTATTAAATGCCGGTATTTGTGCATTATTGGCTTTGACCGTGCGAGATTTATTATCGCTGATGGGTTGGGAGTTGGGTTGGGCTAACGTTGCCAGTGTATTAATTGGCTTTCTCGGGGCGGATTACCTCAGCGAATTAATTAAAAAACTGATTGGAAAAAAAACGGAGTTTAAAAATGATAAGTGAAATACCTGAAATTCAGTTCACTACCCGCAGTGAACAACATCTGCTCGGCGTGCATCCCGATCTGGTGCGGGTCATGCGCTTGGCACTTCGCTATTCGCTGGTGCCATTTTCCATCACCGAAGGGGTACGTTCTATGGCCCGGCAACGGGAACTGTTGCGGGAAGGGAAAACGCAAACGCTGAGGAGTCGTCATCTTACCGGTCATGCGGTAGATGTGGTAGCCATGCCTGCCGGTACCGTCTCTTGGGTATGGGATTATTATGCCCAGATCGCCGTGGCCGTGCGGCGTGCGGCGCGGGAATGCGGCATTGACGTCGAATGGGGCGGGGAATGGAAAACGTTGAAAGACGGGCCGCATTTCCAACTGAGCTTCAAGGACTATCCGGCATGAGCGCCTGGCTGCAGAAATTGACTCAGGGAGGATTGCTGCTGCTGTTGGTGGTGGCGATCTGCCTGGGAGCGTACAGCACGTTGTTGACGCAACGGCTGGAGGCCGCACAACGGCAACTGCTGGAACAGCAGAAATCGCTGGCACAGCAGGCAGGGCTGATTGCCACACTGCAAACCCAGGATGCACAAAACCGTGCGCTGATGGCCGCGCAACGGCAGCAAGAACAGCAGTTGCGCCAGCAATACAGCGACTATCAAAGGAGATACCGCGATGCGATTAAAAATGATGCCTGTGCTGGGCAGCCTATGCCTGATGCTGTGCTTGAGCTCTTGCAGCCAGCCCTCTCAGCCGATACCACAGACAATAATCATGCTGCCCCCTGAAACGGTATTTACCCCTTGTGAAAGGCCGCTGTTGCAGGGTAAAACCTGGGGAGATGCATTAAGTTATACGCTGGCACTGCAAAATGCGTTACAAATTTGTGCCGGGCAAGTCACCACGCTTAATGCCTGGCGATCGGGTCTGTTACTCCACTGAAAATTGTCTGTTTTTTGTTCTTTACAACGTCTCCCCCGCTTTTATTTGCGAATTTCGATCAAGGTTATGGCACGCTTCAAAGTTTGTGACGATTCTCTCACTATACTGGTTCAGTCTTATCTCAACATACAAAGTAGAAAGCAAAGGAACCCATAATGGACGAACAGCTCAAACAGAGTGCCCTTGATTTCCATCAGTACCCTGTCCCAGGGAAGATCCAGGTATCCCCGACCAAACCGTTGGCAACGCAGCGCGATTTGGCTCTGGCTTATTCTCCGGGCGTGGCAGCACCTTGTCTGGAGATCGCCGCCGATCCGCTAGCGGCTTATAAGTACACAGCCAAAGGGAATCTGGTCGCGGTGATTTCTAACGGCACGGCAGTGCTAGGGTTGGGCAATATCGGTGCATTGGCCGGTAAGCCGGTCATGGAAGGGAAAGGCGTTCTGTTTAAGAAGTTTTCCGGTATAGACGTGTTTGATATCGAAGTTGACGAACTCGATCCTGACAAACTGATTGACGTGATTGCCGCGCTGGAGCCAACTTTTGGTGGTATCAACCTGGAAGACATCAAAGCGCCAGAGTGCTTCTATATTGAGAAAAAGCTGCGTGAGCGCATGAAAATCCCGGTGTTCCATGACGATCAGCATGGCACCGCCATTATCACCACGGCGGCGGTTCTCAACGGTCTGCGCGTGGTGAAGAAGAATATTTCCGATGTGCGGCTGGTGGTTTCAGGTGCGGGGGCGGCCTCTATTGCCTGCCTGAACCTGCTGGTTGCGCTGGGGCTGAACAAGCAGAATATTACCGTTTGTGATTCCAAGGGCGTGATCTACAAGGACCGCGACGCCAAAATGGAAGAAACCAAGGCGGCGTATGCCATTGAGGATAACGGCCAGCGTACGCTGGGGGATGCCATTCCTGATGCCGATATTTTCCTTGGATGCTCCGGCCCTGGCGTATTGACTCAAGACATGGTGAAAACCATGGCCAGGGATCCGCTGATCATGGCTTTGGCCAACCCCGAGCCCGAAATTCTGCCGCCGTTGGCCAAGGCGGTACGCCCGGATGCCATCATCTGTACGGGCCGTTCCGACTATCCAAATCAGGTTAATAACGTCCTGTGCTTCCCGTTCATTTTCCGTGGTGCATTAGATGTGGGTGCCACGACCATCAACGAAGAAATGAAGCTGGCCTGCGTACATGCGATTGCCGATCTGGCCTTGGCGGAACAGAGCGACGTCGTGGCTTCGGCGTATGGCGATCAGGATCTCTCTTTTGGCCCGGAATACATTATTCCTAAGCCCTTCGATCCCCGTCTGATTGTCAAAATTGCACCCGCAGTAGCTAAGGCCGCCATGGATTCCGGCGTAGCGATGCGCCCAATCGAAGACTTTGATGCCTATGTAGAGAAACTGACCGAGTTTGTCTACAAAACCAACCTGTTTATGAAGCCGATCTTCTCCCAGGCGAAGAAAGAAATTAAACGCGTGGTGCTGGCGGAAGGGGAAGAGGAACGCGTACTGCACGCGACGCAAGAGCTGGTATCACAAGGGTTGGCTTATCCGATCCTGATCGGCCGTCCAAACGTGATCGAAATGCGCGTGCAGAAACTGGGCCTGCAGATGGTGCCGGGCAAAGATTTCGAAGTGGTCAACAATCAGTCCGATCCGCGTTTTAATGAATACTGGGGTGAGTATTACCAGATCATGAAGCGCCGTGGCGTTTCGCAAGAGCAGGCTCGTCGCGCGGTGATCGGCAACCCGACGCTGATCGCGGCTATCATGTTGCTTCGTGGCGAAGCCGACGCGATGATCTGTGGCACCATCGGCAGTTACCACGAGCATTATGAGGTGGTGGAGAAAGTGTTTGGTTTCCGCGCAGGGGTGCATGTTGCCGGGGCGATGAACGCCTTGCTGTTGCCAAGTGGCAATACCTTTATCGCCGATACCTACGTTAACGACGATCCAAGCCCGGAACAACTGGCGGAAATCACCCTGATGGCGGCGGATACGGTACGGCGTTTTGGCATTGAACCTAAAGTGGCGCTGTTATCCCGTTCCAGCTTCGGTTCTTCTGATTGCCCGACTGCGCGCAAAATGCGCAAAACGCTGGAGCTGGTGAATCAGATGGCACCAGAACTGGAGATCGACGGTGAAATGCATGGTGATGCCGCGTTGGTGGAAAGTATCCGTAACGACTTGATGCCGGATAGCCCACTGAAAGGGTCTGCGAACATCCTGATTATGCCGAATATGGAGGCGGCACGTATCAGCTATAACCTGCTGCGTGTTTCCTCTTCGGAAGGGGTGACCGTGGGGCCGGTATTGATGGGCGTGTCTAAGCCAGTACATATTCTGACGCCGATTGCTTCGGTTCGTCGTATCGTCAATATGGTGGCACTGGCCGTGGTGGAAGCACAGACTCAACCACTATGATGAGATGAAATTGCCCCTGTTACTCCCAGAGTAACAGGGGTTTTTTTATGCCTTGCAGCGTTCGGCAATGGCTTTGATATCGGCAGGTGTGGTACGGCAGCAACCGCCGATCAAACGGGCACCGCTATGCTGCCAATCGGCAACCTGATTAATCAGCAGATCCTGCTCGTTACCACAATGATGCCAGGTTTTCGTCACGGCATCGTAGCGTTCACCGGAATTAGGGTAAACCAGTAAGGGCTTATTGCTCAGTGCGGCAAGCTGTTGCAATGCCGGGGTGACCTTTTCCAACGCAATACAATTAACGCCCACTGCCAAAACCTGTGGATTGTCCTCCAGTGCGGCTATCACCTCCGTCAACGGCGTGCCGTCGCTCAGATGCTGGCTGTCGCGCAATGTGAAGGAGAACCAGGCACCGATCGTCGGGTACGCTTGCAACAACGCCAGCAAAGCCCGCAATTCGCTGAAGGAAGGCAAGGTTTCACATGCCAGCAGATCGACGCCGGCCTCGGCCAGCGCGTTGATGCGCGGGCGATGGAAAGCGATCATGTCTTCCTGAGGCAAATGGTAATCGCCGCGATATTCAGAGCCATCCGCCAGATAGGCACCATAGGGGCCTACTGAGCCTGCGACCAGCAAAGGCAACGTTTGCGGATGCTGAGCCAGATAATCCGCGCGTGCCTGTTGCGCCAACCGGACGCTTTGGGTGATGAGCGCCAACGATTGCTGCTCATCCAGGCCCCGGCGTAAAAAACCTTGTGGTGTAGCTTGATAGCTGGCGGTAATCGCGCATTGCGCCCCAGCGTTGAAGTAATCGAGATGCACCTGATAAATCAGCTGCGGGTTTTCAATCAGTACTTTGGCCGACCACAGTGGATCGGTGAGATCGCAACCTCTGGCTTCCAGTTCGGTGGCCAATGCGCCGTCTAAAATCAACGTGCGGTTATCGGCCAACAGAGGGACCAGGGGATTATTAACCGACATGCTCTTCTCCGGTAATCAGTTGCTTTTTCTGCCCGGCGCGGCGGGTCAGGTAATAGGCCAGATAGCATACTGCAACAAACGGCAGGCCGCAGTACAAGGCAATGCGTTGCTCTGGATCGAACGCCAGACCGATACAGGCCAATAAGCAGAGTGCAAAGCCGAGCATCGGTGTGAGCGGGTAGCCCGGCGCACGGTATTTCAGGCCGTCAATCGGCAGGCCGCTGCGCAGATAGCTGCGGCGGAAAACGTAGTGAGCGGCGCAAATACTCAGCCATACGGCAACCACCGCAAAGCCGGAGATGGCCGACAATGCCACAAACACCGTATCGGGAGCGATCACGCTGGTCAACAGTGCCAGCACGCCGCCGAGCATGCTGAACGTCAGCGCATTAATCGGGATGCCGCGGGCGTTCATCCGTGAAAAATACGCGGGTAATGTACGCTGATTGGCCAGCGACCACAGCATACGCCCCGAGGCATACAGCCCGGAATTGGCTGCAGAGAGGATGGCCGTCAGGATCACGAAGTTGAAAATATCCGCGGCATAGGGCACGCCAATGCGTTCAAATACCAGGACAAACGGGCTTTTTACGACTCCGGCCTGCTCCATCGGGATCAGCGCTGCCAGAATAAATACCGTACCGATAAAGAATACCATCAGGCGGATCACCGTGGTGCGAATTGCCCAGGGCAGCACTTTCTCAGGATTCTCGGTTTCACCTGCCGCAATGCCGATCAGTTCGGTACCGGAAAAGGCAAAATTGACGGCTACCATGGTCATCAGGATCGGTAATGTGCCATTGGGCAACCAACCGGAGGCGGTCAGGTTACTCAGGAAAGGGGCAGGTGTTCCGTCTTTCATCGGTATCAGGCCAAACATGGCTGCGCCACCGAGAACGATAAACGCCAGAATGGTCATTACCTTGATCAGTGAGAACCAGAATTCGCTTTCGGCAAAGAAACGGGTGGTAACGACGTTGAGCAGGAAAATGGTCACGCAGAAAATCAGGCACCACAGCCATACCGGAGATTGCGGAAACCAGTATTGCATACAGAAACCTGCGGCGGTGAGGCTGGAACCCAGTGCGACGGTCCAGGTCAGCCAATAGAGCCAGGCGACGGTATAGCCGGTAGCCGGACCAAGATAGCGTGAGGCATAGACATGAAAAGCCCCGGTTTCTGGCATGGCGACGGCGAGCTCGCCCAGGCAAAGCATCACCAGATAGACAACGAGCGCACCGATTAAATAGGCCAACAGCGTACCCAGTGCGCCAGTCGTGGAAATGATATAACCGGTGTTGAAAAACAACCCGGTGCCAATCACACCGCCCAGCGACAGCATCACCAAATGCCGGGCTTTCATGGTGCGCTTGAATTGTCCTTCAGTGGAAGCCACAGATTGCATAACTACTTATCCATATGGACGTCTAAATGGCTAACAGTTATACCTGCTCTATTTTCTGAAAGCAACGTAAGCCTGCGGGCAGGGGGTTAAAAGCAGGGGGCTTGGTTTTCTGGAGAGGCGAAGATGAAACGGTGACGTGAACAAGACGAAGAGAGCGTTTACGGGTTTGATTATCTTTGATAATGCGTCAGTAAGCTGAATCGGTGGTTACCCGCACCGCCTCTTGTGAGAGCGGCGGTGCGGCAGCGATTTATGCCTCAGCGGGGCCGTTTTGCCTGCTGTAGCCACTTGTCTAATTCATTGGCGAACTGCTGGCGATCGCGTTGGTTCAGAGTATTTGGCCCCCCGGTTTGAATGCCACTGGAACGCAGGGTATCCATAAAGTCACGCATATTCAGGCGTTCACGGATGGTATCCGGCGTATAACGTTCACCACGTGGGTTGAGGGCAATTGCGCCTTTTTCTATCACTTCGGCGGCCAACGGGATATCGGCGGTGATCACCAGATCGCCTGACTCACAGCGGCGCACGATTTCGTTGTCCGCGACGTCAAATCCGGCGGCAACCTGTAAGGTGCGGATAAACTTTGAGGGTGGCGTACGCAAAGGCTGATTTGCCACCAGGGTTACCGGCATCGCCGTGCGCTCGGCGGCACGGAACAATACCTCTTTGATCACATTCGGACAGGCGTCTGCATCGACCCAAATCTGCATTATTTCTGCTCCTGTAGCCAATCGCGTACCGGCAGGAAATCACGGTAGAGCGCGGCCTCCTGGCTGTTGGCTTCCGGTTGATAATGGTATTCCCAACGTACCAGCGGCGGCATCGACATCAGGATCGACTCGGTACGGCCACCGGTTTGCAGGCCGAACAAAGTGCCACGATCCCACACCAGATTAAACTCCACATAGCGGCCACGGCGGTACAGCTGGAACTGACGCTCGCGATCGCCCCAAGGCAAAGCCCGCCGTTTTTCCACGATCGGCAGATAGGCGGCCAGGAACCCTTCGCCCACCGCGCGAGTAAACGCGAAGCAGGTAGCAAAATCCGGGGAATTCAAATCGTCAAAGAACAGGCCGCCGATGCCGCGTGCTTCGTTGCGGTGTTTGATAAAGAAATAGTCGTCGCACCATTTTTTGTATTTCGGATACACGTCGTCCCCAAAGGGAGCACAGAGTTGTTGTGCGGTACGGTGCCAGTGAACGGCGTCTTCTTCAAAGCCGTAGAAAGGGGTCAGATCGAACCCGCCACCAAACCACCACACCGGCTCTTCACCGGGTTTTTCGGCAATAAAGAAACGAACATTGGCATGGCTGGTGGGGATGTAAGGGCTGAGTGGATGGATCACCAGCGAAACGCCCATCGCCTGGAAGCTGCGCCCGGCCAACTCAGGGCGATGCGCTGTGGCTGATGGGGGCAGCGCCGCGCCGGAAACATGGGAAAAGTTAACCCCGGCTTGCTCGAACACTGCACCGTGAGTCAGCACCCGGCTGCGGCCACCGCCACCTTCCTCGCGCGTCCAGCGATCTTCTTTAAAGCTGGCTCCGCCGTCGGCCAGTGTCAACTGCTGACAAATGTGATCTTGCAAGGTCAACAGGAAGGATTTTACTGCCGCAATGGTGGGTGAACTCATACAGGTTATTCGCAACGGGTAACTGAACAGGGCGGCAAGTATACCCTTTTCACCTTGCAAGTTGCAGGGTCAGCGCGGTTTTCGTTGGTGCGCATCGTAATAGTGGAAAAAATTGATCACGCCGTCAGCAATGGCACGGGCAATTTTCTCGCGAAAAGCGCGGGTTCCCAGCAGGCGTTCCTCTCCTGGGTTAGTGATAAACGAGGTTTCGATCAAAACAGAGGGAATGGAAGGGGATTTCAGGACGGCAAATGCGGCCTGTTCGGTGCTGTCGCTGTGCAGGCGGTGAACCGGACGGATCTGCCCCAATACGTGGCGGCCGAGCGTCAGGCTGTTATTGATGGTATCGGTTTGCACCAGATCGAACAGCACCTGTTGCAGATAGTTGTCCTGCTGTTTGTATTTGCCGCCGGCTATGTCATCGGCTGCGTTTTCGCGTTTGGAGAGATAACGCGCCATCGCGCTACTGGCTCCGCGGTTGGAGAGGGCAAATACCGAAGCGCCAGCGGCATCCGGGCTGGTAAAACCATCAGCATGGATCGAAATAAACAGATCGGCCTGATGCTGATGGGCGATCTCCACGCGCTGGAACAGAGGGATAAACTCATCCTCTTCCCGCGTCAGGCGTGCTTCAACATGATCGTGTTCGTGCAAAAAGCGTCGTACATGATTGGCAATTTCCAGCACCACATGTTTTTCCTGCGAACCTTCATGGCCTACGGCACCAGAGTCGATACCGCCATGGCCAGGATCGATCATCACCAATCTTTTACTGCCGCTGGCTTTGGGGGCAGGCTGGCTGTGTTGGCTGCGCAGCATGCCGCCGGTGTTGCTGGCCTGGGCTTGGGTGGTTTTGCTTCCCAGCAAGGCCAGGGCCAAACCGGATAGCAGCAATTGGCGACGTGTTGGTGAAGCGGCGAGGGGTTTAAAATTGAGATAGGGTTTGCTCTGTTTTTTCATCACGCGGCTCCAACACCACAACGCTGTTTCGCGACGTTATAGCGTATTGATCTCTATTAATCGACTTGAGAACTATTGCCATTTATTACCTGGTGGTCGGCGATGAGCGCTTGATCCGGTAGGGATAAGCCAACGGGTATCAATTTGAGGCAGATATTTCCTGTATTCGTGGATTTAAGCTTGCTGCCAGGCAGCCAATAACGCTGTAACTTGAAAGACGACGGGTATCAGTTAATAATCACACAATAATCAAATAAACACGTTATCCTTCAAGTTATCTCTTGGTTGGCTGCGCGGGTGTGCCCTCAGCCAAGTCGTGGTTAGGTGTCTGGTGACTTTCTCGTCTACCGCCTTGAGGCATCTTGCAGGATTTTGCGTATAAACATCTTCATTAACAGCGGCGAGCAACGATGGAAATTCGCGTATTTCGGCAAGACGACTTTGAAGAAGTCATCACCCTGTGGGAGCGTTGCGACCTGCTACGGCCATGGAACGATCCAGAAATGGATATTGAACGCAAACTGAACCATGATCCGGATCTTTTCCTGGTTGCGGAGGTCGGGGGCGAAGTTGTGGGTTCGGTGATGGGCGGCTATGACGGCCATCGTGGGTCGGCCTATTACCTTGGGGTTCATCCGGACTATCGTGGGCGTGGCATTGCCAATGCGTTGATTAACCGGCTGGAGAAAAAGCTGATTGCGCGCGGTTGCCCGAAGATTCAACTGATGGTGCGTGAAGATAACGATACCGTTATTGAGATGTATGAAAAGCTCGGCTACGAGATCCAGGGCATTACCAGCCTGGGTAAGCGCTTGATCGAGGATCAGGAGTACTAGGCTGCGTCCTCCTCCTTGATGATGGGCTTCACGGTCAATTGAGGGCCTGGCAGGGCGGTGGCCATCACCGCCCCGAAACTTCGCTTAAGGCAGCTTTTTGATGGTTTTCACGTCGACTTCCACACTGCTCCAGTCTTTATCCACTTTCCCTTCCAACTGTACCTTGTCTTTCGGGGTAATGGTCTGGCCTTTCCAGCGTTTCTTATCGATCTCGACCGTCAGCGTGCCGGTGGCATCGCGAAAGGTGTAGGTGTCATCGCCCACGCGTTGTTCGATATTACCCTGCAACATCACCCAGGTGTCATCACGCATTGATTTGACCTTGTCCACCGTGGTCAGCGCGGCACTTGGCCCGGAAAACCCGCCCTGCGGGGTGGTTTGTGTTTGCGCCGCGGGCGCGTTGGGATCGAGAAATCCGCCCTGTTGGGCCAGAACCGGTGCGCTGCACAGGGCGATTAATGCGACCAGAATGGTTTTTTTCATCTGAATATTCCTTATCAGTTGTTTACGTCACTGCCCGTGATGGGGATACGGGATGATTAAAGCATAAGGATCTTAAGAGCTTCTTAAGCGAAAGATTGAAAATGAGGAAAGCGGCCACCATTTGAAGGGGTAATCATAGCATGAGCAAGGAATAGCCTTTGAAGGCGTCAAAATACCGGTTTTCTCCAGATGATTACGATCAGCATGGCGTGCTGCGGCTACCGCTGTGGTTTTGGGGCGTCTTAATCCTGCAGGCTCGCACCTGGCTATTGTTCGTGATGGCGAGTACCACACGTGAGCAGGGGCCCGCGTTATTGCAACTGTTCTATCCCGATCCTCAGCGTTTTTGGTACGGTATGGCATTGGGGTTGCCGGCGGCGCTGGCTTTTGTGATTGGTAGCCGACGCCAACAGTGGCCGCGCCTGTGGCGTTGTTGGCGTTGGGTGTTGGCTGTGTCTCTGGCCGCTGCCTTGTCGGGGGCGTTGTACAGCCTGTGGCAGCAAGACAGTAATGAGCCGCCATTGGATATCCTTCTTGCGTTGCTGGATGCGCTGGCATGCGCGTATCTGTTACTGAATCAGCGCCTGAAAGCCTGTTTTATGCCAGTAGACGATCGGGATTAATTGCCCTGTAGTGCGGCACTTTTCGCGATTTACACACTCCAACCTCGCAATTGATGGCGCAGACCGAAGCGTTATGAGAGGCTGAAAACGCCGATGTCTTTGATATTAAGGAGCTATGAATGAATATCCGCCCACTGCTATTAGGGCTACCGTTGCTACTGACCGGCTGTTCGACGTTGTCTAATTTCTCCTGGTCCAGCTTGTCACCGTTCAATTGGTTTGGCGGCAGCGTGGAGGTGAGTGCTAAAGGCGTCGGTGATATTAATGCCGGGACCCCCATGACGGAAACGGCTATCAAGGAAGGCTTGCATAACAACTACCGCATACGCGGTGGAATGGCGACCAGCCACGGTCAGATCGTTTCTTACTATCAGGCGATGGATGGCAGCGATGTGAAACTGGTGATCACCGGTGAACCGAAAGGGCATGTGCAGCGTGTTGACGTGCTGGATGCCGACGTGGCCACCGAATGGGGCAGCAAACTGGGCACACCGTTTAGTGAGTTGTTCAGCAAAGCCTTCGGTGCCTGTAAGCCGGGGGAAGGTGAAGATGTCGGGAAAGTCGAATGTGTCGCCTCGCAAAGCCGCTACGTCAGCTATATCTTCAGCGGTAAATGGGCCGGTCCATTAGACATCATTCCACCGGATGATACTTTGCAGAGCTGGACGGTGAGCAAAATCATCTGGCATGCCAAAGCACAGTAATTTCTCTCACGGGCACGAGGCCTATCGTGCCCGCAAATCCTGCCATTAAATCCCTCTTTTCTTTGCGTTCAGGCAAGGCAATTCCCTTGGAATACGTTATCATAACGCGCGTTTGTAACAGCGAAATCTGTTACCCGATTCAGATATTGAGGATAACGACATGACACAGGTTCAGAGCGGCATTTTGCTGGAACATTGCCGTTTTGGCATTTTTATGGAAGCCATGGTGCAGGGCGAGTTTGCTGATTTGCGCCAGGGCTGCAAGCAGTTCTGTCAGGCGCTTGACGAGCTGCAGCAGCAATTTCCAGATGCCCGTTTAGGCGCAGTCATTGCTTTCGGTTCCGATGTCTGGCACGACCTTTCCAGCGGCCAGGGTGCCAAAGAGCTGAAGCCGTTTACACCGCTGGGCAAAGGCCTGGCACCGGCGACGCAACGCGACATGTTGATCCATATCCAGTCTTTGCGTCATGACGTCAATTTCACCTTGGCGCAGGCGGCACTGGCGGCGTTTGGCAATGCTATCCGCATTGAGGAAGAGACCCACGGTTTCCGCTGGGTGGAAGAACGTGATCTGAGTGGCTTTATCGACGGCACTGAAAATCCGCAGGGCGAACAGCGCCCGGTAGTGGCGGTGATCGGCGAAGGTGAAGAAGACGAAGGGGGCAGTTATGTGCTGGTTCAGCGTTACGAGCACAACCTGCGTCAGTGGCAGCGCTTCAGCACCGAACAGCAGGAGCAGATTATTGGCCGTACCAAAAAAGACAGCGAAGAGCTGCCGCCTGAGCAACGGCCAGACACCTCTCACGTTAGCCGCGTCGATCTGAAAGAAGACGGCAAAGGGCTGAAAATTTTGCGCCAAAGCCTGCCTTATGGCACAGCCAGCGGCAAACATGGCCTGTACTTCATCGCCTATTGCGCCCGTCTGCACAACATTGAAAAACAGTTGCTGAGTATGTTTGGCGACCTGGACGGTAAACACGACGCCTTATTGCGTTTCAGCCGCCCGGTCACTGGCAGCTACTACTTCGCACCGTCGTTGACACGTCTGCTGTCGCTTTGATGCCTCGGTGTCCCTCGGTTGAGGGACACTACGCCCGTCACCCGTTATCTCTCTTCTGCGGTAAACCGCGCGCCTCCTGCCTTATAGCGTTTAATGCTTGTAAATCACCAAACGGTATATAAAAGCGTTACAGATCTGCATCAAGTTATAAATACACTGGTCAACATCAGGGCGTAAGCCCGTCGGTTTGGCTGAGTGATAAGGTGCAGAATGAAACATACCCGGGTTAAAAACAGAATGCTGAAAGGTTGGCTGGTGGCCGCATTATTCGCCAGCGGCAGCGCCTGTGCGGCTGAGCTGCTCAACAGCTCTTATGATGTTTCCCGTGAACTGTTTTCTGCCCTGAACCCTGGCTTTGAGCAGCAATGGAATCAACAGCATCCCAACGATAAGCTGACGATAAAACAATCTCACGCCGGTTCTTCTAAACAGGCGTTGGCTATTTTGCAAGGTCTGCGTGCCGATGTGGTGACCTATAACCAGGTCAGCGATGTGCAGATCCTGCACGATCGCGGTCAACTGATCCCGGCAGATTGGCAGCAACGTTTGCCAAATAACAGCTCACCCTTCTATTCCACCATGGCGTTTCTGGTCCGTAAGGACAACCCAAAAGGCATCCACAGCTGGAGCGATCTGGTGCGTGACGATGTGAAACTGGTGTTCCCGAACCCGAAAACCTCCGGTAATGGCCGTTATACCTATCTGGCTGCCTGGGGGGCCGCCAGCCAGGCGGACGGCAACGATCAGGCTAAAACCCGTGAATTCATGACGCGTTTCCTGAAAAACGTGGTGGTATTTGATACCGGCGGTCGTGGTGCGACCACCACCTTTGTTGAACGCGGCCTGGGTGATGTATTGATCAGCTTTGAATCGGAAGTGAACAACATCCGTAAGCAGTACGGTGAAGACAAATATGACGTTATCGTCCCGCCGGTAGATATTCTGGCGGAGTTCCCGGTGGCCTGGGTTGACAAAAACGTCGAGAAAAACGGCACCGAGCAAGCGGCAAAAGCCTACCTGAACTATCTCTACAGCCCAGCGGCACAACAGGTGATCACCAGCTTCTATTATCGTGTGTATGACCAACAGGCGATGGCTGCGGCCAAAGGCCAGTTCCCTGAGACCAAACTGTTCCGTGTGGAAGACCAATTTGGTGGTTGGCCGCAGGTGATGAGTACGCACTTCGCTACCGGTGGTGAGTTGGATCAACTGTTAGCAGCAGGGCACAAGTAATGTTTGCGATGGCCAGCAAGCGGGTTTTGCCGGGGTTCACCTTAAGCCTGGGCAGCAGCCTGCTTTATACCTGCCTGATTTTGCTGTTGCCCCTCAGTGCGCTGGTGATGCAATTGGCACAGATGAGTCTGGCACAGTATTGGCAGGTGATCACCAATCCACAGGTCGTGGCAGCGTATAAAGTGACGCTGCTGGCAGCGGGGGTGGCCAGTATTTTCAATGCGGTGTTCGGCATGCTGATGGCCTGGATCCTCACCCGCTATCAGTTTCCTGGCCGTTCGCTGCTGGATGGTCTGATGGATCTGCCGTTTGCGTTGCCGACGGCGGTGGCGGGTTTGACCCTGGCCGGGCTGTTTTCCACCACCGGTTGGTACGGCCAGTGGCTGGCTCACTTTGATATCAAGGTGTCCTTCACCTGGTTGGGGATTGCGGTGGCGATGGCGTTCACCAGTATTCCTTTCGTGGTGCGTACGGTGCAGCCGGTGCTGGAAGAGCTGGGGCCGGAATATGAAGAGGCAGCTGAAACGCTGGGGGCAACCCGCTGGCAGAGTTTCCGCCGCGTCGTCTTGCCGGAAGTTGCACCTGCGCTGCTGGCGGGCACGGCACTGTCATTTACCCGCAGCCTGGGGGAGTTTGGTGCGGTGATCTTCATCGCGGGCAACATCGCCTGGAAAACCGAAGTGACCTCATTGATGATTTTTGTGCGCTTACAGGAGTTTGATTACCCGGCAGCCACTGCGATTGCCTCGGTGATCCTGGCGGCATCCTTGCTGCTGCTGTTTGCGATTAATACCTTGCAGAGCCGCTTTGGCCGACGGATCGGGGGGCACTGATGGCTGACATTACCGCGCTAAACGGCGCAGAGCGCCCACGTGTGAATTGGGGAAAATGGACGTTGATTGCCATCGGCGCACTGTTCTCGATCCTGCTGCTGGTCGTACCGATGGTGATGATCTTTATCGAGGCATTCTCCTCCGGGGCTGGTGCCGTATGGCAAAACCTGTCAGACCCGGACATGCTGCATGCTATCTGGCTGACGGTGCTGGTGGCACTGATCACCGTGCCGGTCAATCTGGTATTCGGGACGTTACTGGCCTGGCTGGTCACGCGTTTTACCTTTCCAGGGCGTCAACTGCTGCTCACGCTGTTTGATATGCCCTTTGCGGTATCGCCCGTGGTAGCGGGGTTGCTGTACCTGCTGTTTTACGGCACCAACGGGCCGATTGGCGGTTGGCTGGATGCCCATAACATCCAGTTGATGTTCGCCTGGCCGGGCATGGTGCTGGTGACGGTATTTGTCACCTGTCCATTTGTCGTGCGCGAGCTGGTGCCGCTGATGATGAGCCAGGGCAGCCAGGAAGACGAAGCTGCCGTGTTGTTGGGGGCGTCGGGTTGGCAGATGTTCCGCCGCGTAACCTTGCCGAACATCCGCTGGGCTTTGCTTTACGGTGTGGTGTTGACCAACGCCCGTGCAATCGGGGAGTTTGGGGCAGTATCGGTGGTTTCCGGCTCCATCCGTGGCGAGACCTATACCTTGCCACTGCAAGTTGAATTACTGCATCAGGATTACAACACCGCCGGGGCGTTTACCGCTGCGGCCCTGCTGACCCTGATGGCGATAGTGACCTTATTTCTGAAAAGCGGACTGCAATGGCGCCTGGCGCGCCAGAATGCGCGTCTCGAACGGGAGGAAAATCATGAGCATTGAGATTAACGGCATCAATAAATTTTTCGGTCGTACCAAGGTATTGAACGATATCTCGCTCGATATTCCTTCCGGTGAGATGGTGGCGCTGCTGGGCCCGTCGGGTTCCGGCAAGACGACCTTGCTGCGCATTATCGCCGGGCTTGAAAGCCAGAGCGGGGGCAAACTGGGATTTCATGGCACAGATGTGAGCCGGGTGCACGCGCGCGATCGTCGCGTTGGCTTCGTGTTCCAGCATTACGCGCTGTTCCGCCATATGACGGTCTTTGACAACATTGCTTTTGGCCTGAGCGTGCTGCCACGCCGTGAGCGCCCGAATGCGGCGGCGATCAAACAAAAGGTTGAGCAACTGCTGGAGATGGTGCAGTTGGGGCATCTGGCAAACCGCTATCCTTCGCAGCTTTCCGGCGGGCAGAAGCAGCGTGTTGCTCTGGCGCGTGCGCTGGCGGTTGAGCCACAGATTCTGCTGCTGGATGAGCCTTTCGGTGCGCTGGATGCTCAGGTGCGAAAAGAGCTGCGCCGCTGGCTGCGCCAACTGCATGAGGAGCTGAAATTCACCAGCGTATTTGTTACCCACGATCAGGAAGAGGCGATGGAAGTGGCCGATCGTATCGTGGTGATGAGCCAGGGCAATATCGAACAGGTGGGTTCGCCGACCGAAATCATGCGCGAACCGGCAACCCGCTTCGTGCTGGAGTTTATGGGCGAGGTGAACCGCCTGAACGGCGAAATCCGTGGTTCGCAACTGTTTGTGGGCGCTCACCAGTGGCCTCTTTCCTTCCAGCCAATGCATCAGGGCAGCGTCGAGCTGTTCCTGCGCCCGTGGGAAATGGAAGTCAGCACCGAAAGCAGCGCCCGTTGCCCATTGCCGGTGCAGGTGCTCGAGATCAGCCCGCGTGGCCATTTCTGGCAACTGACCGTGCAGCCTATTGGCTGGCATCAGGAACCGATCAGCGTGATCCTGGCAGAGGGCAATGCTGCGCCAGCGCGCGGTGCCCGTTATTACGTTGGCAGCCTTAATGCCCGTCTTTATGCTGGCGATCAACTGTTACAACCGGTTGCGTTGGCGAAAAGCGCCTGATAATTTCTAACCTATACCTATTTTAAGGCAACCTTGGGTTGCCTTTTTACATTACGCACAGGCAAAGACAGTGACAACGTTGGAACAATGCATAGGGAACACCCCGTTAGTAAAACTACAACGGCTGGCTGAAGGGCTGGACAGTGAAGTCTGGGTCAAGCTTGAGGGCAACAATCCGGCAGGTTCGGTGAAAGATCGTGCCGCGTTGGGGATGGTCCAGCAGGCAGAACTGCGCGGTGAAATCAAACTGGGTGACACGCTTATCGAGGCCACCAGTGGCAATACCGGGATTGCTCTGGCCATGATTTGCGCCATGAAGGGCTATACCCTGAAACTGCTGATGCCGGAAAACATGAGTATGGAGCGCCAGGCCGCCATGCGTGCTTATGGTGCCGAGCTGATCCTGGTCAGCCGTGAACAAGGGATGGAGGGGGCACGGGATCTGGCACTGGAGATGCAGCGACAGGGGCAGGGTAAGGTATTGGATCAGTTCAATAACCTGGATAACCCTTATGCGCACTTCACCACCACCGGCCCGGAAATCTGGCAGCAGACCGCAGGCCGAATCACGCATTTTGTTTCCAGCATGGGCACCACCGGCACCATCACCGGAGTCGGTGGTTACCTGAAAAGCCAGCGCCCGCAGATCAAGATTATCGGGCTGCAACCGGCGGAAGGCAGCAGCATTCCAGGCATCCGCCGTTGGGCACCGGCCTACCTGCCGGGTATCTTTCGCCCAGAGTTAGTGGATCTGGTGTTGGATATGACGCAAAGTGATGCCGAACACACCATGCGTCAACTGGCGCAGCGGGAAGGCATCTTCTGCGGCGTCAGCTCCGGCGGTGCCGTCGCAGGGGCGCTGCGTGTCGCTGCGGCTAACCCAGGCAGCGTGATCGTGGCGATTATCTGCGATCGCGGCGATCGCTACCTCTCCACCGGCGTTTTCAATTAACGACGGTTATTCCCGCTCCAGGGCATGAATCGGATCCATCCCGGCGGCACGTTTCGCCGGGAAAAACCCGAAAATCACGCCGATCATCGTTGAGCAGACGAATGCCGCGATGATCGAGGCCAACGAATACACCATGGTGAAACGGGTGCTGAATTGGCTGAACAATCCCCCAATCCCTAACGACAACAGTACCCCCAACGTGCCGCCAAGCAGGCATACCAGCACCGCTTCGATCAGAAACTGCTGCATAATGTCACTGGCGCGTGCCCCTACTGCCATTCGGACCCCAATCTCTCGGGTACGTTCGGTCACCGAGACCAGCATGATATTCATCACGCCAATACCGCCGACCACCAGCGAAATCAGGGCAATCATTGACACCAACAGCGTCAGCGTCGCCGTGGTTTTCTCAATGGTCTGACGAATACTGTCGGTGTTCATCACAAAGAAATCCTTGCTGCCGTGGCGCTGGGCCAGCAGACGGGTGACGCCATCTTCGGCGCTGGCCAGATCGATATCGTCGTTGACGCGGATAGTGATGCTCTTCAGGTAGCTCTGGCCCAGCATGCGTTTCATTGCGGTGGTGTAGGGGATCCAGACGTTCAGGCTTTCATCGCTGCCGAATCCGCTCTGCTTTTTCGCCGCCACGCCAATAATCCGGCAGGGCAGATTACCCAGCAGGATCACTGCACCAATTGGTTCCTGTCCTGCGGGGAACAGCTTGTTACGGGTGTTTTCATCGATCACCGCTTCCTGCATCAGGTTATCCACGCTGGCGCGGTTGAAAGCCATCCCGCTGTCGATGTGATAACCGCGTACCAGAAAATACTGCTCGCCAACGCCATTAACCGAACCGCTGACCGATTGGTTGCCATAACGTAGCGTGGTACTGGTGGAGACCGTGGGGGTCACGCTGTGTACGTAATTTTGCTGGGCTAGCGCATCGGCATCGGTCGCGCGCAGCGTCTGGATCGCTGCTGCACGCATATCGCCAAAGTCTTTACCGGGAAACACCTCCAGAGTGCTGGTGCCCATGGCATTGATATCGGCGAGCACCTGCTGCTGCGATCCCTTGCCCAGCGCGACCACGGAAACCACCGAAGCAATGCCGATAATGATCCCCAGCATGGTCAGCAGGGTACGCAGCCGCTGAGACGCCATAGCCAACAACGCCATCTTGAAGGCCTCCTGAAAACGATCGCGCTGTGATTGCCAGCGGCTGGCTGCGTTGTCGGGTTTCTGCGGCAGGCGCTTTCTGGACATGTCATTATCACGTTGCCGATCGGCGATGATTTTGCCGTCGCTGATTTCGATAATGCGCTGTGCATGTTCGGCAATCTGCATGTCATGGGTGACGATCACCACGGTGTGGCCTTGCGCGTGCAGATCTTTGAGGATATTTAACACCTCCTGCCCGCTGTGGCTGTCTAATGCACCGGTAGGTTCATCCGCCAGGATCACTTCACCCCCGTTCATCAACGCACGGGCAATGCTGACCCGCTGTTGTTGGCCGCCGGAAAGCTGGCTGGGGCGATAGTTGAGACGTTCTTTCAGGCCTAAACGCTCAAGCAAGGCGGCAGCCCGTTGCTGGCGGTTTTGACGCGGAAAACCAGCATACACCGCCGGGACTTCCACATTAGCTTGCGCACTGAGATCGCCCAGCAAGTGATAACGCTGAAAGATAAAACCGAAGTGCTCACGGCGCAGCGCGGCCAGGCTATCGCGATCCAACTGTGCGGTATTGCGTCCGGCAACCTGATAATCACCTGCGCTGGGGCGATCGAGACAGCCCAGAATATTCATCAAGGTGGATTTACCGGAACCCGAAGCGCCGACAATCGCGACCATTTCACCGCGATGAATCGTCAGGTTAACCTCATCGAGTACGGTAACGCTTTGCTCACCGGCCTGAAAACGGCGCGTAATCCCGCGCAATTGTAATAACGGCTGTTCAGTCATCATCACATCCCCATTGGCGGGCCCATGCGCCGCGGGCTGGTGGTTGTGCTGTTACTGGTCTGGCTGACGATCACTTTTTCACCCGCTTGCAGACCGCTGATGATTTGCGCATCGACATGATTGTTAATCCCTACCTTCACCGGGCGTTGGGTTATGTTGCCGCCAGCATCCACCACTTGCACCGAATCGCCGTTCAGCGCGGTGGCCGGTATGACGACGGCATTCTCTGCCTTGTCCAGCACGATATAGACCTGTGCCGTCATGGAGATACGCAACGTGCCATCGGGGTTGGCAACGTCAAATAACCCGTTGTAATAGATTGCGCTACTGGAGGATGAACTGCTGGAACTGCTCGATGAAGAGGAGGTGGTCTCCGTATTGATGGAGTCCGGCGCGGGCTCCACAGCTCGCAACGTTGCCCGGTATTGCTTGCCGGGCTCACCGAGAATGGTGAAATAGACCGGCATACCGGTTTTGACTTTCACCACGTCGGCTTCGGAAATCTGTGCTTCAATGGTCATGGTATCAAGATGAGCGACTTTGACGATGGTTGGCGCACTTTGCACCGCATTGACCGTTTGCCCTTCTTCAACCGGAATGGCAACGACAGTGCCGTCAATCGGAGAGGTAATCTGGGTATAACCAAGGTTGACCTGCGCGGTATTGACGGCGATTTGCGCCTGAACAATCTGCGCGTCCAACGCGTTGATGTCGGCGCGTGTCGCGTCTAAAGTGGCCTTGGCGCTGTCAAAGTCGGCTTGCACACCTACGCCCCGCGCGACCATTTTCTGCTGGCGCTGGTAGGCCAACTGATTGTTGCGCAAGGTGGCCAGTTTTGACGCTCGCTGTGCCTGCACGTTCTTTAAGGCGGCTTCTGCGTCCCGCAGGGCGTTCTGCTGGGTTAAATCATCAATCTCAGCGACCCGCTCACCCTTACGGATTTTGTCGCCCAATGCCACATGCAGCGCTTTTATCTGGCCGGAAACCTGAGCACCGACGCTTACCTGTTTCTGAGCTTCTATGGTGCCATCGGCCAGTACGGTTTGTTCCAGATCGCGCGTTTGTGCTTCGGCGGTGATATAACGGGGAACCTCTTTGGCAGCAAAAGGTTTGTAGTAGAAGATGATGGTAATAAGAACCACAATAACTGCCGTTAGCAGATAAAATTTTGAACGTTTAACCGATGACATAGCAACCCGTTGTTCCTTGCGTAATTCGCAGCAATCTCGTTACGCATTAATTTATCGTGCAATGATTTGCCATGCGGTTAAGTGGCATTCAGGAAACTGTAAGGATTAAGTAAAACCGGCTGCGCAGATCCACAATAGGCGAGAAAATGGTGCAAATCAGTGAAGGAGTGAGGCATGAAAATTTTATTGGTCGATGACGATTTGGAACTCGGCACCATGCTGAGCGAGTACCTGACGGCTGAAGGATTCAATGCCACCTTGGTGCTTAACGGTAAAGCCGGGGTTGATGGTGCGCTTTCCGGGAATTATACCGCCATGATCCTCGATATTATGCTGCCGGACATGAGCGGTATCGACGTGCTGCGCGAAGTACGTAAAAAAAGCCGTTTGCCGATCATCATGCTGACGGCCAAGGGAGATAATATCGACCGTGTGATCGGTCTGGAGATGGGCGCCGATGATTATGTGCCGAAACCCTGCTATCCCCGGGAACTGGTGGCGCGCCTGCGTGCGGTGTTGCGTCGTTTTGAAGAACAGCCGGAAGAGATAGATAAAGACTCGGTGCTGGCCTACGGCGAATTGACGCTGAACCCGTCTACCCGCAGCAGTGAATGGCAGGGGAAAGGGTTTGATCTGACCGCTTCGGAATTCAATCTGCTTGAGCTGTTGTTACGCTCGCCTGAACGTGTCGTGTCGAAGGATGAACTTTCCGAGAAAGGACTGGGGCGCCCGCGTGAGGCATACGATCGCAGTGTGGATGTCCACATCAGCAATATCCGCCAGAAACTGGGCGCACTGACAGCGAATCGACTGAGCATTGAGACCGTGCGCAGTATCGGTTACCGCATCCGGTAATGCCCATGCGCGGAAGACTATTCTGGAAAATCCTGCTCGGTTTCTGGCTGACGTTTATCATGATGACTCAGGCGTTGTGGGTGACGTTCGCCTTCTACGGCAATCGTCATGAACCGCCGGAAAACAGCCTGGCGCGGCGTATCGTCAATCTGCAACTGACCTCTGCCGCGACCATGTTACGCAGTGGCGGTATGCCTGCACTCAACGCAATGGTGGCCGATTGGCCCGCGGACGATCGCCGTTTCTTCAGCGTGACACCAGCGGCTCAGCCGCCTGCAGCCGAACCCAATGCAGACGCTGAAACAGGACGCCTGCCGAAAAAAATGACGGCGTGGGTGAAGGGCGCCGATCAGCAAGGCTACCTGTTGAGTTATGACGTGGAAGGCTTACGGGGCGAGTTTCGGCCAAACAAGCGCTGGCGCCTGCTGAACATTCCGGAGCCGATGCTGTGGGTCGGTGGATTAGGGGGGCTGCTGTTCAGCGCGGTGCTGGCCTGGAACCTGACACGCCCGATGCGCCAATTACGTGCGGGTTTTGATCGGGTTGCGCAGGGCGATCTGGCGGTTCGCTTATTCCCTTCGATGCGTCGGCGGCACGACGAGCTCTCTGAAGTGGCGCGGGATTTCGACAGTATGGCCGAGCGACTGGAGCTGTTGGTCAGCGCCCGCGAACAGCTTTTACACGATGTTTCTCATGAGCTGCGTTCGCCGCTGGCCCGTTTACAATTGGCGATTGGCTTGGGAAGGCAAAATCCTGGCAATGTGGAAAATTCGCTACAGCGAATCGAACATGAAGCCGGGAGGCTCGACAAGATGATTGGGGAGCTGTTGGCACTTTCGCGTGCAGAGAGCAGCAGCCTGCCAGATGAAGAGTACTTCGATCTCTATGGACTGGTGGATGCGGTGGTGAACGATGCACGCTACGAGGCGCAGATACCCGGTGTTGACATTGTGCTGCAGGCCAGTTCCGATGTGGAATATACGGTGAAGGGTAACGCTGAACTGATGCGTCGTGCGATTGACAATATTGTGCGTAACGCGCTGCGTTTTTCCAGCCATGGCCAACAGGTGACGGTGACACTGACGCGTGTCGACTCGTTATTCCAGATCCAGGTCAGCGATCAGGGGCCGGGGGTGGAAGAGTCGAAGCTTTCCAGTATCTTTGACCCCTTTGTGCGGGTGAAATCGGCGATGTCCGGCAAGGGCTATGGGCTGGGGCTGGCGATAACCCGTAAAGTGGTACTGGCGCATGGTGGGCAAGTGGATGCCCATAATGGCGAACAGGGCGGGTTGGTGATCACGCTGCGCGTCCCGCGCTGGAGCTGACCAGGATAAGGGCTCCTCACTCATGCTCAGGGGCACTGCCTCATCGACTGGCGCTGCAAGACAGCGCCGGGTTTTAACGGTAATGCTGCTTATCCAACTCATACTTTTTCATCCGCAGGTACAGCTTCTTGCGTGGGATCTGTAAATACTCTGACACCTCGTTAATTCTCCCCTGATGAAGGTTCAGTGCCTCGGTGATGATTTGCCGTTCATAGTCTTCGATGCGTTGATCCAGCGGCGGTGGTTCGGATTCATGCAGTAACGGGTTGGCCGTTTCTGCCAACGGCATCACTCCGACCGCAAACAGTTCGGCGGCATTCGCCAGTTCGCGCACGTTATTGGGCCATACCCGCCTGACCAGGCGTTTAACCAGATCGGCGGGCAGTTCCGGCAGGGGATGATTAAGGCGCAGGCAGGCCTGTTGCAGGTAGTGCCTGAACAGCGGCTCAATATCGTCGGGGCGTTGAGAAAGCGGTAAACAGCCGATTTGCGTCATAGCGAAGCAGTAATAGAAATCCGGCACAATGATATTTGCGGCGGCCATTTCCACCAGTGATGAGGTGCCGATGCCGATCAGCCGGAAAGGCAGCGGTTCCTGCCCCTGAAGTTGAATCAGCCGGGCCTGCTGGGCGGCCGTCAGGTTATCGAGGTTGCGTAAAATCAGCGTGCCACCGTTTACCTGTTCGATCCATTGTTCTAAAGGGGCTTCAACCCCTGGCACCAGTTCACCTATCACCAACGGTTGTTCACTGCGATGGCTCATGCGGTGCAGATAGCGGGCTGCCAGGGTTCTGCCCACCCCCAGTTCGCCCTGCAGATAAACTGCCAGATCCGTTTCCGCCACCTGCTGTAGACGGATCCGTAACTGCTTTATCCATTCGCTGCGGCCAATCAGATTGGCCTGTAATTGCTCCTGTTGCCAGCGACGACGTGCAACATAGGAACGGCGCTGTGCCAACGCGGTGGAGACCTGTTTCAGTAACTGCGCGGGATTGACCGGTTTTTGCAGAAAATCCCAGGCACCTTTTTTAACGGCTTCAACCGCCATCGGTACGTCGCCATGGCCGGTGATCAATAACACCGGCAAGCGGGCATCCCGGGCCAGTAACAGCTCCATGAGTTCAATGCCTGAACAACCGGGCATACAGACATCGCTGATGACGATCCCTGGCCACTCCTGATTGAGCAACCCCTGCGCTGCCAACGGGTTATTGCAGGCCTGGACCTGATAACCCGCCTGATGAAGTAGCATGGTGTAGGCATCAAGGACATCGGCATCGTCATCGATTAACAGAATATGCTGTTCTTTACTGAGCATGGTTCAATCCGCCGGTTGGAACTGTAAAACGACGCAGGCGTTCTGCGTCAATGTAGAAGCCAGTTGCAGGCTGCCGCCCATTTGTTGCATCAACGAGAGCGAGATGGACAGACCAATCCCTAATCCCACCTGTTTGCTGGTGGTGAAGGGTTTGAGCAGCGCCTCTGCCTGGGTCAGTGGCCAGCCGGGGCCGTTATCCCAGAGCATGACCTGCCAGCCAGCCTCATTGCGTTGCCAGTCTATCTGAATCACTGGTGCTGTTTGGCAGGCATCGAGCGCATTGGTGATCAGATTGACCAGCACCTGTTGGATACGCACTTCGTCACCCAGCACGTTGATTGTACCTTCGGGTAACCGCAGTTGGCCTTTCTGCGGCTGGTGGCGCAGAGCTAATAACTCCCAGGCGGCAAGCAGGGAATGACGAATATCAACCGGTTGCAAAGGGTTATCCTGCTCAGTCCGCCGGGTAAACTGCCGCAGCATGCGAATAATGGCGTCCATTCTGCCAATTAAACCGTCGGCTTTCGTCAGCGCCAGGATCGCGTCGTCATGCTGCCCTTTATCTACGGCATGGCGGGCAGTAAACAGGTACATCGACAACGCATTGAGCGGCTGGTTGATCTCATGCGCCAGCGTGGTCATGGTCTGTCCAACTACCGCCAGTTTTGCCGCTTGCACCAGCTCATCCTGGGTCGCACGTAAATGCAGCTCGATATCCTTGCGTTCAGCGATTTCCAGTTCCAGCATTGATTTCTGTTGATTCAACTGGCCGAGGGTTCGCCGTAACAGGCGGGCAATACGGCCTAACTCATCACCACCATACACCGGAATTGCTGCGTTGGTATCCCCAAGGCCAATGCGTACCACCACTTGGTTAAGCAGGGTAAACCGCTTCACCAGACGGGAGCGGATAAAGTAATGGTTGAGCAAATAGACCAACAACATTGCCAGCAAGGTGGCGATAAGAATCAAACCGCCACTGACGCGAATAATCTGTTCAAGGCGGTGGTTAAAGGTTTGCATCTGGCGATGGCTGTTGCTCAACTGAGACTCCAACTGGGTGCGGAACCGGGCCAGTGTGGCCTCTTTGGCCTGAGTGGCTTGTGTCAGTACCTGTTGAGCCTTGAGGTAATTGTTCATGGCGGCGGGCATGTTACTCTCGGCGATACCGGTTTCCAGCAGTTCGTCGATGGTTTGCCGTAAGGTCACCGTGCTTGGATGTGCTTCCAACCCCTGCATGTTTTCGTTAGCCGTTTTTTTCAGGTAGGTGAGATAACGGATATGACTTTCTACCGAGGTCGGTTCTTCACCGGCGGATTGCAGTGCGTTGAGGCGATCGCGCAGGGCATCGGTGATCTGATTTTCAATCCGGGCCAGGGTATAAACCTGCTGCTGTTCACGTTGCACCTCACGCAAGCGGGTTTGCAGGCGCGGCATAGCCTGGCCGGGAACGCCTTCCATCTGATCGAGTAGTGCCCCTTGCTGCCAACTGAAATCCTGCACCAGTGAATTCAACTCGGTGGTGAAATCATCATGCAACCAGCTGATGCGTGCGGCGATCTCGTTGATTTTTTCGCGGGCGATAAACATGTTGTACAGGGCGTTATCCAAGCGGCTTAACAATTGTCTGCTTTCTGCCAGGGTTGAGAGGATCTGCTGGCGTTCGGAGGCATCCAACCGCTGACTGGCCTGCTCAATCTGCCCCAGATGGTCCACAATCTGGTTTCTCAACAGCAGACGCGTATTGGTATTGGCGGCCTGCAAGAACTCATTCAGCTGATCGACCAGCGTATTGAGGTTGCTTTCAATCACAAAGGAGGACTGGATACGAGGAAAGTAGTCATCCAGTGCATAACGGATCTGCGAGCTTTGTTCGTGCCAGGAGTACAGGCTGACGCCGCTGACGAACAGCGTCAGCAATGCGCCGGTGAGAAACGCTCCCCGCAGGCAGGCGCTGATGGTCAGGCGTGTCATATGGCGCAGGAGAAAACGGTTCATTTCAGCTCTTCCAGTTGCTTGATCGCTTTTCTCTGTTGCTGCTGAAAGAACAATTGCCACTCCATGACCTGCTGTTCGGCTTCACTACGTACTTCAAATTGTTTGAGATAGTGCGGATCTTCACTCTGGGCTTGCGTAACGGGGATCGCGGTTAATAATG
The DNA here is from genome assembly GCF_006715025.1 of Serratia fonticola. Classification (NCBI taxonomy): domain Bacteria; kingdom Pseudomonadati; phylum Pseudomonadota; class Gammaproteobacteria; order Enterobacterales; family Yersiniaceae; genus Serratia; species Serratia fonticola. The sequence continues at coordinate 2,034,461 of NZ_VFMK01000001.1, forward strand.
CGCGGATCTCTGGCAGAGGGCGTTTCAGGCGGCTTTCCGCACCGTGTAGTGCTTTCCAGGCGTCCTTGAGTTGCGACAACCGGAAACTGATGGCGGTATCAAACAGCTTTTGCACCATACGCTGGCGCTGCAGGAGTAACTGATAATTCAACGGCGGCTGATGCAACAGCTTTTGCTGCTGCGCGAAACGCGGACTGCTGGCGGGCAGTGGGATCACCGGGTATTTACCGGTGTTGGTATCGGCCAGCACCTGTTGACCTTGTGGGCTGAGCAGGAATTGAATGAAGCGACGGGCCTCTGTGGGATAGTGGCTGTTATGCGTGATGGCAATATAGGTGGGTGAGGCGGCGGCCTGGGGAAAATAGCGGAATACCAGGTGAGGATCGTCGAGCAGCAGGTTGGCGTAGTTGTCGATGATTGGGCCCACGGACCCCAGACCGTTTTTGATTTTATCTGCCACGCCAAAGCTGCGTGAAGAGATGGTAATCAAATTGCCCGCCGAGGACAGCAGGATTTCCCAGCCTGGTTGCCAACCACGTTGCTGCAACAGTGATTCGACCATCAAATGGTTGGTGTCTGAACGGGAAGGGCTACTCATCAGCAGGGCCCCTTGATAACGGGCTTGGGTCAAATCGTCCCAATCGGCAGGCAAGGGCAACTGCTTCTCATCCAGATTAGGGCGGTTGATCAGCAGGCCAAACCCTGAGATGGCAACGGCGACCGCCGTGCTGCGGATGGAGTCTGGCACCAACTGCTGCGATTGTTCCGGGGCGCCCTCATAGTTAGCCAGACGCTGATGTTGCTGCAAATGTTGCAACAACATCGGGGAAGAGGTCAGAACCAGATCGATGTTTTCGCTGCCGCTGCTGTCGAGCAGTTGTTCCAGGGAGGCGCTGGTACGGTTCAACGTGCGGATGATTACCGATTGTGGCTGACCTTGCCAGCGGCTAATGATGTAGGCAGTGGCATCCGGCGAAAAAGTGGTGGCCATCACCAGTTCATTTCTTTTGGCACAGGCAACGGTGGATAACAATAAACAGGCCATCGCGGTAAAAATGAACGCCGAACGCATAATAAGACTCTCCCTTACAGCACCGTTTGTGATCTTATTCATAAAATCAAAATAACGATAAAAAAATGATAAACATCACTTGAGACAAAAAGAGCCTTTTTATTCATCAGCGTAATTTTGCCGTGGTTATAAATTAGGTGAAGTGAAAATAATATCACTGATATTCGCTAAATACTGTTAACACCTTCAAAAACATCACCCATCATGACAAGAGAATAGCGCCTTTCCCCCGCATGATGCAGTCTGGAGCCCGGCGGTGAGCGCTGTCTTATCAATGAAAAAGGCGGTTTTTCAATGAATGAAATACAATAAATGGGTCAAAATTGCGCCTGTGAAGTCTTTATTTGAGTCACTTTTGACACATATTTACGCCCTTGTCTTATTTCTGGATTAATTACACCATTCGCGCTGAATACCGTTAACGGAAATACCACTGAATTGAACTGGGTCTGATAAAAACTTACAGGGGAGTAACATGTTTTCTTTATTAAAACCAGGTGCTACGGCGAAAAGCGTTGCGCCAGAGAAGGTCCAGGCAACCTACCAGCGTTATCGCATGCAGGCATTGCTGAGCGTCTTTTTGGGTTATCTGGCGTATTATATTGTTCGTAATAATTTCACCCTTTCGACGCCCTACCTGAAAGAGCATCTCGATCTGAGTGCGACGCAAATCGGCATGTTAAGCAGTTGCATGTTAATTGCTTATGGTATCAGCAAAGGGGTCATGAGCAGCCTGGCGGATAAAGCCAATCCCAAGGTGTTTATGGCCTGTGGGCTGGTTCTCTGTGCCATCGTTAACGTCGGATTGGGGTTCAGCACCGCCTTCTGGGTTTTTGCCGCACTGGTGGTGTTCAACGGCCTGTTTCAGGGGATGGGGGTTGGCCCTTCGTTTATTACCATTGCCAACTGGTTCCCACGTCGTGAACGGGGGCGTGTGGGGGCTTTCTGGAATATTTCTCACAATATCGGCGGTGGGGTAGTAGCCCCTATCGTGGGCGTGGCTTTCGCCGTGCTGGGAAGCGAACATTGGCAGAGCGCCAGCTATATTGTGCCTGCGGGAGTGGCGGTACTGTTTGCACTGGTGGTGTTATGGCTGGGTAAAGGTTCCCCACGCAGTGAAGGCCTGCCGGCATTGGAACAAATGATGCCGGAAGAAACTGTCCAGTTGAAAGGCCGTGCGCAACAGCAGGCTCCAGAAAACATGAGCGCTTTCCAGATTTTCTGTACCTATGTCCTGCGTAATAAAAATGCCTGGTATGTGTCGCTGGTGGATGTGTTCGTCTATATGGTGCGCTTTGGCATGATCAGCTGGCTGCCTATCTATCTCCTTACCGAGAAGCATTTCTCCAAAGAGCAGATGAGCGTTGCGTTTCTGTTTTTCGAATGGGCTGCCATACCTTCCACGCTGCTGGCCGGTTGGCTGTCGGATAAACTGTTCAAAGGGCGTCGTATGCCTTTGGCGATGATCTGCATGGTGATGATCTTTATCTGCCTGATTGGCTACTGGAAGAGTGATTCGTTGTTGATGGTCACCATCTTTGCCGCGATCGTCGGTTGCCTGATTTACGTGCCGCAGTTCCTGGCCTCGGTACAGACGATGGAGATCGTCCCCAGCTTTGCCGTGGGATCTGCCGTGGGCCTGCGTGGCTTTATGAGCTATATCTTTGGCGCTACCCTGGGTACCAGCCTGTTTGGCGTGATGGTCGATCGGATGGGATGGCATGGGGGCTTCTATCTGCTGATGGGCGGTGTCATCTGTTGCATTCTGTTCTGTTACCTTTCTCATCGCGGCGTATTGGCGCTGGAGCGTGAGAGACAACAGCAACAGGAAGCAGGCCCGGCAGAGCCGCTGGCGGCGCAGTAATGGGTAATTTTCACAACAATAAAAAAACGGCGCGTTAAGCGCCGTTTCAGATTGCTGACAACGTGTTCTTTCCACCCTGTTAGTAAAGTGCCTGAAGAATTGCCGTAAAAATAGCTTCTCTCTCTGAAGCCACTGTGAACGGCAATTGCAGGGCCCAGCACCCGCGCCTACGCTCAACGTCAACCCCCGCATCTGCTAGCACTGAGCCATCTCTACATTGATGTTGATAACTGTGCTGCACATTCCACGCCAGGTAAGGTGAGCACGGGTGTTGAAGCCATTGAAGGCGCCGAACGCAGACGCGGCGCATAGGCAAAAACGCCAGGGAGGGCGTTTTTAGGCGAGATGAACAGGGACGTGAATCGCAGCCGGCCGTGATGCGCGGTGGCGGAGTGAGACAAATCTGCCGGGAGCAGATTTGAACGCTGCTTGCAGCGGCCCCGAAGGGGCGAGGCCCAGGACGGGCCGAGTAATAGTGGGCAACGCCCACCGCCTGATTTGGCGAGGGCGCGGATTGCAAAGGGTTCCGCCTTGAACCCTTTGCTCGGTCGCCGTCAGCGGGGTTCAATAAGACAACAAGAGGATAGCGGCCGAAACCTCTCGTGATTACCAGGAAATAGGGAGAAAGCGGTCATAAGGGGCATCGCCGTTCTCCCCGTCATATTTGACTTTGTCACCATAAAAAAAACGGCGCGTTAAGCGCCGTTTTTTACGGTGATTCGATTATTTCTTGATGCGGATAATCGGGGTTTCACCCACGGTCACGCTGCCGGACAGTTTGATCAGCTCTTTGATCTCGTCCATGTTAGAGATAACCACCGGCGTCAGGGTAGACTTGGCTTTCTCTTCCAGCAGTGCCAGATTGAACTCGATAACCACATCGCCTTTCTTGACGCGCTGGCCTTCTTCCGCAATGCGTTTGAAGCCTTCGCCTTTCAGTTCAACGGTGTCGATACCAAAGTGTACGAACAGCTCAATACCGCTATCGGATTCGATAGAGAACGCATGGTTGGTTTCGAAAATTTTACCGATCGTACCGTCAACCGGAGCAACCATCTTGTTGCCCGCAGGTTTGATAGCAATACCATCGCCAACGATTTTCTCAGCGAATACTACATCCGGTACATCTTCGATATTGACGATTTCGCCAGAAAGTGGTGCAACTATCTCGATAGTACCCGTGTCTTTCTTGTCATCAGAAACCAGAGATTTCAGTTTATCGAACAAACCCATGATCTTCTCCTAAGCATTAAATTGGGCGGCGTTCCAGTGTCGTGGAAGTTTAGCAGAGCGTCTTTTCTTCGATGAATTTATTTACGCAATTCATCAAGTCCTGAGCCGTTGGCTGTGCCAGGGCTTGCGCTGCTAACGCCTTCACATCTTCGAAGTTCGTATTACGAATAATTTTCTTGATGCGCGGGATTGAAATCGCACTCATGCTGAACTCATCCAGCCCCATGCCCAATAACAACAGTGTAGCACGCTCATCGCCAGCCAGTTCACCGCACATACCGGTCCACTTGCCTTCTGCATGAGATGCGTCAATAACCTGTTTAATCAGGCTAAGTACTGATGGAGACATCGGGTTATAGAGATGAGAAATCAGCTCATTGCCGCGATCTACTGCCAGAGTATACTGGGTAAGATCGTTTGTCCCAATACTAAAGAAGTCGACTTCTTTTGCCAGGTGGTGAGCGATCACTGCCGCAGCCGGTGTTTCGACCATTACGCCCACTTCGATGGATTCGTCAAAGGCTTTGCCTTCTTCGCGCAGTTGCGCTTTCAGGGTTTCCAGCTCGCCTTTCAGATCGCGCACTTCTTCAACCGAGATGATCATCGGGAACATGATGCGCAGCTTGCCGAAAGCAGAAGCACGCAGAATGGCGCGCAACTGGGCATGCAGGATTTCACGGCGGTCCATCGCGATACGGATCGCGCGCCAGCCGAGGAATGGGTTTTCTTCTTTTGGCAGATTCATGTACGGCAGGTCTTTATCACCGCCGATGTCCATGGTACGGACGATAACTGCCTGGGAGCCCATGGCTTCCGCAACGGCTTTATAGGCCTGGAACTGCTCGTCTTCGGTTGGCAGTGAGTCGCGGTCCATGAACAGGAATTCGGTACGATACAGGCCGACACCTTCAGCGCCATTGCGCTCTGCACCGGCAACATCGCGCACGGTACCGATGTTGGCACAGACTTCAACCTGATGTCCGTCCAGCGTAATCGCGGGCAGATCTTTCAGCTTGGCCAGTTCGTTTTTCTCGGTGACGTATTGATTCTGAGCGGCTTTCAGCTGTTCGATCACGTCTGCCGTCGGGTTAACGTAAATCTTGTTGTTGACCGCATCCAGGATCAGATAATCGTCGTTTTTCACCTGCTTGGTGACGTCGCTGGTGCCTACGATAGCGGGCAATTCCAGAGAGCGAGCCATGATTGAGGTGTGAGAGGTGCGGCCACCCAGATCGGTGATGAAACCCAGCACTTTGTCCAGGTTCAACTGCGCGGTTTCTGATGGCGTCAGATCGGTGGCAACCAGGATAACTTCATCCTGAATAGCGCTCAGATCGACAATCGCCATGCCCAGAATATTTTGCAGCAGACGCTTACCGATATCGCGTACGTCGGCCGCACGCTCTTTCAGGTATTCGTCATCCAGTTCTTCCAGCGCTTTCGCCTGGCCTTCGATCACGGTATAAGCCGCAGCATCGGCAGACGCCAGATCGTCTTTGATGAGGGCTATGATTTCTTGCTCAAGCTCTTCGTCTTCCAGCAACATGATGTGGCCTTCGAAGATCGCTTCTTTCTCTTCACCGAAGGTTTCGCCAGCTTTGGTCTTGATCACTTCCAGCTGTTCTGACGCCTTCGCGCGGCCTGCCAGAAAACGTGAGACTTCCTGCTCTACTTGGTCAGCGGAGATTTTTTTCCGGTTGATGACAATTTCATCTTCTTTCAGTAGGAGAGCCTTACCAAAAGCGATACCCGGTGATACTAAAATGCCTGAAATCATAACCCTACCTTACTCTTGACTGGTGTTAACTAAAAAGACGGGCCGATTATTCAAGCTCTGCCATCAGTTTTACCAAGTGTTCAACGGCTTTCTGCTCGTCTTCACCTTCAGCTGAGATGGTTACTACTGTCCCTTGGGTCAGGCCCAGGGTTTGCAGCTTGAACAGGCTTTTGGCGCTCGCGCTTTTGCCGTTGGAAGTCACGGTCACGTCAGATGCAAAGCCTTTGGCTTCTTTCACGAACTGAGCGGCAGGACGGGTGTGCAGACCATTCGGAGCGGTAATAGTCACTTCTTGCTGGAACATTGATATTTCCCCAACTTATTGGATTAAGGTTGTGGAGCTAAAGTTTAGCCTAACGGCGTGATTTTAGCTTGTCTGGTTAGCGCCTGACTATGGTACAGGGGCGAGCGTTGATGCAACATAAAACGACGCATTAAGCACTTCAGATCAAAAAAACTGAGCTTCTGGCGTCGTTTCAATCAGCTTCCCATTATGCCGTGTTTTTCGCTCAAGCGACAAATGAGTAAATCGATTCAGCTTAAACGACCACTGGGAGGCGATTAATTTTGCGCACCGAAATAATTGTCCGGTTAAATACTAAAGCCAGCGGCTAAAATCAATCTTTGAGTGGTGTAAACTTTGATCCAGCCCACAAAAAAAGCACCTGTCGAGGTGCTTTTTTAGCTTTTTGTGCACTGTTTGCGCTATTGCTGCAATTCTTGTTCTGTGAACAGATCTGCAAACAACGCGGTGCTTAAGTAGCGTTCACCTGAGGATGGCAGAATAACCACAATTGTTTTGTCGGTAAAGCCGGGTTCTTCGGAAAGTTTGACCGCGGCCGCAACGGCGGCGCCGGAGGATATCCCGGCCAGAATACCTTCTTCTTCCATCAGGCGGCGTGCCATGCTGATGGCTTCGTCGTTGGTGATTTGCTCAACGCGATCGACCAGGGCCAGATCCAGGTTTCCGGGAATGAAGCCCGCGCCGATGCCTTGGATCTTGTGCGGGCCAGGTTTGATTTCCTGCCCTGCCAATGCCTGGCTGATGACCGGTGAATCGCTTGGTTCTACCGCGACGGTGGTAATCGCCTTACCCTTGGTCTGCTTGATATAGCGGCTCACGCCGGTCAAAGTCCCGCCGGTACCAACGCCCGCGATAAAGACATCGACTTCACCATCAGTATCTGCCCAGATTTCCGGACCGGTGGTTTTTTCATGAATTTCCGGGTTTGCCGGGTTGCTGAACTGCTGCAGCAAGATGTAGCGGTTCGGATCGGTGGCAACAATCTCTTCTGCCTTGGCGATCGCCCCTTTCATGCCTTTCGCGCCTTCGGTCAGCACCAGGTTGGCACCCAGCGCCTTCAGCAGTTTACGACGTTCAATGCTCATGGTTTCTGGCATGGTCAACGTCAGCTTGTAGCCACGCGCAGCAGCGACAAATGCCAAAGCAATACCGGTGTTGCCGCTGGTCGGCTCTACCAACTCTTTACCGGCGGTGAGAATGCCGCGTTTTTCAGCGTCCCAAATCATATTGGCACCGATACGGCATTTGACGCTGAAGCTCGGGTTGCGAGATTCAACCTTGGCGAGGATACGCCCGTTGCCGATACGGTTCAGACGAACCAGCGGCGTATGGCCGATTGTTAATGAGTTGTCTTCGAAAATCTTGCTCATAGCCCGTCCTTTAACTCTATGAAAATGTAGGGAACATCGAAAGCATACGCTAACGGTCCCCGCAGGGAAGTAAAGAATTGGTATATCTATATGTGATTAAGAAATAAGTTTTATACCCATTGTCTTCCAAGCTGCAAGCTTGAAGGGGATAGGTAACAGCCTAATCAAGATAGGCACTTAACGCGCCCTGAGGTTGATGACAACGTGCTTTTTTAACTCGGGATGCACGGGCCTGGCGTGCCGAGAGTCACTCTGGTGGCTTGCGCCACGACGCCCCCATCGGCACGCTTTCCCTAATATTGGACGTTGTCATCCGTCTGTGGGCGCTAAAAGCCTTCCTATTTAAGCAAGAAATAATGGTTACCGCGCCCTTAATGACGCACGAATTGTGAACGATAACGGTCAACCCACATCGCCGTGGCACCACAGACGGCCACCGGCAGGATCACCAGATTGAGGATCGGGATCATGGTGAACAGGCTGACCAATGCACCGAACTGCAGATTGTCGGTCTTATGCTGGCGCAAAGCCTGGCGCATATCGGCAAAGCTGACCTTATGGTTATCAAACGGGTAATCGCAGTATTGAATGGCCAGCATCCAGGCACTGAACAGGAACCACAGCACCGGAGCCAGAGTTTGGCCAATACCCGGAATAAAGTAGAGCAACAGCAACAGCAGCGCACGTGGCAGGTAGTACATCAGCTTGCGCCATTCGCGGGACATGATGCGGGGCAGATCCTTGACGATGCCGAGTACGCCCGTATCTGGCAGCGGCTTGCCGGTAAGGCTGCCTTCAAGCTGCTCAGCCAGCAAACCGCAGAACGGCGCGGCGATCAGATTGGTGATGGTGCTGAATAGATAACTGAACACCAATAAAACGGAGATGACCGCCATCGGCCAGAGTAAATAGCTTAGCCACTGCAGCCAATCAGGCACATGGCTCATCAGGCGTGGGATCCAGGCGCCCAGTTGGCTAAACAGCCACCAGAAGGCGGACCCCATCAGCAGCACGTTAACCAACAGCGGCAACACGACATAGCGTTTGATCCCCGGGCGCGAAATCAGGCGCCATCCCTCGGCAAAATAGTGGATGCCGCTGGCGGATTTGGAAGGAGACTGCATATAGGACATATCTTTAGGTTATCTCTTTGTCTGAACAGGCTTCCCTATCATATCGGTATGTTTTTACCCTGACTAGGGTGAGGTTGGCTGAAAAAACAGCAAAAAAAGGCAGTATAATCATCTTTATTAGCATAAAGTTCAGCACGGACTTGCACTTGTGCGTGCGGGCAAATAGAGTTAAAGAGTGAATGTTTGCCGCGGTGGCAATGTATTGGAACAACAGAGATAGCAATGATGCAGGATTTGCGTCTGATATTAATCGTTGTTGGCGCGATCGCCATAATAGCGTTGTTATTGCATGGTCTTTGGACCAGCCGTAAAGAACGCTCGTCGCTTTTTCGCGATCGCCCAGCCAAACGCTCGAAAAAAGAACGTGAACCAACGCCAGTTGATGATCCTGCCGAAGGTGTGGGAGAGGTACGTATTCGTGCCACTCGCCCTCAGGATGAGCCATCAATGGGGCATTTTGATGCCGCACGCGAAGAACCCGTGATTGCGCCAAGGCCTGCTCCAGTAGCTCAGCCTGCACCACGGCCTGTTCAGCCGGTGACTCATCAGCCCGCACCGCTGTCACAGCGGCCGGATTATGATGACGTTCTGTTGGATAACTACGCGCAGGATGAAGACGAAGGTGAACTGCAGCAATCGGCACCGCGCCGCGAGCCGCGCGTTGACGATATGCCTCCGGTAGAGGCGCCGGAGCCTGCATTCCAGCACGCCGAACCTGTACACCAGCCCAAAGCGGAAGTGAAAGCAGAACCGGCTCACCAACCGCAACCGGCTGCTGAGCCGCTCAAGCCGGCAAAACTGAAAGAAACCGTTCTGGTGTTGCACGTCGCGGCACATCAGGGTGGCGTGATCGGTGGCGAAGTGTTGCTACAGAGCGTGCTGCAGGCGGGCTTCCAGTTTGGCGAAATGAGCATCTTCCATCGTCATATCAGCCCGGCAGGTAGCGGCCCGGTGTTGTTCAGCCTGGCCAACATGGTCAAACCAGGATCCTTTGATCCGGAAATGATGTCTGATTTCTCTACGCCGGGCGTGTCGATGTTCATGATGGTGCCGTCTTACGGCGACGCCAACCAGAACTTCAAACTGATGCTGCAGTCGGCCCAGCGTATTGCCGACGATGTGGGTGGCGTGGTGCTGGACGATGAGCGCCGCATGATGACCCCACAGAAGTTGGAAACCTATAAAGCACGCATCCGAGAAGTGTTGGAAAACAACGCCTGATCGGGCGCTTGCGCACTGCACAATCTGTAATCCAGAACCCCCGCCAGCCGGGGGTTTTTTATCTTTGATGGTGAGCCCATGGCATCGATTAACGAAACAATCAATCAACTACGAACCTCACTGCGCCATCACGAATATCAGTATCACGTCCTTGATGCACCGGAGATCCCGGATGCGGAATACGATCGCCTGATGCGTGAGCTGCGTGAGCTGGAAGCGGCACATCCCGAGCTGGTGACGGCAGATTCGCCTACCCAGCGAGTGGGGGCGGCGCCTTTGGCGGCGTTTGATCAGGTACGCCATGAAGTGCCGATGCTGTCGTTGGACAACGTCTTTGATGAAGAGAGCTACCTGGCGTTTTATAAACGTGTACAGGATCGCTTGAAGAGCAGCGAACCGCTAACCTTCTGCTGTGAGCTGAAGCTGGATGGGCTGGCGGTCAGCCTGCTGTATGAGGACGGGGAACTGGTGCGCGCCGCAACCCGTGGCGATGGCACCACCGGCGAGAATATTACCTCCAATGTGCGCACTATCCGTGCGATCCCACTGCGTCTGACGGGGGAAAACATCCCGCGCCGCCTGGAAGTACGTGGCGAAGTGTTTATGCCGCAGGCCGGTTTTGAGCAGATGAACGAAGAGGCGCGGCGCAAAGACGGTAAGATCTTTGCCAATCCACGTAATGCGGCTGCAGGTTCGCTCCGCCAGCTTGATCCGCGAATTACCGCCAAGCGCCCTCTGACCTTCTTCTGCTACGGCGTTGGCCTGCTGGAAGGGGGAGAACTGCCGCGCAGCCACTGGGAGCGACTGATGCAGTTCAAAGCCTGGGGCTTGCCGGTAAGTGACCGCGTCAGGCGTTGTACTGGCAGCGAGGAAGTGCTGGCATTCTATCGTCAGGTAGAGCAAGACCGTACGCATCTGGGTTTTGATATCGATGGCGTGGTGGTGAAGATCGACGATATCGATCTCCAGGAAACCCTCGGTTTTGTTGCGCGAGCGCCTCGTTGGGCCACGGCGTTCAAATTCCCTGCCCAAGAGCAGATTACGCAGGTACGGGAAGTGGAGTTCCAGGTTGGGCGGACCGGCGCCATTACTCCGGTAGCACGGCTTGAGCCGGTGCAGGTGGCGGGTGTTATTGTCAGCAACGCTACGCTGCATAATGCCGATGAAATTGAGCGTCTTGGCCTGCGTATTGGCGACACGGTGATCGTGCGCCGCGCGGGTGATGTGATCCCGCAGGTGGTTGGAGTGCTGGAGGATCGCCGCCCGCAGCATGCGCGTGAAGTGGTTTTCCCACTGCATTGCCCGGTGTGTGGTTCGGATGTGGAGCGGGTGGAAGGCGAAGCCGTTGCTCGCTGTACCGGTGGGCTGATCTGCGGTGCTCAGCGCAAAGAGGCTCTGAAGCATTTTGTTTCCCGCCGTGCGATGGACGTTGACGGTATGGGTGACAAAATCATCGAACAACTGGTTGACAAAGAGTACGTTAAAAACCCGGCGGATCTGTTCCGTTTATCTGCCGGTATCCTGACGGGGCTGGATCGCATGGGGCCCAAGTCGGCTCAGAACCTGGTCAACGCGCTAGAAACGGCAAAACAGACCACGTTTGCGCGTTTCCTGTACGCCCTGGGTATCCGTGAGGTCGGGGAAGCCACGGCGGCGAATCTGGCGGCACACTTTGGTTCATTGGAGCAGCTGCGGGCGGCGGATTTGGACGCGCTCAAACAGGTGCCGGATGTCGGTGAAGTGGTAGCGAAGCATGTAGTGAACTTCTTTGCCGAAGCGCACAACCAACAGGTGATTGCTGAGTTAACCAGCCCGGAGATCGGCATTAACTGGCCTGCGCCGGTGGTGATTGTGGCGGAGGAGATCGATAGCCCGTTCGCCGGTAAAACCGTGGTGCTTACCGGATCGCTCAGCCAGCTTTCCCGTGACGAAGCCAAAGATCGGCTGACCGCACTGGGTGCCAAGGTGAGCGGCAGCGTATCCAAGAAAACCGATCTGGTGATTGCCGGAGAGGCCGCGGGTTCCAAGCTGGTTAAGGCGCAGGAGCTGGGCATTGAGGTAATCGACGAAGCGGAAATGATCCGTTTGCTGGGTGCCTGATGGAAAAAGAAAATCTGCTTGAAATCGCCAACACCGTGATGCCCTTTGGCAAATATCAGGGCCGGGTACTGATCGACTTACCGGAGGAATACCTGCTGTGGTTTGCCCGTAAGGGCGAGTTTCCGAACGGGAAACTGGGTATGCTGATGGAAATGACGTTGGCGATTAAAATTGAAGGGCTTGACCATCTGGTCAAGCCACTAAAACGCAGTTAGGGCTTACCAACTACTTTCTTTACTGGGCGTTGTCAAGGCGCCCGGCGACAAAAGGTTACGATATTGCCTACCTGCTGCAAGCTAGCGACATCGCCATGTATGTCCATCAATAGCCCATCAACAACGGGGGAGAATCCCCAACAGGCGTCGCTGTTGCAACAGTGGCGTCAGCAACAGACTAATAATCAGATATACACATCGACGGCGTTAGCTGCCGTCGGGCGATTGATACCGTCACCGCTCGGCGCGAGCCCCTGTACGGCCTTGGCCATCTGTTCCTGCTGCTGCTTCTCCATTTCCTCTTTCTGGATACGTTCGATCTCGGCTTGCAGCATCCTGATCTGATTTATGATCAGCTGTTTTTGTTTCTCGATCTCTTTGGGATCGGCATCCGAGTCCTTTAGCTCAATGAGTTTTTGTTGCAGATTTTCGATTTGCTTGTACAAGGCGCTAATGCGAGAGGCCGCACTGCGATCTTTGGGGGTCACCGGCATATCGTTGTCGGTTTTCTTGGCTTTGGCGCCATCGGGGTTATTGTTAACCGGCGCGGCCATCAGCGCGGCTCCCCCTTTACCGGTAGCGGTAAACACTTCTCTGACGCCTGCAATGGTGTTCTTGATGGGCACAACCATCGTAATGTTAGCCGACATAACGTTCTCCAGGTGGGTGGTCAGAGATATCGGCAACCTATGAAAAACCTTTAACTTTTTGCCAATCGTAGCTTCGACCAGTGTGTGAGCCACTGCTTTTCCGTCAGGCGTTGTTCAAAGGCGGTCAGGTTGTTGCTTTTGGCGTTGAAGGTGATGGTATCGTTGAACAGAGCCTGGAGGCCAAAAGGAGCGATGAGCGTAATGCTGCTATCCGCCTCTAATCTGGCACCAACCGCGGTTTCGATCTCCGTCCAGTAACTGATGGCGTCTTCGCTGTTACGATAAGGAGCGCGATTGCTGCGCAGGTGCATGCGTGCCTGATTCTTTACCGACCAGGGGCGCGCCAGCCACGCCAACAACTGCGATTCCAACATTTTGTCGCGCTGCGCATCGCGATGGCTTGCATCGAAATGGATCACGTCGATATCGTTGAGTGGGGTGCTGGTGCTAAAGCCGTGCCGTCGGTCCCAAACCAGATTGCGCACAAACCCGGCCCCGAGACACCAGTCGTGCAGGTCGAGACGCCGAGCGGCATACAGCGCCTGCATACGCTCACTATCTTGTTGTAACCAATCAATAATCTGCTGTTGTGGATCCATTTCCTCTCCTTTGTCGTCGCTAATGTAACCCGAAGCGGGCAAGGGCGGAACCCGTTGCTTGAGTCTGGTGCATACACCGAAACGGAGCATCATTACTGATGCTGTTAACCTATTGATTCTCCTGATATCAAAATTTTTCCATTTAGCTGACTACACTGGGTACAGGTCTTGCAGCTTTGTGGTCATACAGGTTTATTCAGGGGATGCTATGTACCAGGCAACGTTAAGTCAGTGCAGTTATCGCTTTAGTGATTTACGCCAGCTGTTGGCAAAAGCTTCACCGGCGCGTTCCGGAGACGCGTTGGCTGAACTGGCTGCAGATAGCGCTGAAGAGAGGATGGCGGCGCAGATAGCGTTAGCGGATCTGCCTTTGAAAACCTTCTTGCAACAGGTGCTGGTGCCGTATGAACAAGATGAAGTGACACGTTTGATTATCGACCATCATGATGCGATGGCGTTTGCTCCGATCTCCCATCTGACCGTTGGTGACTTCCGCGACTGGTTATTGAGCGAACAGGCCGACAGCGCCACACTGGCCAGCGTCGCGGCGGGCATTACGCCGGAAATGGCGGCTGCAGTGAGTAAAATCATGCGCAATCAGGATTTGATTCTGGTAGCAAAGAAATGCCATGTCGTGACCCGGTTTCGCAATACCATCGGCCTGCCCGGCCATCTCAGTGTGAGATTGCAGCCTAACCACCCGACGGACAGCCTGCAAGGTATTGCTGCCAGCATGCTTGATGGGTTGTTGTATGGCTGCGGCGATGCGGTAGTGGGCATCAATCCGGCCAGCGACAGTCTGCCGCTGCTGGAAAAGCTGAACTACATGCTGGATGACGTGATACAACGCTTTGCTATTCCTACCCAATCCTGCGTGTTGACCCATGTCACCAATACGCTGCGCTTGATAGAGCGTGGTGCGCCTGTGGATCTGGTGTTTCAGTCCATCGCAGGCACTGAGGCGGCCAACAGTGGGTTTGGTATTAATCTGGCACTGCTGGCGGAAGCTCAACAGGCCGCCCTGAGCCTGGAGCGCGGCACCTTGGGTGATAATGTGATGTATTTTGAAACCGGGCAGGGCAGTTGCCTGTCGGCTAATGCGCATCACGGGATTGACCAGCAGACCTGTGAAGCACGAGCTTATGCGGTGGCGCGTCATTTTTCGCCTTTACTGATCAACACCGTGGTGGGCTTTATCGGCCCGGAGTATCTCTACGACGGTAAACAGATTATCCGTGCCGGGCTGGAAGATCACTTCTGCGGTAAGTTGCTCGGTCTGCCGTTGGGGTGTGATGTGTGCTACACCAACCACGCCGAGGCGGATCAGGACGATATGGATACGCTGCTGACCTTGCTGGCGGCAGCGGGGTTAACCTTTCTGATTGGCGTGCCTGGGGCTGATGACATTATGCTGAACTACCAGAGCACCTCGTTTCACGATGCATTGTATATCCGCGAGCTGTTTGGTCTGAAGCACGCACCCGAATTTGCCGCGTGGCTGGCCCGCATGCAGATCATTGACGAAGGCGGCCGCTTGCGCGACACGGCTGTCAATCACCCTCTGTTGCTGGCATTGCAAGGAGAAAACCGATGAGCAAATGGGTTCATACCAACAGTTGGGACGCGTTGCGCACTTTTACCGATGCCCGTATTGCGCTGGGCCGTACCGGAGCCAGCCTGCCGACGCAGGCGTTGCTGAAGTTTGGCCTGGCCCATGCTCAAGCCCGGGATGCGGTGCATCTGCCTTTTGACAGCGATAGGTTGGCCGCCGAGTTGCATGACGCAGGTTGGCAGACACTGACGGTACACAGCGCGGCGGCCGATCGTCTTACCTTTCTGCGTCGACCGGATTTGGGCCGCAAGCTGTCGCGAGCAAGCCGGGAGCAACTGCTGAAGCTGGCGACGAAACCGGTCGATTTGTTGTTGGTGTTGGGGGATGGCCTTTCCTCTACGGCGGTTCACCGTCAGGCATTGCCCTTATTACAGGCTTTGCGGCCCTATCTTGAACTGCTGGGATTGCGCGTTGCCCCGGTGGTGCTGGCTCATCAGGCACGCGTAGCCTTGGGGGATGATGTGGGAGAATGCCTGCAGGCGAAAGCGGTTGCGATGTTGATCGGTGAGCGGCCGGGGCTGTCATCACCCGACAGTTTAGGCGTCTATCTTACCTGGGGGCCACATATTCGCAGATTGGAATCGGAACGAAACTGTATCTCCAACATTCGGCCAGAAGGGTTGGATTATCCCCAAGCGGCGTTCAAACTGGCCTGGCTATTGGAACAAGCCTATCAGCGATGTTTAACCGGTATTGAATTGAAAGATGAGAGTGATAATCCGGCACTCTATGGTCGGGTTACGCCACGTCATTCCCAGATTGGGGGGTGACCAATGTGGCCATTGAGCAGATGAATAAACGCATGCAATTTGGCTGAGATGCGCGCTACCGGCCGTACCAGATAGATCCCCTGTTCCTCGCCACGCGGATCCTCCCGCAATTTGACCAAACGTCCGGCCTGAATATCTGGCCCAACAACCCAGTTGGGCAGAAAAGCGATCCCCAGCCCGAGCTGCGCCGCCTGTTGCTGTGCGGAGAAATCGTCACAGCGCAGCACCATGTGGCATTGATTCATCAACGGATCCTTGAGGATTTGCGCCCAGCAGGCTGGTTGCTGTTTGTGATAGCGCGCAATCAACCGGTGGCGAGGCAAGTCTTGCAGGCTGCCTGGTATGCCATGTTGGGCGATATAGGCTGGGCTGGCGCACATCATCCAACGCTGTGTGGCGATGCGGTTGGCATACAGGGCACTGTCTTTCAATTCACCGATGCGAATGGCGCCGTCCAATAGTTCTTGTTTGGGATCCGTCTCGCGTTCGGTGAGATCGAGTTCGACCAGCAATTGCGGATAGCGTTGAGTCAGTTCTGGCAGCAAGGGGAGAAGATAGGTTTTACCGAAGGTCGGTAAACAACTGATACGTAACACCCCTTGCGGCGTTTCATTTTGCGCCGCCAGTTCAGTGCGGATATTGATGATTTCTACTATCAGCCGGGATGCCCGGGTTCTTAGCGTTTCCCCGGCATCGGTCAGAAGCAGGCCGCGGGTTGAGCGGATAAACAGCGTCACTCCCAACGTACTTTCCAACGTATCAATATGCCGCACCAGTGAGGACGGCACCATACCCAGCTTACGTGCGGCGGCGGAGAAGCTGCCCAATTGAGCCACTTCAAGAAAAATCGGCAGATGTTCGGCATAGCGGGCGTCATTCATCTTTGCATTATATGCAAAAGCGTTTCTTATGAATACCGGGTTCTCTGCTTTCACTGCAACGACTACTCTGCTTGTGAGGCGACGGGCGGCTTCTGCGCACCGTTCCACTCATTACAAAGAAAATACGTGGTTTTTCGCGCTTCACTTTGGCATCAGAGCGTTTCCTTATCTGCTGCATTCACTCTCGCTTCAACACCAGACTTATTGTTCAACAAGACGATGTGTTTTCAACAATGATTAGCATGGCTTCATTTTTATAAACCATTGTTGAACTTTGCACCTCGCCGGTCGGCATGACCGTTTTTTTTGTTCTGGCAGGCTGAATCGTTCCTGCCAGGGCAGGTTTACCCCAATTGATGGGGACTTGAACGCACGGTCGCCCAGTGCGCCGTGTTGGTGGAGGAGGTTGTCATGAATGAAAATCACGGTTGTTGCTGCGCACATCATCTGGTGCAAGGTTTTGCCAGACAGGCGGTGAGCTGTGGGGAAGGGGAGATCTATCAGACCTCATTGATGAGTGCGTTGATCGGTGGGGTTTACGAAGGAGAGTTAACCATTGGCGAGTTGCTTAAACAGGGCAACTTTGGTCTGGGAACGTTTAATCACCTTGATGGTGAGTTAATCGCCTTTGATCAGGAGGTCCATCAGCTACGTGCGGATGGCAGCGCCCGCCCAGCGGGAATGCAACAGAAAACGCCGTTCGCCGTGGTCACCTTTTTCCAGCCGAGCATGACCCAACATTTCACCAAGCCGATCGGTAAAGCCGAGTTGCATCAGTGCATTGATGAGCAGGTCGCATCACCCAATCTGTTTTGTGCATTGCGGGTTGATGGCCAGTTCAGCCACGTGGAAACCCGCACCGTACCAAGACAGGAGAGGCCGTATAAACCGATGCTGGAAGCGATCGAGGCGCAGCCGACGTTTTCGTTTCATCGTCGCAGTGGCACTTTGGTCGGCTTTCGTTCACCGGATTATATGCAAGGCATCGGTGTGGCGGGCTATCACGAGCATTTTGTGACTGACGATCGCAGCGGCGGTGGTCATGTGCTGGATTATCAACTCGATCACGGTCGTCTGCAGTTTGGGGTGATCAGCCGTCTCAATCTTCAATTGCCGCATGATGCGGATTTCCTGCGTGCCGACCTCTGCCCAGAAGGTTTGGATCGCGCTATTCGTTCTGCTGAAGGTTAATCAGCAGGGTTTTTTATTAGGAGGTGGAGTATGGCTGGTTCAGACAATCATTGGCAATCTGGTGCCGAGTTGGTGGTTAAAAATCTGCAAGCGCAGGGGGTCAAGCAAGTGTTCGGTATCCCGGGAGCTAAAATAGACCGGGTGTTTGATGCTTTGGAAGATGCACCATCAATACAAACGGTGGTGGTTCGCCACGAGGCCAATGCGGCATTTATGGCGGCTGCGGTTGGGCGGTTGACGGGTAAGGCCGGTGTTGCACTGGTCACCTCCGGGCCGGGGAGTTCCAATCTGATCACCGGTTTGGCGACCGCGACGTCGGAAGGGGACGCGGTGGTGGCTTTGGGTGGGGCCGTGAAACGTGCCGATAGCCTCAAGCAGACGCATCAGAGTATGGATACCGTCAGCATGTTCCGGCCAGTGACCAAATACTGTGCCGAAGTGCATGCCGGTTCAGCCATCTCCGAGGTAATCGCTAATGCGTTCCGTATCGCCGAGTTTGGTCGCCCGGGAGCATCGTTCGTCAGCTTGCCGATGGATATAATTAACGAACCGGTTACCGCACCGGTGCTGGCAGGATGTCGTGCACCCAGAATGGGAGCCGCCGCCACCGAAGACATTCGTTCTGCGGTGGCGCTGATCCAGCAGGCGAAGTGCCCGGTACTGCTGCTGGGCTTGCAGGCCAGCCGGCCCGAGAATAGCGAATCGGTACGCCATCTGTTGTACCGCACCCATATGCCGGTGGTGGGAACCTATCAGGCCGCCGGGGTGATTGACGTTAATCATTTTGCGCGCTTTGCCGGGCGGGTCGGCTTGTTCAACAACCAACCGGCGGATCGCCTGTTGCAGCAGGCCGATCTGGTGGTCAGCGTGGGCTATAGTCCGATCGAATATGATCCCTGCATGTGGAACAACCAGGGGCGGTTGAAACTGGTGCACATTGATGTGCAACCGGCGGATATTGATAGCAGCTACCGCCCGGATATTGAACTGGTGGGCAATATCAGTGCGACCCTGGACCTGATGACGGAACGCTTAAGCGATGTAGTGAGCTTGCCTGCGGAGGTGGAACTGATCCTGTCGGATCTGGGTCTGCAGCGAACTCAACTGGCTGAACGTGCCGCACTGCGCGGTGGAATGCCGATCCATCCGCTGCGTATCGTTAAAGAATTGCAGGATATCGTTAGTGATGATGTGACGCTATGCGTGGATATGGGCAGCTTCCATATCTGGATTGCCCGCTATTTGTACAGTTTCCGTGCCCGGCAATTGCTGATCTCCAACGGTCAGCAAACGATGGGGGTGGCACTGCCCTGGGCGATTGGTGCCGCCTTGGTCAGACCTGGCGATAAGGTACTCTCCATTTCCGGTGACGGGGGTTTTATGCAATCAAGCATGGAGCTGGAAACCGCCGTGCGGTTGAAAACCAATATCGTGCATGTGATTTGGGTGGATAACGCCTACAACATGGTCGAAATGCAGGAAATGAATAAGTATCAGCGTAAATCCGGAGTGGAATTCGGCCCGATAGATTTTAAAGCCTATGCTGAAGCCTGTGGTGCTGTTGGGTTTGCCGTGCAATCGGTGGACGATCTGCGCCCTATGTTACGTAAGGCGATGGACATTCAGGGGCCGGTTGTGGTGGCAATCCCGGTGGATTATGCCGACAACTACAAGCTGATGGCCCAAATGAACTGTGACCAGATGATTTGATCCGGTCCTCTGTGGGCACCGGGCCACTCTACATTGGTGTTGATAACCGTGCTGCACATTCCCACGCTTGGTAAGATGAGCACAGGGGGTAAAGCCATTGAAGGCGTGGATTGCAAAGGGTTCCGCCTTGAGCCCTTTGTTCAGGCGCAGTCAGCGGAGGGCAACAAGACAACAAAAGGATAGTGGCCGAAACCTCTCGTGATTACCAGTAAATACTGAGAAAGCGAGTATAAGGGTCATCGCCGTTTTCCCTGTCATATTTGACTTTGTCAGCAGTCTGAACAGCGCGGCATTTCGCCGCGCTGTATTAACGCATTGTGTCAACGGTTAGAAACGGGTGTTCACACTCATAAAGTAGGTGCGGCCCGGTTCGTTATAGGTGGCGGCCCCGGCGCCGTACATATAGGCGTTAGTCGTGGCGTTCCCCGTGGTCTGCGCGTTACCGGCACGGAACTGACGTTTGTCGAACAGGTTTTCAATCCCCGCGGTCATGCTGACGTTCTTGGTAAACTCATAGGTACCGCTCAGGCCAAAGATAGCGTAAGGGCTGACTTCACGCTTCTCTGAGCCGGTGACGGGTTCACCTTTGTAGTTGTATTTCTTCGGTTTCTGACGGCCATACCAGGTTGCTGTTGTCTGCAAGGACAGCTCCTGCGTGGCTTGCCAACTCAGGGTCGAATTGAGGGTGAACTCAGGAATAATCGACAGGTAATCACCGGTGCTCTTGTTCTTGTTTTCAATCATATAGGTGGCGTTGTTGTTCCAGGCCACGCTTTCGCTAACCGGAATATTCAAGGTGCCTTCCAGCCCTTGGATCACCGCTTTAGGCACGTTCTCCCAGCGATAAATATCGGTTTTACCGTTGGTGGTGGTGCCTGTAGGGGCATAACCGGCTTCGATCTTGTTGCGGTAATCGTTACGGAAGTAGGTGACACCCGCCTGCCAGCCTTCGTGATGAAACTCCAGGCCGATCTCTTTGTTGATGCTGGTCTCGGCTTTCAGATCGTCGTTACCGATCAGATAGCAGGCCCCACCACTGGCGGCACAGCCTTGGCCACGGCTATAAAGCACGTAGTTGCTGTTACTCTGGAACAGGTTTGGCGCTTTGTAGGCGCGGGCAATCCCCATTTTCAGCGTGAACATCTCCCCCATTTCCTGCGACAGATTCAGCGATGGGCTCCAGTTATTACCCGCTTCGGAATGGTGATCGAAACGCAGGCCCGGCGTCAGCATGGTGGTGTCTGTCAGCTCGGCATTGTCTTCTGCAAACAAAGAGAAAATATTGGCCGAAGAGTAAGGGCTGCGGTTGGTGGCATCAATACCGGGGATCAGACCACCTTCGGTCAGTGACTGGGTGGTGGAAGACGGATCTTTCATCTTCTGCTGGTTCCACTCGGTCCCCAGCGTGGCGGTTTGCGGCACCCCCATTTCAAACGGAATACTGACCTCACTGTGTGCCAGGAAATCGTCCAGGCGTGTGGTATTGAAATCATTGCTGGCAAAGATCCCCTCGGTACCCCCGGCCAACCCTTCGGCTAAACGGGTATTACGGGTGCGCTCGAACTGGACATAGTTGGTGGTACTGACGCCGTTGTCCCAGGCACCGCGGTAGTTAAGGGCATAGGTTTCACGGTAAATGCGGTTGGTTTCTTTACCGTAGTTGCTTTGTACCAAGGCGTTAGTGTTGGTGTTCTGGGTATCCCCGGCATACAGGTTGCCCTGGCGACCATAAGCATATTGGAACTCCAACGACTGTAGATGGGCAAACTCCCAGTGCAGCAGGGCGTCGATGTTTTTGTCGATCACCCCTTCGCGGCCTGCGGGCAGCGTATTGGCATAGGAACCGGTACGTTCGGACTGGTGCCCCTGGTTGATATCCCAGGCATCGGCCTGCGTTTTGCTGTAGCCACCGAACAGACGGAAGCTCAGTTGATCGCTCAAGGGACCGGAGAGGCTGAAGTCGGTACGCTTGGTGGCCCCTTCATCCTTATGCTGCGGAACGTTGAAATAACCGTTCAGCGAGCCATGCAGCTCTTTGGTGGCTTTTTTCGTGATGATGTTGACCACGCCACCGGCCGCGCCGTTACCATAGCGTGCCGCCGCTGGGCCACGCAGCACTTCGATGCGTTCAATCATATCCGGTGGCACCCAGTCGGTATCGCCACGGGTATCACGCTCGCCGCGCCAGCCTTGGCGAACCGAGTTGCGGCTGCTGGCTGGCATGCCGTCAATCAGGATCAGGGTATTTTCCGGCCCCATGCCGCGGATGTCGATCTGACGGTTATTACCGCGTTGGCCGCTGGTGGAGTTCCCGGTCAGGTTAACCCCAGGCATGGTGCGGATCAGTTCGTTGATATCACGTGCTGGAGGGCGTCTTTTGATTTCCTCGGCGGTGATGGTGGACACGCCGGGTGCCTGGAGGTTTTGTTTGGCGGCGGTAACGACAATGACATCTTCAGAGGCAGTTTCTTTTTTGCTTTTCTCAGGCAGCGCTGCGCTGCCTGAGGTGGGGGTACTTTCTTCCGCATATGCCGTAAGGGAAAATGCAGACGTGCCTAATCCTAACCCGATGAGTGTGGCTAAAGAATAACGAGATAACTTCCGATTCATTTTGAGGTTCCTACCTAACTATCATCCTCATATGCGGCGCGGTGTGATGGCCAGCAGAAGGATGGTCGGTTGTATACCCGTCATACTTCAAGTGATGTCTTGTTAGCTGCTTTCACGCACTCGAATCACTTACCGCAGTAAGCTCATCGGGATGTGTTCTGTTGCCGCCGCAATGCTACTCGAATTATTTTGGGTATATTTTTTATTGTGTAGTTGAAAAACAGCGGGCCCCGAGAAACCGGGACTCGCCCGGCCGTGACCTTCCGCTCAATGTTTCGGCATCCATCCCTGTTGAAGAATGCCTGCCCGCTTTACGAGCCTTTACACACTATTGCAAATGCAAATAATTATCAATAGTATTCGATATACCGTTTGTTTTAGCACGGTACGGCAGCGGAGTCCCGGTAAGCCGCACGGTGTGCTATGCCAACTACACAATGAGTGGGTGTTTTGAAAACTGAACAACAGTCAGAAAGCAGTGCGCTATTAGCGAGTCAACATGCAGGGAGCCATGGCTGGTGGCTGGACATTGCCCGACGTGGGACGCCGTGGGTGGAACCACTGGCTAGTGGGCGCTGGAAAGTCACGTTTTTTTGGCGCGATCCTCAAGGGTGTGAATTTACCTCCGCCTATCAGCGCGTGTGGATCCATATCAACTGTCTCACCGATCATCACCAATCCTCTCCCCCGCAAAGCCTGCAACGGTTGAGCGGGTCAGATGTCTGGTACTGGCAAACCGAGCTGAAAGGTGACTGGCGCGGTAGCTACTGCTTCATTCCTTGTATGGACGATCGTCCGCTCGATCGGCATGAAGAAAATAGCCATGCCAACATGCACACCACTCGCCACTGGTGGCAGCAGATTTTTGCCCGCTCGACACCGGATCTGCTTAACCCTTATCGTGCCTGGCCCGGCGTTGGTGGGCACTTCCTGTCCGGCCTGCATATGCCACTGGCTCCTCAACAGCCTGCCTGGCAAGACTTTGACAACTATGCCATCGCCAGCGGCCGTTGCACGCCAGCACCTCCCGCCCGGCTACAACGTCATATCTGGCATAGCCCGCGTTTAGGCACCACCCGCCAGGTGTGGATCTATTCCACCGGCGAGAGCAGCCCGTCCACTCGGCCATTGGCTATCTTGCTGGACGGTCAGTTCTGGGCGCAGCAGATGCCAGTCTGGGATCCGTTGATGCAGTTAACCCGCTGCGGGAAATTACCGGAAGCGGTCTATCTGCTGATCGACATCATCGATCTCAAGCACCGTGCGCAGGAACTGACCTGCAACGATGCGTTCTGGCTGGCGGTGCAGGAAGAGTTGCTGCCGCAGTTGGCCCGTTGGGCACCGCACAGTCGCGAGCCTGCCAATACCGTGGTGGCGGGGCAAAGCTTTGGTGGGTTGGCTTCCCTCTATGCTGGCCTGCGTTGGCCCGAGCACTTTGGGGCCATCATCAGCCAGTCGGGCTCGTTCTGGTGGCCGCGCCGTGACATGTTGCAGCAGCAAACGGTGCCTGAGGATGCCTGCTGGCTGATGCGCCAGATAGAAGCAAAGCGATGGGGAGAGCAGGGCAAACTGAAGGTATTTCTGGAGGCCGGGGTGCATGAAAAGTTGGTTCATCAGGTCAACGATCGCATGGCAGCCCTGTTAAGCGCTCACGGGCATCAGGTGCAATATCGGGTGGTTGAAGGGGGACACGACGCACTGTGTTGGCGCGGCGGGTTACTGGATGGCCTACAGGCACACTGGGACAACCGTCGTCTTTCAAACTGCAACCTGCAATCCATAGGGCATACGCAGCCATTTTGAAGAACAGAATAGGCACCTGCCGCCTTCACGCATAAGGATCTAATCATGGAATTCCTGAATCCGTTCGATGATGACCAGCAAGCTTGCTACATCTTGCGTAATGACGAACAGCTTTACAGCCTGTGGCCGGATTTCAGTGCCATTCCGCTTGGCTGGGCCTGCGTTTTTGGCCCGGCTTCACGCGAGCAGTGTGTTAACTGGCTGGAACAGTATTGGCAGGATATGCGACCCGCATCACAGCGCAAGGCGTGAGGACGTCGCCGAAGCGATTATCGACAACTGGAGTAAACGTTGTGTCAGAAACCTCTATTTTACCCACGGAGCAACAGGTCGCGGTAGAACTGCCTTTGGTGGCGGCGCAGCCCGGGATCTGGGTTGCCGACCAGATTTCACCGCAGGGTAATGCTTATGCTGTTGCCCACTATATCGAACTGAACGGCACGGTGAATAAAGATCTTCTGCTACAGGCGATTACGCTAGGCCTGAACGAAGTGGACACTTTGCGTCTACGCTTCATCGAGCGTGATGGTGTGCCGATGCAGTGGTATGACGCCGCTATGCCGATCGTGCCGGTGGAATGGGTGGATCTGGTGGACTCAACCGATGCGCAAGCAGCGGCTCACGCGTTAATGCAGATTGATCTCTCCGCCGAATTACGCGTGAGCAGTGGCAAGCCGCTGTACCGCCATATTTTAATGCGTTTGGCCGATAACCGCTGGTTCTGGTATCAGCGTTATCATCATCTGGTGGTGGATGGCTTCAGCTTTACCGCCATTGCTCGCCGTATCGCCAATATTTACACCCGGCTGTGCCAGCATGAGCAACCTGAACCGACACCGTTCACGCCGTTTAGCGAGGTGGTTGCAGAATATCAGCAATATCAGCAGTCACCGGGCTATCAGCGCGATGCTGATTTCTGGCTCAACAAAGCAAGACAACTGCCAACGCCCGCCACGCTTTGCCCGCAGCCTCTGGGGGGGCAGACACCGACGACGCGTATTCACCGGCTGACACAGTACTGCAGTGCGCAAGATTTTGCGCCGTTAGTCAGCGCTGGCCAACGGCAGCAGCTCAGTGGCGCCGATATGGCAATGGCGCTGATTGCCGTGTGGGTGGCGCGCCTGAGTGGGCAAGCCCGCTTTAGCGCTGGGTTTATTTTTATGCGTCGCATGGGGTCTGCCGCGCTTTGTGCCAGTGGGCCGGTGATCAACGTGTTGCCGGTGGAAATGCATGTGGCACCACTGGCAACGTTGGGGGATATTGCCGCGCAAATCAGCCGTGAATTGAAATTTGCTCGCCGTCATCAACGCTATGATGCTGAACAGATACAGCGCGATTTGGGGCGGATTGGCGATAGCGAGCCGCTGTATGGCACCGTGTTCAACTTCAAGATGTTCGATTATCAGCTCGACTTTGCCGGTATTCCGGGCATCACTCACGATCTGGCTTCTGGACCGGTACGCGATTTGGAAATTGCGTTATTCATCGATGAGACGGGTACGCTGAAAATCGAACTGCTGGCCAACGCTGAACGCTATCAGCGTGAGGAACTGGCGGAGCACGTGCAGCGCATACCCTTGTTGCTGCGGCAGTTTGCGGCGCAGCCCTGCTTGCCGGTGAGCGAAGCAGATTTGCTCAGTGAAAAAGATCACGCTCTGTTGGCGCGGGTGAATGACACAGCGTACCCGCTGGCGCCGCAAACGCTTAGCGGTCTGCTGGCCGAGCAAGCGGAGAAAACACCGCATGCCCCGGCATTGGCCGATGAACGCTATCGGTTCAACTATGGTGAAACCCGCCAACAGGTCAGCGCGTTGGCGCGTAAGCTGGTGGCACAGGGGGTACAGCCGGGTGATATTGTGGCCGTGGCGCTGCCACGTTCCGTATTTTTGTCGCTGGCCTTGATGGCCATTGTCGAAGCCGGGGCGGCCTATTTACCCCTGGATACCGGTTATCCGGATGAGCGCCTGAGCATGATGCTGGAGGATGCAGCACCACGCTTGATTATTACCGATGCTTCTCAGCAATCCCGCTTTGCCGGGCAGGGGGAGGTGCTGTTGTACGATGCGCCTTTGGCGGTGGACACGGCTGCGGATAGCCATATCCTGGGGCCGACGCCGCATCATCCGGCCTATATCATCTTCACGTCGGGCTCTACCGGGCGGCCAAAAGGCGTGCTCGTAGGGCATCAGGCCATCGTTAACCGCCTGCTGTGGATGCAGCATCAGTATCCATTGGCGGCAGACGATGTGGTACTGCAAAAAACTCCGTGCAGCTTTGACGTTTCGGTGTGGGAGTTCTTCTGGCCGCTGATGGTTGGTGCGCAGTTAGTGATGGCCCCCCCAGAGGCACACCGCGATCCGCAGCAATTGCTAATGCTGATCGATCGTCATCGCGTGACGACCATGCACTTTGTGCCCTCAATGCTGGCAGCCTTTGTCAGCGCGTTGGATAGCGAAAGCGCGATAGCCGCTTGCCAGTCACTGCGGCAAGTCTTCTGTAGCGGCGAGGCACTGCCAGCAGAACTGTGCCGCCTGTGGCAGAGCCGCACTCAAGTACCACTACATAATCTGTATGGCCCAACTGAGGCGGCGGTCGATGTAACCTGGCATCCCGCCTATGGCGAGGCTCTGGCTGCGGTCACCGGTGCTAATGTCCCTATTGGCCTGCCGGTGTGGAATACAGGGTTACGCATTCTGGATGCCCGGCTACGGCCAGTCCCGCCGGGTGTCGCAGGCGATCTTTATCTGACCGGCGTGCAATTGGCTCACGGTTATCTGGCAAGACCGGATCTGACCGCCAGCCGTTTTGTCGCCGATCCACAGGGCAACGGTGGCCGGATGTACCGCACTGGCGATGTGGCACGTTGGTTAGCGGATGGTTCGGTGGAGTATCTGGGGCGCAGCGACGATCAGCTGAAAATTCGTGGTCAGCGTATAGAACTCAGTGAGATTGATCACGCGCTGTTGTCCTTGCCAGGCGTGCGGCAGGCGGTGGCACATGCCCTGGTGCTGGAGGGGACGGTGACTGATGCCATGGGCGGTGATGCCCGGCAACTGGTGGGATATCTGGTGCCCCAGCCGGATGTGCAACTGGATAGCGAAGCGTTACGTGCCGCGCTGGCCGACCGCCTGCCGTCGCATATGGTGCCCATTGCGCTGGTTGAAATGGCTGAGTTGCCGCTGAGCGCCAACGGTAAGCTCGATCGTAAAGCGTTGCCGCAACCGCAAACCGGTATCAGCAAGGCTGGACGCGTCGCTGAGCCGGGGCTGGAGGCTGAGATTGCTGCCGTTTTCGCCCGTTTGCTGCAGCGTGAGCAGGTATTTGCCGATGACGATTTCTTTGCCTTGGGCGGCCATTCGTTGCTGGCTATGCGCCTGGCGGCAGAATTGCGGCGCGATCTGGGTAAAGCGGTATCGGTAGGACAGGTGATGGTGGCGTCCAAAGTCGAGCAACTGGCCCAACTGCTGACGGAAGAACGCACCCAGGAAGAAGCTGACCAATGCGGCTTCGACAGTGTGTTACCGCTGCGTATTACCGAGGGGCCAACCTTGTTCTGCCTGCATCCGGCATCGGGTTTCTCTTGGCAGTTCAGCGTGTTACCGCGCTATATCGATCAGCATTGGTCGTTGGTGGGGATTCAGTCTCCACGGCCCGATGGCCCGCTAGCGATGGGGGAAGATATGGACCAGGTCTGCGATGCCCATCTGGCGACAGTGTTAGCCGTGCAACCCCATGGCCCGTATCACTTTATTGGCTACTCATTGGGCGGAACGCTGGCACAGGGCATTGCGGCCCGTTTACAGGCGCGGGGGGAAGAGGTGGCGTTCCTTGGCTTACTCGACACTTATCCGCCAGAAACCCAGAACTGGGACGTGATGCTGGATGATAACGTGCTGAAAGAAGTGCAGCGTGAACGTGAGCAGTTCCTGGCGGTGTCGGAAGATACGCTCGATCCGGCGCTGGGTGAAACGCGGGTGGCGATGTTCGATAACATTGAGGCCAACTACGCGGATTCGGTCCGGTTGTTATCCCATACCCGCACGGCGCATTTTAAAGGGCAGGCGACGCTGTTCGTGGCTAAACGTACCCTACAGGCAGGGATGGACGTGCAGAAAACCTGGGCGGAATATGTTGATGCGCTACAGGTGTATGAATTGGACTGTGCCCATGTCGATATTGTTTCACCTGCATCGTTTAAAGTGCTTGGCCCATTGTTGAACCGTATTTTAAGAGCGCTATAGTCAGCCGCTTCTGACAGACGGTAGAAGCCTACCGGTGGCTGTAGTAATGCCAACCAGTGCTTCCGCCGTCTGGCAGTAAACGAGCAAAAGATGATGTTTCGCGATAAATAGCGGGTAAAAGGCCGCTTGCGGCCCTGTTATTTTCCCAACGGTACCACCAACGGCGTATGAGAGACCGGATCGTCAATGATCACGCACTTCAACCCGTAAACTTCCTCGATCAGCTCCGGTGTGACAATCGCTTTTGGCGCGCCTTCTGCCACCACCTTGCCGTCGCGCATGGCGATCAGATGGGTAGCATAGCGGCAGGCATGGTTGAGATCGTGCAATACCACCACCAGGGTATAATGGTTCACCCGGTTCAACTGACGCAGCAGTTCCAGCAGGTCGATTTGATGGGTGATATCCAGCCAGGTCGTGGGTTCATCCAACAACAACAACGGTGTCTGCTGTGCCAGCACCATGGCGATCCACACCCGCTGGCGTTGCCCGCCCGACAGGGTATCTACCGGCTGGTCGGCTAACTGGGCCACGCCGGTAGAGCGCATGGCTTGTTCTACCGCGTGTTGATCCTCTTCCCGCCAGCGGCTGAACAGGCGCTGATGCGGGTAGCGGCCACGGGCAACCAGATCGAATACCGTAATATCGCCCGGCGCAATAGAACTTTGCGGTAGCAGGCCTAACTGACGTGCTACTTCTTTCGTCGGATATTCACAGATTTGGCGGCCATTTAGCCAAACCGAACCGGCCTGCGGTTGCATCAGGCGGCTGAGGGTTCGCAGCAACGTGGATTTGCCGCAGGCGTTCGGCCCGATAATGACCGTCAGTTCTCCCTGAGGAATCGATACTGAAAGATCGCGTGCGACGATCTTTTTGTCGTAGCTCAGCGTCAGGTTTTCGGCACGCAGTGGGGCGGCTAACAGGGATTCAGTATTCATTTTTTACGTGACTCACGAATTAATAACCAAATCAGATAAATACCCCCCAGGCTGACGGTCAGTACCCCAACCGGCAACTGGTAAGGCATAAACAGCCGTTGCGCTGCCACATCGGCCGCCAGCAACAGCAATGCGCCGGTCAGCGCGGTCAACAGCAGAACGTATTGGTTGGCGCACAGGCGTCGGGCAATTTGCGGTGCCACCAGGGCAATAAACGAAATCGGGCCTGCGACAGCGGTGCTTGCCGCGGTAAGTACCACACCCGCCAACAGCAGCAGCAAACGGGAACGTTCAACACTAACGCCGAGCGCGCAGGCGGTATCATCTCCCATTTCCAGCAGCCGCATACGGCGTGCCAATGCCATCAGCAACAGCACCGACAGCAGCAACACGGCTAATACCGGCAGGCTTTTTGCCCAGGTAATGCCGTTGAGAGAACCCGCGCTCCACAGTCCGGCGGTCATGGCCGATTCCAGCGAGGCACTGACAATCATCCAGGTATTGGCGGCAACCAACAGCGCACGCACGGCGATACCGACAATGATCAGGCGGAAGGTTTCCACTCCATTGCGCCAGGCTAACAGGTAAACCAGCCCGGCAGTCAGCAGGCCACCGGCCAAAGCGCCGGAGGTAATACCGAAAACGCCACCATTGAACAGGACGATCGCGACCAGTACGCCGCTATAGGCACCAGTGTTAAAGCCGATTACGTCCGGGCTGCCTAGCGGGTTACGCAGCAGTGATTGGAAAATAGCGCCGCTGAGACCTAGCGCGGCCCCCAGCAGCAGGGCCATGGCGACGCGTGGCAAGCGCCACTGAGTGACGATCACGGCAAGATTGGCTGGGCCTTCACCGCGCAGAGCATCAACCACCTGTGTCGCGCTGAGGTGCAGCGTACCGGAGCCGAGAGCATAAATAGCCAGTGTCAGGCAGGCGAGCAGCATCAGTAACGCAGTGACCAAGGGGCGGGCCAGGCGCAGGGGTTTTTGCGAGAAGCTCAGGCGCAGATCTAACTGGCTCATTTTATCCTCCCCGCCGGAACATGTGGCGCTGGCGAACCAGTACGATCAGCATCGGGGCACCGAGCAGTGAAAGCACGATGGAAACCTGCAACTCGCCTGACACCAGAAAGCGGCCTAACAAATCGGCGCTCAACATCAGAATCGGGGTTAATACCAGCGTCCAGGGCAGCATCCAATGTAATTCGGAACCGGCCAGACGGCGTGCAATATGCGGCATCATCAGCCCGACAAACGCGATGGGGCCGACGGCGGCGGTAGCACCGCCACAGAGCAAAGTGATGGCTAGCAGACCCAGGAGTTGTGTGCGAACAATCCCGGTGCCAAGCGCCGCTGCCAGTTCATTGCCCATATTCAAACTGTTCAGCGCCTTGCTGAGCCACAGGGTGATCAAGGTACCTAGCAGGATTGGCGGGGCAACGGCGCGCACTACGGCCATGTTCTGAATATCGAGAGAGCCCGCCTGCCAGAAACGCAACTGATCGAACACCAACGGGTTGAGCAGGGAAATACCGGAGGTCATCCCTTCCAGTACGGCGGCCAGTGCCACACCGGCCAGCGTCAGGCGTACGGGATTGATACGACTGCCACCCAAAGCGCCGATCAGCGCCACTAATAATGAGGCACCCAACGCGCCGGCAAAGGCAAACCACAGGTATTGGCTGACGTTGGTCGCCCCAAAAAAGGTGATCCCTAACACCACGGCAAATCCGGCACCGGAGTTAACGCCCAGGATCCCGGGATCGGCGATCGGGTTACGGGTGAGGGTCTGCATGAGTGCACCGGCCAGCCCAAGTGCGATACCTGCCAATACGCCAATCAGCGTTCTTGGCAAGCGGGCTTCGGTGATGATCACGCAGTCTGCCCCCTGACATTGCCCGTTCAGGGCTGCGATTACGGTAGTGAAAGAGATGGATTTTGCCCCTAGCGACAGGCTGAGCATCATCACCAGCAGCAGAACGACGGTGGCGGATAGCAGGCCGAGCAGGCGCAG
The DNA here is from genome assembly GCF_006715025.1 of Serratia fonticola. NCBI lineage: Bacteria > Pseudomonadati > Pseudomonadota > Gammaproteobacteria > Enterobacterales > Yersiniaceae > Serratia > Serratia fonticola. The sequence continues at coordinate 2,065,768 of NZ_VFMK01000001.1, forward strand.
CCAGAATGAATGGGACAAACCCAGAAACATAACGCCCTTTTGATCGGCTAAAGGGGGAGAGCCATTGCGTGAAAGCCGGAACATGACAGCCCATTATCAATTGAATATAAATGATATTTATTATCATTATTGATTGTGTTTTTCTATGGTAGCATGACAGCCTAACCAGCACTAGCGCTGTGCCCGATGGATTTTAACGATACCCGTCGTCTTTCAAGCTGTTGCGTTGTTGGCTTCACGCAGTGATTCCCGTGACTTGCCTCAATAAGTTCCACGGAATAGACGTCTAATGGCAACTTGAAATCCACAGGGTAAAAAAAGATCAAGGACTTATGTAGTGGTGATAACCCGATGAATAAACCCTCTATTTTGCTCGATTTTGGCCTGCTCAAAACCAACTCTGCCTTTCGTGCCGTATTCTGCGCCCGCTTTATTTCGATTCTGGCGTTGGGCCTGATGGCGATCGCCATTCCGGTACAGATCCAGGCGTTAACCGGTTCAACCTTACTGGTTGGCCTTTCGGTAACCCTGGCGGGCGGCGGGATGTTTGCCGGTTTGCTGATGGGGGGCGTGTTGGCCGATCGCTATGAGCGCCGTCGCCTGATCCTGTTTGCCCGCTCGACCTGTGGCGTAGGGTTTATTGGTTTGTGTCTGAACGCTGCATTACCCGCGCCTTCGTTGACGGCTATTTATCTGTTGGCAGTCTGGGACGGTTTCTTTGGCGCGGTAGGCGTTACGGCGCTACTGGCGGCGACACCGGCGATTGTTGGCCGGGAGAATATTGTCCAGGCCGGGGCGATCAGCATGTTGACCGTGCGTTTCGGCTCGATTCTGTCGCCTGCCATCGGGGGGCTGGTGATCGCCAATGCCGGGATCGCCTGGAATTATGCACTGGCTGCCTTGGGGACTTTGCTGACATTGATACCGTTATTACAGTTGCCACAACTGCCGCCGCCGCCGCAACCGCGTGAGCACCCGCTGCGTGCCTTGATTGGCGGCTTCAGGTTCCTGTTTCAGAACAAAGTGATCGGCATGGTGGCATTGATTGGTGCGTTGATGACCATGGCGAGTGCCGTACGTGTGTTATACCCGGCAATTTCTGGCATGTGGCATGTCAGCACCAGCAGTTTGGGCATCATGTACGCAGCGGTACCGCTGGGGGCGGCGATGGGGGCATTTACCAGCGGCCGGGTTGCTCAGGTGGCGCGACCCGGTTGGATGATGTTACTGACGGCGATCGCGGCTTTCACCGCCGTGGGGCTGTTTGGCATGATGCCCTGGTACGGTATGGCGCTGCTATGCCTGGTGGTGTTTGGCTATCTCAGCGCGCTGAATTCCCTGTTGCAATATGGTTTGATACAGAACCTGACGCCGGATGCGTACCTTGGCCGGATTAATGGTTTGTGGACCGCTCAGAACGTAGTAGGGGATGCGTTGGGGGCTCTGCTGTTAGGCGCAATGGGGGCATTTATGTTGCCAGCGATGAGTTCAACCAGCTTTGGTCTGGGGGCGGCGCTATTGGCACTGGTGTTGGCCTTTGCCATGCGTGCCCTGCGTAACGTAAGCATGGGCGGGCAGAGTGAGGAACCTCAGCCCGCCGCCGAGGCTACGGAGAAATAAACTGCTTTTCCAGACGCGTCAGCAAGTTGCTGGCGCTGTAATAATCCAGGCGGAAAGTGTCATTCCCTAGCGCGTAAATCCGTTTATTCTGTACCGCCGGTAAATGGGCCAGGAAGCGGTTGTTCATCAGGCGCTCGGCGTCGCTGTCATCATTGGCGAAGAGCAGCAGGGTTTGGCCGTTCAGGCCTTCCGCCAGATTTTCTCCCCCCAACTGAACAATATCTTTACGTGCTCCCTGGCTGGTGCTGGCGTTGAGTTTTGGCGGCAACGTCGCCAGGGTAAAGCCTAATTGCTCAAGGAGTTGCCCTTGTGAGGACGCTGAAGTCCAAAGGTTGGCGTTTTTGCCATCGTGGCGAAACACCAAGGCTGAGGTCGGCTGTGGTGGCAAGGTCATGTTCTGCTTCAGCGTTTTTTCCCGTTTATCAAACTCGGTGACGATCTTTTCCGCTTGTGCTTCATGGCCCGTGGCCACGCCGAGTATTTTGGCCAGCGCCTGCCAGCTTTTATCGTCGTAGTTTACCACCAGCACCGGCGCGATGGTCGAAAGCTGATCGTATAAACGCACCGCCGAGTCTGCCCCGGTGGCGGACATGATAATCAGGTCTGGGGCCTCACCGGCGATGGCTTCGGCATTCGGTTCACCAATATAGAGCCTCTTTACCCCGCGCTTAGCCGCGACGTCAGCCCATTGAAGGAAAAATCCCTGTTTATCAGCCAAGCGGTTATTTGGGGTGGTTGCCCCGCTGGCGATCACCGGCGCATCGATGGCCAGCAGCGTCCCGGTAACCGTCACGCTGGTGGACACAATCCGTTGAGGAGGGTGGTTGAGCGTAATAACGCCGTGCGAAGTTTCAATACTGCGCGGCCAATCTTGTGGCGCGGCCTGAGCGATGCTCAGGGTCAGCATCCCGAATAATGCCAGGCAAAGGCGCAGAGAAGTCGTCATGAGTGGGATCCTTTTGATGGTAACTCTTATCATTTATGCCATTAAAACCACAGAGTGTAGCTGTTTTTTTGCTGCAAAGAAGCCTTTGGCTTTATTGACATAGCCATTCACTGCGGGTACTTTATCGCGATGTAATACAAATGATAATCATTATTATATCGGTTATTATTGATGAAACAAGAGGAAGTACCGATGGACGTAGCCGTTAAAGGTGCCGAACAAAAGGGCCTGCTACACAGTGAGAACCTGGCTCAAGTTGCCACGATTTCCCCTACTTCAGGTTTCTTTTTTACTTCTCCTTTTCGCAGCTTGAGTACGCAAGGGTGCTTTGCCAAGATCACGTTACCTGCGGCTGATGGCAATGACCTGCAAGGCCAATTCCAGCAGGCGATACAGCAGGGCTTTGCGCAAGCCCGTTTGGCTGGCATCAAGGCACCGGTACTGTGTGGTGCGATCCCTTTCGATACCCGCCAACCTTCTGCACTGTTTATCCCTCAACAAACCCAGTGGTTTGAGCGTGAAGCCTGGCTGGCTGACATCGGGCCTACGGATGAAGCCATACCCGAAGTTAGCCATAAAACCGAACGGCCAGAACAGGCGCAGTTTATGCAGATGGTTGCTGATGCGGTGCAGGCCATCAAGGGGGGGCAGTTGGATAAAGTGGTGCTTGCCCGCTTGCTGGAGATAGAGACCCGCCAACCGGTCGATCGCTTGGCGTTGATGACCCGTATCATGGCCCAGAATCCGCACGGTTTTCACTTCCATGTGCCGCTGGAAGAGGGCGCATTGGTGGGGGCCAGCCCTGAATTGCTATTGCGTAAGTACGGTAATCACTTCCACTCGAATCCACTGGCAGGATCGGCGCGGCGTGAAAGCGATCCGCAGCGGGACCAGGACGTCAGTAAGCAGTTACTGGCTTCCAGCAAAGATCGTTATGAACACCAGATCGTGACCGACGGTATGCGGCAGGTTCTGACCGGGCGCTGCAGCCATTTGCATATTCCTGCTACGCCTGAACTGCTGAGTACCAGCACGCTATGGCACCTTTCGACACCGATCGACGGTGAAGTCGCAGAACGGGCGGAGAACGCACTGTCGCTGGCCTGCCTATTGCATCCAACACCGGCATTATGTGGCACACCTACGCTGGCGGCGCGTGAACTTATCAAACAGCTTGAACCTTTTGACCGTGACCTGTTTGGCGGCATCGTGGGTTGGTGTGACGCCGAAGGGAACGGGGAGTGGGTTGTCACCATCCGTTGCGGCACGGTGAATGCCAACCGGGTCCGCCTGTTTGCGGGGGCAGGTATCGTTCAAGATTCCTCTCCGCAGTCCGAATGGCATGAAACAGGCACCAAACTCAGCACCATCCTACGTGCGTTTGGCCTCAATCAAGGATAGAGAGTCTCCCTATGAGCATTACTTTTACCCCCTGGCCTGAAGCGTTCGCGCGCCGTTACCGTGAACGTGGCTATTGGATCGACCAACCGCTGACCGACATCTTATCCCGCCAGGCAGAAAATGACGCTATTGCCTTGATTGATCGGCAGCGTAGCCTGAGCTACCGACAACTGGAGCAATGCTCCGATCGCCTGGCGGCTGCGCTGTTACGGCGCGGATTGCAGGCCGGTGATACCGCTTTGGTGCAGCTTGGCAACGTGGTTGAATTCTATGTGGTGTTCTTTGCCCTGCTAAAGATCGGCGTGGTTCCCGTGAACGCGTTGTTCAGCCATCAGCGCAGTGAGCTGAACGCCTATGCCAAGCAAATTAAGCCCGCTTTGCTGATTGCTGATCGTGAGCATGCTTTGTTCGCACAGGACACGTTTTTGGCGGCGTTCAGAGAACAGCATCCTTCGCTGCGGGTGATCGGCCTGCGCAATCAGGCCGATGGTGAGTACGCATTGGCTGCCTGGCTGGAGGAAGAGTGCGGTACTTTTACACCGACGCCGACCGCCGCCGATCAGGTGGCGTTTTTCCAGCTTTCTGGCGGCAGTACCGGCACGCCGAAGCTGATCCCTCGGACGCATAACGACTATTACTACAGTATTCGCCGTAGCGTGGAGATTTGCCGTTTCGACAGCGCTACCCGTTACCTGTGTGCACTGCCGGTGGCCCATAACTATCCGATGAGTTCACCGGGCGCGCTGGGCGTCTTTTATGGTGCCGGTCTGGTGGTGTTTGCCGCCGATCCTGCCGCAGCACAATGTTTTAAGCTGATCGAACAGCATCAGATCACCGTGACCGCGCTGGTCCCTCCCGCCGTTACCCTGTGGCTGCAGGCGATTGAAGAGTGGGGCAGTAACCAATCACTGGCCAGTTTGACGCTGCTGCAAGTGGGCGGGGCCAAATTGGGCGAAACCCTGGCGGCCCGTATCCGCAATGAGATTGGCTGCCAATTGCAGCAGGTGTTTGGCATGGCCGAAGGGCTGGTGAACTATACGCTGCTGGATGATGACGATCGGCACATTCTCGCCACCCAAGGCACACCCATGTGCCCAGATGACGAACTTTGGGTGGCCGACGAACAGGGCAATCCCTTGCCGGTAGGGGAGACGGGCCGTCTGATGACGCGCGGGCCTTATACCTTCCGTGGTTATTATCAAAGCCCGGAGCATAATGCCGAAGCCTTTGACGAAAACGGCTTTTACTGTTCAGGCGATCTGATCAGCCTGACGCAGGACGGTTATGTCCTGGTTCAAGGGCGGCAGAAAGATCAGATTAACCGCGGTGGCGAAAAGATTGCCGCGGAGGAAATTGAAAACCTGCTGTTACGCCATCCGGCAGTGATCAACGCCGCGTTGGTTTCCATGCCGGATACGCTGATGGGGGAAAAAAGCTGTGCCTTTATCGTGGCACACGATGCCGTAAAACCGGTGATTTTCCGTCGTCATCTTCGGGAGCAGGGCATTGCCGAATTTAAATTGCCTGACCGTTTTATTCTGGTTGAATCACTGCCATTAACCCCGGTGGGCAAAATCGATAAAAAACTTCTGCGCGAACGTTTGCAAGCGCAACAGCTGGCTCAGGTCCAGGGAGAATAAGTCATGGCCATTCCTAAACTTAGTGATTATCTGCTGCCTACGCAGGGTGAACTGCCAGCCAACAAAGTGAATTGGGCCTTTGAGCCACAACGTGCGGCGCTGTTGATCCACGATATGCAGCAATATTTCCTCAATTTCTGGGGAGAGGGCAGCCCCCTGGTGAAGCAGGTGGTTGATAACATCGCTGCATTGCGCCGCTACTGCAAACAGCAGGGCATCCCCGTGTTTTATACCGCACAGCCTAATCAGCAAAGTGATGAAGATCGCGCCTTGTTGAATGATATGTGGGGGCCTGGTTTGAACAAGCACCCGGAACAGCAGGCGGTGGTGAGCGCGCTGGCACCGGATGCTGATGACACGGTGTTGGTGAAGTGGCGCTACAGCGCGTTTCATCGCTCTCCTTTACAGGATATTTTGCAGGAAAGCGGGCGCGACCAACTGATTATCTGCGGCGTCTATGCCCACATCGGTTGTATGACCACGGCTATCGATGCGTTTATGCGTAATATCAAACCTTTCATGGTGGCCGATGGCCTGGCGGATTTCTCCCGCGATGAGCACTTGATGGCGTTGCGTTATACCGCCGGCCGCTGTGGCCGCGTAGTGATGACCGCCGATCTGTTGCCCGGTATCGCCAGTATCGATGCGCTGCGCCAGCAGATTATTCCGCTGCTGGATGAAGACAGCGAAGATATTGGTAATGATGAGAACCTGATTGATTACGGTCTGGATTCGGTGCGCATCATGGAGCTGGCAACCCGCTGGCGTAAAATCCGTGAGGATATCGATTTTATCGCGCTAGCCAAATCGCCGACGATCGATAGCTGGTGGGCGCTGCTCTCCGAGAGGAAATCCTGATGACGACGGGGCATGATTTTGCCGGTAAACACGTCTGGGTTACCGGTGCTGGGGCGGGAATTGGTTATCAGACTGCATTGGCGTTTGTGCACAGCGGCGCTGAGGTTATTGGTTTCGACGTGCGTTTTGGCGAGGCTGACTACCCTTTCCGGACTGAAGTGCTGGATATTGCCGATAGCGATGCTGTAGATAGCGTTTGCCAACGCTTGTTGGCGGAGAATGCGCGGCTGGATGTGCTGGTCAATGGCGCAGGTATTCTGCGTATGGGGCTGGCTGATGAAACCAGTAGTGCAGACTGGCTGGCCTGCCTGGCGGTCAACGCGGGGGGCGCTTTTAATATGTTCCGCCATACTTTGCCGGTTTTCCGTCGTCAACGGTGTGGCGCCATCGTCAGCGTGGCTTCTAACGCCGCCCATGTGCCGCGTGTGGGCATGGCCGCTTACTGTGCTTCCAAGGCCGCATTACGTAGCCTGTGTCAGACGGTAGGGCTGGAGATGGCCCCTTATGGTGTGCGTTGCAATCTGGTTTCCCCTGGGTCAACCAATACCCCGATGCAACGCGGAATGTGGCAGGACGAAAGCGGCGAGCGCAACACCATTAACGGCTTCCCTGAACAGTTTAAGCTGGGGATCCCGCTGGGCAAGATCGCCCAACCACAGGAAATTGCCGATGCCATCCTGTTCATGGCATCTGACCGGGCTAGCCATATTACGATGCAGGATATTGTGATTGATGGCGGAGCGACGTTGGCGGCTTGAGCTGTGGCGAGGGCGTTGAAACGGTAGGGAGCCGATGAGGCTCCCTTGTTATTTTAGCGATAGACTCTATTGATGTTGATAACTGTGCTGCACATTCCACGCCAGGTAAGGTGAGCACGGGTGTTGAAGCCATTGAAGGCGCCGAACGCAGACGCGGCGCATAGGCAAAAACGCCAGGGAGGGCGTTTTTAGGCGAGATGAACAGGGACGTGAATCGCAGCCGGCCGTGATGCGCGGTGGCGGAGTGAGACAAATCTGCCGGGAGCAGATTTGAACGCTGCTTGCAGCGGCCCCGAAGGGGCGAGGCCCACGACGGGCCGAGTAATAGTGGGCAACGCCCACCGCCTGATTTGGCGAAGGCGCGGATTGCAAAGGGTTCCGCCTTGAACCCTTTGCTCGGGCGCCGTCAGCGGGGTTCAATAAGACAACAGGAGGATAGCGGCCGAAACCTCTCGTGATTACCAGGAAATAGGGAGAAAGCGGTCATAAGGGGCAACACCGTTCTCCCTGTCAGTCAGCAGCAGGATTGACTCGTCCTTCGGACTCGCCCTGCGGGCAACGCTGCGCGTTGTCGTCTCGCTTCGCCATTTACTCGTCTCATCCATGAGACTCGCCCTACGGGCCAGCGCAAGGCTGTTCAAAATCTTTCCTGACGATTTTGTCGAACCTGAACGCAGGTTACTCGTCTCTTGAAGAGACTCGCCCTGACGGGCCAGCGCAAGCGCTGTTCAAAAGCGTATACGCTTTTGTCTCATCCAACACGACCTCTTTGCGTATGTGGCATGGGAGTAAGTATGGAGGGGCGGAGTGCAGATGCGAAAAAAGCGCCTAAAGGCGCTTCTTTCTGAATTGGTGGGTCGTGCAGGATTCGAACCTGCGACCAATTGATTAAAAGTCAACTGCTCTACCAACTGAGCTAACGACCCGTAGAAGTGGTGGGTGATGACGGGCTCGAACCGCCGACCCCCTCCGTGTAAAGGAGATGCTCTACCAACTGAGCTAATCACCCACTTCAGGACTTCCAGGTTACTGCTAAACAAGAGAATGATGGTGGGTGATGACGGGCTCGAACCGCCGACCCCCTCCGTGTAAAGGAGATGCTCTACCAACTGAGCTAATCACCCTCATTCTTCTTATTTCTTACTGCTCAACAAGATGGTGGGCGATGACGGGCTCGAACCGCCGACCCCCTCCGTGTAAAGGAGATGCTCTACCAACTGAGCTAATCGCCCCGTCTTGTTGGAGTCGCATTATAGGGATAGTTGAAAGTGAGTCAACGGTTTTTAAGACGTTTTTATCTGTTCGCCGCAAAATTAGGCAGGATGCGATATTAATCATCAGTCACGCTGATTCTTTGCACATTTTCACGCGAAACGCACCGCAAACCTGGCGTAATGCCGCCCGGCAATCGTGCTTCAGCGTTGAGGAATTAGCATGGAGTGGTAGAATGTCGCCCACTTTTTAAATTCCGAGCAATCGTCGGCACCCCCGTCGACACGCGTTGCGTAATAAGGCAGTGAACTCAATGAAAATCAAAACCCGTTTTGCTCCAAGCCCAACCGGCTATCTTCACGTCGGCGGTGCACGTACTGCGCTTTATTCCTGGTTGTTCAGTCGCCATTCTGGCGGTGAGTTTGTGCTGCGTATTGAAGATACCGATCTTGAACGCTCAACTCAGGATGCTATTGACGCAATTATGGATGGCATGAACTGGTTAAACCTGGATTGGGATGAAGGCCCGTACTTCCAGACCAAGCGTTTCGATCGCTACAACGCCGTCATTGATGAGATGTTGCAACAGGGGACAGCCTATAAATGCTATTGCTCTAAAGAACGCCTGGAAGCGCTGCGCGAGCAACAGATGGAAAACGGCGAAAAGCCACGCTATGACGGTCACTGCCGCGATAGCCAGTGCAGCCATACCGACGACGAACCCCACGTGGTGCGTTTTCGTAACCCGCAAGAAGGCTCTGTCATTTTTGACGATAAAATCCGTGGCCCAATCGAATTCAGCAATCAGGAACTGGACGATCTGATCATCCGCCGTACCGACGGTGCACCTACCTATAACTTCTGCGTGGTGATTGATGACTGGGATATGGAAATTACCCATGTGATCCGTGGTGAAGACCATATCAACAACACGCCGCGTCAGATCAACATTCTTAAAGCGCTGGGTGCGCCAGTGCCAGAGTATGCGCACGTGTCGATGATCCTGGGTGATGATGGCAAGAAGCTGTCCAAACGTCATGGGGCGGTCGGCGTCATGCAGTATCGTGATGATGGCTATCTACCACAGGCGCTGTTGAACTATCTGGTGCGCCTGGGCTGGTCTCATGGCGATCAGGAAATATTCTCTATTGAAGAGATGAAAGAGTTCTTCACGCTTGAGGCGATCAACAAATCTGCCAGCGCGTTCAATACCGAAAAACTGCAATGGCTGAACCATCACTATATTAACCATATGCCAGCGGAAGAAGTGGCGGTGTATCTGGCATGGCATATTGAGCAGCAGGGGATTGAAACCCGTAACGGCCCGGAACTGAAAGACATCGTCAAGTTGCTGGGTGAGCGCTGTAAGACGCTGAAAGAGATGGCGGAGTCCTGCCACTACTTCTACCAGGACTTTACCGAGTTTGACGCCGATGCTGCGAAGAAACACCTGCGCCCGGTAGCCCGCCAGCCTTTGGAAGCCGTGCGTGCCAAACTGGCTGCGATCACCGCCTGGACGCCAGAAAACGTGCACAACGCCATTCAGGGTACGGCAGATGAGCTCGGTGTTGGTATGGGTAAGGTAGGTATGCCATTGCGCGTAGCGGTGACCGGTGCTGGTCAGTCACCCGGTATGGACGTGACCGTGCATGCCATTGGTCAGGCGCGTTCCCTTAAGCGTATCGATCAGGCATTGGCTTATATTGCGGAGCGTGAAGCTCAGGCTTAATCCTGCCAGCTAACAGCGACAAAACAGTCAAAGCCCGGCGGAGGTGTTCGCCGGGCTTTTTTGTTGCTGATTTATTTTTGCCCGTAAAGGTGATTTTTTAGCATTAAACGCGCTGATTTGGCGGCTTTTTCAGCGCTTGATCGAGGAATTCAATTTAGCCGTTGACAGGGTTTCGGGGGTTTCATATTATGCGCCCCGTTCACAGGATTTTGTGATTGTGGATTGGGGCTATAGCTCAGCTGGGAGAGCGCTTGCATGGCATGCAAGAGGTCGACGGTTCGATCCCGTCTAGCTCCACCAACCTTTATCTCAGAAAGGCTGGTAAATTACCGTAACGCCGGTTAAAGCGTACCACTTTTGTGGGGCTATAGCTCAGCTGGGAGAGCGCTTGCATGGCATGCAAGAGGTCGACGGTTCGATCCCGTCTAGCTCCACCACCATTCTGAAAAGCCGACCTTAGGGTCGGCTTTTTGCTTTTCTTATTTTGCTCTACACCAAACTGCAGGCAATAAAAAAGGCCGCGTGGCGGCCTTTCTGACTATTTTTATGCTATCAACCCAACACCAGGCCGGCGATAGAAGCAGAGAGGATACTGACCAGGGTAGAGCCGTAAACCAGTTTCAGACCGAAGCGGGACACTACGTTACCCTGATGCTCGTTCAACCCTTTAATCGCACCGGCAACGATGCCGATAGAAGAGAAGTTGGCGAAGGAGACCAGGAATACCGACAGGATACCCAGGCTGCGTGGAGACAGTTCCGTAGAGACTTTCTGCAGTTCCATCATTGCCACGAACTCGTTGGAAACCAGTTTGGTTGCCATGATACTGCCCACTTGCAGCGCTTCATGCTGCGGAATGCCCATGATCCAGGCAAACGGGTAGAAGAAGTAACCGAGGATTTCCTGGAAGCTCAGGCCAAAGATGGCGCTGAACAGGCCGTTAAGCGCGGCGATCAGCGCGATGAAACCAATCAGCATGGCAGCAACAATAATTGCAACCTTAAAGCCCGCCAGAATGTATTCGCCCAACATTTCAAAGAAGCTCTGGCCTTCATGCAGGTTGCCCAGGTGCAGCTCTTCTTCTTTACTGGTGTCATAAGGGTTAACCAGAGAAAGCACGATAAAGGTGCTGAACATGTTCAGTACCAGCGCAGCCACCACAAACTTGGCATCCAACATGGTCATATACGCACCGACGATCGACATGGAAACGGTCGACATCGCGGTAGCTGCCATGGTGTACATGCGTTTTTCAGACATCTTGCCCAAAATATCTTTATAGGCAATGAAGTTTTCAGACTGGCCCAGGATCAGTGAACTGACGGCGTTGAAGGATTCCAACTTTCCCATACCGTTCACTTTAGACAATACGGTACCGATGATGCGGATAATAAACGGCAGTACCTTGATGTATTGCAGAATACCGATCAGCGCAGAGATAAACACGATGGGGCACAGGACTTTCAGGAAGAAGAAGGCCAGGCCTTTATCCCCCATCCCACCAAATACAAACTCAGTCCCTTGTCCTGCAAACCCGAGCAGCTTGTCGAACAGTGCTGCGAATCCTTTTACAAAGCCTAGCCCAGCTTCTGAGTGCAGGAAGAAGTAGGCCAGTAACACTTCAATAATCAATAACTGAACAACATAGCGAACGCGGATGCTTTTACGATCGCGGCATACTAATAGTGCCAGGATCGCGACCACCACTAACGCTAACGCAAAGTGCGCAATATGGGACATGTTTGCTCCAAATTTGAGGCAGGCTGAATTTCGGCTGTCATTTTATGTAACGCCAAGTTTAAAAACGAGACATTCCTTGCAAATATGGAAATTCATAGTGGGGATTATCCTAATCTATGACGGTAAAGCACCAAAGATCAAGATGTTAATAAATTTGCGCGTTCGTAGCATTTTTGTGCTAATTTGATTACTAAGCGTATTCCGCTCTGAACCCTGCCATCCTGGGCCAGAGAAAACGCCAAGATTTCATGCGATCTGTTCGATAAAACCTTCGTCGCAGGCTATTGCAGAGATAAGCATTACCGCTTTAAATGCACTTGATAATCATTATCATTTAAGTAAAGATGAAGGTGAGCTTAAAATTAGTAAGGGTTTCACGCTATGCTGAACAGTCGCGCGGTTAACAGTACTACTTCCAGCACTTCGTCTAGAAAGATCAAACTTTCTCTGATGGGGCCTGCTTTTATCGCGGCCATCGGCTATATCGATCCCGGCAACTTTGCTACCAATATTCAATCCGGCGCTTCTTTCGGCTATACGCTGCTGTGGGTGGTGGTATGGGCCAACATCATGGCGATGTTGATCCAATTACTGTCTGCCAAGCTCGGTATTGCTACCGGTAAAAACCTGGCTGAACATATCCGCGATCGGTTCCCGCGTCCGGCGGTGTGGGCTTATTGGGTGCAGGCAGAGATTATCGCCATGGCGACCGATCTGGCAGAGTTTGTGGGGGCGGCAATCGGCTTTAAAATGCTGTTGGGCGTCACGTTACTGGAAGGGGCTGTTCTTACCGGTATCGCCACGTTTCTGATCCTGATGCTGCAAAAACGTGGGCAGAAGCCCCTCGAGCTGGTGATTGGCGGATTGTTGCTGTTTGTGGCAGCGGCTTACATTGTTGAGCTGGTCTTTTCCCAACCGCAGTTGAGTGGGTTGCTCAAAGGGATGGCGATCCCGGATTTGCCTAACGGCGATGCAGTTTACCTCGCTGCGGGGGTGTTAGGGGCAACGATCATGCCGCACGTGATTTACCTGCACTCTTCGTTAACTCAGACTGCAGGTAAAAACTCCAAAGCCGAACGCTATGCGTCGACCAAGCTGGATGTGGCCATTGCCATGACCATTGCCGGGTTTGTTAACCTGGCGATGATGGCAACCGCTGCTGCGGCATTCCACTTTAATGGCCACAGCGGGATTGCCGATCTCGATCAAGCCTATCTGACATTACAACCTTTGCTGGGTAACGCCGCTGCAACCATCTTCGGTTTGAGTCTGGTCGCCGCAGGTCTTTCCTCTACGGTGGTCGGTACGCTGGCGGGGCAGGTCGTCATGCAAGGGTTTGTCCGTTTCTACATTCCTCTCTGGTTGCGGCGGGTCGTCACTATGCTGCCGTCATTCATTGTCATTATGTTGGGAATGGATGCGACACGTATTCTGGTACTGAGCCAGGTTCTGTTGAGTTTTGGTATCGCTCTGGCACTGGTTCCCCTGCTGGCGTTTACCGGCAACCGTGAGCTGATGGGCGATTTAGTTAATAGCCGCACCGTGCAGAATATTGGCAAACTGATTGTGTTGGTGGTGGTGGGGTTAAATGGTTATCTGATGGTTAGCAGTATGCTTTAGCGTCTGCACCGCCAAGAAAAAGGCCAGCATTTCGCTGGTCTTTTTCTTTGTCAGCGTTAAATCACCTCATCAGAAGGTGATTTCTCATTCAATCATCATGGTCATGATGGTGATGTTCATGATGATGCTTTTTCTTATGATGCTGTTTATTATAGTATTTATAGTAATGCTTATCGAACTTGCGATAACGGCCATCGTGGTAGTAGTAATTTTTTTGCCAGTAATCGCGATCGCGCCAGCGGTAGCCATCCCAGTAATAGCCGCGTCGGCTACGTTCCCCTAAATCACGCCCTTGGTGACGATACCACCAGTCGCGATCGCGCCAGTCATAACCGTCCCAGTAATTACCCCGGTCATCCTTGTCGCCTATTCGTAGAGAAACACCTGGCATCAAATCAATATCGAGGCCGTTAGCATGGGCGGGCTGTGTTATAGGTACGATGAGTGCCGCCAAAATGGCAGCAACGAACAAAGATTTAAACATGCAGGCTCCCTTGGCCGAATACCGATTGTGAAACGCGTTCATCAGTATTTATTTCGGTCTTATCGTCTAAATGCTGTCCTTCAGCGCAGCGTATTCTTGCTGATAACGCTAAATTCACAGGGTATTTATCACTGCATATTATTGTTACCGTCAGGAAAAGCCGTTGAGCATTATTCTTAAAAGCGGTGAGATGCCGGGCAATTGGGATTTATCTGCATCATTGAAAGGAAGAATCGCCAGTCAGTTACTGGCGATTTGTAAGCGATTACATCAAGATCTGCTCAATCTCGGCAATTTCTTCTGCGCTGAAGGTACGCTTGGCCAACATGCCTACTGCATCTTCAATCTGGCTGGTTTTGCTGGCACCGATTAATACCGATGTGACACGGTTGTTACGCAATACCCAAGCCAATGCCATCTGCGAAAGCTTTTGCCCGCGCTGTTCAGCAAGGGTATTCAGCCGGCGAACCTTCTGCAGCTTTTCTTCAGTGAGCTGTTCGGGGGTAAGGAAACGGCTGCCGCTGGCTGCCCGGGAATCTTGCGGAATGCCCTGTAGATAGCGGTCAGTCAGTACACCACCGGCCAGCGGTGAGAAGGCGATGGACCCCACACCATGCTCTTCCAGCGTATCCAGCAGTTCCGGTTCTACCCAGCGTTCCAGCATCGAGTATTTTGGCTGGTGGATCACACAGGGCGTGCCGAGCTGTTGTAGGATGGCAAATGCCTGCCTGGCCAGATCGGCAGGGTAGTTTGATAAACCGACGTACAACGCTTTCCCCTGTCTGACCAGCAGATCCAGCGCGGCCATGGTTTCTTCCAGCGGCGTATCCGGATCGGGGCGGTGATGGTAGAAAATATCGACATAGTCGAGATGCAGACGTTGCAGGCTTTGATTCAGGCTGGCAATCAGATACTTTTTTGAGCCCCAATCGCCATAGGGCCCAGGCCACATGGTGTAACCCGCCTTGGAGGAGATAATCAGCTCATCGCGATAGGGTTTCAGATCCTGCTGCAGAATACGGCCGAAATTCTCTTCGGCGGATCCCGGTGGCGGCCCGTAGTTATTGGCCAGATCAAAATGGGTTATACCAAGGTCAAACGCACGCTGCACCAGGCTGCGTGCATTATCGTACAGTGTGCTATCCCCAAAGTTATGCCACATGCCGAGAGAAACCGCAGGCAGTTTCAGCCCGCTGCGGCCACAGCGGCGATATTCCATATGTTGGTAGCGAGCAGAGTCTGCTTGATAGGCCATATAAATCCTTATCGACGGAAGGAGAACGCATCCAGTGTATGCGTTTCCACTACGACTGTCAGCGTGCTCGATCACGCTAATTGCATCAGATTCATTAATACCACTTATGGGTTGGATGACTTGCCTGCCGTTGGTGCACAGATGTAAAGCGAGGTTTCCAGAACCTTTTTTGCGATAAAATTCGAAATTCGTCCCACATCTCCAATACTTAATACTAATAATTTTATCTCATTGCAGGTGATCATCATGAGCAAAAACTACACGGTGGCAGATTATCTCCTCGATCGTTTAGCCCAGATGGGTATCCGGCATTTCTTTGGTGTACCGGGGGACTATAACTTACAGTTTCTCGATCATGTCATCGACCATCCGCAAATCACCTGGGTAGGGTGCGCAAATGAGCTGAATGCGGCTTATGCCGCCGATGGCTATGCGCGGTGCAAACCTGCTGCCGCACTGCTGACCACTTTCGGTGTGGGTGAATTGAGCGCGGTAAATGGTATCGCCGGGAGCTATGCCGAATATTTACCGGTGATCCATGTTGTCGGTGCTCCGGCCTTGCGTGCTCAGCGTGCGGGGGATTTACTGCACCATTCATTGGGCGATGGAGATTTTGGCCATTTCGCCCGGATGGCGAAAGAGGTCACCGTCGCTCAGGCCAGCCTCACAGCCAGCAATGCGGAAGCGGAAATCGATCGCTTGCTGACGACCGCACTGTTTGAACGTCGCCCGGTGTACCTGTTGTTGCCGAGTGACGTGGCCGAAGCCCCACTGGCTTCACGCCCGGCGCCATTGATTCTGCGCCAGCCGAACCTTTCGCAAGTTTCACTACAGGCCTTTGTTGCTGCCGCGCGGGAGAAACTGCAGGCGGCGCAGCGGGTTTCTCTACTGGCGGATTTTCTTGCGGAACGTTTCGGTGCAGAAACCGTGCTGGAGCGATGGCTCAGTGAGGTGGATATTCCCCATTCAACGCTGCTGATGGGTAAAGGTGTGCTAGATGAAAGCCACGCCAGCTTTACCGGCACTTATGCCGGAGCCGCCAGCGATCCGCAGGTAAAACAATTGATAGAAGGGGCTGACGTGGTGATTAACGTCGGTGTGCGCTTTACCGATACCATTACCGCCGGGTTTAGCCATCATTTACCTGCCGAGAAATGCATCGATATTCAGCCGTTTGAGGCCCGGGTGGGGCAACAGGTATTCAGCCAAATCCCTATGTGTGACGCGGTCAAAGCGCTGCACCAGTTGACGCTGTCGTTAGCCCGATTGTGGTCATTGCCGTCAATCCAGCGGCCATCGCTGCCGGATCCGAGTGGCAGTGGTCTGGATCAGCATGGCTTCTGGCAACAGATACAGCGCTTCCTGCAGCCGGAGGATATTGTGATTGCCGAACAGGGGACGTCGTGTTTCGGTGCGGCGGCGTTAACGCTGCCGAAGGGCTGTCGGTTTATCGTGCAGCCACTGTGGGGCTCGATAGGCTATACCCTGCCAGCCGCCTTTGGCGCACAGACCGCCGAGCCGGAACGACGGGTTGTGTTGCTGATTGGCGATGGCTCTGCCCAGCTTACTGCGCAGGAGTTGGGCAGCATGCTGCGCGATGGGCAAAAGCCGGTGATTTTCCTGTTGAATAATGCGGGTTACACCGTAGAACGCGCCATTCACGGGCCAGAGCAGCGCTATAACGATATTGCACAATGGAACTGGACGTTGTTACCGCAAGCGTTGGCGATTGACCATCAGGTGACATGTCTGCGCGTGAGTGAGCCCGACCAATTGCGCCAGGCGCTTGGCGAGGGAGGCAACAGCGACCATCTGGTATTTATCGAGGTGATGTTACCAAAGATGGACATCCCGGAGCTGTTGGATACCGTGTCCCGAGCCATTCAGTCGCGTAATGCGGCCGCCTGATCGACGGCACTCTCCAACAGGCGATCCAACAACCAAAACCCCGCCGGCCCAGGCGGGGTGAGTTTAGACCACACGGCATCGACCGAAATCAGTTTAGGCCAACCACGTATTTTCAGCTCCGTCAGGCGTTGGTGCCCATATTGTTTAACCAACCAGTGTGGCAGTATGGCCCAGCCAGCACCTTGCTCCGTCATTTCCAACAACATCAGATAACTGGGGGCCGACCAGACGCGTCCCTGGGGCCTGGCCTGGTTGCTGGCGGTATAAGTGTTCAGATAAAGCTGGCGGTTGCTGGCAAGGTGCGACTGCGTCAGAGCCGGGATCTGTGTTAGTGGATGATCGTTGGCGACAAACAACCCCATCTCGGTTTGCTCCGGCAATCTGGCAACGGCGATATCGGGCGGGTATTCAGGCTGTACTGCCAGCATGCCCAGGTGAGCACGGCCAGTCTGCAACAGGTCCAGCACATCCCCGTCCTCCGCGATCAGACATTCCAGCTCAATGTCCTGATAGCGACGCTCGAAGTGCTTCAACAGGTTGTCATGATGGCTGGGTTGATAGGTATCGGAGAATATGATGGTCAGCCGGGGTTCGATATTATCTCCCAGGCGGATACTCAGTTCATCCAGGCGCTCGCTGGCAGCCAGAATTTCCTGTACGTGGCCGAGCACTTTGCGGCCAGCGACGGTCAATACCGGCTGGCGTGACTGGCGATCAAACAGGACCAGCCCCAAATCTGCTTCCAGATTGGCAATGGCAGTGCTGACGGTGGACTGGCTTTTGCGCAGCTTACGTGCGGCGGCGGAAAATGATCCCAGTGCGGCAGCCTCAACAAAGGCGAGCAAAGCTTCTGGAGAATAACGCATGATATATCTACTTTATCGATGGAACCTATTTTTAATTTACGCAAAAAATCGATGACAATCACCTGACTTTTTCAATAACAGGTTAGAAAGCAGGTGATGTATGCTGTTGCAAAACAAGTCTTTCGCTGAACGTATCGTGCACGCCGTCGGGTTTGAAGCTATCGCGCTGATGGTGTGTGCCCCGATTGGTGCATGGGTGCTTAACCGTCCTATGGCACAGGTCGGCGCATTGGCCGTCATGCTGTCGACGGTTGCCATGCTATGGAACATGGCTTACAACGCGATGTTTGATCGGCTGTGGCCGGTTACGCGGGTGGTGCGTAACCTGAAAGTGCGTATTTGCCATGCGGTGGGCTTTGAATCCGGGTTTATTTTGATTGGCTTGCCGTTGGCGGCCTGGATGCTGACTATTTCATTGTGGCAGGCCTTTATATTGGAAGTCGGTTTCTTCATGTTCTTCCTGCCGTATACCCTTTTCTACAACTGGGCGTATGACACGCTGCGCCAGCGCTGGTTTGAACCGCGCCAGACCGTGGACTCGCGGGTGAAATAATTGCGTCGTCAGCCAGGCTATTCTCAGGTAATGTCTGGTTGATAGGCCATCAATACCGAGGAAAAAAGATGAAAGTGCTGGGTTTATTGGGTGGTATGAGCTGGGAATCAACCATACCCTATTACCGAATGATCAACGAACGGGTGAAAGACCGGCTTGGTGGTTTGCACTCGGCTAAAATCGTGCTCTATAGCGTAGATTTTCAGGAGGTTGAGCGGTTACAACATCAGGGCGATTGGGAAGGTGCTGGCCGCCTGTTGGCGACGGCGGCGGTGTCGTTGCGTGCCGCCGGTGCCGAGGCGATTGTTATCTGTACCAATACGATGCATAAAGTTGCAGACGTGGTGGAACAAGCCTGCGGTTTACCGTTGATCCACATTGCCGATGCCACCGCGATGCAGGTGCGTCAGCAGGCTATCCGTCGTGTCGGGTTGCTGGGAACGCGCTTTACCATGGAGCAGGATTTTTACCGTGGGCGTTTGCAGGATAAATTTGATATCGACGTGGTGACGCCGGTCGCGGCCGATCGCGATATTGTGCACCGCATCATTTATGAAGAACTGTGCCTGGGTAAGATCCGTGATACGTCACGCGACGAGTATCGGCGGATTATCAGCAATCTGGAACAGCAGGGCGCGCAGGGGATCATTTTTGGCTGCACCGAGATTGGCCTATTGGTCAGCGCACAGGATGCTTCGGTGCCGGTGTTCGACACCACCGTGATTCATGCACGCGCGGCGGCTGAATACGCGCTGGCCTAATCTTTGCGCCGAGGCTGGCGTTCTATCACCAGCATTAACGGTTTGCCCGCCAACACCAACCAGGCGGGCAATATCACGATACACAGCACCGGCAACAAATGCAGGTCTGGCACCACGGCAGCAGCCAGAAACAGGCTCAGCCAGCCGTCGCGAGTTACCACCAACACCAATCCCATCACGGCACAGGAGACCGTGATCGCCGCCGGAACGGCGGGCACATGGTGATGCAACATCAATCCTAACGCGACGCCGATAAATACCGCCGGGAAGATGCGCCCGCCGCGAAATCCACAGGCTGCCGCCACCACCAGAGCTGCCAGTTTGGTCAGGGTAATCACCAGCAAGTGGCGGGTAGTCAAGCTGTCGCCAGCGACTAACTGTTTCATCTCGTCCAGCCCTTTGAACAAGGTAATATCACCGCCAATCACCCCAAGGATCCCCAGCAGGAAACCGCCTAATCCCAGCATGAGCACCGGATTTTTCAGCGAATGAAACAGTCGGTGAACATGGGGGAAACACCAGATCGCCAGCATTCCCAGCGTAATGGCGATCAGCGCCACCACGGAACCGCTGAAGATGTCGCGTAGCCGGGTAACATCATAAGCATCCAGCGCCAAGGCAAAATCCGGAGTGAAAAATATCTGGGTGGTGATGGCACCTGCCGCGGCGGCCATCAACGGGGCGAACAGTCGATCCCATAGCGGGACTTCATTATTCCCTGCCAACGTTTGTGAGAAAATCAACGCAGCGGCAACCGGGGTGCCAAACATCGCACCGATGGTGCCTGCGGCAGCCAGGATGATCCAATCCATCTTCGGTACTTTAGGCAGTAGTTGGGCACCCAGACTGACCACCAAAGCAATATTGATGGCGACAATCGGGTTTTCCGGCCCCAGGCTTATGCCGCCAGCCAAACCCACCATCAACGCCAATGCCAACCCTGGTACGGCGGTTAACGGTAACGGCATACCGATCAGTGACTCAGTTGCCGGATCGGGGCCAGCATGGCCAGGCACATAGCGAATGATCATCCCCACGGCAATACCGGTCAGCGTAAGTATGCCGATGGTCCACCAGGGGGAATGATTATCGATATTAAGCAGATCGGGAAGGTGGCCCCACAGGATGTCCTGCAGCACCTTGGCACTTTCCATCAGCAGAATAAGTATCAGGCTGGAAGCCGAACCGATAACGATAGCGGGCAGAGCGAAAGCCAGCATAGTCTTGGCGCGCGGGTGCAGCATGCGTGATCCCTTGTCGTTGCGTCCCTGCCGGGCAGGGGAAGCAGGTAGTAGGTTAGACTGCCGGACCAGCTAACGCACGGCACCTGATAAAATGGCTTGGCTATTATATAGCGCCGTAAGGCTGATTTCGCCAACGAGAGCGGCGCCTTCCTCACGTTTTTTGCACCAATCTGTAACAACCAGCATAAATGGGTGTAAAGCGGGTGGAATGACGTGTTTTCTGTGATCGAGATCGCTATTGGACAGTGGGCTACAGAATGGCGATTGTTGTTTTAGCAGCGTGATTTTACAGTGTATGCAGTTTCGCATTATTCATTTTATGGAGAAAACACCGATGACCTATGCCCTCGTAGGTGATGTTGGCGGCACCAATGCTCGTCTGGCGCTGTGCACTGTCGAGACAGGAGAGATCAGCCAGGCCAAAACGTATTCCGGCCTGGAGTTTGATAGCCTGGAGGCGGTGATCCGCCAATACCTGGCCGAACAGCAGTTGGAGGTGCAGGATGCCTGTATCGCTATCGCCTGTCCGGTAACAGAAGATTGGGTTGCCATGACCAATCACACCTGGGCTTTCTCCATCAAGGCGATGAAAGAGAGCCTGGGGCTGAAGCATCTGGAGGTGATCAACGATTTCACCGCGGTGTCGATGGCGATCCCGATGCTGTCAGAGGCAGATGTATTGCAGTTTGGTGGCGATAAAGCGCAGAAGGATAAACCGATAGCCGTTTACGGTGCGGGTACTGGCTTGGGCGTCGCCCATCTGGTGCATGTGAACCGTCGCTGGGTGAGCCTGCCGGGGGAAGGTGGGCACGTGGATTTCGCGCCAAACAGTGAAGAAGAGGACATTATTCTTGAGGTGTTGCGTGCCGAAGTTGGGCACGTTTCTGCCGAACGCGTACTGTCTGGCCCTGGGCTGGTAAATCTGTATCGTGCCATCGTCAAGGCGGATAGCCGCTTGCCAGAAAAACTGGAGCCGAAAGATATCACCGAGCGAGCTCTGGCAGACAGCTGCATCGATTGTCGTCGCGCATTGTCGTTGTTCTGCGTCATCATGGGGCGTTTTGGCGGCAACCTGGCGTTGAATCTGGGGACATTTGGCGGTGTGTATATTGCCGGTGGCATCGTGCCGCGCTTTATGGAGTTCTTCAAGGCCTCCGGGTTCCGTGCGGCGTTTGAGGATAAAGGCCGCTTTAAAGATTACGTTCGTGAAATCCCGGTGTTTATGATCACGCATTCTCAACCGGGGTTGCTGGGCGCCGGAGCCCACCTGCGGCAGATGCTGGGTATGCATCTGTAGAATTTCGCCATTGTGAAGTGAATGAAAAGGGGCGCAGCCAATTTAGCTGCGCCCCTTTTATCTGCCCTGCCGTTAACCGTTGGCCTTTGCCAACATCGGTTGAGCTTGGGGTTGTTCTTCTAACTCAACCGCTTTCGGTGCCTTGATAAACAGGGTAATCAGCAGCGAAATCACCGACAAGATCCCCATCACCATAAAGGTCGCGTGGAAGCCACCGAAATGGTTGGCAATAAACGATCCGGCCAGCGCGCCTAAACCAAAACCTTGATAAATGATGCCATAGTTTTTGCTGTGATTTTTCAGGCCAAAGAAGTCACCGACAATTGCTGGGAAGACGGTAATATTGCCGCCGAAGCAGAAGGCTACCGCGCCAACGCAGATAAAGAACAACGTATGGCTCAGCGTCATGAAGCTCAGCGCGACAATCGCCAGAATAGTCACCAGCATAGTGAAACTGATGACGCGCATGCGGCCCACCTTATCCGAAAGGGTGCCCAGAATGATGCGGCCAGCGGTGTTGAAGATGGCTACTGCGGATACGGTATTGGCCGCCGTGGCCAGGTCCATCCCTGCCAGTTGCACCCCCATGTCTTTGACGATACCAATCAGATACAGGCCGCTCATGCAGGCGGCGAAGAAAATCACGAACAGCAGATAAGATTCTTTGCTGGCCAGCATCTGGCGGACGGTGAAGTCGTTACTCTGCGAGCCATGATGGGGTTGTGGGGTAATCTGTCGTGGTTCTTTCAGTAACAGAGAGCCCAGCACAATCAATGCCATCACGATCGCTCCCCAGTAGAAGAAGGCACCAGAGACCCCGGCATTAACGATCAGCGCAGCATTTACGTATTTGAATAACAGGCTGCCACTGCCGAAAGCCCCGACGGAGATGCCGGAAATCAGCCCCTTATTATCCGGGAACCATTTGATCAGGTTGGAGAGGGTAGAGATATAGGCAATACCGACCGCAAAGCCGACGACCACGCCCGCCAACAGATAAATCATATCCAGCGATTTGACGTGAGCGCTGGCAATCAGCCCCAGGCCGACCAGCACGCCAGAAAACAGCGTCAGGTTACGAATACCAAACCGCTCTTGCAGTTTGCCGGCGAATAAGGTGGCGAACGCCAGGAAAAAGCTGGTGATGGAGAAGGTGGTTGCCACATCGCCAAGGCCCCAGTGGAACTTGTCTACCAGGGGCTGGTTAAACAGGCTCCAGGTATAGATAGTGCCGAGGCCCATCTGGCAGATGATGGTGCCGAGAACGATTAAGCTGCGATTCGCCGGTTTGCGGTTCATGGCCGGTCTCCTTACTGTAAATGCGTTGCCCATTGGCAAAAATTGGCAGGGCGCCAAGGTCCTGCGGTATAGCGCTATTATAAAGTGGGGGCCTGTGGCCAGCGGCGGATCGGGAATGAGCTGCCGCCATTGGGGAATGAAATGCAGCTCAGGCTGCGTGAGTTGCCAAATTAGCGCCGAAAAGCGGAGTGAAAGTGGTCAAGTGGATGTGATCTACATCAAAGATATCAACGATTTGTTGTGAATTTCTCGCCGACAAATGTGTGGAAATTGTGAAGGATATGTCTGAAAGATGTAATTGGGCTTTCGTCCTATAGAGCGCAGGCGGGCGTAGAACTACTGTTATCCATGAACAGACGGGTTCTGCCCTGTAGGAGTTTTAAGCCATGAAAAAAGTATTGTTGCTGCTGGCTGCACTGCTGCCATTTTCACTGCCGTTGGTGAGTCATGCAGATGTCTCCATCGGTGTGAATGTACCGGGTCTGTCACTGCATATCGGCGATCGCGACGATCGTGGTCATTATTGGGATGGTTACCGCTGGCGTGAACCACGCTGGTGGCACGAGCACTACCGTCCTCGCGAATATTATGGCCCACCGCCACGCGTCATTTATTACGGCCCTCCGCCGCGTGAGTGGCGCGGGCACCCGCATTATGATCGTATGCCGCCGCCTCCGGGTTACTATCGTAATGGGCCGCCGGGCCCACGCTGGTAGTTAGGCTGTACCGCGTAATTACCCGTGAGCGCCACCTAGAGGCGCATCAATTGGCGAAACGCTTTGACCTTGCTGCGGCTGACCGGGACTTCAAAATCCAGATCGCTCAGCCGCAGAATATAGGTATTGTTGAACCAAGGGACGATCTCACGGATCTTGGACAAATTCACGCAATAGGAACGGTGGCAGCGGAAGAAAAACGCTTCCGGCAGCCGTTTGTAAAACTCGGTAATGTTCATCGGCATCACAAACTCTTCACGTCGGGTATAAACCCGAGTGACCTTCTCATCGGCGGCGGCATAGTAAATGTCGTTAATGTCCGTGACAATAATACGTTCATCTTTGATCAGATTAATGCTGTGGCTACTGTGCTTTGCCGGTGCGGTGGGCTCCTGCTGGTTGGCTAGCCGTTTATGCAGTGCCTCAAGCTTCTGCAGCATCGTGATGATGCGTGCCTCATGATACGGCTTGAGAATGTAGTCGAACGCCTCGATCTCAAACGCTTCCACCGCGTGCTCTTTGTAGGCGGTAATAAAGATAATCGACGGGCGGTGGGCAAATTTGCTGATGTTCTGTGCCAGCAACACGCCATCTAACGAAGGGATGTTAATGTCGAGAAAAATGGCATCTACCTGATGATGTTGCAGGTATTTCAGGACATCCAGCCCATCGTCAAAGGTCGCTTCAATGCTGATGCTGCTGTGCTTATTGATCAGATAAGCCAGCTCTTGCTGGGCGAGAAATTCATCTTCAACAATGATGGCTTTCATGACGGTTCCCCGGCAGATTGAGGGTTATTTTCCATGTGCAGCTTGCTGCCGTTTTTGGTGACGTAAAAGGCAATTTCTGTTCCTGGCTCCAGCCGCCGTATGCGCAGCCCTTCGCCATACAGCAGAGACACCCGGTGGTGCACATTGAGCAGGCCAATATTGTGGCCGGGCATTTCGTTACGCGCTACACGCTCGATTACTTTTGTATCGATACCGTTGCCGGTATCTTTCACCGAAATCTTCACCCGATCGCCCCGATCTTTCACCGCAATCACCACCACGCCTTTTCCTTTGCAAGGCTGAATGCCGTGGACGATAGCGTTCTCTACCAGCGGTTGGATCAGCAGGCTGGGGATACGCACCGAGATATCGTCGTCAATGTCGTAAATCACCGTCAGCTTATTGCCAAAGCGTGCCTGCTCAATGGCGATATAGTCCTGGATCTGATGCAGCTCTTTGCGGATATCAATCAACTCATCGTTCAGTTCCAGGTTATAGCGTAGATAGCGCGACAGGTTAATAATCAACTGGCGCGCGGTATCCTGATTGAGGCGGATCGATGAAGAGATGGCGTTCAAAGCGTTGAACAGAAAGTGTGGGTTAATTTTGCTCTGCAGGGCGCGCATTTCGGCTTTATCGGCCATCTGGCGTAAATGTTCAATGCGAGAGACCTCCATCTGGGTGGAGATAATCTGTGACAGGCCAATCGCCATGACTTTTAACGTATTGGTGATCTGGTGTGCGTGGCAGTAATAGATCTTTAACGCCCCGGTGACCTCGCCCTTTTCCCACAATGGGATCACCAATTGGGAATGGATTTGCGGCGCAGTCTGGTTCTCAAGGTTGTTTTTGATAATGATTTTACCGTGCTGGAGGCTTTCCTGCGTGACGCTGCTCAGCCCTTCGCGCCCCAGAGGATAATGCTCGGCGCCTACGCCGACGTAGGCCAGCACACGATGGGTATCGGTGATGGCGACCGCATCGGCATTGATATCATGGCGAATAATGTCACAAATGGTGGCCAGCGATTCACTGTTGATATTGCGGAAATAGGGCAGCGTTTTGCGGGCGATATCCAGAGCCAGCTTGGCTTGCCGGGCTGCGATCACTTCCTTTTCATCCTCGACGCTTTGCACCAGCAGCACGATCAGGCCGATACACACCGTACCGAGGATCATTGGCAGGGCGATTTTAGAGACGATATCCAGGCCAAGTTCGGTGGGTTTGGCCCAAAGCACAATCAGCAGCATGGTGAGCGATTCGCACAGCATCCCGCCCAGGATCCCGACATGCCAGCGCTGCGCTTTCTTCACCTTCAGGTTGATATAACCGGCGCTGATCCCGGCAATAATACTGGTGATCAGGCAGGGTATCGAGGTAATGCCATCAATATCGATCAGGTAACGGTGCAGCCCGGCGATAATGCCGGTAATAATGCCAACCCAGGGGCCGAACAAAATTCCACCGGCCATAATGGCGATAACGCGCACGTTAACCAGCGAACCTTCGACGTTAATACCGGAATAGGTGCTGAACAGGGCGAACAGCGAGAAAATAGCCGTCACCGCGGCCAGCTCTAACGGGGTATGATCTTCTTTCTGTAGCAACTGGCGGAATAGCCGGGTGCGGGTGAGGAAGAAAAGGCAGATCAACATCAGTGCGGCACGATCGAATACCGCCAACAACATTTCAAAAACAGGGTGCACAACAGCGACTCACTGCGACGGACAGGAAACAGCAGTATATCACAGCACGGGCAGGATCCGCGGTGGCCGGCGCACACCGCGGCAGGCTGGCATTATTTGATACCGAGCTGTTCTTTACCCAGTGATGTCAGTATTTCAACGGTGGCGCGGCCATGGAAGTCCACTTCGAAATCATCCGGGGCGAAATCTGGCGGTGTTTTACCCGACAGGAAACTCGGCAACTGCCGCTGTAAATAAGCATCGTTCTTATCACAACCCGGCGCGGCAGCAATGTACATTACGTTGCTGTCAAACTCGCCATGATGTTCGTTTTCTACCGAGTGGATAACATCACAATGCCAGAATACCGTATCTCCTGGCTCCAGATCGGGAATAGGGGATAACCCAGCTAATAAAAGGGGATGCCATTTTTCCGAGATCGATAAAGCTCGGCCAGGGGCGGCATCACACAGATCATCGTCCGCCACGTCATCTTGCAGAGCACGCAACAGCACGTAGGCCATCGCGTTGGCAATGGGCACGACATTCAACGTACCGGCATGGGTACGCTGTGGTGTCAGTGCCGTCCATCCCTGAAAAGTACGGAACATGGAACAGACCGCAGGTGAGGCGATTTCGCGGACTTCGGTACGGCCATCGGCGGCAAAGGGATCGTATTGCTGCCAATGGCCAGAGAAGACGTGGCGATAGACGTAACGGAAGTTTTCATCCAGCCAGCGCTCGATGGTGCCGCTGTCCACATGGGGAGAGAGACCCAGAGAAGACGAGTTCGGTGGACGGCGGCGGGTACGGTCGGCATAGGTGACAACGCGTGTCGGGTCAAAGTGTTGTTTACCGTTGCTTTCAGTTTCCCACAGGCTGTTGAGAAACACCTGAACGGCATGCATACGCTGATGTTGGCGCGCTTCAACCTGTGGTTTAGACCAGTAGATGCCATATATCTGTGGTTTGCTGGCGGCCAGTTTGCCGAAATAGTTATCTTCGGCGGCATTTTTCAGCCGTTCGACGAAATTATTACGTTCCAGGTAGTGACCAATCTCCTGGTTCCAGCCTTCGGCCTGGCTGCGCGGGAAGACACCGCGAATGGCACAGGTACCACGCTGTTTAATCAGGGCTTTTTGCTGTTCGCTGACACGATGGTGCAGAATGTCTTCAGCCTCTATTTGTGGCACGGGATCCTGGTCATTAGCCAGTTCCTGACGAATTTGTTCCACCTGCTGACGAATATTCTCTTCCAGAGCCAGAAAGACTTCGCGATAGTTGGGTAACGCCTGGCGCAGCTGCTGTTTAACGGTTTTTATAGTGCCAGGAATATCATCGATAAGTAATGAAGCCATGGTGTTCTCCTTTGGCCGCCGGTGGGCGAGGATGGTTGGTTGTCGGATACAGATATAAGGTTGCTGTTTTGTTGTAATGACGTTAATGATTATCTGGGTTTAATAGAGGAAAATAAAGGGTTATCTTTCGTTCGTAACTTCCTCTTTTTCGTTATTCGGAGATTTTTTGATGAAACTGGAAACGCCGCGTCTGTTGCTGAAGTCCATCACTGCCGATGACTGGCCATTATTTTTGCGCCTGTATCAGGATCCGATGGTGATCCGCTATATCGCCGATCCATTACCTGAAAGTGAAATCCGTGCCCGGTTTGAGGCTCGCTTGCCGGAATGGGATAAACACGGCGAGCGTTGGTTGTGCCTGGTCATGAGAGAGAAAAGCAGTGGTAACGCGTTGGGGATCACCGGTTTTCGCCCGGAGTGGTCGCCTTTCCAGCAGGCCGAGGTGGGCTTTGGTAGCCTGCCGGAAGGCCAAGGGAAGGGATATGGCAAAGAGTCATTACTGGCCGTGTTGGATTTTGCCTTCAATGCCTGCGGCTTTCACAAAATGACCGCCACTGTTACCGAGGGGAACATCGCTTCACGCGCTCTGCTGGAGAGCTGTGGTTTCCTGCTGGAAGGTACGCTGCGTGACAATTACCGTCTGGCTGGGCAGTGGTGTAATGATTGGCGATTGGGGTTATTGGCGGCGGAGTTTACGGCGTGGCAAGGATAAAAAAATTGTTATTGCGGGGACTCGACAGCTTCGCAGGGCTGGGTTATGTTCGGTAACAGGCCACAAAGTGGCCAGCGTCGCTCGGATGGTCCGGGCGCTAACGTCTCTCGAGGAATCTATGTCTGATAACACCCCACGCCGTTTCACGCGTATTGAACGCTTGCCCCCTTATGTTTTCAATATCACTTCCGAACTGAAGATGGCGGCGCGCCGCCGCGGTGAAGATATTATTGATTTCAGCATGGGTAACCCGGATGGCCCCACGCCGCCGCACATTGTCGAAAAACTCTGCACCGTCGCGCAGCGTGAAGATACGCATGGCTACTCGACCTCTCGGGGTATTCCTCGTTTACGCCGTGCCATTTCGCACTGGTATCAGGCGCGTTATCAGGTGGATATCGATCCTGAAAGCGAGGCCATTGTCACTATTGGTTCAAAAGAGGGGCTGGCACACCTGATGCTGGCTACGCTCGATCATGGGGATACGGTGCTGGTGCCTAACCCAAGTTACCCTATCCACATTTATGGGGCGGTGATAGCCGGTGCCCAGGTACGTTCCGTGCCGCTGGTGGACGGCGTGGACTTCTTTGGTGAGCTGGAGCGCGCCATCCGTGAAACCATTCCACGGCCAAAAATGATGATCCTGGGCTTCCCGTCTAACCCAACGGCGCAATGCGTGGAGCTGGACTTTTTTGAACGTGTGGTCGCGTTGGCAAAACAGTACAACGTGCTGGTGATCCACGATCTGGCCTATGCCGATATTGTTTACGACGGCTGGAAAGCCCCTTCGATAATGCAGGTTCCCGGTGCCAAAGAGATTGCCGTGGAGTTCTTTACGCTGTCAAAAAGTTACAATATGGCCGGTTGGCGCATCGGCTTTATGGTGGGGAATCCAGAACTGGTTAATGCGCTGGCGCGTATTAAAAGTTATCACGATTATGGCACGTTCACACCGTTACAGGTGGCGGCTATTGCAGCGCTGGAAGGCGATCAGCAATGCGTGCTGGATATTGCCGAGCAGTACCGCCAACGTCGCAACGTGCTGGTGAAAGGCTTGCACGAAGCGGGCTGGATGGTAGAGAACCCGAAAGCCTCCATGTACGTGTGGGCGAAAATCCCTGAGCCTTATGCTCATCTGGGATCGCTGGAGTTTGCCAAACGTCTGCTGGCGGAGGCCAAAGTGTGTGTATCTCCGGGGATCGGCTTTGGTGATTATGGTGATACCCATGTGCGTTTTGCCTTGATCGAGAACCAGGATCGCATTCGTCAGGCGGTACGCGGTATCAAGGCGATGTTCCGCGCAGATGGCTTGCTCAAGCCAGCCAGCAAGTAACCCCTTGACTGATTTCTCCCTTACGTCCCTTTCATTTAGAGAGGGACGTTAAGCACTCAAACGCCCCATTTTCGCTTTCTTAAGGTTCACTTCATTATTTCCCCACTATGTTTAGTTAATACTGTTTTTATTTATCGGGGGATTCTATGGGCGCTCGCTTTGCTAAATCGCAAATCATCCTGCACTGGTTGACACTCGTGATGGTGATCTTGACCTATAGCGCGATGTTATTGAAAGATTCGGTTTCAGATGACCAGGTGGTCTTGGTTAAGGATCTGCACTTTAACTTTGGGATATCGGTGTTTGTGCTGATGCTTATCCGCCTTGGATTGAGGCAGCGTTATGCCGTGCCGCCAATCACGCCGGTGTTGGAAGAATTGCAGGCGTTGGGGGCAAAATTGTTCCATTGGTTGCTTTATTTGCTGTTTTTATCTTTACCCGTGCTGGGTTTTCTGACGTTAGCCTACGGGGGGAAACAATGGCTGTTGCTCGGCTGGCAGGTGCCTCAATGGGTTGCGCCCGATCCGGTGATGCGCAGTCTGGTGAAAAGAACCCATGAGACCTTGGCAAATATTGGGTATTTCATCATTGCTATTCATACGCTGGCTGCGCTCTATCACCATTATTTACGCAGGGATGACACCTTACGCAGAATGATGCTTGGCAAATAGTGTGCGCAGTAGAAATAATAAAGGGGCGCAGATGCCCCCTTTATCGTTATTTACCTGGAGAGGTTGCGGTTAGGCAACCATCAGCATGAAGGTGCCTACCCATGCAACCAGCATGAATGAAACGCCCATCAGAAAGTATTTCACGGAACAACTCCTTGTGGAGTCCTCGCAAGCCAATGATCCCGATTGTTGTGCTGAGTATTTTATGGCAAACCAGCCGGTTATGGTGGGTTCTTCAATCAGAAAGAACAACATCCTCAACCTTGGATTTACCGGTCGTTGCGATTCAAGTTCCTTGAGGCTAACCAGGAATCACAACAGGATCGGCGCTAATGTACTCCCAATCTTATACCCATTTCAATACTGTGTTTTTGATCACACTTTTAGCCAGTTTTTTAACCTGTCGTGACTGTTTTACAAGCGTTATTTCTGAAAGAAAAATAGGGCCCGAGGCGATACTCAGCCCGCTTCAGCGGGCTTTTCTGCTGTTATAGGCATGTAGTCGCCAAGGGATCAGGCCGCGGCGTTGATACTGGCAATAATGATGCTCCAGAAAACAAGGCAAGAGAGCAACGTGGCTATCCAGACATGGCGGCGATTGAATTCCATTTTAGCCTTCATTGATTGCTGAAAAGGGATGGGTAATAACCCTATCGGCATAAATCAACGAAGGTTTATACCCTTCTTATTTGAAAGTGCATCGTCGTTGGCTAGCCCTTAGTCTATTTACCTCCGTCAGCTCTAGAACATGGCGCCCTTATCGCTTCGCTAGTCTGGCTATCGTTCTAGGGGAAAAACTCTCATGGCCGAGAGACTGCAATGACCTCGATGTGAACCTCAAAGCCCAACAAATACAGGGCTTGTTCAAGCACCTCGACTTTAGAGGCATAGGCCACATCCAGCAGCCGCTCGATCTGCGCGCCGTTAAGCCCCATCTGGCGAGCCAGCACGGCTTTTGAGGTGCCAGCGCTCAGCATCCGGTTATGCAACTCCAGCTTCAGTTTGACCAGCACGGGCAGGGGGATAGCGATTTCATCGGCCTGTAATGCTGAAGAAGGAGGGATTTGGCGACCCTCTTCCATTTCAATGGCAATAGCCGTCAGCAAGCTTTCCTGCGCTTCTAACTCAACATCTTCACGTTT
The DNA here is from genome assembly GCF_006715025.1 of Serratia fonticola. NCBI lineage: Bacteria > Pseudomonadati > Pseudomonadota > Gammaproteobacteria > Enterobacterales > Yersiniaceae > Serratia > Serratia fonticola. The sequence continues at coordinate 2,097,346 of NZ_VFMK01000001.1, forward strand.
GTAGCAGGCAGCTTGCTGCTGTGGAAAATCGCGAAAGGTAATCTGCCAGGCATCGCTTTCACTGTCGAAATGGTAATGGGCGGGGTAGTGGCTAGGCATCATGTTTCCTGCTTGGAAGAGGGGGAGTGGCATTGTGACGGGTTGGCATCAACAATGCCAGAGATGTGGACACCTCTAGCATTGCCAAAGCAAATTCACCGCGGCATTTTTTATTTGATGTCTAATGATTTATTGGTAATTCCTGCCAGAATTAGGGTATCTCCCTAAGAATGATCGGGAATACCATGAAATACAGATTTAATGACCGTGTCATATTTGACAGCGATGCAGGAACCCTGGGGCGAAGTGATTTGTCCGAAGAGCCTGTTCTTATCTCTAACCCCGCCAAACGTTTATTGCTGCTTCTGATTGACTACTACGGTAAACCGGTCAGTCGAGATCTGATATTCAAAAAGGTGTGGGACGACTACGGCATGATTTCCAGCAACAACAACCTTAATCAATGCGTAAGCAAATTGCGCAGGATAATCAAGGTGATGGGAATCGATGACGAGGTCGTTGCGACCGTACCCAAACTGGGGTTTATGTTGCGTAAAGAGATCCAGGTTGAATTCATGAAGGAAGGAGAAGCTGTCTTTACCCCACTTTCCCGTTCACCGGTGTTGGCCGAGCCGTCCAATGCGATAATGGATAATGAACTGGATTTCGAGGAATCAGCCGATCTTGATGATGAGGTTGAGTTGGAAAGCGATGTTGAGGAGATGACCTCAGCGTCCTCCCATACGGATGCGCCGGTTTCCACCGATAAAAAACGTTGGGGGTGGGGGATCATTACAGCGTTGGTCGGGCTTGTCTTTGTACTGGGGATCGGAACGACAATGTACACTACCCATTCATTTGCCAGGCAGGAAGTTTTTCTTGGCAAAGCGGGGAGTTGCAAAGTGTTTATGTCAACATCCACCTCGTCTGGCGTGCCTGGAGCCACTTTGAACCAGGACATGCTGTCTTATGTAGAACAGAGAAAGGCGGAGTGTCGGCCTGATGAGTATCTGTTGGTGGTGCGCAGTAATCAGGTACGCTCATTGATTTCAGGCGTTAATCGTCTGTTTTTTGTCCGTTGCACTATCCTGCGTGAGCACAGAATAGAGTTCTGCTCGGGTATGGAAAGCGACGACTCTCCCTTGGTGCTCTGACTCATACTTGACGCTAACAATAAATGATTAGGTCTTTTCTTTGTTTTGTTTAAAAAATGTTTAATTTGTACATAAAACAAACAAGCTGTTTGTGCTTTTCAATTATGTTGCACAGAGTTTTCATATTAAGTTAGTCTTATTTAACATTATGTTTAGTATTAAATATTGTATATTTCATAGATGATAGTTAATGATTCTTTTTTGATTCCTTAAAGGTAAGATTTTTCTGGTCGACGGGCTGGTCGAGAGTTTTGTAATGCGACTGGCTAATGACGTTATCCCTGACAGTGCAATGGAGCTACTGACCAGAGGGATTGGATAAGTACAGCAGAACGGTAAGCAATAAACCGATGACCTTAAAGTTTCTCGGATGCCCCGTCAGCAATGTACTGAGTTAGATGCAGTTATCTTATACGGAATTAGAATCATTATGAAATTTTACAACACCAAAACTACCCTGCTGGCTGCTGTTATCGGTATGACGTTTGCTGGCTCTGCCTTGGCAGCTGATGGCACCATTACAATCAATGGCACCATTACCGATACCACTTGCGATATCGCAGTCAACAATCAGTCTAAAAACGCAACGGTAACGCTGCCAACCGTTTCTACTTCTGCGCTGGCCTCCGTAGGGGCAACGGCGGGTACAAGTACCTTCGCCATCGTGCTGAACAATTGCACTGGCGCGACATTGAATACTGCAACCACTTTCTTTGAAGCGGGTGACTACGTTGATCAAAGCTCCGGCCGCCTGAACAATTCAGACTCAGGTACGGCGACCGGTGTTCAGATTGAACTGCTTAACGCCATGCAGAGCAAAATCATGGTGGGGAGTGATTTTAATCAGGGCGATGTACCTACCACGATCTCTAGCGGCAGTGGTGTTATGAACTATTTCGCTCGTTACTATGCCAGTGGAAATGTTACGCCAGGGACGGTCAACACCCAGGTGGATTACACCATCATCTACCTGTAAGGCAGTCATCTGCGGGGTGGGGCCAGCCTCACCCCTTCTTGGAGGGTAGCATCCATGCTCAATAAAATGCTTATGGTTTCCACAATGACTTTGGCGCTGGCATGGACCGCTGCCGCTCAGGCTGGCGTTGTCATTAACGCCACTCGCATTATTTACAATGAAAAGAGTGGAGAGGCCATTGCGCAATTGCGTAATCAAGGTAAAAGCCCGGTTCTGGTTCAGTCATGGTTGGATAACGGTGACGCCAAATCAAAACCTGATACCGTTAAAGTTCCCTTTACGCTGACACCGCCTGTTGCCCGTATCGATCCTGGAAAAGGGCAGGCACTGCGTATTGTGCGTACCGGCGGTGGGTTACCAAGTAATCGTGAATCACTGCTGTGGCTCAACGTTTTGGAAATTCCGCCGAAGGCTACCCAGGAGATGGCAGCGGGTGACAACCTGATGCAGTTCTCTTTCCGCACCCGCATCAAAATGTTTTATCGGCCGGATAACCTGCCGATGAGCCCGGCTCAGGCCTACGAGAAGCTGGATCTGAGTTTAAGACGAGGAGCTGCGGGGTATGAAATCGTCGCCAGGAACCCATCACCTTATTACCTCACTTTCCGCCAGATTGAAGTGCGCAGCGCCAAAAACGCGCCGATATTAGGCGATCTGGGTAAAACACAGGAAAGGATGGTTGCGCCATTTGGCGAACTGGCAATGAAGGTGCAAGGAATGAAATCTGCACCGGCAGGCGTAAAAGCGTTTTACAGCCTGATAGATGATTTCGGTGGAGATAATAAAAATGAGCGGACGTTGGCGGGCAATAGTAAACCTTGAGTGGTGCCCACCATTTCTCAATTTTGTTTTTATCGCGGGTGTTATTCTACTGACACCCGCAACGTTGGCCTATGCGGAAGATTCAGACGCGATAGAGTTCAATGAGTCCTTTCTGCGTTCCTCTGTTGATGTCAGACAATTCTCCAGCGGTAACCCGGTTACTCCTGGGGTTCACCGTATCGATCTCTACCTGAACGATCAATGGAAGGGGCGGCAGGACGTTAATTTCTCTTTACCCTCGCGAGAAACCCATGTTGCCCGTCCGTGTTACAACCTGAAATTGCTGAGTGCTTTCGACATTGCGCTGGATAAGCTCAGTAAAGAAGTACTGGCGCGCCTGCAGCAAGGGGAGCAGTGCAGTGATTTGAGTGAGTTGGTACCCGGTGCAGAGGCAGATTTTGACAGTGGCGGCCAGCGGCTGGATGTTCGCGCTCCACAGGTTTTGCTGCAACATGAAGCGCGTGGCTATGTCAGTCCAGAACTGTGGGACAACGGCATTACGGCCGCGACGCTGCAATACGATTACAACGCTTATCGTGCCGATCATTCCGGTGCCGCGGCACAAAGCAACCAGTTTCTGGGGTTGCGCGGCGGGCTTAACTGGGATGTATGGCGCCTGCGCTATCGGGCCTCTACCAACTGGAATGACGAGCAGGGCTTCCGTTATCAAAGCGATCAGACCTATCTGGAGAGGCCGTTGGTTGACTGGCGCAGCCGGTTGGTCCTTGGCCAATCGACTACCGATGGTCAAGTGTTCGACAGCGTTGGCTTTATGGGGGCACAGATAAGTTCTGACGATCGTATGTACAGCGATTCCCAGCGTGGCTTTGCCCCGGTGGTGCGTGGTATCGCCAATACTAACGCCTTGGTGCGCGTCAGCCAGCGTGGTACTCAGATCTATGAAACCACCGTGCCGCCGGGGCCATTCGTTATTGACGATCTCTACCCTACCGGCAGCGGCGGCGATCTGTTGGTGACGGTAACCGAGGCCGACGGTACCGAACGTAGTTTTACCGTGACCTATGCCTCCATTGCCGAACTGTTGCGTCCCGGCGTGACTCACTATTCCTTGATGGCGGGCAAGTATCGTAATAACGCGCTGAATGAAGAGCCGGCTATTGCGATGGGGACTTTGCGGCACGGCTTTACCAACTTGCTTACGGGTTATACCGGCGTGATCGGTGCAGAAGGCTATGTGGCCGCTTCCGGTGGTTTGGCTTTCAATACTGATTTTGGCGCGCTGTCGGTGGATGTTACTCAGGCGCAGACGCAGTTTGAAAATCGCCCTGGCGAACAGGGGCAGAGTTTGCGTTTCACCTATGCCAAGATTTTGCCGGTGGTGGATACCAATATCACCTTGGCCAGCTACCGTTATTCCAGCTCGGGATTTTATAACGTTGATGACGCCATGATGCTGCGCGATCGTGACAGGTACGACAGCAGCTTTGATTCCTACACCACCTGGAAACGCCGCAACCGCTTCCAGATTAACGCTTCTCAGTCTCTGCCTGAGGGGTTTGGCTCTGTTTCTTTGAATGCCAGCGTGCAGGATTATTGGGACCATAATGAAACCGATAGCGAATATCAGCTCAGTTATAACAATCATTATAAGAAGCTCAATTACTCGGTTAATTTTGCCCGTAGCCGCAATGTGATCACCGGAGGGTGGGACAACAAAGCCATGTTAACGCTGTCGATCCCATTAGGATCCAGCGAACGCGCCCCTTATCTGACCAGCAGCTATGTTCAGCAAAAGGATCACCAGGGCCTGCAGAACTCGTTATCCGGCAGCCTGGGGGAGGATCGTCAGTACAATTACAGTGCGTTTACCAACTACGACTATTATAAAAATAACGGCAACACGGTCAGCGGTGGCGTTAATGGGGCGTGGGCTTCACCTTATGCCACCGTGGGGGGCAGCCTTTCTGCCGGTCAGGGTTATCAGCAATACGGTGCCACGATGTCTGGTGGCGTGGTGGCTTACAGTGGCGGAGTGGTCTTTACGCCGATGCTGGGTGAAACCTCTGCCATCGTTGAGGCGGAGAATGCCAAAGGGGCTCGCGTCACCAACTACAGTGGATTACGTTTGGATAAAAGCGGCAAAGCCGTGGTGCCTTATCTCAGCCCTTATCGGCAGAATACCGTTGAGCTGGATCCGAAAGGGCTTTCCCGTGACGTAGAGCTGAAGTACACCAGCCAGAACATTGCGCCTACCGCAGGGGCGGTCGGGCTGTTGCGTTATGAAACTGAAAGTGGCTATTCGGTTTTGGTGACGGTGCGAAATGTATCTGATGAGCCATTACCCTTTGGTGCGAGCGTGACCGATGAACAACAACATAGCGTTGGATACATCGCCCAGGCAGGAGAAGGTTTATTACGGGTGAGTAAGGCCAAGGGCCAACTGACGGTGAAATGGGGGGAAGGGGCAGGTGAAAGCTGCCGGTTCAACTATCAACTGCCGGTTTCCACGCCTGAAGGTGAGCGTGACTATCGCCGATTGGATGCGGTATGCCAATGAACAGGAAAACGATGATGACACAACAGCACAGTTCATACCGTTGTTCACCGCTGCAGCGGTGGCGTATTTGGTTTCAGGGATTGGGCTTGCTGCTGATGTTGGGCTACGGTGGCTCGGCCAGCGCCGAGGGGGTGTTCGATAGCTGTGCACGTAACAGCGGTTATTATCAGTTCTTCGATACTGCAACCATTGAGATTGGTAAAGATAGCGCCGTTGGCGATGTGATAGGCCCCTGGATCGGTTCCAATAACGCTACCGCCTGGAATTGCACGCCGAACAGCAACTACCAGCAACCGGTGCAGTTCAGCGTACAAGGCTATCCGCCTTATACCACGCGCAACACCATCGTAGTCGATGGACAAACTTACATGCTGTATAACACCACGGTAAAAACGGGCCTGGGTTATATCGTTCGCTGGCGCTTTACCCTAAATGGGAAGACTACCGCGTGGCAACCGCTGACCATTGCCACTGGGGGGCAGCAGACCCACGCCGAGTCAATCATCATGAATTACAATGCCGGCACCCGATTTTACCTGGGCGTGGATGCTCAGGTTCGCTTTGTTAAAACCACTACCGGTTTGACCAGCGGCGCGATACCGCTTTTCGATCCTATTTATCTTCGCCATCTGCAGACCTATAACGGCAACTCTGCAGTGGGCGATCTTACCTACATGATTGCCCAGTTTAAAAGCGGTGGGACAATTGCCAGCGGTGGTACCTGTACGACGCCCAACGTCAACGTCGATCTGCCTGAGGCCAGCGTCGGTGAGTTTTCCGGGGTAGGTTCTGTGGCAGGGCGCAAGGCGTTTGATCTGGCGTTCAATCAGTGCCCGGCAGGCTTATCGAGTATCGGTTACAGTTTTGCGGCTACGACGCAAGTACTTGATGCGACGCAGGGGGTTGTCGCACCGAATGCGACCTCTACGGCATCAGGGGTGGGGATCCAGTTACTGCGTGGCAACAATACGCCGGTGACCTTCGGCACCGTTTATCTGTTGGATAACTATGATGCGACGGCAAAAGCCAACTACAGGGTACCGATGCAGGCTGGGCTGTTTCAAACCGGCAAATCGGTCACTGCGGGCAGCGTTAACACCGCTATCACTTTTACCCTGAACTATAAGTAGAGCGACTATGGCAGCGTTTAATCGTAGTAGCCTAACCGTGAAGCCTTGGTGGCTGAGTGCCGTGATGCTGGCGGTTCTATTTGCCTTCCTCATTCTGTTACCCGCAGTGCATGCCGAAATCTACCTGGGTACAACGCGTTTGATTGTCAATGCCCAAGATAAAGAGGCGACGCTGCGGGTCAGCAATGAGGGGCAAGCCCCGGTTTTGCTGCAAATCTGGCTAGATACCGGTGACAGTGAAGCAGCCCCTGAAAAAATTGCCACGCCATTCACCGTTGCGCCGCCTATCCTGCGTCTGGATGGCAAGCGCTCACAGCGCTTGAGGGTCTTGTTTACGGGCAGAGGTACGCCTTTGCCCGCCGATCGAGAATCGGTCTTTTGGCTAAACGTGTTGGAGATCCCGCAGAAAGTGACCAGCAAAACGGCCAGCCAGGTGCAAATGGCGTTTAGAACCCGCATCAAATTATTCTATCGGCCTCAGGCATTATTAGGCATCAGCACTACCCATATTCAGGAACAACTGCGTTTTCGTCTGGTAAAACAGGCGAGCGGCCCGGTGGTGATGGTCAGTAATCCCACGCCTTTCCACCAGACGTTGCTCGAAATCTCTCTGGGGCGCGATAAAAATCAGCTTGTAGCTACGCTAACGCCAGAAAATGGCATGGTTGCCCCCAGAGGGCAGGCAGATTTTGCCCTGAAGCAAACAAAGGGAATGGTTGGGGCCGGTATGAAGGTGTTTTACTCGGTACTTGATGATTTTGGTTCAGTCGTGATGGCTGAGCAAACTTTGCAGCCATAGCCTATTGAAACGTCTAACATCGACAGCTCACTGAGATGGCTTGCGGGTTTAATGGTAAAGCAGCTAACGGCGCCAGCGTATTAGGGATTGATGATGTTTATGATTCGCGCCATGTAGAATAAATTTTGAAAATGTATGTTGTTTGTTCACACTTCAAGCTACAAAGTGCACACTTTTGTTCATTTTTACGACGCACCGCACAGATGGTGTACTTTTTCTGACCTCCGGGTGTATTCTGGATCAGATAGCTCAGTAAATGAACTATCGATATCTTGATTGTAGCACGTCGTTTTTATTGTGAAACGTTCAGGAGGAGGCTATGAAAACCTTGGAAAAGTGTTATGTGTATGCTAAGAACACGAGCAACATGGATTTTCTCGCTTCTACGGTGGCATTCTTAGAGTTCCAGGGACGTAACGTCGATGCTAAAGCCGTGGCGGGTAATATGTCACGCGAACAGAGCGATAGTTTCTTCAAACGGCTCAACCACTATCGTTCTATTTATAAAAAGCAGACAGAGCCTGCATAACGCATCTTAAAGCCTCGAGGATTCGGGGCTTTTTTTCACAGAGGAAAATGCCGGTGCCCATCGGACACCGGCCAGGGGTTAGCGAAGTTCTGGCCAGTAATCTTTGTTGGCTTCAATCAGATCGTCAAGAATCGCTTTGGCAACCGAGGCGCTGGGTACCGTTTTAGAGAGCGTAATCGCCTGCCACAGTTTTTGGTAACTGTGTTGTTCCCAGGCATCCACCACCAGTTTTTCCACCGCAACCTGTTGGCTCATCAAACCTTTCTGGAAGTGCGGGATATTGCCGACCACCAGTGGCTCTGGCCCGTTCGTGCCGACCAGACAAGGGATCTCCACCATCGCCTCCGGGTCGAAATTATTGATGGCACCGTTGTTTGGCACGATAAGCAACATACGTTCCTGAGTGTTAAAGGCGATGGCGGTGGCCAAATCGACAATATAGGAAGCGTGTTCATCAATCTCGAGTTCACCGGCAGAGGCCTTGCCCGCCTGAATGATGGCATGGCAGGAACCAAATACCTGTTTCTCACGGTGCTCCATTACCTCATTAGCCCTGGTATGCTGCGGATTGGCATGCTCTACCACGTAATCCGGGAACAGATAGTATTTGAGATAAGTGTTGGGGAAAGTATCGGGGTCCAATGCCCAGACATCTTTGGCTTTGGCAAAGGTATCGTTCCAACTGGCTTCGGTCCCATGATCGTCACTGGGGGGCACATAGCCAAATTTAGCCACATGTTCGCGGATTTTAGGCATTAAATCATTACCGTCCAGATCTTCGATGGCGGTCCACCAACCGAAGTGATTCAGACCATAGTAACGGGTGCGCATCTGTTTACGGTCTTTCAACCCGGCAATCTGCGCCATTCGGCCCTCAATGCCAATCGGCATGTCACAGATGTTGAGGATTTTTGCGTGTGGGCGCAGACGGCGTGTGGCTTCGGCGACAATCGCCGCAGGGTTTGAGTAATTAAGCATCCAGGCGTTGGGCGAGTATTGCTCCATATAATCGACGATCTCCAGCACGCCACCTATCGAACGCATGCCATAGGCGATACCGCCCGGGCCGCAGGTTTCCTGGCCGACAACGCCATGGTTCAGCGGGATTTTTTCATCCTTTTCCCGCATGGGATATTTACCGACCCGGATATGTGCCATGACAAAATCGACATCGCTAAAAGCGGTCTGTGGATCGGTGCTGTAGCTGAAATCAATTTCCGGCGCTTGTTCTTGCAGAATGATTTTGCAGGCCTCGGCAATCGTCTCCTGACGTGCGCCGTCATTATCATAAAATTTAATGGCCCGTAGCGGGAAACGGTGCTGATTGGCCAATAACATCAAGACAATGCCGGGCGTAAAGGTACTGCCACCACCGGCTACAACTACTGAGAATTTTTTCATGATACCGCCTCCGTCATGGATGTTGTTTCGCGAGTAGAAAGGTTTTTCATCAGGTCTTCGATCTGGTCCCTGACTTGGGGAACATGCAGGCCAACAATCACCTGAATGCCATTGCCGTTGCGCACGACACCGTGTGCTCCCAACGTTTTGAATGCTTCATCGCTTTGTGTCAGCGCCATATCCGCCAAGGTGATGCGCAAGCGTGTGGCACAGTTGTTGACGCAGACAATATTGCTATTGCCACCAAGGGCGTGCAGAAAACCGGCAGCCTGATCGTTTTTATCGCTTTGGCTGGCGACCGCCGTGGTCTGTTTACGGGCCGCCTGATAATCCGCCTTGCTGTAAAGCCTGATTTCGCTCTCTTCACGGCCCGGCGTTTTTAGATTAAGGCGTAGGATCAGGGCACGGAAAATAACGAAATAGATTGCGGTGAAGGTGATACCTAATCCAATTTGAGTGACCATCATTGAGGCGTGGTTATGGAACATGGGGATCCAGTTCTGTGGCAGAAACTGATCCAGCAAGCCGCCCCCCATATTGCCCACGACTCCGCAGAGATACATGACCGTTGCCATGGTGGCGGCCAGAATGGCATGCACCGCAAACAGCAGCGGTGAGATAAACAGGAAGGTAAATTCCAGGGGCTCGGTAATGCCCACCAACATCGCTGTAAGGGTTGCCGGGATCAGTAAGCCTGCCACTTTGACGCGATTTTCGGCGGCGGCGGTGAAGTATAACGCCAGGGCAATGCCTACCGAACCAAACACCTTGGCGTTACCGTGTAGCGCAAACCCCCCTTCGGGGAACAGCGTTTTTAAGGGTTCCGTGCTTTGACTGAACGCTTGCAGATGTTGTGCCCAATAAACCTGAATACCGCCTTCCACAGCCGCAGGGCCGTAGATGAATGGACCATAGACAAAATGGTGTAGCCCGGTCGGGATCAGGATGCGTTCAAGAAAGGTGTAAATCCAGACGCCAAGCGCGCCGGCACCGCGAAGGAAAACCTGCAGGGATTCAATACCCAACTGCACTTTTGGCCAGCCTAGCAAGGTTAGCCAGGCACAGGGAATCATCACCATGAAAGCGATAATCACCACAAAAGACGTTCCCTGAAAAATACCCAGAAATACCGGCAGCGCTTTACCAAAATAGCGGTTGTGGATAGCCGTGACCAATCCTGAGATCATGATTGCACCAATAATGCTGGTATCAAGCGTTTTTATTCCGGCAATCAGGGTTAAACCGCTACCGGCATCAGGTGGCACACTGAAATCCACACCAAAAAATGGCCCCCAGGTGGTGCCCATGGCATTGATAAAATAGTTCCAGGTCAGAAAGCTGACCAATACTGCCAGGCAGGCTCGTCCCGGTGCCTGTTTAGCCAGGCCAATGGGCAAGCCGATGGCAAAAATAAGCGGCATATTGCGAAAAACCGTCCAACCGCCTTCTTCGATGATATAGACGATCTGGGCAAATAAGTGATTAGGATCGGTAAGCGCTTCACCGACAAACAGCGGGTTGCGTAACATGATGGCAATACCGACCACGATGCCCGCGAATGGAAATAGCAGAACAGGGGTAAACATTGCTCCACCGAAACGTTGTATTTGACTGAGCATTTTCAAATCCTCATGTGACAACCGAAAGGGGAATGACTTTGTTTTTTTATGTTGGTCTGGGAATGAGAGTAAGAAGCTGGGGGGCACTTAGCTTGGTCGGTTGTAGCGATTCGTGATCGCTTTCATGGTTTTTCTGTGAGCAAAGTTGTCTACTTTTATTACTATTTCTATACACTCTGATTTTGTGCGCGAAATCTTGTTTGTTATTGAACAGATAATTGATTGTTTTAAGGCATATTTATAAATACATCCACAACTCGCCGTTTTGTCTTAAAGAGGTCTACTGATGATCTATAAATCCATTGCCGACCAACTGCGAATTCGTCTGAATTCTGCCGATTACAACATTGGCAGTCCGTTGCCCAGTGAGAAACGTCTGTCAGAAGAGTTTGCGGTATCGCGCATGACCATCCGTAAAGCGGTTGACTTGTTGATTGATTGGGGGCTGGTGGTTCGCCGTCATGGCAGTGGTACTTACGTCGCCAAAAAGGACGTACATCATGAAACCTCCAACCTGACCGGCTTTATTGAAGTGATGAAAAACCAGGGCAAGCAGGTGATGAGTGAGGTTCTGGAGTTTTTGGTTATGCCTGCGCCACCGGCAATTGCCAGCCAGTTAAGAATCAAGATCGATGAACGTATTTATTATTCTCGCCGGGTGCGATCTGTGGATGGCAAGCCGTTAATGGTGGAGGATAGCTACATGCCGGTAAAACTTTTCCGCAATTTATCCGTTGCTCATCTGGAAGGCTCAAAATTTACTTATATTGAAGATGAATGCCAGATCGCCATTTGCGGCAACTATGAAAGCCTTACGCCGGTTCTGGCCGATAGAAAAATGGCTGCCTTGCTGAATATTGAACAACAGACACCCATTTTAAGGATTACCTCGCTTTCGTATAGCGCTGATGGCCAGTTTCTGAATTACTCCGTAATGTTCCGCAATGCCAGCGAGTATCAGGTGGATTATCATTTAAGAAGAGTCTCTCCCCGCGGTTAGCGCAGTGTTTGCTACCACATAATCCTTACCAAAAGGCTGAATTAGCCGCAAAGGTTTAAATCGTCGCCAAAATAGCTTGCGGCAATTTGGGTGTTATACCCGACACGTTAGTGAGAGGAATTAACTCTCCAAAACCTCGTTTCCAGTCATTACCTGACGCATCAATATGTGTAAAATCAGAGCTAATTTCTTACCGTTGAGAATTCTGCTATGGCTGGCGTAAACAAAACTCATCTGACCGAAACAGACATCATCACCAAATTCATCCTGCCTGCAGTTAAAGACGCCGGATGGGACGTGATGTCGCAAATTCGTCAGGAAGTGAAACTGCGCGATGGTAAGGTAGTGGTTCGCGGCAAACTGGCATCCCGCATCAAAGTAAAATCTGCCGATATCGTTCTCTACCACAAGCCGAACTTGCCGCTGGCGGTGATAGAAGCCAAAGCCAACCAGCACGCCATCAGCAAAGGGATGCAGCAAGGGCTAGACTACGCCAGCCTGCTTGATGTTCCTTTTGTGTTTGCTTCTAACGGTGATGGATTTATTTTCCATGATAAAACTAACCCGCAGCAGCTTGAATCAGAAATTGCCCTCGGCGACTTCCCGACACCTGAACAGCTTTGGCACAAATACTGTGCCTGGAAAGGGTTCACTCAGGAGCAGTTGCCGGTCATAAGCCAGGACTATTATGATGACGGCAGCGGAAAGGCCCCTCGTTATTATCAGATGCAGGCGATTAACCGAACGGTGGATGCCGTATCGGCAGGTAAGAACCGTATTCTGCTGGTCATGGCCACGGGTACGGGCAAAACGTATACCGCGTTCCAGATAATCTGGAGGCTGTGGAAAGCTAAAAACAAAAAACGCATTCTATTCTTGGCGGACCGCAACATCCTGGTTGATCAAACTAAACGTAACGACTTTCAGCCGTTCGGTAATGCGATGACTAAAGTTACCGGGCGCACCATCGATCCGGCTTATGAGGTGCATCTGGCGCTGTACCAGGCCATTACCGGACCAGAAGAACACCAGAAAGCCTATAAACAGGTGGCGCCTGATTTCTTCGACCTGATTGTCATTGACGAATGCCACCGTGGCAGCGCTTCTGAAGATTCAGCCTGGCGAGAGATTCTGGAGTATTTCGGCAGCGCCACTCAGGTCGGTCTGACGGCAACGCCAAAAGAAACGGAAGACGTCTCCAATATCGATTACTTCGGTGAGCCGGTTTACACCTATTCGCTGAAAGAGGGTATTGAAGACGGTTTCCTCGCACCTTACAAAGTCGTGCGCGTTGATATCGACGTTGATGTCCAAGGCTGGCGGCCCGTCAAAGGTCAACTGGATAAATACGGCGAAGAGATTGAGGACCGTATTTACAACCTGAAAGATTTTGATCGCACGCTGGTGATTGATGAGCGCACCATGCTGGTGGCGCAGACCATCACCGATTACCTGAAACGTACCAACCCGATGGATAAAACCATCGTTTTCTGCAACGACATCGATCACGCCGATCGAATGCGCCATGCGCTGGTGGTGCTCAACCCCGAGCAGGTGTTGAAGAACGAAAAGTACGTGATGAAAATCACCGGCGACGATGATATCGGCAAGGCGCAACTGGATAACTTTATCAATCCTAAAAAAGCCTACCCCGTTATTGCGACAACGTCAGAATTGATGGCCACTGGTGTCGATGCACAGACTTGCAAGCTGGTGGTACTGGATCAAAACATCCAGTCGATGACCAAGTTTAAACAGATCATCGGGCGCGGTACGCGTATCAACGAAAAGCACGGCAAGCTGTGGTTCACCATTCTCGACTTCAAAAAAGCCACTGAGTTGTTTGCGGATGAACGCTTTGATGGCGTACCGGAAAAAGTGTTGGCAGTAAAACCCCGCGACATTTCAGATAAAGATTCAGACTTCAATGAACAACTGGATGCGGAAGATCATGCTGATGACGGCGATAGTGTCACCAATGAAGCGCGAGAAGATGGGGCGGAATATCAGGTCAACCGCGACAAGAGCTCGGGTTGTGGTGAACTCCATGATGATGACGAGAACAAAGTTCGTAAATTCTATGTGAACGGTGTGGACGTGAAAGTGCTGGCGAAGCGCGTTCAGTATTACGATTCTGACGGCAAACTGGTGACCGAATCTTTCCAGGATTACACCCGTAAAACGATGCTCAAAGACAGCGAATACTCCTCACTGGATAGCTTCGTGCGCAAATGGCAGGATGCACCACGCAAACAGGTCATCATCGAAGAGCTGGAGCAACTAGGTATTCTGTGGGATGTACTCGCCGAAGAGGTGGGTAAAGATCTCGACCCGTTTGATTTGCTCTGTCATGTGGTGTACGGTCAGCCGCCGTTAACCCGTCAGGAGCGTGCCGCCAACGTGCGTAAGCGTAACTACTTCACCAAATATGCCGAACCTGCGCAGCAGGTGCTCAATACTCTGCTGGATAAATACGCCGATGAAGGCGTGCAGGAAATCGAGGATGTTCAAGTGCTGAAACTGAAACCATTCGATACGCTGGGGCGTCCGCTGGAAATCATCAAAACTCGCTTTGGTGACAAAAAGGCGTATGAGCAAGCCGTAAACGAACTGGAAAATGAAATCTACCAGCTACCGCCGCGCTCAGCCTGATAACGCATAAACATATTGCCACTGGCCGCGTCTGCGACCGGTGGCATCCTTTTTTAAGTATGGAAAGAAAACATGTCAATTAGCTCAGTGATTAAATCCCTGCAGGATATTATGCGTAAAGACGCCGGGGTGGACGGCGATGCCCAGCGACTGGGGCAGCTCTCATGGCTGCTGTTTTTGAAGATTTTTGATACCCAGGAAGAAGAGCTGGAACTGGAGCAGGATGACTACCAGTTCCCGATCCCCCAGCGCTATTTATGGCGTAGCTGGGCGGCGAACAGCGAGGGGATTACCGGTGATGCGTTGCTGGAATTTGTGAACGACGACTTGTTCCCAACGTTGAAAAACCTCACCGCGCCGATCGATAAGAACCCGCGTGGCTTTGTGGTTAAACAGGCGTTCAGCGATGCCTACAACTACATGAAAAACGGCACGTTGCTGCGCCAGGTGATCAACAAGCTTAACGAAATCGACTTCAGCAGCAGTCAGGAGCGTCATCTGTTTGGCGATATCTACGAACAGATCCTGCGCGACCTGCAAAGCGCCGGGAATGCGGGCGAGTTCTACACCCCGCGTGCTGTGACGCGTTTTATGGTCAACCGCATCGACCCGAAGCTGGGTGAGTCGATTATGGACCCGGCGTGTGGTACCGGCGGCTTCCTTGCCTGCGCGTTCGACCATGTGAAAGAGCATTACGTCAACACCACCGAAGACCATAAAACCCTTCAAAAGCAGATCTATGGCGTAGAGAAAAAGCAGCTTCCACATCTGCTGTGTACCACCAACATGCTGCTGCACGGCATTGAAGTGCCGGTGCAAATCCGCCACGACAACACGCTTAACAAACCGCTCTCTTCCTGGGATGAGCAGGTAGATGTGATCATCATCAATCCACCGTTTGGCGGCACCGAAGAAGACGGCATTGAGAAAAACTTCCCGGCAGAGATGCAGACCCGAGAAACCGCCGATCTGTTCCTGCAACTGATTATCGAAGTGCTGGCCGATAAGGGCCGCGCGGCGGTGGTGCTGCCGGACGGCACTTTGTTTGGTGAAGGTGTGAAAACCAAAATCAAAAAGCTGCTCACCGAAGAGTGCAACCTGCACACCATCGTGCGTTTGCCGAACGGCGTGTTTAACCCGTACACCGGTATCAAAACCAATATTCTGTTCTTCACCAAAGGTCAGCCAACCAAAGAGGTGTGGTTCTACGAACACCCGTACCCGGACGGCGTGAAGAACTACAGCAAAACCAAACCGATGAAGTTTGAAGAGTTCCAGGCGGAAATCGACTGGTGGGGCAGTGATACCGACGGTTTTGCCCGCCGCGAAGAGAACAAACAGGCGTGGAAAGTCAGCATCGACGACATCATCGCCCGCAATTTCAACCTCGATATCAAGAACCCGTACCAGGGCGAAACCATCAGCCACGACCCGGACGAGCTGCTGGCGCAATTCCAGACGCAGCAGGCGGAAATCAGTGAGCTGCGTAACCAGTTGCGCGATATCCTTGGTGCGGCTCTGGCGGGTAACAAGGGAGCGAACTGATGACCGTTGAGAAGCTGATCACCGACCACATCGATATCTGGTCCTCTGCACTGCAAACCCGCTCCATGGCCGGGCGCGGCAGTAACGGTAAAATCGACCTGTATGGCATTAAGAAACTGCGCGAGTTGATTCTGGAACTGGCGGTGCGCGGCAAACTGGTGCGGCAGGAGCCGAATGATGAACCGGCATCTGAGTTACTAAAGCGTATTGCTGCCGAGAAAGCAGAACTGGTGAAGCAGGGTAAAATCAAAAAGCAGAAGCCGCTGCCAGAAATTAGTGAGGATGAGAAACCGTTTGAGCTGCCGGTAGGGTGGGAGTGGGTACGGTTATTAGATATTGCAACGCTAATTGGCGATGGTCTGCATGGAACACCAAATTATGTAGATCAAGGGCATTATTTTTTTGTTAATGGTAATAATTTAAAAAATGGGTGTATACAGATAACAAACTCTACAAAAATGGTAAGTGAAGATGAGTTTAAAAAACATAAGAAAGAGTTAAATGAGAGAAGTGTACTTCTTTCTATCAATGGTACGCTTGGTAATATTGCCTATTATAATAATGAGCCGGTAATTCTTGGTAAAAGTGCTTGTTATATAAATCTGACAAGTGAAATGGCAAAGCCTTACTTAAAAATGCTATTTGAGTCATGCTACTTTAAGCAATTTGCTATGAGTAACGCCACCGGGAGCACTATAAAAAACTTAGGCCTTAAATCTCTTTCTTTAATGCTTGTTCCCTTGGCTCCAAAGGAGGAGCAGAATCGTATTGTTGCTCACATTGAACAAAATTTGATTCTATGCGACCAACTGGAACAGCAATCCCTAAGCAGTCTTGATGCGCATCAGCAACTGGTGGATACTCTACTGTCAACGCTGACCGACAGCCAGAATGCCAAAGAACTCGTCGAAAACTGGGCTCGAATCAGCCAGTATTTCGACACACTGTTTACCACCGAAGCGAGCATCGACGCGCTTAAGCAAACCATACTGCAACTGGCTGTGATGGGAAAACTGGTACCGCAAGATCCTAACGACGAACCTGCTTATGAGCTGCTTAAACGCATTGAACAGGAAAAAGCGCAACTGGTGAAAGAAGGTAAAATCAAAAAACAAAAGCCGTTGCCGCCAGTGAGTGATAAAGAAAAACCTTTTGAGTTGCCGAAGGGGTGGGAATGGTGTCGCATTGCTGAATTGGGAATATGCTCAACAGGAAAAACGCCTAGTACAAGTAATAGCTCCTACTACTCTGGGAATATCCCTTTTTTAGGTCCGGGTGATATTACACCAGATGGCTGTATTTCTATTGGTGAGAAATTTGTAAGCGTTGATGGCGCAGAGAAAAGCACTATTGCATATAAAAACGATATTTTGACTGTCTGTATAGGAGGGTCAATAGGTAAGTCTGGCATTGTCAAAGAGTTAGTTGTATTTAATCAACAAATTAATTGCATATCTCCTATTATTGTTAGGCCTGATTATATTTTTTATTCTTTTAATACAGGGGCGTTTCTCGAAAAATTGATTTCTGAGGCTACGGGTTCTGCAACGCCTATCATTAACAGAGGTCGATGGGAAATGTTATTAATATCTTTGCCGCCTGAAAAAGAAATGGTTCGTATTATAAATAAAGTTAAGCAACTTCTTGTTACTTGCGATTTAATTAAATCCCGTCTCCAGCTCGCCCAGCAAATCCAGCTCCACCTGGCGGATGCGCTCACCGACGCAGCATTAAACTAAGGAGCAGACGATGCCGGTTCATCATGCAATCTGGCGGATAGGGGAGAATCCCCAGCCGCTAGCTATCAGCAAACTCGCCAGCGAGCAACTGCTGGAGAAGATGATTTTAAACGACCCCACTATCCTCTCTGATCAGTGGATGATCATCGGCCATCAGGAAAATACGCTCGATAAAGGGCGTATCGATCTGCTGGCGATTGCGCCGGATGCCTCGCTGATCCTGATTGAGCTTAAGCGCGACCGCACGCCACGTGAAGTGGTTGCTCAGGCGCTGGATTACGCCTCTTGGGTGGATGACTTAACCGCCGATCGTTTGTCGCAGATTTATGAAAAATTCTCTAGTGGCGGAAACTTAGGGGAGGCATTTAAGCAACGCTTTAATACCGAACTGGAAGAAGAGTCGCTCAATCAGTCGCATCAAATCATTATTGTTGCAGCGGAGCTGGATCCTTCCACCGAACGTATCGTCGACTACCTGAGTAAGAATGGCATCTCCATTAACGTTCTGTTCTTTAAAGTATTCCAACACGGTGACGAACAATTCTTAAGCCGTGCTTGGCTTATCGATCCGAGTGAAACGCAAACCAATGCCGCACAGGCCACGGCTACCAGCGCCAACGCGAAAGAACCTTGGAATGGCGAGTTTTACGTCTCGTTTGGCGATTCCAACAGCCGTGTCTGGGAAGAGGCGCGCCGCTACGGGTTTATCAGCGCGGGTGGCGGGAGCTGGTATAGTCAGACGTTAAAACAGCTTCAGCCTGGTAACCGCGTCTGGGTCAACATTCCTAAAAAAGGTTATGTGGGCGTTGGTCTGGTACAAAGTGCTGTTGAACCAGCCAACAGCTTTATGATTAACACTGACGAGGGTGAAAAACTCGCAATAGACGTACTGAAATATCGCGATTTATACCGTCATAATGCAGATGATCCCGGTAAGTCAGAGTATTTTGTCCCGGTTAAATGGCTTGAGACCCGCAGCGAAAATGAAGCTGTGAGTGAAGTTGGCTTTTTTGGCAATCAAAACACGGTTTGCAAACCGACGAAGCCAAGATGGCGTCATACCATTGAGAAACTGAAGCGTTATTTCAGCAACTGGGATGCGGATGTGTAAGGTCTCAGCCCACTAATTAATGAGTCGGCACTTTGAGCGCTAGGGGGGTATTGCATAGGATAAGCCCCACTACAGCGATCAAGCACATGTTGATTTATGTTTAAGTGGGATAGCGTCAGCTTGCCAAAATGGCGATTCTATCTCTGATGACTAGGGCGTTTGGTTAAATTCGGTAGACTTCAAGAGAGGTATATTATGGTGTCCCCTGCAGGAATCGAACCTGCAACTAGCCCTTAGGAGGGGCTCGTTATATCCATTTAACTAAGGGGACAGCCACAGCAGTATACCTTTTTTTACCGGCAGAATAAGCGCTTAGCGGTGCGTTTGGTTATTCCCTCACCAATATGCGGTGAATTTTGTGCTGCCAGCCCGTTTTCCTCAGCCTTTTTGTTGCTTATCGGTGTCCTTTTTGGCTTTCAGCCGTTCAGTTTTCGCCTTGTCACTCATATCATTACGGATCTGCGCATGGCTGATCAGCGCGAAGATAAAGGTGCCGCCGATAATGTTGCCAGCCAGGGTCGGTATGGCGAACGGGTAGAAAAACGCTTGCCAAGGGAGCACACCATTAAACACCAGATACAGGATCTCGACCGAACCGACCACGATATGGGTGAGATCGCAAATGGCGACCAGATAGGTCATCAAAATAATCACCCAAATCTTGGCGGCCCCGGCTGAAGGGAACATCCATACCATGGTAGCGATGATCCAACCGGCCAGGATGCCATTGGCAAACATCTCGCTTGGGGTGTTGTGCATCACTTCCTGGGCCAGGTGGGTGAAGGCATCGCGGGTAGGGGCATCAAAAATGGGCAGATGAATAAACGCTAACGCTGCCAGGCCGGTACCAAGCAAATTCCCCAGCAGTACAACCCCCCATAGGCGAAGCAGGATGATGAAATTTTTTTGCGTGGGTTTATGCATGACGGGTAGCACGGCGGTCACGGTGTTTTCCGTAAACAGCTGTTGGCGGGCCATGATGACGATGATAAAACCGAAGGTATAGCCGATGTTCTCGATAAAGAATCGGCTGGGGTCATCCGGCAGGCGGGCGTGAAAAATCCCTTTAGCTACCAGCGAAGCCCCCATCGATAAGCCCGCTGCCAGGGCGGACCATAGCAGTGCCAACCAGTCGCGCTCCAGTTCTTTCTCGCCCTCCATACGGATCTGCTCATGAACGGCAGCGGCGCGTGAAGGCAATTTATCTTCGTCAACTTCAATGGTTGATTTGCCCTGATCGTGCTCTTCGCTCTCAACTTTAACGCTACTCTGGGCCGCAGCGGTGGGGTGATCGGGTTTCTCGCTCAATGTCTGTTCTCCTCTTGTCGGTTAACTAAGCGTAGTTGGTGACGAGGTGATGGAAAGGGCGAGAGCGAAATGAAGAAAAAAGTAACAAAATTTTTACATCGCTGCTTTTTTCTACGCAATTTTGATCTGGTGCGCAATATTACCCCTAATGGAGTACATCCTCGCCAGGCTGCGGGCTACGAGCGCGGTATGGCTTATGTTATGATTCGGTATCCCAAAGAAAAATATGAGTCCTTCATGCTGGAAGCCAAAAGTCTCAGTTGTGTCCGTGACGAGCGAACCCTGTTTGATGGGTTAAGTTTTTTGGTGGCTCCGGGTGACATTATTCAGGTCGAAGGGCCCAATGGTGCCGGTAAAACCAGCCTGTTGCGTATTCTGGCCGGGTTGGCACAGCCAGACAGTGGCGAAGTGCTGTGGCAAGGTGCCAATACCCGGCAGCAGCGCGATCGCTATCATCAGGATTTGCTGTTTCTGGGGCACCAGCCAGGGATAAAATCCATGCTGACCCCGTTTGAAAATCTGCAATTTTATCAGGCCGTTGGGCAACAGCCTAATCATCAGGCTATCTGGCAGGCGTTGGAGCAAGTGGGGCTGGTTGGCTATGAAGACCTACCGGTGGCGCAGCTTTCCGCCGGGCAACAACGGCGCGTTGCGCTGGCACGCTTATGGCTCAGCACCAGCCCACTGTGGATCCTGGATGAACCGCTGACGGCGATTGATAAACAGGGCGTAGTGGAGCTGATCGCACTCTTCGAGCAACATGCGCAACAGGGGGGCATGGTACTGTTGACCACGCATCAAGATTTAACCGGTACACATCGGGCGGTAAGGAAGATCCGCCTGGCAGAAACCCGTGCGGAGATTGCCTGATGTTCGTCATTATATTGCGTCGGGAATTGAAAATAGCCTTCCGTAAAGGTGCCGAGATCGTAAATCCGCTGTGGTTCTTCCTGATTGTGATCACGTTGTTTCCATTGGGTGTCGGGCCTGAACCGCAGTTGCTGGCGCGTATTGCCCCAGGGATTATCTGGGTGGCGGCGCTGTTGGCCTCACTGCTTTCTCTGGAGCGGCTGTTCCGTGACGACTTTCTTGATGGTTCGCTGGAACAGTTGTTATTGTTACCCACGCCGCTGCCTATGACGGTGTTGGGCAAAGTATGTGCTCACTGGGTGGTCACGGGATTACCGTTATTGATCCTGTCGCCGCTGGTGGCATTACTGCTGTCGCTGGATGTGAATACCTGGATGGCAGTGGCACTGACCCTGCTGTTGGGGACGCCAACGCTGAGCCTGATAGGCGCGATTGGTGTGGCCCTGACGGTGGGTCTGCGTAAAGGCGGCGTACTACTGAGCTTGCTGGTACTGCCGTTGTATATCCCGGTACTGATATTTGCGACCGCCGCCATTGATGCGGCATCCATGGGTATGCCGATTGACGGTTATCTGGCTATCCTGGGCGCTATGCTGGCGGGGAGTATCACGCTGGCGCCTTTTGCGACCTCTGCTGCGTTGCGTGTAAGCGTACACTAGCAATAAAGCATATCGCGGGTGAATGCCATCAAGAGCCTTGCCCGTACATAAGACTTTCGCCGTTCGGCCTGTACAGAGCGGCACCGAATGACTTTTACCGTGAGCAATGACGACAATGTGGAAATGGTTACATCAATTTGCCCGACCTGAGCGGCTGTACCATGTCTGTGGCCGCTTCGTCCCCTGGATAGGGATCGCCGGTGCCCTCTGTCTACTGGTTGGCTGGGTGTGGGGATTTGGTTTTGCCCCCAGAGATTACCAGCAGGGCGACAGCTTCCGAATTATGTATATTCATGTCCCGGCGGCCATGTGGTCGATGGGCATTTATGCTTCAATGGCGATAGCGGCATTTATCGGCCTGGTCTGGCAGATGAAAATGTCCGATACCGTGGTTGCGGCCATGGCGCCGGTCGGCGCTGTGTTCACCTTTATTGCCTTGGTGACCGGTTCCGCCTGGGGTAAGCCAATGTGGGGCACCTGGTGGGTGTGGGATGCCCGCTTGACCTCAGAACTGGTGCTGCTGTTCCTTTATATGGGCATTATCGCGTTGTACAACGCTTTCGACGATCGCCGCCTTGCCGGGCGTGCCGCCGGTATTCTGGTGCTGGTTGGGGTGATCAATATTCCGATAATCCATTTCTCTGTCGAGTGGTGGAATACGCTCCATCAGGGTTCGACCAATATGCAGCAAAGCATCGCGCCAGCGATGCGTACACCGTTGCGTTGGGCTATTCTCGGCTATTTGCTGTTCTTTATTACCCTAACCTTGATGCGTTTACGCAACCTGATCCTGATCCAGGAACGCCAACGCCCTTGGGTCGCTGAACTGGTGAACAAGGAGCGTCAATCATGAGTGCTGCATTCGATTCCTGGCAGGCGTTCTTCGCTATGGGCGGTTACGCGTTTTACGTCTGGCTCGCCGTGGCCGCGACGTTGCTCTCGCTGCTGGGGCTATTTATCCATACCTTGTGGCAACGTAAACAGCTGCTGGCGGAAGTCAGCCGCCAAGCGTCGCGTGAGCGACGCATCCGTCAGTCAAAACAAAAATCAGCCACACCGCAGTCTGCTAATCCGCGGGAGAAATCATTGTGAATCCACGTCGTAAAAGCCGCCTTTATCTGGCCATTGTCGTACTGATTGGCGTTGCGCTGACCGCCACACTGTTGCTGTATGCGCTGCGTTCAAATATTGACCTGTTTTATACGCCAAGCGAAATACTGCAAGGTAAAGGCGAGAAGCATGAGATGCCCGAAATCGGCCAGCGTTTGCGCATTGGCGGCATGGTGATGCCGGGGTCGGTCAAGCGTGACCAGCAAAGCCTGCAGGTGAGTTTCAAAGTGTATGACGCCCATGGCGCGATTGAAGTGACCTATAACGGTATCCTGCCGGATCTGTTCCGCGAAGGGCAGGGCGTGGTGGCTCAGGGGGTCTTGGAGGAAGGTAACGTGGTTAATGCCCGTGAAGTGCTGGCCAAACACGACGAGAAATATACGCCACCTGAAGTGGCAGACGCGATGAAAGAAAACCACAACGGCCCGGCGTCTAGCTATGCTAACCCGCAGGACGGGAGCAATAAGTCATGATGCCAGAAGTTGGGAGTTTCCTGCTGTGCCTGGCGCTGGCGATTTCGCTGTTGCTGAGTATTTATCCGCAATGGGGAGCCGCACGCCAGGATACGCGCATGATGGCGGTTGCCCGTCCGTTAACTTATGGCATGTTTGCCGCGATTACGCTGGCGTTTTTCTGCCTGGTGCACGCTTTTGTCACCAATGATTTTACCGTGGCTTATGTTGCCGCCAACTCCAACACCCAATTGCCGGTTTACTATCGCATTGCGGCTACCTGGGGAGCGCACGAGGGCTCTTTGCTGCTATGGGTGCTGTTGCTGAGTTGCTGGTCATTGGCGGTGGCATTGTGCAGTCGCACCATGCCGCAGGATGCGGTGGCACGCGTACTCTCTGTGATGGGGATGATTACGGCCGGTTTCTTGCTGTTTATTATCATGACCTCCAACCCGTTCACCCGTACCTTGCCGAATTTCCCTATCGACGGTAGCGATCTGAACCCGTTGCTGCAGGATATCGGGCTGATCTTCCATCCTCCGTTACTGTATATGGGGTATGTCGGTTTCTCGGTAGCTTTTGCTTTCGCTATTGCCTCGTTGATGGCTGGCCGCCTCGATACTGCATGGGCACGTTGGTCGCGCCCGTGGACAACGGCGGCCTGGGTCTTCCTGACTCTGGGGATCGTGCTGGGCTCGGCCTGGGCTTACTACGAACTGGGCTGGGGCGGTTGGTGGTTCTGGGATCCGGTGGAAAACGCCTCCTTTATGCCGTGGTTGGCCGGGACGGCTTTGATCCATTCGCTGGCGGTGACCGAAAAGCGCGGTACGTTCAAAGCCTGGACGGTATTGCTGGCGATCACCGCCTTCTCACTGTGTTTGCTGGGCACCTTCCTGGTCCGTTCCGGCGTGCTGGTTTCCGTACACTCCTTTGCTTCCGATCCGGCTCGTGGGATGTTTATCCTCGCTTATCTGGTAATTGTCATTGGCGGTTCGCTGTTGCTGTATGCCGTCAAAGGCGGCCAGGTACGTAGCCGGGTGCAGCACGAAACCTTCTCGCGTGAGACCTTCCTGCTGGGGAATAACGTCCTGCTGATTGCCGCCATGTTGGTGGTGTTGCTGGGTACCCTGTTACCGTTGGTGCATAAGCAACTGGGGCTGGGCAGTATTTCCATCGGTGAGCCCTTCTTTAACACCATGTTTACCTGGTTGATGGCACCGCTGGCCCTGTTGCTGGGCATTGGGCCACTGGTGCGCTGGCGTCGTGATGAACCGACCAAGCTTTGGCGCCGCCTGGGTGTGGCGCTGGTGATCACCCTGGTGCTGTCGATTCTGCTGCCTTGGCTGCTGCAGGACAGTATTGCCGGGATGACGGTCGTTGGGTTGATTATGGCGATATGGGTGATTGTGCTGACCTTAATGGAACTGCACGAGCGGGCTACGCATCGTTATGGCTTCTGGCGCGGGCTGGCACATCTGTCCCGTAGCCACTGGGGCATGGTGCTCGGTCACTTGGGCGTGGCCGTCACGGTGATCGGTATCGCTTTCAGTCAAAACTACAGCGTAGAACGAGATGTACGCATGAAGGCCGGAGATAGCGTGGAAATCCATGACTATCGCTTCATCTTCCGCGATGTGCACGATATCCGCGGGCCGAACTATACCGGCGGCGTCGGGATTATCGATGTTACGCGCAACGGCAAGGCGGAAGCCACTTTGCATGCAGAAAAACGCTACTACAGCGTGGCGCGCAGCATGATGACGGAGGCCGCCATCGACGGTGGTCTGACACGCGATCTGTATGCCGCGTTGGGTGAGGAACTGGACGATGGCTCCTGGGCGGTGCGTCTTTATTACAAGCCTTTTGTCCGCTGGATCTGGTTCGGTGGGGTGTTTATGGCATTGGGTGGTGTGCTGTGCATACTCGATCCGCGCTATCGCATGAGCAAAAAACTCAAACGTGAAGCCAAAAAAGGAGAGCAGGTATGAGCCGCAAATTGCTATTTATTCCACTCGTCCTGTTTCTGCTGTTAGTGGTCGCTTTGCTGGTGCAATTGACGCGCAACGCCGGTGGTGAAGACCCTACCATGCTGGAATCTGCACTGATCGGCAAACCGGTGCCAACTTTCAAGCTGGAATCGCTCGATCACCCTGGCAAAACTTTCGATCAGGCGGTGCTGCGTAACGGTAAACCGATGCTGCTTAACGTCTGGGCGACCTGGTGCCCGACCTGTCGCGCAGAACATCAATACCTTAACACTCTGGCTGCCAAGGGCATCCGCGTGGTAGGGCTGAACTATAAAGATGACCGTGACAAGGCAGTGGTTTGGCTTAATCAGTTGGGTAACCCCTATGCACTCAGCCTGTATGACGGTGACGGTATGTTAGGGCTGGATCTGGGCGTTTATGGCGCGCCGGAAACCTTCCTGATCGACGGTGATGGCATCATTCGCTATCGCCATGCCGGGGACATGAATGAACGAGTCTGGCAGCAGGAAGTGTTGCCGCTGTACCGTAAATACGGAGGTGACGCATGAGGCTGATAACGTTGCTGTTGGCTGCGTTGCTGAGCTGGAGCGCTGTCGCCGCCATCGATACCTACAAATTCAACTCGGTAGAGCAGGAGCAGCAATACCGTGAGCTGACCGAACAGCTGCGCTGCCCGAAATGCCAGAACAACAGCATTGCCGACTCCAACGCCATCATTGCGTCGGATATGCGCACCAAAGTGTATGAGTTGATGATGCAGGGGCAGGATAAGCAGCAGGTCATCGATTATATGGTGGCGCGCTACGGCAATTTTGTTACCTATGAGCCGCCGGTAACGCCGGCAACCCTGATCCTGTGGGTCGGGCCTTTGTTGTTTGTGCTGATTGGTGGTGCGGTGGTGATACTGCGTACTCGCTATCGCCGGACGAATACCGATAACGAAGAACTCTCCGAACAGGAGCAACAGCGTCTTGCTGCTCTGCTGAAAGAGACTGACAGGAAGAAACCCTAATGGCTTTTTGGCTGATTATTATTGTGCTGTTGCTGGGAACTGCCGCTTTACTGGTGGTGCCCGCGATGCGCCAAGGTAAAGAGGGTGAGGCGGCTAGCCGAGATACCCTGAACAAGGCGTTCTATCAGGATCGCCTTGATGAACTGGAGCAGGATGAAGAGCAGGGCGTGGTAGCGGAACGTCCTGAGATGGTCAAAGAGCTGCAGCAGAACCTGTTAAATGATATTCCAGGGCAGCAGGAAGAGCCGCCTCGTCCGATCAACCGTTGGGCATTGGTGCCTGGCGTGATGGTGCTGGTGGTGGTTGCCGTTGGCTTTTATCTGAAAACCGGTGGATTGGCTCAGGTTATGGCCTGGCATCAGGTAGAATCCCAAATGCCGGAATTGCGTGAGCGTGTGGCCAATGAACGCGCCAAGCCGCTGAGCATGGAAGAAATTGCTCGTCTCGGGTTGGGGTTGCGCACTTCCTTGCAGAACGATGACAGGAATATCAACGACTGGATGATGCTTGGCCGTGTTGGCATGGCGTTAAACAATGCCACCACGGCGACGCAAGCTTTCGCGCATGCCTATCGCCTGGATCCAAATAATATGGAAGTCCGTCTGGGCTATGCTGAAGTGTTAACCCGTTCCAACGATCCGGAAGATAACAAGCAAGCGTCAGCGATGCTGCGCAAAATGGTGGCAGAAGATCATACCAACCTGCGTGTATTGAGTCTGTTGGCATTTAACGCCTTTGAACAGGGTGATTACCAGCAGGCGATCGGTGCGTGGCAGGTGATGTTGAAATTGCTGCCCGCTGACGATCAGCGTATAGAAGTGATAAAGCGCAGTATCGAACAAGCAAAAGTTCAGGTTGGCGAAGAAACTGTTAAACTTGTTGTTAATGTCACGCTGTCGCCAGAGGCGACAAAAGCGTTACCGCAACAAGGAACGCTGATCGTTTCGGTTACCGATGGGACAAATCCGGTGCCGGTCGCGGTCAAACAACTGCCTCTTAGCCGTTTCCCACTGTCATTTACTGTTGATGACAGCAATGCCATGATGCCCGAGCGCCTGCTTTCTGCGCTGCAACAGGTGAAGGTTCGCGTGCGGCTCTCTCAAGATGGCCTGGCGACCCCGCAGACGGGAGATTGGTATGGCGAGAGTGGGGTTCAGGCATTTAGTGGCAAAGAACCGATCAGCGTTCAGATAGACAAACAGGTTCCCTGATAAAAAAATCAACGGGTTTTCATGGAGAAAGATATGAATTTTCGCCTGACTGGGCTGGCTTTCGCAACGGTGTTATTGGTGGGGTGCGCCAGTTCGTCTGGTAACGATCCACAGGGGCGTTCCGATCCTCTGGAAGGATTCAACCGGGCGATGTTTAACTTCAACTACAACGTGATGGACCCGTATGTGCTCCGTCCAGTTGCGGTGGCATGGCGTGACTATGTCCCAACCCCTGCGCGTAATGGCCTGAGCAACTTTACTTCCAACCTGGAAGAACCGGCCAGCATGGTGAACGAATTCCTGCGTGGTAACCCGTATCAAGGCATGATCCACTTCAACCGTTTCTTCCTGAACACCCTGCTGGGTATGGGGGGGTTGATTGATGTAGCCGGTATGGCAAATCCGAAACTGGCGCGCGAAGAACCGCGTCGCTTTGGTGGTACGCTGGGCAATTACGGCGTAGGTTATGGCCCGTATGTGCATTTACCCGTTTACGGCAGCTTCACCATTCGCGAAGAGGGCGGTGATTGGGCGGATACCGTTTATCCGGTGCTGAGCTATCTCACCTTCTGGATGTCGGCGGGTAAATGGGTGGTGGAAGGGATCGAAACCCGTGCACAGTTGCTGGATTCTGACGGACTGCTGCGTAACTCCTCCGATCCTTACCTGATGGTACGTGAAGCCTATTTCCAGCGTCATGACTTCCTGGCCCAGGGCGGCAAACTCCAGCCGCAAGAGAACCCTAACGCCAAGGCGATCCAGGGCGATCTGGACGAGATTGATTCCGCCAACTAAGGCCTAACCTGTTCCCTCTTCGGGGGCAGGTTTCCCATTAACGTTTGCATCTCATGTGCCCCTCACCCTAACCCTCTCCCACAGGGAGAGGGGACTGAAAGAGCCACAACTTAGTTGCGATACTCATCCTCAGCATCTACTCTGTGACAGATTAACTTCCGCACCTAACCACAACACCGATCAGCTCCCTTTTGGACTGGGGACTGAATGTGCCACAACTTAATTGCGATACTCATCCTCAGCATCTACTCTGTGACAAATTAACTTCTGCACCTAATCACAACACCGATCAGCGCATACAGGGAGAGGGAACTGAATGTGCCACAACTTAATTGCGATACTCATCCTCAGCATCTACTCTGTGACAGATTAACTTCCGCACCTAACCACAACACCGATCAGCTCCATTTTGGACTGAGGACTGAACGTGCCACAACTTAATTGCGATACTCATCCTCAGCATCTACTCTGTGACAGATTAACTTCCGCACCTAACCACAACACCGAACAGCTCCCTCTTGGACTGAGGACTGAACGTGCCACATATCTGATTATGATGACACCCCATCACCCGCCTCAAGAGCTGCATACTGATCCCTGTACCTGATAGCATCGACGTACCAGCTCCCTCTCCTTGGGGAGAGGGTTGGGGTGAGGGAGATCGTGGGGAGGAAAATCGGTGCTGGGATCTACGGATTATCTGGGCGAGCTGTGCCGTAAATGTTAAAATCCGTGACAGGACCCAGCTTCCTGTCACGTGAAGGAAGAGCCTGCGGCCAGAGAGCCGGCTTATGTGGAACAAGGATCGTTTACAGCGGATTGCATCACTACCTTCACCGCGTTTTGTACTCTCGTTCCTGCCATCCTCAAGGTTTCTCTGCCGCCACGATATTTCTACTGTGACGCGCACGGAGAACGCCAATATGGACCTACTTTCTTCAGGCAATGCCCCTTTCCTGATTGCTCTGCTCTTGCTGGTGGCTATCGGTGTGCTCGAAACGCTGGCGGTGTTTCTCGGCGCTTCCCTTTCCGGGCATATCGACGCTGCCTTCAACGCCCATCCTGATATTACTCTGGGAGAAAACGCTTTCGCTCAGGGGCTGAGCTGGCTGCATATCGGGCGTCTGCCGTTTATTGTGATCATCGTTTTGTTTCTCGCCGGTTTTTCCCTGGGGGGCCTGGTACTGCAATGGCTGGCGGGCGGCGAGTTGCCGATCTGGTTGGCGGTGATCGCTGCCTTTATCGTGGGGATTTTCAGCGTGCGCTGGTGTGGTCGTGGCATCGCTCATTACCTGCCGCGCGACGAAAGCAGCGCGGTTTCCACGGACAGTTTCGTTGGCAGGCTGGCCATTATTACCGGTGCGACGGCTTCCCCTGGCTCCCCGGCGGAGGCCAGACTAACCGATGAACATGGGCGTACCCATTATATCCTGATTGAACCGGATGAGGCTGATACCCGCTTTGCCCGCGGGGAAAAGGTGTTGGTAACGGCGCGCATCTCCAGCACACGTTTCTACGGTAGTGCTAACCCTTGGCCGGATCTGTTATGACAGGCGGTCTTTTAATGGATTTATTTTGACAACCCAGATGGAGAGGTAACCAGAGTGATAATAAGTGATGGTCTTATGTTTTGGGGTTCGATTGCTGGCGGGATCCTCTTTGTTCTGCTGATTATCGGGCTGATTTTTTCACGCCTGTACCGTCGAGCCTCTGCGGAGCAATCGCTGGTACGTACCGGGTTGGGCGGACTTAAAGTGGTGTTGAGCGGTGGTGCCATTGCCCTGCCAGTATTTCATGAGATTATCCCCATCAACATGAAGACGTTGAAGCTGGAGGTCAGCCGCGCTATGCGTGACAGTCTGATCACCAAGGACAGAATGCGCGTAGATGTGGTGGTGGCATTTTTTGTTCGCGTACAGCCAACTATTGAGGGGATCGCCACTGCGGCGCAAACTCTGGGCCAGCGTACGCTGTCGCCGGAAGATCTGCGCCAACTGGTGGAAGACAAGTTCGTTGATGCCTTACGTTCTACCGCCGCGCAGATGACAATGCAGGATCTGCAGGATGCGCGCGAAATATTTGTGCAGGGCGTACAAAGCACGGTAGCTGAAGATCTGGCCAAGAACGGTCTGGAGCTGGAAAGCGTGTCACTGACCAACTTCAACCAGACATCGAAAGAGTATTTCGATCCTAACAACGCCTTCGACGCAGAAGGTTTGACCAAGCTGACGCAGGAAACCGAACGCCGCCGCCGTGAGCGTAACGAAGTAGAACAGGACGTGGAAGTGGCGGTGCGTGAGAAAAACCGTGATGCCCTGTCGCGCAAGTTAGAGATTGAACAGCAGGAATCCTTCATGTCTCTGGACCAGGAGCAGCAGGTCAAAACCCGCAGCGCTGAACAAAGCTCCCGCATTGCCACGTTCGAAGCGGAACGCCGCCGCGAAGCCGAACAAAGCCGCATTGCTGCCGACCGCCAGATTGAAGAAGCGGAAATCGAGCGTGAACAGGCTGTTCGCACCCGTAAAGTAGAAGCGGAGCGTGAAATCAGTATCAAAGAGATCGAACAGAAAAAAGTGACGGAAATCGCCGAGCAGGATAAGGCCATTGCCATCGCCGCAAAATCTGAACAGCAGTCTCAGGCACAGGCCCGCGCTAACGATGCGCTGACGGAAGCGGTAAAAGCAGAGCAAAACGTGGAAACAACGCGCCAGACCGCCGAAGCCGATCGTGCCAAGCAGGTCGCCCTGATTGAGGCCCGCCAGGAGGCTGAAACCGAAGCCATGCAGTTGACGCTGAAAGCCCGGGCAGAAAAAGAGGCCGCAGAGCTGCAAGCCGCTGCGATTATCGAACTGGCTGAAGCCGCACGTAAAAAAGGCCTTGCCGAAGCGGAAGCCCAGCGCGCGTTCAACGACGCGGTTAACATGCTTTCCAACGATCAGACCAGCCTGAAGTTCAAGCTGGCGCTGTTGCAGGCATTGCCAGCCATCATTGAGAAATCGGTTGAACCGATGAAGGCGATTGACGGTATCAAGATCTTGCAGGTTGATGGGCTGAACCGTTCTGGCGGCGCTGGCGCTGCAGGCGCGACGTTATCTTCGGCCAGCAACGGCAACCTGGCTGAGCAGGCTCTTTCCGCTGCGCTCTCTTATCGTACACATGCGCCGATTATCGATTCCCTGCTACAGGAGATTGGCATCAATGGCAGTTCGCTGCAGGCGCTGACCGCGGCTTTGCCGCAGGTACAACAGCCTGTGGCCACACCGCAGGAA
The DNA here is from genome assembly GCF_006715025.1 of Serratia fonticola. Classification (NCBI taxonomy): domain Bacteria; kingdom Pseudomonadati; phylum Pseudomonadota; class Gammaproteobacteria; order Enterobacterales; family Yersiniaceae; genus Serratia; species Serratia fonticola. The sequence continues at coordinate 2,129,054 of NZ_VFMK01000001.1, forward strand.
GAAATAGCAGAGAAAAAGCCTGAGTCGTTTGAAACGTCACCAGAGCAGGGGATTACCACAGTAAGTCTTTCCTGATTTATGGGGAAACCTGTTTGGCAGAAAAAAGAAAAGCGCCTTTGAAGGCGCTTTTCTTGTCTGGGAGGTGCGATTAGAAACGGTAGTTGAAGCCAGCACCGTACAACCAGGCTTTACCTTCAGACTGGAAGGTGTAAGGGCCTTCGTTGATGGTAACTTTCTGGCCGTGCATATAGGAAATGCCCACGTCGACAGAAGCATCCTTGTTGAAGGCATAGGTTGCACCTGCACTCAGCCAGGTACGGTCCTGATCTGGGATTGAGATAGAGCGGTTTTCTGCCGGTACCGGGCTGTCATCGAAGGCGATACCGGTACGGAAGGTCCAGTTATCGTCGTAGAAGTAACTCGTACCCAGTGCGATACGGTAAGCGTCACGGAAGCCTTCATGCTTCTGGAACAGCGTATTGCCGTTGCTGTCGGTGGCTCTCAGCTCCTGGAACTGGCTCCAACTGGTGTAAGCCATGCTGTAGTGGATAGCCCATTGTGGCGCCACTTTGTTATAACCGGAGATCTCCCACATTTCTGGCAGATTCAGGGTCAGAGAACCTGGGACGGTGTTGCCGTTAGTGCCCATTGGCAGGCCAAATTGTCCGAGAAGGCCGTTGTAGGCGGAAGGCAGGCTGCTGCGGTAGTCGCCGTCGAAGTCAACTTTCACTTCGGAACGGTAGGTAAAGCCGTAGCGGTTGTTTTCATCCACCTGATAAAGAATACCCGCGTTCCAGCCGTAACCCCATTTATTACCTTCCAGATGCGAAATCTGGGTATCAGCCGGGATCTGTGCCACTTGACCTGCCAGCGCTGGCGGTAATTTACCAGAACCGGCAAGCAGCAACGGTAAGTCACCTGCATAACGTTCAATTTTGGCTTTGGCGTACACCGCATCAAAGCCCAGGCCGAAGCTAAGGTGTTGGTTCAGACGGTAAGCGGCACTTAGATTGAGGTTCAGCGTGGTCAAGTCAGTGGTGCCACCAACGGAACCCGCTGGGTAGCTGTTACTGTATTCAGTTGCCAGGCCATAGTTGCTGGTTACAGAACCGCCAACGGCCCACTGGTCATTCAGTGGATGGATATAGTGCAGGTTCGGCACCCATGCTGTGGGGGCGATATTTTTTGCATCCAGGCTCTGGCCTGAAGGAGAGGTGCCGCTGATATCAACACCAGGATCGATAAATACGGCACCGGCAGAGAAAGAAGGGCGGTCAAACATCATCATGGTTGCCGGGTTACGGCTAGCTGATGCTGCGGTATCCGCCATTGCGCCTTCGCCAGAATAGGCTCGCCCTAAACCAACTGCCGAAAACTCGTTCAGCTGGAATCCTGCGGCATATACGTTTGAAGAAATAATTGCCACTGCAGCTGCGAGAGCTGATTTAGTGAATAGGTTTTTCTGGCTCATGACCAAAACCTCATTTTATGTGTTTATTATTTAAACAATGTTACACAACGTAACATGGAGCGCGCGATTGTAGGGTCCGTCATCATTCTGACAAATCAGACCAGTGGCTGAATTATAGGTCCGACCTGTCAAGATGTTGCAAGTTTGTTCTTAAAATATTTCCAGATTGATATCAAAAAAGAGATCTGCATTACAAAAAAAGGTCGTTTTATAACAATAATCCTACGATTTATTCGCAAGTGTTGATTTTTATTTGTGATTTCCATCACTTAAAACGCTTACAAAAAGTATGGCTAGTGATTGGCAAGTTCGAGGAGTAAAATGTCGGAAGAATTTTGTTTATTTGCGCCAGATCATAAATGGCTATTTGGGTGAGCTTAACGGCGGCCCGTGAGGAGATTTCAATTATGTCAGATGCAATTAATAAGTGTAGTGCTCAGGAAACTGCGGCTTGCTGTTGTGTGGATGTCGGCACCGTGATGGATAACACCGATTGCACCGCATCCTATAGCCAGGTGTTTGCTAATCAGCAAGATGCAGAGAAAACCTTGGCCGCACTGACAGAAAAGGCGCGTAGCGTTGAGTCAGACCCTTGTGACATCAGCAGTAGCATTAAACCGGTTGACGGTGGTGTGCAATTGGAGGTTGATTTTACCTTCGCCTGTCAGGCAGAAACACTGATTTTCCAGCTCGGCCTGCGCTAATCCCCGTTCACTTCCCGGTGGATTTCAAGCTGGCCGCCTGGTGCTGGCATGAACGTCACCAATCCCTGCGTGGTTGCCACCGCGCAGGGTGATTACCCCGCCCGAAAGTTGCTCCTGCTCTCAGTTTTCACTTCTGCCAGTTTGCCAAATGTAAACATTTGGTTAACAATGACCTCATCAGGTCAGACCTCTTTTTTGTCCGTTGTGTTAACGGCCTATCTTCAGGAGCGTTTATGAGTAAGGCATTGCCGCTGGTTACACGTCTCGGCGAGCGTATCGCCATTGTTCAGGGGTTGCGTACGCCTTTTGCCAAACAGGCGACCGCATATCATGGCATTCCAGCGGTCGATCTTGGCAAGTCTGCGGTGAGTGAATTGCTGGCTCGCAGCGGCATTGATCCGGCCTTGATTGAACAGCTGGTCTTTGGGCAGGTGGTACAAATGCCAGAAGCGCCCAATATTGCCCGAGAAATCGTGCTCGGCACCGGTATGAGTGTGAATACCGATGCCTATAGCGTTTCACGCGCCTGTGCGACCAGCTTCCAGGCGATTGCCAACGTGGCAGAAAGCATTATGGCTGGCAGTATCAGTATCGGCATTGCCGGGGGGGCGGATTCTTCTTCCGTGCTACCGATTGGCGTTAGCAAAGCGCTGGCGCGTACATTAGTGGATGTGAATAAGGCGCGCACCTTGTCACAGCGCCTGAAGCTCTTCAGCAAGCTCAAATTCCGCGATCTGATGCCGGTGCCACCGGCCGTAGCGGAGTACTCTACGGGGCTTCGCATGGGAGATACCGCCGAGCAGATGGCGAAAACCCACGGCATTACCCGTGAACAGCAGGATGCATTGGCCCATCGTTCCCATCAGTTGGCCGCCAAGGCCTGGGAGCAGGGGTTATTGCATGACGAAGTGATGACCGCTTATGTCCCTCCTTATAAAACACCTATTTCCGAAGATAACAACATCCGTAAAGATTCCAGCCTGGAATCTTATGCCCGGCTGAAACCGGCATTTGATCGTAAGCATGGCACCGTTACCGCAGCCAACAGTACGCCGTTGACCGACGGCGCTGCCGCGGTGCTGATGATGAGTGAATCGCGTGCGAAAGAGTTGGGCCTGAAGCCACTTGGCTATTTGCGCAGTTTTGCCTTTGCGGCCATTGATGTCTGGGAAGATATGCTGCTCGGCCCTTCTTATGCCACGCCGTTGGCGCTGGATCGTGCGGGGATTACCTTGGCCGATCTCACGTTGATTGATATGCACGAAGCCTTTGCGGCGCAAACGCTGGCCAACCTGAAAATGTTTGCCAGTACCGAATTTGCCCAACAGAAACTGGGCCGTGAGCAGGCGATAGGTGAAGTCGATATGGACAAATTTAACGTGCTGGGTGGGTCGATTGCTTACGGCCATCCGTTTGCGGCAACGGGGGCACGTATGATCACGCAGACGCTACACGAGCTTAAACGGCGTGGCGGAGGGCTGGGGTTAACCACGGCCTGTGCAGCCGGAGGATTAGGCGCAGCAATGATCGTGGAGGTGGAATAATGAGCGTCGAGAATGCATTGCACGAACAGCGCGCGCAACCTTCAGCGTTTAATTTGACCCTGCGCCCGGACAATATTGGCGTTATTACCATCGATGTGCCAGGGGAAAAGGTCAACACGCTGAAAGCGGAGTTTGTTGAACAGATCAACGATGTGTTGTTGAAGGCACAGCAGCTTACCTCGCTGGAGGGGCTGGTGATCTTGTCCGGTAAGCCGGATTCATTTATTGCCGGGGCTGATATTACCATGATCGCCGCCTGTCGCAGTGCCAAAGAGGCGGAGGCGTTGGCAAAGAAAGGGCAAAGTACGTTGGCGCAGATAGCCGCGTTCCCGGTGCCCGTTGTTGCCGCCATTCACGGCGCTTGCCTCGGGGGCGGGTTAGAGTTGGCGCTGGCTTGCCATAGCCGTGTTTGTTCGCTGGATGATAAAACGGCGCTAGGCTTGCCTGAGGTACAACTGGGTTTGTTGCCAGGTTCTGGCGGCACTCAGCGTTTACCGCGCCTGATTGGGGCCAGCAAAGCGTTGGATATGATCCTGACAGGCCGACATATCCGGGCTCGGCAGGCGCTGCGCATGGGACTGGTGGACGACGCAGTACCGCAATCTATTTTGCTGCAAACGGCCATCGAGCGCGTCAAGCAAGGTTGGAAGTCGCGTCGTAAACTGCCCTGGCAGGAACGTCTGCTCAACGGCCCGTTGGGTAGAACTCTGTTGTTCAGCATCGTGCGTAAGAAAACGCTGGAAAAAACTCACGGTAATTACCCGGCCGCGGAACGCATTATTCAAGTGGTGCGTACCGGTCTGGATCACGGTAGTGCCAGTGGTTATGAAGCCGAAGCCCGTGCTTTCGGTGAGTTGGCAATGTCGTCTCAGTCTGCCGCATTACGGAGCCTGTTCTTTGCTTCCACGGCTCTCAAGAAAGAGCGCGGGGGCGATGCCAAACCGCGCGAGCTGCATCGCGTCGGGGTGTTGGGTGGTGGGTTGATGGGCGGTGGTATTGCTTGCGTGACCGCAACCCGGGGAGGGTTACCGGTGCGGATCAAAGATGTGAATGAGCAAGGGATTAACCATGCGTTGAAATACACCTGGGATCTGCTGGGCAAGCGGGTTCGCACCAAACGTATGCGCCCGGCGGAGCGGCAGAAGCAAATGATGCTGATCTCCGGTTCAACCGATTACAGTGGTTTTGAGCGTGTCGATATTGTCGTGGAGGCGGTATTTGAAGATATCGCGCTCAAGCAACAGATGGTGGCCGATATTGAGCAGTATGCGGCACCGCACACCGTGTTTGCTTCCAATACCTCGTCGTTGCCAATTGGCCAGATTGCGGCCAACGCGACCAGGCCGCAGCAGGTGATTGGTCTGCATTACTTCAGCCCGGTGGATAAAATGCCGTTGGTAGAGGTGATCCCACATGCTGCCACCAGTGAAGAAACGATCGCTACGACCGTTGCTCTGGCCCAAAAACAGGGTAAGACGGCGATCGTGGTGGCTGACCGTGCCGGTTTTTATGTTAACCGTATTCTCGCGCCTTATATTAATGAAGCGGCACGCTGCCTGCTTGAGGGAGAACCGATCGAATCGCTGGATAAAGCATTGGTTGATTTTGGCTTCCCTGTCGGCCCGATTATGCTGCTTGATGAGGTAGGCATCGACGTTGGTACCAAGATTATCCCGATCCTGACGGCGGAGCTGGGGCCACGTTTTGCGGCTCCGGCGGCATTCGATGCCGTGCTGAAAGAGGGGCGTAAAGGGCGTAAGAATGGGCGTGGTTTCTATCTCTATCCTGCCGAAGGCAAGTCACGGCAGAAACGTAAAAGCGCAGATAGCAGCATTTACCCGTTGTTAGGCATTACCGCCAAAGCGCATCTGCAACATGCGTTGATCGCTCAGCGTTGTGTGATGATGATGCTTAACGAGGCCGCTCGTTGTTTGGACGAAGGGGTGATCCGTAGCGCACGCGATGGGGACATTGGTGCGGTATTTGGCATCGGCTTCCCGCCGTTTCTTGGGGGGCCATTCCGTTACATGGATGAGCTCGGCGCAGAGAAAGTGGTAAAAACCCTGCAGTATTTGCAGCAGCAGTACGGTGAAAATTTTGCCCCCTGCGAACGTCTGTTGCAGATGGCCCAGCAAGGTGAACGTTTTTATCCACAGGGTAGTTAGCGGGCAGGCATGGCACTGCGGTTTGCACTACAGTTTGATCAGGGCCACTTTGTGATCGCTATCACTCCTTGCAACAAGGGCTATCCCCGAGGCTGTACAGGGGGATCGGCTAGGGGTAACGTAACGTTTTAGTGGCGGATAGCTCAGCGCGACTAAAAATTTCATGGCAACAAGGTTAAATTTTAACCCATTGAATTGGTTGTTATGTAAGCGATGAATTTGCGTGGGGAGGGTGTTGTTGTAAAAAACAGCGTTTTCTTTACGTGAACTTTCAGGCAAAATGCCCGGCCGCCATAGAGAGACGGCGCGTTATCGTTTGAAGCTGACCTGTGCTCTTGAGTACAACTCGGCGATACAGCACGTTCGGCGTTCCTGTATAGCGTTATTTTGTCAACAACAGCGGTGCAATATGCAAGTTTTGATTATGCGTCACGGAGAGGCGGCACTTGAGGCCGCTAGCGACTCGGTAAGACCCCTTACTGCTTGTGGCCGTGATGAGTCACGTCAGATGGCGGCCTGGTTAAATGCCAAGTCAGTGGATATTGAGCGAGTGCTGGTCAGCCCCTATCTGCGGGCCGAGCAAACGTTAGAAACAGTACGCGAAGCGTTAACGCTGCCGGAAGGCGAAGAAGTGTTGCCTGAACTGACTCCAGGTGGTGACGCCGGGTTAGTGAGCTGCTATCTGCAGGCGCTGGCAAAAGAAGGTGTGGGGGCTGTACTGGTGGTTTCCCATCTGCCGCTGGTCGGCTACCTGGTTGCTGAATTGTGCCCTGGTGAATGTCCACCCATGTTTGCGACTTCAGCTATTGCCAATGTCGATCTGGCAGCTGATGGCAGCAGTGGTACCTTTGAATGGCAGGTTAGCCCTTCTCAGGTAATGGCCAAGGTCTGAAATCCTGCAATACGCTATAGCGAAAGGGCGATGTTGAACATCGCCCTTTTTCATTATCACTCCGCTTGGTGAGTCGCCAGTTTGCCTTGAGGTGACGTTACGCCCACTGAACCGTAAATAGGCTGTGAGTGAGTGCTTGATAACATCAGCCTAAAACTGCCACTGTAAGGTAAAACCGACGGTGACGGGGCTGGTGATAAAATTATCGGGCTTGGAAAGTGGTACGCCGACAAAAGCGTCGTAGCTGAATGCTTTTATTCCCCCGCGGATCCCGGCAACGCTACCGAGCAGGTGGCCGCTGGCAAAATCATTGCTGCCTTCGCCTTTCACCTTGCCATAGTCAACACCGACGTAGAGCTGTTGATTCATTTTTGGCAGGTTAAGGTTCAGATCATTACGCAGAAAGTAGCCTTTATTGGCCATCATATTCATTTCGCCGTCAAAACCGCGCACGCTCCAGCGGTTACCAATACTGAACTGATCCTGTGTTGTCAGCCGGTCCGGGCTATATTGCTGCCGAAAACGGGATTGATAACTCAGTGATAAATCTTTCAGGGTAAAAGGGGTATGGGTGCTGAGATCCAGGTTGACAATGCGGCTTGCCGGGCCGCTATCTATCGGCTTTTGCGCGCCGAACCAGGAGGTATCACGCTGATAGGTCACCATGGCATCGACAATCGACTGGCCAATATAGTGGCGATGATTAAGCCCAATGCTCCAGTTGGTCATATTACGTTTCTGTAACTGAAGTTCCGTGTCATTCAGATAGAAATGAGAGTTGCGTTTGAGTACCTGAAAGTGAAGGGTGTTTTTTTGCGTGGCGTTGCGATACAAGAGGCGATTGACTTTCAAGCTAAGATTACGGTACTTGCCGCGGTACGAAAAGTCAGTATAGATACCATTTATAGTTTGTAGGTATTCACTGCGGCCAGCATATAAATCCAGTGACCAGAAACCATAGGGCACGGAGTAATATAAGGATCCGTTGTTGGAATAACGGCTCGATTGGAACTGCAGATCGCGCCCGGCAGAAACATAAAACAGATCGTTCATGGCGGTCGGGTTGTCAATGTATAACGCCAAGCCGCTTTGATAACGACCCGTTTGTTTACTGCCAGAATCATCCAACCAGCCGCCTACGCGCCAGAACGAGGGTTGCTTACGGGTGATTTCCAGATCGGATTCCCCCGCGTTCTTGCCCGGCTGTAATGAGATATTGGCAGCGACATTCGGGATACGCTGCATATTCTCCAACCCTTGTTCAATAGCCCGCAAGTCGAGGAGATCTCCTTGGCTGCCAGGGAAGGTGGTATGCAGGTTAACGTATTTATCACTGTCGTCCGTTAGCTTGACGTTGCCAATGGTGCCTGACAGGATATCTAAGGTGAGTTCTCCCTCCGTGAGATTTTGCTGAGGGATTAATACTCTGGTCGTGATATAGCCATGTTCAATCAGGCGATTTTGTAGAGCGGTTGCCAGCGTTTTTATTCCCTGGATCCCCAGGCAGCGCCCTTGCGCCTGTTCCGTCAGTTTGCGTAATGGGATCCAATGAGGGATCTGGTCGCTCTTGTTCAGATCAATATGCTGGATGTTGAAGCAAGGGTGTTCATCCGGAAAGTCAATGCGGGTGTTCAGGCCAACGCCGCCAGAGGAGCGAACGTCTTTGCCTACGGTTTCCAATTGGTTATAGCGTGCCTTTTCCTGTTCCTGCTGGTGGCTCATTTGTTGCTCAATAAATTGGCCATTTTCTGCCGCCTGAACCAGTGGGGTGAAAATGAGCAATAGCCAAGCGTTGGGAAAGCGAAAACGCATGTTAACTTCCTTATTAATATGGCTCTTTTTTAATCAGATGCTGCTGTATGTATGCTAAAAAAAGTTAAAAACAGCCGATGGCCTTTTTGACAAGGCCATCAGCTTATTATTACCTATCACAAGAGGTGAAAATTGGTGATAGGGTGATTCATCGTTCCTGCATTAGCGCTGGTTACGGATTTCTACGGTATTATCCGAAATCAATTTACCGTAATTGGTGAACTTGCCTTCAGTACTGATGGTAATCTTGTTTTTACCCGCTAAGGTACCGTAATTAGTCATGCTACCATCGACATGCTGACCATTGGAAAGGATGCCACGCTGCATGTTAATCTTTAATGTATCTCCTGCCGCAATATTTCCTGCGGTGCTGGTTGATGCGCCATTATCTAAACGTGATGCATTAATCACCATGTCTTTACCTGCAACAATATTGCCTTTCTGATTGCTAACGACTGTCGAATCTACCGTGAGATCTTTTGCACTCTCAATTTGACCAAACTTATTGGCTAAGTTATTAGTAGCAATGTTGATATTGCCACGAGAGGCAATGACACCGTAGTCATTATTGAGCGAAGAACTCAGGTTTAGATTCATGTCGCCACCGCTGAATATACCGTACTCTTTGGTAGGGTTATTATAAGTGTAATTCGTCAGTTGAGCAGCATCAATATCCAAGGCTTCCTGGGCCAGGATTTTTCCTGAATTATTCTTGATGCTTTTTCCTTTGAGGGCGATGTTACCTTCAGCCAGAATAGTACCTTGGGTATTATCCAACTCAGATGATGCATTGATAATGATATCATCTTTGGTTTTGATGGTGCCGTAGCTATTGTTCACCTTATTGGCATCCAGAGACACACAACAGTTGGCTTCAATAATCCCGCGATCGTTTCTGATGGTATCATTAACGGTGGTGATAGTGATGCCACCCGCGTTGGCAGAGATCCTACCTACGTTGTTGTTCACACCATACTTGGCTTCCATAGTGACATCTTTCACTGCACTGATGACACCACTGGTATTCTTGATTGAAGACCCATTGGCGCTAATCGTGATGTCTTTTCTTGCGCTCATTGCCCCATTGGCGTTATCAATCCCGACTTGCACACCCGGTGTATAGTTAACACCCGCGCTGCTTTCGAGGTTGATATTGCCGCCGGCCGTCATGGTACCTTTAACGTTTTTCACATAACCATTTTGGATAGAGATATCATTACCTGCTACCAGGTTACCGTTTGAGTTGTTGAAGGAATCTGAACGGCCTTTCGAGGTTGATACCATACGGATATCATTTTTGGCCGAGATTGTTCCTTTGTTGGTCAGGGTTCCATTCATGTTCATGACCACATCACCGACCGAGGCAGACAGGGTACCTGCGTTATTGACACCCAGCCCTTCACCAGTGCCGACCAGCGTAATTTTATTGGCATACATCCCGCCGAGGCTGGAGACGTCAAGGCCAACACCATACTGGCGATTGGAGGTGAGTGCGGTTGCTGTCGTATGGGCCGCGTCAACGCGGTTTTGACCATATGAAACCCGCAAATCCTGGGCTTGTACGTCAGCATTGATGGCGACAGCCTGGGCGATTAAATCGGTATAGTTGGCGCTGGAACTCTCTAACCCTTTGCCAGTAATGTTGATTTTACCTTTGTTTACCACGTAATCGAGCACTTCGCCATTAACCACCGTGGTTTTACCGGTAGTCAGGGTGGCACGATTAGCATTGATGAAACCACAGCCGTTACAGGTAATCCCTGATGGGTTGGCGATAATCACCTGTGCATTCTGGCCAGCGACTTCGATCATGCCGTTGAGCTGGCTGGCTTTGGAGGAATTGACTTCGTTGAGGATAACGTTTGCCGCGCCGTTGGCTAAATTCTTGTTGCCATTAATGGCGCCTGCCAACTGAGAGGTTGAGTTTTGCGCGCTGTTATTGAGCACCACACCACCACGGTCTACGTCAAACTGGTTATAGATGTTGTGAGAAACGCCGCCAAAACCAGGGGCATTAATGTCGATAACCGTACTGCCCTTGTTGGAGCTGGCGCCAAGTGATGGGCCACCTGGGGCGGAAACGATAGCCGCTTGGGCAACGGTAATCCCTTGTAGAGCCAGCAGGCTAAAGAAACAGATAGGAGACAGTTTTGCGAAAAACTGTTTTTGTTTATTTTCCAGAGTCATAATATTATTTCCTATAATATTTAAGATAAAAAGGTTACCTAAAGAGGTAACTGATTTTTCTGAAAATGGCTTTATCGCCAATTTCTTTTCTGTCAACCATGAGGGCTTCCCCTCACCATTGTGCAGTTGGTGTATGCCTTTTACGCGCTAGGCTGTTGTGGTTATATTTTAAGTTGTAGCGTTATTGGCGAACTTCAATTCAGGGTAAACACATAGACAATAAGGCGTACTGATCCCTTACGGATATCAGTAATGATTAATCTATAAAGTTGGCTCGTAAGTGCATAAAAGCATAGCCCGCCAAGCATTTTATGCGTAGCGTACCGGATGATTGACACTTGTGAAATAACTCACAAGAATACTTAAACCGCAGCGTCAGCCAATCTTACATCAAACATCACTATAGTTAATGTACCTCTATTATTAATGGTTCATCTTAATTCCCTTCTTTCTTTGTGGTTAATTGATTTTTTCACTCGTATGGAAATGCATTCCATATTTCTCTGTCACAGGGTTATGCAATTCATTCGCATTCTACTGGCAATAATCACCTTGTCCACTTTTAACGGTTAATACAGGATAATTCTCTGACTGTTTTTTGGCATTTCCTTGGTGTCAATGCGTATCATAAAAAACATACATAATAGCGATAACTTTATTGCCGGGTTTATAGGTCTGGTTTGGATATAAATGAATGAGGTAAGTGGTCTGGGTAATTGCAAATGGTTTTCAGAATTTAATTATTCGCAATGGTGATATTAAGTTGCTATTTGATCATTAATTAAAATATAAACATGATAAATAAAAGAGCTAAACCTGATGATTGCCTCCAGGCCTATACAGGCAGCACGATAATGTGACTTATCCATTAATATGGGGAATGAAAAGGGAATCTGAATATAAAATGAGAGATAAATGGTCTGCTGTTTTAACCGATGATTGATAAACAGAACATGACACTTATCGGAGGGTAAGTGTCATATGACGTGCCGCTATTCTGCCAGTTCCACCAGCACCAACACCGCAGCGCTGCCGCCCCATTCCTTGGGGGCTTGGTGAAATGCCAGTACATCGGGATGTTGCGCCAACCACAGTGGAGTTTGCTGTTTAAGGATGTGTTTGCCGTGGCCATGCATCACACAGGCGCAGTGAACATGCTCGCGTTTGCAGGCGGCGATCATCGCCCCCAGTTCTTGCTTGGCCTGTAGTTGCGTCAATCCATGCAGGTCGAGAAACAGATCCGGTACGTAATCCCCACGGCGCAGCTTTTTTAGTTCATAGTGGCTGTAGCCAGGGCGCACATAACGCGTCGGCCCTTCATCATCCAACTGCGGCTGAAATTCGTCGGAGAAGTAAAAGCTGGCATCCACCTGCTCTTGGAGCAGGCGCTGTGGCGCTATCTGTTTGGTCTTCATCTTAGGTTTGGGGTGGACGATAGTGTCCTGTCGCAGCGTCTTTGTGCCGGCGACCGATTCCCTGAAGAGCTGTAATTCATCTTTGCTCAGTGGGTGCTTGTTCTTCATTATTCTCTCACCGAATATCATTTACACTGCAAGTTAATCTCTTATGGGAGCTTAGGTATTTGCAAAAATACTGAGTCTCTTCCGTAGGAGTGTGCCTAGTTTACCTTGTCGATGGTTTCTGTCGACGCAAAACTGGGTCTGAATGAAAACGAGAATGCCTCTAACACTGCTATTGCTGCTGATTTGTCGCAGGCTTCATGGCAAACTATGTCGCTAAACCATGAATCATCGTGCCTGCCGGAGGGCAAATTGGACAAAATTTTCGTCGAAGAAGCAGTAAATGAGCTGCACACCATTCAGGATATGCTGCGCTGGGCCGTAAGCCGTTTCAACGCTGCCAATATCTACTATGGCCACGGAACCGATAATCCGTGGGACGAAGCCGTGCAATTGGTTTTGCCCAGCCTGTTCCTGCCGTTGGATATTCCGCAAGACATGCACACCGCAAGGCTGACCTCAAGTGAGCGTCACCGCATTGTGGAACGGGTGATTCGCCGTGTTAACGAGCGTATTCCTGTTGCCTATCTCACCAATAAAGCCTGGTTCTGCGGGATGGAGTTCTATGTCGATGAACGCGTGTTGGTACCACGTTCACCAATTGGTGAACTGATCAACGATCGTTTCAGCGCATTGATCCCGCACCCACCACGCCATATTCTGGATATGTGCACGGGGAGTGGCTGTATCGCTATCGCCTGTGGTTATGCTTTCCCGGAAGCGGAAGTCGATGCGGTGGATATCTCTACCGACGTGCTGGCGGTCACCGAGCGTAATATCCAGGCGCATGGTGTGGAGCATCAGGTGATCCCGATCCGTTCCGATCTGTTCCGCGACGTTCCGGCGATCCAATATGATCTGATCGTTACTAATCCACCTTATGTGGATGCGGAAGATATGTCCGATCTGCCGCAAGAGTTCCGCTTTGAGCCTGAGCTGGGGCTGGCAGCCGGCAGCGACGGCCTGAAGCTGGTGCGCCGCATCCTGGCCTGCGCGCCAGACTACCTGAGTGATGAAGGCGTGCTGATTTGTGAAGTGGGCAACAGCATGGTACATCTGATGGAACAATATCCGGATATTCCGTTCACCTGGCTGGAGTTTGAAAACGGCGGTGACGGCGTATTTATGCTGACCAAACAGCAACTGATTGACTGCAAAGAGCATTTCATCCTCTACCGCAGCTAACCGATAACCTGGGCTCGCGTGGCGGGCCTGCACAGCCCGTTTGCATGCCAAACGGGATGATAACCAACGGTAAGGAGCCGTGATGGCAGGGAACAGTATTGGGCAGTTTTTCCGCGTCACCACATTTGGTGAATCTCACGGTGTGGCGCTGGGATGTATTGTAGACGGCGTGCCACCGGGCATCCCGTTGACAGAAGCCGATTTGCAGCACGATCTCGATCGCCGCCGTCCCGGCACGTCACGCTATACCACACAGCGACGTGAGCCGGATCAGGTACGCATCCTTTCCGGGGTGTTTGAAGGGGTGACGACCGGCACCAGCATCGGCCTGATGATCGAAAACACCGACCAGCGTTCGCAAGATTATGGTGCAATCAAGGATCTGTTCCGTCCAGGCCATGCGGATTACACCTACGAGCAGAAATACGGCGTCCGCGATTACCGGGGTGGAGGGCGTTCCTCGGCGCGTGAAACCGCCATGCGGGTTGCCGCAGGCGCTATTGCCAAAAAATATCTCGCCCAGAAATTCGGTGTTCAGGTACGCGGTTATCTGGCGCAGATCGGTGATGTGAGCTGTGAACTGAAAGATTGGGCACAGGTTGAACAGAACCCTTTCTTCTGCCCGGATCCCGATAAGTTAGAGGCGCTGGATGAACTGATGCGCGCGCTGAAGAAAGAGGGCGACTCCATCGGTGCCAAAGTCACGGTAGTGGCGGAAAATGTCCCCGTGGGCCTCGGTGAGCCCGTGTTTGATCGCCTGGATGCCGATCTGGCGCACGCGCTGATGAGCATCAATGCGGTAAAAGGTGTGGAGATCGGCGATGGCTTTGCCGTTGTCACCAAGCGCGGCAGTGAAAATCGTGATGAGATCACCCCGCAAGGCTTCCAAAGCAATCATGCTGGCGGCATTCTCGGTGGCATCAGCAGTGGTCAACCGGTGGTTGCGCATCTGGCGTTGAAACCGACTTCCAGCATCATGGTGCCGGGGCGCACCATTAATCGCCAGGGCGAGGCCGTAGAGATGGTGACCCGTGGTCGTCACGATCCGTGCGTGGGGATCCGCGCAGTGCCAATCGCCGAAGCAATGATGGCGATTGTGCTGATGGATCACCTGCTGCGTCAGCGTGCGCAAAACGGTGATGTGATTTCCGACGTTCCACGCTGGTAGGGAAATCAGATGAAAAAGTGGCTGTTAGGCATTGTCGTTCTGATTGCGTCGGGTTCAGCTATGGCGTTAACGCCATGGCAAAAAATCGATCATCCGGTCAGCGGTACGCCCAGTGCTATTGGGGGTTTTGCCAATGGTTGTATTATCGGGGCGCAACCGCTGCCTTTGAATTCCACGGACTATCAGGTGATGCGCACCGACCAGCGGCGCTACTTTGGCCACCCGGACCTGCTGGCGTTTATCAAACGTCTGAGCAGCCAGGCTAGCCAGAAAGCGTTGGGCACGGTGTTGATTGGGGATATGGCCATGCCGGCCGGTGGGCGTTTCAGCAGCGGCCATGCCAGCCATCAATCCGGGCTCGATGTTGATATCTGGCTGCAACTGCCACGTCAGCGCTGGACTGCGCAACAACTGCTTAAGCCGCAGCCGATCGATCTGGTGTCTGCTAACGGTAAGCAGGTGGTGGATCGCCAGTGGCAGCCGCAGATCGAATCACTGATCAAGCTGGCTGCGCAGGATAGCGAAGTGACGCGCATCTTCGTCAACCCGGCGATCAAACAGCGTTTGTGCCAGGATGCCGGTGCCGACCGTAACTGGTTACATAAGGTGCGCCCATGGTTCGGGCATCGTGCGCATATGCACGTGCGCTTACGTTGCCCGGCGGGCAGCCTGGAATGCCTGGATCAGGATCCGCCGCCAGCCGGTGATGGCTGTGGTGCCGAGTTGGCCAGTTGGTTCAAGCCTCATCAGCCAAATGCCAACCCGGTCAAGAAGGAGCCACCACCGCTTCCGCCGACCTGCCAGGCGTTGCTGGATAGCCACTTCGCCAACCGCTGATATCACACGACAACGCCTCTGCTGAGGCGTTGTTTGTTTCTCCCCCGATTAAAACCTGGCGATTGCTATGCATAAAACGCATAGCGAATGACAGACTTGCATTTTTCACCCCAATACCCCGCGTGCTATGGTCAAAATACTTGCTGGCAGGGCAGATTTTTTCCACAAATAAAGACGCACCGACGCTTGCATCCCGAACGCGTTGCTATCGAGCTGGGGATGCTCTGTGGGTGTGATAACTAAGGAATTGATAATGAATTTTTCAGCAGCGGGGTTTAAGTTACTGCACGGGGCGCACCTTTACGCACCGGAAGATCTGGGAGTTCAGGACGTGCTGATTGCCGGAGGGAAGATCATTGCCATTGCCCCCTCCATTCCTAGCGATATCGTACCAGATTGTGAAGCGATCGATCTGTCGGGCCGATGGTTGTGCCCTGGGATTATCGATCAGCATATCCACCTGATCGGTGGAGGAGGAGAGGCCGGGCCAACGACACGTGCGCCAGAAGTCAGCCTTTCACGGCTGGTAGAGGCAGGGATCACTACCGCGATTGGTTTGTTGGGAACTGATGCGGTCACTCGTCATCCGGAAAGCCTGTTAGCCAAAACGCGTGCCTTGAATGAGGAGGGGATCACTGCGTATATGTTGACCGGAGCCTATCGGCTGCCTTCTCCGACCATTACAGGCAGCGTGGAACGCGACGTGGCGCTGATCGATCGTGTGATTGGCGTGAAGTGTGCCGTATCCGACCATCGTTCTTCGGCACCGGATGAGGGGGTGTTGGCAAACATGGCTGCACAGTCCCGCGTCGGTGGTTTATTGGGGGGCAAACCCGGTGTCAGTGTGTTCCATATGGGCAGCAGTAATAAACTGCTCGAACCGTTGTATCGGATATTGGAAAACAGCGATGTGCCGATAGGTAAATTGTTGCCAACCCATGTCAATCGAAGCGAGGAACTGTTTGAAGCGGCGCTGGTGTTTGCTCTGCAAGGGGGGTATATCGATATCACCAGCGGTATTACCGAACCTATTGCGCCAGCCCAGGCCATCGACCAGGCGCGTAAAGCTGGGGTGCCGATGTCACAACTGACGGTCAGTTCCGACGGCAATGGCAGCCAGCCGGTATTTGATGCCAAGGGAAACCTGAGTGGTATCGGGGTTGCCGGTTTCTCCAGCCTGCGGGAAACCCTGGCGGCGTTGGTACAGCAATACAATTATCCCTTGGCAGAAGCCTTGCTACCTTTCACGCGTAGCGTGGCGTCTTTTCTCGGCCTGACAGATAAAGGCGTTATTGCCGTTGGCAAAGATGCGGACTTTATGGTGTTAACCCCTGAATTGGCCATTGAGCGCGTTTACGCTCGTGGGCGTAAAATGGTGGATGATGGCAGAGCCTGTGTGAAGGGAACCTTCGAATAGCGTTTGTGGCGCGAAACGCTAACGTAGATTTGATGGTGGTTATGCTGTGTGGCCGGGTAGTATAACCAGACAGATAATGTCGTGATGAGGTTAGCGATGCCTATTGTGCAGAACATAGAAACCAAATGGCTATATGACTTTCTGACGTTAGAGGAGTGCCGCAATTTCTCACTGGCTGCGGTACGGCGCAACGTGTCGCAACCGGCCTTTAGCCGCCGCATCATTGCATTGGAGCAAGCGACCGGCGTCAAATTGTTTGACCGGAGCGTTTCTCCTTTGCAACTGACAGAACAGGGAAAGGTCTTTCATTCTCAGGTCAGGAATCTGTTGCAGCAGTTGGAAAGTAACCTGACCGAGTTACGCGGCGGCAGTGATTTTATCCAACACAAAATCAAGATTGCCGCCGCCCATTCTCTTTCTCTGGGGTTACTGCCGGCGCTGGTTCGGCAGATGCCGGATCGTTTTACTTACGCCGTTGAGGCCATTGATGTTGACAGAGCCGTTTACAAGCTGCGTGAAGGGCAAAGCGACTTCATTCTGTCTTACCATGATGAAAACCTGTTGCAGCCACCTTTTGCCCATATTCGGTTGTTTGAATCCTCCCTGTTTCCGGTATGTGCCTGTGATAAACAGGGTAACGCACGCTATTCCCTGCAACAGCAGGGGTTCCCTTTGCTCAATTACACACAGGCTTCTTATATGGGACGCCTGGTTAACCGCACCTTGGCTAAATCGACCCATCTGCGCTTTTCTACGGTGTTTGTGTCTTCGATGAGCGAGCTGTTGAAGCAGGTCGCGCTGGATGGTTCAGGCGTGGCCTGGTTACCCGCCTATGCGATAACGCAGGAATTGGAGCAGGGGCGGTTAATCTGCCTGGATGACCAGGAACTGGTGATTCCGATTTATGCTTACGCCTACCGTATGGACACGCGCATGAGCCTGACCGCCGAGCATTTCTGGCGCGATTTGCGCCAGGTATTTGCGTTGGAACCGGCTTCAGGCCAAGGCTGAGGCCGTCAGGCAGGCTTTGGATTGTGCCGTCTCGCCCTTTTTATGCTCATACCAGCGGATTGCGGCTCTTACCAAGGCGGACGTAGAATCAATAAAATGGCAGTCGAAGCGTGCACTCTGCTCACCGAGTATCAGCGGTATTTCGGTGCACCCCATGATCACGGTATCGGCCCCTCGGGCAATCAGATGCGCAATTTCTGGGAATAACAGTGCCTGTGCGGTGGGTTTATCCCCGGCTTTTAAGGCATAAATCGCCCGCATTACCGCCTGCTGGCGGGCGGCCTGTGGTGTGACTAATGCCAATCCATGCCGTGCAATCTTTTGTTGATACAAGCCGGTGGCCAACGTGGCCTCTGTGGCCAGTAACCCGAGCGTACGGCAACCTCTCG
This sequence comes from Serratia fonticola, assembly GCF_006715025.1. NCBI lineage: Bacteria > Pseudomonadati > Pseudomonadota > Gammaproteobacteria > Enterobacterales > Yersiniaceae > Serratia > Serratia fonticola. The sequence continues at coordinate 2,147,356 of NZ_VFMK01000001.1, forward strand.
GCAACTCATCCAACGTGGCATCTAAAATACTGATCATCTCGACATTGGCGGTCGCCTGTAAACGGTCATACCAGAAATGGGCAGTATTGCAGGGGATCACGATGCATTCGGCACCGGCCTGTTCCAGCAGGTGCAGATAGCGTTCCAGGTATGCATAAGGAGAAGGGCCGCCTGCTAACAGGCAGGCGCTGCGATCGGGAATATCCGGAATTGAACAGGCGATCACCGGGATATGTTGCTGATCCTGACTGGCCTGGCGAAAACGAACAAATTTGCTGAGCATATCTGCGGTTGCGGCAGGTCCCATCCCCCCTAAAATACCAATCGTGTGTTCCATCTGCTGTGCTCTCTTCTATCGTCGGCGGTAGAGCCAATACTTAAAAGCTATCAACTTGAAGTTAAAAGGAAAATGCTGTTTTCTTACTGGTGATGCTTAAAACGCATAGCGAGCTGGGCGTTTATTTTCTCTGGCATAAGGCGTAGTGTGTGCGGCAAAGAAAATCCCTATCGTTTTTCAAGCTGAGACTTGAAATCCATAGGGCAAAGGTCCGGTAATGCCATTTTCTAAAGAAAGTCGTTCGCATCCTTTCAGGGAGAGGGGACGTTATGTCTTCAGCGATTGGTATCAGGCATGATTCCACTGTGGCAGGTTGATAATTTATGGATGGGTTGTTATTGGGTCCCGAATTGCTCGGGATTCTGTTTTTGGTGGCAATGTTCGCCGGGTTTATCGATTCTATAGCCGGGGGCGGCGGGCTTCTGACCGTACCTGCATTACTGGCCGTCGGGGTTCCTCCTGCACAGGCGCTGGCAACCAATAAACTGCAGTCGGTGGGAGGATCGTTTTCTGCCAGCCTCTATTTTATCCGCCGCCGGGCGGTTGACCTCAATAGCCAGAAGCTGACGATTTTCCTGACACTGGTCGGATCGGTGATTGGCGCCATTTTGGTCCAGCATATGCGTGCTGACCTGCTGCGCCAGATGTTGCCATTGTTGGTGATCGCCATTGGTGTTTACTTTCTGCTGACGCCCCGGCTGGGGGAGAGTGACCGCCAGCGCCGGTTAGGTGCCTTGCCGTTTGGTCTGGTGGCCGGGGGTTGTGTTGGGTTTTACGACGGTTTCTTTGGTCCAGGCGCAGGTTCATTTTACGCGTTGGCGTATGTGACGTTGTGCGGTTTCAATCTTGCCAAAGCGACGGCTCATGCCAAGGTGTTGAACTTTACTTCTAATCTGGGCAGCCTGGTGCTGTTTGTTATTGGTGGCAAAGTGATATGGAGTCTTGGCCTGATCATGCTGGTGGGGCAGGTATTGGGTGCCCGGCTAGGGGCGCATATGGTACTGACCAAGGGCCAGAAATTGATCCGACCAATGATTGTGGTGGTTTCACTGATCATGAGCTGCAAGCTGCTGTACGACAATCACGGTGCGGAAATCCAGCAATGGTTGGTGTTACATTTTTAGTATGCCAATCGGGCCTCATAGTGAGATAATAACCCCCTTTAAATTATGGCTATACCTAACGGATTTTCTGTCACAGCCAGGCAGTTAGCGCGTTCATTCCCGGGGGCTCACCGAGGTAAGTGGCTTGGGTGACCAAATGGGTCAGGAACCGGGCTTGTAGCAGCCCCGAAGGGGGCGTTGTGCAAACGCTGTGGCTTGAAAGACGAAGAGTATATTTGAGTTTCCTTTATGTCAGACACACACCAGTATCCGCAACTGATTGAAATCTTTAATCAGTGCTTTAGTGAAGAATATAATACCCGCCTGGTAAAAGGCGACGATGAACCCATCTATCTGCCGGCAGATGATGAATTTCCTTACCATCGCATCGTTTTTGCGCATGGCTACTATGCCAGCGGCATGCATGAAATTTCCCACTGGTGCATTGCCGGTACGGAACGCCGCAAGCTGGTGGATTTTGGCTATTGGTATTGCCCGGATGGGCGCGATGCCCAGACGCAAAGCGAATTCGAAGTAGTCGAGATCAATCCGCAGGCGTTGGAGTGGATGTTCTGTGTGGCGGCCGGTTTTCCGTTTAATGTCAGTTGTGACAATCTCAGTGGAGATTTCGAGCCGGATCGCATTGGTTTCCAGCGTAAAGTCCGCGCCCGCGTCTTGGAATTGCTGGAGAAGGGAATACCCCCACGACCTGCGCGCTTTATTCAGGCGTTACAATCGTTTTACAATACGCCCCCGCTGGCGGCTGAGCATTTCCCTTACCCGGAAGATCTCAACTGACGGAATATTTAACTGAAATATATACCCAATAGATTTCAAGTTGTGGTCAGGCGGTAAGCAAACGAATCCCCAGGAGCTTATATCAAATACGTGTCTGGGGTGACAAATCCGCCGGGAACAGATTTGAACGCTGTGAACAGCGGCCCTAAAGGGGCGGAGAAACGGAGTGCAGCCAACAACGCCACAATTTGAAAGATGAAGGGGTTAAGAGGAAATTCGATGATCGCAGAATTTGAAGCGCGCATTCTCGCGCTGATTGATGACATGGTAGAGCACGCCAGCGATGATGAACTGTTTGCCGGTGGCTACCTGCGCGGTCATCTGACCTTGGCGGTGGCTGAGTTGGAAGAAAACGGAGAGCACAGCGCCGAACAGCTCAAAGTACGGGTGCATAACAGCCTGGATAACGCCATCAAGGCCGGGGAGCTTTCTCCGCCAGATCAGGTATTGGTGCTGGGTATGTGGGAAAATCTGTATCAGACCGCATTGCCCATCGAGTAACGGTTTGCGGTTATGCCCTGCGGCTATTCAGTCTCCGCGTGTAATACAGGGGGCAGCGTCATGCTGCTCCCTCACATTATAATCATTAAACCTCACGCCCTTTCAGTAGCTTCCTGACCCACATGCGGTTCGGGTTCAGCGCTGCCAGCATCTGGGCATCTCCCGGTAAGGGTTCGCCAAACAGCTGCGCTGCCAGAATTTCAGCGGCCAACGGTGCCGAGCATAATCCCCGTGATCCCAAAGCACCAATCATGAATAACCCAGGGTAGAGGGGCGCGTCGGCAACCTTTTCGCCACGCTGGCATTGCTGCTGTAAGTCGCTATATTGCGCCAGCGTGGCGGCAAAATCGGGTACTGCCCCTACCATCGGCATATGGTCGCGCGTGGCGCTACGCACACCACAGCGGGCCTGCTGACCACTGATATCCACCTGGTGTGGCCAGGTTTGGTCTGGCAGGCAACGTAACAGGCGCTCGCGATTCTCCTGCTGTTCCGCTGCGCGATATTCTGTTGCTGATTCTCCTCGCTGGTAGCTGGCCCCGATACAGTGTTGCTGGTTGCGCGGATTGACCGGCGTCAGATAGCCGTCGTAGCACAACACCTGCTTTAGCTCGCTTAACGCCGCCGTAGTGGGAATATGCGAAACCTGTCCGCGCACCGCATAGATCGGTAGTGCAGTGCATGGTGCTAAAGCAGAAAGTTGATGCCCAGTGGCCAGGATCACCGTGGCATGTTGCCGCGTTTCTCTTTCGGTAAAATGCAGTTGCCAGCCTTCTGTGCCGTGGTTGAGGTGAGTGAGGCTGTGATGATAGTGGCAAACCAGCCCCTGCTGCTCAGCAAGCGCCATTGCGGCTCGCGTCAGATCGGCCGGGCATAGCCAACCACCTTGCGGGTAGTTAACCCCACCAAAACCGGTATCAACCCCACACAAGGCGCTTAGCGTTGGGCGGTCGGCGGCCTCAACCAGGGTCTTGGGCCAGTCAACCGCCAGCAGTTTGGCGATCTTCCCCGCGCTTTTATCGTCATAGGCGAGTTGACTCACGCCGCACCACTGATGGTCATACTCGGCGCCCTGTTGCAGCAGGCCATCGTACTGGCGGCGGGCGAAGGGGAAGGCTGCGCTGAAGAAGTTTTCCAACGCATCACCACGGCCATTCAGCAAGGGATACAGTGCGCCCTGGCGGTTGCCAGAGGCTCCTTCCGCTGGCTGGGCATCGGCGCAATACAGCGTCACCTTGGCACCGCGGCGCAGCAAGGCCAGGGCAGTAAGGGCACTGGCTATACCGCCGCCAATAATGGTGATGTCCTCGGTATTCTGGGCTGCCGGGCGCAGGAACCAGGGGGCATGATGCTCGGCTGGTGGGGCGCTGGCAGGCAAATAGCCGGTGAGCATTTCACGTTTCTGGCCAAAGCCCTTGCATCTGGTTACCGTAAAACCTGCCTGTTGCAAGCCACGGCGGACAAACCCAGCGGCGGTAAAAGTGGCAAAACTGCCTTGCGGGCGGGCAAAACGAGCCATGGCGCTGAACAACTGCTCGCTCCACATATCAGGGTTTTTTGACGGGGCAAAGCCGTCGAGGAACCAGGCGTCGATTTGCCTGTCCATACTGGCGTCAAAATGTGGCAACAAGGCGTTCACGTCGCCGAACCACAGATCGAGAGTGATATGCCCCTCGGCCAGCAACAGGCGGTGGCAGCCAGGCAAGGGCTGCGGCCACTGGGCGCGCAGTTCATCGGCGAAAGGGGCTAGCTCCGGCCATTGCGCATGGGCGGCTGCCAGATCGTCGAGCTGCAAGGGGTATTTCTCGAAGCTGATAAAATGCAGGCGCTGCAGAGGGGCTGCGGGCGTCTGGTGGCGAAAATAGGAAAACGCTTGCCATAGCGTAAGAAAATTCAGTCCGGTACCAAAGCCAGTTTCTGCCACAATAAACAGTGAACGTGGGTGTTCAGCAAAACGTTGCGGTAGCCGGTTGCCGCCAAGAAATACGTAGCGGGTTTCTTCCAGCCCATCCTGATTGGAAAAATAGACGTCATCAAACTGTTTCGAAACAGGTGTACCCTGTTCATTCCAGCTTAAAGCTGCGCTTTGGATCGGGGCATGGTTCACTGTGGGATGCTCGTAACTCAAGGGGTGGGGCGATTTTAACGGGGGCGACTCTGCGGTGCAAACAAGATGAAGATAATATGGATTTACTCTGATCGGACTTGTTCGGCGTACATCTGTACGCTAAAGTGCGATGCAAAATCCCGAATGTAAAATTGTGGAAGAGGTACTTGAATGAAACGTGCAGTGATTACTGGCCTGGGAATCGTCTCCAGCATTGGTAACAACCAGCAGGAGGTCCTGGCTAGCCTGCAGGAAGGCCGCTCTGGGATCACCTTCTCCCAGGAGCTGAAAGATTCCGGCATGCGTAGTCACGTATGGGGCGATGTTAAACTGGACACCACCGGTCTGATTGACCGTAAAGTGATGCGCTTTATGAGCGACGCGTCTGTTTATGCTTATCTCTCCATGGAACAAGCGATTCAAGACTCCGGTCTGCAAGCCGATCAGGTTTCCAACGATCGTACCGGTCTGGTCGTGGGCTCTGGTGGAGGTTCTCCGCGTAATCAGGTGGCGGGTTCTGATGGTATGCGTGCCAAAGGCCTGCGCGGCGTTGGCCCTTACATGGTCACCAAGGCGATGGCCTCTGGCGTTTCCGCCTGTCTGGCGACCCCTTTTAAAATCCGTGGCGTGAACTATTCCATCAGCTCTGCCTGCGCAACCTCAGCACACTGCATCGGTCATGCGGTTGAGCTGATCCAGTTGGGTAAGCAGGACGTGGTGTTTGCTGGCGGCGGCGAAGAGCTGTGCTGGGAAATGGCCTGTGAGTTCGACGCGATGGGCGCATTGTCTACCGGCTACAATGACACCCCGGAAAAAGCATCCCGTACCTATGACTCAGCGCGTGACGGCTTCGTTATCGCTGGCGGCGGCGGTATGGTTGTGGTCGAAGAACTGGAACACGCGCTGGCTCGTGGCGCACATATTTATGCGGAAATCATCGGCTACGGCGCGACCTCTGACGGTGCTGACATGGTGGCACCATCCGGCGAAGGCGCAGTACGCTGCATGAAGATGGCTCTGCAGGGGATCGATACGCCAATCGACTACATGAACGTCCACGGAACGTCTACGCCTGTGGGCGACGTGAAAGAGTTGGGTGCCATCCGTGAAGTATTTGGCGATAACACCCCAGCCATTTCCTCAACCAAAGCCATGACGGGTCACTCACTGGGTGCAGCAGGCGTGCAGGAGGCAATCTACAGCCTGCTGATGGTTGAGCACGGCTTTATTGCACCAAGCATCAACATCGATAACCTCGATGAGAAGGCGGCGGGCATGAATATCATTACCGAACCGACAAAACGTGAGTTGACCACGGTGATGTCCAACAGCTTCGGTTTCGGCGGCACTAACGCCACGCTGGTGATGCGCAAGCTGCAGAAGTAAGCATTAGCAGTCATACATATTATCAGTTATCGGGTACGGCTTGCCGTGCCCGATTTTTTTTCCATATGCATGGAATGCAAAGGTTCGGCGTTCGTTGAGGAGCCATATCTGCAGAATAAAACGCCCCTAAAAAGAACGATAAAAACCCTGTGAAGGGCGTTGTAGTTTCAGTTGAAGAGATAGAAACGCGCCACAATGAGCAGCGTTAAAAGAGTTAGGGCAATAACGCTACGTTTTAAATTTTCCAATGGTGACCTTTCCTCTTTATCTATTGGATTACAAGTCCTTCATGGTGGAAATGATATTTCATCTGATTTTGTAGAGAGTGAAAATACGCTTTGGAATGTCATTTTTCGTCAGTGTTATTATGTTTTTGTAAATTGAATGGTGGGTGCGATTGATTGCGCATCGCGCATAATACTTTTTAAGTATGAATTTGACCTATTCTAAATACTCCCTAAACAAATTTGTTGAAATTAAGATTTTTATTGTTTTTTAATAAATCGCTTCATCAGGTGAGTACTATCTTAAACGAGAACCTGATTCCCGTTTAATTTAAATAGGGCTGTAAGTATATTGAGGTGATTATGTTAATAGTTTGCTCAGCAGATAAATAACGTATAAACGACATTTGGATTTTTCTTATCATTATCTTAAAGCCGGGCATAATGCATTTGCTTTATTTAGCTTTACGATCTCGTTATGGCGAGGCTCCTATACAAACACAAGTTACCGCTCTAATGGCATCGAGAGAGGCCACCAAGGGTAAAACAAGCATTAGCCGAATCAAGGCATTGCTAAGGTAACTTCCCTGCGGGGATACGTTGTATAGTGCTAAACCCAAGACGTGGGGATCGGCTTCTGCTGTCCTGTCTTGTCGCCCCTATGAGACTCCATTTTTCAATAGGGAGTATCTGGAATGTCACGTGCTGTTTTGCAAGCCCTTTACGAAAACGCCCATTATGAAGACGACGCAATTGCGCGTTACATGAACAAAAAATTCTTTGTTCTGCACCATGATCTTTACGTGGGTGAGGCCCGGAAAATATTTGTCAATCACCTTTCGAACGACGATGTGCCCGCTCAGATTTTTATTCAAGATGGCGCAAAGTTGGTAGGGGTTCTTTCTGTTAAACGTTTATTGCAGGAAGAGAATGATGATGAATGCATCAAGGATATGATGGAAACCACGTTTTTCCATGTAAAACCCACGGACGACCGCGAACATATCGCCGAGCTATTGGCCAGGAATCATTTAGATATTGTCGCGGTGGTCGATAATGACCGATTGGTGGGGTGCCTAACCGAGCGTGAAATAGCGCACATTATCGAAGATGAAAATACCGAGGATGCGCAATTACAAGGGGCAAGCCTGCCACTTGATAAGCCTTATCTTGAAATGTCCTCTTTCGAGCTTTGGAAAAAGCGTAGCGTGTGGCTGCTTTTATTGTTTGTGGCTGAGGCTTACACCAGCACCGTTATTCAGCATTTTGAAGAATCATTGGAAGCGGCAATTGCCCTGGCTTTCTTTATCCCGCTATTAGTGGGAACCGGGGGCAACAGCGGCACACAGATCACCTCCACTATTGTCCGGGCCATGGCGTTGGGGGAAGTCCGAATGCGTGACGTAGGGCGCGTTCTGCGTAAGGAAATGACCACATCGATCATGATTGCGTTAACACTGGCTTGTGCTGGCGCGTTCCGGGGTTGGATGATGGGCATCGGTTACGAGATTACGATTATCGTCAGTATGACGCTGGTCTGTATTACGCTGTGGGCGGCGATTGTTTCTTCCGTGATCCCGATGGTGTTGAAACGCTTTGGCGTGGATCCTGCCGTCGTGTCGGCCCCGTTTATCACGACGCTGATCGACGGTACTGGTTTGATCATCTACTTCAAAATAGCCCAATGGACGTTAGGGCTGAATTAAAACTGTATCCTGACCGTAAGGTCAGGATTTTTTCATGCTGGCCAAAAGGCGTGGGGGAACTGAATGTGTCGAAGCCTTGAATGCGATTTAATCGCCGCAGGATCCGGGAAATCCGGGCAATTCCCTGACGCTGACAGTTACTGTTTGGTACGAGTACTTGATTGAAATCAAAGTATTTTAATTTTGCAGGAGTTTTCCCAACCCGGTTTGTCAGCGGGTGTAAATCTGGTTCCTGTGGCGATTTTCTGTCGATATACTCAGCGCACTATATTCTTTTGGAATCATTGCATGTCGGCCCTGGCGTCCATCTCTTTATCCTTACACCGGTTACGCTTCGCCAAGAAGCGGGCGGGTTCATGGATCTTGGTCGTCTGCTGGCTGCTGTTAAACAGCCAACTGGCTATTGCCAGCCACAATTGTAATCTGCAACTGACTGCGGCAACGCCCACTGCGCAGCATATGATGCATATGCAGGCAACCGGCCCGCTGGTTGATAAGATGCAGGCCGAAGGGCCATTGTGTGAAAAGCATTGCATTCCCGATACGGCGCAACAGGATCATGGCAACCTGACCTTGGCGGCGGTATTGCCCGCCAACAGTGAGCTGTTGGTTGCTGCCCCTCAGCCCCAAACACACTTCTCCCGCCTTGATTGGCAAACTCCTCCGATAGCAGGGCCGCCGGCAGAAATTGTCTTTTGCCGCTTCCGTGAATAGCTAAATCAACAGCCTTGCCGTCCAGAACGGCGACTCGTGTTGTTTATTGTCTATTTTTTACCCTATGAATTTCAAGTTGTTGCCAGGCAATCAGCGAGCCTATCTCCCAACGCTGACTCCGGTCAGAGACGGGGCGAGATAGCGCAGATAACGACGCTGTAACTTGAAAGACGACGGGTACATGGAGCTATCGTTATGCGTTTAATCACTGTCGTTTTCATTTCTTTGTTTTTCTCTGCTTTCGCCTCCGCCGAGGCGATGCAGCACCATCAGCATGCCACATCAAGTGCCGCCGTCTATCACTCTACAGGGACCGTTAAGGCCTGGGGTGAGCAGAAAGTGTCGCTTGCCCACCCAGCCATCCCTGCTTTGAACTGGCCACCAATGACGATGAATTTCCTTCAGCCCCAACCGCCATTGCCGGCCTTGGCTGCCGGGACTGCGGTGGAGTTCAGCTTCCGTCAGGTTGACGGCGGCTATCAGCTGACCGCCATCCGCGCCAGCCAAGACTAACGGGGGCACCATGTCCAGACTATTTTCTCGCCCATTGCGGGTGGGCTGGCTGCTGCTCGCCTGTTGGATGGCGAATACGCAGGCGGCAGACCTGACGCTGGCGCAATCTCTGGTGGCGGCAGAGCGCTACTCGGCTGAACTTTCGGCCAATCAACATCAGGTAAATGCGCTGCAAAACAGGGCAGATACGGCGATGGAGTTGCCCGATCCCAAGTTGAAGTTCGGTATTGAAAACATACCGGTACAGGGGAGCAACGCCCGACGTCTGACGCGTGAAGGAATGACGATGGAGCGGGTTGGCATTATGCAGAATTACGTCAGTAGCACCAAGCGCCAGCGTAAGGCGGATACCTTGCGTGCCGAAGCCAGTAAAACCGAAGCTAACAGTGCGACCATCCGCGCCCGCCTGCAGCAGCAAACGGCACAAGCATGGCTTGAATTGGCATTGAGCCAACAGACGCTGAAGGATGCGCGGGCGTTGCTGAACGAGAGCGAAAGCCAGATTGCAGCCCAGCATGCCGGTGTTGCCAGCGGCAGTTCACCCGCTGCTAACGTCATCGATGCGCGTTTGACGCTGTTAAGCATGCAGGACCGGCTCAGCGAAGCACAGCGTGACGTCGCCATTGCCCAGACTCGTTTGACGCAGTTGACCGGACAGCAGGTGGATGGGACTGGCGGCCCGTTACCGCGTTTTGAGCGTCTACCTGCGGAGCGCAGTATCTTGCAGCAAGCTATCAGGCAACACCCTGAAGTGGTACAGGCTAGCCGGGAAGCTGATGTGGCCAAGGCCCGTTCGGCACAGTCAGAAATTGCAGCCATCCCGGACGTGGAGGTTGAGGTGTATTACGGTAAACGGGCCGATGGCTATGAGGATATGGCAGGCGTGATGTTTACCGTCGATTTGCCGTTGTTCCGGGCGCAACGCCAGGATAAAAACTATGCCGCCGATGTTTCCAGCTCGATGGAGGCCAACGATCAACTGACGTTATTGATCCGCGATCACCAGGCTCAGTTAGACACGTTGTTGGCACAGTATCAAGCCGCACAGGTGCAATGGGAACGTCAGCAACAGCAAGCTATCCCGTTGCAACAGCAAAGAGTGGCATTGCAACTGGCGCAATACCGTAGTGGAAAAGGCGATCTTTCCTCGGTGTTAGAGGCGCGTCGGGCTTTGCTCGATAGTCGCCTTAGTGCCGGTAAAGCCGCTCGTGAATTGGCGCAGTTATGGGCCGCCATCCGTTATCTCACACCACAGGAGGCGGCATTATGAAAATGCGCTTTAGCCTGACCGTATTGGCTGCGCTGCTGGGTGGCGCAATGGCCGGTTATTGGTTTGCCGGGGAACGATCTGTTGCGGCACCGCCTGAGGGCAGTAGCCATGAACGGCAGGTTCTGTATTGGTACGACCCGATGGTACCCGGACAACGTTTTGATAAGCCGGGGAAATCGCCGTTTATGGACATGGAGCTCGTGCCGCGTTACGCCGACGAGCAACAGCAGAATGGCGGTGTCACCATCAGCGCCCGTCAACAGCAAAATCTTGGCGTCCGTACGGCAACTGCGCAGCTGCGTGAACTGAATCTTCAGCTTGAGGCTTATGGCAGCGTGGCAACTGATGAGCGCAGCGTACAGGTGATTGCCGCCCGGGCCAACGGGCTGGTGGAAAAACTCTTGGTACGCGCCAGCCAACAGCAGGTTAAAAAGGGGGAAGCACTGGCACAATTATGGATCCCGGATTGGAGTGCCGCACAGCAGGAGTATCTGGCGATCCGCAAGCTGGGTGATGGGGCATTAACCTCTGCCGCGCGCCAACGATTAGCGCTGCAATTTATGCCAGAAGCGATCATTCGTCAGGTGGAACGCAGTGGTAAACCGCAAACCCGCATTACCGTTACTGCACCCGAAAATGGCTTCATCAATAAACTGGATGTGCGGGAAGGCATGCAGGTCACTGCGACTCAAGGTCTGTTTGAGTTAGCCAGGCTGGATCCGGTATGGATGGTGATTGATTACCCGCAAGCCCAGGCCGGTTTGTTGCAGGTAGGAGATGCGGTGATGGCCAGTTCGGCCAGTTGGCCAGGCGAGCGGTTTACCGGTGAGATCAGTGAGCTATTACCGAACGTAGATCCTCTCACTCGCACGTTTAAAGCGCGTATCGTGTTGAAAAACCCGCAGCAGCGTCTGAAACCGGGTATGTATCTGCAGGTGCAATTGGCACAAAACGCCGGAACCAAGCCGGTGTTGGCCATCCCGCAGGAGGCCTTGATCGCCAGTGGTGATCACAATCGGGTCTTGGTCGCGGAAGGGAATGGCCACTTTACACCGGTTGAAGTTGTGGCTGGCCTGGCTCAAAACGGTTGGGTGGAGATCAAACAGGGGCTGCAGGCTGGACAGCAGATCGTCACTTCCGGCCAGTTCCTGATTGATTCTGAGGCCAGTATGCGCAGTGCCTTGCCACAGTTGGCATCGGAAGAAGGGGGTAAACAGTATCAGACGCAGGGTAGAGTGGAGGCGCTGGACAGCAATAGTATCACGCTGTCGCATGCGCCGATTGCGGAGCTGCAATGGCCTGCGATGACCATGGATTTCACTTTGCCAGCAGGGGGCTTGCCGGCAGGGATCGGCGTTGGCAGCCAGGTGATGATCCATTTCAGTGTGGATGAAAATGGCTCGCACATCAGTCAGATAATGCCACAGGATACCGAGCACGGAGGCCATCTATGATCGCTTCCGTGATCCGCTGGTCAATACGTAATCGTCTGCTGGTGTTGCTGGCTTCGGTCATGTTGGCCGGTTGGGGGATTTGGGCGCTGCAAAAGGCCCCGCTGGATGCACTGCCCGATCTTTCCGATGTGCAGGTGATCGTGCGCGCCACTTATCCGGGAAAGGCGCCGCAGGTCATTGAGGATCAGGTCACTTACCCACTGACCACCACCATGCTGACGGTGCCGGGGGCCAGCACGGTGCGGGGCTTCTCGATGTTTGGCGATGCCTATATCTATATTCTGTTTGAGGATGGTACCGATCCTTACTGGGCACGCTCACGGGTATTGGAATCACTCAGTCAGGTGCAATCCTCATTGCCACCACAGGTGAAGGTGGCCTTGGGGCCAGATGCGACCGGCGTTGGCTGGGTTTACGAGTATGCTCTGGTGGACCGAAGTGGCAAACACAGTCTGGCAGATTTGCGCGCACTGCAGGATTGGACACTTAAGTTCGAGTTAAAGACCGTGCCCAATGTGGCGGAAGTGGCCAGTGTAGGTGGCATGGTGCGCCAGTATCAGGTGGTATTGAATCCGCAAAGTTTGCGGGCATTGAATATTACTCATCAGCAGGTAGTGAGTGCCATACAGGATGCCAACCAGGAAGGGGGCGGTTCGCTGCTGGAAATGGGGGAGGCGGAGTATATGGTGCGTACTTCCGGTTACCTGAAGAAGCTGGCGGACTTTAATAATGTGGTGATCACTGCCCGTGATGGTGTCCCAATCCTGCTTTCTCAAGTGGCTGAAATCCGCGAAGGGCCGGAAATCCGCCGTGGTGTGGCGGAACTCAACGGTGAAGGTGAAGTTGCTGGGGGCATCGTGGTGATGCGTTATGGCAAGAACGCGCTGGAAACCATCAATGCATTGAAGATCAAACTGCAACAGCTTCAGCAGACTCTGCCACCGGGCGTGGAGATCGTTCCGGTATACGATCGATCACAACTGATAACGCATGCGATTGATACGCTGTCATTCAAGCTGCTGGAAGAATTTCTGGTGGTGGCGGTGGTGTGTGCGTTGTTCCTGTCCCACTTCCGTTCGGCATTGGTGGCGATCGTGACGCTGCCGCTGGGGATCCTCGGTGCCTTTGTGGTGATGCATTATCAGGGGGTGAATGCCAATATCATGTCGCTGGGGGGCATTGCTATCGCTATTGGTGCGATGGTGGATGCGGCGATAGTGATGATCGAAAACATGCACAAGGTACTGGAACAGTGGCGACAGCGCCATCCCGGCCAATTGCCCGCCTCAAAGGATTACTGGCGTATTTCAGAACAGGCGGCGGTCGAGGTTGGCCCGGCACTGTTTTGTAGCTTACTCATCATTACGCTGTCGTTTATCCCGGTGTTTTCACTGCAGGCACAGGAAGGGCGCATGTTTGCGCCGCTGGCCTTCACCAAGACCTATGCGATGGCAGTTTCTGCTGGGTTGGGGATCACCCTGGTACCGGTGCTGATGGGCTACTTCATCCGTGGTCGTATTCCGGATGAACACGCGAATCCGATCAACCGCTGGTTGATCCGTATGTATCAGCCGTTGCTGGCAGCGGTATTGGCGCGGCCTAAAACGACATTGGGGATTTCCGGTTTGCTGTTGGTGCTGACACTGTTCCCGTTAAGTCGCTTAGGCAGCGAGTTCATGCCTCCGCTGGATGAAGGCGATCTGTTATATATGCCTTCAACCTTGCCAGGTATCTCTGCCCGTGAAGCGGCACGATTGCTACAACTGACCGATCGGTTGATTAAAACCGTGCCAGAAGTGGACACGGTATTTGGTAAGGCCGGACGCGCAGAGACGGCAACCGACCCGGCTCCGCTGACCATGTTGGAAACCACCATTCGTTTCAAACCTCGCGAGCAATGGCGGCCAGGTATGACCATGGACAAGCTGGTTGCCGAACTGGACAGCGTGGTCAAGGTGCCAGGGATTGCCAACGTTTGGGTACCCCCGATCCGTAATCGGCTGGATATGCTGGCAACGGGCATCAAAAGCCCGGTCGGTATCAAGGTTAACGGTGGCAATATTGCTGATATCGAGCAGGCGGCCAGCCAGATTGAGCAGGTGGTGAAGACGGTGCCGGGCGTGACTTCAGCGCTGGCGGAACGTCTTGCCGGTGGCCGTTACGTGGATATTGATATCGATCGTCAGCGAGCGGCACGTTATGGCGTTTCGGTTAAAGAGCTGCAATCGATGGTAGCCACGCTGGTGGGGGGGGAAAATATCGGTGAGACCATTGAAGGGCGGGCACGTTATCCGATTAACGTCCGTTATCCGCGAGAGATCCGCGATTCGGTGCAGAAATTGCGTGAACTACCGGTGCTGACTGCCGCGGGGGGCCAGGTACCGTTGGCGGAACTGGCTGATATTCGTATCACTGAAGGTCCTCCGATGCTGAAAAGCGAAAACGCGCGGCTTTCTGATTGGATCTATGTCGATTTGCGTGGGCGTGATTTGAAATCGGCGGTCGAAGAGATGCAACAGGTGGTGGCCAAGCAGGTGAAATTGCCAGCTGGCGTATCTGTCAGCTGGTCCGGGCAGTTCGAATATCTGGAGCGTGCCAGTGCCCAGTTGAAGATTGTACTGCCGGTAACGCTGGGGATCATTTTCGTGCTGTTATTTGTCACCTTCAACAGTGTGCGCGATGCGTTATTGATCATGGCAACGCTGCCATTTGCGTTGATAGGGGGAGTCTGGCTGCTGTATCTGCTCAATTACAACCTGTCGGTAGCGGGGGCCGTGGGGTTCATTGCCCTGGCCGGGGTGGCGGCCGAGTTTGGCGTCATTATGGTGCTGTACCTTAACCAGGCGCTGATGAAGCACCGTCAACCTGGTCAGCCGTTGAGCCATCAGCAATTGATGGCAGCGATTAGCGAAGGTGCCGTGCTGAGAGTCAGGCCGAAGGTGATGACGGTGGCGACTATTATGGCCGGTTTGTTGCCGATAATGTGGGGCGGTGGCGCGGGGTCTGAGGTGATGCAACGTATTGCCGCACCAATGATCGGTGGCATGGTGAGCGCGCCATTGCTGTCGATGCTGGTGATCCCGGCGGTTTATTCACTGCTGCACCGCAGGGAGGAAAAACAGGGCTAAAAGAAGGGGAAAGCAATCCCTCTCTCCCTAAAGGGAGAGGGGGATAACGCAGAGCTAATGCATTACTGAACCAAAAACGCCTTAAACTGCGGCGTCATCACCGCACTGAAGCCGTCGTCGGTTTTCGTGATCAGATACACGGCCAGTCCTTTCTCTTCGGCCAGTTTTAGCGCTTTTTCGGTGCCCAATACCATCAATCCGGTATCCCACCCATCGGCTTCCAGCGCCGTCGGGGCAATCACCGTGGCCGAGACCAGCTTATGGGTGATGGGCCGTCCGGTCACCGGGTCGATCACATGGGAATAGCGTTGGCCGTCCTGTTCGAAATAGTTACGATAACTCCCCGAGGTGCTGATGCCGTAACCTTGCAAGTCAACCAGCGCCTGTACCGCATTTTCCCGATCGGTGGGTTTCTGAATCGCCACGCGCCAAGGTTTGTTCTGCCCGTTAACGCCACGTGAAGAAACGGCCCCGCCAACCGATACCAGGTAGTTGGTGATGCCTTTGCGCGCCATCAGGTGCACCAACTGATCCACACCGTAGCCTTCTCCTAGCGTGGAGAGATCGACATACATTCCTGGCAGATCTTTTTGCAGCCATTCGCCGCGGTTGTCGCTGAGTAGTTTCAGATGCTGCAGGCCGGTATTGCTGCGGGCCGCATCAATTTGCTGCTGGCTGGGAATTTTTATCGCGTGCTTGTCCGGGCCGAATCCCCACAGGTTCACCAAGGGGCCGACGGTAATATCCATCGCTCCGCCGGTGTCACGGCCAATGCGCTGGGCCGTAAGGATAATATCGGCCATACCGCGCGGAATAGGTTGTGGCTCACCGCTGGCGTTCTGGTTAAAGCGGGATAATACCGAGTTGGGGCGATAGGTTGAGATATCGTCGTTGGCCTGCTCTAACAGCGCATCGATTTCCTGCTGCAATTGCTGTTTGCTTTGCGTGATGGCACCACTGATTTTCACGCTGTAGAAGGTGCCCATGGTTTTGCCTTCGATATCGATCTGAGGGCGGGTTTCGTTATCATTACAGGCAGCCAGTAGAATCAGTGCTGCACTCAATAGCAGCCCTTTGGCAAGGGAATAAGCCATGAAAAATCCTTAAAAGCAAAGAAAGGAACAACAAAATATTGGGCGTTTGATGACAAAGTGGTTTTTAACCCGAGATACCTGGGCCTGGCGCACCGGAGGGGCGCTCTCCCTTTGTCAGCACTCGATACTATCAATTTCAGGTTTCAGCCTGAAAGACGACGGGTATAAAACAAAGCGCAGCAAATGAAAAGGGGGAATGGGTAACAAATACTTTTTACTGGCGTAAATCGGGCGCTTCGGCTAACGTCGTTTGCCTGCATTCCCAATATCATTCAAGTCGTTAAAAGCCATGAGAGTGACAAAATGAGTTCAAATGCCCTGGCGGGGCTGTGTGGGCCCTTTCTGCGTGACCGTTTTCTGCATATGTTGCTGTTGATCGGTATGCTGCTGTTTGCCATTGCCCCCCAGCCGTTAACGGCCGTTGCCGGTTTTGTCGATTGGCGCACTATCATGACGTTATTGGGATTGATGCTGTTGACCAAAGGCGTGGAGGTGAGCGGCTATTTCGATTTTATCGGCCGCCAGATTATCAACAGTTTACGCAGTGAACGCAGGTTGGCGCTGTTTCTGGTGTTTTCCTCCGCGTTACTCTCTTCATTCCTTACCAATGATGTGGCGTTGTTTATCGTTATCCCGTTGACCATCACGCTGAAAAAACTCTCTTCACTGCCAATAGGTCGATTGATTATTTTCCAGGCGCTGGCGGTTAATGCCGGATCGTTATTAACGCCAATCGGCAATCCACAAAACATCCTGTTGTGGAGCAAGTCATCGCTGACGTTCATGGAGTTTATTGGCCAAATGCTCCCCTTTGGGGCGGCGATGATGCTAAGCCTGCTGGCGTTGACCTGGTGCAGTTTTCCGTCGCGCGACATTATCAAAACGCCTAATACCCAGGGATACCCTTATCAGATGCGCCTGCTGTTGAGCAGTGTGGCGCTGTACATTGTTTTTCTGATCAGTCTGGAATTTGATGTGCCGCTGTATGGCATGTTGGCGGTGTTTGCCTGTTTTCTGTTGCTGGCCCGGCAGGTGTTGCTGCAGATTGACTGGAGCTTGATTTTTGTCTTTCTCGCCATGTTCATCGACATTGGGCTGTTGACCCAACTGCCTGCCATACAACCGTTGTTTACCGAGATAGCCTCATTGTCTGACAGCCGTGTCTATGCGTTAGGTATCGGTTTGTCTCAGGTGATCAGTAATGTTCCCGCGACCATTTTATTGCTCAACTATGTTCCTTCCAGCGCTATGGTGGCCTATGCGGTGAATGCGGGCGGCTTTGGTTTGGCAATCGGTTCATTGGCCAACCTGATTGCCTTGCGCATGGCGGGGGAACGTCTTATCTGGCTGCGTTTTCACTACTATTCACTGCCGTTTCTGGCCTGGTCAGTGTGGGTTGGCTGGATGTTGTTACGCTAATGAGGCGTACAGTCTTACGCTGGCAGTGCTGAGTTTGACAGTAACGCTAGCCGGGCTAAGCTGGCTTGATTTGGCGTAAGCGTTCAACCGCTGCGCCAATTTCGCCAGGGGTGAGGGCCGCAAACCCCAATAGCCAGCCATCGCGCCTTGCGGTGGCAGTTTGATATTGCGGTGCCAGGCCGGGGGTGATAACCCCTAAGCGTTGCGCTTGCCGGGTGAGCGCTGCTTCCTGGCCAGGGGGGAGCCAGATACCCAACTGCAATCCTCCGCCAGCAGGGTGTGGCGTGGCAAAATGCCCAAGATGCTGCTCTATCTGCGCCAGTAGCGCATCGCGTCGGCTACGATAGAGTTGGCGCATGTAACGGATATGGGCAGCAAAATGCCCTTGCAGAATAAACTCTGCCGTTACCGCCTGCGACAACTGGGCGCAGTGGCCGTCATATACCGTACGTGCGGTGGTAAATGCGTCAACCAGCGCAGCAGGCACAATCAGATAAGCCAAGCGTAGCGAAGGGAAAAGCGCTTTGGAGAACGTGCCGAGGTACAACACTGAGCCATGGCGATCCAATCCCTGCATGGCAGGCATGGGCTGGCCGTCATAGTGAAATTCACTGTCGTAATCATCTTCGATGATCCAACTGTGCGTGCGCCGTGCCGCTTCCAACAACGCCAGGCGCCGTTCCAGGCTGAGCGCCACGCCGGTGGGGTACTGATGGGAAGGGGTGAGATAAACCAGCCGAGGGGCAGGCAAAGTGTTATCTGGTTTTAACCCAGCCTGATCGACGGCCACCGGGATCAGATGGGCTCCTGCGCTGGTAAACGCATTCTTGGCTCCGCTATAACCGGGTTCCTCCATCCATACGTTGTCCCCGCTGTCGAGCAACAGGGTGGCGATCAATTGCAATGCCTGCTGGGAACTGGTCAGCACGATGACCTGTTGGGCGTCACAACTTACCCCTCGAGTCTGACCGACGTAACCTGCGATAGCCTCACGTAACGGCAGGTAGCCCTGCGGATCGCCATAACGCAGCAGTTTTTCGCCTCGAATCTGTAATTGCTGCGCGGTGATCTGCTTCCACAATCTTAATGGGAAGGCCCGCAGGTCCGGTGAGCCTGCGGCAAAAGGCAAAGGTTGCAGCGGATCCTGGCAGCCGCCGGTTTGCACAATGGTGTTACCCCGTTGAGAAAGCCGCAACGGGCCAGAAATTTTGCGTACCGGCAACGGTTTGTTCATCTGGATGGCGACAAAGGTCCCTTGCCCCACCCGACGCTGCAGATAACCTTCGGCTTCCAATTGTGAATAGGCCGCTTCTGCGGTGACGCGTGAAACCTTAAGGTCTGCCGCCAGAAGGCGTGAGGAGGGCAGGCGTTGACCGGCACTCAATGAACCGCTGTGTATGGCTTTGCGCAACGTACTGCAAACGCGTTCGCGCAATGTTCCCGTTGCGCTTTCTGCCTGTTGGAACAGGGTCAGCAATGCCTGGGGCATAATCGGTCTTATCATTTTAATAAAATGGGTATCACTTATAAGACCAAAAACCGGCACTATTGTCATCAGTCTTTAGATGCACAGGAGCATGACGATGGGCGTATCTTCATTGGTTTTGGCTTTTCCACCCGCTGCAGCGGCACAAAGCCTGGATTATCTGGCGGCAAAACTCCGCTATTACGCGGACTCTGCGGACGTAGCAGAAGACCTGCGTAATGGCATTCGTGACATTGTGGTTATCGATACCCGAGCCAGTGCCAAGTATGCCGCCGGGCATATTCCGGGCGCGTTGAGTTTTCCCCATCGTTTGATGGACGAGAGCAGCACCACGGTGCTCGATCGCGACAAGGTTTATGTGACCTATTGCGACGGTATTGGCTGCAATGGTTCTACCCAGGGAGCCTACAAACTGGCAACGCTTGGATTTCGCGTCAAAGAGCTGATTGGCGGGTTGGATTTCTGGTTGCGTGATGGCCATCCGTTGGCCATCGGTGAGGAACAGGGCACGATGTTCGGGCAGGAAAAACAGCAGGAGTGTGGCTGTTAAAACAGCCACAGGAGTAATAACACCAGCACGATAACCAGGGCAACCAGCACCAAAGGTTTACTGAGCGTTGACTGCATCGATTGCGGCAGCATGGCGATCAGTGGATTGAGCAAGGGCGACGGTTGCCTGTTTTCACCTTGCAGCACAGGCGCGTGGCCCGCTTTGTCAAGGCGACGGATAAACAGTTGTTGGATAACATCGTTCAATTGCGCATGGGTCAAGGGCGTATTGAGGTTGACGTTGAAGCGTGTCTGGCAGTAGTCGCTAAGTTGTTGCTGTTCCTGTTGGTCTGCTGGCTGTTTCAACACCGCCAACAGGTTATGCAACGTGGGGGCCGTTTGTGGGCTGAGTGCCACTTTTACCTGCAAGAACTGGCTGAGCAGCTGGAAATGCCGAGCGGGCAAGGGATCGTTAGTTTTTACCCCGACCAGATCGAACAGCGCCTGCCAGATTTTAGCCGGCGTTTCGCCGGTCGCCGCGCTGAGTTTGGTCACCTGTTGCTGCAACTGCTGATGTTCTGCTGGCAGCAACGGACGATCGCTGGTGGTGGTTTGCTGTGGATGGGGAATGGTTAACTCACCGGTTTGCAACAGGTTCAAGACCTGTTGCAACTGTGGGTGGCTTAATTGACTCAACACCGTATGACCAAACTGTTGACGAATAAAATCGCTGACGGCCTGACGGTTATTACCCTGTGGCAGTAACTCGGTGAGCTGCTGCAGCAGTTGACGGCTGGCATGGTTCTGTTGCGCCACTCCGAGCCGGTTTTGCAGCAATTGCTCAGCGGGCTGGAAATGACGAGCCAGTAACTCACCGCTGTTATCCGATCCCAGATCATGGCGCAGCGTGGCCCAAATTTCTGCGGATTTGGCTGGGCTGAGTGCCATGATTTTCACGATCAGTTTTTCCAACTGGGTGCGCTGGGCCGGAGAGAGCGGCTGGTCATCGGAAAGCGGGTTTTTGCCCGGGGTTGGAGGGTGATCGAGGGCGTTAGGTGCGCCTGGTCCACTCAAAGGTTGCATATCACCAGTCCTTCGCGGCAAAGAAAGTCGACATACCCGGCGAAAAGCACCGGTTTAATCGCTTATGATACCTGTAATTATGCGCCACCAATACCGTTCATCAGACATTTCTTTACAGGCTAACCGTTGCTTATCCTGTTTGCGCCGCTAAGATAGGCGCAGAGACGGTATTGAGGATGTCATGATTAATCGGCAGCGAATTGCAAAAGGATTTTTATGCCTGGCTTGCCTGGTGGTACTTACGTGTATCACACAGCGTATGGCGGGTTTGCATGCGTTGCAGTTGGCGCTTGGTTTGCCCAACGTCAGCGTGAGCCAATCCTCTGGCAGTGGCGATGAAGAAGCAACGGCTTCGACCCCTTGTGAGTTGAGCGCCAAGTCCTTACTGGCGGCGGCGCCGGTGATGTTTGAAGCCGTGCTGTTTGGCTTGGGAATGTTGCTGATACTGCTGGCACCGGTCATTGCTCCACGCTTATCGTTCCCTCCTCCACGAGTTATTTCCCCCACCACCCTACGGGTCCATCTACGATTATGCGTGTTCCGTGAATGAGTTAATCCTCCGTCAACGTCGGTGATTAATTTATTTATGGAGAAAAAACATGTTGAATTTCATCAGGCTGGCGTTTGCTTGCCTGTTAATGTTATGGCTGCCTGTATTACAGGCGGCGGATAGCGGCTGGTTGCAAAGCCCGCAAAACGGTCATGCCAAAGTCAGGTTTCGGGCCGATACCGGCAACGGTAACGAAGTTCGCCTGCTGCTCGCAGTCGAGCTGGAAAAAGGGTGGAAGACCTACTGGCGCTCACCGGGAGAGGGTGGCATTGCCCCCGCGATCGCCTGGCGGGACAATCCGCCCCCGGCAACCTGGTTCTGGCCGACGCCCCAGCGTTTTGATGTGGCTGGCATTTCTACGCAGGGCTATCACGATCGGGTCATGCTGCCCATCGTGCTGAAAGGCGCGGCACGCCAGTTGGCAGGAACGCTCACCTTATCCACCTGCAGCAACGTCTGTATCCTGACCGACTATCCGTTCGAGCTCGATCTCACGGTACCCCACGATCCTCAGTTCAATCATGACTTTGCTCAGGCGATGGGGCAGGTGCCGATTGCCAGCGGGCTGGTGGATAACCTCCGCGCTGGTTACCACAACGGCGAGCTGCAGGTAAGCGGCGAGCGTGCAGCAGGCTGGCAACAGCCAGAGCTGTTCTTCGACACGCTGGCGGGTGCCGATCTGGGTAAGCCTGCGGTGACTCTCGACGCAGAGCGTATGCAGGTGCGAATACCGGTCACTGATGGCTGGGGTGATGCAGCCCCGGATCTGCGCGGCAAGCAGTTACGCCTGGTTGTCAGCGATGGTGGTATAGCTCAAGAGGCGACGTTGACCATTGGCGGGTCACTTGGCTTGCCTGCTACGGCTGATTTCCCCTTATGGCAGGCCGTACTGATGGCATTGGCTGGGGGCTTCATTCTCAACCTGATGCCCTGTGTGTTGCCGGTACTGGGGATGAAACTGGGTTCAATCTTACAGGTTGAACAGCGCGATCGGCGCAGCGTACGTTTACAGTTCCTGGCTTCGTCATTCGGTATTGTTGCGTCGTTTATGGCGCTGGCGTTGCTGATGACGCTGTTGCGCTTGAGCAACCACGCGCTGGGCTGGGGCATTCAGTTCCAAAACCCATGGTTTATCGGCTTTATGGTGCTGGTGACGCTGTTGTTCAGCGCCAATCTGTTTGGTCTGTTCCACCTGCAGCTCTCTTCATCATTGAACACCAAACTGGCCACCCACTCGGGCCACGGTTTGAGTGGGCATTTCTGGCAAGGGGCATTTGCCACCTTGTTGGCAACGCCGTGTTCCGCACCTTTCCTTGGTACCGCCGTGGCGTTTGCCTTGGCAGCGCCGTTACCGGTGCTCTGGGGCATGTTTGTTGCTCTGGGGATGGGGATGAGTCTGCCATGGTTGCTGATTGCCGCATGGCCAGCATTGGCGTTGCGTTTGCCGCGCCCAGGTCGTTGGATGAACGGCATGCGGCTGGTGCTGGGCCTGCTGATGCTGCTCTCTTCGCTGTGGTTGCTCAGTTTGATGAGCAACCATATCGGCACCTTACCGACTCTGATTGTCGGGGGGATCCTGCTCCTGGGGTTGCTGCTGGCCGTGTGGAAACGCTTAGGTATCCGGACGGCGGGCATTGCGGCCGCCAGTGTGCTGGTCATGGCCGGTCTGGTACTGCTGGTGAGCGCGTTGACGGCCGATCAGTGGCGTAAGCCATTGCATGACAATATCGCTTGGCAACCGCTCTCTGAGCAAGCCATCACCCAGGCACTGGCTGAGAATAAACGCGTATTTGTTGATGTGACGGCTGACTGGTGTGTGACCTGTAAAGCCAACAAATTTAACGTATTGCTGCGTGATGATGTGCAAAATGCGCTCAGCGCCGAGGATGTGGTCGCACTGCGCGGCGACTGGAGTCGTCCGTCTGCGGAGATTTCCAGCTTCCTGAAACAACGCGGTAGCGTTGCCGTCCCCTTTAACCAAATTTATGGGCCAGGTACGCCAGAGGGGGAAGTGTTGTCGCCCCTGTTAACCCGTGAAGCCGTACTGAACGCCCTGACCGCCGCTAAAGGAACCGAACAATGAAAAAGTTACTGATTTTACTGATGTTGATTGTTACCCCCGTTTGGGCCGCCGCACCGTTCACCGCTGAGCAAGAGGCGCGTATCAAAGCGATGATCCGCGAAACCTTGGTCTCCAACCCGGATATTCTGGCGGAGGCCGTCGATGCCTGGCAGCAGCAAACTTCTGGCCAGCAAATCAGCCAGGCGATTAAACAGAACAGTAAAATCCTGTTTGACGACCCGGCAAGTCCACGGTTAGGTGCCAAAAATGCCAAGCTGACGCTGGTGATCTTTACCGACTATAACTGTCCGTATTGCAAGCAGTTTGATCCGCTGCTGGAGAAGATCGTCAACAAGTATCCCGATGTTGCTCTGGTGGTGAAACTGCTGCCATTCCGTGGGGAAAGCTCGATCAGCTCGGCGCGCGTGGCCTTGACTGCCTGGGAACAGCATCCACAACAATTCTGGCCGTTGCATGAACGCCTGATGGCCAAGAAAGGGACTCATGACAGTGCCAGTATCGCTGCCGCTCAGGAGAAAACCGGCGTCAAACCGGTGGCGCCTAGCGAACAAAGCATGACCACGTTGCGTAGTAATATGCAGTTGGCAGAACAGTTTGGCATACAAGGGACACCGGCGACCCTGATTGGCGATCAGATGCTGCCGGGGGCGGTATCCTTCGACCAGTTGGAAGCGCTGGTGAAGCAGCAACTGGCAAAGGTGAAAAATGGTTAGGCTGAAGCGTTGGGCGCGTGAACTGCTGATACTGATACTTATTGGCTCAGGCGTGATGTTGCTCATGGATGCGTGGCGTGCCCCACAGGCGCCCATTGCCTTCCACCAGCAAATGCTGCAAACCCTGGATGGAGAACCGGTGTCACTGGCCCAGCTCAGCCAGGATAAGCCCCTGTTAGTCTACTTTTGGGCGAGTTGGTGTGGCGTTTGCCGTTTTACTACGCCTTACGTTGCCAAACTGGCGGCGAACGGTGGCAATGTGTTGACCGTGGCACTGCGCTCAGGCAATAACCAGCAGGTTGAGCAGTGGCTGGCGCGTAAAAATCTGCAATTACCGGTGGTCAATGATGAAAGGGGAGAACTCTCATCACAATGGCAGATAGGCGTTACACCGACGATTGTGGTAATCGCTCAAGGGAAGGTGGTGCAAAGCACCACCGGCTGGACCAGCTATTGGGGGATGAAACTGCGGCTGTGGTGGGCCGGGAAGTGATTTTCAGGTGCCCTGCGGGGCATCTGAGGTTGATGACAACGTGGTTTTTAACCCGAGATACCTGGGCCTGGTACTCTGGTGGCTTATGCCACGACGACCCCATCGCTCTCCCTAATAGCTGACTGTGTCAGCAGTCTGGGGTGTTCAATGGGGCACCGCTAGCGTGCCTGTTTCTTTTTACATTCTCGATCGCCCGGCACAGTCGGGCGATCCCTTCGTCAATCAGCTCCGGCGTATTGCTGGCAAAGTTAAGGCGTAACCCATGAGCCCCTTGTTGTTCGTCGGCATAAAAACATTCGCCGCGAGCAAACGTGACCCCCTGTTGCCAGGCGATGGGAATCAACGCCTCGGTACTGAGGTTTTCCGGCAATTGTAGCCAGATAAACAGACCCCCTTCCGGAATTTCAAACTGACAATCCGCTGGCAGGTATTTTTGTAAGGCAGCCAACATCGCGTCACGGTGCTGGCGATAGACCCGGCCTGCCCGGCGCAGTTGTTTGTCATAGCGGCCTACGGTGACAAAGGCATCCAGCGCACGTTGGATCAGGCTGGAACTGGTGAAACTGTCGACATGCTTGAGCTGTGAGATCCGCAGATAATGTTCGCTGTCTGCCACCAGATAACCGATGCGCATACTCGGCAGCAGCATCTTGGAAAAAGTACTGACATAAATCACTCTGCCTGGCGGTGCCATGGCGCGCAGTGAAGGCAGGCTTTTGCCGTTATAACGCAGATCGCCGACAAAATCGTCCTCCAGAATAATGATATCGGCCTGTTGCGCCAGCGCCAACAAGCGGCGGCGGCGGGGTTCGCTCATGCAGCGTCCGGTGGGATTGTTGAAGTTGGGGATGGTGTAGATCATTTTCGGTTGATGCTGTGCGAGCAATTCTGGTAGCAGATCAACACACATACCTTGGCCATCGCTGGGTACCGCAACCACATTGATTTGGTGCAAACGCAACAGCTTCAGCGCCTCGGAATAGGTCGGCCCTTCGACAAGCACCGTGTCTCCTGGCTGTAATATTGTCTGGAAAACCAAGCTGATAGCGTGTTGCGAACCGTTGGTGATTAACAGCTGTTCGGCACGGGTTGGGATGCCTTGTGCAGTCAGAATGCGTCCCAGGGTATCGCGTAGCGGATAGTAGCCGCAATAGTCGCCATAGCCGAAGGCTTCCTCCGCATGGCGGCTAAGAATTGACAGCAGGACTTTACGGAATTCCTCTAATGGGAACACCTTTGGGCTGCCGACGCCGGAAGCAAAATTGATGGTGTGTTCCGGCAAAGGGATTTCCGGGTAACCGTCCAGCCGTGAACTGACCGTGGTGAAGCGATCGGCTGGAAAGGGCGCGCTGGATTTTGGCTCGGGGTGTATCGGTACCGCTTGCCGATGGTGAACATAGGCACCGCTGCCACGCCGTTGTTGCAGGAACCCCTTGGCCGTCAGCTCGGCATAGGCATTCTCCACCGTCAGACGGCTGACCGACAACTCTGCCGCCAGGCTGCGTGTTGAAGGCAATTTGTCACCATTGGCAAAGGTGCCTCCGAGAATGGCCCGGCGCAGTGCTTCTTCGATTTGCAGATACAACGGAATGTCCTGCTGGCGATCTAGCGGAATGTGCATGTAATTGGCCCGGTCGATAAAGTCTGATTTCACTATATCCCATTAGTATGGGGCTTTGAACAGAGAAAAGTGGCCTGCATAACATCGGGGGAAAGTGGCTATAGTGGTAAAATCTGGCCGAGTTAAAATCGCTGTCAGCCAAATTAGCGACAGAATTTTGAGGGTGTCATGACATTACCATCGGGGGTTTCAGCAGAGCCGCTTGCAATCAACGCAGGGGTTTTACAGGGCCGTAGCCAGGGCTATGTGATTGCTATTATCAGTGCGATGCTGCTGGCCTTTACTGCCATCATCATCCGTGCGCTGACCGAGTATTATCACCTGCCAACGTTTGTGCTGGCCTTTTGGCGTGCGGCGCTGGTGGCTTTGGTATTGCTGCCGCTGCTGCTGCTGTTCAAGCCCGAATGGGCCCGGTTGCGCCGTGAGCAGGTGCTGTTTTATGCCGGATACGGTTTACTGTTGGCGCTGTTCAACGGTTTGTGGACGCTGTCTGTCGCGTTGAATGGTGCCTCGGTTGCCACCATTCTGACCTACTGTTCGGTGGGTTTTACCGTCTTCCTGGGATGGGTGATGTACAGCGAACGCCTCAGTCTGCGTGAGCTGATGGTGATTGTGGTCAGCCTTGGGGGCTGCTTCCTGGTCAGTAACGGCGACAGCATGGGCAACAGCCGTTTTGATCTGCTGGGGTTGATTGTCGGCATGTTGTCCGGCATCGGTTACACCCTGTATACCCTGGGCGGGCGCATTGCCAGCGAGCGGCGTTATCCGGTATGGAACACGATTCTGTATGTGTTTGCTTTTTCCGCTGTGTACCAGTGGCTGTTTAACACCGTGCTGACGTTTTTCCCTATGCAGGCTTTCCAGGGGATGACCGGCGATCTGGGGTTTCTGTCGCAGGGGCCGCAGGGTATTCAGTGGAGTGGCTGGGTGCTGCTGGTCACGCTGGCCGCCGGGCCAACGCTGCTGGGGTTCGGGCTGTACAACATCAGCCTGAAAACCTTGCCGCTGGCGGTGGCTAACCTGATCCTGTCCCTTGAACTGGTGTTCACCGCCGTAATTGCCTACTTTCTGCTGGGGGAAAATATGAATCAGCTCCAGCTGTTGGGGAGCGCGTTGGTGATGGGCGGCGTACTGATGCTGAGAAAAACTGCCTAGGCTTGGTTTTTCTCACGGGTTTGTTACCATTGCCGTCGAGATCATCAGGTAAGAAAAAAATGGCTATCAATCCAAGGTTAAAACGGGCGATTATCGCTTAATCCGGCAGTGTGTTTTGAACGGAATACACTGCCACGAACATCACGTTCCGTGGCTCTTGCAACTGAAATATCCCTGATGTTTCAAGCTATACCTTGAAATCCTTAGGGGATAAGGAAAGCGTGCCATGTCTAAAAAACATTGGTCAAAAACAGAATTACTTCACCAGACGGTGACCAACCCTAATATTCTCATCAAAGGCACTCACAGCTATTACAGCGATTGCTGGGATGGGGGCTTTGAGCGCTCTGTGGTGCGTTATCTCCACGGTGATGCGGTCAGCCAACAGTGGCAGCCCCTTGGGCCGATAGACAAATTGCGGATTGGTGATTATGTCTGTATCGGTGCTGAAGCGGTGATCCTGATGGGGGGCAATCATACCCACCGTATTGATTGGTTGAGTCTGTATCCCTTTATGGAAACCATTCAGGCGGCATATTTGCCAAAAGGGGATACCTGCCTTGGCGATGGTTGCTGGATAGGCATGCGGGCGATGTTGATGCCAGGAGTGACGATTGGTGAAGGGGCGATTGTGGCCGCCGGTAGCGTAGTGACGGCGAATGTAGAACCCTATGCCATCGTTGGCGGCAACCCGGCACGGATGATTAAACGGCGATTCTCCCCAGAGACGATTGCCCGTTTACTTGCGTTGCATATTTACGATTTGCCCGCCGAGGTGTTTGCCAGCATTCAACCCTTGCTGGCCAGCGACGATATAACCGCCTTGGAACAGGCGATTGAGGGAATGCGTCAATAATAAAACGGGCGGGGCAACCCCGCCTGTCAGACTGCTGACACAATCAGCTATTAGGGAGAGCGTAGCGATGGGGGCGTTGTGGCGTAAGCCACCGGAGTGCCCCTCGGTGCGCTAAGCCCGGGTATCTCGGATTAAAAAACCACGTTGTCATCAACTTCCCGGGCGGGTTAATCCCGCCCGCTTTCGTTACGGGTTCTCTGACGTCGCCGACGTAATGCGACGGCGCTTGCGAAGAGTGCGCAGCAACGGTGGCAACACCAGTACGGCAACCGCCAATACCAACAGGCATTGCGCAATGCTGCTGCTCCACAGGATAGCGAATTCCCCATTGCTGATGGACAGCGCTCTGCGCAGGTTTTGCTCCAGCATCTCCCCCAGTACAAAGCCCAGAATCAACGGCGACATTGGGAAGTGCATTTTGCGCAGGATATAACCTAATACGCCAAGGCCGACCATTAACAGCAAATCGAAGGTGGTGCTGTGCACCGCATAAACCCCAACGGCGGAAACAGCGGCAATGGCGGGCACCAGGAACCATAACGGGACGGTTAACATGCGCGTGAACAGGCCAATCAACGGAATGTTCATGATCAGCAGTATCACGTTGGCGATCAGCAGTGCGGCAATCAGCCCCCAAACGATATCCGGCTGCTCGGTGAACATGGCCGGACCAGGGGTGATGTTATACAGCGTCAACGCACCCATCATCACGGCGGTCGTCCCGGAGCCTGGGACGCCCAGTGTCAGCATAGGGATAAACGAACCGCAGGCCGACGCATTGTTGGCGGCTTCCGGCGCGGCAACGCCGCGGATATCGCCTTTACCGAAGGACGCGCTGTTGCCCGCGATCTTTTTCTCCGTCATGTAGGTCAGCGCGCTGGCAATGGTGGCTCCCGCTCCCGGTAAAATGCCAACGAAAAAGCCGACAAAAGATGACCGCAGGGTTGGCCCCACGCACTCGGCGGCTTCTTTACGGTTGAACAACATACGGCCAGTTTTGCGGATCAGTTTCTGGCCACCACTGGTACTTTCCAGCATCAGCAGGATCTCGCTGACCGAGAACAGGCCAATCACCACCACGATAAACTGAATGCCATCGGAGAGGTGTACGCTGTCGAAGGTAAAGCGATAGACGCCGGTATTGGCATCGACCCCTACCGTGGCCAGCCCCAGGCCAATCAAGGCGGCCAGCAGGGATTTCAGCGGATTCTGGCTCATCATGCTGCCCAGGCAGGCAATGGCAAACACCATCAGGGCGAAGTATTCTGCCGGGCCAAACGCCAGCGACCATCGGGCCAGCATTGGCGCGAACAGAATAATGCCAGAAATGGCAATCAGCGAGCCGATAAAGGAACTGACAGCGGAGATCGACAATGCGACCCCGGCACGCCCTTGTTGTGCCATCGGATAACCGTCCAGCGCAGTCATGATGGCGGCAGCATCCCCCGGCACGTTAAGCAGGATCGAAGAGATGCGCCCGCCGTATTCGCAGCCGATATACACCGTAGCCAGCAAGATCAGTGCCGATTCAGCGGGTAGTTTCAGCGCAAAGGCCAACGGCAGCAGGATCGCCACACCGTTGATCGGCCCCAGGCCAGGCAATAACCCCACGATGGTGCCAACAAAACAGCCGATCAGGGCGATTATCAGGTTCTGCGGCACCAGTGCCACTTCGAACCCTTGAGACAAATACATCCAGGTTTCCATCATCGCCCCCGTTAGCTCAGCCAAACGCCGAGTGGCAGTGTGACATCAAGTAAATAATCAAAGGCGTAGAACAGCGAAACGCCCATCACGATGCCGGAGATCGCTGCGGCGAGGAGGCTGGCCTGGAATAACAGGCCGATGGTGAACGTCAAAAGCGCCGTTGCCAGTGGAAAGCCGAGCCATTCGAACCCCCAGGCATACAGTACCAGCGAGATCACCAGCACCAGCAAGCGTTGCAGCACCTTGTTATGTGGCCATTCGATCTTCTGCGGTCGGCGCAACAGCAATAGCGCGGAACATAGGGCCATCAGACTCAGAATGGCCAGTGGGAACGGGCGTGGCCCCAACGGTTCGTAACTGTACTCGCTCTGAATACCCCAACCGATAAACAGACCGCCGAGGCACAGCAGCAACCAGAGGCCGGCAAAAATACGATCGCTCATGAAATATCCCCTGGATTATTTAGCCAGACCGAACGCTTTTGCCTGTTCCCGGTACTGGTCCACCTGGTTTTTCACGTAGGCATCCAGTTCTTTTCCGGTCAGGTTGAATTCAAACAAACCGCGCATATCGCGCTGCTTTTTGAACTCTTCGCTTTGCATCATTTTTTTGAAGGTGTCGATCCACCATTGATATTCTTCGTCGCTGACTTTGGGGCCAACATAGAAACCGCGGATGATTGGCCAGACCAGGTTGAAACCCTGTTCTTTGGCCGTCGGTACGCTGGCTAGTTCACCCGGCAGGCGTTCTTCGGCGTAGACGGCCAATACGCGCAGCTTATCGCCCTTCAGATAGGGCACCATCTCGCTCAGATCGCCGGAGACAGCCTGAATATGATTCCCCAACAGTGCGGTAACCGGTTCACCACCGCCCTCAAATGCCACATAGCGCATCTTGTGAGGGTCGACGCCGACTTCGCGCGCCAGTAAGGCGGTTTTCATCCAGTCTTGGCTACCAATGGAAGCACCAGCACCAAACACCACGCTGTTGGGGTCCTTTTGGAAAGCCGCCATCAGGTCTTTCAGCGTTTTGTAGGGGGAGTCGGCGCGCACCGCGATCATGCCGTAATCGGTCCCCACGGCGGCCAACCATTTCACATCATCCACGTTGTAGCGGCCAAACTTGCCTTGCGACAGGTTCAACAATGAGCCACCAGAGAAAGCCACTACGGTGCCAAATTCGGCAGGGCGCTGGGCAACGATGGCGTTGTAGGCCACCGCTCCCACACCGCCAGGCATATAAGTGACGCGCATCGGTTTGTTGATGGCGTTGGTTTCCTGCAGGGAAACCTGGATCAGTTTGCAGGTAAGATCGAATCCTCCGCCAGGTTTGGCCGGGGCGATACATTCGGTACGATTTGGTGCTTCTACGGCAAACGCCTGGTTGGTGGCGAACATCAGGGCAGTCGCGATAAGCGTACGGGTGATTATTTTTTTCATTGCCTTCCCCATTGGTTTTATTTCAATTTGTGAGAGCCCCCGCTGACAGGGGGTTGCTGAATTGTTAAAACAACAACCTTTCATTTACCTTTCAGTCGCTGAGAAAGTTTACAGGATGTGATATGCGTCTCTTGTTAGTGGAAGATCACCCCGAGTTATCTCATTGGCTGCAAAAAGCCCTTACCGGGCTCGGTTTTGCCGTGGATATGGCGATAGATGGTTTGGCGGCAGACCATCTGTTATTGAACGAAAAATATGCGCTGGTGGTACTGGATGTAGCGCTACCTCGCTTGAACGGCCTGGAACTGTTGGCGCGGTTACGCAAACGAGGGCAGACTCTGCCGGTGTTGCTGTTGACGGCTCGAACCGACGTAGCAGACCGGGTCAAAGGGCTGAATCTTGGGGCGGATGACTACCTCACCAAACCCTTTGAACTCGATGAACTGGAGGCCCGCATCAGGGCTCTGTTGCGTCGCAGCGTCGGCGTGACGCAGCAGGCGCTGGAATACGGTGCGCTGACCTACCATGATGAGGGGTATTTCCAGTTGGAAGGAAAGCCGCTGCCGCTGACACCGCGCGAACAGGCCGTACTGACCGCGTTGATCCACCGCCGAGGTCGCCCGGTGGCGAAACAGCAGCTGTTTGAGCAGGTTTTTACGCTTTCTGATGAGGCTAACCCGGAAAGTATTGAGCTTTATGTCCATCGCCTGCGCAAGAAACTGCAGGGCAGCAATGTGGCTATCATCACGCTGCGGGGGCTGGGCTACAGCCTGGAATTGTGCAATGAAGTGGTTTAAAGCCCCACGGTCATTGTTCTATCAGTTATTGCTGTTCTTTGGGTTACCGCTGTTGGTGCTGGGAGGGATCTCGATCTATACCCACTATTTCAGCGCCATGAGCGCGGCTACCCTGGCGTACGATCGTACCCTGCTGGCGTCGGCCCGTACGGTGGCAGAACGGCTGGTGGTGCGCAATCAGCGGCTTGAAGTGGATGTGCCCTATGTGGTGCTGGACAGCTTTGAACGTAATATGAACGATCGGCTTTACTACCAGGTGATCTCGCCTGGGGGTGAGAGTATCTCGGGTTATAACGACTTGCCCAACATGCCAACCTACATTCCGCGCTCTAACCTCTACCCGGCGTTGGTGCATTTTTATGATGCACATTATCGGGGACAACCGATCCGCGTGGCCGCGTTGTTCCAGCCGGTCAACGAGGCTGGCGTGACGGGGATGGCAACCATTCTGGTGGCAGAGACGCTCGAAGCACGGCGTTATCTGGCACGGCAGATGCTGCTGGCGGCGTTGCTCAGCCAAGGTACCGTGGTGGTGTTGACGCTGATATTGGCCTACATCTTATTGAAGAAGCTCCTCAAACCGCTGCGTAAACTGTCCAGCCTGATGCTGCGACGCGATCCAGGGGAATTGACGCCGTTGCCAATGGTGTTGCCCTGGTCTGAAATGCAGCCGTTGCTGCTGGCATTCAACCGTTATATTGAGCGGCTGAGGTTGATGGTGGCACGTCAGGAAAGGTTTAGCGCGGATGCCTCTCATCAGTTACGAACGCCGTTGACGGTACTGAAAACTCAGGTGGGCGTGGCGCTGGCCAGCGATCGGCCCGAACAATGGCGTGAAAGCCTGAAAGGAATGAGCACCACGCTGGACAGCACCGTCGCGTTAACCGATCGTCTGTTGTACCTCTCGCGCCTGAAGGCGCATGAACATCATGCCGAGCGTAAACTGCAGCCGGTTAACCTGGCACAAGTGCTGCGGGATGCCTGCTTCTCTCGTTTGCCTCAGGCGCGCAGCAAGCAGATCGACCTGGGTTATGAAGGCGTGAGCATCTGTTGGGTGGCGGGTGAGGCATTACTGTTGGCCGAGTTGTGTGCCAATCTGCTGGACAATGCGTTGAAATACACGCCCTACAACGGCATTGTGACCGCGCGTTTGGTCGTGACGGCGAATCAAGGGGTATTGGAAGTTGAAGACAGCGGGCCGGGTATTGCTCAGGAACAGACAGTGGCCGCTTTGCAGCCGTTCCACCGTTTGGATAACGTCGGTGAACAGCCAGGGGCTGGATTGGGATTGGCGCTGGTGAAAGATATTACCGCTTATCACGCAACCCGCCCGGAGTTGCTCAGTTCCAGCGCCTTGGGAGGATTGTTGGTACGAGTGCGTTTCAACCTGCCATCCTGACACGATGAGCGGAAACGCTTACCGTGTCATCGGGTCAGTGCTCCTAATCTTTGCAGGCTGTGGGGACGGGCTCAAGCGGCTTTTTTCGCCCCAATGGGGTACGCAGGCGTTGTGACAGAATAACCCCCAACAGCGTGATACCGCCGCCAATCAGATGATAGCTCTGCAGGTGTTCATGCAGGAACAACACGGCGATAATGGCGGTAAATACCGGCGCCAGGTTCATAAAGATGGAGGCGGTGTTGGCCCCCAGGCGCATCACACCCTGGATCCACAGGAATGGCGCGAGAATCGATGCGGGAATACCTGCAAACAACACCAGCGGGATGTTTTGGCTGTTGAGCTGAACATCCTGCGCCATCAGGAAATTAGGCAGCAGTAAGGCCACGCCAAACAGCACCTGTACATACAGCGATTGCCAGTTAGGCAGGGTAATCGCCCAGCGCTTGGTCAGCACACCGTACAGAGCATAGGATGCCGAAGCGCCAAACATCATCAACTCACCTTTGCCGATGCCGTGCTGCAATAACAGCCCCGGCTGACCGGCGCTCACCAGCCATACCAGCCCGCCCAGAGACAGAATACTGCCCAGTGCGATACCCACGGTAGGGGCAACGCGCAACACAAAGATGCTGATCAAAACGGTTAAAAGTGGGATCAACGAGTTAAGGATCCCCATAAACAGTGCGCTGACGCTGTGAGCGGCGTAATAGGCCAGACTCTGGTAAAGCACCATGCCCAGCAGGCCGAGGATCATCAGTTTCCACCAGTTGGCGCGAACGGTTGGCCAGTTGCGGATCACGCCCGGCAGTGCGAACGGGGTCAGAACGATTAACGCCAGCAGCCAACGGTAGAACGAGATAGCCGCTGGATCGATGGCGCTGGCCGAAACTTTACTGACTACGGCGTTAATCGACCAAATCAATACTGCCAGCAGCGGGAAAAATACGGTCATGATAATTATTCTCAAAAAAACCATACCCTATGGATTTCAAGTTGCAGCTGGGTGCCTAGCTGCGGCTTGAAAGACGACGGGTATATAACGTGTTGGCTAGTTTACTGGTGTCTGGTTTGTTATATATAGTGATAATCAGACAGCTTCTCACGAAATCAAGACAACTTTACGATGGCTGAAACCCGCAATTATCCTACTGCCGATGTAGAAGCACCGCGCACGCTGTTCTTTCGCTGTGAAGAGACCAACGCAGATACCGAATACCTGCCGCACAGTCATGACTGGGGGCAGCTGATTTGCGTTAAAACGGGGGTGATTGCCCTGAATATTGCCGGACAGCGCTTTCTGGCACCGCCGGAGTTTGCTGTCTGGTTGCCCACCGGTATGGAGCATTCCAGCCATAACCGCAAGCCAGCGCTGTTTCGCACGATCAATATCGCTAAATCGTTGTGCAAGGGGTTACCTGAGCAGGCATGTTTGATCAATGTATCCCCGGTGTTTAATGCCATCGTTGAAGATTGCCTGGCGCGCAAGATGCTGGAGCCGCATACCGAAGAGGATCTGCGTCTGTGCCGGGTATTGATTGATCAATTGCGCATTTCACCGATCCAACAGACCTATCTGCCGACCTCACAGGATAAATTCCTGGGGCCGGTGTTGCAGGCACTGGAACGTTGTCCTTCAGATAATACCTCACTGGCGGTCTGGGCCAGACGGGTATATACCACCGAAAGAACGCTATCGCGCCGCTGTCAGCAAGAACTGGGCATGTCTTTCAGCGAATGGCGACAGCGCCTGCGTTTTCTGCATGCGCTTTCGCTGCTGGAACAAGGCAAGACCGTACAGGATGTGGCGCTTGATGTCGGTTACAGTTCCGCCTCGGCGTTTATTGTGATGTTCCAGCAGATAGCCGGGACTACGCCAGAACGCTTTCGCCGGGCGTAACCCGTTACCCAGTTCGCATCACAGGGTCCAGAACACCTCAAACTCAACGCTGACATCCCCAGTCCAGACGCCTTCTGGCAGGGTGCTGAAGTCGGTCACGGCGTGAGTGCCATCTGCCGTCGCACGAACGATGCTGAAATCGAACTGGTCCTGCGCGCTGGTGCGGTCAGACGACTTATCTGCGTTGGTCAGCGATTGCAGGCCCGCGCCCATAATATTGGCAGAGGTATCAACCATCACGGTGCCAGCGTTTTTTTCTACCGTTGCGCCGCGGTAGTTAACCCCCACTTCCAGGGTAGAACCGGCGGGATCTTGCTGTGTCAGGGTATTGGAGACCAGTTTGGATGTCAGTTTAAAATCGGTTGGAATTTCTCCGCCTTCGATAGTCACGTTGAACTGACCTTTCTGGCTGCTGAAGCCTTTGATACCTTCAGCGTATTGGAAATACAGGCTGCTGACGGGGGTAACCACCAATTTACTCGTCGTGTCTTTCACCGCCGTTGCGGACCAGGTGGCCAAGGTCTTTGTGGTGACATCTTCTGCCTGAACACTACCCACTACTGCAAATATTGAAATGATCGCAAGAGCCAGTGTTACTTTTTTCATGGTAAACGCCCTTAATTGACGATTTATTCTTGCCTGTGAAATACGGCACGTTTTGTCATTTCTACTGATTGGGGTAAAACCGGTTGTCAATTGTGTTATCGGAAAGATGGCGGAAAAAATTAGCGAGAAATAATTATTAATAACTATAGATCTGTCTGCCCGCCCCGCAGGAAAAATTCCCAGGATGCGGGGACAGATCTGGGGGGTGCAGAATACGGGGACCATGCCAGAAAATCTGTGCCAGGCATAACAAGCTTGGGTTTTTCTTCCATTCGGTGGCACACTATTTTGTAGCTTGAGTCTCTATCCTTGGAGAGTAACGTGAAGATCCTGGTTGATGAAAATATGCCCTATGCGGTGGAATTGTTTAGCCGCTTGGGGGAAGTGCTTGCCGTGCCCGGCCGCCCAATTCCGCGCGATACGCTGATCGATGCTGATGCGTTGATGGTGCGTTCCGTGACGAAAGTGAATCAAGCGTTGTTAGCCGAAACGAGGATCGACTTCGTCGGCACCGCGACAGCAGGGACCGATCACGTGGACGAGGCGTGGCTGCAACAGGCAGGGATTGGCTTCTCTGCTGCGCCTGGCTGCAATGCTATTGCGGTAGTGGAATATGTATTTTCCGCCTTGTTGCTGCTGGCGGAGCGCGATGGCTTCCATCTGCGTGATAAAACCGTGGGTATCGTTGGGGTTGGCAATGTGGGTTCCCGACTTGATGCGCGCCTGAAAGCGCTGGGGGTGCGTACGCTGTTGTGCGATCCTCCACGAGCCGATCGCGGGGATGCCGGGGAGTTCTGGCCTCTGGAAAAACTGGTAGCGGAAGCGGATGTGCTGACCTTCCATACGCCGTTAAACAAGAGTGGGCCGTATAAGTCGCTGCATCTGGCCAACGCCGATTTGCTGGATGCCTTGCCGGACGATCGCATCCTGATCAACGCCTGCCGCGGTGCCGTTGTGCATAACGCCGCGCTGCTCAAGGTGTTGGAGCAAGGGAAACGCTTGAGCACGGTGCTGGACGTGTGGGAGCCAGAGCCGGATCTCTGCGTGCCCTTGTTGGATCGGGTGGATATCGGCACTGCCCATATCGCCGGTTATACGCTGGAAGGTAAAGCGCGCGGCACAACGCAGGTGTTTGAAGCCTTTGCCCAGCACCTTGGGCAGCCGCAGCATATTGAACTGTCCACGCTGCTGCCGGTGTCGGAATTCAGTGACATCCGCCTCAATGGACCGTTGGATGAAGGCCGATTAAAACGGTTGGCTCACTTGGTGTATGATGTGCGCCGCGATGATGCACCTTTGCGCCAGGTTGCCGGGCTACCGGGAGAGTTTGATCGCCTGCGTAAGCATTATCAGGAACGCCGGGAATGGTCTTCCCTGCGGGTTCAGTGCGATGACAGCGCCAGCGCGGAGCTGTTACACAAACTGGGCTTCGGCGTGCTGTAGTGGGCAACATAAGGTTGCTTTAAGGTACCTGGTTTAACATCTTTACTATCCGGGCGTTATGTAGCCGAGTTTGACATCCTCGGGTTATGACGCCCGTCTGCATTTGAATGAAATACTCTGGAGA
Organism: Serratia fonticola; assembly: GCF_006715025.1. Taxonomy (NCBI): domain Bacteria; kingdom Pseudomonadati; phylum Pseudomonadota; class Gammaproteobacteria; order Enterobacterales; family Yersiniaceae; genus Serratia; species Serratia fonticola. The sequence continues at coordinate 2,185,054 of NZ_VFMK01000001.1, forward strand.
AACCCAATGTCTGACGGCTGGAATATCGCTCTGCTCGGTGCCACTGGCGCCGTAGGTGAAGCGTTACTGGATTTGTTACAGGAACGCCAGTTCCCGGTGGGTGAGCTCTTTCCCTTGGCCAGTGAACGCAGCGCCGGTGCGACAGTACGTTTCAACGGCAAGTCCCTGTTGGTACAGAATGCCGAAGAATTTGATTGGTCTCAGGCGCAACTGGCCTTTTTTGTCGCCGGAACGGAGGCCGCGGCCCGCTATGCGGATGAGGCGGGCAACATGGGTTGCCTGGTCATTGATACCAGCGGCCATTTTGCCCTGGAGCCGGATGTGCCGTTAGTGGTGCCAGGGGTTAACCCACAGGTGCTGGCGGATTACCGCAACCGCAATATTGTCGCGGTGGCCGACAGCATGGTGAGCCAGTTGCTGACGGCGATTAAGCCATTGACGGAGCAGGCCGGCCTTTCCCGTTTACATGTCACGACATTGATGTCGGTTTCGGCACGCGGCAAAGTGGCGGTGGACGATCTTGCCGGTCAGAGCGCGCGTTTGCTGAACGGTATTCCCGCTGAACCTGGCGTATTTGCCAAGCAATTGGCGTTTAACCTGCTGCCATTGATGACCGATGAGCAGGGGAGCGTGCGTGAAGAACGCCTGATCGTGGATCAGGTACGCAAGGTATTGCAGGACGAAGGGCTGCCAATCTCGGTAAGCTGCGTTCAGTCGCCGGTATTCTACGGCCATGCACAAGTGGTGCACCTGGAGGCGTTGCGCCCTATCGCCGCTGAAGAAGCCCGCAGTGAGCTGGAGCAGGCCGAAGATATTCAACTGAGCGAAGAGGACGATTACCCGACGCAGGTCACGGAAGCTTCTGGCAGCGATATGCTGAGCATCGGTTGTCTGCGTAATGACTATGGTATTCCCGAAATGCTGCAGTTCTGGTCGGTGGCCGATAACGTGCGCTTTGGTGGCGCATTGATGGCGATCGAGACCGCTGAACGCCTGTTGCAGGAGCAGATGTACTGATGTCTGCGGAGTCACCAACTCAGCCAATGCTGAAAATAGCGCTGGGGATTGAATATGACGGCAGCCGTTATTATGGTTGGCAGCGTCAGCAGGAAGTGGCCAGCGTGCAGGCTTGCCTGGAAAAGGCTTTGAGCAAGGTGGCAGATGCGCCAATTTGCGTATTCTGTGCCGGACGTACCGATGCTGGCGTGCATGCCACCGGGCAGGTTGTGCATTTTGAAACCACGGCACGGCGCAAGGATGCTGCCTGGACAATGGGGGTAAACACTCATCTGCCGCCGGATATTGCGGTACGTTGGGTGAAAGAAGTGAGCAGCGATTTTCACGCTCGCTTCAGCGCTACCGCCCGCCGGTATCGTTATATCATCTATAACCACCGCTATCGCCCGGCGGTTTTGCAGCAGGGGGTGACCCATTTTTATCACCCGCTGGATGCCGACCGTATGCATCGTGCTGCGCAGGCCTTACTGGGTGAAAACGATTTTACCTCGTTCCGTGCCGTGCAGTGTCAGTCGCGTACGCCTTGGCGCAACGTAAAACACGTTAAGGTTTCACGCTTTGGCGAATATATCGTGGTAGATATAAAAGCCAACGCCTTTGTCCATCACATGGTGCGCAATATTGTTGGCAGTCTGATGGAGATTGGCTGTGGCAATCAGGATGAAAACTGGATGGCCGAGCTGCTGGCGCTAAAGGATCGCAACCTGGCGGCCGCGACGGCACGGGCTGAGGGGCTATATCTGGTTGCCGTTGATTATCCCGAGCCGTTTGCATTACCCCGGCCTCCGATGGGGCCGCTGTTTTTAGCTGACGATTAACTCGCCAGAAGGTTTAACCCGACGCCTCCTTTCCTTTGAGAAAGGGGGCGCAGGGGGCTTGGCCTGAGGAGGATTAATACGTTGTTCACTGGTGCAAGCGCCGGGTGGGAGAGACACCCGGTCAAATGAGAGAGTTTATGGACATCATCAAGTTTCTGATTGATTTTATTCTGCATATTGATGTGCATCTGGCGGAGTTGGTCGCGCAATATGGTATGTGGGTCTACGGTATTCTGTTCCTGATCCTGTTTTGTGAAACCGGTCTGGTGGTCACGCCGTTCCTGCCGGGGGATTCTCTGCTGTTTGTCGCCGGTGCGCTGGCTGCGCTGCCCTCCAACGATCTCAATGTGCATACCATGGTGGCCTTGATGGTGATCGCGGCAGTGATTGGTGATGCAGTCAACTATACTATTGGCCGTTTGTTCGGCGAAAAGCTGTTCAGCAACCCGGACTCCAAAATTTTCCGTCGTAGCTATCTGGATAAAACGCACCAATTTTACGAGAGACATGGCGGTAAAACCATTATCCTGGCGCGATTTGTACCGATCGTGCGTACTTTTGCGCCGTTCGTTGCGGGGATGGGGCATATGTCCTATCGTCACTTTGCTGCCTATAACGTGATTGGTGCGCTACTTTGGGTGCTGCTGTTCACTTATGCTGGCTATCTTTTTGGCGACTTGCCGATCGTGCAGGAAAACCTGAAACTGTTGATTGTTGCGATCATCCTTGTTTCAATTCTGCCGGGCATTATTGAAATCTGGCGCCATAAGCGCGCGGCTGCTCGGCAGCAAAAACAGTAAAGACATCGCGATACCTAAAGTACTTGGTGTTGCAGCCAGGCGGCAAGGGCGTGAAGCTCCATGAGCTGACTTGAGTAAGTGATTGGAGTGACAAATCTGTCTGGAACAGATTTGAACGCTGAGTGCAACGGCCCCATAAGGGGGGAAGCCCATAGATGGGCTGAGTCATTGCATACAGCCAACAACGCTGCAATTTTAAGTAAGAAGGGAATAACCTGTCGGTTCGACCAGTTTTTTGTCCACAGTATCGGGCCGATATGGTTTAATGAGCGACATTTATGGTCTGTTCCTGCGAACAACCCTGAAGCCAGTGCCCAGGTAGTGCGCTTGCTGCGCCTGGTTTGGGCATCTTTTCATGGGGGGTGTTTTCAGGGGGATTGTTAAAGCATGAACAGCGGACTGGCATTTGCCAGGTTCAAACAGAAAGGTCATCGATGAGCTGGATTGAACGAATTCTTAACAAGAGCAATGTGACTCAAACCCGTAAGGTGAGTATTCCTGAAGGGGTCTGGACCAAATGCGACAGCTGCGGCCAGGTTCTCTATCGCGCCGAGCTGGAACGTAATCTTGAAGTGTGTCCCAAGTGTGACCACCACATGCGTATGTCAGCCCGTATGCGTTTGCATACGCTGCTTGATGAAGGCAGTGAAGTGGAACTGGGCAGCGAACTGGAGCCGAAAGACGTTCTGAAGTTCAAGGATTCCAAGAAGTACAAAGATCGTCTGGTGGCAGCACAAAAAGCGACCGGAGAGAAAGATGCGCTGGTCGTGATGAAAGGCACACTTTATGGCATGCCGATCGTCGCCGCCTCCTTCGAATTCGCCTTCATTGGCGGTTCGATGTCTTCAGTGGTGGGGGCTCGCTTTGTGCGGGCGGTTGAGCAGGCGCTGGAAGATAACTGCCCGTTGGTCTGTTTCTCTGCCAGTGGCGGTGCACGTATGCAGGAAGCGCTGATGTCGCTGATGCAGATGGCGAAAACCAGCGCTGCGTTGGCCAAGCTGCAAGAGCGTGGGCTGCCCTACATTTCAGTGCTGACCGATCCGACCATGGGTGGGGTATCTGCCAGCCTGGCAATGTTAGGTGACATCAATATTGCTGAGCCAAAAGCCCTGATCGGCTTTGCTGGCCCACGCGTTATTGAGCAAACCGTGCGTGAAAAACTGCCGCCTGGCTTCCAGCGCAGTGAGTTCCTGATTGAGAAAGGCGCGATCGATATGATCGTTCGTCGCCCAGAGATGCGCCAGACCTTGGCCAGCATCCTTTCCAAACTGACTAACCAGCCGCAGCCGCATTTTGATGAAGCTGCTCCGGTTGTTGCTCAGGATAATCAGGCCGACGCCTGAGGCGCAGACAAAGAGCCGGCGCAGGCATAAGCCTGTGCCGGGTTCGGCTGTCATTTTGTGGCTAAGTGACGGCTGAAATACCCTGTGAATTTCACGCTGTAGCCAATCGTGCAACAGCCTGAAAGATGACGGGTATAACGGAGAGCATCGCCTTTGACCTTGGTGAGGGGGTGCACCTTACGGATTTTGAACCCAAAGTCAGTGACGGACTCATGCAAAATCACCAAATTCCCCAAGCCACGTCGCCTTTGAGCTCGTGGCTTTACTATCTGGAACGTCTGCACAGCCAGGCGATTGAACTTGGCCTGGAACGTGTGCAGCACGTTGCAGCGCATCTCGACTTACTCACGCCAGCCCCCACGGTATTTACCGTTGCCGGTACCAACGGCAAGGGCACGACCTGCCGCACGCTGGAGGCTATCCTGATGGCGGCCGGGTTGCGGGTGGGTGTTTACAGTTCTCCTCATCTGGTGCGCTATACCGAACGTGTTCGTATTCAGGGCGAAGAGTTGAGCGAGGCTGAACACTGTCGCTCCTTTGCCGCGATTGAAGCGGGCCGTGGTGAAACCTCTCTGACTTATTTCGAATTTGGCACCCTGTCGGCACTGCAATTGTTTAAACAGGCTAAACTCGACGTAGTGATCCTCGAAGTGGGGCTCGGAGGGCGGCTGGATGCGACCAATATCGTCGATGCGGACGTTGCCGTGGTGACCAGCATTGCGTTGGATCATACCGATTGGCTGGGGAGCGATCGCGAGAGCATCGGCCGCGAGAAAGCCGGGGTTTTCCGTGCAGCCAAGCCCGCTGTCGTGGGAGAACCGGATATGCCACACAGTATTCAGCAGGTGGCTGATAATCTGGGTGCGCTGCTTTATCGCCGTGGTGAGGCCTGGACGTTCAGTGAGCAAGGTGAACGCTGGCAATGGGAAGGCGAAGGCACACGCCTGACCGACCTGCCCATGCCTAATGTGCCGTTGGCGAATGCCGCCACCGCGCTGGCTGCTTTGCACTATTCAGCGTTAGAAATTGATGAGAAAGCGATTTTTGTCGGATTGCAGCAGGCCACACTGCCGGGGCGTTTTCAGATTGTTCAGCACAACCCTTTGCTGATCCTGGATGTGGCGCATAACCCTCATGCGGCGGCTTACCTGGCTGAGCGATTGGCAAAATTGCCGCGCAGCGGCGGTAAGGTACGCGCCGTGGTGGGTATGCTGTCGGACAAAGACATCGCCGGAACCTTGGCTTGTCTGAGTGGACAGGTGGATGAGTGGTACTGCGCGCCGCTGGAAGGTCCGCGTGGTGCCAGTGTTGCCTTACTGGCGCAACATTTAACGGAACCGCAGCAGTTTGCCGATGTCGAAACTGCCTGGCGTCAGGCGATGCAGGATGCCGATTTACAGGATATTGTGATCGTCTGTGGATCGTTCCACACCGTTGCACATGTGATGACGGCGTTAGACGAGAGGCGGGGAGTGTGAGTGGCAAGTAAATTTCAAAATCGACTGGTTGGAACCGTGATTTTGGTTGCCCTGGGGGTCATTATCCTGCCGGGGCTGCTGGACGGGAAAAAGAAGCATTATGAGGATGAGTTCGCCGCGATCCCATTGGTGCCCAAGCCGGGTGATGCCCATGAAACCGATGTGATACCGCCGGCCAACCAGCCGTTGCCAGCGCAACCGCCTGAAGGGGCGGGGGCATTGGTCGAGCAGCAGGCTGCGGCTGAGGCCGCTGCCCAACAGGCAGCCAACCAGGCGGCGCAGCAGCAAGAGCCTAAGGTCGTAGCACCTGCGCCGATCGAAACCAAACCGGTTCAAGTATCGAAACCAAAGCCGGTGGAGACTAAGCCGGTAGAAGTGAAACCCAAGCCGGTGCCGCCGCCGAAGGTGGAACCGAAGCCAGAAGTGAAACCGGAGCCGAAGCCTGAACCGAAACCGCAGCCTAAACCGGCGGTAGAGGAAAAAGCACCGGCAGGGCAGGCTTTTGTGGTGCAACTGGGGGCGTTGAAAAATGCTGCCAAGGTCAACGAGATCGTCGCTTCTCTGCGTTTGTCCGGCTATCGTGCCTATACCGTGCCATCAACGCCGGTTCAGGGGGAGATCACCCGAATCTTCGTGGGCCCGGATGCTTCGAAGCAGAAGCTGCAGTCATCGCTGCCTGAACTGAATGCGATCAGTGGGTTAAACGGGCAAGTAAAGGCCTATAGCGCACGATAATAGACTCCTGTCTTTCAAGCCACAGCGTTGTTATCTGCTCGAGCTTACCCCCAGTCACTTACACAAGTCAGTGACTGGGGTGAACGTTCTTGCCGCCAAACTGCAACGTCAAGTACTTGGGGATATCGCCGTTTTTTTATTTGTTTTGTAGTGGAAATCCGCTACGCAAACGTTTTCTTTTTCTGTTAGAATTCGCCGCGAATTGGATGCGGGGCGATTCATCATTGGAATAGTTCATGGTCTGGATTGATTACGTCATTATAGCGTTGATTGGATTTTCGGCTTTGGTAAGCCTGATCCGAGGTTTTGTTCGCGAAGCATTGTCACTTGTGACATGGGGATGTGCGTTCTTTGTTGCCAGCCATTTCTACCCTTACCTTGCAGCCTACTTCACTCGTTTTGAAGATGAGCTGGTGCGGAACGGCATTGCGATTGCCATTTTGTTTATCGCAACGCTGATTGTGGGCGCTATCGTCAACTATGTGATTGGATCACTGGTAGAGAAAACCGGATTATCGGGTACCGATCGAGTGCTGGGCGTGTGTTTCGGTGCACTGCGTGGCGTGTTGATCGTTGCGGCGATCCTGTTCTTTCTGGATACCTTTACCACTCTTTCACAAAGTGCGGATTGGAAGCAGTCGCAGTTGATTCCCCAGTTCAGTTACATCATCAGGTGGTTCTTTGACTACCTGCAGAGCACGTCGAGTTTCTTACCAACCCAATTACCGGGGCGGTAGCGGCTTAGAGGAAAAGACAACATGTGCGGTATTGTCGGTATCGCCGGTTTTATGCCGGTTAACCAGTCGATTTATGATGCATTGACGGTGCTTCAGCATCGTGGACAGGATGCCGCCGGCATCGTCACCATTGATGCCCATAACGGGTTCCGTCTGCGTAAGGCAAACGGCTTGGTGAAAGATGTGTTTGAAGCCCGCCATATGCTGCGCTTGCAGGGCAATATGGGCATTGGTCATGTACGTTATCCAACGGCTGGCAGCTCCAGCGCTTCAGAAGCCCAACCTTTCTATGTCAACTCGCCGTTCGGCATTACGCTGGCACACAACGGCAATCTGACCAACGCCCATGAACTGCGCCAGCAGTTGTTTGAACGTGGCCGCCGTCATGTCAATACCACCTCCGATTCCGAGATCCTGCTGAACGTGCTGGCTACTGAGCTTGACCGTTTCCAACATTATCCGCTGGAGTCCGACAACATTTTCACCGCGATTGCAGCGATGCATCAGCAACTGCGCGGAGCTTATGCTTGTGTAGCCATGATTATCGGCCACGGCCTGGTGGCGTTCCGCGATCCTAACGGTATTCGTCCGTTGGTGATTGGTAAACGTGAGCTGGAAGATGGCCGCTGTGAATACATGGTTGCCTCTGAAAGCGTGGCACTCGATACGTTGGGCTTTGAGTTCCTGCGTGATGTGGCACCGGGTGAAGCGGTGTACATCACCGAGAAAGGCCAACTGTTTACTCGCCAGTGTGCAGAGAATCCAAAAACCAATCCGTGCCTGTTTGAATATGTCTATTTTGCCCGTCCAGATTCCTTTATGGACAAAATCTCTGTCTACAGCGCCCGCGTGCGCATGGGGCAGAAGCTGGGCGAAAAGATTGCCCGCGAATGGGAAGACCTGGACATCGACGTGGTGATCCCTATCCCGGAAACCTCCTGCGATATCGCGCTGGAGATTGCCCGTATTCTGGATAAACCCTATCGCCAGGGTTTTGTTAAAAATCGTTATGTCGGCCGTACCTTTATCATGCCGGGCCAACAGGCTCGCCGCCAATCGGTGCGCCGCAAGCTGAACGCCAACCGTGCCGAGTTCCGTGATAAGAACGTGTTGCTGGTGGATGACTCCATCGTCCGTGGCACCACGTCAGAACAAATCGTCGAGATGGCGCGGGACGCGGGCGCGAAACGGGTTTACCTGGCTTCCGCCGCGCCGGAAATCCGCTTCCCTAACGTATACGGCATTGATATGCCGAGTGCGACAGAACTGATCGCCCATGGGCGTGAAGTGGATGAAATACGTCAATTAATCGGTGCTGACGGCCTGATTTTCCAGGACTTGGACGATCTGATTGAAGCCGTACGTGAAGAGAATCCGGATATCGTGCAGTTTGAATGCTCGGTCTTCAACGGGATCTATGTCACGAAAGACGTCGATCAGAGCTACCTGGAGTATCTGGAAGCCCTGCGTAATGACGACGCCAAGGCGTTACGTGGCCAAACCGAGGCCGAAAATCTGGAAATGCATAACGAAGGTTAAACCCTCTCACCAAAATAGTGCGCCGTAGCGTTTGCTGCGGTGCATTCTTATCCACGGCTTTATCTATAAAGTTTGCCCTGATTCGGCTATCCTAACCAGACATACTTAGGCTGAGGCCCGCTTTATGAAAAGACTCATTATTGGTATTTCCGGCGCCAGTGGCGCAATCTACGGCGTGCGCCTGCTGCAGGTGTTACGTGGTGTAGAAAATGTGGAAACTCACCTGGTGATGAGTCAGGCAGCGCGGCAAACGTTGGCATTGGAAACCTCGCTGAGCCTGCGCGACGTGCAGGCGTTGGCCGATGTGGTCTACGATGCGCGCGATATTGCTGCCAGCATCTCCTCAGGCTCTTTCAAAACGATGGGGATGGTGATTTTACCGTGCTCTATCAAAACGTTATCCGGTATTGTCAACAGCTATAGCGATGGGTTACTGACGCGTGCTGCGGATGTGGTTCTCAAAGAGCGCCGTCCTTTGGTGCTCTGTGTGCGCGAAACGCCATTGCATCTTGGGCATCTGCGGCTGATGACGCAGGCGGCGGAGTTAGGGGCGATGATTATGCCACCGGTACCGGCGTTTTATCATCGTCCACAAACCGTGGACGACATTATCGATCAGACCGTTAACCGGGTTATCGATCAGTTTGATATCGAACTTCAGCAAGACCTCTTCACGCGCTGGCAAGGCGCAAATTAACGTTTCTAACCTCAAAATTATACATTTGTGCAACATCGCACTGATTTAGTGCCATTCATGCACCATAATGATGCCGTTTCACCCTGCATTCTGTTTCAGTATCTTGTTGGTTAACCTTGGCGAAGCCTGCGTTGGCCGATGATTTTACCGTTATCGTCTCAGGAAGGTGTGTTGTGCAGAACGAGGCCGTTCCCCTCGTTCTATCACGACAAAGTGGCACGATTACTGCAGATTCAGTGTGTGATGAAAGTAGTGTCCGTAGTGGCATTGGCAAAATATCTATTTGAGGGTAATTATGAAAAAGCTTGTTAAGGTTCTTCCTTTAGTCTTGGCTTTGAGCGCAATGAGCAGTGCTTTTGCCGCGTTACCCACCACGCTGAAAATTGGCACTGATCCAACCTATGCGCCTTTTGAATCCAAAAACGCGCAGGGTGAACTGGTCGGGTTCGATATCGATCTGGCCAAGGAACTGTGCAAACGCATAAATACCCAATGTACTTTTGTAGAAAGTGATTTTGACGCGCTGATCCCTTCCCTGAAAGCGAAGAAAATTGATGCGATCATCTCCTCCTTGTCCATCACTGAAAAACGTCAGCAGGAAATTGCCTTTACCGACAAACTCTATGCTGCCAACGCCCGTCTTATTGCACCCAAAGGCTCGAAGCTGTTGCCTACTGTTGATTCGCTGAAAGGCAAGAGCGTAGGTGTGCTGCAAGGTACGACGCAGGAAGCCTATGCCAATGCCAACTGGCAGCCGAAAGGGGTGACGGTTGTCCCTTATCAGAACCAGGATCTGGTCTATGCCGATCTGGCCTCCGGGCGCATTGACGCAGCATTCCAGGATGAAGTTGCCGGCAGCGACGGTTTCCTTAAACAGCCTCCAGGTAAGGATTACGCTTTCGCGGGGGAATCGGTGAAAGACGACAAGTTCTTCGGCGTCGGCACCGGTATGGGCCTGCGTAAAGATGAAACCGAGCTGAAGGCGGCGCTGGACAAAGCCTTTGCCGAGATGCGTAAAGACGGTACCTACGATAAGTTCGCGAAAAAATACTTCGACTTTGACGTCTACGGCGGTTAATTCCCGTTCGTATCATGCTGTGGCTACGGGTCCGCTTTGCCGGGCCCGTGCGAACCTCAATACGGTGTCACGATGTAGGGGGCAGCCTGCTGCACCCGGTGGTTCGGGATCCCATGACGACAGGATGAAGTAAATGCTGCAAGGCTATTCCCAACTGATTTTTGAGGGCGCTCTGGTGACGCTGGAGCTGGCTCTCAGCTCCGTTCTTCTGGCGGTGGTGATCGGTTTGATCGGCGCCGGTGGTAAACTTTCGCAAAACCCTATCATTTCGTCATTATTCGGTGCTTATACCACGCTGATCCGTGGTGTGCCGGATCTGGTATTGATGCTGTTGATTTTTTACGGTCTGCAGATTGTCTTGAACAGCCTCACCGAGCTAATCGGGTTTGCCCAGATCGACATCGATCCTCTGGGGGCCGGTATCATCACTCTGGGATTTATTTATGGCGCTTACTTCACGGAAACCTTCCGTGGTGCCTACCTGGCGGTACCGCGTGGCCAGATCGAGGCGGCCACCGCCTTCGGTTTTTCTCAGGGGCAAATTTTCCGCCGTATTCTGTTTCCGGCCATGATGCGTTTTGCATTGCCTGGCATCGGTAACAACTGGCAGGTGATCCTCAAGGCAACGGCGCTGGTGTCGATTCTTGGCTTGAACGATCTGGTCAAGGCAACGCAGTTGGCAGGTAAAGGCACCTATCAGCCTTTCTTTTATGCCATCGTCGCAGGTCTGGTGTATCTGCTTTTCACCACCGTTTCCAACGGCGTATTGCTGTGGCTTGAGCGGCGTTACTCTCTGGGCGTCAAAAGGGCCGAACTATGATCGATATCTTGCATCAGTATTGGCAGTCTCTGCTATGGAGCGACGGGTATCGCTTTACCGGGGTGGCGGTGACGCTATGGCTGCTGATTTCGTCGGTGGTGATGGGCGGGTTGCTGGCGATCCCGATGGCGGTCGCTCGTGTGTCGCCGGTTCGCTGGTTACGTTTCCCGGTGTGGCTGTACACCTATGTGTTTCGTGGTACGCCGCTGTATGTCCAGTTGCTGGTGTTTTACTCCGGCATGTACAGCCTGGAGATAGTACGGGGATCGGAGTTTCTTAATGCGTTTTTCCGCAGTGGGCTCAATTGCACTATTTTGGCGCTGACGCTCAATACCTGCGCCTATACCACGGAAATATTTGCTGGAGCTATTCGTTCGGTACCCCACGGGGAAATTGAAGCAGCCAGGGCCTATGGTTTTTCACGTTTTAAACTGTACCGCTGCATTATCTTGCCTTCGGCGTTACGTACCGCATTACCGGCGTACAGCAATGAAGTTATCCTGATGCTGCATTCGACCGCGCTGGCCTTTACGGCCACTGTGCCGGATTTGTTGAAGATAGCCCGTGATATTAATGCGGCAACCTATCAACCGTTCTATGCCTTCGGCATTGCAGCGGTGTTGTATCTGATTATCTCTTATGCGCTGATCAGCCTGTTTCGTAAGGCGGAGAAACGCTGGATGGCACACGTAACTCATCGATGAATGGCGGAAACAACCATGCCTGAAAATAAATTAGCCGTCACCGAACTGCACAAGCGTTATGGCGACCATGAGGTGCTGAAAGGGGTTTCCCTGGCCGCCAATGCGGGCGATGTGATCAGCATTATCGGTTCCTCCGGCTCCGGTAAAAGTACCTTTCTGCGCTGTATTAACTTCCTTGAAAAGCCGAGTGAGGGTTCGATCAGCCTGAACAATGAAGATATTCGTATGGTGCGTGACAAGGATGGTCAGCTAAAGGTATTTGACAAGAAGCAACTGCAATTGTTGCGCACTCGCCTGACCATGGTGTTCCAGCACTTCAACCTGTGGAGCCATATGACGGTACTGGAGAACGTGATGGAGGCCCCGATCCAGGTGTTGGGGCTGAGCAAGGCCGAAGCGCGTGAACGTGCAGTGCGTTATCTGGATAAGGTGGGGATTGACGAACGCGCGCGGATTAAATATCCGGTGCACCTTTCCGGCGGGCAACAGCAGCGTGTGTCGATTGCGCGTGCCTTGGCGATGGAGCCGGAGGTATTGCTGTTTGATGAGCCAACGTCGGCGCTGGATCCTGAACTGGTGGGCGAAGTGCTGCGCATTATGCAGAAATTGGCGGAAGAGGGGAAAACCATGGTGGTGGTGACGCACGAAATGGAGTTTGCACGCCATGTCTCCAGCCACGTTATTTTCCTGCATCAGGGCTTGATTGAAGAGCAGGGGCCGCCTGCGGAGGTCTTTGGCAACCCTAAAAGCCCGCGTTTGCAGCAATTCCTATCTGGGGCGCTGAAGTAGCTATTTTGCCGTCACCCTAACCCTCTCCCCACAGGGAGAGGGGACCGATCGAGTGGGCTGAAAATGCCGTGATTGATTTGGTTTAATGATCTTGGGTACCAACTTGGGGTGATAAATTTTCCCTCTGCAAAAGAGGTGTCAAAAGGTAGATGTATTTTGGATAAGGGGTCGACCGAGTATGCTGTGATGACCTCTTTACTTCCGACAAAGCAGGGGCTGACAGCTCCCTCTCCCACAGGGAGAGGGTTGGGGTGAGGGGGCATCAAGCCTGCTGATTGATCACATCATCCAGCGCCTGTTCCAGCTCAAAGAAACGGAAAACAAACCCCGCCTCTTCCAACCTCCTCGGCACTGCCCGTTGCCCACCTAATACCAACACCGCTGCTTCTCCCATCAGCAAACGCATGGCAAAGGCCGGTGCACGCAGAAAGGCCGGGCGATCCAGCACATTAGCCAGCGTAGCAGTGAACTGTTCATTATGCACCGGATAAGGGGCGACCATATTGAATGGGCCCTGCAGAGGAGGATGATCCAGCAGATAAATAATACCATTGACCATGTCGTCAATATGTATCCAGGGCAGGTACTGGCGTCCATCCCCTATCGGTCCACCAAGGCCCAGGCGGAAGGGGGGGAGCATTTTTGCCAGTGCCCCTCCATTCGGGGCCAGAACGACCCCGGTACGCAACAGGCAAACGCGCGTATGATTACTTTGCGCCCGCAGGGCCAGTGCCTCCCAGCGCTGGCAAAGCTGGTGGGTAAATTCGTCATGCGGGGCCTCGTCTTCGGTGACCACCGCCTGCCCCTGATCGCCATAATAGCCAACGGCTGAGCCGGAAATCAGTACCGTAGGCGGCGTACTACTGGCATTGATCAGCGCTGCCAGCCGTTCGGTTAATTGCCAGCGGCTGTGGCACAGGCGCTCTTTCTGTGCTTTGCTCCAACGTTTGTCGGCGATGGGTTCGCCTGCCAGGTTAATGACGGCATCAAAATCGTCTAAAGCGCGCAGTCCGTCGAGGGAGGGCCAGTAGCTGACCGCTTCGCCAAACTTTTCGCGTGCCTTGCTGACATTGCGGGTCAACAGGGTGAGCTCATGTGAAAGGTGCAGCAGTTGCCGGGTCAGGCTGCTGCCGATCAACCCTGTTGCGCCAGTAATCAGGATCCTCATGGTCGACCTCCCTGACAGGTGTGGGGGTTAGGCGTTATTGCGGCGGTAGCTCATGGTCATAGAAACCGAGTCGGCATAACGTAGAGCCAGCAATTTATCTATCTCTACTTCAGCATAGGTTACCCACGGATGTTGTTTTACGATTTCGAGCACATCCTGCGTTAATTTTTCCAGCAAAGCGAAGCGGTTATCTTCAACATGGCGAATGATCGCCTTGGTGATGGTGCGATAATTGAGTGCATCTTCAATGTCTTCACTGTTACGTGCTTTATCCGCCGGATAATGAATGACGACGTTGATCAGGATGTCCTGGCGGTTGTTGATTTCTTCTTCCTTGATGCCGATGAAGGTGCGTAACCGCAGATTTTTAATGCGGATAATGGCATCGGGGTAGTTGAATGACATCAGAGATTCTCCGGAGGTCTGAATGTTGGTACTCAGAATACACGGAAAGTGAAGAAAATATAATGTGGCCAGCAGGTTAAAGCGCGCTGTGTGGTGAAGGACAAGATTGACTGCACCTTGCAATGAGGACGACTGCCGCCTCTACATTGCAGGATGCAGTCGCAGGATGTCAGGCTCGCTCGGCCAGTTTGTAGGCCCGCTCTGTTGCAGGGCGATGACTGATACGTTCAAACCAGTTACGTACCGCCGGATAATCTGCCAAATCGATACGTTGGCGCGGATGAGAAACGACCCACGGATAGGTCGCGATATCGGCGATGCTGTAGTTGTCCCCTCCCAGATAAGGGTGTTTTTGCAGCTCGGTTTCCAGCACACCATACAGGCGCTTGGTCTCTAACTGATAGCGTTCTATCGCATAAGGGACGGGCTGTGGCGCATAGTGATTGAAGTGGTGGTTCTGCCCGAGCATCGGTCCAAACCCGGCAACCTGCCAGAATAGCCATTGCAGCGTTGCAGCCCGTTCACGCAGCCCATTGCTCAACAGTTTGCCCGTCTTCTCCGCCAGATACAGCAAAATTTCCCCTGATTCAAACAGGCTGATAGGCGCGCCGCCATCTACAGGCTGCTGATCAACAATTGCCGGGATTTTGTTATTGGGAGATATCGCCAGAAACGCGGGTTTGAATTGGTCGCCCGCACTGATATTTACGCGGTGGATACGGTAAGGTAAACCAACCTCCTCCAGAAACAGGGTGATCTTGTGCCCATTGGGAGTCGGTGCGTAATACAGATCAATCATATTGTAATACTCCTTGTAAAACATCACGATAAGATGATCATGAGGCAAGGGCGTGGAGATGGGATATAAGACTATTCTTATACTGCCACATTGCTTTTTAGGCAAGCCAGGAAAACGGGCATATTTGATTCTGTAGGGGTACCGGTTCAGCTTAGACGATCACAGGAGGTCGGATCCAGGCTTTGCTCAAACGTACTGATTGACCAGGGGGATCGGTACGGGCGTGGGGAGCCCTTCTCTTGGCTGAGAGGGCTTTGATAACGTGCGTGATGATAGTGCTGGTGAGATTATCAGGGGTGAACGTCGAATGCTCTTTTGGTGCTGATCTTTTTCATGGCTTTATTTTTATAGCTGTTGATGGTTTTAAGCCTTAGCTTGAGCTTGCTGGCTATTTCGTTCGGCGATGAGCCATTATAGATTTCATTAATGATGATCAGCTCTCTGCCTGTCAGATACTGTTGGATGCTGATGGGCTCTTTGCCATCTGCTATTTCTGCTATGTGCGGCTCCTGTCGTGAGGAAAGGCGAATAATCGACAGTACTATATTTTCCACGCTGCTGTTTTTATCCAGCGTGACAAAATGGTTATACATGTCAGGATTAGTCAGACAAAGGTTGTTCTCATAGAACAGGATCACTTTGGTATCCAATGTCCCCAGTGCCAAGGCAGAGTAGAGTGTTGAACAGGCATTGTAGTAATGAATAAAGCCGCAGCTGCAATCAAGGATAAGCACATCGCAGCTTTTATTTTCCAGTTCTCGTAGTGTGCCACTCTCAAAGATTTCTTTCTCGAAAGGCAGTTCCGTCATGCAAATGTCTAAGTGAGCCAATTCTTCCCTGCACTTAAACAGGGAACGCAGACCTGCAGAGAAATACCTGTCATTACTTATCGTATAGAGATGAATATCAACCATATTCGCCGTCCTATTAAGAATATTCTCGCTCGATGACATCCTCATCATCAAATTGCCGCGTGGTGGGCACTCTACGTGGGTTTTTTTGTTGATTTCCTGAAAATCAGGGTGAATTTCTTTTTGCACACCTGGCAATGACCAACACCCTTTTCACTGGTGTGTGGGGCGCGCTTTAGTGGGAGGGAAATATCACAGTGTGGGCAGAAGGCAATGTATTCGACGTAAGCCATAGGGAATGCTCATTCCATTGATTTATATTGATAAGTTATTGAAGGATAATAACAGAGCGGAATTTAATGATCAATAAAATAGATCGATAGGATGAAATCAATTAATTTTTGTGGTTGATATTGGGTTTATTCCAATAAAATCAAGCGATAACAGGAAATTAGGTTTTTTCTTGTTAATAAGTGAGTTCTTACTTTATTTATTCTTTTTTTGTATGTTTTTTGATTTGTTTATTTGTTTTGTGGATTGTTTTGTTGAGCTGCGATATTTACGCGCTATTGCCTGACAGGTGAGGGCAGGTATCTGATGGAAAAAATGTACTAAAAGGAACGTATGGGCATTGGCAGCAGGGGGAGTCTCCCCCCGAAACAGTAAACCGGGGGGAGAATACTCGGGTTTATTGCAAAAAGTCTTTGCGCTGCGGCGTAAACGTGTCCAGTAGTGTGCCTGCCTCAAGGCATATACATCCATGCATCACGTCAGGTTTTTTATATAAAGTGTCCCCAGCGCCAACTTCTTTTGTCACGCCATCAATGGTGAAACTGAAGCGGCCAGAGAGTACGTAGGTGAGTTGCTCATGGGGATGGCTATGCAATGCCCCAATGGCACCTTGGCTGAAGTTGACCTCTACTGCCATCATGGTTCCGCCATGGGCAAGAATTCGCCGGGTAATACCGTTACCCAGATCTTCCAACGGGCACTCTTGATTGTAAATAAACATAATATTTCCTCTGAGAGTTTCAGCCAAATCAAGCAAAAAGATTTTCTGGCAGCCTGGCCAGATAAAGTGCAGGTTCACCTTCAAAATCTGAAGTAAACAGCACCTGGCGGTTGTCCGGCGTGAAAGACGGATGCGGATGGGTCACCTGCCGATCGCCATTCAGAACACGCCATGAGCTGTTGTGCGCGGCCAGACGAGCCTGACGTTTCTGTTTGGCATCAAACACATAAAGCCAAGGATCGTTTTGGATGGTATAGCCTTGAGCATCTTTGATATCTACCGGGGTGTCTGAACCGTCGCCAACCAGCAGGCTACCGTCGTGGTTACTCATCAAATGTGAGCAGGCTGGCATTGCCATCACAATCTCATCACTGCCGCTGTCAGGGTCGTAACGGCAGATATGGCGTTCCTGTTGGCCTTTCAAATAGGAAACGTACATCAGTGCTGAACCGTCCGGCACCCAGAATTCATGCGTACAGCTTTCCCCTTCAGCATGGCTTTTTACTTTACGCATATTGCTGCCGTTTTCATCAATCAGCCACATGCGCGCATCAACCAGATCGTGTGGGCCTTCATGGCAGAAGGCCACGCAGTTATTGTGGTAAGGACGATAGATAGGATGGCCTAGCCAGAGGTTCTCCTGGTGGATCACGTGGGATTCGCCGCTGTTGAGATCGACGCGCAACAGGCGGCAGAGCGGATTCTTGTGAAAGAAACTGTGGAAAATTTTCCAATCTGTCAGAGGTTGCCAATCTTTGCGGGCGATCTCGATCCCCACCAGGCTGGTGCATTCGCTGTTGGCAACCCAGGTGCCATAACCCACCCACTCTTCGGGCACGTGATAGATTGTCTGCTCCTGGCCGTTGCTGAGTTCAACCCGGCGTAGCTCACGCTCATTTTTCACATAGTAGAGAAAACGATCGTCCGGAGATAAAAAACCGCCAAAGGTATTGTCGCCTGCGCCTTCGGTTAACTGAACCGCCTGCTGTTGCTGCATATCCAGCAGATAGTAGTTGCGGTTACCGTCAAATTCACCAGCAAATAACAGTTTGCTGCCATCGTTGGTAAAGCATTTCTGGTAGAAGTAGTTTCGGTGGCACAACACATCTGGAGGGGTTAAGCGGGTGATCTGCGCGCCGGTGTCGGCATCGGTTGTACGATGAAAATTGAAATTGAGAACTGAACCTTTAGCCACAATGGCCTCCGTTGAGCTTAGCGATAAATCGTTCGTTGTCTGAATAATTCTTAATTAATAAAACATTGTTTCATAAATATAGAAAAATGATATCAAAGTGATGCGGGAGGCCAACTTAGACGGATAATTTATGCGATCGACATCGCATAAATCGTTTATTGCCCCTCAACCAGGCGCAAGATACCCGCTTTGCGCATGGCCAATCAGTATTCAATTTTTGCAAGCCGTCTCATCACGCCAAGTGATCTGTCATGCAGTGATCAAGCAAGTCGTACCGTTGGCGGCTGTTTTAAAACAGCTAAATTTATAACCCGTATTTCTTCTGTGACTTTCATCACATCAATCTGTGTCATCTAAAAGTATAAAACAGCATTCCTTTTAAAATGAAATTATAGTTCATTTTCGCGAGATAAAATAGATGACAACGAACAGTGGTATTCCTTTGGTTGATGGGCGAAAGGTTACGCTGGGACACCAGTTGGCTTATGGTGGCGGTAACTTGCTTGGCAGCGGGGCTTTGGCGATCAGTGGTGCCTGGCTGCTGTATTTTTACACCACCTTCTGTGGGCTGACGCTGCTGGAGGCGTCATTTATCTTCTCTGTTGCGAGCGTCATTGATGCGATCAGTAACCCGGTGATGGGGTATCTGACCGATAATTTTGGTAAAACCTGGCTCGGTAAGCGTTTTGGGCGGCGGCGTTTCTTCGTATTGATTGGTGCACCATTGATGGTTTTCTACCCACTCTTGTGGGTTGACGGCTTCGGCTTTTGGTACTATCTCGCCACTTATGTGATTTTCGAGCTGATTTATACCTCGGTGATGGTGCCTTATGAAACGCTGGCAACCGAAATGACCGATGATTTTGCCATCCGCTCTAAGCTGACGGGCTATAAGGCGATTTTTGGCAAGATGGCCAACTTCCTGGCGGCGTTTATTCCCGGGCAGTTCATCCTGATTTACGGTAAAGAGTCGGCACAGCCTTTCCTGTATACCGGCATTACCTATGGTGTGATCCTGTTTATCGCCATCACCATGCTCTATCTGTTTTCATGGGAACGTAAGGATGATGCGGTTGCCGTGGTGAAACAGAAACAATCGCTGCTTAAAACGCTGGCTTGTCTGGCGCGGGATATGCAATCGACATTTTACCTGCGTGTGTTCCGTAAACACCTGGGGATGTATCTGTTCGGTTTTGGTGCGGAGTGGCTGTTTGCTTCGGTGTTTACCTATTTCGTGATCTTTGTTCTGCAATACGATCCCGCCATCCTGGCCGGGCTGAACAGTTTGAACGCTATCTTGCAGTTGCTCTCAACGGCCATTTTTATTGGCCTGTGTGTGAGGAAAGGGTTCAGTAAGCCTTTCAGCTGGGCGCTTGGCATCGTTATGTTTGCCGTCTGTTGTTACTCGCTACTGCACTTCTTTAATTTGCCCGCTCACCTTGCCACGGCCGCCATCGTCGGCATTACCGTGATATTTGGTCTGGGGACCGGCGGTGTGTATTACATTCCCTGGACGGTGTACACCTTCCTGGCCGATGTGGATGAAGTTTTCACCGGCCGCCGTCGTGAAGGGATCTACGCGGGTGCGATGACCTTCTCCGGTAAAATTGTGCGCTCCATTATCGTCTTCACCATGGGGGCTATCCTCAGCTACTACGGTTTCCAGTCAAAATCACACACTCAGCCAGAAACCGCGATTACTGCCATTTCCTGGGTATTCTTTGCCGGTGTGATTCTGTTGGCGCTGGTGGCGATCATTTTCAGCAACCAGATGACCCTCAACCGCGAGACTCACCGCGTGGTGCTGCTTGAAGTTGCCCGTATCAAAGCCGGTGGCCAAATCAGCGATATTCAGCCGGAAGCCCGTCTGGTGATCGAAAAACTGGTGGGATTGCCTTACGAACAATGCTGGGGCAACAGCAGGATCTGCCAGAAGATGAATATCACTCCAGATATCACCACCACTTTGTATAAACCGGCCTCTCAGGCCTGATCTCCTCAAAAACCATGATGTGGCCTTCTCACTTAAGGTGCGGGAGGCCTCATCACGCTAAAAAAGGAAGGGAAATGAAGATCGTACCTCTGTCGTTATTTTGTGCCGTGGCCAGCTTCAGTGTTTACTGTAGTGCTGCCCCTTTACCTGCCGCCAATGAACTGGTTTGGCAGACGGTGGTTTTTGGCCAGTCAACGGATGTTAACTTCGCCACCAATGTTGTGCCGGGAAAGGTGGGCACCAATCAGGTGACGATGGCAAATGGTCAACCGCTGCCGAAAGGGCCGCTGACGACGCCGTTTCACATAGAAAGCCGGGGCGGCAAAATTGGCAATAGCCATGATGGGCTGACCTTCTATTACACACGTCTCCCTGCTAGTGCCAATATGGTGCTGGAGGCTGATATTACGGTCGATCAGTTTGGGCCGGAAAACGAAGCGCTACCCGCAGGGCAGGAAGGGGCTGGCTTACTGATCCGCGATATCCTGGGGAAGCCACGGTTAGAGAAAACTCAGCCGGGTTATGAAGAGTTTCCGGCGGCGGCCAATATGGTGATGAATGCCATCATGACGCAAGATAAAAAAGATCATCATCGGGTAAAAATGACGATGATTTCCCGCAACGGGGTGCTCAATTCCTGGGGCAATGCTGGCATAGAGATCAAACGTGAAGGTTATCAGCCACAAATCGATCTCCGTAAAACGCCAAGTTTCCGGCTTCGTCTGGCGCGAACCGAACAAGGTTTTACCGCGGCGTATGCTCCACTGGGCAGCGATAACTGGGTCAGCCATACCACGGGAGATCCCCAGCGTATCACCAAGCTCGATCCTGAGGGGTACTATGTGGGGTTCTTTGCTTCACGTAATGCCCGCATTACGGTGGAGCGCGCCAGTCTGACGCTCAGTGAGAGCCATCAACCTGTAACGGAAAATTTTGTGGCGAAAGCGCGGCCAGTACAAATCGAAGTAGGCTCATCAACCTTGTCTGCGACGGATGAGTACGTTTTTCAGCTACGCAGCAATAAGAGTGGCAGTTTGACACTGAGTAAAGACGGTGTGGTGTTGGCAGCCGATCGGGCAGTACAGGCAGGGGAAATGCTGGCGTTGAATGTGCCACTGACGCAACCAGATACCCGGCTTGATTATCATTTCACCACACCGGATGGTAAAACGCTGAGTAACAACCTGTCAGTACGCAAAGGCCACTATGCCGATGCCCGCAATCTGTACGTTTCTCCACAGGGCAAAGTAGAGAATGACGGGAGCAGAGAGCATCCGCTGGATTTCGCTACCGCCGCACAAGCATTAACGCCAGGGGGTACGCTGTGGCTGGCTCCGGGGGATTATCCCTTCAGCGTATTACCTGCAACGGCCAGTGGGACGGCAGCAGACGCCAAAAAGCTCAGGCCACTGGGGGATAACGTAGTGTTTCATGGGCTGAATCTGGATGCCAGCTATTGGGACATTCAGGGCATTACCATCACGGAAAAAAGCTTCAGCATTATGGGCAGCCATAACCGTATCAATCGGGTAGTCGCGCATCATGCGGATGATACCGGCATTGTTGTGACCTCATTGGCCGAAACCGATCGTCCTTTGTGGGCCAGTCATAATCTGATCAGCCATGCCGAGTCTTATGCGAATAAGGATCCGGGCATGATCAACGCGGATGGCTTTGCCGTCAAAATGCGCGTAGGTGAGGGGAATCGATTGGTTGCCTGTTTTGCTCACGACAATGCGGATGACGGTTTTGATCTGTTTAACAAGATTGAAGACGGCCCCAATGGTCGGGTCATCATAGAGAACAGCATTGCGTTGCGTAATGTGAATAACGGCTTCAAATTGGGGGGAGAAGGCTTGCCGGTCGCCCATGAGATATCGGGCAGTATTGCCATGGAAAACGGCATGGACGGTTTTACCGATAACTTCAATCCAGGCGCGCTGAAAGTCACCAACAATACGGCTATTGATAACCAGCGGTTTAATTATATTTTCCGCCCTGGCCCCTATAGCAAAGAGGAAAAGCAGGGGATATTCAACGGCAATATTTCGTTGCGTACCAAACCGGGAAAATATGCTGATGCCGTGGTGGGGCAGATAGCTGATAACAATGACTTTATTCTTGCCTTAGAACAATGATCGTTGGGCGGGCACCCTAGGTGCCCGTTTCGCTCAGCCGTAGGCTGAACGATGCATCTCACACAAATAAAAAATATCTTTCATATAATTCAAAACATCATTTCAATTTTATTGATTGCTTCAGAGATACGCGCTAAACTTGCCTTATCATGATGACAGGGGGCGGCAGAATCATTCCCTCTGTGAGGCAGCAGGCTGCGGAACTGACGGGATTGCAACGCTATCCCCACTTTTGACAAGGGCCGCTGATGCCCTGAGTACTAAGGACAAGAGCATGATTCTCGATAATTTTTCATTGCAGGGTAAAGTGGCGATTGTGACCGGTTGTGATACTGGTCTGGGGCAAGGCATGGCAATTGGGTTGGCGCAGGCGGGTTGTGATATCGTCGGTGTTAACGTGGTTGAGCCAGAAGAAACCATTGCCAAAGTGACTGAGCTGGGGCGCCGTTTCCTGAGCCTGAAAGCCGATCTGAGCAAATTGGACGTGTTACCTGGGCTGCTGGAGCGTGCGGTGGCCGAGTTTGGTCATATCGATATTTTGGTTAATAACGCCGGTATTATTCGCCGCCAGGATGCATTAGCCTTCAGTGAGAAGGATTGGGATGATGTGATGAACCTGAACATCAAAACGGTGTTCTTCATGTCGCAGGCCGTTGCTCGCCAATTTATTGCTCAGGGCACCGGTGGCAAAATTATCAATATCGCCTCCATGCTGTCTTACCAGGGGGGGATCCGGGTGCCTTCTTATACCGCATCAAAGAGCGCGGTGATGGGCGTTACTCGCCTGTTGGCCAACGAATGGGCCAGCCATGGCATCAACGTCAATGCCTTGGCACCAGGCTACATGGCAACCAACAATACTCGCCAGTTGCGCGACGATCAGGCGCGCAGTGCGGAAATTCTTGAGCGTATCCCCGCTGGACGCTGGGGTCTGCCAGAGGATCTGATGGGGCCGGTTGTCTTCCTGGCATCATCGGCTTCAGATTATATCAATGGTTACACCGTGGCGGTGGATGGTGGTTGGTTAGCGCGCTAAGTTTTGGCTCGCTGTTTTTCAAGCGTTTCATCAAACCGCCTCAGGGGCGAAAAACGTCGCCCCACTGGACTGGATCTGACGGTGACTTGAAATCCATAGCGTATAAAATATTAAACGATTGATTTTATTGCAGATGAGGAAGATATGAATATTGCACTGATGATGGAAAACAGCCAGGCGGGCAAAAATGCGCTGGTTCTCGAACAACTGCAGGCCGTTGCGGCTGGCAATCATGATGCGGTGTTCAATGTCGGCATGAGCGATGAGCAGGATCACCACCTGACCTATATCCATCTGGGAATTATGGCCAGCATCCTGTTGAACTCAGAAGCGGTCGACTTTGTAGTAACCGGTTGCGGCACCGGGCAGGGGGCACTGATGTCACTGAACATTCACCCTGGCGTAGTGTGTGGTTACTGTATCGATCCGGCCGATGCCTTCCTGTTTGCGCAGATCAACAACGGCAACGCATTGTCTCTGCCATTCGCCAAAGGCTTTGGCTGGGGCGCGGAACTGAACGTTCGTTATATCTTCGAGAAAGCCTTTACCGGGCGCAAAGGGGAAGGTTATCCGATTGAACGTAAAGAGCCTCAGGTGCGCAACGCTGGGATCCTCAACCAGGTCAAGCAAGCCGTGATCAAAGATAACTATCTGGATACCTTGCGTGCGATTGACCCAGAGTTGGTGAAAACGGCCGTCAGTGGCGCTCGTTTCCAGGAATGCCTGTTCGCCAACGCGAAGAAGCCTGAAATTGTGGCTTTTGTTAAAGAGATCCTTGGCTGATAAATTGCCAAAACCCATCCGTTTTCTCTTCTTGAACGGAGTGGTCAGGGTAAGGGGGCGCTATTTTGCTGTCCTCTTACTCTATTCTCAAGCGCATTATGCCCACTTGCTTCACTCCTCCCTTGTTGTAAACCTCAGCTACGTTAGAATGGTTTCATATTCCGTACGAAAGGAACGATTATGAAGCTGATGTTCGCCTCCGATCTGCATGGTTCACTCTCTGCGACTGACAGAGTCCTTGAATTGTTCGAACAACGCCAGGCAGATTGGTTGATTCTGCTCGGTGATTTGCTCAATCATGGGCCACGTAACGCATTACCAGAGCGTTACCAGCCTGCGCAGGTTGCTGAACAATTAAATCTTTATCGCGACAAGATCATTGCCGTTCGTGGCAATTGTGATAGTGAAGTCGACCAGATGCTCCTCTCATTCCCGATCATGGCCCCCTTTCAGCAGGTCCTGTTGCCAAAAAGACGATTGTTTTTGACCCATGGCCACCTTTATCATCCAGATACACTGCCACCTTTAGCCGCCGGGGATGTCCTGGTCTATGGACATACACATTTACCCCAGGCGGAAAGGCAGGGGGATATTTATTGCTTCAATCCAGGTTCGGCCAGCATTCCTAAAGGGGGCTTTCCGGCCAGCTATGGCATACTGGAAAACGGCATCTTGAGTGTGGTCGATTTGCACAGTGGCAAGGCTGTTGCAGAGGTGGCATTAACACACTAATTTATCATCCCGCTCGCTTTCAAGCCGCAGCCAAGGTTGTGGCTTGAAAGCGAAAGGGAATACACAAAGAATCATTGAAGCACACTCATTGATTAACCCGTGCGCGGCATGCATCGCGCCCAAAATAGAAGGTTTTAGAGGATGGCGGAACAGGATCAGGCTGCAGATACAGAGTGGGTTGATATCGTCAACGAGCAAAACGAAGTGATTGCTCAGTCCAGTCGTCAACAGATGCGTGCCCAACGGCTGCGTCACCGTGCGACCTATATTGTGGTGCATGATGGAATGGGGAAAATTCTGGTACAACGCCGCACCGACACCAAAGATTTTTACCCTGGCTGGCTGGATGCCACCGCCGGTGGCGTAGTGCAAAGTGGGGAAAACGTGTTGGACTCCGCTCGCCGTGAGGCGGAAGAAGAGTTGGGTATTGCTGGCGTTCCTTTCGCTGAGCACGGCCTGTTTTACTTCGAAGAAGAACAATGCCGTGTTTGGGGGGCGTTGTTCAGCTGTGTTTCCCATGGTCCATTCGCGTTGCAGGAAGAGGAAGTGGCCGAAGTCCGCTGGCTGAAGCCAGAAGAGATCACTGCCCGCTGCGACGAATTTACACCAGACTCACTGAAGGCTTTATCACTGTGGCTGACGCGTAATAATGGTCAGGACTACGGTAAGCCTCTGGCTCGAGACAGCCGAGTTGAATCTGGCGAAGAAAACGCCTGACGGAACGTTGTGCAGCCTTTCTGCTCTGGTGGAGTGGGGGCTGCCTCAATTATCTTTTTTATTACAGGTTATCACTGTTTATTGCTGTGGCTGACACGCGGCGCTTTTTTCTATGCGGGTCTGATGGCATTAGCCTTACCATAAAAAGAGTGACCCCCTTTGAAACCACTGTGACGGCAATTTCGGGGGCTTCGCCTTACGTTCTTTGCTGGGCCGCGCCCGGCGGCATCCATTCAGATAGGTCTCGTCAGTGACTGAAACTGAATGCCACTCCAACCGTATCGAACTGGGTACAAGAGACAGGTTAACTGAAGGGGATTACTTTACCCCATCGGTAAAATGCACGGCAAGTGACCTTGTTAATTCCCCTCTGGTCAGGCTCACTTCTGCTGTCTCTATTAATGTTACAATTAGCTAACCAATAGTCTTCAAATCCCTATCGTTAGTGCCACAATCAAACATCAAAAATATATTCATTTAAATCAATGTATTAAAATGGTCCTATCTCATTGTTTTGATTTTTTATGCAAATCAAATAAAAATTTAAAACACCGTTCCTACTTCGATCACACTTTTGTCATCTGCTGAATGACGCTGGAAGAAATTTGGATATAATATTTTGAAATAGTGTTTCAGTTTGTTGGCTGCCATAGGCATGGCCCATCTGGGAGACCGTAAAATGGATTTTGCGCGTTGCGTCAAGATGCTCGATAACGTTCTGTCAATTAAGTTAACAGCACGTAGTCATTGGCTAAGGCGAAGTCAAAAAGCCAGGAGATATTCGATCTCGCTATTGGTAATGCGCATGAAGACAAAAATATGCATTATCAATGGTTATGAATTAAAGCGACCGATTATCTCTGACTCAGTAAGCCTGTTTCAGTTTAACGTCAGTTGTCACAAAAGAAGCACCAGGCCACACCTTCTTAGACGAAGGCGAAAGCAACCTGGCTTTAAACTTAATTTATGATATTAGCCAAGCTTAGCCTTGCTCTCATTTCTTCTATTTATACAGGTAATAACCATGAATAAAAATATAAGGCTTATTGTATAAACATTAGAGATTAATGACTTAGAAACGATGCTAAATAACGTCAATTATGATTGGCGAGGGCAGGCTTATGCCCCTTGTTTTTGAATAATGAAATGTTTCAGTGCCGCTAGGAACCCTTTTCTCGAGGGTGGGTATCATTTTTTTATAATTAAACTATAAGGCTGGGAATAATGAAGGTAAAATTATTAACTCTGGTGATAGCTTCTGTAGTTAACTTTAGTGCAATGGCAATGACTGTCGATTTACGCCATGAATGGCGGGATACTGGCAAGGGTGACCATAGGGATCGTGTATTGATTTCCCATCGTTTTGCCAACGGTTTTGGATTCTCCCTGGAGGCGAAATGGCGCCAAGACCCTTCTGACGCGACACCGGATAAAATTTACCATGAACAAGTCAGTAATGGTACCGAAGCCACCGTCAGCTATCAGTATAAAGTCACAAAAGATTTCAACTTGCAGCCAGGGTTCTCTTTAGAATCCAGCAGTAATAGCAATAATTATCGGCCATATCTGCGTACACAGTATAAGCTGACCGATGATGTTTATGTTGCTGCCAGATATCGTTATGAATATAAGCGCACTACGTCGAAAGGATCAGACGCTGATGAAAAAACCAATCGTGGGGATTTTTGGATAGGGTATAACTTCCTTAAGGATTGGCAGGTAGAATATAACTACGTTTATAAGCACAGTAACAAAGTGATCTTTGATAATGGCAAAA
Source organism: Serratia fonticola (assembly GCF_006715025.1). Taxonomy (NCBI): domain Bacteria; kingdom Pseudomonadati; phylum Pseudomonadota; class Gammaproteobacteria; order Enterobacterales; family Yersiniaceae; genus Serratia; species Serratia fonticola. Next base: position 2,212,215 of record NZ_VFMK01000001.1, read on the forward strand.
GCGATTATGAACATGACGTCAAATTGGCTTATAAATGGGATAAAAACTGGAAGCCGTATATGCAGGTGGGTAACGTTAAGCAGGATAGCAAAACTGACCATCGCCAGACCCGATATCGCGTTGGGATAGCTTACAGTTGGTAATGTTACAGTATTAATCATCAGTGAATGCTGAACAGCCGGAGCCTCTTGATATGTGCGCTTATCAAGGGGCTTTCCGGTATTTTGCCTTTCTTCCCCGCTCTAGCAACTACTGCGGCGGCAAAGAGCAAAGGGAATAGAACCCTCTGCTTGCCAGTCTTCATCATTGAGGCGAGCCAACAGCGCTTGGCCAGCCTGAATGCCAATCTCTTTGTGTGGCACGGTCATGGTTGTCAGCGGCGGCTGGCAAACCTGGCTGAATTCGTTATTGCCAAAGCCGACAATAGCCAGTTGATCCGGTACCTTGATCCGCCGCCGTTGGCATTCATACAGCGCACCGCAGGCCAGCTCATCGGAAGCACAAACCAACGCATCCAGCTCCGGCCAGGCGAGCAAAAACTCCGGTAACTGCTGGGCTCCGGTGCTGAAACTGGCGGCCTGCGCGGCATTAATGACGCGATGGGGCGACATGTGGTTGCGCAGTAACGCCTTGTGCCAACCTTGCAAATGCTGTTGGAAAATCCACTGTTCCTGATTGGCACACAGCAGCCCAATATTCTGATAACCACTGCCAATCACCGTTTGTGTCAGTTGATACATGGCGGCGACGTAATCAATGCCGATGTTCATGTCGATCGGATCGGTACGCATTGCGCCAATCTCGATAACCGGAATATTGGCCGCTTTCAATGCCTGGCGCGTATTTTGCGAATGTTCCACGCTCAACAATACGGCTGCTGCCAGATTGTAAGAGAGCAGCGTTTCCAGCAGTTGTTCTTCGCGCTCCAGGCGATGTTGAGATTCGGCCAGCATGATCTGGTAACCTGCCGGTTGTAATACGCGTTGCAAACCTGCAAACATTTCCGCACAACCGGATTCTGAAAGGCTCGGAACCACCATGGCAATGGTATAGGAAGACGCCGAGGCCAGAGAACTGGCAGCCAGATTGGGTAAATAACCCAACTCACTGACGGCGGCTTCAATTTTTTCTCTCAGCTTGTCTGAAACCTGCTCCGGCGTCCGTATCGCTCGTGATACGGTCATCGTGCCCACACCTGCCAATTGGGCTACGTCGGCCAGCGTTACCCGGCCGGTACTGCGTCGTTTTTTACCGATCGACATTCGTAATCCTGACTGAAATACGCGTACTGCGCATAAATGAGCTAATGGGCCGAACCTCCATTATAGGGATTCATCGCGCCTGTTTGGCGTACATTCTACCCCGTTCCTTTAAGGGAGCGATAAAAAACTGTGCTTGTGATATCAGGCCCGATGGATTTGATAGCGCTATCACAGTTTTGGATGACAGAACTTTGGTAGCGCTATCTTTGTGATATCAATCACAGTTGAACCTCTTGGCGTTGATTAAAGTTTTACCAGCATCGGCCAATAGTCTGGCGATCAGGCGCATGACCATTCAGCACATCAAAAACTGATATAGGCAATAAAGCCAACACGATGACGGCTTGAAGGATAAAAGAAATGAGGAGATTACATGCTCAATGACTGGCTGAAGGCCGACCATATTCAACTGTGTGAAGAGGTTGCAGACTGGCAGGCTGCGGTGACGCTGAGTGCTCAGCCTTTGTTACAACGCGGTGTTATCACGGACAACTATCTGGCAGCGATATTTCGCCAGCATCAGGCGTTGGGGCCGTATTTTGTCCTGGCACCGGGTATTGCCATGCCGCACGCCAGGCCGGAAGAAGGGGCCAATGCTCTGGGGCTTTCACTATTGAAAATTAATCAGGGCGTACATTTTCATTCTGAAGATAACGATCCGGTGTTTGTGGTGGTCATGCTTTCCGCGCCGGACAGCAGTAGCCATATCGAATTGATTTCGCAGTTGGCAGAATTATTTTCAGACAGTGAAGCGATGGAGAAGTTGTTCCAGGCAGAAAGCAAACAACACATTGAGGATGTTATTGCCCACTATTGATACTTTAAAGTCTTACCTATTTTTATGATGACCTTCAGCATCCGATGAGTATCGGGTGACACTATCCTACAAATAAAACTCAGCAGGTAATAATAATGAAGATAATGGCTATTTGTGGTTCTGGATTAGGTAGCAGCTTTATGGTGGAAATGAATATCAAAAAGGTGCTGAAGAAAATGAATATTGAAGCGGAAGTTGAGCATTCCGATCTTTCTTCCGCCACACCGGGGGCTGCAGATATTTTTGTGATGGCAAAAGATATTGCCGACAGTGCCAGCGTACCGGCCGATCAGTTGGTGGTGATCAGCAATATTATCGATATTAATGAGCTTGAAGCCAAGCTGCGTGCTTACTTCGAAACTCACTCCCTCATCTAATCAGACCAAGTGGCGAGGTGGATATGTTTATCCAGGAAACGCTTAAATTTGTGGTTGATATATTAAAAGTGCCAGCGGTGTTAGTGGGTGTTATTGCCTTGATTGGTTTGGTGGCGCAAAAAAAATCATTTTCTGATGTGGTAAAGGGCACGGTTAAAACGATTCTGGGCTTTATTGTACTGGGGGGCGGTGCCTCAGTATTGGTTGGTTCATTGAATCCTTTAGGCGGTATGTTCGAGCACGCTTTCAATATTCAAGGCATTATTCCCAATAATGAAGCAATTGTCTCTATCGCATTGGAGAAATACGGTGCCTCTACCGCGCTGATCATGGCGTTTGGTATGGTGGCCAACATTGTGGTAGCCCGCTTTACCCGGTTGAAATATATCTTTCTCACCGGCCACCATACTTTTTACATGGCTTGCATGATCGGCATTATCCTGACGGTCGCGGGTTTTGAGGGGATCCAGTTGGTCTTTACCGGAGCGTTGACGCTAGGGCTGGTAATGGCTTTCTTCCCGGCTATTGCCCAGCGCTATATGCGCCGTATCACCGGTAATGATGACATTGCTTTTGGCCATTTCGGTACCCTGGGATACGTGCTTTCCGGCTGGATCGGCGATTGTGTAGGGAAAAACTCGCGTTCGACCGAGGAAATGAACCTGCCGAAGAACCTTAGCTTCCTGCGTGACAGCTCGATCTCCATTTCTATGACCATGATCGTCATCTACCTGATCCTGGCAATCTGTGCGGGTCAGAGCTATGTCGAAAGCCAGCTTAGCGACGGGCAGAACTATCTGGTGTATTCGATTATTCAGGCGATCACCTTCGCGGCCGGGGTGTTCATCATCCTGCAAGGGGTACGTCTGATCCTGGCGGAGATTGTGCCCGCCTTTACCGGGTTTTCGGAGAAACTGGTCCCTAACGCCCGCCCGGCATTGGATTGTCCGGTAGTCTATCCCTATGCCCCTAATGCGGTGTTGATCGGATTTCTGTTCAGCTTCCTGGGGGGGTTAGTTGGTTTGTTCCTGCTTGGACAAATGAAAATGGTGCTGATCCTGCCGGGTGTGGTGCCGCACTTCTTTACCGGTGCCACTGCCGGGGTGTTTGGTAACGCGACGGGAGGGCGTCGGGGAGCCATGCTGGGGGCCTTTGCCAACGGTTTGTTAATTACCTTCCTGCCGGTGTTGCTGTTGCCAGTATTAGGGGCTCTTGGGTTTGCCAATACCACCTTCTCGGATGCGGACTTCGGCGTTATTGGCATCGTGCTGGGGAACATGGCGCGCTTCCTGACCAAAGAGATGATCATGGTGGTGATTGTTGCCATCTTCGCGCTGCTGGTTGCGCATAACTTCCTGGGAAAACGCAAAGGTGCTCCGGCCGCCGATAGCGTAGACAAATAAGCGAGGTGAGCTTAATGAGTAACGCAATGACAGAGCTTGGGGAATTACAAGCATTGGCGCGAGCGATCCGTCTGGAAACGTTAAAGGCATTGACCGGGCTTGGATTTGGCCACTATGGCGGCTGTATGTCAGTAGTGGAAACGCTGGCCGTATTGTATGGCGAAGTGATGCGTATCGATCCGGCCGATCCAGACTGGCCGCAGCGCGATTACTTCGTGCTGTCGAAAGGCCATGCGGGCCCGGCGCTGTATAGCACGTTGGCGATTAAAGGCTATTTCCCGCGGGAGGAATTGAAAACGCTAAACCAGAACGGTACGCGCTTGCCCAGTCATCCGGATCGTTTACTCACCCGTGGGGTAGATGCCACGACCGGTTCGCTTGGACAAGGCGTGTCCATCGCTGCCGGTATGGCATTATCACATCGGCTGGCGGGGCGGACTAACCGGGTGTTCTGTATTTTGGGGGATGGTGAACTTAATGAAGGTCAGTGCTGGGAAGCATTCCAGTTTATTGCCCATCACAATCTGCACAATCTGACGTTGTTTATCGACTACAACAAGCAGCAATTGGACGGAACGCTCATTGAGGTGATCAAACCCTTCGATTTGGCCGCCAAGTTCAGCGCTTTCGGCTTTGATGTGCAAACCGTACGGGGAGATGACATCGCGGCGATCCGCGATGCGGTGTTGCCAATACGTCACGGGGAACAGCGACCGTTGGTGGTTATTCTCGATAGCATCAAAGGGCAGGGCGTCGCCTATCTGGAGAACCTGAAGAACTCGCACCACTTGCGTTTGACGCCGGATGTTCAGGTGGAAATCGAAAAAGCCATTGCCGATCTGGAGGCTGCTAATGTTTAACGTGGTAACACAGCTGGAAAAAGACGGCATAGAAATGCGCAAGGTTTATGCCGGCATGATCCGTCAGCAGATTGAAGCGGAGAAACCGGTCATCGCGCTGGAAGCGGACCTGATGAGTTCGATGGCGATGGACGGGGTACATAGAGACTATCCGCAACATGTGATCAATTGTGGCATCATGGAGGCGAATGTGATTGGCGTCTCAGCCGGTTTGTCATTGACCGGGCGGGTGCCTTTTGTACACACCTTTACCGCCTTTGCCAGTCGTCGCTGTTTCGATCAGCTGTTTATGTCGTTGGATTATCAACGCAACAACGTCAAAGTGATCGCTTCTGATGCTGGTATCAGTGCCTGCCATAATGGAGGCACGCATATGTCATTTGAAGATATGGGAATTGTGCGGGGGTTGGCTCACTCGGTGGTATTGGAAGTGACTGATGCCACCATGTTTCAGGATATTTTGCGCCAGTTGGTGGAACTGAAAGGGTTCTATTGGGTGCGTACCATTCGCAAGCAGGCGACGCGTATCTATCAGGATGGTTCTCACTTTACCATCGGTAAGGCTAACCTGCTGCGTGACGGCAGCGATATCACGTTGATTGCCAATGGTATTATGGTGGCCGAAGCGTTAAATGCGGCACAGATGCTTGAACGGGAGGGAGTCAGTGCCGCCGTGATCGACATGTTCACACTCAAGCCAATCGATCGCGATATTATCAAAACCTATGCTGCTAAAACCGGCCGGATAGTCACCTGTGAAAATCACAGTATTCACAACGGCCTGGGATCGGCGGTGGCGGAGGTCCTGGTAGAGGAATGTCCGGTATCTATGCGACGTGTGGGCGTAAGGGAGTGCTATGGGCAGGTAGGAACACAAGAGTTTCTGCAGCAGGAGTATGGCCTGACGGCAGAACATATTGTGGCGGCGGCAAAGCAGTTACTCCCGGCCAAATAGATTGACCCGAGGGGGCTGGATGCCCCCTGATTTTTCAGCGGAGAGGTGCGAAATGGGCTAAGACGCAAGGTGGAAATTGAGCTTCATCAAATCAGGTATGTCAACGCAAAATACCTTTATCGAAAGATTTAATCGGGTTTACTGAGCTGAAATATTGGATTTTACCTGTTCAGAGTGCTGAATGAAGTAAGGAAAATAATTGCTTGAATCTAACGGCGAACGCTCTCATCAATCATCGAACAACCTGACATAGATAGAGTATCGACCAATAAAGAGTTAGGTTGAGATCACAAAAAATGCATGGAATTCAACGCGTGTGTTTACAGCTTTACAATGTAAACATATATTGTAAATTCAATCTTATATGTTAAAATAATCTATAATTCGAATGAGGTCAGTTGTGTGAGCTTGATGAACATTACTAACCTTGGTTGTTCGCAGGATGGTTATTATTACTGAATAAGGGATTTTTATGGCAAATTTGATTTATCTGACATTGAACGGTGAGAAGCAAGGATTGATATCTTCGGGGTGTTCAACCACAGACTCTATTGGCAACAGATTTCAACGAGGTCATGAAGATCAAATACAAGTGTTATCACTCAATCATATTATTACCAGAGAGCAGCATGTTAGTTTCCATCCTTTAGCATTCACTAAGCCAATAGATAAATCTTCCCCATTATTAAGCGTATCTATATCTAATAACGAATTGCTTACTCCGGAGTTTTCCGTATTCCGAACAAACCAAGCTGGCGTTATTGAAGATTTTTATGGCATAAAGTTAACTGGTGCGACTATAGTTGATATTTCATGTGTCTTTCCAAACTCCATAGAAAATAATAATCTTATGCCTTATGAAAAAATCCTGTTAAAGTACAAATCTATCACTTGGGAGCATAAAGTGGCTGGGACATCAGGTTATAGTATTTGGGATGATAGAGTTTATTAAGTTAGTAATGTGATAGTGCATGTATATGGATGGATTTATTTACATGCACTGTCTATTTAGTGGAGTTTCCAAACGAATACATAAGTTATAATGATCCAGGCTATTGTTAAACGCCCCCATATATCTGGAAAAAAGCTAGCAAAAAAACAAGCCATTACTACAATAGTAACTGCAGGTATATATGTCCAAAATAAATCCTTAAATAAATAGGCTATTATTTTTTTCATCTTAGTTACCGTTAAATAATTTATTTAATATTTCTACTATTTCATTTTCGCTTAGTTTTTTACCTATCGCGGAAACAACATGATTTAAGATAGGTTTTATTATAAAATATAACATCTCAATTTCCAATGAATATAATGCTCTGTAATAATCTGGACTTTCTCTTTTCAGACCGTTCGCAGAAATTGCGGCCTCTTCAATATACCCATATAGTTTCAGAATGGTTAGGGTGATATTGCTTGTTGCTGCTATTCTCTTTCTTGCTACTTCATTTTTAAATAATGTAATTACTATCTGTTGCTGTATTGCAAATATTATTGCTTTTTGAGTCAGTTGTATTGATGATATTGTTGAAGATAAACGTAATGTTTTTCTGGCTATCCTCTCAATTTTTTTATCATCTGAGTCCTTTAATAATAATCTAATATATACCTCAATCATTAAGAAGATAATATTTTTATTTTTTACCACTTGCTTCATTGCTAATAGAAATCTGTAATCCTCTGTGTTTATTTGTTGATTAACATCTTGGTAGCCATCGAAAAAATATGAGGTTCTCCACGTTAAACGCTTGACTCCTTCTCCTATTGTATTAAATGTATCCTCTGCAATTTCACCGATTGCTCGAACAGAATTATCTAGGGTCAAGGCTAGAGTATGGTCGGACTCTGTTTTTATTCTTGAGTAATTTTCAATATAATTAGTCACTTATTCAAGATTCCTATCCGTTGTTGATGAATTTTACTATGGTGGTCGGTTGTTGGGTGAAATGTTTATTTTATACGATTTCTCAATGGAGTGAACTAATAAATTTATTTTTATCATGAATGTTTTTTTATTTACCATTTTTTTGATAAATGAGTGACATTCAAAGAATGTTACATCAGCTTCAACCTTCTCTTATATTGTAAACGGATTGGAGGATGAAGAAAAATATGGCGTAGTAATGATATCAATTTTATCATATTTTGTAATATACAGGTTCTAGCAAGGGGCTCATGCGAGTAACAAATGGGAAAATCTTCGTGATTGGACTATCTGATGAAGCATATTGAAGACAACTTTGCTTTGATAGTTTAAGCTGAGAAGATCTATAAGATACACTCTAAGCATCATTAAAATTCCTGCTCAATTTAGATTATAACTGCTCATCATCGTACATCATGCTTCCTTTAGGTGTATTGTGCTAGATACACATTCTTTCTGTTTATAAAAATTTATAGTAGCTCGCTTTTATACTTTTCTCACAGGCTATCACACTTTTTATATGGTCTGTATGATCGGCATAATCCTGACGGTAGCCAGTTTGAGGAGAATCGTTGGTTTTTACCGGGTGGCAGCCGTTAAGGTTGGTGATTGGCGTGCTTTCCGGTTGGATCGGCTCTTGTATTGGGGAACTCGCGTTCGACCGAGGAGATGAACCTGCTGAAAAAACCTTGTTTCTTGTGTGAAAACTCGATCTTGATCTTCAACTCAATGGCTATGATCGTCCTCTATCTGATCCTGGCGATCTGTGCAGGTTAGAGTTATGCCGAAGATCTGCTTAGCGGTCGGCAGAACTTTCTGGTGCATTCGATTATTCAAGCGATCACTTTCGCGGTCGGGGTGTTCATCATCCTGCAAGAGTGATGTTTGATCTCAGCAGAGATTGTACCTGCTTTTATCGGGTTTTTTGAGAAACTAGTCCCTAACGCTGCACTGTATAAACAGATCAACCCTAACTGCCAACGGCTTGATAGTGGCGGGGAAAGGATGTCATCAATGGTGGTTTTTACCTGACAACGGTATTTCGCCAGCATTTTGCGTCATCGGCGGGATTGATCATTGCATTGATGGTGACAGACTGAGTCTTTGATGGGGGTTATAATCTAAGAAGGATGCTTGCAAGAAAATACTGAGCAATGAAAAGGGAGTAAAATGCAGCCTGGATGCTGGTAAAAACTCAGTAATGTGTATTCCGATAATAAACTTCAGAGTAAATAATAAGCGAAAAATTCGAATTATCCCCCTCTATTTATCGGTAATATCCTAGCGTAAAAGCGAAGCGGTTTTATTGGTTTAATGTGCTCAATAAATAATCATTTTAATTGTTTTAGCTTATAATCAGTAAAGGATATTTCTTAGGTTTTAATCTTGTTTTTTATAAGAATTACTTAAAATACAATTAGGTGGAAATGTGTTTTTCTTGCTTTTACTATTTTGATTCTAAAGTGATTTAAATGAAATTCGCGACCCTGAAAGGGTTATGATAATTTACTCTTTACATTGATATACATTTAACTAAAATACTTCAAAATTAATTGATAAGGCTATGGGTTGAGATGACGTTGTTGACCGCTAGGTTTGTAGTAATCCGGTCATTTCAATAAGGATGTTGAATGCAACAGTAAATAGCAACGTGATGATTTGTTATATCCTATAAAATGTAAGTTGCAGGCTAGGCAGCTAGCACGCTTATCTCCGGGTACTGGCTTTGCTGAACGAAGTGTCAAGGGGAAGAGGTGAGACAGCGCTATAGCCTGAAATTAGGCGAGTATAGATTACAAATCTGGATAGCTTCATATTGCAACTGAAGCTCCTCACGTTTGGTTAACGGCACGGGTGACAATGTGTTGTTATTGCTATTTCCTGTTTCTACACCTGCTTATACATAGCTTTTGTTAATGGCAGACACTGCCCCTAATCATTAATTCCAATGCGTATGCCGGGTTTTTCTGAAGTTGATGGTTTTGTAGGGGGTTCGACTTGTCCGATGCTGCAAGTAAAATAGCATTAACCGTGTATATGGCAATTTGTATCTATAGAATATGGAGTTTCTAATAGTGAAAAAGATTTTGTGTGTTACTACCTTGGTTGCAGCTATGGGATTAGGTCTGTCAGCGAGCGCATTGGCTGATGACGGTATCGTTCGTTTTGAAGGTCAGCTGGTGTCTGAAGCTTGCCAGGTCATTAACAACGTGAACAACCCGGCACAAGTTGATCTGGGCAAAGTGGCTAAAACGGCTTTCCCAGCCCTGGGCGCTACCGCCGGTGCTAAAAAATTCACTTTGGCACTGAAAGATTGTCCTCCAACAGTCAGCACGGCTACCGTGGCATTCAGTGGCACTGCTGCAAATGCTGATAACACCGCGTTGGCTCTTACTCAGGAAGCTGGCGTAGCGACTGGTGTGGGTATCCAGATTTCTGATGCTTCCCAGAGCGTATTGTCTTTAGGCGCACCGTCTGCAGCATATCCGCTGCTTCCTAGCGTCGTGAACAACCTGGACTTTGTTGCTCGTTATATTTCAACGGCAGATAACGTCACCGCAGGTCCAGCAAACTCTGTTGCGACCTTCGACATCAGCTACCAGTAATCGCTGGGGTTGTTATTAATAAAAAAGCGGCCCATCGGGCCGCTTTTTTTTACCTGTAAGACGTCAAGAGGGTGCCAATGTCTGGCACCACAATATCATCAGGCTTCGGCAGCCTGCGCATCAGCCTGCGCAGACTGGATCGCCGTCAACGCTACGGTATAAACGATATCGTCAACCAGAGCGCCACGCGACAGGTCGTTCACCGGCTTGCGCATGCCTTGCAGCATTGGCCCGATGGACACCAGATCGGCAGAACGTTGCACCGCTTTATAGGTAGTGTTACCGGTGTTCAGATCTGGGAAGATGAACACGGTAGCTTTACCCGCAACCGGTGAATTAGGTGCCTTAGACTTGGCGACATCGGCCATGATGGCGGCGTCGTACTGCAGTGGGCCGTCGATGATCAGATCTGGGCGTTTTTCCTGTGCCAGGCGAGTTGCTTCACGCACTTTCTCAACGTCGCTACCTGCACCGGAATTACCGGTAGAGTAGGAGATCATCGCGACACGAGGTTCGATTCCGAATGCGGCTGCGGAATCAGCAGATTGAATCGCGATTTCAGCCAACTGTTCGGCGGTAGGATCCGGGTTGATTGCACAGTCGCCATAAACCAGAACCTGGTCAGGCAGCAGCATGAAGAACACGGAAGAAACCAATGAGCTACCCGGTGCGGTTTTGATCAACTGCAACGGTGGGCGGATAGTGTTGGCCGTGGTGTGGACAGCACCGGAAACCAGACCGTCAACTTCACCTTTCTCCAACATCAGAGTGCCGAGAACCACGTTGTCTTCCAACTGCTCGCGGGCAACGACTTCGGTCATCCCCTTGTTTTTACGCAGCTCCACCAGACGCGGCACATAGCGTTCACGCACAGCGACTGGATCAACGATCTCAATACCTTTACCCAGTTCAACGCCTTGCGCAGCGGCCACACGCTTGATTTCTTCCGGGTTACCCAAAAGTACGCATTCTGCGATACCACGCTCAGCACAAATGGCTGCCGCTTTAACGGTACGCGGTTCATCGCCTTCCGGCAGAACGATGCGTTTGCCTGCTTTACGCGCCAGTTCGGTCAATTCATAACGGAACGCCGGTGGAGACAGACGGCGTGAACGCTCAGAGGTGGCAGTCAGTGAATCGATCCACTCGGCGTTGATGTGGCTTGCCACGTAGTTCTGTACTTTCTCAATGCGCTGATGGTCATCTGAAGGTACTTCCAGGTTGAAGCTCTGCAGGCTCAGCGAGGTCTGCCAGGTGTTGGTGTCAACCATGAATACCGGCAGACCGGTTTCAAATGCACGCTCACACAGCTTCTTGATGGAGGCATCGATTTCATACCCGCCGGTCAGCAGCAGTGCCCCGATCTCCACGCCATTCATCGCTGCCAGGCAGGCAGATACCAGCACGTCAGGGCGATCGGCAGAGGTAACCAACAAAGAGCCCGGGCGGAAGTGTTCCAGCATGTGCGGAATGCTGCGCGCGCAGAAGGTGACGGATTTTACGCGGCGGGTCATGATGTCGCCTTCGTTGATCACGCGTGCCTTCAGGTGGCGGGCCATATCGATGGCACGGGTCGCGATCAGATCGAAGCTCCATGGCACGCAACCCAGCACCGGCAGCGGGCTGTTGGCAAACAGCTGAGCGGGATCGACGTTGGCTACGCTGGCCTTGGTAGAATCGTCAAAGATTTCAGACAGGTCAGGGCGAGTACGACCCTGATCGTCCACCGGAGCGTTCAATTTGTTGATGATTACGCCGGTAATGTTTTTGTTCTTGCTACCGCCAAAGCTGGTGCGGGCCAGCTCGATACGTTCTTTCAACTGAGCCGGAGAGTCGTTACCCAGTGCCAGCACGAAGACAATTTCCGCGTTTAGCGTTTTGGCGATCTCATAGTTCAGTGCGCTGGCAAACTGATGTTTGCGCGTAGGCACCAGGCCTTCGATCAGCACCACTTCCGCATCTTTGGTGTTCTCGTGGTAGCGAGCCACGATCTCTTCCATCAGTACGTCTTGCTGGTTGGTGCTCAACAGGCTCTCGACGTAACTCATACGCAACGGTTCGGCCGCCGGAATGGTTGAGTTGCTGCGGATGATAGTGGTGGTCTGGTCGAGGGAATCACCGCCGGTGCGTGGCTGGGCAATCGGTTTGAATACGCTCAGACGAACGCCTTTCTGCTCCATAGAGCGGATGACACCCAGGCTGACGCTGGTCAGGCCGACGCTGGTGCCTGTGGGGATCAACATAATTGTACGTGACACAGAATAGTCCTCTTCACGGTTGGTATAGGTTTATTGCCCAAGTAGTTGAAGTTGCATCAAGGCGGCAAACGCGTGGCCCCAGGGAGTTTAGATAACCCAATGAGAGGGGGAACGCGTGCAGCCAACATGGCTGCGGCTTCAAGTCTGAAGGCTAAAACAACACCGCCAGCCTGGGCTGACGGTGTGGAGAACATTAAGCGGTCAGACGGGAAGCGTCTTGCGCGATGACCAATTCTTCGTTGGTCGGGATTACCAGAGCCAGGCGGCTGCCATCTTTGGTGATGTTGCCAGACTTGCCGAAACGGGCAGCCAGGTTACGCTCGTGGTCGATCTCAAAGCCCAGTAGGCCCAGTTTGTCCAAGGTCAGCTCACGCACCATGGCAGCGTTCTCGCCGATACCACCGGTGAAGATCACGGCATCCAGACGGCCTTCCATCAGGGCGCTATAAGCACCGATGTATTTGGCCAGACGGTGGCAGAAGACGTCCATTGCGCGCTTGGCATCGGCCTTGGTGGCGTAGTTGTCTTCAACATAACGGCAATCGCTGGTGACTTCGGTCAGGCCCAGCAGGCCAGATTCTTTGGTCAGCATTTTGTTGATCTGATCAACACTCATGCCCATCGCGTCGTGCAGATGGAAGATAATGGCTGGATCGATGTCACCGCTACGGGTACCCATCACCAGGCCTTCCAGTGGGGTCAACCCCATGGACGTATCGACACATTTACCGTTGCGTACTGCACTGACAGAACCGCCATTACCCAAGTGACAGGTAATGATGTTTACGTCTTCTACCGGCTTGTTCAGCATCTTCGCGGCTTCTTGCGTCACATAGAAGTGGCTGGTGCCGTGTGCGCCGTAGCGGCGAACGCCGTGGTCGCGGTACAGGCTGTATGGCAGGGCATACAGGTAAGATTCTTCCGGCATAGTCTGATGGAACGCGGTGTCGAAGACGGCAACGTTTTTATCAGCCAGATTCGGGAAGGATTTCAATGCTTCGGCGATACCGATCAGGTGGGCTGGGTTATGCAGTGGTGCAAATGGCACCGAATCTTTGATACCCTGCAGGACTTCATCGTTGATCACGGCAGAAGCAGTGAACTTCTCGCCGCCGTGCACGATACGGTGGCCGATAGCGGTCAACTGTGCAGAAAGCTCTGGTTTTTGTGCCAGAATAGTATTAACAATAAAGTTCAGCGCTTCGCTGTGTGCTGCACCGGCACCCAGTGCCGCTTCTTGTTTACCGCCATCCATTTTCCATTTGATGCGGGCTTCTGGAAGGTGGAAGCACTCGGCAAGGCCTGAGAGGTGTTCTTCACCGTTGATAGCATCGATGATGGCGAATTTCAGAGAAGAACTGCCGCAGTTAAGAACCAGTACTAGCTTACTCGACATGGAAGTACCTACTTAATAGTTCGTGTTGGTATAAGGAAGACCCAAAACACATGGTGAATAAATCGTCAATCAGACAACAAGCGTAGCGCATAATGCCGTTGACATTTATGATAAACATCATGTCAGTTACATAAAGGACACAATGGTGAAAAAACCGTTGATTGCTCCGCGGTTTAAGTAATTCTGATTTTAGTCTCTCCAACGGATACCAAGACAGCCAACAGCGCTGAAACTTGCCAGGCGAGAGAGAACAGGGCTAAAAGTTGACAGATTTCATGTCATCTTCTACCGGCCACAAGGCCGGCTTAGGATACCGATAGCCTGCAGCAAACACAAAATAAATTTAAAGCTTCAACTTTTTTGTTAGTGTGTTTGTAAGATTATTTGATTTTTCATACGTGAAGTTGAGGTGCGCGATGACGAGCAGACCATCCGGCTCCGTAAGCTGGTTTCAGATTTTCCAGCGCGGGCAGCATTACATGAAAACCTGGCCATCAGACAAACGGCTTGCTCCGGTTTTCCCTGAGAACCGCGTCGCGCGTGCTACCCGCTTTGCCGTTCGCTTTATGCCTCCGTTGGCAATATTTACGCTGACCTGGCAGATTGCCCTTGGCGGCCAGCTTGGTCCGGCGATCGCCACGGCGCTGTTTGCCTGCAGCCTGCCAATGCAAGGCTTGTGGTGGCTTGGCCGCCGTTCCGTGACGCCGTTGCCACCAACCTTATTACAGTGGTTCCATGAAGTGCGTAACAAGTTGGCGGAGGCCGGACAGGCCGTTGCCCCCGTAGAAGGTACACCGACTTATCAGGCACTGGCGGATGTGCTGAAACGTGCATTCAAGCAACTGGATAAAACCTTCCTGGACGATCTTTAAGTGCCACAGGGCCGGGACCTCTCCGGCCTACAATTACCTCGTTAATTTTTAGCCTATTGGTCTAATCATCATGTGGGATTACTGGCTTGGCACCGCTATACCCAATGCATTTCAAGTTGTCGCCAGGCACCCAGCTCAATCATCCCCAGGCGCTTACTTTTGTAAGTGACGAGGATAATCTGTCAGGAACGGCTTTGAACGCTGTACACAGCGGCCCCGTAAGGGGTAAGGCCCGAATGGCTATATGCAGGTCAAACGCTAAAGCTTGAAAGGCGACGGGTATAAACCCGGTTCAAATCAAAGAAAGCTCTAGTTGTGATTCCACGCCATAATGAAGTCATGCGATGCTCTCATCAATTTGCAGAACTGAGGAATATGAAGAAATGGAAATGACTAACGCCCAACGTTTGATCCTGTCGAATCAGTACAAGATGATGACCATGCTCGATCCGGATAATGCCGATCGTTATCGCCGTTTGCAGACCATCATTGAGCGTGGTTTTGGCCTGCAAATGCGTGAACTGGATCGGGACTTTGGCGAGATGAGTGAAGAAGTGTGCCGCACCATCATCAACATCATGGAAATGCACCATGCGCTTCAGGTGTCCTGGGAAAATCTCAAGGATCGTCAAGGGCTGGATGCACGCCGTCTGGCGTTTCTGGGGTTTGATGCGGCCACTGAAGCACGCTACCTGAGTTATGTTCGCTTCCTGGTGAGCACCGAGGGGCGTTATACGCATTTCGATTCCGGCAGCCACGGTTTTAATGCCCAAACCAAAATGTGGGAAAAATACCAACGTATGTTGGCAATCTGGTTATCTTGCCCTCGCCAGTACCATTTGAGTGCCGTTGAGATTGCACAAATTATTAACGCCTGATATCCCTGATCCTGTGATCACTGCGGTAACTCGCGTTGCCGTTTGTAAGATACTGAGAGTTAACATAAGAGGTTTGCTGTGGATTGTAAGGGTTTTCTGTTCGATCTTGATGGAACATTGGTTGATTCATTGCCGGCTGTGGAACGCGCCTGGACTCGCTGGGCTGAGCGTCACGGAATTGACGCGCAAGAGGTGCTGGATTTTATCCACGGAAAACAGGCGATCACT
Organism: Serratia fonticola; assembly: GCF_006715025.1. NCBI lineage: Bacteria > Pseudomonadati > Pseudomonadota > Gammaproteobacteria > Enterobacterales > Yersiniaceae > Serratia > Serratia fonticola. The sequence continues at coordinate 2,228,051 of NZ_VFMK01000001.1, forward strand.
TCGCTGCGTCATTTTTTGCCTAATGCCACAGAGGCGGAACTGCAGCACGAATTTGCGTTGCTGGAACAGGTGGAAGCGCAGGATACCGAAGGCGTTCTCGCATTGCCTGGTGCTCAGGCTCTGCTGGATCAGCTCAATAAATTGGCGATCCCCTGGGCTATCGTCACCTCAGGTTCTGTTCCGGTAGCCAGTGCGCGCCGTATCGCCGGTGGTTTGCCGCATCCTGAGGTGTTTATTACCTGTGAATTGGTCAAGCATGGGAAACCGCAGCCGGACGCCTATCTGTTAGGGGCTGAACGTCTTGGCCTGGCCCCGCAAGAGTGTGTCGTGGTGGAAGATGCCCCCGCCGGGATCCTCTCTGGTCTGGCTGCCGGGTGCCAGGTGATTGCCGTCAACGCACCTGCGCAATCGCCAAAATTGGATCAGGTGGATTTGATCCTCTCGTCACTCGCCCAGATCAAGGTCACCAAAACGGCGCTGGGTGCACATATCGAACTTGTTGCTTAATCGGTATTTTCTTCCCTCAAATTGATTAGACCCTGCATATGCGGGGTTTTTTTATGCTAATTTTTAAGCCCTGGGATCACTGCCGGACGAGGCCGCCTTGAACAGCGAATTACTTTGGGTTCTGTTTTTACTGTTTATAGCCATTGTGCTGTTTACTACCAACAAGTTACGCATGGATGTGGTCGCGCTGCTGGTGATCATCGCGTTTGTGCTGAGTGGCACTTTGAGCCTGCAGGAAGCAACGGTCGGTTTCAGCGATCCTAACGTTATCCTGATCGCTGCCCTGTTTGTGATTGGCGAAGGATTAGTGCGCACGGGCGTTGCTTACCAGGTGGGGGACTGGTTGGTGAAAGTCGCTGGCAGCAGCGAAACCAAGATGTTAGCGCTGCTGATGTTTACCGTTGCCGGGCTTGGCGCCTTTATGAGCTCAACCGGCGTGGTGGCGATCTTCATTCCCGTGGTGCTCAGCGTGGCAGTTCGCATGAAAATCTCACCAGGGCGGTTAATGATGCCGCTGAGTTTTGCGGGCTTGATCAGCGGTATGATGACCTTGGTGGCGACACCACCGAATATGGTGGTGAACAGTGAGCTGGTGCGTGAAGGCCTTGCCGGTTTTGGTTTCTTTGGCGTTACGCCAGTCGGCCTGGTGGTGTTATTGCTGGGCGTCGGCTATATGCTGATTGCGCGCCGTTGGCTGGGTGACAGCGGCAGTACCAAAAGCAAAGTCACCTGGCAGCGCCGCACGTTCCGCGATTTGATCCGCGACTATAAGTTAACCGGTCGAGCGCGTCGTCTGGCGATCCGCAGTGGTTCGCCAATGATTGGCCGCTCGCTGGATGAGTTGCACCTGCGTGCCCGCTACAGCGCTAACGTCATTGGTATTGAGCGTTGGAAGCGCTTTCGCCGGGTAATGATCAGCGCTTTTGGCAGCACCGAACTGCGGGAAGGGGATGTGCTGTTGATCGATATGACGGATTGTGATGTCGATCTGCGTCAGTTCTGCAGCGAGCAATTACTGGAGCCGATGGTATTGCGCGGTGAGTATTTTTCTGAACAATCCCGTAACGTCGGGATGGCAGAAGTTTCGCTCATTCCTGATTCTGCCCTGTTAGGGAAAAGCGTTCGTGATGCCGGTTTCCGTAGCCGTTATGACCTTAACGTGGTGGGTATTCGCCGCAACGGTGAAACGCTGGAAGGCAAGCTGGTGGATGAACCGATGGGATTGGGAGATATCCTGCTGGTGATTGGCGACTGGAAGGCGATCCGTCAGTTGCAGGCCAAAACGCATGACTTCATCGTACTGAATCTGCCAGCGGAAGTGGACGAAGTTGCCCCGGCGATCAATCAGGCTCCCCACGCCTTGTTCTGTCTGGCGCTGATGGTGGCCATGATGCTGACCGATGAGATCCCCAATCCGATTGCCGCATTGATTGCCTGTCTGCTGATGGGGCGCTTTCGCTGCATTGATATGGAGAGTGCTTATAAAGCCATCCATTGGCCAAGTATCATTTTGATCGTCGGTATGATGCCATTTGCTCAGGCGTTGCAGAAAACCGGCGGGGTGGATTTGATCGTGCAGGGCCTGATGGATGTTGCCGGAGACGCAGGGCCACGCGTGATGCTGGTTTGCCTGTTTGTACTGTGTGCCACCATTGGGTTGTTTATCTCCAACACCGCTACGGCGGTATTGATGGCGCCGATAGCCATTGCTGCAGCGCATAAGATGGGGGTATCGCCATACCCGTTTGCCATGATTATCGCCATTGCGGCCTCGGCCGCCTTTATGACTCCCGTGTCTTCACCGGTTAATACTTTGGTACTAGGGCCAGGTAACTACAAGTTTGGCGATTTTGTCAAAATGGGCGTGCCGTTTACCATCTTGGTGATGATTGTCAGCGTGATTGTGGTGCCGTGGTTGTATGCGTTTTAGGCCCGATACCGGGCCGGGGAGTGATTACAGCGGGGAATCGCTACTGATCTCATCCAAGGAAAGGCTAAAGCTGGGAATAAAGACGTCCATAAAATAGTCCATTTCTGGGCTATGGCGTAGCTGGAGCGTTTTTTCCAGGCGTGCTTTAGCCAGTTTGAATTCATTATTACCCGCAGACAATTCTTCAAGGCATTTCAGGTAGGCGCACAATGCGTCTGCCTGCTTCACAATCAGTTTTTCATCTTCACTGTAATAGTGCTCATCCAGAATCGAGCGGAAATCGTTTTGTAATTCTTTAGGGATCATCTCGAGTAATTTTTGCTGGGCAACTTTCTCGATCTTTTTGTATTCATGAGCAATCTGCGGATTGTAATACTTGATAGGCGTTGGCATGTCACCGGTCAGCACCTCGCTGGCGTCGTGATACATTGCCAGCAGCGCGACGCGTTCGGTGTTCAGGTTGCCGTTAAATTTGCGGTTTTTGATCACCGCCAGGGCGTGGGCAACGAAGGCGACCTGCAGACTGTGCTCGGAAACGTTCTCGGTACGTACGTTGCGCATCAGCGGCCAGCGGTTAATCAGTTTTAAGCGGGAAAGGTGGGCAAAGAAGTGGCTCTGGCTCATGGTGCTCTCTCTACAACGGCAAGTGAGACCATTATACGCGTCATTCTTGACGCTGTATCTGTGTCGCCGCCGACATAAGGCTTTAAAGTATCTATCCTATGGATTTTCATTTGGTCGCTCTAGCGTATTTGTATCTTTCTGCCAGGCGATTCGTTCAGGGGGAAAGAGCGCAGCGAACTGCGCCCGTCAATCATTACTGATGGTAGGTTTCGAGGAAACGGCCCAGTTTGCCAACCGCCATCTCCAACTCGTCGACGCGAGGCAGGGTGACGATGCGGACGTGATCGGGATAAGGCCAGTTAAATGCGCTGCCTTGTACCAGCAGAACTTTTTCCTGCAGCAAGAGATCCAGCACCATTTTCTGATCGTCACGGATATTAAAACGCTTGGCATCAATACGCGGGAACATATAGAGCGCTCCCTGAGGTTTCACGCAGGAAACACCCGGAATGTCGTTCAGTAACTGCCAGGTACGTTCGCGTTGCTCATACAGGCGGCCACCGGGTTGAATAAATTCGCTGATGCTTTGGTAACCCCCAAGTGCCGTCTGAATGGCATGTTGCATCGGCACGTTGGCACACAGACGCATGGATGCCAGCATTTCCAGCCCTTCAATATATCCTTTGGCATGCTTCTTCGGCCCGTTGAGTACCATCCACCCCTGGCGGAAACCCGCAACGCGATAGGTTTTTGACAGGCCGTTAAAAGTCACGGTCAGCAGGTCTGGCGCCAGCGCAGCGATGGAGTGGTGCTCCGCATCGTCATACAGGATCTTGTCGTAGATCTCATCGGCGAAGATGATCAGGTCGTGCTGGCGTGCGATCTCAACGATCTGCTCCAGCAATTCTTTGCTGTAAACCGCGCCGGTTGGGTTATTGGGGTTGATAATCACAATGCCGCGAGTGCGCGGGGTGATCTTGCTGCGGATATCGTCCAGATCCGGGAACCAGCCGGATTCTTCGTCGCAGATATAGTGCACGGCTTTGCCGCTGGAAAGCGAGACTGCGGCTGTCCACAGGGGATAATCAGGCGCCGGTACCAGCATCTCGTCACCGATGTTAAGCAATGCCTGCATAGATTGCACGATCAGTTCAGAGACACCGTTACCAATGTAGATATCCTCAACGGTCACATCCCGCATGTTGCGTGCCTGGTAGTGCTGCATGATCGCTTTACGTGCGGAGTAAAGCCCTTTGGAGTCGCAATAGCCTTGTGCGGTCGGGAGATTGCGGATCACATCTACCAGGATTTCATCGGGGGCATCAAAACCAAAGGGGGCAGGGTTACCGATGTTCAGTTTGAGGACTTTGTTGCCTTCTTCTTCAAGACGCTTAGCTTCTTTGAGCACCGGGCCACGAATATCGTAGCAGACGTTGTCCAATTTGCTGGATTTCTCAATGGGGGACATAGAAAGTTGGGCCTTTTGCTTACATAGGGGGCATTCCTACCGTGGAACACCGCAATCTGTCCAATGTACTCCTGGAGGACACGGTTTTGAAGGGTCATGCACGGCTTTGGTGCAAACGTTCAGCGTGAGCGGGTTTTTATGTGATGATGAGTCTGTCTTGTCTTATTTTGTGAAATAAAACACTATTAAATTGATATTGATAAGGTTTTTAAACTAAAAAATGTGACGGTCTTCGTGAGCAATTCTTGACACGAGGAACGGTTGAGAAACGGTTGATGAGGTGAGATGAATCCGAGGTGGTGAATCAACTGATAAGTAATTGTAAAAAGTTATGTGTATAGGAATTATCTTGTGGATGAAGATAGCTAACAATACCACAATTGTATTTAAGTGGAATTGCATTAGATTACCTTCACTAAATAACTTAAATTTTTTTTAAGTAAACATGAGGGGCTTATAGCGATGAAAATTCTTACCATTTGAATTTATTAAGTTAGATAATAAATGTGTCTGTGGATACGCCGCAGAATACTAATATTTTGCACAAAAAATGACAATGAAATCGGGGGGGCTACTCCTTGTACAGCACGATCCGTGAGGATAAGGTCAGGTTTGAAAGTATAAGATCCCCGATCTTTCCGCGCGTAAGCACTTTTCGTCGTAACTTTTGGCTTTATCAATAAGCTACTGCGATAGATCTTGGATAAAAGGCGATAGAGATAACGAAATATAAGTAATTTTTTTGCCCTCCTCTAATGAGTGGGGTACTGTCATGTGTGACGCTTGCCCTTTTAGCGGCGTCTTGGAAATACACCAGGGTAGTTTGTAAATTAGAATTTAAAAAGTGAAGAAAACACTATGACAAGTGCAAATCGTCCGATACTTAATCTCGACCTCGATCTGCTAAGAACCTTTGTTGCTGTTGCTGATTTGAATACGTTTGCGGCGGCTGCCGTCGCCGTGTGCCGTACTCAATCTGCGGTCAGCCAACAAATGCAGCGGTTAGAGCAATTGGTTGGCAAAGAGTTGTTTGCTCGCCATGGGCGCAATAAATTATTAACCGAACACGGTATTCAGCTTCTCGGCTATGCCAGAAAGATCCTGCGTTTTAACGATGAAGCCTGTACCTCGCTGATGTTCAACAATATCAAAGGTGTTCTGACCATTGGGGCATCTGATGATACTGCTGATACCATCCTTCCTTTTCTGCTCAATCGTGTGACGTCGGTTTATCCCAAACTGGCCATTGATGTTCGGGTTAAACGCAGCCCGTTCATGATAGACATGTTGAAGAACGGTGAAGTGGATCTGGCGATTACCACCGTAGATACCGAAGGACATCCACATATTGTCCTGCGTACTTCTCCTACGCTGTGGTATTGCGCTGCGGATTATCACTTCCAGCCAGGGGAACCGATCCCTCTGGTCGTGATGGACGAGCCAAGTCCATTCCGCACTATGGCCATCAAACATCTGGAAGCGGCCGGCATTGCCTGGCGTATTGCCTACGTCGCTTCAACGCTGTCGGCAGTTCGGGCAGCGTGCAGAGCCGGTTTGGGGGTCACTGCGCGGCCTATCGAAATGATGAGCCCGGATCTGCGAGTGCTAGGGGCGGCAGAGGGATTACCGCATCTGCCTGACACACAATATGCACTGTGTAAAGACATGAAGTGTGAGAACGAATTGGCGATGGCGATTTTCAGTGCCGTACAAAATGGCAATGAGACTTACCATTTCAGCGGAGACTCTGCTGCTATCGAAGATGACTCCTGTCTGGTCGAAGGAGATGAATAACCTCCTGGCTAACCAATAGCTTTCTGAAAACCTCCGCCTCGGCGGAGGTTTTTTTTATCTGGAACAGAGAAAATTGATGATTATGCGTATTTGGCAGGAATAATTACACGAAAGCGCTATTTGTTTCGTTAATTTTGGTCGTCAGGTGAGAAGCTGGTTATCAAAAAAACAGTTTGTCTATTTTTTGTTCAATAATAACAAGGGGGTAAAAGCCTGGAGTTGGTAAGGCTATTTTGATACCTTATTGCGGGTTTTTTTTATCCAGATTTGACAAAAATTAGTAAACTGCCACACTTTTTTTGAGGTTTTCTGCCTGAAACGTGCCCTGGATCAAAAAAATACCCCTAGGTAGTGAGTGGAAGAACAGGGAAATCCTGAGAGAATGGTATAGTAAAACTGAAATATGTACGCTGGTTTATATCTATCTGTTTCTACACCGTCATTGACTGACACGATTTAGCCTAAAGCTGGCGCATCAAATGTTAATCAAATGACTGGAATGTAAACTAATGTGTAGATTCTTTTGTCAAAGTTGACAAAAGGTTATAGAAAGGAGTAAAAAGCCCACAGTAAAACGCTGCCTAACTCTCTGTAAAAGCAGTGTGTTTGTGTGGTTATTTATCCTTCCCTTAAATCGATGTGGTGCACTAACTGCCAGTAACAAGAGCAGAGCGATCGACGCCACTTTTGATGAGTAAGCATAGAGTATGTCAACAACCACTGAAGTTATCGCTCATCACTGGGCGTTCGCCGTATTTCTTGTCATGGCAATCGGGCTCTGCGGCGTTATGCTGCTGGGTGCGTTCTTCTTGGGCGGGAGAGCCCGGGCTCGTGCTAAAAACACCCCCTACGAATCTGGGATCGACTCGGTTGGTTCTGCGCGTATGCGTCTTTCCGCCAAGTTTTACCTGGTCGCCATGTTCTTCGTTATTTTCGATGTTGAAGCCTTATACCTGTATGCCTGGTCGGTCTCCATTCGTGAGAGCGGTTGGGTAGGCTTTATCGAAGCCACCATTTTCATTTTGGTGTTATTGGCTGGGTTGGTTTATCTGGTGCGTATCGGCGCATTGGATTGGACTCCGGTGCGCTCCAAGCGCCAGAGCAAACCAGGCACAATCAAGAACGCTAGCAACAGTCATCCGCAGTAACAGCGAGGCATTAAGATGGACTATACGCTCACCCGCATAGACCCGAACGGTGAGAATGACCGTTATCCCCTGCAAAAACAGGAGATCGTTGGCGATCCCCTTGAGCAGCAGGTTCACCGTACTGTTTACATGGGTAAACTCGAACATGCTTTGCATGACATGGTGAACTGGGGGCGTAAAAACTCTCTTTGGCCGTATAACTTTGGCCTTTCGTGCTGTTATGTGGAAATGGTGACTTCGTTTACCGCCGTTCACGACGTTGCGCGTTTCGGTGCGGAAGTGTTACGTGCCTCCCCACGTCAGGCAGACTTTATGGTGGTTGCGGGAACCTGTTTCACCAAGATGGCCCCGGTTATTCAGCGCCTGTACGAACAGATGCTTGAGCCTAAATGGGTGATCTCCATGGGCGCCTGTGCCAACTCCGGCGGCATGTACGATATCTACTCGGTAGTACAGGGTGTGGATAAATTCCTGCCAGTCGATGTGTACATCCCTGGCTGCCCACCGCGTCCGGAAGCTTACATGCAGGCTTTGTTGCTGTTGCAGGAATCGATCGGTAAAGAGCGCCGTCCGCTGTCCTGGGTTGTTGGCGACCAGGGCGTTTATCGCGCCAATATGCAGTCTGAAAAAGAGCGTAAGCACGGCGAGCGTATTGCGGTAACTAACCTCCGTTCGCCTGACGAGATTTAAAAATTGCGGATAAACGGTAATCTCGTTGCCTATGAGTGGTAACAACGAGTAGTTAAGCTTGCAATAAAAATGGCCATTTAATGTGGTGAAAAAAAACTATGACAGATTTAACGACGCACGAAGCCCAGCCTGCCCGGCCTACATGGGAAACCAGAGATCATCTTGATGATCCGGTGATCGGCGAACTGCGCAACCGTTTTGGGCCGGAAGCCTTTACTGTTCAGCCCACCCGTACCGGTATGCCCGTGGTATGGGTCAAACCTGACCAGTTACTGGAAGTAATGACGTTTTTGAGAAAACAGCCGAAGCCTTACGTCATGCTGTTCGATCTGCATGGCGTTGACGAGCGTCTTCGTACCCATCGCCAAGGCTTGCCTGCTGCAGACTTCTCTGTTTTCTATCATCTGATTTCCATCGAACGTAACCGTGACATCATGCTGAAAGTGGCGCTGTCTGAAAAAGACCTGCACGTGCCCACAGCAACCAAAGTGTTTCCAAATGCCAACTGGTATGAGCGTGAAACCTGGGAGATGTTCGGCATTACCTTCGACGGCCACCCGCACCTGACGCGCATCATGATGCCGCAGAGTTGGGAAGGCCACCCGCTGCGTAAAGATTATCCGGCACGCGCCACCGAGTTCGATCCCTTTGTGTTGACCAAACAGAAAGAAGATCTGGAGATGGAGTCGCTGAAGTTTAAGCCGGAAGAGTGGGGTATGAAGCGTGGCACCGAGAATGAGGACTTTATGTTCCTTAACCTTGGCCCGAACCACCCATCCTCACACGGCGCGTTCCGTATCATTCTGCAGTTGGATGGTGAAGAGATCGTCGACTGCGTACCGGATGTGGGTTATCACCACCGTGGTGCCGAGAAGATGGGCGAGCGTCAATCCTGGCACAGCTTCATTCCGTACACTGACCGTATTGAGTACCTCGGCGGCTGCGTCAATGAGATGCCTTATGTGCTGGCGGTTGAAAAGCTGGCCGGGATCGTCGTGCCAGATCGCGTCAATACGATCCGCGTGATGCTCTCCGAGCTGTTCCGCATCAACAGCCATCTGTTGTACATCAGTACCTTTATCCAGGACGTGGGGGCCATGACCCCGGTGTTCTTCGCCTTTACCGATCGTCAGAAAGTTTACGACCTGGTGGAAGCGATCACCGGTTTCCGTATGCACCCTGCCTGGTTCCGTATTGGTGGTGTGGCGCATGACCTGCCACGTGGCTGGGATCGTCTGCTGCGTGACTTCCTTGACTGGATGCCGAAACGCCTGGATTCCTACGTTAAAGCTGCATTGCAAAACTCCATTCTGAAAGGCCGTTCTATCGGCGTTGCTTCTTACAACGCGAAAGAAGCGCTGGAATGGGGCGTGACCGGTGCTGGCCTGCGTGCCACCGGTGTTGAGTTTGACGTGCGTAAATGGCGTCCTTACTCCGGCTACGAAAACTTCGATTTCGAGGTGCCAGTCGGTGACGGTAACAGCGACTGTTACACTCGCGTGATGCTGAAAGTCGAAGAGCTGCGCCAGAGCCTGCGTATTCTTGAGCAGTGTCTGAACAACATGCCGGAAGGCCCGTTCAAGGCCGATCATCCGCTGACTACGCCACCGCCGAAAGAGCGCACGTTGCAGCATATTGAAACGCTGATCACTCACTTCCTGCAGGTTTCCTGGGGGCCGGTGATGCCAGCCAACGAATCATTCCAGATGGTTGAAGCCACCAAAGGGATCAACAGCTACTACCTGACCAGCGACGGCAGCACCATGAGCTATCGCACCAGGATACGTACGCCAAGCTATGCTCACCTGCAGCAGATTCCTGCGGTGATCCGTGGCAGCCTGGTCTCCGACCTGATCGTCTATCTGGGTAGTATCGATTTTGTAATGTCAGATGTGGACCGCTAACTATGCATGATCATAACGATAATCACGCAATCAACGATGCGCATGACGCCACCAATGCAGCCGCTCCTCAGAGCGGCGCTGATGCATTTGTGCTGAGCGCGGAAGAACGTGATGCGATCGAGCACGAAAAGCACCATTACGAGGATCCGCGCGCCGCTTCCATTGAAGCACTGAAAATTGTGCAGAAGCAGCGTGGCTGGGTACCGGATGGAGCGATTTATGCCATCGCGGAAGTGCTGGGCATCCCTGCCAGCGACGTAGAAGGCGTGGCCACGTTCTACAGCCAGATTTTCCGTCAGCCAGTAGGACGTCACGTGATCCGTTATTGTGACAGCGTTGTTTGTCACATCAACGGCTACCAGGGCATTCAAGCCGCGCTGGAAAAGAAACTCAACATCAAACCGGGTCAAACCACCTTTGATGGTCGTTTCACTCTGCTGCCAACCTGCTGTCTGGGTAACTGCGATAAAGGCCCGAATATGATGATCGATGACGATACTCATGCTCATCTGACGCCTGAAAACGCGGTCGAACTGTTGGAGCGGTATAAATGATGATGGATATCAAACGTACTGCAGAAATGCACCCGCTGACCTGGCGCCTGCGTGACGATAAACAGCCGGTATGGCTGGATGAATATCGCAGCAAGAACGGTTATCAGGGGGCAGAAAAAGCCCTTAAAGGCATGGCCGCCGACGACATCGTCACCCTGGTGAAAGATGCCGGGCTGAAAGGCCGTGGTGGTGCAGGTTTCTCCACCGGTTTGAAGTGGAGCCTGATGCCGAAAGACGAATCCATGAATATCCGTTACCTGCTGTGTAACGCCGATGAAATGGAGCCGGGCACCTATAAAGACCGTCTGCTGATGGAGCAACTGCCGCACCTGTTGGTGGAAGGCATGCTGATTTCGGCATTCGCGCTGAAAGCCTACCGGGGGTACATCTTCCTGCGTGGCGAATACGTCGAGGCTGCAGTGCATCTGCGCCGTGCGATTGCGGAAGCTACCGAAGCTGGCCTGCTGGGCAAAAATATCATGGGCAGCGGCTTTGACTTCGAGCTGTTTGTGCACACCGGTGCAGGTCGTTACATCTGCGGTGAAGAAACGGCGCTGATCAACTCACTGGAAGGCCGCCGTGCCAACCCGCGCTCCAAGCCGCCATTCCCAGCTTCCGTGGGTGTATGGGGCAAACCGACCTGCGTGAACAACGTGGAGACCCTGTGTAACGTGCCTGCCATCCTCGAGCATGGTGTGGACTGGTATAAAGGGATCTCCGCCGGTAAGAGTAACGACGCCGGTACCAAACTGATGGGCTTCTCTGGCAGGGTGAAAAACCCAGGCGTCTGGGAACTGCCGTTTGGTACTACTGCGCGTGAAATTCTGGAAGATTACGCCGGCGGCATGCGTGATGGCCTGAAATTTAAAGCCTGGCAGCCGGGCGGGGCGGGTACTGACTTCCTGACCGCCGATCACCTGGATCTGCCCATGGACTTCGAGCACATCGGTAAAGCCGGTAGCCGTTTGGGCACCGCGCTGGCGATGGCGGTGGATCACGAAATTGGCATGGTGCCTCTGGTGCGTAACCTGGAAGAGTTCTTTGCCCGTGAGTCCTGCGGCTGGTGTACACCGTGCCGTGACGGCTTGCCATGGAGCGTGAAAATCCTGCGTGCTTTGGAAAGGGGCGAAGGCCAGCCGGGGGATATCGAAACCCTCGAGCAGCTGTGCCGCTCCCTCGGCCCAGGTAAAACCTTCTGCGCCCATGCGCCAGGTGCCGTAGAGCCACTGCAAAGCGCGATTAAATATTTCCGTGACGAGTTTGAAGCGGGTATCGCCCCTCAGTACCTGGGCAATGTCCAGACGATTGGCGGCATTCAGCCAAACAACTTGTTAAAACAGCGCTGGTAATCCGTTGGGCAAAGGAGAGGCGTTAAATTTGGTCTCTCAATGCATCGGCTTAGAAAGTTTTTATAATTAACGCTTGAAAAATAACCGAAGCGTTTACGTGGCGGCAAGGCGACAACTGAGAGAAGCACCGGTAAATGACCGATGTGAACGAAGGTCGCCAACACCGCCGCAGCGTAAAGGATGAAGGTTATTTCAGGCCACTTGGAAGCATGCTGACTATGGCTACGATTCATGTAGACGGCAAAGAATACGACGTAGATGGAGCCGACAACCTGTTGCAGGCGTGTCTCTCTCTCGGGCTCGATATTCCTTACTTTTGCTGGCATCCGGCGCTTGGAAGCGTCGGCGCTTGCCGCCAATGTGCGGTAAAGCAATACCAAAACGCGGACGATACGCGTGGCCGTTTGGTGATGTCCTGTATGACACCGGCATCCGATGGAACCTTTATTTCCATTGATGACGCAGAAGCCAAACAGTTCCGTGAGAGCGTGGTCGAGTGGTTGATGACCAACCACCCGCACGACTGCCCGGTATGTGAAGAAGGCGGTAACTGTCACCTGCAGGATATGACAGTAATGACCGGCCACAGCTTCCGCAAATACCGCTTCAGTAAGCGTACCCACAACAACCAGGAGCTGGGGCCATTTATCTCTCATGAGATGAACCGCTGTATCGCCTGTTACCGTTGTGTGCGTTATTACAAAGATTACGCGGATGGCACCGACTTTGGGGTATACGGCGCGCACGATAACGTCTATTTCGGCCGTCCGGAAAGCGGCACGCTGGAAAGCGAGTTTTCCGGTAACCTGGTAGAAGTGTGCCCAACCGGCGTATTCACTGACAAAACGCACTCTGAGCGCTACAACCGTAAGTGGGACATGCAGTTTGCCCCGAGCATCTGTCAGCAATGCAGCATCGGTTGTAACACCAGCCCGGGTGAGCGTTATGGCGAACTACGTCGTATCGAAAACCGTTACAACGGCAGCGTGAACCACTACTTCCTGTGTGACCGTGGTCGTTTTGGCTATGGTTATGTGAACCTGAAGGATCGCCCTCGTCAGCCGCAACAACTGCGTGGCAACGACTGGATGACCCTGAACGCCGAGCAAGCGATGCAGGGGGCGGCAGATATTCTGCGCCAGGCGAAGAAAACCATCGGTATCGGTTCACCGCGTGCCAGCCTGGAAAGCAACTTTGCGCTGCGTGAGCTGGTCGGTGCAGAGAACTTCTATACCGGTATCAGCCAGGCCGAACAACAACGCTTGAGTTTGATGCTCAACGTGTTGAAAAACAGCGGCGTTTATACCCCGACGCTGCGTGAAATCGAAAGTTACGACGCGGTGCTGGTATTGGGTGAAGATCTGACCCAGACCGGTGCGCGTATCGCACTTTCCGTCCGTCAGGCGGTGAAAGGCAAAGCACGCGCGATGGCTGCGGCACAACGCGTTGCCGATTGGCAGATCGCGGCGGTGCAAACCATCGGGCAGCATGCCAAACACCCGCTGTTCGTCACTAACGTTGATAACACCCGTCTGGACGACATCGCCGCCTGGAATTACCGCGCGCCGGTTGATGAACAAGCTCGTTTAGGCTTCGCTATCGCCCACGCGCTGGATGAATCAGCACCGGCAGTGAGCGATCTGGCCGAAGGCCTGAGCAAGAAGATTGACGTGATCGTGCAGGCTTTGGCAGGTGCGCAGAAGCCGTTGATCGTCACCGGCAGCAATGCGGGTAGTGAGGCGATCATTGAAGCGGCAGCCAACATCGCCAAGGCGCTGAAAGGCCGTGGTTCTAACGTTGGTATCACCTTTGTTGCCGCTGCGGCCAACAGCCTCGGTGTTGCGATGATTGGTGGGGGCTCGCTTGATGAGGCGCTGGAGCAACTGGAAAGTGGGGCAGCCGATACCGCCATCGTGATGGAGAACGATCTCTACCGTCATGCACCGGCGGCCAAAGTGGATGCCGCATTGGCGAAGGTCAGTAACCTGATCGTTGCCGATCATCAGCGTACCAGCGTTATGGATAAAGCCAACCTGATCCTGTCTGCCGCCAGTTTTGCAGAGAGTGACGGTACGCTGGTCAACCAGGAAGGCCGCGCACAGCGCTTCTTCCAGGTGTACGACCCGGCTTATTACGATGATGCCAAGAAAAATATCCACAGCGTGATGTTGGAAAGCTGGCGTTGGATGCACTCGCTGCATTCCACTTACACCAGCCGCCATGTTGACTGGACTCAGCTTGACGACGTGATTGAAGCCTGCGTGGCCGCCTTGCCACAGCTGCAGGGTATTGTTGACGCCGCGCCGGATGCCAACTTCCGCATCAGTGGTCAGAAGCTGGCCCGTTCTCCGCACCGCTACAGTGGCCGTACCGCGATGCGCGCCAACATCAGCGTGCATGAGCCGCGTCAGCCGCAGGATAAAGACACCATGTTCGCCTTCTCAATGGAAGGGAACAACAGCCCGCTGGCAGACCGTCAGCAGATCCCATTCGCCTGGGCACCGGGCTGGAACTCACCGCAGGCATGGAACAAGTTCCAGGCAGAAGTGGGTGGCAAGCTGCGCCATGGCGATCCGGGTATCCGTCTGATTGAAGCAGGGGAGGGCAACCTCGCTTACTTCACCGGGATCCCTGCCGCTTTCAACGCGGAAGGTTGGCGTGTTGCGCCGTATTACCACCTGTTCGGCAGTGATGAGATGTCACAGCGTTCAGCGGTGATCCAGCAGCGTATGCCGCAAGCTTATGTGATGGTTAACGTCGCAGATGCTGCGCAACTTGGCGTGAATGCGGGTGCGTTGGTGGAGTTCAGCTGTGCCGGTCAGACGCTGCGTTTGCCAGTACGCCTGAGTGAAACCCTGAGCCAAGGCCAGGTTGGTTTGCCGCTTGGCTTGCCAGGGATCCCGCCAATTCTGGTGGGTGCAACGGTTGAAAATCTGCGGGAGGCAGCACGATGAGCTGGTTTACGCCTGAGGTGATCGACATCCTGATCGCCATTCTGAAAGCGGTGGTGATCCTGTTGGTGGTGGTTACCTGCGGGGCCTTCATGAGCTTCGGTGAACGTCGTCTGCTGGGGCTGTTCCAGAACCGTTACGGACCAAACCGTGTCGGCTGGGGCGGTTCGCTGCAGCTGGTCGCCGACATGATCAAAATGTTTTTCAAAGAAGACTGGGTGCCGACCTTCGCCGATCGGATGGTCTTTACGTTGGCCCCCATGATTGCCTTCAGCTCCTTGCTGTTGGCCTTTGCCATCGTTCCGGTCAGCCCGACGTGGGCGGTGTCCGACCTTAACATCGGTATTCTGTTCTTCCTGATGATGGCAGGCCTGGCGGTATACGCCGTGCTGTTTGCCGGCTGGTCGAGCAACAACAAATACTCGCTGTTAGGGGCGATGCGTGCTTCTGCGCAAACCCTGAGCTACGAAGTGTTCCTGGGCCTGTCCATGTTGGGCGTGGTGGCGCAAGCCGGTTCGTTCAACATGCAGGCGATTGTTGAATCGCAGGCGCATGTCTGGAACATCATTCCGCAATTCTTCGGTTTCCTGACCTTTGCGATTGCCGGTGTGGCGGTTTGTCACCGTCATCCATTTGACCAACCGGAAGCCGAGCAGGAACTGGCGGACGGTTACCACATTGAATATTCCGGGATGAAATTCGGTCTGTTCTTCGTGGGGGAATACATCGGTATTGTCACCGTGTCTGCCCTGATTGTGACGTTGTTCTTCGGCGGTTGGCAGGGGCCATTCCTGCCGCCATTTATCTGGTTCGCGCTGAAAACGGCCTTCTTCATGGTGATGTTTATTCTGATCCGTGCTTCGTTGCCGCGTCCGCGTTATGACCAGGTGATGTCATTCGGCTGGAAAATCTGTCTGCCGTTGACGCTGCTGAACCTGTTGGCCACTGCCGCGGTCATTTTGTACAACGCTCAATAAGGGGTGAATAAACCATGACATTGAAAGAGTTGGTGGTTGGTTTCGGCACCCAGGTGCGCAGCCTTTGGATGATAGGCCTACATGCCTTCGCCAAACGCGAAACCCAAATGTATCCGGAAGAACCGGTCTACCTGCCGCCGCGCTACCGTGGCCGCATCGTGCTGACGCGCGATCCGGACGGTGAAGAGCGGTGCGTAGCCTGTAACCTGTGTGCGGTTGCCTGCCCGGTTGGCTGTATTTCTCTGCAAAAAGCCGAGCAGAAAGATGGACGCTGGTATCCAGAGTTTTTCCGCATCAACTTCTCACGCTGCATTTTCTGCGGTCTGTGCGAAGAGGCCTGCCCAACCACAGCGATCCAGCTGACGCCGGATTTCGAAATGGGTGAGTTCAAACGCCAGGATCTGGTGTATGAAAAAGAAGATCTGTTGATCTCGGGGCCGGGTAAATATCCGGAATATAACTTTTACCGGATGGCCGGTATGGCGATTGACGGCAAAGCCAAAGGCGAAGCCGAAAACGAAGCCAAACCGATCGACGTCAAAGGTCTGTTGCCGTAGGAGCAAGCCAAGCATGGAAATTGCCTTTTATCTGGCAGGTTTGATTGCAATTGTCGCGACGATCCGCGTTATTTCGCATACCAACCCTGTACATGCGCTGCTGTATCTGATCGTTTCTTTACTGGCGATCTCGGCAGTCTTTTTCTCCCTGGGTGCCTACTTTGCAGGTGCGCTGGAAATCATCGTCTACGCCGGTGCCATTATGGTGCTGTTCGTGTTCGTGGTCATGATGCTGAACCTTGGCAACTCGGTACAGCAGCAGGAGCACGAATGGTTGAAGCCTTCCGTCTGGATCGGGCCTGGCCTGTTGTCACTGGTGCTGTTGGTGGTGCTGATTGTGGCGATCCGCAGCGTGGCCGACGAGGGTATCAGCGGTGGGATGGTGGATGCCAAAGCGGTCGGGATCAGCCTGTTCGGTCCTTACGTTCTGGCGGTTGAGCTGGCTTCAATGCTGCTGTTGGCAGGTCTGGTTGTTGCCTTCCACATTGGCCGTGAGCACAAACCGGGTGAGGTGCTGAGCAACGCCCCGGCGAGTAGCGAAATGGCGAAAAGAAAATCGGAGGAGCAAGCATGATCCCTCTTCAACATGGGCTGATCCTGGCGGCGATCCTGTTCGCTCTCGGGCTGACCGGATTGCTGATCCGTCGTAACCTGCTGTTTATGCTGATCAGTCTGGAAGTGATGATCAACGCTGCGGCGTTAGCGTTTATCGTGGCGGGAAGCTATTGGGGCCAGGCTGACGGGCAGGTGATGTATATCCTGGCGATCAGCCTGGCAGCCGCGGAGGCCAGTATCGGCCTGGCGTTGCTGCTACAGCTCTACCGTCGTCGTCATACCCTGAATATTGATACTGTCAGTGAGATGCGCGGATGAACCTATTATATTTAACAATTCTGCTACCGCTGATCGGGTTCCTGCTGTTGGCATTTTCCCGTGGTCGCTGGTCTGAAAACACCTCCGCGACCGTTGGCGTAGGGTCTATTGGCCTGGCTGCGCTGGTTACGGTGTATGTAGCGATCGATTTTCTTGGTCAGAAAGCCGCCGGTGTGCAGTTGTACGAGCAAAGCCTGTGGAACTGGATGAGCGTTGGCGACTTCAACATCGGGGTGACTCTGGTGCTGGACGGTCTTTCGCTGACGATGCTCTCAGTGGTCACCGGTGTGGGCTTCTTCATCCACATGTTCGCGTCCTGGTACATGCGTGGTGAGGAAGGTTATTCACGCTTCTTCGCTTACACCAACCTGTTTATCGCCAGCATGGTGGTTCTGGTACTCGCAGATAACCTGCTGTTGATGTATCTGGGTTGGGAAGGGGTGGGCCTGTGCAGCTACCTGTTGATCGGTTTCTACTATAAAGATCCGGCTAACGGTGCGGCGGCAATGAAAGCCTTCATCGTTACGCGCGTAGGTGATGTGTTCCTGGCCTTTGCGTTGTTCATTCTGTATCGCGAGCTGGGTACGCTGAACATCCGTGAACTGATGGTGCTGGCACCGCAGAAACTGGCGGTGGGCGACACGGCCATTACCTGGGCGACCCTGATGTTGCTGGGTGGTGCGGTGGGTAAATCTGCGCAGTTGCCACTGCAGACCTGGCTGGCGGACGCGATGGCGGGCCCAACCCCGGTTTCTGCATTGATCCACGCCGCAACCATGGTTACTGCTGGCGTGTACCTGATTGCCCGTATGCACGGCCTGTTCCTGATGGCGCCGGAAGTGCTGAACCTGGTGGGTATCGTCGGTGGCGTAACGCTGCTGTTGGCAGGGTTTGCCGCGCTGGTACAGACCGATATCAAACGCGTACTTGCCTACTCCACCATGAGCCAGATTGGCTACATGTTCCTGGCGCTGGGTGTGCAGGCGTGGGATGCGGCCATCTTCCATCTGATGACGCACGCGTTCTTCAAGGCATTGCTGTTCCTGTCCTCCGGTTCGGTGATCCTGGCTTGCCACCATGAGCAGAACATCTTCAAGATGGGCGGCCTGCGCAAGAGCATTCCGCTGGTTTATGTCTGCTTCCTGGTCGGGGGCGCGGCGCTGTCTGCTCTGCCTATCGTTACCGCTGGCTTCTTCAGTAAGGATGAGATCCTGGCAGGGGCGATGGCGAACGGTCACATCAACCTGATGATTGCGGGCCTGGTCGGCGCATTCATGACTTCACTGTATACCTTCCGCATGATCTTCATCGTGTTCCATGGCGAAGAAAAAATTAAAGCCCATGCCGGAAAAGGAATTACTCACCATCTGCCGCTGCTGGTTCTGTTGGTGCTGTCCACCTTCGTTGGCGCGATGATTGTTCCGCCGTTGCAAGGTGTACTGCCAGAAACCACTGAACTGGCGCACGGTAGCGTACTGACGTTGGAGATCGCCTCTGGCGTGGTGGCCATCGTGGGGATTCTGCTGGCGGCTGCACTGTGGCTGGGTAAACGCAGCCTGGTGAACAGTATCGCGAAAAGCGCGCCGGGTCGTTTCTTCTCGACCTGGTGGTTCCATGCCTGGGGCTTTGATTGGCTGTATGACAAAGTGTTCGTCAAGCCATACCTGGGTATTGCCAAGCTGCTGCAAAGCGATCCGCTGAACTCGCTGATGAACCTGCCTGCGCTGTTCTCCCGCTGGGGGAACCGTGGCCTGACGATGAGCGAGAACGGGCAGATTCGCTGGTATGTCGCGTCTATGGGTGTGGGTGCAGTGGTCGTATTGGCGCTGTTGATTTTGGTTTAATTATACCCGTCATACTTGAGCCGCATCTTTGTTGGCTACGCCTGTGCGCCCCAGTCACATAGTTATCTATGCTGCTGGGGACTTACAGACGTGATGCAGCTCCAATTATTTTGGGTATAGCTAATTTTAACAGACGTAATTATCGGGCGTAGTGCCGGCGTATTAGGTGCTATGTACAATGTTTTATACCCAAGAATTTCACGTTGGGGCTAGGCGGCAAGTGCACGAATCCCCAGGAGCTTACACAAGTAAGTGACTGGGGTGAGTAAACGTAGCCAACAACGCACCAGCTTGAAAGACGAAGGGTAGAATAAGGGACACAAAACGCCATGCTATTACCTTGGCTAATTCTTATCCCCTTTATCGGCGGTCTGCTGTGCTGGCAGTGTGAGCGTTTCGGTACTAAGGTGCCGCGCTGGATCGCGTTGATCGCAATGGGGCTGACATTAGTGCTCTCTCTGCAGCTGTGGTTGCAGGGCGGCTATTCGTTGATCAAACCGGCTGGTATTCCGCAGTGGCAGTCTGAGTTCCTGCTGCCATGGATCCCGCGTTTTGGTATCAATATTCACCTGGCGCTGGATGGTTTGTCGCTGCTGATGGTGGTGCTGACCGGCCTGTTGGGCGTGCTGGCGATCCTCTGTTCCTGGAATGAAATTCAGAAGTATCAGGGTTTCTTCCACCTCAACCTGCTGTGGATCCTGGGCGGCGTTATCGGCGTGTTCCTCGCCATCGACATGTTCCTGTTCTTCTTCTTCTGGGAAATGATGTTGGTGCCGATGTACTTCCTGATCGCCCTGTGGGGTCACAAGGCGTCGGATGGTAAAACCCGTATCACTGCGGCAACCAAGTTCTTCATCTACACCCAGGCCAGTGGTCTGGTGATGCTGATCGCCATCCTCGGGCTGGTATTTGTGCACTACAACGCGACCGGTGTGTGGACCTTCGATTATGAAGACCTGCTGAAAACCCCAATGTCGCATAACGTCGAATATCTGCTGATGCTGGGCTTCTTCATTGCCTTTGCGGTGAAAATGCCGGTGGTGCCATTGCACGGCTGGTTGCCGGATGCCCATAGCCAGGCACCGACGGCGGGTTCTGTTGACCTGGCGGGGATCTTGCTGAAGACGGCGGCCTACGGCCTGCTGCGTTTCAGCCTGCCGCTGTTCCCGAACGCGTCTGCCGAGTTTGCGCCTATCGCCATGTGGTTAGGCGTGGTTGGTATCTTCTACGGTGCCTGGATGGCGTTCGCACAAACCGACATCAAGCGCCTGATTGCCTATACCTCTGTTTCTCATATGGGCTTCGTACTGATTGCCATCTTCACCGGCAGCCAACTGGCTTACCAGGGGGCGGTGATCCAGATGATTGCCCACGGTCTGTCTGCAGCCGGTATGTTCATTATCTGTGGTCAACTGTACGAACGTCTGCATACGCGTGATATGCGTCAGATGGGCGGCCTGTGGGGCCGTATCAAGTACCTTCCAGCCCTGTCACTGTTCTTCGCAGTGGCCACGTTGGGGATGCCGGGTACCGGTAACTTTGTAGGTGAATTCATGATCCTGTTCGGTAGCTTCCAGACTGCACCGGTGATCACCGTGATTTCAACCTTCGGTCTGGTGTTTGCTTCGGTTTACTCGTTGATCATGATGCAGCGTGCCTACTACGGCGCACCGAAATCTGAGCAACTGTTGCCGGGCATGACCGCACGTGAATTGTTTATCATTCTGCTGTTGGTGGTGTTGCTGGTGTTGTTGGGGGTTTATCCTCAGCCAATCCTTGATACCTCAAGTGCGGCGATGAGCAACGTGCAGCACTGGTTTGGTCCATCAGTTTCAGCAATTTTAACAACAAGGCCGTAATTCGCCATGACAATAACTCCTCAACAACTGATCGCACTGTTACCGCTGTTGATCGTCGGATTGACGGTGGTGGTTGTGATGCTGTGCATAGCGTGGCGACGCGACCACTTTATCAACGCTACCCTGACAGTGATCGGCCTTAACCTGGCGCTGCTTTCACTTTATTTT
Source organism: Serratia fonticola (assembly GCF_006715025.1). Taxonomy (NCBI): domain Bacteria; kingdom Pseudomonadati; phylum Pseudomonadota; class Gammaproteobacteria; order Enterobacterales; family Yersiniaceae; genus Serratia; species Serratia fonticola. The sequence goes on from NZ_VFMK01000001.1 coordinate 2,249,188, forward strand.
GTCGGCCAGGCAGGCCCTATGGACGTTACCCCGCTGATGCGGGTTGACGGTTACTCAATGTTCTATACCGGGTTGGTGCTGCTGGCGAGTCTGGCGACCTGTACCTTTGCCTATCCATGGCTGGTGGGTTACCCGGATAACCGCGAAGAGTTCTACCTGCTGGTTCTGATTGCCGCTATGGGGGGCATTCTGCTGGCCAGTGCTAATCACCTGGCCTCGCTGTTCCTCGGTATTGAGCTGATCTCGTTGCCGCTGTTTGGCTTGGTTGGTTATGCCTATCGCCAGAAGCGTTCACTGGAAGCCGCTATCAAGTACATGCTGCTGTCTGCGGCCGCATCCAGCTTCCTGCTGTTTGGTATGGCACTGCTGTATGCCGAATCCGGTGACCTGTCGCTGGCTGGCCTGGGCAAGAGTCTGCAGGAGCACGTCGTGCATCAGCCGTTGCTGCTGGCGGGTATCGGCATGATGATCGTCGGTTTGGGCTTCAAGCTCTCTCTGGTGCCGTTCCAACTGTGGACGCCGGACGTGTATCAGGGGGCGCCAGCGCCGGTCTCAACCTTCCTGGCCACTGCCAGCAAGATTGCGATCTTCGCGGTGGTGATGCGTTTATTCCTGTTCGCCCCGGTAGCCGACAGCGAAGCGCTGCGGATGGTGTTGTCAATCATCGCCTTCTGCTCGATTCTGTTTGGTAACCTGATGGCGATCAGCCAGACCAACATCAAGCGACTGCTGGGTTACTCCTCAATTGCTCACCTGGGTTACCTGCTGGTGGCGCTGATTGCGGTACAAACCCATCAACTCTCACTGGAAACCGCCGGTGTCTATCTGGCCGGTTACCTGTTCAGCAGCCTGGGCGCTTTCGGTGTAGTCAGCTTGATGTCCAGCCCATATCGTGGCCCGGATGCCGACTCACTGTTCTCTTACCGTGGCCTGTTCTGGCACAAGCCAATCCTGTCGGCGGTAATGACGGTGATGATGCTGTCATTGGCCGGTATCCCGATGACGTTGGGCTTTATTGGTAAGTTCTTCGTCATTGCCATGGGTGTCAGTGCTCACCTGTGGTGGTTGACCGGTGCGGTCGTCGTGGGCAGTGCGATTGGTCTGTACTACTACCTGCGCGTGACCGTCAGCCTGTTCCTGAGTGCGCCGGAAACCTTGACGCGCGATACGCCTAACAACTGGGCGTTGACTGCTGGCGGGGTGGTAGTGCTGATTTCCGCGGCGTTGGTGCTGTTGCTGGGTATCTACCCGCAACCGTTGATTACGCTGGTGCAAATGGCTCAGCCGATGTTCTGATTGGCTAACAGCAAGTTAGACAGCAAAGGTCGCCAATCGGCGACCTTTGTTTTTGCGTAATACGGGAAGCTATTGCGGACAGTTTTCAAATGATGCTTCCAGCTCCTGAACGACCGCACGCACCCGTGCAGCGCGTTGCAGGTCTGGGTGTAGCACCAGCCAGATATCTACCCAGTCTTTGTTATCCGGGAAGATACGCACCAGATCGGGATCTTTGTCTGCCAGGAAGGAAGACAGCAGGCCTATGCCGAGCCCATTTCGCGTTGCCGAACGCAGCAACAGCTGTGAGTTACATTGCAGTACCACGTTGGGATCGATCAAGGTCTCACCGCAGAAGTTGGCCCAGTGGCGTGGCACCAGTTCGCGTGGGAACATCAGCAAATCGTGGCCGCGCAGATGCTCCCCTTTAATTGGCGCACCATGCTTATCAAGATAGTCTTGCGTGGCATACAGACCCATTTCAATCGTTGCCAGCCGTTTAATGATCAACTCATCAGACTCTGGGCGTGCGCCACGGATAGCCAGATCGGCACCGCGATAAGAGATGTCGGAGATATTCACCGCAGTCAGTAGCGTAACGGTAATATGCGGGTGTTTTTCACGCAGATTCCTCAGTGCCGGAATGACAAACGCCTCTGCCATGGTATCGGTAGTGGCAATGCGCACATTGCCACACAGGCTTTCATCACCGCTGGTTGCCTTACGGCCAATGGCCTGCACGGCGTTTTCCATATTGATGACGTCGGCCAGCATTTCCTCTCCCAGCGGGCTCAGCGAAAAGGACTTAGGCGTGCGGATAAACAGTTTCGAACCTAATGTTTCTTCGAAAGCGGAGATCCTTCTCCCAACCGTCGCTTGATCGACGTGTAGTTCATTAGCGGCTTTTCGCAAGGTACCGCAGCGTGCCACCGCCAGGAAGAAGCGTGCATCATCCCAATTCATAATGCTGTTTCCTTGGTGGGTACGGATCGATTTTCAGCTCGTCACTATCTGGCTTGCCTTTGCTGGCAAAGAACCAACGAAAATGAGGCTGCTGTATCACAAGCATCCATTATGTTTCAGGATATGAATAAATGCATCCGCATGAAGCAGTTTTGCATCTTTATTTTTAGTAAACAATCTTTATGCTACCAGCGCAATGCCGTGATTTGGCGCAGATTTCGTTCCAACGTGGGCCCTTTCGGCAATCATCAATAACGTATGAGAGCCTGTCTCTGTGGGCGTTACCGCCTGAAGAGGCCCGCTTTGAATCAGGTTGGTTTACCACAACTGGACATAAAAAATGGAGTCTCACGCAGAGAATATGTACGCCCCTGTCACGCTGGCCACTGCGGATGGTGTCAGGGTGATTCCTTCATCCGGTGCCAAGGTGGCGGAGAGAAACAATGCGGATATTATTATCGAAGGGCTGGCGGCCCGCGGCATTGAGTATATCTTTCTGGTACCCGGCAAGCTTATTTACCCACTGATTAAATCCATTGAAGCCTCCACGGTGACTGGCATCGTCGGCGCGCATGAAACCGCCTGTGGTTTTATGGCTGACGGTTATGCCCGCGCCAGCCGTAAATTTGGTGCCTGCCTGGGGATTTCCGGCCCTGGCACCATGAACTTCCTGCCCGCCATGGCCGCTGCTCAGGCTGATAAAATTCCGGTCCTCTATCTGGCCGGTGGGATTGCCACCTACCACGAAGCGCAGGGGGCATTCCAGGATGGCAGCAACAGCGGTATTGATGAGTTGACCATCGTCAAACCTCTGCTCTCTGCCGCCATTGAAGTCAAAAATACGCTCACCTTGCAGCATGAACTGCGTCGCGGCCTGTCGTGCCTGAATACTCAACGTAAAGGGCGGGCCTATCTGAGCATCCCCGTTGATATGCAGAAGAAGAACGCGGTAGGGCAAAGCCAGACTGAGCCAAACCGTATTCCGCTGTGTCGTGAGACGGCTGTCGACCAGCAGGCATTGGACACGCTGCTTGACAGCTATCTGCTTCGAGGGCTGAACGTAGCCTGTCTGGTTGGCAACCGCGTGAACAACCCGCAAGACGCTAAACTGCTGCTGGAGCTGGCTGAAAAATACCGCCTGCCGGTTGCGACGACGCTGTCAGGGAAGGGGGCGTTTCCGGAACAGCATGCGTTGGCACTGGGCCTGTATGGCTTTGCCGGTCACACCCGTGCGGTGGAAACCATTAATGGGGATAGCGTAGACGTATTGCTGGTGTTGGGGTGCGATCTTAATCAGCGCGACAGTCTGAACTGGAACCCAAAACTGCACGGCACCAAAACGCTGGTGGTGATCGATGAGGATTTTGACAAGGTCAGTACGCATTATCAGCCTGATGTACAGATTTTCTCCAGCCTGAGCGGCTCATTGCAATACTTGCTGGAGGCTGCTGGTCAGCATGAAGAGCGGCTTACCTGCATGAATCGCCTGCGCGATCAATGGATTGGGCAACTGCACACCTTACCTTTGGAGCTGGAGTGCCCGGATTTACTGATGCGCAGGACGCAGGGTGAAAGCAATATGTACCCTGGGGACGCGATCAAGCATATTCGTCGCCGTATGGCAGATGACACCAACGTCGTGGTGGATTCTGGGGCACACCGCATCTTTATGGCGCACCATTGGCAGGCGCGCGGCTGTGGCGATTACCACACCTCCAGCGCTTTGGCACCGATGGGGTGGGCTATCTGTGCCGGTATCGGCATCAAACTGGCTGCGCCACATCGTGATTGTCTGGTGGTCACCGGTGACGGCTGTATGTTGATGCACGGTATTGAAATCCAGACCGCAGCGCGCTATCAGGTGAAAATGACCTTCGTGGTGATGAATAACAGCGCACACGGTGCAATGCATATCGACACGCTGCAAAACCGAGGCGTTTCTGCTGCGTATACCGCATTACCAAGTCATGACTGGAAGGCATTTGCCAATAGCCTGGGCGTCGCTTCTGCCAAGGCCTGTACTTTGGACGAACTGGACCAAGCCTTGGACGCAGCGGCAGAGCACAGTGGTCCTTTCCTGATAGAAATGATGGTCGGTAATCATGTCGTGCCTAATCGCTATTATGCCGAGAGCATTGGCGATTATGAGCAGCGCATCCAGGGGATATAACGTCAGGCGCGCCATGGTTATCCATGGTGCGCCACTTTTTGTTGCCCCTGGTTATTAGTTTCACTTCTTTGCTTTCTTCCCATTCTGTTTTTTTTAATCACAGCAACTATGGAGCGATAACCATGTATAAATGGATACTTCTGGCATTAATGTCGGCATTTCAGGGCCATGCTTTGGCGGCTGACGAACACGGTGAAGGGATCACCAAGGAAACTTTGCTGAAAACCGAAACCTCCTGGGAAGGCACGGCTTATCAGCATTATCCTGCTGGTGCGCCGCAAATTACCATGCTGAAGGTAACGGTGGAACCCAACAAAGTGCTGGCCTGGCATACTCATCCTTGTATCAGCGCGGTGTATATGACCGGGGGCAGTGTTTCTTTAACCGTGAAGGCGACCGGAGTGAAAAAAACCTTTAAGCAGGGTGACTCTTTTACCGATACGGTAGATATTGTTCATCAGGGTGTTTCCGGCGATAAGGGTGCGGAAATGCTGGTATTCTTTGCCTGTGCCGATAACAAACCGCTGACGGTGAACGCTGCCGAGTAGCAGATTATGTTGCGGCCCTTCTGGGCCGCTTTCTGGGGAAATCATGGTTGCTTTATGGATGGTCGTCGCCAGTGCGTTTTTTGCATTGATGGGGGCTTGTATCAAACTGGCTTCGGCGAAAGTCGGCTTCTTCGACATTGTTTTTTACCGTTCATTTATTAACGTGACGATTGTCGCGGCGCTGATTAAAGTCAGAAACATCGGTTTTCGCACCCAGCACCTGGGTTTGCACATGAAGCGTGCCGCTATCGGTAATGCGGCCATGTATTGCGGTTTTTATTCATTAATCCATCTGCCCATCGCTACCGCCACTACGCTGGGCTATACCAATCCCATTTTTCAGTCAGTCATCACTTTCGTGACGGCCAGAGGGGAACTGACCGGCAAGCTGTTGTTTTCGGTATTACTGGGATTTGTCGGTATCCTGATTCTGTTACGCCCGGACGTGCCGCACGGCGAGTTCGCTGCGACCTTGATAGGCCTGTTGTCCGGCTTATTGACGGCGTTGGCCTATTTTAACGTTGGCAAACTGGTGCGCACGGGTGAACCCGAGTTACGGGTGGTGTTTTACTTCTCTTTGGTGGGAACCTTGGTGGGCGTGGTGATGACGTCGATAGTGGGGTTTGCGGCGTTGGATGCGGCAACGTTGTTATGCGTCTGTGCCATCGGGGTATTCGGTAGTTTAGGGCAGATCACCATGACGCGCGCCTATGGCGGCGGCAATGCGGTGATCGTCGGTATTCTCTCTTACAGCACGATCATTTTCTCCACGCTGCTCGGTTACCTGATATTCGCGGAGACGTTATCTGCTATTGCCGCTGTCGGTATGGCATTGATTATTCTTTCCGGCGCGTTGGCCGTGTTGCGCCGTACGCCAGCCAAAACGGTCAAAACCGCGTCGGTGTAATTCTGCATGTTTCAGCATGCAAGAATGAATCACTGTGATGCATTCTTGGCTATTTTTGCGGTGATATCCGAGCGGTATGATGAGCTCGCTTTCTGATTCTATCTGGTTGGCAGAGGGCGATATTCATTACAGGTGAAAACCTGGCTGTTTTTGGAGAGAACCATGTCTGACGGTCTAGCCGTTGATAACGTCACGCAAACCCCCGCGGATTCATCACGTGTCGCCATTCTGCTGTTTCTGGCGCTGGCATTGATGTCTGCACTGCTTAACAGCAGTGCGCCGACGCCACTTTATCCGCTTTATCAACATGAATTGGCGCTGTCGTCGGTCAGCCTTACCGTCATTTATGGTGCCTATGCGGCCGGTGTGCTGATTTCCCTGTTTGGCGTGGGGAACCTGGCTGGCAAGGTGAAAGATTTGCGCAGCATGATCGTTCCTGCGCTGCTGGTGGTATTGGCAGGGGCGTTGCTGTTTGCCATGGCTGATTCATTCTTCATGATGTTTATGGCCCGCTTGCTGGCTGGTGTGGGGACAGGGGCTTTAACCGGGGCGGCAAACATTGCGTTGGTACGCTTTGGCCCACAGGATGGCGGTAAACAAGCGGCGTTAATCGCCACGTTATCCTTTACTGCGGGGTTGGCATTAGGCCCGATTTTTAGCGGTGTGGCGCTGCAAACCGGCTTTTATACGACATCGATGCCGTTTGTGATCATTATGGCCGTAGCGGCAATTGCTGCTCTGGGTGTGGTGCTGAAGTGGCCTTCAATGGGCGTTACGCTACCAAGTAGCCGCGCGCTTACAGACACAGAGGCACCTAAAAGCTCGCTGTCAGAAGGCTTGCGCGCCACTGGGAGCAAATTTTTCCTGTGTGCTGCGGCATTGTTTATTTGTTGGGCGGTTGCTGCCAGCATTCTGGCCATTGGGCCAAGTGTGGCAGAAAAACTGTTGGGTATGGAGAATCGCGGCATTTATGGATATGTGATCGCCGTCTATCTGGTGATCGCAGGTGCCAGCCAGATTTTGAGCCGCCGCATTCCCGCGCGCTATTCGTTGCTGTTTGGTTGTCTGGCTCAGGCGCTGTCGGTAGTGGTGTTTGCTGAAGCCATTCAGATCCATTCGCTGGGATTGGCAGCGGCTGGCATGGTGATCGCGGGCTACGCCTATGGCGCTATTTTTGTCGGTAGTGCGACATTGGTGAATCTGATTTCACCAAAAGCCAGTCATGCACGTTTGATTTCGTTGTTCTACGTGATTGCCTATATCGCCAATTGGGTCCCTATTCTGTTAGGGGAGGTTATCGACCATGCCAGCCTGCATCTGGCGGTCAATCTGTTATTTATGGTCAGCGCGGTAGTCTGCGTGACGTTAGGTTTACTGGTAACGAGAGCAGGATTTCCACGCTAATAGCGGTCATTTTTCAAGCCGAACTTTGGCATGGCGTTCGTTACTATCGATTTCCCTGGTGTTGTTGTGTGTCATTTCCAGCGTGCTTGTCACGCTGGTTTTTTTTTGTGATCAATCCTCATTTTTTGCAAATCAGCTTTCTCTTATTACATTGTTAATGTGATTTGCATCACTTAAATGACCCTAATTTCGCGTAAACTGTGCGCATTATTTTTAGCGGAACGGTTTATGAACGTACTTTTTGCCATCGCGGTGACTACCGGCATTCTTTCTGGCGTGTGGGGTTGGGTTGCTATCAGCCTTGGATTAATCAGTTGGGCGGGCTTCCTTGGCTGCACCGCTTACTTTGCCTGTCCGCAAGGAGGGCTAAAGGGCCTGCTAATCAGTACATTAACCTGTTGCAGTGGTGTGTTCTGGGCGATGGTGATCATCCACGGTAGCGCGTTGGAACCCGCCTGGAGCATGTTGGGCTATCTGTTGACGGGGGCCGTCGCCTTTCTTATGTGCATTCAGGCTAAACAACAGTGGCTTGGTTTTGTGCCCGGAACGTTTATTGGTGCCTGCGCCACGTTTGCCGCCGAAGGTAACTGGCCGCTGGTGACCGTTTCACTCCTGGTGGGGTTGGTGTTTGGCTACGCCATGAAAAACAGTGGCCTATGGTTAGCCGCACGCCGAAAAACGGTGGCCTCTCCACTGGCAGAACAAGCCTCTACCGACGCCTGAAAGGGCGTCTGTTACCGACTCATTTCGTGAATTGCCGCTTTTTAAGCCAAAAATCTGATGGCGTGTCTCCAGACTGTGTCCTACCATGGGTCTACGGCCTAGGGTTGTTTATAGTTAAGCAACTTTGAATTTTCCTACCACTGGAGCTTGAAGATGGCGACAAACAGAGATGAAAACCCAACGACGCTTGATGACGATCTCAGAATGCTGACTGACACGCTGCAGGAAGTATTGGAATACTCTGGGGATCGTGCCGATAAGGCTTATACGGATATCAAGGCGCATGCAGAGCAAGCGCTGAAAGCCGTGAAATCACGCCTGGCGGATAGCACAGAGTCTTATTACGCACGCGCGAAAGATGTTGCCTGCCGTACCGATGGTTATGTACGAGACAAACCTTGGCACAGCGTCGGCATTGGTGCGACGGTAGGTTTGGTGATTGGGTTATTGTTAGCCCGTAAATAAGCGAGTGGGCGCGGAAATGACCGCGCCCATATGTATCAACGTCCCAGAATCACGTCCACCTGATAGGTTTTCCCCTCGTCTTTCAACGTAATCACCGGTTCTGGCTGCAGCTCACCATCAATGATCACCTGAGTATCACCTTCACCCTGGCGTAGGGTTAACTGATATTCACTGCTTCCTTCGCGATAGTTCAGGGTGACTGCTGGCCAGTCGGCCGGAAGACGGGTATTTATGGAGAGCGTATTGCCGCGGCGTTGCAACCCGAGCAAGGACTCAATGATTAATCGGTACATCCAGCCTGCAGAGCCGGTATACCAACTCCATCCCCCACGCCCGATATGGGGAGCAACGGCATAAATATCGGCGGTGGCGACATAAGGCTCCACCTTATAACGTTCTGCCGATGTGCTGTTCAGGCTGTGGTTGATCGGGTTAATCAATGCCATCAACTCCCAGGCGCGCTCAATATTGCCCATTTCTGCGAATGCCATCACTGCCCATACCGCGCCATGGGTATATTGGCCGCCATTTTCACGTACGCCAGGCAGGTAACCCCGAATATAACCAGGATTGGGGCCGTTGCCATCGAACGGCGGTGTCAGCAGTTGGATAATCCCGGCCTGGTTATCCACCAGATGTTTATCCAACGATTGCATCGCCTGCGCGCTGCGTGCTTTCTCGCCGCCACCGGAAAGGATCGACCAGCTTTGGGCGATGGCGTCAATGCGGCACTCTGCCGACTGGGCTGACCCCAAAGGTTCTCCACTGTCGAAGTAACCGCGTCGGTACCATTCGCCATCCCAGGCATGACTGTGCAGGTTGGTTTTGAGTTTTTCGGCTTCCTCACGGCAAAGTTCTGCCAGTTCCTGGTCACCGCGCCGGGTGGCCAGCTTGCCGTAACGCTGCAGAATATGGAACAAGAAGAAACCGAGCCAGACGCTCTCACCGCGGCCTTCCAACCCCACCATGTTCATGCCGTCATTCCAGTCGCCGGCACCCATCAGGGGTAAACCGTGCTCGCCAAACGTCAGGCCGTGTCTCAGCGCCCTGGCACCGTGCAGGTAGAGACTTTCCTTCTCTGTGCTGACGCCAGGTTGTTCGTAAGAGGATTCCTCCCCTTGGGCCAGTTTACGTGCCTCCAGATAGCCTACCTGTTCTTCGAGGATCTCCTGATCGTCGGTGGCATCGAGGTAATGGCAAATGGCCAACGGTAGCCAGAGATAATCATCGGAGCAGCGGGTGCGAACCCCGTTGCCCTGTGGCGGATGCCACCAGTGCTGAACGTCACCCTCTATGAACTGGCGTGAAGCGCACAGCAGGATCTGCTCGCGCATACGTTCCGGCATGGCGTGCGTGAGCGCCAGGGTATCCTGGAGCTGATCGCGGAAGCCGAAGGCACCGCCAGACTGATAGTAACCACTGCGGGCGTAAATACGGCAGGAGAGGGTCTGATACAGCAGCCAGCCGTTAGCCAACAGGTCCACCGCCGGATGTGGCGTACCGATCTGCACTTTGTTCAGCAGGGTGTGCCAATATTCCTCAATCTGCTGCAACTCATGCCGTAGCGCATCTTCGCGCAGGTATTGGCGTAACAGGGATTCGGCTTCATCAGCGTCTTGCCCCAGGCCAAGAACGAACACAAAGCTGCGTTGATCGCCATCAATCATGCTGATAGCCGACTGCACTGCTCCGCAAGGATCCAGCCCGGCACCGACCCTGCCTGAGAGTCGGCGTAGCTTTAGCACCGCCGGATCGGCCAGCGAACCGTTACGGCCAATAAATTCCCGTCGATCGCCGGTGATCGAGCAATGTACCCCGGTAACGCCGAAGAATGCAGTACGTGGTGAGCCACTGCTGGTGTAATGGTTGGTAGCGAGGATGCCGCAGCCTCCTTGTGGCGTAGCGGCTCGGGTGACCACATGCATCGCTGACTTCTGGCGTAAATCGCCGAGAATAAACTCGGCATAACCGGTGGTTGAAAGTTTGCGCGTCCGGCCCGAGGTGTTGGTGAGCGTCAACAGATAGAGTTTCACTGGGGCGTCCTTGGCCACCAGCATGGTCAGTTGGCTATCAATACCGCTTTCGCGGTGGTCAAATACGCTATAGCCAAAGCCATGGCGGGTCAGGTAGTGGCCGCGCCCTCGCGCCGGTAGCGGCGTAGGTGACCAGATGTGACCACTTTCTTCGTCACGCAGATAGAAAGCTTCCCCACTGCGGTCACAGATCGGATCGTTCTCCCACGGCGTCAGCCGGTATTCATGGGCATTTTCATACCAGGTATAGGCCTGGCCGCTTTCCGAGATCACGGAACCGAACATCGGGTTGGCGATGACGTTTGACCAAGGGGCTGGCGTGATTTTACTTTCGTTCATGGCAATCACATATTCGCGGCCATCTTCCGAGAACCCGCCATAGCCATTGAAAAACTGCAGCTTATCGATGATGGGCAACTGCGGTGAATGCTGGTTACGTGGTAAATTGGCCACCGTTGCCAGCTTGGAGGACGCCGTCGGCGGGCCAAGAGGTTGCTGCAGTGATTGTGGCATTTGCAGGCGCTGATTGAGCTGTTCCACCAGCCCGCCGCGGCGGTCGTCCAGATAAACACGTACGACGCTCAACAGCAAGGTATGGTCTTCCGGCGACATATGTTCACCGGAGCGGACGAAGATCCCGCCTGGCTTGTCAGTCAGGGAGGACTCCATTCCGGCGGCAATCAGCCCCATAATCTGATTTTGCAGCTCTTGCCGATATCCTCCAGAATCCTCATTAAGGATCACCAGATCGACCTGCAACCCTTTCAGACGCCAGTAGTTGTGCGCCTGAATCAACTGTTTTACCAGCCCGATATTTTCGCTGTCGGTGACGGACAGCAGCACAATCGGCAGATCGCCCGAAATCGAGTACCCCCACAAGCCGGACTGCCCGCGACGGTTATTGATGATTTCACTGCTGGCGGCTCGCATTTCCTGCGCCGGGAACACCACCGCACTGGCCAGGCGGTTAAACAGGTTGGCGTCTTCTTCGTTGGCGTTAAGCTGGCGCAGAACCACTTGGCTGTGTGACCAGGCGAGTTCAAAAATACGGTCGGCCATATGGCGATCGCGGTATTTTTCCAGCATGGCCAGGCTGGTGACACGGTCCTCACAGACGCCGTAGAAGATATCCAGCGTCAGTGGAACATTGGGCTCGAGCCGGATACGTTGGCGGATGGCAATGATCGGATCGATGACGGGGCCTGCGCTATTGCTCAGTGGCTGGTTCTGATACAGCGCCTGCGGATTGGCGGGGGTACGGCCGCGACCGATGAATTTAGCGCGGTCGGTTTCAAAAGAAGTCTGATGACTCCCGCCTGGCACTGTCATCATATGCAGCAGCCATGGGGATTTCTCTTTCGGCTCACGCGGGCGGCGATGGCACAGAATGGCATCCTGATCCGGCAATAACTCGGTTTGAACAAACAGATTACTGAATGCCGGATGAGCCAGATCGTTGCTGGCCGGGGCCAGCACAACTTCGGCATAGCTGGTGATCTCAATGATCCGTGGCTGTTTGCCCCGGTTGACCAGTGTCAAGCGCCGCAGTTCGATGTCATCTTCCGGCGAAATCACGACCTGTGTTTTCACCGAGAGCATGCCCTGCTTGCGGAGGAACTCAGCCCCTGCATCATTAAAGACGGCATGGTAGCCTTTTTCCGCGCCACCGGTTGGGTGCCAGGTATTGCTCCAGACTTCGCCGGTTTGTGGATCGCGCAGATAGCAGAATGCTCCCCAGTTATCGCAGGTGGCATCCTCACGCCAGCGGGTCAGCGCCAGATTCTGCCAGCGACTATAACTGCCACCGGTTTGCGTGATCATCAGATGGTAGTTGGCATTAGACAGTAACTGAACTTCCGGGATAGGCGAATCCACACGGGTGAACTCGCGTGCAGCAAAGCTGGCCGGTTTAATGGTGCCTTCGTGAGTTTCAAAGTGGCGACGGGTACTGTAAAGCTCAACTGCATCAGGCACGCGTTCCTGCAGCAACAAACGGGCTGACAGGAAGGCGGGATAGCTGGCAAAACGCTTCACCATCGGTGCATCCAGCAGCAGGTGTGACAAGGCCAGGAAACTCATGCCCTGGTGGTGGGCCATATAGGAGCGAACAATGACATACAGTTGCCCACGGCTAAGACGGGAGGTGGTGTAATCCAGCGCTTCGTAGAACCCATAACGGCCTTTGGCACCGTTTTTTTCCAGCTCGACCAGATTACTGCAGGCACTGTTAGGATTGACAATCAGCGCCATCATCGTGGCGTAAGGGGCGATCACCATATCGTCCCCCAGCCCGCGCCGTAGCCCTAAACCAGGCACGCCGAAGGCATGATACTGATAGTTTTGTAACGCGTCGAAGCCGAAATAGCCGGATTCAGACACCCCCCAGGGAACGCCACGCTCTTTGCCCCAGGCAATTTGCCGATCCACTGCGGCCCGACACATCTGTACCAGCAGCGTATCGGGATAGGCTGGCATCACCAATTGCGGCATCAGGTATTCAAACATGGAGCCGCTCCAGGACATCAGGGCGGGTTCTTTGTCGATTACCGTAAACAGTCTGCCCAGAGCAAACCAACTACGTTGCGGGAGTTGGTTGGTGGCAATGGCGACATAGTTGGTCAGGCGAATTTCGGAGGCCAGCAGATCGTATTTGCCGCTGTCTGCACGGTTCTGATCGCAGTTGAAACCGACGGTCAGCAAATGCGTAGCTTCGTCATACAGGAAGCTAAAGTCCATTTGCGCCATGTTTTCCAGGCGACGTTGCAATAGGGTCAACTGCGCGAGGCGTTCTTTAGCCAGTTGTGTCACCGTATCCAGCTGCGTTTGCTGTTCTGCAGACAGCGTCAGTCCGTTGGGCGGGTTGGCTAACCACTGCAGACTAGGCACCTGTTTCAGGTCCGGCATGCTGTCGCTGAACCAGCCAAACCACAATGCCCATTCGGCACAGAACTGGTTAAGCTGCTGGTGTATGGCACCGGCCCAGCGTTTGACTTCATCACCTTGTTGCAACGCGGGTTCCTGCAGGCCGTTACTGGCATGGCGCATCGCATTGAGTTCCGCCAGCAAGCTGGCCGGATGTGCGTTTTGTGCCTGCTCCCAGTGTTTGCGCAGTTTGTGCAATACCTTCGGCGCGGCGACTCCCCAATGCAACTCTAACAACGCCAAGGTATCTTCCAGCCCGGCAAGAATGCGTAATGGTTCGATAATGGGCTGTGTCGCCAAGGCGGGCAATCCGGCACTCAGGGTGAGCAGATGACCGGCAAAATTGCCGCTGTCTACGCTGGAGACATAGCGTGGAGTCAGGGGTTCTAACGTTCTGGTGTCATACCAGTTGTAAAGATGGCCACGGTAATGCTCCATGCGATCGAGCGTATCCAAGGTTTGCACAATACGCTGCAGCGCTTCGCTGAGCGTGATATAGCCAAAGTCATAGGCGGTCAGATCGGCCAGCAGCGCTAATCCAATATTGGTAGGTGATGTCCGGTGCGCAATGACCGGTTCTGGGATCTCCTGGAAATTATCCGGCGGCAGCCAATTCTCCTGTTGATTGACAAAGGTAGCGAAGAATTCCCAGGTTTCGCGACTGGTCTGGCGCAGGAAGCGACGCTGTTGATCGTCAAGCGCCGTTTTACTGCGTTGAGGCTCCTGGCTGAGCGTGTAAAGCAGGAACGGAGACAGGATCCACAAGGTGGCGAACGGAACGGCGACCAGCAACGCTAACGGGCCGGAAAACGCGGCCAGCACCAGCAGCAACACACCAGCAAACGGATTGATCCACAAACTACGATAAAAATTTTCCAGCGTGATAGCCAGATGATGTTTGGATTGATCGAAGCTGGTCCATTCTTGCAGATTGCGCTTGCTTACCAGTAAACGCCACAGCGTGATGCCAATGGCTTTCAGGCTATACAGGGCTTCATGGGGCAATTCCGCCAGGCGCAGGCCAACCTGAGAAAGCCGGTGCAGTGAGCCATTCAGTGCCAGCTGTAAATGCTGAATAAAAGGCCGACGCGGCGGTTTACGCACCACATCCTGCAATAGCGCCAGCAGCGTGGGCAGCAGCAGAATAATGGCGAAGACGGCCAGCCAGTAACGGGTATCCGGCAGCCAGGTAAAACCAAAGAACAACAGTAGCAGGAAGCAGGGGGCGACCAGACTACGGCGCAGGTTATCGAGCAGTTTCCAGCGCGACAAATGGCTTAACGGGTTGGCGACACGGGAACCGTCCTCGGTGGTCACTTTGGGGAGTAACCAGTTGAGCAGCTGCCAATCACCGCGGATCCAGCGCGAACGGCGCGCCACATCAACCAGATAATTGCTGGGATACTGCTCATAAAGCAATACATCGCTCAACAGGCCGGAGCGGGCATAGCAGCCCTCCAGTAAATCGTGGCTTAACACCAGGCTTTCCGGACAGGTGCCCGTCAGGCTGCGGGAAAAAACATCGACGTCATAAATCCCTTTACCGATAAACGAACCTTCGCCGAACAGATCCTGATAGATATCCGACGCCATCAACGTATAGGGATCGTTACCCGGCGTGCTACTGCACAGCGCGGCATAGCGGCTTTGGCCGTAAGAGGGGATTTCTTCTGCCATACGTGGCTGCAAAATGGCATAACCTTCCACTACCCGCTGAAGTTTGGCATCGTACTGCGGCTGATTCAGGGGATGTGCCATGGCGGCGATCAACTGATGTGCGGTTTCGCGGGGTAACACGGTATCGCTATCCAGAGTGATCACGTATTTGACGTTTTTAAGCACCTCCAACCCTTGGCCAACCTGAGTGGTAAATGCGTTGCCGTGATTACGCAGCCAGTCGTTTAGCGCGTTCAGTTTGCCACGTTTACGTTCCAGTCCCATCCAGGTCTGCTGCTTTTCATTCCATTGGCGATCGCGATGGAACAAGAAGAAGTGGCTGGGGCCTTCACATGCATAATGTGAGTTCAGCGCCGTTATTTTCTGGCTGGCATAAGCCAGTAGTTCGGCATCATCCGGGTGCTGTTGCTGTGCCGAATCATTAAAGTCGGTGAGCAGGGCAAAATGCAGGTGCTTCATTGCGTTGCCCAGATAACAGACTTCGAGGGTCGTGATCAATTGGTCAATCCCCGCTTTGCTGCCTATCAGCGTGGGGATCACCACCAGCGTGCGGAACTCGGCCGGGATGCCACAGGAAAAATCGAGCCTAGGCAGTGGCTGGGGGGAGCGGCTGCGCGTGGTGACCTCACTCAACAGATTGAGCACGAACTGACTGATCACGATCGCCAGAGGGAAGATCAGCAGCAGTAATCCCCAGACGATGCCGGTGTGATAGGTTTGGCGCAACAGTACCGCAACGCTGGCGGTGGTGAGCAGACTAAGGCTACCGAGCCAGGAGAGCAGCGGGGACTGGTTTAGGGCATGACGAATACGTGTCACGCGCCCAAGCTGAACATCGAGCTGCTGCTCCAACTGTTGACGGCCATCATCGATCAGGTAATAGCCGATGTGATGCGTCCGCGGATCGCTGTTGGGATCTTCGGTGGCAATATGAGCCATGTTCAGCACGTGTTTCGCCACTCCGGCCTCGTTGTGCGAGCAGTGACGAGCCAGCATTTCGATCACATGACGATAGTTGTCGCGGGTATCGAAATGCATCAAGGGATAAACCCCGGCGGGATCTTCACGCAGAGTCTGGTCAACATGACTCATGGTTTCGACAAACTCTGCCCAATCCATTTCGCTCAGCTGGCGCAGGCCAGAAATACTGTTGCTGACCGATAACTGGCTGACAGCCAGTTGCTGGTTAAAGCGATGGATCAGTTCATCGGCACTCAGACTGACTTCGGCCAGGCGTTGTTCAACCCAGGTCAGGGGCAATGCCAGCATGGTCCCGTGCCCTTGCAGGCGGCGCACCAGCTCGGCGACAAAGGCGCTGGTGCGCGGTGGGTTGGAGCGTGCCATATCGGCAATGACGATAATCAGGTTGGCGGGATCGTTTTCTGCCGATTCCAGCATTTTGGTAACCCAACTATCCGCCAGATTGCGTTCTTCCTGTGCCTGAGCCACTTCTTCCGCCACGCGGCGCAGGTTTTCAATCAACGCCAACCTCAGCATCCCCGGTAGTGCCCAAAGTTCGCCCAGCGTCAGGTTGGCTTCTTTTTGGTAGGCGGCGATATAGCGTGTCAGGCTTTCTGCATCCCAGCGTCCGTCACCGTGCGCTATGGCTTCGGTGGCAATATCGTAAATCCGCGGGCAGTTATGCGGTGAAGTGAGCTGTGGCAACCCGCGGCCAAAAGTTTTCGGCAGATGGTGACGGACAACGCGGATTTGCTCCTCGATCAGGTAAAAGTTATCGAGCAGCCAATCCCCCGCAGGTGTCATGGTACTTTTTTTGCCATTACTCAACTGACGGCAACTTTCAGCTAAAATCTGCTCGTTATTATCGAGGCGCTTGAGCAAATGGTAGGGCGTCTTACGCGTGGCCAGTTTGTGTGAGCGCGCCAGTCGCTGCCCGTAGCGCTCCATTTGATCGACGGAAAACAGCTCTGCCTTGATATTGCTGGCGGGAGGTGTTTCGGCAGCAGTCCGGTTATGTCGTAATGGTAACCGGGGGACTGAGGGGCTGTGGTGATGCTTCTTTAACCAATTAATAAGTATTTCTTTCACGCAAAAAGCTCCTTACATCAGGCCCAAAGGACAGCCGGTCATTACCGTTGGCGGGCGGTGAACATCCTGAATTAATCATCGATTTGATATGGCAAGGGTTCACGTCGGTAGGAACATCGTTTTTAAGTATAGACCGGTCATATAATGGTGGTTGTTTTTTAATCTAATGCTTTAATTTTAATAAACTATATGTCGCTAAGGCTATTCAGTAACTGAGCATTAACTGAAGGTATTTTTCCGCCCGCAGATGTTGATTTACCGTATAATTCCCCACATAGCGTTTGGTTAATGAGGTAGCAGTGGAACAACTTTCGGGATTGCTGCGGCAGTTAAGCCAGCAGCTTGAGCAAGACTTTCCCTCAGAAGCCGGATTTCGGCAGATAACCTTGGCGGTTCCTGGTCGTCTGACGGAACTGTTGTTGGAATGGTTGGCAGCACAGACGCTGTTTCCTCAGTTTTACTGGTGCCATCGCGAAGGGCTGCAAGAGGTTGCGGTATGCGGCTCAGCCAGGCAGTTTTTACATCCAGCACAGGCACAGGCATTTGTGACGTCGTATCCCGGAGCCCGGCTCTGGGGGCTTAACGCCTTTGACGGTGATGCGTTATTGCTGTTGCCGCGCCTGGAGATTCTCCGCCGCAAGGGCAAAGGCGAACTGACGCTTAATCTGTTCTCTGAACAGGCATTGGACCGCGATGCCAAGGCTGCACGAGCCTGGCTAAACAATCTGGTGGTGGCGAAACCGATCGCGGATTTACAGGTGAAGGTGCGTTCGGTACAACATCAACCGGAGCGTGCCGGGTGGGAAATCATGCTGCGCGACGCGCTGAAGGCGATAGATCGGCAGCAGATGGATAAGGTGGTGCTGGCTCGCAGCTCGTTGTTAACGCTGGAAAACCCGCTATTTGCGCCAGCGTTAATGGCCGCCAGCCGCAGAGTGAATCACCAATGTTACCACTTTATGATGCGCATTGATGCTCATTCCGCTTTTCTTGGCTCCAGCCCGGAAAGATTGTACCTGCGCGAAGGGCAGCATCTGCTGACTGAAGCCTTGGCCGGTACCGTTGCCAACCATCCAGATGATCAACAGGCTGGGGAATTGGCCGAGTGGTTGCGGCACGACCTGAAGAACCAACAGGAAAACCTGCTGGTGGTCGATGACATCTGCCAGCGTCTGCAAGGTGGTGCCAGCGCGGTGGATGTATTACCTCCCGAAGTCGTGCGGTTGCGCAAGGTGCAGCATCTAAGGCGGCGCATTGAAGGGCAACTGAACCATTGTGATGATGCCGACTGTCTGCAACGGCTTCAGCCAACGGCAGCGGTCGCCGGTTTGCCGCGTCAGGCGGCGCGTGATTTTATCCGTCAGCATGAACCTTTTTCTCGCCGTTGGTATGCCGGTTCTGCCGGTTACCTTTCTGCCGCTCAGGCCGAGTTTTGTGTCGCTTTGCGTTCCTGCCAGATAGATGATGCCCAGGTTCGACTGTATGCCGGGGCCGGGATTGTTGCCGGTTCGGATCCCGCTCAGGAGTGGCAAGAGATTGAAAATAAAGCCGCTGGATTGCGTACGTTGCTACAACCTGAGAAATAACGTTGAACGGTTGAGAGCCAGATTGAGCGGTTTGATCTTCGTGTGTAAACTTATTGTGATTTATATGTTTGTTTTTTGTCCCCGTCCAGCTGTCAATGACCGTTGAGGGACGAAATTGATTTATTCAGGGGTAGGGCTATAAAAACCTGCCACAGGGATAGACGCGTTTTTGCGCCAGCGCAAAAGCCGTGAAGATAATTACTTTTATAATTCAGAGTTATGACTCCTGGAATGCTACCTCCTTCGGGTGAGCCTCGGCGTGTAACCTCTGTTTACTGACTTGTGAGCGAATTATGTCGACAAGTGTTTTTAATCGCCGGTGGGCGGCGTTGTTGCTGGAAACGCTGGTCCGCCATGGGGTCCGGCATGTCTGCATCGCTCCGGGATCGCGCTCCACGCCGTTGACGCTGGCGGCTGCGGCAAACCGCGCCTTTATCTGTCATACCCATTTTGATGAGCGAGGGCTGGGTCACTTGGCGCTCGGTCTGGCAAAAGCCACTCGTGAACCCGTCGCGGTGATTGTCACCTCTGGCACGGCAGCGGCCAACCTCTATCCTTCGCTGATTGAGGCCGGACTCACTGGTGAACGGCTGGTATTTCTCACCGCCGATCGCCCTCCCGAGCTGATTGACTGCGGTGCCAATCAGGCTATTCGTCAGAATGGCCTCTATGCGAGTCATCCAACGCTGAATATCGATCTGCCCCGTCCAAGCCCGGATATCCCGGCTCGCTGGCTGGTTTCTACCCTGGACAGCGCCATGGCGCGTCTGTTAAATGGCGCGTTACATATTAACTGCCCATTTGCCGAACCCCTGTATGGTGGTGATGAACAGCAGTATGCAGAATGGTCGGCGGCGCTAGGGGACTGGTGGCAGGATACGCATCCCTGGCTGCGTGGGGTCGATCCTCATCAGGTTTTGAAACAGCCGGACTGGTTTTTCTGGCGGCAAAAGCGCGGCGTTGTTATTGCCGGGCGGATGAGTGCCGAAGAGGGCGTGCAACTGGCCGAGTGGGCAGGCATGCTCGGCTGGCCGCTGATCGGCGATGTGCTTTCGCAGACGGGGCAGCCGTTGCCCTGTGCCGACCTGTGGCTGGCTAACCCACAGGCACGTCATCTGTTGGAGAATGCACAACTGGTGATACAGTTTGGCAGCAGCCTGACGGGGAAACGCCTGTTGCAATGGCAAGAGCACTGTCGACCAGAGGAGTTTTGGTTAATCGATGATCTGCCAGGTCGCCTGGATCCTGCGCATCATCGTGGCCGTCGTATTCGTTCTCGCGTCGGTGAATGGCTCGATTTACACCCGGCGCAGCCGCGTTCGCCGTGGGCTGGCGATCTGTCGGCGCTGGCGGACGATGCATTTGATGCAACCGCGAAATATCTGGTTAACCGCTTTGGTGAGGCGCAATTGGCCCATCGTTTGTCGGAGCTGTTACCGGAAAACGGTCAGCTGTTTCTTGGCAATAGCCTGATTGTTCGCTTGATCGATGCGTTGGCCCAGTTGCCAGCCGGATATCCGGTGTTCAGTAATCGCGGTGCCAGCGGGATTGACGGATTGATCTCTACCGCTGCCGGTGTGCAACGTGCGACGGCGAAACCCACGCTGGCGATAGTGGGCGATCTTTCAGCCTTGTACGATCTGAACGCACTGGCGTTGTTGCGCCAATGTTCGGCGCCCACGGTGTTGATCGTCGTGAACAATAACGGTGGGCAGATTTTCTCGCTGTTGCCAACGCCGGAGGCGGAGCGCCAGCGCTTTTACTGCATGCCGCAGGACGTGGCGTTCAGCCATGCGGCGGCCATGTTCCAGCTCAATTATGCCTGCCCGGAAAACTGGGGCCAGTTGCAACAGGCGGTTGAGCTTGCCTTACGTCACAGCGGAGCAACGCTGATTGAGCTACAGGTTCCCCCGAGTGATGGGGCTGAAACCCTGCAGCATCTGGTACAACTGATGGCGGCTAAATAATGCTGGCTTCCCGCGTTCTACAATCTGGTGAAAATCATCGCCCGTGGCTGGTCTGGTTACATGGCCTGTTGGGCAATAACAATGAATGGCGGGTGATCGCTTCCCGCTGTGAACAATGGCCATCGCTGGCCATTGACCTGCCCGGCCATGGTGATTCCGCAGCGCAATCCTGTCTGGATTTTGCCGATGTCAGCCAGCAAATCAGCGCCACGTTACAGCAACATCAGATTGAACGTTATTGGCTTATCGGCTATTCACTGGGTGGGCGTATTGCCATGTATCACGCCTGCTACGGCGAGCAGCAGGGGCTACAAGGTATTGTGATCGAAGGGGGAAACCCTGGGTTAGAAAGCGAAACCCAGCGTGCCGAACGCCGTGCACATGATGCCCGCTGGGCAACCCGTTTTCGCTCTGAACCTATCGGGCAAGTGCTGGCGGATTGGTATCAACAGCCGGTCTTTGCCGATCTCAGTACGGTACACCGTGACGCGTTGATCGCTGCCCGTTCTGATAACCATGGCCCGGCGGTTGCCGATATGCTGGAGGCAACGTCGCTTGGGTGCCAGCCTTGGCTGGTACCAAAATTACAACGTCTGGCACTGCCGATGAAAGTATTGTGCGGTGCTGACGACCACAAATTCCAGGCGTTGGCACGTGAGGCCGGTTTGCCCTTGGGCACCGTGCCGCAGGCGGGCCATAACGCACATCTCGCAAACCCGGCGGATTTCGCCGCCGCGTTACATGAATTTCTTGATAATAAAGGAACCGAACATGCTTTATCCGAATGAAGAACAACTGTACGCCGCGATTGACTGGCAGGACTGCTCTGGTGATTTTGAAGACATCCTGTATCACAAATCCAGTGATGGCATCGCGAAGATCACCATAAACCGCCCGCAGGTGCGTAATGCATTCCGACCACATACGGTAAAGGAAATGATTGAGGCGTTGGCGAATGCGCGTTATGACGACGGTATTGGCACCATTATCCTGACTGGCGCTGGCGATAAAGCCTTCTGTTCCGGTGGCGATCAGAAAGTGCGCGGTGACTACGGCGGCTATCGTGATGACAGCGGCGTACATCATCTCAACGTGCTCGACTTCCAGCGCCAGATCCGCACGTGCCCTAAACCTGTCGTGGCGATGGTGGCCGGTTATTCTATCGGTGGCGGCCATGTGCTGCATATGATGTGCGATCTGACCATCGCGGCAGACAATGCCATTTTTGGCCAGACCGGGCCGAAGGTCGGCTCCTTTGACGGTGGTTGGGGCGCTTCTTACATGGCGCGTATTGTTGGGCAGAAGAAAGCCCGTGAAATCTGGTTCCTGTGCCGCCAGTATGATGCCGCCGCCGCGCTGGACATGGGGCTGGTCAACACCGTCGTCCCGCTGGCCGATTTGGAAAAAGAAACCGTTCGCTGGTGCCGTGAGATGCTGCAGAACAGCCCGATGGCGTTGCGTTGTCTGAAGGCAGCACTGAACGCCGACTGTGATGGTCAGGCGGGGCTGCAGGAACTGGCCGGTAACGCCACCATGCTGTTCTATATGACCGATGAAGGTCAGGAAGGGCGCAACGCATTCAACGAAAAACGCCAGCCAGACTTCAGCAAATTCAAGCGTAATCCGTAATGACGATGCTAACCCGTGTTGCTGCGATCTATCGCTATAGCCTGCCGATGGAGGCAGGCGTGGTGCTGCGCAATCAGCGGCTGAAGACCCGTGATGGCTTGTTGATCCACCTACAACAGGGCGAGCAGCAAGGATGGGGAGAGATAGCGCCTTTGCCGGAGTTCAGTGAAGAGACGCTTGAACAGGCACAAGAGGCGTTGTTGAACTGGGTCCAGGCGTGGCTTGCGGGCGAAGATACCGCAGCCAGCGAGTGGCCTTCTGTCGCGTTCGGCACCAGCTGTGCCTTGGCCGAGCTGACGGGGCAATTGCCGCAGCAGGCCGATTACCGCAAGGCGCCGCTGTGTACTGGCGATCCCGACGAGTTGTTTGACCTGTTGTCTGCACTGCCGGGGGAGAAAGTGGCCAAGGTGAAAGTTGGCCTGTATGAAGCCGTGCGTGATGGCATGGTGGTTAACGTGTTATTGGAAGCATTGCCCGACCTCAAGCTGCGATTGGATGCCAACCGTAGCTGGACGCGAGCCAAAGCAGACGGCTTTGCTAAATACGTTAACCCTGAGTGGCGCGATCGCATCGCCTTTCTCGAAGAACCCTGTAAAACCCGCGATGAGTCGCGTGATTTTGCGCAAACAACAGGCATCGCCATCGCCTGGGATGAGAGCGTGAGAGAGGCTGATTTTGTCGTGCAGGCGGAGCCGGGGGTGGCGGCCATTGTTATCAAGCCGACGCTGGTGGGGAGCCTGGCGCGTTGCCGTGAGTTGGTGAAGCAAGCGCATCAGGCCGGTCTGGTGGCGGTGATCAGTTCCAGCATTGAGTCCAGCCTGGGGCTGACGCAGTTGGCACGTATCGCCCATTGGCTGACGCCAGCCACGGTGCCGGGGCTGGATACGCTAAACCTGATGCAGGCACAGTTGCTACGTCGTTGGCCAGAAAGTACCTTGCCGCTTGTGGATGCCGATGCCTTGGAGTGCGTATGGCGCAGTTGAATGATTGGCCGTGGCGACATTGGGCCGCACAGCGGCCACAGGATACGGCAGTCATCTTCGAACATCAGCCGGTCAGTTGGCTGATGTTGCAACAGCAGGTGGATGCTCTGGCGGCTGATTTTCAGCATCAGGGGGTATTCCCCGGTAAGGGCGTCGCGCTGTGCGGTAAAAACAGCTATCCGCTACTGTTGGCTTATCTGGCGTTGTTGCAGTGTGGCGCACGATTGTTACCTCTCAATCCGGCATTGCCTGCGTCAACGTTGACAACACTGCTGCCGGATCTGGATATTGCCTTTGCTTTCAGCCCTGACAGCGTGCCTGAGTTGCCGTCGGAAGTGAGCGTTCTATCGCCGCCTTTGGTGGATGAGCGCAGCCTCCAGTTACTGCCGTGGGATGCGCATCGGTTGGCGACGCTGACGTTGACCTCTGGCTCCAGCGGCCGGCCGAAAGCCGCAGCGCACAGTTATGCGGGGCATCTGGCCAGTGCTGAAGGCGTGCTGCAACTGATGGATTTCCAGCCGCAGGACAGCTGGTTGCTTTCTTTGCCGCTGTTTCACGTTTCTGGTCAGGGTATCCTCTGGCGCTGGCTGGCGGTGGGCGCGCGGTTAGTGGTGCGTGAGATGCATCCCCTTGCCGATGCGTTGGCGGGCTGTACTCATGCTTCGCTGGTGCCAACTCAGCTATGGCGGCTGCTGTCTGAACCCATGGTTGAGCATGCCTTGAAAGAGGTGCTGCTGGGTGGCGCGATGATCCCGGTATCGCTTACCCAGCAAGCCGAAGCCATGGGGATCCGCTGTTGGTGTGGCTATGGCTTGACGGAGCTGGCCTCTACGGTTTGTGCCAAACGTGCCGACGAACTCCCCGGTGTGGGTTTGCCTTTGCCGGGGCGTGAGATACGGTTGGTGGATCAGGAGGTGTGGATCCGCTCGAACAGCCTGGCTCTGGGCTATTGGCACCAAGGGACATTATTGCCGATTGCCGATGAACAAGGTTGGTTCCATACGCGCGATCGCGGTGCCATGGAGCAAGGCGAACTGCGGATTATTGGCCGCTTGGATAACCTGTTCTTCAGCGGCGGGGAAGGGGTGCAGCCAGAGGATGTTGAGCGCGTTTTGGCGGCGCATCCGCAAGTGCAGCAGGCATTTATCGTCCCCGTTGACGATCCTGAGTTTGGTCAGCGTCCGGTGGCTGTCCTTGATGTGGAAGGTGAGCTGTCACTAGCGGCGCTACTGGCGTGGGCGCAAGACAGGTTGGCGAATTTCCAGCGACCTATCGCCTTGCTGCCTTTGCCGGTAGAGCTGAAAAACGGTGGCATTAAAATTTCTCGTCGTCGGCTGCAACAGTGGGCTGCAGGGCAATGGAACCGTCAACTTCCTTAATCTTTCTTCACTGCGTAAAAATAAGGCCGCCCATGGGCGGCCTTGCTATTGCGGGAAAAGGTTATTTCAGACCCAGGGCCTTGGCGACGCCCGCACCGTAATCTGGATGTACCTTGGTGAACAGCTCAACCTGACGGCGTTGGATCTGCTCAGGCACCTGCGACAGTTCCCCAGCAATGCGGGTGAACATGCGCTGGTGCTCTTCGGCACTCAGCAGATTAAACAGGGCGCGCGGCTGGCTGTAGTAATCATCATCTTCACGATGATTCCAGTGATCGGCAGCCCCTTCAATACTCAACGGCGGCTCGCTGAAATCCGGTTGCTCCTGGAACACGCCAAAGCTGTTTGGCTCATAGGTTGCGCCATTGCCACTGTTACCATCAACACGCATGGCACCATCACGGTGATAGTTATGGAACGGGCATTTGGCGCTGTTAACCGGGATTTGGTGATGGTTGACGCCCAGGCGGTAACGGTGTGCATCGCCATAGGAGAACAGGCGGCCTTGTAACATTTTATCTGGAGAGAAACTGATGCCAGGCACGACGTTGGCCGGGTTCATCGCCACTTGTTCCACTTCAGAGAAGTAGTTGTCCGGATTGCGGTTAAGTTCGAAGAAACCGACATCAATCAGTGGGTAATCGGCATGTGGCCATACCTTGGTCAGATCAAATGGGTTGTATGGCGTTTGAGAGGCCTCATGTTCCGGCATGATCTGGATTTGCAGCTTCCAGCGTGGGAAATTCCCGTTCTTGATGGCGTCGAACAGATCGCGTTGTGAACTTTCACGGTCTTTGGCGATGATGGCTTCGGCTTCATCATCCATCAGGTTTTCGATGCCTTGTTCACAGCGGAAATGGAATTTGACCCAGAAACGCTCGTTATTGGCATTGATAAAACTGAACGTGTGGCTGCCGAAACCGTGCATGTGACGATAGGATTTTGGCAGGCCGCGGTCACTGAAGTCGATGGTCAGCTGGTGCAGGGATTCCGGCAGATGGGAGAAAAAGTCCCATTTGTAAACCGGATTACGCAGGTTAGTGTGC
Organism: Serratia fonticola; assembly: GCF_006715025.1. NCBI lineage: Bacteria > Pseudomonadati > Pseudomonadota > Gammaproteobacteria > Enterobacterales > Yersiniaceae > Serratia > Serratia fonticola. The sequence continues at coordinate 2,274,914 of NZ_VFMK01000001.1, forward strand.
GGATCGCGTTTTACCACGTGATTGAGGTCAGGGAATTTCAGCGGGTCGCGCAGATAGAAGACCGGCGTATCGTTACCCACCAGATCCCAGTTTCCCTCTTCGGTATAGAACTTCATGGCAAAGCCACGGATATCACGTTCGGCATCGGCTGCGCCACGTTCACCGGCTACGGTAGAAAAGCGGACAAACATCTCGGTTTGCTTACCGATTTCAGAGAAGAGCTTGGCGCGAGTGTATCGGGTAATATCGTGCGTGACGGTAAACGTGCCATAAGCACCAGAGCCTTTAGCGTGCATACGGCGCTCAGGGATCACTTCACGGTCGAAGTGGGCAAGTTTCTCCAGAAACCAGACGTCTTGCAGCAGCATAGGGCCACGCTTGCCTGCGGTGATCACGTTATTATTATCAACAACGGGGGCGCCAGCCGCGGTGGTTAATCCTTTCTTGCTCATCAATTGCTCCTTACTGTGTTGCAGTTAAGTTGATAGCTCGGTGTCGGGTGCCGTACATCGCCATAATCCTAACGAGTGAAAGGCTTGGTTTTGCAGACCACCAGCAAAGTCACTACTAGTTGTAGACTTATTCTCTGTCATCGGCAAATAGGCACCGGTTATCATTGCAATTCGGTAGTCGCTGATTTTCATTTATTTACAGTTTATTGAAAAAATAGAGGATTATTGTTTTAAATTATCCTGATATCGATGACAGTTCGGTTACACTCCACGGGTGCGCTTTTCAGGGGAAAGCATCACCACTTCCTGGTGATGCAGAATGAAGAAAGGAACGATAATGAAGAAAACTTTGGTCGCGTGTGCAGCTGGTTTGCTGTTTGTGGCTGGTTCTGCCAATGCAATCAGCTTGAATGGTGAGGTAGGGCAACATTACACCAATCTTGGCGTCGGGATGGGGACCTCATCGTCCGGTATCGGGATCAGCGGCAATTGGGCCCGCAGCGATCATGACGGTAACGTGGGGAGCCTGGGCTTGAACTTCAGCCTGCCGGTGGGGCCTTTGATGGCAACCGTGGGGGGAAAAGCCCTTTACCTCAGCCCAGAAGAGGGTAAGAGTGGTGGTGCACTGGCCGTCGGTGGCGGCCTGCAGTGGACCGTTAACCGTTATTTCACGCTTTATGGTGAAGGTTACTTTGCTCCAGAATCGCTGACCAGCGGCGTTAAAGCCTACAACGAAGCCAATGGCGGCCTGCGCTGGAATGTCTTCCGTCCGCTCAATGTGGATGTAGGTTATCGCTACATCAATATGCAAGGTAAAGATGGGAAGCGTGATAACACGCTGGCGGACGGCCCTTATGTGGGCGTTGGCTTGAGTTTCTGATCCCGTCTGCAAGCGGGGGCGGTTTACGCCCCCTTTTTCTTGTTATCCGACCGCAGGCAACAGCCCACTGGCGATGCCAATCTGAATGGCAATCACGGTGATCCCACAGACAAACACCAGTGCCAGAGCCGGTGTTCCCCCCCAGACGCGATAGTTGGCCTGGTGCCGTTGACGCGTTTTCCAAACCAGCAAAGAAGGCAACAGCAAAGCCAGAATAGACAGTGCTATTGCGGCGAAGCCGAGTGCCAGTACAAAGCCACGTGGATAGAACAGCGCAAATGCCAAAGGCGGCAGGAAAGTGATGGCGCCGGTTTGCAGGCGGCCACGCACGGTATCCTGGCGCTTGAACAGGTCGGCCAGGAAGTCAAACAGCCCCAGGGAAACCCCCAGGAATGAGGTTGCCAGGGCCAGATCGGCAAACAGATGTACAGCCAGTTCGACATGAGGTGAAGCAACCACGTCACGAACCGCCTGCAACAAGCCATTCAGTCCGGCCTGTTGGGCTAAAATACCGACAAAGGTGGGAGAACTGATGCTGCCCAGCGTCGCCAACTGCCAGAAAATATAGGCAACCAACGGAATGGCGCTGCCGATGATAAAGATCCAACGCAGCTTGCGGACGTTTCCGCCCATATAGTTAACGATACTTGGGACGCTACCGTGGAAACCGAACGACGTGAATATCACCGGGATAGCAGAAAGCGCCAGCCCTTGTTCTAACGGCAGCGTCATCAGGTTGGTTTGATGGATGTGCGGCATCATTAAGCCAAGCATCACGATCAGGAAAATCGTTTTGGCGGTAAACAGGATCCGGTTGAACAGATCGACGGAATGCGTGCCAACACACACGATGCCCCCGGCGACCAGCGTAAACAGCAGTACACCGAGATAGGTCGGAAAGTCCTGTGCTGTCCATTGTGCGATACTGACCGCCAGCAACTCGCCGGCACCGCTGATATAGGCCGCCGTCAGGGCATACATCAGGAACATCATGCTGAAGCTGGTGAGCCACTGGCCACCCCCTCCCAGATAACGCTTGGCCAAGGTTCCCAGGCCGGTATCCGCCTGCTCATGTTGATAAACTTCCACCAACAGTAGCGCGGTATAACACATCAACAGCCACAGCCCGACCAGCAGCGTTAGCGTTACACCAAAACCCACGCCCGCTGCCGCGAGGGGCATAGCCAGCATCCCTGCACCAATAGTGGTGCCTGCTACGATAAAAACACTTCCCAGAGTGCGATTCTTCACGTTTTTCTCTGCTATTTGAGGATTTAGGGGAATGATTAGGCGCCCATTTTTAGTGCGGCAGAATAGTTGATCGGCCATTTTGTGTCAAACCGGCGTTACGTGCTGTGTACAATAATATTTACGGTATTGGTGGCGTTGTCGCGGGGGAAAAGTGCTTTTGGTGAATATTATCGTCGGGAGGTTAGTGAAAAGTTGTTTACGGGCTTCTATAGTGGAGGGATCTGAATATGAGGGAGAGATCAATGTTAAGGGTGGAGATGCTCAGCACCGGTGATGAGGTGCTGCACGGGCAAATTATAGATACCAATGCTGCCTGGCTGGCAGATTATCTGTTCCAGCAAGGTTTACCGATGAGCGGTCGCGAAACGGTAGGGGACAGCCTCTCCTCTCTGATCGAAATCCTGCAGGAGCGTAGTCATATCGCCGATGTACTGATCGTCAATGGTGGATTGGGGCCGACCAGCGACGATCTCAGTGCGCTGGCAGCCGCTAAGGCCTGCGGTGTTGAGCTGGTGGAACACCCGGAATGGATTGCGCGTATGGAAGCGTACTTTGCCGAGCGTGGCCGCCCGATGGCCGCTTCCAACCGTAAACAGGCGCAGATCCCTGCTAATGCCGATATGCTGGATAACCGCGTGGGTACCGCCTGTGGTTTTGCGTTAACGTTGAACAAATGCCACATGTTCTTCACGCCAGGAGTTCCTTCCGAATTTAAAGTGATGGTCGAAGAACAAATCCTCCCACTTCTGCGTGAACGATTTACGCTGCCGGAGCCGCCGCTGTGTCTGCGCTTGACCACGTTTGGTACCTCTGAAAGCGATCTGGCGGCCGAGTTGGATGCAATGCCGCTACCGCCGGATGTCGTGTTGGGGTATCGCTCCTCCAGCCCGATTATTGAACTGAAGTTGACCGGGCCACATAGCCAGCGGGCTGCCATGGAACAGGCTTGGGAACGCGTGCGCGAGGTGGCGGGAGATAACACCATTTTTGAAGGCACGGCCGGTTTACCGGCTGAGTTGGCGCAACGATTACAGCAGCGGGGCTTAAAACTGGCCCTGAGTGAGCAATTTACGGCAGGGCTGATCAACCTGCAATTGCAGAGCGCAGCGGCACCACTGGCTGGCGGAGAGCTGTTACCTGCCTATTGCTCCGAGCCTCTGCAGACCGTGCTGGCGCGGGCACAGTCTTTGGCTCAGCTTACCGGGTCGCCTCTGGCACTGGCGGTCAGCGCGATGGAAGGGGAGCGTGTCAGCGTGGCCTTGTATACGCCTAAGGGGGGGATTGGCCAGACGGTGAGTTACCGTGCATCACGTCACAACCTGCGTTTACGTCAGGAGTCGGTGGCGATGCTGGCGTTGGATATGCTGCGCCGTTGGCTGAATGGCGGCAAGGTGTGTGGTAAAAACAGCTGGCTGGAAATCGTGGAGATTATCGAGTAGGAAATGCTGGGTGACGTTTGTTGATCACAAGGCGGGGGCTCCGCCTTGATGTTTTCCTGGCGTGAGTTTTTTCGTCCAGTTTCAGATTTCCAGCTCAATATCCATTGAAGGCATACAGCAGCAGGGCAGGATCTCGCCGTCGTTGATAAAAGCCAATGGCTGTTGGCGATAGGCGACCTTACCTTTCAGTAATTTCAAACGGCAGGCGCCACAATAACCGGAACGACACTGGTATTCTACCGCCACGTCGTGCAGTTCAAGCACATCAAGCAGGCAGTTTTCACCTTCGGGGCAGGAGAGCTGCGCACCACTGGTACGCAGCTTGATGATTGGCGCCGCCACTTATAGCTCGAAGTCACTCAGGTCGTCAGCATTGACCTCTGAGTCAATCTGGCCAACCAGATAGGAACTGACTTCCACTTCCTGTGGTGCCACCTGCACGTTATCCGACACCAGCCAGGCGTTGATCCATGGGATTGGGTTGGAGCGGGTCTGGAACGGCAAGCCCAGGCCAACGGCCTGCATGCGGATATTGGTAATGTATTCCACATACTGGCACAGAATGTCTTTGTTCAGGCCAATCATGGAACCGTCACGGAACAGATATTCCGCCCACTCTTTCTCTTGCTGCGCCGCCAGTACGAACAGGTCGTAGCATTCTTGCTGGCACTCTACGGCGATTTCGGCCATCTCAGGATCGTCAGCACCGGAGCGCATCAGGTTCAGGATGTGCTGAGTACCGGTCAGGTGCAGGGCTTCGTCACGGGCGATCAGCTTGATGATCTTGGCGTTGCCTTCCATCAGTTCACGCTCAGCGAAAGCAAACGAACAGGCGAAGCTGACATAGAAGCGGATGGCTTCCAGCGCGTTGACGCTCATCAGGCACAGGTACAGCTGCTTTTTGATGGCGCGCAGGTTAACGGTCACGGTCTTACCGTTAACCTGATGTGTACCTTCGCCCAGCAGATGATAGTAGCTGGTCATCTCGATCAGATTGTCGTAGTAGCCGGAGATGTCCTTCGCGCGTTTGAGGATTTCTTCGTTGGTCACGATATCGTCAAATACCACCGCCGGATCGTTAACGATATTACGGATGATATGCGTGTAGGAACGTGAGTGAATGGTCTCAGAGAATGACCAGGTTTCTACCCAGGTTTCCAGTTCCGGAATCGATATCAGCGGCAGGAACGCCACGTTAGGGCTGCGGCCCTGGATCGAATCCAACAGCGTCTGATACTTCAGGTTGCTGATAAAAATGTGTTTTTCGTGTTCCGGCAGCGCCTGATAGTCGATGCGATCGCGTGAGACATCAACCTCTTCCGGGCGCCAGAAGAAGGAGAGCTGTTTTTCGATCAGTTTTTCGAAGATTTCATGTTTTTGCTGGTCGAAACGCGCCACGTTAACCGACTGGCCGAAGAACATCGGCTCAAGCAACTGGTCGTTTTTGTTTTGAGAAAAAGTGGTGTAAGCCATAAGCCTGAATCCATTAGTGCCGTGCTGAATTGAAGGGGCCAGTAGGCATAGGCTACTTTGCTTGCCATTTTAGGGAGGCCGTGCGCGAAATTCTCACCTACTGGTGTACCTTCCGCGCTGTCCGCCCCTAAATTGCCTGTGCCCGTAACGCCTGTACAGAAATCGCGTTAATACTGGCCCGCTGTGTCAAACATTAAATCTTGCAGGCGCCGCCTTCACAGTCGTCATCGCCGCCCTGAGCAGGCTGCAAATCTTCCTGGATATCTTCTGCACCGTCGCGGGTGTTCTGATAATACAGCGTTTTCACACCAAACTTGTAGGTGGTAAGCAGATCTTTCAGCAACTGCTTCATCGGCACCTTGCCGCCAGGGAAGCGGGTTGGATCATAGTTGGTGTTAGCCGAAATCGACTGGTCGATAAATTTCTGCATCAAACCGACCAACTGCAGGTAACCGTCGTTGTTCGGCATTTCCCACAGCAGTTCGTAGTTGTTTTTCAGACGCTCATACTCAGGTACGACCTGGCGCAGAATACCGTCTTTCGAGGCCTTGATACTGATATGGCCACGTGGTGGTTCAATGCCATTGGTGGCATTGGAGATCTGCGAAGAGGTTTCTGACGGCATCAAGGCAGACAGCGTTGAGTTGCGCAGACCCGTTTCTTTAATCTCTTTACGCAGGGTTTCCCAGTCGTAATGCAGCGGCTCGGAGCAAATCACATCCAAATCTTTCTTATAGGTGTCGATTGGCAAAATACCCTGCGAATAGGTGGTTTCATTGAACCACGGGCAGGCACCTTGCTCCTGAGCCAGACGGTTCGAGGCTTTCAACAGGTAATACTGGATCGCTTCGAAGGTTCGGTGTGTCAGATTGTTGGCGCTGCCATCGGAATAGCGTACGCCGTTCTTCGCCAGATAGTAGGCAAAGTTGATAACGCCGATGCCCAGGGTACGGCGGCCCATCGCACCGCGGTGTGCGGCTTTGATCGGGTAGTCCTGGTAGTCCAGCAGGGCGTCGAGTGCACGCACGGCCAACGTGGCCAGTTCTTCCAGATCGTCCAGGCTGTCGATAGCGCCCAGGTTGAAGGCCGACAGCGTACACAGCGCGATTTCACCGTTTTCGTCGTTAACATCATCCAGCGGTTTGGTCGGCAGAGCGATTTCCAGGCACAGGTTGGACTGGCGCACGGGCGCGATCTGCGGATCGAACGGGCTGTGGGTGTTGCAGTGGTCGACGTTCTGGATATAGATACGGCCTGTGGACGCGCGTTCCTGCATCATCAATGAGAACAACTCTACCGCCTTCACTCGCTGCTGACGGATGCTGGTGTCTTTTTCATAGCGCGTATACAGACGCTCGAATTCATCCTGATCGGCAAAGAACGCGTCGTACAATCCAGGGACGTCCGACGGGCTGAACAGGGTGATGTCTTCGTTTTTAATCAGGCGCTGGTACATCAGGCGGTTGATCTGCACGCCGTAATCCATGTGGCGCACGCGGTTGCCTTCAACGCCACGGTTGTTTTTCAGCACCAGCAGGCTTTCGACTTCCAGATGCCACATCGGGTAGAACAGCGTTGCTGCTCCCCCACGCACGCCACCTTGCGAACAGGATTTCACCGCGGTCTGGAAGTGCTTGTAGAACGGGATACAGCCGGTGTGGAACGCTTCACCGCCACGGATTGGGCTACCCAATGCGCGGATGCGACCGGCATTGATACCGATACCGGCACGTTGTGAAACGTATTTCACGATAGCGCTGGAGGTGGCGTTGATGGAATCGAGGCTGTCACCACACTCGATCAGCACACAAGAACTGAACTGGCGGGTAGGGGTGCGCACGCCGGACATGATTGGCGTAGGCAGAGAAATCTTGAAGGTAGAGATTGCGTCATAGAAACGTTTTACGTAATCCAGACGGGTTGCACGCGGATAGTTGGAGAACAGGCACGCGGCCACCAGAATGTACAAGAACTGTGCGCTCTCGTAGATCTCACCGCTCACGCGGTTCTGCACCAGATATTTACCTTCCAGCTGTTTGACGGCAGCGTAGGAGAAGTTCATATCACGCCAGTGATCGATAAAGCCGTCCATCTGCTCGAACTCTTCAGCCGTGTAGTCTTCCAGCAGATGCTTATCATATTTGCCCATCTCAACCATGCGCGTGACGTGGTCAAGCAGCTTCGGAGGTTCAAACTGGCCGTAAGCTTTTTTGCGCAGGTGGAAAATGGCCAGGCGAGCGGCCAGATACTGGTAGTCTGGTGCGTCACGGGAGATCAGATCGGCGGCAGCCTTGATGATGGTTTCATGAATATCGGCGGTTCTGATGCCGTCATAAAACTGAATATGTGAACGCAACTCTACTTGAGATACCGAGACGTTGTGTAAACCTTCTGCGGCCCAATCGATGACCCGGTGGATTTTGTCGAGGTTGATGCGCTCTTTACGGCCATCGCGTTTAGTTACAAGTAGGCTTTGGTTCATTTTTACCTGTCCGTATGGATTCCCCTAAGCAGAAAGTGTAGTCGCTCTGCTCAGTATGTAAACACTATATATAGGGGGTGTATGTCGGTGAGGTAACAAGATAGTGATAAAACAGCGGGTTTGCAAGTGAACAAAACCGGCCTGATTTGTGGATAACTTGGGGGTGAAATGTTACTGCCTGTTCCGAGTGCGCGCTGTGACTGGGGCGACAAGCTTGTCAATAAGCGGGATAAGATTTTAGTGAAATCCTTAAAATCGTGATCGTTTGCCGTTTTATTAAACGTTAGAAAAAAACGGCATATTGATCTGCTTTAATATTCTTAAAGACGGTTTATATCGGCTTTTTTGATCGAAAGCAGGAAAATGGGTATTTTTCTCATACAGCTGATAGAGGCCGATGACCTAGGGCCGTTGGGGCGTTGTAGAGAAGCCACTGGAGCGCCTGGCCCGGTTAAAGTCATCAACCTCATTTCTTAAGCCTAAGCGGTACCGGTGTTGATCACACCCGCCCCGGTGCCGCTTGGGGGGTTAGCCTTCGTGTTGGGTGTGAACCATATAATTCACATCAACGTTGCGTCCCAGCTTGAAATGGTCAGTAAGCGGATTGTAATGCAGGCCGATCATATGCTTCTCGCGCAACGCCGTGCCGTCTATCCAACCGATCAGTTCGGAAGGACGAATGAACTTCTTATGGTCATGGGTGCCTTGTGGCACCATTTTGAGGACGTACTCTGCGCCGATCACGGCCATCAGCCAGGCTTTGGTATTGCGGTTGATGGTGGAGAAGAAAACGTGGCCCCCCGGTTTCACCAAATGCGCGCAGGCGCGGATAACAGAGGCCGGATCGGGCACGTGTTCCAGCATCTCCATGCAGGTGACGATATCGTACTGCTGTGGGTGAGCCTGCGCATGGCTTTCTACCGTTTCCTGAACGTAGGTGACCTTCATGCCACTTTCCAACGCATGCAGGCGCGCTACCTGCAGGGGCTCTGCGCCCATATCCAGCCCGGTCACCAACGCGCCTTCGCGGGCCATGCTTTCTGCCAGGATACCGCCGCCACAGCCGACATCCAGTACCTGCTTGTCAAAAATGCCGCCTGCGCGCTGCATGATATAATTCAGGCGCAACGGGTTGATCCGATGTAACGGCTTGAACTCACCTTCCAGATCCCACCAGCGTGAGGCAACGGCCTCGAACTTGGCGATTTCCTGGTGATCAACGTTTTGCTCGTGGCGGAATGATTCAGCATTCATGGGCGTTATAGGCTCCTTGTTCTTTATTGCGCGGATTATACATGTTCCAACCCACTTGGCGCAGCGCTGTTGTTGCCAAGGCATTTTTAGCGTTCCCTACGCAACATTTTAAGCGAAACAGCGCCGGTAATTTCCCCGTAAAGCGCGCTTTGTGATATAGTTTTACACCTTTGGCACTATGCCAGGGCAGATGAATCATTCAGTATGAGGGATAGCAGCTCCATGAGCGACCTTGCCAGAGAAATCACACCGGTAAATATCGAAGAAGAGCTGAAAAGCTCGTATCTGGATTATGCGATGTCCGTTATTGTCGGGCGTGCGCTGCCAGATGTTCGTGATGGGCTGAAGCCGGTGCACCGCCGCGTACTGTACGCGATGAATGTACTGGGTAACGACTGGAATAAACCCTACAAGAAATCGGCCCGTGTCGTCGGGGACGTGATCGGTAAATACCACCCGCACGGTGATAGCGCGGTGTATGACACCATCGTCCGTATGGCTCAACCGTTTTCGCTGCGTTATATGTTGGTAGACGGCCAGGGTAACTTCGGTTCTGTGGACGGCGACTCCGCCGCGGCAATGCGTTACACCGAAGTACGCATGTCGAAAATCGCCCACGAATTGCTGGCGGATCTGGAAAAAGAGACCGTCGACTTCGTACCCAACTATGACGGTACCGAGCAGATCCCGGCCGTTATGCCAACCAAGATCCCCAACCTGCTGGTCAACGGCTCGTCCGGTATTGCCGTGGGGATGGCGACCAATATTCCACCACATAACCTGTCTGAGGTTATCAACGGCTGCCTGGCCTATATCGATGATGAGAACATCAGCATCGAAGGCTTGATGGAACACATTCCAGGCCCGGACTTCCCAACGGCGGCGATCATCAACGGCCGCCGTGGTATTGAAGAGGCCTATCGCACCGGCCGTGGCAAGGTGTACATCCGTGCCCGTGCGGAAGTCGAAGCCGATGCCAAATCCGGCCGCGAAACCATCATCGTGCATGAGATTCCTTATCAGGTGAACAAAGCACGCCTGATTGAGAAAATCGCCGAGCTGGTGAAAGAAAAGCGTGTTGAAGGCATCAGCGCACTGCGTGACGAGTCTGATAAAGACGGTATGCGCATCGTGATTGAAGTCAAACGCGACGCGGTAGGCGAAGTGGTGCTGAATAACCTGTATTCGCTGACGCAGCTGCAGGTAACCTTCGGTATTAACATGGTGGCACTGCATCAGGGCCAACCAAAACTGCTGAACCTGAAAGACATTCTGCGCGCATTTGTTCGCCACCGTCGTGAAGTGGTGACCCGTCGTACCATTTTCGAACTGCGTAAAGCCCGCGATCGCGCCCATATCCTGGAAGCGCTGGCCATCGCCTTGGCCAACATCGATCCGATCATTGAACTGATCCGCCGCGCGCCGACACCGGCGGAAGCGAAGGTAGCATTGATCGCGCAACCTTGGGATCTGGGTAACGTCGGGGCGATGCTGGAGCGTGCCGGTGATAACGCCGCTCGCCCTGAGTGGCTGGAACCTGAATTCGGCATCCGTGATGGCAAATATTACCTGACCGAGCAACAGGCTCAGGCGATCCTGGATCTGCGCTTGCAGAAACTGACCGGCCTGGAGCATGAAAAGCTGCTGGACGAATATAAAGAGCTGCTGAACATCATTGCTGAGCTGATCTTTATTCTGGAAAGTCCGGACCGCTTGATGGAAGTGATCCGTGAAGAACTGGTGGCCATGCGCGATCAGTTTGGAGATGCACGCCGTACCGAAATCACCGCCAATACCTCAGACATCAACATTGAAGACCTGATCAATCAGGAAGATGTTGTTGTGACGCTGTCGCATCAGGGCTATGTGAAGTATCAGCCTCTGACCGATTATGAAGCGCAGCGCCGTGGGGGCAAAGGCAAGTCGGCCGCCCGTATTAAAGAAGAAGACTTTATCGATCGTCTGCTGGTGGCTAACACCCACGACACGATCCTGTGCTTCTCCAGCCGTGGACGTCTGTACTGGATGAAGGTCTATCAGTTGCCGGAAGCGAGCCGTGGTGCCCGTGGCCGTCCAATTGTCAACCTGTTGCCGCTGGAAGCCAACGAACGTATCACCGCCATTCTGCCGGTACGTGAATACGAAGAAGGCCGCCATGTGTTTATGGCCACGGCCAGCGGGACCGTGAAGAAAACCGCATTGACCGAGTTCAGCCGTCCGCGCAGCGCTGGCATCATCGCCGTTAACCTCAATGAGGGTGATGAGCTGATTGGTGTTGACCTGACCGATGGCAGCAACGAAGTGATGCTGTTCTCCGCCAATGGTAAAGTGGTGCGCTTCCCTGAAGGGCAGGTACGCTCGATGGGCCGTACGGCTACCGGCGTTCGCGGTATCAACCTCGGCGAGGGTGATAGCGTGGTCTCACTGATTATTCCACGTGGTGAAGGCGATATCCTGACCGTGACGCAAAATGGTTATGGTAAGCGTACTGCGGTCACGGAATACCCAACCAAATCGCGAGCGACTCAAGGGGTTATCTCCATCAAGGTCAGCGAACGTAATGGTCAGGTTGTCGGTGCCGTGCAGGTGGAGACCACCGATCAGATCATGATGATCACCGATGCAGGCACACTGGTGCGTACCCGCGTGGCAGAAGTTAGCGTCGTGGGTCGTAACACGCAGGGCGTGACGCTGATCCGTACCGCAGAAGACGAGAACGTTGTTGGTCTGCAGCGCGTTGCTGAACCGGTTGAAGACGAAGAACTCGATAGCCTCGAACCGGGTGCAGAAGAAGCGGAAGAAGATACCGCACCACTTGAAGATGGTGACGATACCGACGCCGTAGACGATGTGGATGACGAAAACGCCTAAGATGCAGGGCCGGGTGTTCCGGGTTCTGTAATCTCTGAGTGAATCAAAAGGGCCTGGCAGCGATGCTAGGCCCTTTTTCAGTTATATGGTTTAATTGCCAGAATTATTTTGCGGTGTTTCTGTGGATCGTCGTTTGGCTATGAATACGCCCGTTATCACTTACTTTGGCATGGTATCAGATTGAAATACTTAGCTTCTTTCCGTACCACCTTAAAAATTTCCCGTTATCTGTTCCGGGTATTGGCGATCATGCTGTGGTCGCTGGGGGCGTTGCTTACTACCTTCTATATCCTGGATATCCTGCATGAGAAAGAGTCTGACATCCGGCAGGAATATAACCTGAACTTTGATCAGGCCCAGGGCTATATTCGTCATTCATCAGACATCATCCGTGACATCAAGTACATGGCGGAGAATCGCCTCAACGGCTCGGTGGGGAGCCTGGAGTTGTTTCCCGGCGTGATGGACGGTAAGGAAAGTCAGCCTGAGTTTAAACCGCTGTATCCTGAATCGAACTGTACGCTTAATCCAGACTATCGAGACTCGCTCACCTCGCTCAATCGCCTGATACAATATTGGAAGGAAAACTTCGTTGCGGCTTATGACCTGAATCGGGTGTTTTTCATCGGGGGCGACAGTCTGTGCATGTCAGAGTTCGGCAGCAGCAGCGGCACCCCCGATCGGCAAATGGTGCTGAAGTCACTGCATGAGAGAATTCTTAAATATCGTAATGCCAATAACCCGGATAAAGACAATAACCTCTATTGGATCATCCCCAGCACTCAACGTCCCGATGTGGGTTATCTGTATGTGATGGCACCGATCTATATCGGCAACAAGCTGGAAGCCTTGCTGGGAATAGAGCAGACCGTGAGGCTGGAAGATTTCGTCACCACGGGCAATCTGCCTGTGGGCGTGAGCCTGCTAAATGAAAATAACGAACCGATATTGCGGCTGGCTAATGGCGATCGCTACGCATCCTCACTGAATACTTATCCGCAAGGACACAACTATTTTGGTTATGTGGATAGTTACCACGATTTGATCATGAAAAAGGCGTTACCCCCTTCGTCTCTGAGCATTGTGTATTCATTGCCGGTGAAGAGCGTGGTGGAACGTTTCAGAGTACTGATCCTGAATGCCGTGCTGCTTAACCTGCTATCGGCGGTGGTGCTTTTCAGCCTGGCCTGGCTGTTTGAACGCAAAATGTTCTTGCCTGCAGAAGAGAATGCGTTTCGTCTGGAAGAGCACGAGCAGTTCAACCGCAAGATCGTTGCTTCGGCACCGGTGGGTATCTGTATTCTGCGTATCAGCGACGGCACCAATATCCTGAGTAATGAGCTGGCGCACAACTACATCAATTTACTCACTAACGAAGATCGCGATCGCATCATTCGCATTATTTGTGAGCAGCAGGCCAACTTTGTTGATGTGATGACCAGTAACAATGACAATTTGCAAATCAGCTTTGTTCATTCCCGTTATCGTAATGAGGATGTAGCCATCTGCGTTCTGGTTGACGTAAGTGCCCGTGTAAAAATGGAGGAGTCTCTACAGGAGATGGCCGCGGCGGCGGAGCAGGCCAGCCAGTCTAAATCGATGTTCCTGGCCACCGTGAGCCATGAGTTGCGTACGCCGCTGTATGGGATTATCGGTAATCTGGATCTGTTGCAGACCAAGGCACTGCCTCAAGGGGTGGATCGCCTGGTTAATGCCATGAATAACTCATCGGGGCTGCTGCTGAAAATCATCAGTGATATTTTGGATTTCTCCAAGATTGAATCGGAGCAGTTGAAGATTGAACCACGCGAGTTTTCCTGCCTGGAATTGATTACCCATATTGCGGGCAACTATTTGCCGCTGGTGGTAAAAAAACGCCTTGGGTTGTATTGCTACATTGAGCAGGGCGTGCCGGAACGAATTAATGGCGATCCTGTGCGTCTACAGCAGGTGATTTCCAATCTGTTGAGTAACGCCATCAAATTTACCGATACCGGCTGTATTATTCTGCAGGTTTGCACTCGCGATAGCTATTTGGAGTTCAGCGTGCGTGATACCGGTGTCGGGATCCCGGACAAAGAGATCACGCGCCTGTTTGATCCTTTCTTCCAGGTCGGCAGCGGGGTGCAGCGCCATTTCCAGGGCACAGGCCTAGGATTGGCGATTTGCGAAAAGCTGATTAACCTGATGGATGGTGATATCGCGGTAGAGTCTGAGCCTGGACTCGGTAGCCTGTTTACTATTCGCATTCCGTTGTTTGGCGCGCAGTTCCCTATGCCGCAGGCTAGCGATACCTGGCTGGGGAGAAACCTGTGGTTGCGGATCCGCAACCAGCGGTTGGAAAATTATCTGATGGCCATTCTTGGTGACTATGGTGCTACGCTGCAGCGCTATGAAGGACAGGAGATAGCCCCTGAGGATGTTCTGCTCACTGATTTTCCTCAGCAGGTAACGAGCCCACTGCTTGCACAGATTGAGTTTTCTATTTCGCACATTGGACCGTCGTTGGAAACTCATCCGGGTTATTGGTTGCACAGCACTTCAACGCCGCGGGATAGCATAGTGCTGTTGAATCGACTGTTTGGCATTGAGTCCGACAGCACGAAAAACCTGGTTCAGCTGCCACTGCCCGTTAAAGCTAACCCGGTTGATAACGGTGATATTCATTTGCTGGTGGTGGACGATCACCCGATTAATCGCCGCTTATTGTCCGATCAGCTGACGTCATTAGGCTACCAGGTGATCACGGCCAATGATGGGGTGGATGCCCTGGGGGTTTTGAATCGCAATACGGTGGATATCGTACTGACTGACGTCAATATGCCAAATATGGACGGTTACCGTCTGACACAGCGCCTGCGCCAGTCGCACTTTACGGCACCGGTGATTGGTGTAACGGCCAACGCCCTGGCGGAAGAGAAACAACGCTGTATTGAGGCGGGGATGGACAACTGCCTGTCGAAACCGGTCACCCTGGAAACTCTTGAGCAGGCGCTAGGGTATTACAGCCAACAGGTGCGGCGGAACAGGGTTGCGCGTGAAGAAAGTTAAAAAACACAAAAGGGCGCATTAGCGCCCTTTTGATCGTTGACCTGCCAGCTTAGTCTTTATCTAACTGCGTCATGCTGACGGAGGAGAGATAGTTAAGCAGGGCAATGTCATTATCGACCCCCAGCTTTAACATGGCAGACTTCTTCTGGCTGCTGATGGTCTTAATACTGCGGTTCAGCTTTTTGGCGATTTCCGTGACCAGGAAACCTTCAGCGAACAGGCGCAACACTTCACTTTCTTTTGGTGAAAGGCGTTTGTCTCCATAACCGCTGGCACTGATTTTCTCCAACAGTTTCGAGACGCTTTCCGGCGTGAATTTTTTGCCTTTCTGTAACGCTGCCAATGCTTTTGGCAGATCGGTTGGCGCGCCCTGTTTCAGGACGATACCTTCGATATCCAGATCCAGCACGGCACTGAGAATTGCCGGGTTATTGTTCATGGTCAGAACGATAATCGACAACTGTGGATAATGGCGTTTGATGTATTTAATCAGCGTAATGCCGTCGCCATACTTGTCACCCGGCATGGAGAGATCGGTGATCAGTACGTTAGCGTCCAATTTGGACAGATTGTTGATCAGTGCTGTTGAGTCCTCGAACTCCCCAACGACATTCACCCACTCAATTTGCTCAAGTGACTTCCGGATGCCAAATAGTACGATGGGATGGTCATCAGCAATAATTACGTTCAGGTTATTCATGTTGTTGGCTACCTTGCTGCAGCAGTCTACTGACGAAAAAATCAATCTGACTGATGTTATTCTCAATCTTAAGCGCATCACCGTCCGCGATGTGCTGTTCTAACGATTCACACAGTTGCTTGCCGGGAAGCAGATTTAGCATAGCAAACACGCCTTTCAGGCGGTGTGCGGTTTGAGACAGCGCCGCGAAATCACTGCTGCCTGCCTCAGTATACAGTTTTTTGATATCCTCGGGTACTGTATCAATAAACAAACCGTAGTAATCACTTGATTTCAATTGTCTTTCATAGAGTTGTATATCATCTGCCACCAGCGTGGAGGCGCTTTCCTCCTGATCGAGCGCGGCGAACTGCTGTTCGATCAGCATCAGAATGGCGTCGATCATCGCACCGTGCAGATTATAGTTGACTCGAATATAGCGCTTGTCCAACGGTTGCCAGCCGGGTTCATCGCTGGTCAGCAATAGCGTGTAGTCATCAGCCAACTGCGGGTTATCGGTAAGCAGGACATCATAATCCTGGCTGTTCTGCCGCTCTTCGACAACCAGGCAATCGGCCCCATAGGCGTTCAGCAACTGAGTGACGATATTGCGGACCTCATCCGAGGTGATATCCAGTAAAGCAGTGACGCCGTCCAGTAATTTTTCTGCTGCTTCTTCGTCCTGTTGCTCCAGCTCCAGAGGGATGCGGATGGTATAGCGGGTGCCGATGTCGATCTTGCTACGAATATCCAATTGGCCATTGAGCTTTTTGCACAGCTGATTGCACAGGAAGAACGTGAGCCCCGAGCCATGGTTGAAACGATCGACCAAGGTTTGGCTGAGGAAGGGGTAAGTCAGATTACGGATCTCTTCGTTAGAAATGCCCGCGCCAGTATCATTGATATGGACGATCAGGTGTTCAGGGCGCTCCGCTTCGTGCTCAACCGTCAGCGAAATCTTGCCATAGGCTGTGGTGATGATGGCATAGCGGAGCAGCAACAAGACGATCTTGCGCAGTGCGTTGGCATCACCCATATAGCGTTGGTTAACATCAAGATGGAAATGATGGAACAGCGCCAGTCCTTTCTGATCCATCATGGGTAGCACCTCCAGCAGCAGTTCATCCATCAGGGCTGAAGGGCTGAACGATTGCTTCGCAGGTTGCCAATCCTGAGTTTCCAACCGTGTCAGCAGAGTGATGTTATCAATCAAATCCAATACCGATGATGAGGTAAGGTTGAGCTGCTTGAGCAACGCCTGTTGCTGTTCTTCATCTTGCGCCGAGCCCAGGTTCTGGGTCAGTTCGTGCATCTGGCGTACCGGATTATTGAGTTCGATCCCCAGGTTATGCAGCATCAGCTTGCGGGCTTGTACATTTTTATCGTACTCACGGCGTGCCTGTTGCAGCCGCTTGTTCACCATGACTTCTTTATCCTGATCGTTGAGTAGGAACAGGTAAGTTTCTGCCGAACGCTGGCTGCGGAAGATGCGGATTTCATACACTTCGTTGTTGACCGTTGCCTGAATGACGCCATGATGCTGTTCGGCCATCTGAGCAATATTTTGCAGGCTGAGATGTGGCATCAGATGTTCGGCAATCTTGTTGCTGATAATGACGTTATTGCTGGTAAAGTCGTAAACCAATAGGCCAGAAGGGAGGTTGGCAACAATTTCCTCATTCAGTGAGCGCTCACCCTCCAGCTCGGCAGCCATGTTCTCACTTGGGCGAATATATTGCTGGCGGATAAAATAAATCCCCATCATCGACAGTCCCAGCAACAGCAAATTGACCACCAATAACCAGATATTATTACGCAGGAGGTCGAGCGCCAGATTGAAGGCAGGCACCCGATAAATCAGCTTCATCGGTGCGTTGGGTAAAGGCAGGCTGAATTCAATCCAACTGCCTTTGATTGCGACCATGGTGTGGGTTAAAGGGTCGGTAGGGGCCGCATTTTCGTCGAGTTCATCCTCATCCGGCAGCAACAGGAAATTGGCGCGTGCCATGTTCAGCGGGATGATATCGTTAATCGGCAGATCAAAGGCGATTACCGTGGCCAGATGCCCAGGCTGGTTAAAGGTGGTGCGGATGGAGAATGAATAGGCGTTCTGGAAACGTTGCTTGCGCAGGCCAGAGAAACTTTCTCGCTCATCCAGCATATTGGCCTGTTGCAGCATTTCCGCTCGTCGATCTGATGCCGATGCGGTGAAGGTGTTCTCCTTCAAACGCGAAGTCAGCTCTCTAAGTGACTGGGTTGTCACCAGGCTCAGGCTGTTATCCTGGCCATTAAGATAATACATCGCGTAGTTTTCTGTCTTGGCTCCCCAGCGGACATCAAGAAAGTCTGAAATATTCGCAATCATGGCCAACGTGCTGTTGTCGTGGCTGCCGAAAATTACCGCATCGGTTTTGTTATGCCGCTTATCGATATAATAAACATCCGGACGCAAACGGGTTTCCTGCACCCCGCCATCCAGCTGTTGCGACGTTGCGTTACCGAATTTGTCGTAGATCTGGTCGGTGAGATAGCGGTAACTATCGATGCGTTTTTGCAGGGCATTGGCGATGGTAATGACGGCGTGTTTTTTCTCCGTCAGGTAGGCGTTGGTATAGTTGTAACCGTACAGACCCACGCCAATGGCTAGCAGTACGATAAACAGCCAGAAACTGCGGGTGATGTAACGGGAACTGATGGTCAGTTGTTTATTTTGTGGCATGGCAACGCATTCCTGAAATTAGCGAGTGATCGCTTTAGCGCTGGCGGTCACAATCAGCAGCATAGAGGCAACACAGGCCAGAGCAAACGTCAGGCTCGAGAATTGAGCGATAAATCCGATCAACGCTGGTCCCGCAAGAATGCCGGCATAGCCGACGGTCGTCACCGATGCGATAGCCAGGTTGGCAGGCATGGTTTGCTGATTACCGGCGGCGGTAAACAGGATAGGAACGACATTGGATGCGCCGACGCCGACCAGCATAAAACCAATCAATGACGCTATCACGCTATTGACAGCGATAGCCAGCGTTAAGCCGATGGCAGCACAAAGGCTACCCAGCAGCAGCATCCGATACCTTCCCATCGCATTGACCATACGATCCCCATTCAGCCTGCCCAGTGTCATGGCGATAGAGAACAGTGCATACCCTAACCCTGCCTGGCTGTGATCCATTCCGCGTAAGGTGGTCAGGAATAGCGCACTCCAGTCAAGCATTGAACCTTCAGCCAGAAACATGATAAAGCACAGTAGGCCGATGAACATCACCCAGCCGCGTGGCAGTACGAACAGCGGGCCTTCTTTATTGCCACCGCTTTCGCGTAGCAGATGCTTGCTGGCGATGAACAGTAGGATCAGGATCACCATAACGGCGATCAGCGTGGCTTGCAATGGCCCAAGCCCCAGCCACAATAGCGCGCTGACGCCGCCAGCCCCGGCTATCCCGCCAACGCTGAAGAAACCGTGAAAACCCGACATCATGGCCCGTCCGCTGGCCCGTTCGACCACGACTGCCTGAATGTTCATTGCGACGTCAACCATGCCAATGGCAGCCCCGAAGAGCAGCAATGCCAGCGCCATCCCTAAGGGGGATTCCATCAGTACCAACAGGGGCAGAACGAGGCAAAGGACGATCCCCGCCAGTATGATCACGCGTCTGCAACCAAACTTGCCGGTTAACACCCCGGTCAGCGGCATCGCCATGATAGACCCGACCCCGATGCACAGCAGCAGCAAACCTAATGCACCGTCGTCGAGACCGATACGTGTTTTAGCAAAAGGCACCAATGGGGCCCAGGTAGCCATACCAATACCGGCGATAAAAAAAGCCAGACGGGTGGCTGTCTGTTCCGGTACGCCGGGCTTATGTTGTGCGTTGCATAAAGTGGATGTCATGTGGGTATCGAATCGATTCAGAATTGTGGCTCCAATGAGCCCTCGTTTTTATCACAATCTGCGATCGGGGTCGAAAGGATTCGCATTTAGTCACGGCTAACCCAGCGGCATAATCAGCGGGAGTGTACGGCTAATAATAAGACACGGCAGCGTTGAAAAAAATGCTGATATTTCCAGCAATAGTTGGGAGGTTAATTATCATTATTTTGTATAGAGAGGGAGGTGATTTAAGCAAGGAAAGCATAGTAGCGGGTGTTTTGATTAATGATTAAGCATTCTCTTGGCTTTTAGTGCTGATGTTTATTATGTTGATGATACCTGTTAGTAACTATTATTGAACATAACGTGCTTTTTAAACGTAATGGAACGAACGGATTGGAAATAAAAAAACCGGCCAATGGCCGGTCGTAAGTACATAAATTATCATACGGATAATGAAGGTAATAATGAAAATAATGATGATAGCGGGGCTATTATAGCCTCATGGTTTAGAAAGGTTTTTGGCACAACGTGCTTATTAGATAATACTTTTGTACGTTTATCTTTATTTTTATAAAGATTTGTTTATTGCATTGTTTTATAAGGTTTAAATTATTTTTTTGTCATTGAGTGCTTTATTCTTTGTGTCGGTGAGTTTTTGTTAAAGTTCGCCATTATTAACATATGGACACATTTAATTATTAGAATGAAACACTATTGGATACTTGGTATCATTTTCTTTCTGGATTAATATAGTCCTTGTTACCAGAATGGTAATTGCAAAATGCACAGTCGTGCTAATAATGCTCAGAAGAGCAGTGGCCGTAGCTCGACATAAATAATAAGAGGATAACAACGATGAAACTTCGAGTACTCTCCCTGATCGTTCCTGCTTTGCTGATGGCTGGTACAGCAGGTGCAGCGGAAATCTACAACAAAGACGGTAATAAACTGGATTTGTTCGGTAAAATCGATGGTCTTCACTATTTCTCCGACAACGATGGGCAGGATGGCGATCAGTCATATATGCGTTTTGGCCTGCGTGGCGAAACGCAAATTAACGATCAACTGACCGGCTATGGTGAGTGGGAATACCAGGTTCAGTTGAACAAGACTGAAGATGAAAACGATTCCTTCACCCGTGTTGGCTTTGCAGGTCTGAAATTTGGCGACTACGGCTCACTGGATTATGGCCGTAACTACGGCGTGCTGTACGACATCGGCGCATGGACCGACGTATTGCCTGAGTTCGGTGGCGACACTTATGGCGCAGACAACTTCCTGTTCCAACGTTCTAGCGGTGTGCTGACTTATCGTAACAACAACTTCTTTGGTCTGGTTGATGGCCTGCATTTTGCTCTGCAGTATCAGGGTAAAAACGGTAATGCGGAAGAAACCAACAATGGTCGTGATGTACTCGGCCAGAACGGCGACGGCTACGGCATGTCCGTTTCCTACGATCTGGGCTATGGCATCAGCGCTGCTGGTGCATTCTTCAGCTCTGACCGTACCAATGATCAGAACGGCGGTCTGAACGGTAGCTCTACCATTCTGGGTCGTGGCGACAAAGCCGAAGCCTATAGCGGTGGCCTGAAATACGATGCCAACAACGTTTACCTGGCGGCAATGTATACCCAGTCCTACAATGCGACCCGTTTCGGCAGCAGCAACAGCAGTGTTTATGGTTACGCCAACAAGGCACAGAACTTCGAGGTGGTTGCACAGTACCAGTTCGACTTCGGCCTGCGTCCTTCTATCGCTTATCTGCAGTCTAAAGGTAAGGACATTGAGCGCGGTTACGGCGACCAGGACCTGATGAAATATATTGATCTGGGTATGACTTACTACTTCAACAAAAACATGTCCACCTATGTTGATTACAAAATCAACATGTTGGATAACAATGATTTCACCGATGCTGCCGGTATCAATACCGACAACGTGGTGGGTGTAGGCCTGGTTTACCAGTTCTAATTACCCGGTGTAAATCTGATAACGCGGCCTTTGGGCCGCGTTTTTTTTGCCCGCTAACCCAGCGCACAGATTGAACGTTGCGTGGCACTGATTGCTATTCAGCCGCTCTTTTATCCCTCTAGTCTGTTGATGAACCGATAAATCAGGAGGTTATTGTGGAACTTAACATTGAGCGGGTAATTGAAACTGTGCTGTATGTTCGCGATATTGAGCGTGCGGCGGCGTTCTATCAACAGGTGTTAAAACTGCCCGCAATGGTCAGCAATCATCGTTTCCGGGTTTACAACATTGCTGACCAAAGCGTGCTGTTGCTGTTTCTTGAAGGGGATTCGTTGAACGGTGCACATTATCCTGAAGGATATATCCCACCCCATGATGGCCGTGGTCCGCAACATATCGGTTTGGCCGTGAGTAAAGCGCAACTGTCGCTATGGGAACAGCATTTGACTGAGCACGAGATTGAGATAGAAGGGCGTATGCATTGGGAACAAGGTGGGGAGAGTATCTATTTCCGCGATCCTGATGGGCACCTGTTGGAACTGGTAACGCCGGGTATCTGGGCTAATTATTAGCTGCCTTGTTGCTGCTGCCTGCAATAAATGGGGGGCTATTCCGCACCAGAAGTTAAAGCGTAATTTGTAGAAAAGTCTTTTAGCTTCTATAGTTAGGTCACAATAAGGTTGCCAAGAGGATAAGCGATGATGAAGAAACTGGTATTGGCCGTGTGTACTGTAGCGGCATTTTCCGTGCTTGCTGGCTGTACCGCTTACGACAGGGCCGCGAGCTATGTGAAAGAGCCTGTGGTAAGCGATGTGAAAGTCGGGATGACTAAACAGCAGGTGCGTGCGATTGCTGGTCAGCCTTCAACTTCCGCGACATTAATTCATGCGAAAGGGACCTGTGATACTTATGCTGTTGCCCCCCGTGACGGAAAAGTACAGACCTATTTTGTCAGCTATAACGACACCGGTCACGTAATGAACAAGGGATATCAAAGCTGTTCCGAATACGATACCCAACCACAATAATTCCCATTTGCTGTTCAAAAGAACCCCGTTCACGCGGGGTTCACTGTTTTTTAGCCATTATTGGCTTGAAAATTAAGCAAGTGAGCGTTTCACCACATTTTTTTGCATGAAACGGTAGACATTTCATAACGGTATCGCTAATATCTGCGCCCATTGGAAGGATGGCCGAGTGGTTTAAGGCAACGGTCTTGAAAACCGTCGACGGGCGACTGTCCCAGAGTTCGAATCTCTGTCCTTCCGCCAAATACAGACCCCAAGCTTGAAAAAGCTTGGGGTTTTTTCGTTTATGCTGATTTTCAGCAGATCATTCGGTATTGGTTTCAGTTGTTCTGACCTGCTCCCAGGATTTGATACGACGGTCAGTGAGTAATGTCGGTTTGTTTACCAGTAATGCTCCTTTATCCTGCATAGCTTCAGCGAGCAGCTTCTTGAGGCTGGCTTCCCTTATTCGAGTGACTTAAGGCGTTTTACTTCAACATGCCACCAAACCTCTTACGTCAGGTGTAAACGATAGCGTCAGAGAGCGCATGCTTTCGGCAAAGTTCGCGGGCGGAAATGCCAGCCTCGGCTTAGCGGAGAATACTGATGATCTGTGCGTCGGAGAAACGCTTCTTCATGGGGATGTCCTCACGTTGCTAATGAAGACATGACTAACATCGTGGTGTGCTAATGAATGGAAAGGGAATTATCACTGAATTTGATGATAAATTGATTCACTGACCTTTGAGTGCCCACAGTAAAATACTTGATGAGCGATATTATCAACCAGGATAATACCTGATATGTAAACAGATGCATCGCATTTATCATAGTAATAACCGTTGCAAACCTGCGCTCCTGTGGATAGTATTCACACAAATTTACATAAGCAAATTTTAAGCGTTTTCTGACAAGGATTGTTTGATGCTATCCCCCCGTTTTTCCTATCGGGTGCGGCGCTACCGTGCCTGTGATATTGCTGTGCCTGTGTTACTGATGATTTCCCCATTGGCGTTTGCTGCTACCACCAGTAGCGAACAGCTGATCCAGCAACAGCAACGTCAGAGAGCACTGGAACAACAGTTATTGCCTCCCACGCCCGATGTGCATCTGTTGCCCCCGGCCTCACGCTTGGGCCGTCTGGATTTCCCACAGGAGACCCCGTGTTTCCGTATCGATCAAGTGGTGTTGAATGGCCAGGAGGCCTTGCCCCGCTGGTTGCCGTTACAACGGATTGCCAATCAGGCCCAGGGCCACTGCCTGGGTGGCAAGGGCATTAATCTGCTGATGAGCACCATGCAGAACCGCTTGGTGGATCATGGCTATATCACCACCCGCGTACTGGCCCCGCAGCAGGACTTGAAAACCGGCACGCTGCAACTCAACATCCTGCCCGGTTTTATTCGCCAGGTGAAACTGACGCCAGACAGCGGCCACTATGTCAGCTTGTTCAATGCCTTCCCGCCGCGCGCGGGTAACCTGCTGGATCTGCGCGATATCGAACAGGGGTTGGAGAACCTGCAACGCCTGCCGACCGTGCAAGCCAATATGGAAATCGTCCCCGGTGAAAAACCGGGGGAAAGTGACATTCTGCTGCACTGGGAGCAGGCCAAAATCTGGCGGCTTGGGGCCTCACTGGATGACTCCGGCACCCGCAGTACCGGACGCTACCAGGGGGGATTGACGTTGTCGTTGGACAACCCGCTGTCACTCAGCGACCTGTTCTATATTTCTGGCTCTCGAGCGTTGCAACCCGGTAATGACAAGGGCAGTAAAAACGTCACCGCCCATTATTCGGTGCCGTTCCGCTACGCCATGCTGTCAGTGACCGCCAACGACTACGACTATCACCAGACGGTAGCCGGGCTGAATGGGGATTACCGTTATCGCGGCGACAGCCAGAACCTGACAGTACAACTGAGCCGCGTGTTACACCGCAGCGGCACCCAGAAAACCACTTTTACCTACGACATCCTGATGCGTGGTGCAAAAAACTACATCAATGACACCGAAGTGGAAGTACAGCGTCGCCGTACCGCTGCCTGGCGCATGGGGCTGCAACATCGCCACTTTATTCAACAGGCGACGCTGGATGCCGGTATCAGCTACCAGCGCGGCACCCGCTGGTTCGGTGCGCTCCCGGCCCCGGAAGAGTACTACGGTGATGCCACCGCACTGAGCAAGATTATTCAACTCTCCAGCCAACTGAATGTGCCTTTTACGTTGGGTAGCCAGAAATTTCGTTACAACGTGCAGTATCAGCGCCAGATGAGCAACACGCCATTGACGCCGCAAGACCAGTTTGCCATCGGTAACCGCTGGACGGTGCGGGGCTTTGATGGTGAGCGCACCCTGAACGCCAACGGTGGCTGGACGGTACGCAATGAGTTGGCCTGGACTACGCCAGTGCCCAATCAGGAGCTGTATCTGGGGGCCGACTACGGGCATGTCAGCGGGCATGGCACTGATGCCCTGGCCGGGACCACACTGGCCGGTAGCGTGATCGGTCTGCGTGGCAGTGCCTTCAAAACCCGTTATGACCTCTTTGCCGGGGTGCCGCTCTCCAAACCGGACGGTTTCAACACCAGCCCGGTGACGCTGGGTTTTAACCTGAACTGGGATTTCTGAGGCTCGGACGATGCAGATAGGCGCTTATGATGTACATGCCCCGCAGATATTGGGAGGTGACCGCAGTGAGGCCGAGGTGCTCGGAGCCGCCGTGTGGTTGTGGATGCATTCGCCGCAGCATCGGGATCTGCCGTTGCACGCGTTGCCCACGGTATTGCTGCCGATTATCAAACACCAGTACTACATGTTGGTCAGCCGGGGCACACAGCCGCTGTTTTTCCTCAGTTGGATGTGGCTGAACGTTGAGGCAGAACAACGATATCTCACCCAACCGGCCATTCTAGTACAGGAAGATGACTGGGCCAGCGGCGATCGCCTGTGGCTACGTGACTGGATCGCCCCGTTTGGTGATGTCCGGGCGATGCGCCGCTTGGTGGGGGCAGCACTGTTTCCTGAGCAGTGTTTTCGCGCCCTCTATCACCGTGGGGCTGAAACCGGCCAGCGGGTGATCAATTTCAAGGGTGACCAGGTCAGTCACTCACAAGCTCGCGTCTGGCGCGCGGCCAATCCCTTATCCGTTTCTCTTCCCGAATACCCGCACGCCGATGAGCGGCGGGGCTAGGGACGAGGTAAAACCGCTGCTAAGGCAAGCACACACTTAAAGGATGAAACAATGAAAGCAGTATTGATGACTTCTGCATTAGTCGCCGCTCTGGGCTTGAGCTCACCGGCACAGGCCGATCAGCAAACCGTCTCTCTGGGTTATGCGCAGAGTAAAGTACAGAATCTGAACAACATCAACGGGGCGAACCTCAAATACCGCTATGAGTGGGATTCACCGGTCAGCGTTATCGGCTCCTTCACCTACATGAGTGGGAACGATAATTACTCTTACCTGCTGACCCGTGATGTCATCGACAACAAGGTGGACATCAAATATTACTCGCTGTCTGTGGGCCCGGCTTACCGCTTTAACGAATTTATCAGCGTCTATGGCCTGCTGGGGCTCAACTACAACAAAGTGGATTACCGCTCATCCTGGAATAACTACGAATCCGGCTCTTACCGCGATATGGGCACGGAAACCGGTAACATCAGAAAGACCTCTTTGATGTACGGAGTCGGTGTGCAGATTAACCCGATTGAAAATGTAGCAGTGGATATCGGATATGAAGGTTCCAGCCTGGATGACGGCAGACAATCTCACGACATTAACGGTTTTAATATCGGTATCGGTTACCGCTTCTGATGCCAGATATCCCGGTTTCGGCCGGGATTAATGACCTGAAGCGATAGGACTCTCGCTGTCGTTTGAGGTCATTAAGGTAGAGACCTTATTTTTTACTTTTCGTTTTTCCGCAGGGACGCTGGCATGAACAAGAATTTATACCGACTCATTTTCAACCAGGCACGAGGCATGCTGATGGTGGTGCCCGATATTGCCGGGGCAGGCCGTGCGGGAGCCGCATCGTCGCCATCCGGCACTGGCCACACCCTCAGCCAGATGATAGGTAAAGTTCATGGCGTGTGTTTTGCGTTGCTGCTGGCCCTCGGGGCCATTCAGCCGGCGCAGGCGGCGATCGTTGCTGATGGTAGCGCGCCGGGCAACCAACAGCCGACCATTATCAGCAGTGCCAACGGTACGCCGCAGGTCAATATCCAGACGCCAAGCGCAGCGGGTGTCTCACGCAACGTCTACAGCCAGTTCGATGTGGATAATAAAGGTGTGGTGCTCAATAACAGCCACCTCAATACTCAGACCCAGATTGCCGGGATGGTCACCGCCAACCCTTGGCTGGCGAAGGGCGAAGCTAAAATTATCCTCAATGAAGTCAATACCCGTAATCCGAGTCAGTTGAACGGCTTTATTGAAGTCGCTGGGCAAAAGGCACAAGTGGTGATCGCCAACCCGGCGGGTATCACCTGTAGCGGCTGTGGTTTTATCAACGCTAACCGCGCGACGCTCACCACCGGCCAGGCGCAAATGACTAACGGCCAACTGACCGGCTATAACGTTGAGCGTGGCGAAATCGTCATACAGGGTAATGGGCTGGACAGCAGCCTGCAGGACCATACCGACCTGATCGCCCGTTCGGTAAAAATCAATGCCGGGCTCTGGGCCAACGATTTGGCGGTGACCACCGGGCGCAATCAGGTGGATGCTGCACATCAGTCTGTCACATCCAAAACCGTTGACGGTAGCCCACGCCCACAGGTGGCAGTGGATGTGTCCCATCTGGGCGGTATGTACGCCAATAAAATCCGTCTGCTGGGTACCGAGGCTGGAGTGGGAGTGCATAATGCCGGGGCGCTTAATGCCATCGCCGGTGACGTGGTGGTCAACGCTGATGGTATGCTCACCAACAGCGGAGCGATTACTGCCACTCAGAATCTCCAACTGACCACCTCGGGTGGCGTGGATAATAGTGGCAAACTCTATGCCGGAGGAAATACTACCCTCCAGGCCAAGGGTGCTGTCACCAACAGCGGAATTCTGGCGGCACAGGGTAATACCCGGCTTACCGCCGCCAGCATCAACAGCACCTCACAAGGTGTGCTGGCGGCAGGCATGACCAGCGAGGGCAAACTGGGCGCGAGCGGTAACCTGACGCTCAACAGTCAGGGGCAAATCAACGCCAATGGCCAGAACTCGGCGGCGGGGCAATTGTTCGCCACCGGCACCACGCTGGATCTCAGCGGTAGCCAGACCTATGGCAACAATATCGATCTTCAGGCCACGGAGGGCGATATCAGCACCGCCGGGGCTAATCTGGCGGCAGCGCAAACACTCTCTGCACGTACAGGCGGGATGCTTAATAATGATGGCGGCAAACTCAGTGCTGACCAGCTCTCGCTGACCGCCAATGCCCTCTCCAACCAGCAGGGCACCGTGCAGCAGCTTGGTCAGCAGGACCTGACGCTGTCCCACGCTACCAGCATCAACAACCGTGCCGGGACGATTGCCAGTAACGGCAAAACCCTGACGCTCAATACCGCCAGCCTCAACAACCAGCAGGGCACCATCGTGCATGCTGGTGACGGCGCCTTGTCGATTCAGGCTACGCAGATGAACGGCGACAACGGTACGGTGGTCTCCAACGGCAGCCTGGCACTGACGGGTACCTCGCTGCAACTGGATAACACCACCACTCAGGCGGGAAGTATTACTCTCAACGCCGCCAGCCTGTCGCACCGTGGCGGGCACATGACCCAGACCGGCAGCGGCATGCTGAACCTCAACGTCACCAACCTGCTCGACAATCTGGAGGGAGAAATCTTCTCCAACGGCGCGTTATCACTGACTGCCGGCACACTGAATAACCAGCAGGGCCAACTGATTGCCGCCAATAAACACGATGTTACGCTGACCCTCGACGGTGCGTTGAACAACCGGGACGGCCTGATTGCCGCCGATGGTCGTTTGACTTCGCTCAGCGGTGCGGTGGATAACACCGGTGGGTTGATGCAGGCGGGTTCCGCGTTGAGTCTCGACAGTCGCGGTGCTGAGGTAGTGAACCGCAACAGCGGCGCACAGGGCGGCATTGTCAGCGCAGGCGATATGCAGCTTGCGACCGGGAACCTCGACAACCGCAACGGCCAGATTGCCGCCAGCACCCTGAATGCCCAGACCGGCAATCTCAATAACACTGCAGGCAAAATTCTGGCGGACAAGGGGCTGACGCTCAACAGCGGTGCCCTCAACAACCAGGCGGGGAATATCCAGTCCGGTGCGGCACTCACCTTGAACACCCACGGCCAGACAATAGACAACTCTGCAGGTGGGCTGATCGGCGCAACCGGTGCGTTATCGCTCGCCAGCGGTGCATTGGATAACCGTCAAGGCAAGCTGGTGGGCGGTGGCGATACGCAGTTGCACACTGGGTTACTGGATAACCGTGGCGGCCAACTGGTTTCTCTGAGCCATCTGTCACTGTTCAACACCGGGCTGCTCAACGATGACGGCGGTTTGCTGCAAAGCGCTGGGGATCTGCTGATCGACACCCAGGGCGGAACACTCAGCAACACCGTCAGTGGTGATCAGGGGGGGATCACCAGCCAGGGTTCGCTGACGCTGAAAACCGGCATGCTTGATAACCAGCAGGGTGTGCTCATCAGTAACCAGCAACTCACCCTCACATCCAGGGCAGTCAATAACCAGCAAGGGCAGATTGCGGCGTTGGGCTCCATCCACGCCCTGACGCAGGCGCTGAATAACGCCTGGGGCACCTTGCAGTCCGGTCAGGCGCTACAGTGGGATACTCAAGGCCTTGCGCTCGATAACCAGCACGGTACGTTCAGTGCACAGGGTGACCTTTCGCTGACCACCGCCGAGGTGAATAACCAGCAGGGATTGCTGGCTTCCGGTGGAGCGATGACGCTCAATA
Source organism: Serratia fonticola (assembly GCF_006715025.1). Classification (NCBI taxonomy): domain Bacteria; kingdom Pseudomonadati; phylum Pseudomonadota; class Gammaproteobacteria; order Enterobacterales; family Yersiniaceae; genus Serratia; species Serratia fonticola. The sequence continues at coordinate 2,304,551 of NZ_VFMK01000001.1, forward strand.
CCGCCGCTTTCGACAACAGTCAGCAGGGCAACCTGTTCAGCAAAGGGACATTGGATCTCACTGCCAGCCACATCAACAACCAGCAAGGCCAGATCCAGGCACTGGGCAACATGGTGCTTAATGCCGCTCAGGCGGTGATCGACAATGGGGCCGGGCTGATCCAGGGCGCGTTGAACGTTACGCTCAATGCCGCCACTATCCTTAACCAGAATACCCTCGACGCACAGCGTGGCATTCAGGGCGGCAGCCTGACGCTGAATGCGCAGGATGTCGATAACAGCGAGGGCGCATTGCGCGTGGATGATGCGCTGACGCTCAATCTGAGCGGCAACCTGAACAATACCTCGGGGCTATTAAGTGCGCAGAACAGCCTGTACATCCAGGCCCAGCAGGTCATCAACAGCGCAGGTGCCATGGAAGCGGGCCAGCAATTCACCCTGAACAGCGGTTCTCTGACCGGTGATGGGTCGCTACTGTCGCTGGGGGATATGTCCCTCACGCTGGCGCAGGATTTCTTCAATACCGGGTCAGTCCAGGCGGGCCATGACCTGAGCTTGACCACTCAGGGCGATCTGACCAACCAGTCGTTGATTCAGGCGGGCAACCAGCTTGACCTGACGGCCACCAACCTGTTCAACAGTGCCACTGCTGAAATCAGCGCGGGCACTACGCAACTCACCGCCACCCAGACCCTGACCAACTATGGCTTGATCGATGGTTTCTATACCCGCCTCAACGGTACCACAGTCAATAATATCGGCAGTGGCCGTATCTATGGCGATGCGTTAGCTATCCAGGCTGGAACATTGAACAACCTGGCGGAAAACGGCCAGGCGGCCACCATTGCAGCTCGTCAGCGGCTGGATATCGGTGTTGGCACACTTAACAACCGCGACCATGCGCTGATCTACAGCGACGGGGCGATGGCGATTGGTGGCGCGCTGGATGGCAACTACCAGGCCATCGGTCAGGGGGGCGTGCTCAACAACCACAGTGCCACCATTGAGTCCGCCGCAGATATGGCGCTCAATATCGGGCAAATCAACAACATTAATGACCACTTCTCGTTGGAAAACGTACTGGTTTCGCAAGAGCAGATCTCCGAATACGAAGTTGCCCGCCTCAACAACGGCGTACGCTATAACGATAAGGATTACACCATCTACATCTACCAGGACGAAGTGAACGTTCTGTGTATTGAAGGCGTGATCTGCCATACCACCGACGGCGACCGTTTTACCCATTACGACTACCTGCGCACGGTCACCGAAGACCGCGTCAAGGAAAGCGATCCGGGTAAAATCATTGCCGGGGGCAATCTCAGCATCAACGCCAACAGCGTACTCAATGACAAGAGCCAGATTATCGCCGGGGGGGCCCTGGCGTTGCAGGCCGGGACGCTGGATAACGTCGAGGTCGAGGCCAATCGCCAGATCAACGACGTTGGTACCGCCACCTATTACTCACGCCATCAGAGCAAAGGTGGTGATTCCTCCAATGTGGATACCACCGCTTATCGTCCGCCGACGGTGATCCAGGCCATTACCCTAAAACCGAGCACCTTGGCGGAATATACCCAGGGCCAGGGCAGCAATCTGGTGATTGATGCACAGCAAAAAGCGGATATTAATGGCGATATTCAAGGTGCAGCAGGCATTAACGCCGGACCGATTGCCGGGCCGGGCGCGGGCAACCTGCTGCCGGTGGTGCCGGGGGCGATCACCCTGCCTGTGGGCAAAACCTTCGAGGTGAACCTCGGGGAGTCGGGCAAGGTGGTGCGTATCGTTGGGCCGAATACCCAACTGCCGGACAACAGCCTGTTCCAGGTGCGCCCGGACAGTAGCCCGTATCTGGTGGAAACCGATCCGCGCTTCACCAATCAGAAACAGTGGCTGGGCTCGGATTACATGATGCAGGCCTTCACCACCGATCCTAACAACGTTCTCAAACGCCTGGGGGATGGCTACTACGAGCAACGACTGATCCGCGAGCAGGTGATTGCTCTGAGCGGTAACCGTTATCTTGATGGTTTCCAGAATGACGAAGAGCAGTACAAGGCCTTGATGAACAACGGGGTAGAGTTCGGCAAGAAATACAACCTGACGCTGGGCGTGGCGCTCACAGCCGAACAGATGGCGCTGCTTACGGGTGATATCGTCTGGCTGGTGGCGCAGACCGTGACATTGCCAGATGGCAGCACCCAGCAAGTGCTGGTGCCGCAGGTGTATGCCACCGTCAAGGCGGGTGATCTCGATGGCAGTGGTGCGCTGCTGGCAGGGAAAAATGTCGGCCTGAACCTGAGCGGCGATCTGACCAACAGCGGGCGTATCAACGGCCAGCAAAGTACGCAGATCCTGGCGGAGAACATCAATAACCTGGGCGGGTTGATCCAGGGTAACGATGTAGCGCTGAAAGCGCGCACCGACATCAATAACGTCGGTGGGGTGATCGCCGGGCAACAGAGCCTGGTGGCCACCGCCGGGCGCGATATCAACGCCATCACCACCACCCGCAGCGCCGAGAGCGCCGGTGGCGATTTTGCGCGTAACACGCTGGACCGTGTTGCAGGTCTCTATGTGCAGCAAGCGGATGGCACGCTGGCGCTGCAGGCCGGGCGGGATGTGAATCTGACGGCGGCGCAGGTGGTCAACAGCGGTGAAGGCGGCACGACCTCCATCACGGCAGGACGTGACCTGAACCTCAATACCGTCACCACCGGCAGCACCGACAACCTTAACTGGGGTGACAACTGGCAACATCACTCCAGCAGCCAGCAGGTCGGGAGTGAAGTGGTCGGTACTGGTAACGTGCAACTGAGTGCCGGACACGATGTGAATATCACCGCAGGCACCGTCTCGGCCGGGCAACAACTCAATGTTGCTGCGGGTAACGATATCAACATTCAACATGGCCTTGACACCAACACGCTGGACCAGCATTACAAGGCTACCGGCAGCAGTGGTATGCTCTCCAAAACCACCACCGAATCGCGGGACACTATCAGCCAACAGACTGTCAATGGCAGCCAGTTGAGCGGCGACACGGTGAGCATGCAGGCCGGACGTGATTTGACGGTCACAGGCAGCAGCGTAGCCGCCACGCAGGATGTGAATCTTTCCGCAGGTAACAACCTGAGCCTACAGGCGGCGACCGAGCAGCGGGATGAAACCCATATGCTGCAGGAGAAGAAAAGCGGCCTGTCCGGCACCGGCGGTATCGGCTTCAGCTACGGCACCAACGATATCAAAACCACCGATGACGGCAAATCCCAGAGCAGCGTCGGTAGCACGGTGGGCAGCACCCAGGGGAATGTGACCCTGAATGCAGGCAACAGCCTGACGGTACAGGGCTCGGACGTGTTGGCAGGGAAAGACATCAACCTGACCGGCAAGGAAGTCAATATCCTGGCTGCAGAAAACCAGAGCACCCAGAAGCATGTAGTGGAGCAGAAACAGAGTGGCCTGACGCTGGCGCTGTCCGGTACGGTGGGCAGTGCAGTGAGTTCGGCAGTCTCCAGCGCCAACGATGCCAGCAAGGAGAGCAACGGCCGTCTGGCTGCATTGCAAGGGATGAAGTCAGCACTTAGTGGAGTACAGGCAGCCCAGGCCAACGAACTGCGCAACACCGGGGATGAAAAAACCAGCCTGGTGGGGCTGAACCTCTCCTACGGCAGCCAGTCGTCAAAATCCGAGCAGACGACCAACCAGTCGCAAAGCCAGGGCAGTACCCTGACCGCAGGCAACAACCTGAATATCCACGCCACCGGCACCGATATCAACGTTCAGGGCAGTCAGTTGCAGGGCGGGAAGGACATCAACCTGAATGCGGCGCGGGACGTCAATCTGCTCTCGGCGCAGAACACCCAGACGGTGGATGGCAAGAACGAAAGCCACGGTAGCTCTGTCGGCGTGGGCGTGAATTTTGGCCAGGGTAAAAACGGCCTGACGCTAAACGCCAGCGTGAACAAGGGTAAAGGTTCTGAAAGCGGCAATATGCTGACGCACACAGAGACCACGCTGAACGCCGGTAATAATCTCAACATCACCAGCGGGCGCGACACTACCCTGACCGGGGCGCAGGTGGGCGGTGAGAAGGTGACGATGGACGTGGGGCGCAACCTGACCTTAACCAGTGAGCAGGACCGCGACAACTACGACTCGAAACAGCAGAACGCCAGCGCGGGCGGTAGCGCCGGAGTGGGGGCATTCAGTGGTTCGGTTAATCTGAGTCGTGACAAGATGCACTCAACCTACGATGCGGTTCAGGAGCAGACTGGGGTCTTCGCCGGAAAAGGCGGCTTCGACATTACCGTGGGTGAGCATACCCAGCTCAACGGGGCGGTTATCGGTTCGACAGCGACGGCAGACAAGAATAAACTGGATACCGGTACGTTAGGTTTTAATAATATTGAAAACAAAGCGGATTACCAGGTAGAACACCAGAGCGTGGGTATCAGCTCGGGCGGTAGCATTGGTGGGCAGTTCGCGGGGAATATGGCGAATGGCCTGCTGACCGGTGTGAACGGCAGTGGTAGCGCCAGTTCGACCACGCAGTCGGCGGTGAGTGAAGGCACCATTACTATCCGTGACCAGGCGAACCAGAAGCAGGACGTGGCAGACCTGAGCCGGGATGTCGAGAATGCGAACCCGGGTCTGGACAAAATCTTCGACAAGGAGAAGGAACAGAACCGGCTGAAAGAAGCGCAGCTGATCGGGGAGATTGGCAGCCAGGCGGCAGATATTGCGCGGACGCAGGGTGAAATCAATGGGTTGAAAGCCGCGAAAGAGAAGTACCCGGATAAGACCGCCGAGCAACTGCGTGAAACCCAAGAATATAAAGATGCCATGAAGCAGTATGGCACTGGCAGCTCACTACAGCAGGGGATCCAGGCAGCGACGGCGGCCATACAGGGGCTGGCCGGTGGTGATATGGCTAAAGCCTTGGCGGGCGCCAGTGCGCCGTATCTGGCGGAGGTCATTCACAAGATGACCACAGACTCCAATGGCAAGGTAAACACCGAAGCCAACCTGATGGCGCACGCCGTTCTGGGTGCGGTGACGGCTGCGGTAAATGGCAACAGCGCGTTAGCGGGAGCCTCCGGCGCGGTAATGGGTGAATATATTGCCCAACAGATGTACCCCGGTATCAAGCGCGAAGATCTGAGCGAAGAGCAGCGGCAGACCATTAGCGCTCTAGGCACATTGGCAGCGGGACTGGTCGGGGGTATTGTGGATGACAGCACGGCAGATGCGGTTGCGGGAGGACAGGCTGGGAAGAATGCTGTGGAGAATAATGCGCTGAACCCGAACCACTTCGGTAAGGGCATGGCAGATTACGGTCAATCTGTTGCTTCTTATGCGCAATATGCTCAGGACAAGAATCTACCGCCAGAGCAGGTGCAGGCCGATCTGGCCCAAATGGTGAAAGGTGATCTGCCGGAAAGTGCGGATATCATTAAAGCCATTTTGAGCAATAACCCTGGCTCAGATACCATCATGGCGCTACTGACAGCGGAAGAAGCGAAGGATTACGCGCTGGCGCTGTTGACGTCGATCCCCGCAGAAAAAGCATTGGCACTGGTTGGTAAAACTGCGAATGTTCTGACCAATAACCAGTTGATCAAAGCAGCGGAGAAGATCTCGACGGCGAAACCGGGGAAACAATTTACTGCTCCACGGGATCTGAATGAGCAAATTGTTTGGAAGCAGGTGCAGGAAAATCCGGCAGCAGGTGAAAAACTGATTGGTATGAATAATGATCCTCGTTTTCCTGCAAGTGCAGGATTCCAAAAAATGCAGGTAGTCCAGAAAAATGCTAAGGGAGAAGCAATCACCATTCATTATCAGTACAACTCCACCACTGGCAAAGCCTACGATATGAAAATTGATACCCCACAGAGGGTTAACACTAATCCGGCAGATGTAATCGAAAATATTAAAGGGCAGATTAAATGAAAATAAAAGAATCAGACGGAACTGTCGTAGATGTTTTTGCAATTTATTGGTTTGGTGATGAAACATATTTTTATGGACTTCCAAAAAATTATGGCGGTTTACTTGCATATAGGGCAAGCCAAGTGTCTGTAATTGAATCGGAAATAGACTTTAATGCAATATATTTTGAAAATAATGCGAAGAGCATTCAACATTGGGCTTTGATAAAAGAAAAATTACTGGATGATATATTAGAACGGGATGATGCCGCCTATAAACGGTTCCTTGAGATCCTGAAAGCGGAAGGTCACATAGCTCAGGATTTTTATTAATTAGTGTTTTTAACCCCGGTATCAGTCGTGATGATCTGACGGAAGAGCAGCGTCAGACGATCAGTGCCCTTGGCACCCTGGCAGCAGGTTTGGCGGGTGGTATTGTTGGGGACAGTTCGGCCAATGCCGTAGCGGGGGCGCATGCGGGTAAGAATGCGCTCGAGAACAATAACCTTGTCAATGTATTGGCAGCAGTAAATAAAGAGAAGCCCGGTACGGTAGAACAATGGCAAGCCGATAAACAAGCAGAAATCAAGAAAGCCTGTAGTGGTGGAACACCAGTGTCTTGTCAGACGATGGTTATGGCTGCAGGAAGTGCACTGGCGTGGCCGTTATTGCCGGAAACGGCAATGACTACCAGTTTAATTGGAGGCATGGCGAACGCAGGAGTCCAGTATGGAGTTAATGGTAGCGTTGATCCCAATGATGTAATTCTCGCATACTGGACAGGGGCATTAACCGCAACTACCGGAGTTGTTGGCACCGTTTATTGGAATGGGGTCGGTGGTGGAGCATCAGCTTACCTTAAGGGCGACGATCCTTTCCAAGCGGGATTGATTAGTGGCGCAGGAGCTGGATTTGGCTATGGAATTGGGAAATTGTTCTCTCTAGGAACTAATGGGGCTGGTAATTGGTTAGCAGACGGATGGGATCCTAAATTTAACCCAGTACTACGCAACCAAACTGAGGTTACAGGGCAGTTCACTATCTCAAAAGACATGTTGCCCAGTAAAGTTCCAGGTGTTGTTGGTAATGTAGGCTCCTCTCTTGCAACAGAGGGAACAAACGCATTTACTCAAGAGCAGCTAAAAAAATATCCAGGAGAAAAAATGATGTTTTCAAAGAAAACTATTATTAGGTTTCTTTTGTTAAATATCATTTGGATATTGGTTGTTTTTTTATGGCTTCTGTCATGTTTTTCATTATTAGAAGTTTTACTTGGTATGCTATTGGCGGAGATTTCCTTTTTTCTTTCATGGATATCAAAAGAGCTTTCAAAGTGGCAGTATTAGTGGGGCCCGTTTGTGGGATGGGGTTTTGGGTTTTATATCGTCAACGTTCCTGTTCTCGTGGAGAATAACTTCCTGAGTCAGGGAAGCCCGTAAAACCCAGTCATATCGGGAATAAAGAATCCTGATTATAAAATTAATGGTGAAATATCAATGATGTTGTTCAAGCTAAGATTGCCAAAGATCCTAGTGAAAGCCCGCCTAATGGAAACATGGGAACCGCTCATGCAGAAATAGGTGTTATCCAGCAAGCCTATGAGAAAGGGATGACTAACGGCAAAGATATGCTCATGTCCGTGAAGGGGGAACCAGTTTGTTCTTATTGCCTTAGCGACGTAAAAGCTATGGCTGCGAAATCAGGGCTTAAGTCGCTAACAATTTTTGAAGAAGGTACTGGTAGGACTTTATATTGGGAAGCTGGTACGAAAAAATTCCGTATAAAAGGAGCTAAAGATGAGTAAGTTGCAGCTCTCATGGTCTATCTTGCAACAAGGTGGGGCTAAGGAATTTCATTGTTGGGATGAAGTGAGTAGCGTACTAAATAATCTTCGATCATTTAGTGGTTGTGTAACATTGGATAAATTAGATGACGAAGATTACTTAATCTCTGAAATTCAAGTGAGAATGGAAAAAGGCTTCTATTTGGTTACTTTTTTGAATGAAGATGATGAAGTTATGACACTTTCCGATTTAACACAGTCGGATGAAAATATTTTAATCCTAGGAGATTATTGGTCAGCAAGACAGGTAACAAAGGACTTTGATCTTGTTGTCAGGATCTTTAAAGAGTTCTTTGATACTGGCAATGTATCGACGGAACTTCTGAATTAAAACAGTAACCCCGGCCTTGGTCGGGGTTACTACTGTTACGCCCTAAATCCTCCCACTTCCCGCTGCCGCAACCGAATGACACCGGGCGCAGTGGCCACTTCCAGCTGTGCCGCCTCGGTGATCCCAGAGTCGGTGAGCCAGTTGCCGCCGATAATCACCTCGTCGTTCTCCCGCACCTAATTCGTGCCCAAATCGTGGCGGTCTTGGTTGGCCTCGCACAGTGCTTCCCAGGTGGCTTCAGGGCAGTCAGTTGCAGGGCGGGAAGGACATCAACCTGAATGCGGCGCAGAACACCCAGACGGTGGATGGCAAGAACGAAAGCCACGGTAGCTCTGTCGGCGTGGGCGTGAATTTTGGTCAGGGTAAAAACGGCCTGACGCTAAACGCCAGCGTGAACAAGGGTAAAGGTTCTGAAAGCGGCAATATGCTGACGCACACAGAGACCACGCTGAACGCCGGTAATAATCTCAACATCACCAGCGCGCGACACTACCCTGACCGGGGCGCAGGTGGGCGGTGAGAAGGTGACGATGGATGTGGGTCGTAATCTGACCTTAACCAGTGAGAAGGATCGCGACAACTACGACTCGAAACAGCAGAACGCCGGCGCGGGCGGTAGCGCCGGAGTGGGGGCATTCAGTGGTTCGGTTAATCTGAGTCGTGACAAGATGCACTCAACCTACGATGCGGTGCAGGAGCAGACTGGGGTCTTCGCCGGAAAAGGCGGCTTCGACATTACCGTGGGTGAGCATACCCAGCTCAACGGGGCGGTTATCGGTTCGACAGCGACGGCAGACAAGAATAAACTGGATACCGGTACGTTAGGTTTTAATAATATTGAAAACAAAGCGGATTATCAGGTAGAACACCAGAGCGTGGGTATCAGCTCGGGCGGTAGCATTGGTGGGCAGTTCGCGGGGAATATGGCGAATGGCCTGCTGACCGGTGTGAACGGCAGCGGTAGCGCCAGTTCGACCACGCAGTCGGCGGTGAGTGAAGGCACCATTACTATCCGTGACCAGGCGAACCAGAAGCAGGACGTGACAGACCTGAGCCGGGATGTCGAGAATGCGAACCCGGGTCTGGACAAAATCTTCGACAAGGAGAAGGAACAGAATTGGCTGAAAGAAGCGCAGCTGATCGGGGGAAATCGGCAGCCAGGCGGCAGATATTGCGCGGACGCAGGGACAGATAGCCGGTCTGAAAGCGCAGAAAGATCCGGCGGCGTTACAGGCAGCGAAAGAGGCGCTGGCGGCGAAAGGTAATACCAACCCCAGCGACACGCAGATAGCGGAGCAGGCTTACAACACCGCACAAGCACAATGGGGCACGGGTAGCGCGATCCAGCAGGGTATCCAGGCGGCTACGGCAGCGGTGCAAGGTCTGGCGGGTGGCAATATCGGGCAGGCCATCAGTGGAGCCGCCGCGCCGTACCTGGCAGAGCAGATCCACAAACTGACCGACGGCAACCCGGCAGCGCAGGCAATGGCCCATGCGGTAGTAGGTGCCGTGGTCGCCCAGGCGGCAGGCAACAGTGCCGCAGCAGGAGGCGCAGGTGCGGTCAGTGGTGAACTGATGGCGCAGCTGGTGATGAACCAGTTGTATCCTGGCAAGACGGTTGACCAACTCAGTGAGACGGAGAAGCAGACCATTAGCGCCCTGGGCACCCTGGCGGCAGGACTGGCAGGTGGTATTGCGGGTGACAGCAGTGCGGATGTGGTGGCGGGGGGACAGGCTGGGAAGAATGCGGTGGAGAATAATGCGCTGAGTGCGCCGCAGATAGATGATTTTGCAGCGAGGGCTAAGGGCTGTGATGCGCGTGGTGACTGCGGTCAGATCGTGAAGGAAATGGAAGATCTGAGTCTGAAGCAACGTAATGAGTTAATTGTTACCTGTGCTTCGGATGCGGCGGCCTGTAAAGAGAAATACGGTGATATCCCGGCTAACAGTATGCTGGTTCATGAAGCGATCGACAGAGCGCTGGGTGAAGATATTCCGTGGGCAATGAAGAATGATCTATCAGTCTTGCTGATGCAGCAGATGGATGAGTCTGGGATCGTCAACAGCACTGAATTTGCTCAACAGCTTCAGACCTTGTATGGCCTGGATAGCCAGAAAGCCGAAATCTTAGCTGGTGCAGCGATGGCTGCTGTTACGGGTGGTATGGGTAAAGGTAAGGGAAGCGCGATGCCTGTGCCTACCCCAACGAAAGCTGGCAATGGGCTGGTTTATCAATCGAATGGGAAACATACTCCTGGTCAAGTCGGATATAATAGAAACGCCGGAACCGAACCTACAAACTCTATTCAATTGTTTGGTAACTCAGTAGAGAATGGGAAAAAGAGGTACGCATTGGACGAAAAAGGTAACGTGCATCAATTTACGAATACAAATGATGGTTCTTGGCATTGGTCAGGAAGTACGGGAGATGCATCCGTTCCATTGAAAAAAAGTGATATACCAAATGCTGTTAAAAAAGAGTTTGGGTTACCTGGGAAATGGAGGTAAATATGATTTTCGGTGATCCATATCGTTTTGCTATCTGGGTAGAATGTATTCCTCAGTGGAGTGACTCCTATAAGAATGGTTTTTTTTATTTTTTTGTAAATGGAAATATGTATCCAGAAGATATCAGGACATCAACGTTAGATGTTGATTTTTATGATGTCACTGATGAAAAAAATGCTCTTATCTCTCAGCCATGCAATGATGAAATTTTCAATGCATCAACAAATGAAGCTTTTGGTGCTTTGTTTAAACTGGCATACCCAGAGTCGACACAAGATGATGAATATCCAGAGCAAGTGTTTGATTTTTGTGCTTCCTCCACGATCATTAACGACTCCGGGGCATATTTCTTTGCTGTTTCAAATGAAAATTCAGTGAGGATTATTGGGGGTAAAATAACGAAATTAGTAGATGGGGAGAATGGAAGGATCTGGGAGAATATAGAGTGTCCGCTCATTGAGGATATAACTATTCCCAAAGATGAGATAAATGAAATAATTACAAGCTTGAAAGAATATTCAACTTATTTATTTTAGTTGTCGTTTTTAGTCTTGAAATATTTCCACTTCACGCCGCCGCAACCGGATCACACCGGGTGCGGCGGTGACTTCCAGTTGTTCAGCGTCAGTGATCCCAGAGTCGGTGAGCCAGTTGCCGCCGATAATCACCTCGTCGTTCTCCCGCACCTAATTCGTGCCCAAATCGTGGCGGTCTTGGTTGGCCTCGCACAGTGCTTCCCTGGTGGCTTCAGGGCAGTCAGTTGCAGGGCGGGAAGGACATCAACCTGAATGCGGCGCGGGACGTCAATCTGCTCTCGGCGCAGAACACCCAGACGGTGGATGGCAAGAACGAAAGCCACGGTAGCTCTGTCGGCGTGGGCGTGAATTTTGGCCAGGGTAAAAACGGCCTGACGCTAAACGCCAGCGTGAACAAGGGTAAAGGTTCTGAAAGCGGCAATATGCTGACGCACACAGAGACCACGCTGAACGCCGGTAATAATCTCAACATCACCAGCGGGCGCGACACTACCCTGACCGGGGCGCAGGTGGGCGGTGAGAAGGTGACGATGGATGCGGGTCGTAATCTGACCTTAACCAGTGAGCAGGACCGCGACAACTACGACTCGAAACAGCAGAACGCCAGCGCGGGCGGTAGCGCCGGGGTGGGGACATTCAGTGGTTCGGTTAATCTGAGTCGTGACAAGATGCACTCAACCTACGATGCGGTTCAGGAGCAGACTGGGGTCTTCGCCGGAAAAGGCGGCTTCGACATTACCGTGGGTGAGCATACCCAGCTCAACGGGGCGGTTATCGGTTCGACAGCGACGGCAGACAAGAATAAACTGGATACCGGTACGTTAGGTTTTAATAATATTGAAAACAAAGCGGATTACCAGGTAGAACACCAGAGCGTGGGTATCAGCTCGGGCGGTAGCATTGGTGGGCAGTTCGCGGGGAATATGGCGAATGGCCTGCTGACCGGTGTGAACGGCAGTGGTAGCGCCAGTTCGACCACGCAGTCGGCGGTGAGTGAAGGCACCATTACTATCCGTGACCAGGCGAACCAGAAGCAGGACGTGGCAGACCTGAGCCGGGATGTCGAGAATGCGAACCCGGGTCTGGACAAAATCTTCGACAAGGAGAAGGAACAGAACCGGCTGAAAGAAGCGCAGCTGATCGGGGAAATCGGCAGCCAGGCGGCAGATATTGCGCGGACGCAGGGACAGATAGCCGGTCTGAAAGCGCAGAAAGATCCGGCGGCGTTACAGGCAGCGAAAGAGGCGCTGGCGGCGAAAGGTAATACCAACCCCAGCGACACGCAGATAGCGGAGCAGGTTTACAACACCGCACAAGCACAATGGGGCACGGGCAGCGCGATCCAGCAGGGTATCCAGGCGGCCACGGCAGCGGTGCAGGGGCTGGCAGGTGGGGATATGGCGAAAGCGCTTGCGGGGGCCAGTGCGCCTTATCTGGCGGAGGTCATTCATAAAATGACCACCAGTGCGGACGGCAAGACAGTGAATACCGAAGCCAACCTGATGGCGCACGCCGTTCTCGGTGCAGTGACGGCTGCGGTGAATGGCAACAGCGCATTAGCGGGAGCTTCCGGCGCGGTGATGGGAGAGTTCATTGCCCAGCAGATATACCCTGGTATCAGTCGTGATGATCTGACGGAAGAACAGCGTCAGACCATCAGTGCGCTGGGCACCCTGGCAGCAGGTTTGGCTGGTGGTATTGTGGGTGATAGCACGGCTGATGCTGTTTCGGGAGGACAGTCAGGGAAGAATGCTCTCGAGAATAATAATCTTGGTATAGGATCAGACCTCGGGTTCTGGTTAGGGAAAACGCCGGATTGTGATACAGCGTGCAAAACTGACATTGCCAAAGGGATCGCGAACGGTAACCTGATTGTTTCTGCTGGTATGGGTGCCGCAGCAGGCGGAGCCTTGATCGTCGCAGCTTCGCCGGAAATAGCAGCGGCAGCCAAAGCAGCACTGGAAGGGTGTAAGAGTGCTCCAGCAATTTGTCTCAACAACGCAGGATTGCAGATAGCTGAAGCAGTTACACCGGGAGGTGTAGGTGCCGCGGGGGCTATTGGGGTTGGTAAAACTGTTGCAGAAGCAGCCGCCGCAAAGGCTGAAGCGGTTGCGGCTAATGCAGCGAAAAACACAACAGGTACTGTCTTTGATTCAATTAAAGCAACTCAGCCTGCAATACCTGGAACATCAATTCCCAAATCCTTTGAGTTAACGGTAGATGGGCAAACTATCTGGGTAAACCCAAATGCAACCAAGCATATGGGTGAGTACTTAACCCGAAATGGTTTGTCTCACAGTACAAGCGAAGGGAGTCAGGCAATGTTGACTAGTCTTCAAAGTGCTGTTAAAGATGCATCTTCTCAGGGAATTAAGTTTAATGAAATGATGCAAGTTGGGCGTTGGGAGTTGATATTTAGTCAACGACCTACAGATCCTTATCCAGTATTGAAACATGCGCTGTATAAATAATGAACATAATCATTGATACTGTAGTCAAAGAGTACGATAACGTAACCATTGATATTGATGGTTACGTTCCCATTGATATTAAGCTGGTTGATTCAAAGGGTAATCCACCTCTTTACTGGCGAGTTGGCGATGGCAGTAAAAGCTTGCTTGAGCTGGCCGTGTTACCGGAAAATGGTTTTTTATCTGCAATTACGCTAGTAATGATGGATGCTAACTCTATTCATAAAGTAGGGAATAATCAGGTTGAGTTATCATGTGAAGAATCAGGGCTACCGATTGTTAATTTAGATTTATGGAAAGATTCGGCGAACAACGACTTTTCACAGCGCTTTATCGATAACTTTAACTGTGATATGCAAGTATATATATCGGAAGATACCATCTTAATCAAAATAATTGAAAGTGATAATGTCAACTGGATACATTGTGGCGGTGGTTTTTACTTGGGTTTAAATGAGGAAAAAAATATTACTCATTTATTGATAAATAGCCTAACACAAGTAGATATAACCAATTTCACCGAGTCAGTCTGCTAACTACAAAGTCAGCAGGGATATATTCCAAGCGCTCGCTGACTTTGTCGCGAATGAAACGCAGCGTATGCCAGCGGTTGGAGCAGTTATCTGATGTGGGTCTATGACTTCCTCGATGCGAGGAAGATTCTCGGGCACCTGATGGGATGAAAAGATACCATCGTGATTACCGGGCTTAAATAATTTGAAAATGTGAGCTCTAACTCCATTACGATGGAGTTAGAGCTCATTTGGAAAGCGCAATGACGGCAACCTGGCAGCGCAGGTAATGGCCCATGCGGTAGTAGGTGCCGTGGTCGCCCAGGCGGCAGGCAACAGTGCCGCAGCAGGAGGCGCAGGTGCGGTCAGTGGTGAACTGATGGCGTAGCTGGTGATGAACCAGTTGTATCCGGGCAAGACGGTTGACCAACTCAGTGAGACGGAGAAGCAGACCATTAGCGCCCTGGGCACCCTGGCGGCAGGTTTGGCAGGTGGTATTGCGGGTGACAGTACAGCCGACGCTGTAGCGGGAGGACAGGCAGGTCAGAACTCATCGAGTAATAACGCCCTGTTGAACAAAGACTGTAAAAACCCGATGCTCTGTCTGAGTAAGCCTGAGATGGAGGGCGGTGGTATTGTTGGCGGCGGAGGGCTTAGTAGTGGGGGGAGCACTAAGCCAGCTCACACAGCGAACGCAACCAAAGAACCTGTTCGTTTTATCGAAGGCGTCACAGTAAAAGACATAAAAACAGGGCAAACATTTTCTGGGACTGTGGATTTAAAACCTACACTTGATCGAATTGCTAACGGTGGAACAAATCCACACAGAAACGATGGCTCAGTGTTTAAAAATCTACCTGATCGTACAACAGGCCAGCCTGGTTTGCCCGTACAGCCTACTGGGTATTATAAAGAATATGTTCATCCAACCCCGAATATCTCAGGGCCTGGCCCACAGAGAGTCATTGTTGGGCAAAATGGTGAAGCTTATTATACAAATGACCACTATAAGACGTTTATAAAAATTAGGTGAGGGTGTTATGAGCTTGTTTAAATTTGCAGATAAATCTGTATGTTATGGCAGTGGTGAGATGTTTGTTGCTAGAGTGGATCCTACCATTGCTGATACTGATGAGCTGCTGCGGTCTCTCTATTACTTGCTTTGGTTCCCTGGATATTTTGGGCTCAACTGGAACTCCCTCTATGATTGCTTACGTGATTTGGACTGGATCAGTGAAAATAAGATAATGATCGTACATGAGTCATTGCCGAACATTCCCGATGCTGACTTATGTACATATTTAGAGGTATTAAAAGATTCTGTCCTAGATTGGGAGAATGATGAAGGGCATCAACTAGAGATTGTTTTTCATGAGAAAGATAAAGAAACAATTGAAAGGTTGATACCACCTTGCTGATACCATAAACAGGAAGAAAGATCCCGGCGAATTGGTCGACCTGAGCCGGGATGTCGAGAATGCGAATCCGGGTCTGGACAAAATCTTCGACAAGGAGAAGGAACAGAACCGGCTGAAAGAAGCGCAGCTGATCGGGGAGATTGGCAGCCAGGCGGCAGATATTGCGCGGACGCAGGGTGAAATCAATGGGTTGAAAGCCGCGAAAGAGAAGTACCCGGATAAGACCGCCGAGCAACTGCGTGAAACCCAAGAATATAAAGATGCCATGAAGCAGTATGGCACTGGCAGCTCACTACAGCAGGGCATCCAGGCAGCGACGGCGGCCATACAAGGGCTGGCCGGTGGTGATATGGCTAAAGCCTTGGCGGGCGCCAGTGCGCCGTATCTGGCGGAGGTCATTCACAAGATGACCACAGACTCCAATGGCAAGGTAAACACCGAAGCCAACCTGATGGCGCACGCCGTTCTGGGTGCGGTGACTGCGGCGGTAAATGGCAACAGCGCGTTAGCGGGAGCCTCCGGCGCGGTAATGGGTGAATATATCGCCCAGCAGATGTACCCCGGTATCAGTCGTGACGATCTGACGGAAGAGCAGCGTCAGACGATCAGTGCCCTTGGCACCCTGGCAGCAGGTTTGGCGGGTGGTATTGTTGGGGACAGTTCGGCCAATGCCGTAGCGGGGGCGCAAGCGGGTAAGAATGCGCTCGAGAACAATAACCTTGTCAATGTATTGGCAGCAGTAAATAAAGAGAAGCCCGGTACGGTAGAACAATGGCAAGCCGATAAACAAGCAGAAATCAAGAAAGCCTGTAGCGGTGGAACACCAGTGTCTTGTCAGACGATGGTTATGGCCGCAGGAAGTGCACTGGCGTGGCCGCTATTGCCGGAAACCGCTATGACAACCAGTTTAATTGGAGGCAGCGTGAATACTGCTATTCAGTATGGGTTTAATGGCACAATAGACGTAAATGACGTTCTCTTTGCTTACTGGACGGGGGCAGCAACAGCAGGAACAGGCCTGATAGGAACAGTATATCTGAATGGGGCCAGTGGAGCGGCTTCCAGTTACCTTAAAGGTGATAATCCAGGTGTAGGTGGGCTGATTAGTGGTACTGCTGCTGGTGTTGGCTACGGTGCTGGTAAATTGCTCTCGGTAGGTACGAATGGATTGGCGAATTGGTTATCTGATGGGTTTGATCCTAAATTTAACCCAGTGTTACGCAACCAAACTGAAATTATAGGGCAATTCACTATTTCAAAAGATATGTTACCTAGCCAACTTCCTGGTATGTTGGGTAACGCTGGCTCAAGTATGGTAACTGAGACCATTAACGACCAAGCAGGGAAAGAGACTAAAAAGTTGCAAGGAGACAGTAAATGAGTCGTAAAAAATGGTTGTTCCTGCTGCTTTACTTATTAGTTTCTTGCGTTGCAATATTAATAATAATGGCATTAGTTACATACGTTGCCGTTAGATTTTTCTACTTCATAGGGTATGGCACACCATTTGAGCTATTCTATATTGACATATTGAAATATATAGAAGCTGCTTTTTATGGAGGAGTTGTAGTCGGAGTAGGTTGTTGGTGGATTTATTATCGACATTATAATTCTCGGCAGTAGTCTAAGGACCCCAGTTTTGTCTGGGGTCACGTTTTCTAAGCCCTAAATCCCCTTTCTTCCTGCTGCTGCAACGACAAGTCTCATTGGTGCTTCGTTGGGTGGGAAAATTTACCGATGATGACGTGCAGGACATCAGAAATGGAAAATAAGAAGATAGACATAAACGTTTTTGCCTATCTAGTCGTATCTTTCATTGTGGCGATGATGCTCTTATTTTTTTCGTTAAATTTGATACTTAGTGTCGTTCGTTTTTTCAAAAGTGGACTTTTTAGTTTTACATGGGAGACAGTAATTGATTGTTTTATATTGGGAATTATAACAGGGCCTATCGCAGCATTAGGAGTCTGGCTGATGCTGAGATTTAGGATGCGATAATAAGAACCACCGCTACTGTTTTGACTTCCATACTTTTTTCCGCCGCTGCAACCGGATCACACCGAGTGCGGCGGTGATCTCCAGTTGTGCCACATCTGTGATCCCCGACTCAGTGATCCAATCTCCACCGATGGTCAGCTTGCCGTTCTGCCGTATCCAATCCGCTCCCAAATCTTGCCTATGTTGACTAGCCTCACAGACGGCTTCCCAGGTAGCCGTATCGGTGAGGAGGGTGATCCACAGGCCATCGGGCCGCAGTGTGAGCTGTAACGATGTGCCGGGGGAAAACCCAGCCCGGCAGGCTCCGACAGAGGAAGCGGCTCTGATGGCGTTGGACAAGTTCGCGGGCGTCTGGGATGAGAAATACCCGCAAATCAGCAAAAGCTGGCGTGCGCACTGGGAAAATCTCAATACGTTCTTCGGATATCCCGCAGATATCCGCAAAGCGATCTACACGACCAATGCTATCGAATCACTGAACAGCGTGATCCGACAGGCGATAAAGAAACGTAAAGTATTTCCGACAGACGACTCAGTGCGAAAAGTGATTTATCTGTCCATCCAGGCAGCGTCGAAAAAATGGAATATGCCGATCCAGAACTGGCGGCTGGCGATGAGTCGTTTTATTATCGAGTTCGGTGACCGTCTAAACGATCACCTTTGATACGCTGGCAATTACACAGAATTATGGACAGGCTCCTTATTTTATTTTTACCGTATAAAAATTATGCCTCAGCATGAAAAATTGGGGGGCGACACTTTCAATTTTGCTTTCAGCCCCCGGATTTTGTTACGAAAGGACAATCAGCCTACTAACCAGGTTTCGCCAGCGGCTTTCATTTGTTTTTCCAATTCACTGCCACGGGTGGCAAACACACGTTTAACAGGGAAGCCGCTTTTTTCCAGCATATAGGCCAGTGCCGCATATTCGCGGGGGTATTTTGCTGCGATGGCGCTGTCGATTTCTATCAGGCCCATCGGGAAAGTGAAAGTTGCCATATCGTAAATGCTTTGGCGGTGTAACAGCTTCCAGACCCCATCACGTTTTTCCACCCGATCATAAAAGCGGTTATGGGCTTCACAGCCTATGTTCAGCTTGACGTTTTCACCAATGATCACCGCATTGGTTTCGACAATCGCTTTCGTTATATCCTGATTAAAACGCACTACCGGTGTGCCGATCAGATGCTTGGTTCGGGCGTCTGAAGCTCCCATTTTCATCGACCCTTCAATAAAGTCGCTGGCCAATCCTTCGAACCAGGTCACCTCAATGGTGCCATCCGCATGAAATAGCCGCCGCAGTGCTTCCCATTGGCCCAGATCCCGGTGGATCCAGCCAGTCATCAGGTCACTAATCTGCAGACGGTCTTCAATATGATTTTGCATGGTTGAGTCCTTATTCAGAGCACCCTATGTGCATGAGATTGAGCATCTACTTTCTAGCAGATAAACTCCAATGTATTAATATTACCAATTAATCATTTTTAATGATGATAGGAGAGAAATGGAACTACGCCATCTACGCTATTTTCTGGCCGTTGCAGAAGAGAAGCATTTTGGGCGGGCGGCTGAACGGCTAAACATCGTGCAGCCAGCATTGAGCATGCAGATCCGTGCGCTGGAGGATGAATTAGGTGGCCCGTTGTTTGTACGTACCAGCCGCCGGGTGGAACTGACCGAGGCCGGGAGTTTGCTGCTGGTTGAGGCACGGCATACGCTTGAGCAGGCTGAATATGCCAAAATGATCGTAAAGCGTTCCTTACGTGGTGAAATGGGGTGTGTGCGTGTGGGGTTTGCCGGTAATGCGGTTTTTAGCGGTAAGCTGATGCACGACTTGCGAACCTTCCATAGAACCTATCCCGATGTTGAGCTGATAGTGCGGGAGATGCCCCCGCAATTACAGGCTGATGCCATCCTGACAGGACAGTTGGATATTGGCTACACGCCCGACCATCAAAAAGTGCATGCCTCCGCCTTGCTGGCTGAACCTGTAGGTTACTGGGAAAGGCGAGTCGCGATGTCTAATGATCATCCTTTGGCTAAAGAGCCGCTGCTGAAAGTGGCTATGTTGGCGAAAGAGCCGTTGATTTTCTATGACGCACATGATGCAGATGAACATTTGCTCAATATGCTCAGCCAGATCCTCGGGCACCCAGCCAATATTGCCCATCGTACGTCCAGCACCCTGGGTGTGTTGGCATTGGCGGCGGCTGGGTTGGGAATCGCGTTGGTTCCTGAACCCCTGGAACAGGTCCCGATCCCAGGCCTGGTCTATCGTGTTCTGGATGAAGCTAAGCTGGCTGCCAATCTGATGCTGGTCAGCCGGGCAGGAGAAACCAATGCTGCCGCATGCGCTTTTCTTGCATTGGCCCGTCAGGCAACAGGTGGCAATGAGGCTGACGGCCTCATTAACCTATAGCGAGGTATGCAATCTGGCGAGTCGTTGGTGAATAAAATCCCCCAGACGGTTGCGGCTGGGGGGAAAAGGTTATCGGGTGTTGGATAAATGTTTTCTGCTGCCTAACAGTGCCCAGCAACTCAGTAACGCTACCATCATCAGATAATAGCTTGGTGCCAGACTGGTGCCGGTTGCGGTGATCAGCAAGGTACAGATCAGAGGGGCGAAACCACCAAATACTGTCACGGCGACGTTGTAACCAATCGCCATGCCGCTGGCACGTGTTTCCATCGGGAACAGATCGGCCATCACCGAAGGCACCGTTGAGAAATAGATCGATTTCAGTAAGGCCATCCACCCCACCAGCAGCATCAATGTCAATGGGGTAGTATGGTTAACCACCATCAGGAAGGCTGGATAGATGGTGATCATCAGCAGCAATAGCGATCCCCACATCAGGGGTAAACGTCCTACTTTTTCAGCCCAAAGCCCCATTAAGGGGGTGACCACCGTCAGAATAACGCCGGCCAATAGCGTAGCGCTGAACGCGACGGAACTAGACAGATTCAGGCTCTTGGTCGCATAGGTTGGCACATAATTAAGCATGTAATTTACCGCAGTAGAAATCACCATCAGCCCTATAGCCAGTAGCAGCAGGTTCTTTTGTTTTCCTATCAGCAGCTTCAATGGGGCTTGCGGTTTCTTATGCTGCTCGAAACTCGCCGGCTCATGCACATGGCGGCGGATATACAGCCCTACCGGTCCGATCAGCAGCCCGAAGGCGAAGGGAATGCGCCATCCCCAATCCTGGATCTGCGCTTCAGTCAGCCATTGGCTCAAACCGAGCCCGAAAGCCGAAGCCATCAACGTGCTGGCGCCTTGGGTGGCGAACTGCCAACTGGCAATAAACGCCTTTCGCTCCGGGAAGTGTTCAACCAGAAAAGCGGTCGAACTGCCAAATTCGCCACCGGCTGAAAACCCCTGAATCAAGCGGGCAATCAGGATCATGAGCGGTGCCGCTAACCCAATAGTGGCGTAAGACGGCATAAAGGTGATGATTGCACCACCTAGCAACATCAGGCTGATGGACATCAGTAGCGCTTTTTTGCGGCCGACGCGATCGGCATAGGCGCCGAGCACCACCGCGCCTAATGGTCGAATCAAGAATGAAATGCCGAAGCTACCAAAGGTCAGCAGCAACGAGACCGTCGGATCATCCGTCGGAAAGAAGGCGTGGGCAATATAGTTGGCAAAAAAACCATATACTGCAATATCGAACCATTCCAGTGCGTTACCGATACAGGTGGCGAACAGCGTTTTATACAAATGGGGCTTTGCCGCGACAGCCTCTTGTTGTGCAATCGAGCTCATGAGGTTTCTCCTGACTGGCGCTGAGCCAGGAGCGCGCTGCCATTTTCACCTAATTCCCAGAACAGGTGGGTCATAATCTGCAGCCCTTCGCGGGCGATAGATTTCAACATGTGCTCATTAACCCCGTGCTGGCCGCAGGCAGGGTAGGAGTGGGGGATCCACAGGGTGGGTAAGCCAAGCGTATCGGCGAAGACGTCGTTAGGCAGCGATCCTCCCAGGTTGGGCAGCAGCGCCGGTTTTTTGCCGCTGGCTCGTTGCAGGATATCGAGCGCCCAATGAACTAATGGATCCTGTGGGTTTAGCCGGGTGGCGGGGGAGCCATGCAGCCACTCCACTTCGATGTTTGAAAATCCCCGTGACTGAAGATGTTCCTGAACGTGTTTTACCAGATTCTGCCAGTCGGTGCCGACCACGAAACGCAACTGGCATATTGCACTGGCACTACCAGGAATGGCATTAACTGGCCGAGCCGGGTTACCGGTCTGATAAGCCAGAACCTCCAGCGTATTCCAGCCATACAGCCGCTCGCTAGGGGAAAGACCGTTTTCACCCCAATTTTCATCTATCGTCGGATCGCCTGCCTGGCCACCAACGCTGAGATCTTGCAGGATGGCACGCATCGTGTTGTCCAAAGACGTCGGTTTCAGCGCCGTGACCAGTAATTGGCCTTGTTGATTGACCAGTGCGGCAATGGCGTTGGCCAGTTGGGTGCCAGGATTACTGAGCAATCCCCCCCAGTTACCGGAGTGGTAGGCATTTTCGCGGGCGTGAATGCTAAGACGAAAATTGATACAACCGCGTGAGCCAAGGAACAGCGTGGGTTGAGCCGCATTCAGGCGTGGGCCATCGGAGGCAATAAACAGATCGGCCTGCAGTAGTTCGCGTTGCTGATGGCAAATGGCCGCCAGACCTGGGGAGCTGATTTCTTCGCCCATTTCGAAGATAATTTTGCAGTTAAAGCCCAACTTACCTCCACGGGCCTGGAAGACGTGCTCCAATGCCGCCAGGTTGACGCTATGCTGCCCTTTGTTATCGGCGCTTCCGCGGCCATACCAACGATCGCCTTCCTCGCTCAATATCCAAGGTGATAGGCCGTTGCGCCAGTTTTCGTCGTCACCGAAGACCACATCGCCGTGGCCATAGCTTAGCAGGGTAGGTAATGCGGGATCTTCGATACGTACAGCAACCAGAAAGGGACGATTGGCCTTTTCCGGGTTGTCGAACAGATGCAGCTCAAAACCCAATGCCCGTAAGGGCGGCATTATTTCCTGTTCCAGATATTGCATGATGCTGGCGTCACCATCATCCCGTTGGCTTTCTGTTGCCAGAGCCACACGACGTGCCAGCACCTGACGAAACTCGCCGCGATCAAAATAGGCTGTTGCCAAGGCAACGGCTTGTTCAGCTGTCATTATTTACCCCGTTGTGTTTGCTTAGTGTTGTTTTATTTGTTGTGTTCGTTATCTAAGCTAAAATCGGGGTTTGCCACAATTGTCTATTTAACAAACAAGCTTTGCTTTTAAGGCAACGATAATTTGCTCTTTCGCGAAGCATGCACCAAGGAGAGGCCCCATGCTAAGCAGCGAAGTGCGTTTTTTTCTGGTCGTAGCCAACTGTGGTTCACTGAGTGCAGCCAGTGAACAGTTGTTTGTGGCGATATCGGCGGTGAGCCGGCAGATTCAACGATTGGAGACGCAAATTGGTACGCCGTTGTTTTAGCGCCATGCTCGCGGGATGGTGCTCACCGAGGCGGGGCTGATTTTTGAGAACCATATACGAAAAAGTCTGTTAAATATTGAACAGGCTGTGGCGGAGATCAAGGGGCTGAAGGCGGTGCGGCGTACCGCGTTGCGCGTGGCTTGCACTAATGGCCTGGCCTTTATGTTGATGCCGCAGCTGATGGCGCGTTTCCGTGCTGAGCATCCGGCAGTGACTTTTATGCTGACGGTCGCAGACAGTAAAACGTTGGCCAGGCTGATTCGTCATGGTGAATGTGATGTGGTGTTGCAGTTTAGCTTGCAGCCGGAACGCGGCGTAGAGGTTGTGGCTTCGTGGCCCGCGCCGGTGCTATTGTTGATGAGCGAGCAACATCCATTAGCAGACCAGCAGGTGGCGCTGAAGGATCTCAGCCATTATCCGCTGTGTTTGCCGGAGCCTGGCTCTACCATCCGCCAACTGTTTGATATCACTTGCCAGATGAACGGAACCTTTATTGAGCCGGTGCTAACCTGCGATAACTTTTCTACTTTGTACTACTTTTTACTCAGTTCACCACAGGCAGTCACTATCTGTAGCCAATTCACCGCGATGCCATTTTTACAACCCCAGGGATTGATGCTTAAACCCTTTGCGGTCGACCCGCTAAGCCAACGCACCTTGCAGCTGCAATTACCGCCAGGGCGGCATGTTGGCGAGGCTTTGCGGTTGTTTGTGGCTTTTATCACTCAGACGTTAAGTGATGAAGATCGGGCCATGCGAGAGAAATTTGCCCTGTAAGCTGCTTTTTTAGGCGAAAGGGTAAATAATCTGTTGATTACGCTTGATTGTTCCCGTCGGGCTGTATTATATTGCGCTCCACGGAAAAAGTACCACCTCCGACAGATTTCGCCGGCTTAGCTCAGTAGGTAGAGCAACTGACTTGTAATCAGTAGGTCACCAGTTCGATTCCGGTAGCCGGCACCATAAAAGAAACCCCAGCAGAGATGCTGGGGTTTTTTGCATTCATGCTTTATGCCAGATGATTACGGGGTTGATTGTACCTGGCGTTCTGGTCTCCGTCAGGCACTGATTTTTTATCTCGCACCAAGGTTGGCAGCGGCGATTAAACTTAAATGTCAGTAACCAACCATTGGTCCGCTTCTTCGAACATCTCTTCCAGCATACGGTTTAACTTCTCTCTGTCACTTTTACTGGCATCGGAGTTCAGCGCGTTGGCCTGCATGGGTTTTACCTTTACCTCTGCCTCTGGAAAGAGACGGTGAACCCGCTTTGTCAGTTCGGCTTTAATGATTTCATCTGCGCCAGGAATACCTGTGACATTACGCTTATCAAACACCAACTCAACGAACATTGTTCAACCTTACCGTTACTGTTTATGTATACAGTTATTTTGACGGAAGGGCCGGGGGGAAAGCAAGAGGAAGTGAGTGAAAATTTTGCTATAACACGCTTTTGAATCACGGCCTATGCCCTCGTTGTCACGATACCCAGTAGCAGGGGGATATGGATGGTGCGATACCAGGTGGGATGATTCGCACCCGCTGTTCGCGAGGGTTTACGCGAATTCAAGGTTTTGGCATTGCGACTACTTAAAGATTCAATGTGTTTTTAACCGGTTTTTTATTCAACCTAATGATTAATAAGTAAATAATTGCATGTGGGCAAATAATGAGCGATGAGAATATTGACGTAAATCAAATCAGTAACAGATAGGCTTGATCTGAGGTGCATAAAACATTAGTTTAGCTAATAGGATTAATCCTGAAATTCCCTGGTGTTGGTCATATTGGCCTCCCGCTACTTTCACGGAAAGGGCGGGATTTTTTTTGTCTTTTATCAATCCCCTGCTAACCATTGAATAAATAAGTTATTTATCCAGGTATCTCCCTCGCGTGCGTTTTTTATGAAAGCAGAGATAGACGCATTGCAGTTTATAATCATACATAAATTATATTGTACATTTCATTAACCAGTCTTAAGGTTATAGTTCAAGTTATGGTTATGTGTTTCAGGCTGTGAGAGATTTATCTTATTAAAATCGCAGGCATAAAAAAAACCAACCACAAGTGGTTGGTTTTTTTATAAAAGTTTGGTCGGCATGAGAGGATTCGAACCTCCGCCCCCCCATTTTACCGTTTAAAATCCTCTGCAAGCCGCGCCAGCTCTGGCCTTCATTGAATTACACTGTATAAAAATACAGTGTATTTTGTGCTAAATACAACATATACACATCAATAACTTAGGTCGAGTTTTACCATCACATTTTCGGCTATCCCGTCTTAATTTCCCCATGCGGAACCTCCACCCAGTCGATGTGATTACGGGTATAAATCTTGGTAGATTTTGCGTCGGTATGTGCCATGCATCCCTGCGGGCCTATCCCTTGCTTATCGAACAAGTGCGCAGCCAAAGCCCGGACCTCATGGAATGATGGGCGCTCGTCCATTTCAAGATGATCTGACAATCCAAGTTCGTCACGCAGCGCTGAAAAAGCACGACTTAAATAGTCTGGTGCTACCTGGGTAGGGTGTGATACTTCTTTGCTACGCTTCACGTTCCGCTGAGGGATCCTGTGCACAACATACGGGCTGGCTACGCTGTCGCGGCTGTCGTCAATAATACGTTTTAACTCTGCGCCGATCGGGATAGCAACGTGTGATGCCTCTTTTTTCTGCACTTTTTGCCGGTGGATGTACAGCGTGCCATAGATGCCATTCTCTGGCTGATCCAGCCACACGCAGCCACATACACCATTTTTAGGCTCCTTGATTGAGTAACGGATCCGGGATACCTCAAGCCTGGCGTGTGTTGTCTGTAGAGCAAGATCCATAGCCGTTCTCAGCCATGGGGCCGCATGCTGGCGGATGGCCATGAACGTATCGATTGATAAACGCTGGCGCCGCTTTTCATCGATCGGGCGCATTTTCTTGCGGGTTGCCGGGTTATCCAGCATCAGCGATTCATCGACTGCATAGCTGAACAACTTCTTCAGGAAGCTAACTTTGCGGTTTTGCACGTTTGCCGATGCTTCTGCGTGATATTCTTTTATATAGGCGTTAACGTGCTCCAGCTCTATATCACAGGCAGGAATAGTGGCAAAAAAAGCTTTCACACGGATCGCGTCATTCTTCCAATCCTCGCGAGTGCTTTCCGATGGCTGTTCGTCTGTTATTGCTCGATCCA
The DNA here is from genome assembly GCF_006715025.1 of Serratia fonticola. Taxonomy (NCBI): domain Bacteria; kingdom Pseudomonadati; phylum Pseudomonadota; class Gammaproteobacteria; order Enterobacterales; family Yersiniaceae; genus Serratia; species Serratia fonticola. The sequence continues at coordinate 2,330,771 of NZ_VFMK01000001.1, forward strand.
TAATATGATCAACATGTTCAGCAAACGGAAGCGCCTCGCCCTGGATACCTCCAGAGTCACGTATCAGAGAGTCGATAGATATTGCACTTTCTGGCCGCATGCGGATGTTGTATTCGCGAGCGATTGCAATGGCTATTGCTCTATCAGATCCCAGAGATTTCCGCTTGCCGGTAACAAGTGTAAATCGGTAAACCTTATACGTGGTGCATCATGCGGGTACACCTGAACCCGGTATTTTGATATCGACGGCAATCCGGTAGACGACCCTTCACAAGACGTCTGTTCAGGCCTGATCTCCACCGGCCGCGAGCCACTGTTCGGTAAGGGCAATCCGTTGTCACATGGCGGATTTGTAGGCACATCACTGATGAAGAGGTAGTCATGAGAAAGCACATTATCAGCGCTGTGCTGGCGCATGCTGAAGAGGCGTATCCGGCAGAGTGCTGTGGTTGGTGGTGCAAAATGGCCGCAGCCAGCAGTACCTGCGTTGCAGGAATACGGCACCAGAACCAACAGAGCAATTCAGCATGCATCCTGAGGACTACGCAGTAGCGGAGGATGCTGGGGAGATCGTCGCTATCGTTCACAGCCACCCTGATGTTACAACACAGCCGAGCCAGCTCGATATGGCACAATGTGACATGTCACAGTTACCATGGATTATTGCCAGTTGGCCAGAGGGGGATATCAGAACGATTATACCCACAGAAGGCGTTAAACCGCTGCAAGGTCGTTCGTTTGTGCATGGCATATGGGATTGTTACGCCATTGTGCGGGACTGGTACCGGCTGGAGCGCGGTATCGATCTCCCTAACTTTGAACGGTCGGATGGCTGGTGGGAGCGCGGTGAAAACCTTTACATGCAGCACTATACCGAGGCCGGGTTTATACCGGTAACTGGTGATCTGCGTGCGCGTGGGCGACGTAATCATTATGCAAGTGCGTGCCAACGAGCCTAATCACGCCGGGGTGTATCTCGGTGATGGGGTGATGCTCCATCACATGTACGGTAAATTGAATAACCGTGTTCCTTATGATAGGTATTGGCAAAACCGGACGAGCATCACACTTCGTCATCACCAAAACAATCTGACGCTATAACCGTTGAAAAAAAACTACTAAGCTTTTACTCTTTGTCCGGAAAATGGTTCGTTCTTATTTTCAGTGGAAATTTTTTTGGAATATAGGGCTTTAAATAATTTCAAGGAACTTTAAGTGAAAAAAATAATAACTATTGCTGTTGCCTCGGTATTTTTGCTTAGTGGGTGTGCAACAATTGTTGGTGATGATACGCAGCTTGTTCAAGTTAACAGTAATCCTTCCGGTGCTTCATTTTTGATCAAGGATGAGTCTGGAAAGATTATTACTGAAGGTAAAACCCCCCAAGGAGTTAGTCTGAGAAAATCAGATGGCAGCTATTTTGGCAAGAAAAGCTATGAAATAGTTTTTTCTAAAGAAAACTATAAACCTGTTACACTCCCAATCAAAGCAAGCGCTAATGGCTGGTACATTGGTGGTAATATTCTATTTGGCGGAATAATAGGCTGGTTCGCTATTGATCCTTTTAATGGTGGCATGTATACACTCAGCCCCAAGGAAGCTAATACTGAATTAGCGCTTCAGGAATGAATTCGGATTATTAAATGAATACAACCCGCCTCAAGGCGGGTTTTTTTCTGTGAAGTTTCACATAATTATATGTACTGTCGTTTATTTGTTCCAGACTAGGATTCCATATATCAGATTCATCGCGAGATATTAGTTTGAATGGTTCGAAGTTCGCGATCAAAATTGGGACATTAATTTCACTCATGCATTCTCTCGATAATTTAATAGGGCTTGAGGTTTTCCTTACATTTTTGCAGTATCTTGCACCGGAAAGAACAGCAACCTTCTAATTTTCTAGATACTGATTTGAGTCCAGTAGAGCACCAGAAAATGTTGTGCGTTAGTATTCTTTAAAACGACTTTTAATTTTTTTTGCAATAAAAAGAAACAATATCCCAATAGCAAATGCTGAGAAGGTTAGTTTGTTGAACTGTATGAATGCATCCCTGTGTGAGAATGCAAAAAAGGACACCAAAAACATGAGTACTGAGGTGCCGATAAGTGCCTCTGCGGCATAATTAAGTAGGTTAGTTATGAGCTTAGTTACTCTATTAGACATTCATTCCGCCAATTTCTTTAAATATATGTCGATCAGCCGATTAAAAGCATCTTCGTCCTGTCCTTTGAGTAAAATTGCATCTTCAAAAGGTTTAGAAAAATCTTTAACTAAAAAATACAGCAAATCTAAATCACCAGCAGTTCTGAGTTTCCAATAAAGTGTAGGGTTACTCGCCATTAATCTTCTGGATGTATATACAGCCCTGGCTTGATCAGCACCAAGAGTTAAGATTGTTGAGAATGTTACACCGAATAGTATTCTCCTTACAAGTCCAGACACAAGAGCAGCATTCATTTGTCCAAGAACAATTGTGTTACTGGCAATCTTACCTCCTTCTTTTACTAATGCATTTATATATACTTGCTCTCTTTGTTCTTCGCTTAATTGAGATAAATAGTAAGATATAATGATGGTGAGTATTTTGTATAGGGTTTCCTTATTGGCATAGCCGTTTTTTATTAAGAACATTAATCGTATTTTATCGGTGTCTCTTTCGTATCGAGTATCAGTATCCAAAAAATCATAAGCTAAATATCCCATTGTAACAGGCATTGAAATCAAGCCATCAAAGGCTGCTCCTATCATAGAAGTGTCTTTGCCTTTAGTAGCCGTAACCATATCATCGGCCATTCGTGCAATGTCTGCCATATCAGTACACTCTGTCATCCCAGAAGCTGTAGGAACCGGTAGCACAGCCGATATGATTCCATGTGATATCCCTATATGAAAGAGATATGGCTTCTTGAGGAACCATGTTATTACTAGTTTGTGAGTGCGGGTAGTCGCATTTAATGCTTTTAATTTTAGCATCACCTAATCTGATTGAATAAAACTTTTCAACACCACCAGTTATAGATGTACGATACATATAAAGCATTACTTCGAGTTTTTCGTTGTTGGAAAGACTTGATGCCAACAATGGAGATGATTTATCAACAGGCTTCAGTATGACCACGGGATGATGAGTTACGTGCTGTTCTCGAGTCATCAGGTGTTGAAAAGAGTAAACAAAGCTCTCATCTTCATGCCCACTTTGATAAAGGTTACCAATAGATTCAAGCGTACCACAACCTGCGGTTATCAAACCCTGTAACTCGCCTTTTACTCCCATGTAGATCAAACTAGACATTCCCATCCCTTGATAGTGCACCATAGAATTAGAAATCGTTATCGATTAATTTGGTGTAATAGTCAAGTGATTTGTGGCAGATTTGCGGTGAGTCTCAGGTACTTAGGTGCGCGTGACTTTAGGTGGGGTGTGAACCTTAACTTTCTGGCAGTCTCTAGGTTCAGAAGATATTTCGTGGAAAATAGATATCAGTTCTTACAGGATAGCTTTCTTAATAAATTAATATATATACAGAATGGCCTGTAATCTCTCAAATTGGTTGAAGCCCGACAGTAAGAGAAACAGGCCATTCTGTTAATCTCCGCTATAGCAAAAATACGAGGTAACAGTGAAGCAGTGCATTGAAAAAATTCGGCACGATGACCCTAGCTGTAAGTCAAGTTCTGGTAAATCATTACAAGTATGGTTAAATGAAGAACAGAATGGCCGTAAACATTTCAGTGGTTACTGCTTCTCTTGCTCCAAGTTGGTTCCAGACCCTTACGGTAACAATCCACCTGATACAGAAAATATCAAAACCAAGACACCTGAAGAGATTCAGGAAGAGATGGACGATATTAAATCTTGTGGCTATATAAACACAAATCACCGTAGCATTTCACCCGAGTGGTGGAAATTTTATGGCGTCCGACAGTTATATTATGAGTTTGATGGTGTTACACCAAATGCAATAGCCCACCCGTTTACACTAAATGGGGTTGTTACTCGTTGGGTTGTTAAACTTATGAACAAGAAGGTAATGTGGTCTGTTGGAGATACACAGAACAATTTTAAATGCTCAACTTATGGGGACAGTTGCGCAAGCCAATGAGGACAAGGCTGGTATAAGGCAAGCTGAAAAGGAAAGGGAAAGGTTGATTGGCTTTAGTTCTGTCCCATAACTATTCGTCAGTAGCGCTACTGGAGAGCGTAGCTCGACAAACAGTCATGGTGTCAAATAGTTACACTGAGAATCAGATTCTTGTAAGAAGCTTGGTAGTGTTTGATTAGAATGCTGAAAGGATTGGCGTGTACAGTGACCTATTGTACATGTACAAATTTTCAGACAAGTTCAAGGGGCTAGCTATCTAGCTAACCCCTTGTTATAACATGTGATATTTGGTCGGCATGAGAGGATTCGAACCTCCGACCCCCGACACCCCATGACGGTGCGCTACCAGGCTGCGCTACATGCCGACGCAGTGCGACTATACTACCGTTTCTTGTCGCAATTTCAAGCCGATATATCACTGATTGCTTTAGATTTAAGCAGTTAGTTGGCAATAAAGCGCTTAACGTCGGTCAGTACTTGTAATAACAGGGCTAACTGCGGTTTTTCGTCTTTTATTTCGTTATCGCTCTGATCGTAGGCATGGTAGGTTCCGTTTCCATCCAGGATCAGCGTTTGTGTTGGCGTAGTAATCACCAACTGGCTGCCATTGCCGGTGGCGACCCAGTTATTTTTACGCTGGGCACTGAACAGGTCTTCCCCCTGCGAATAGTCGTTAGCGGGGGTTTTCACATGCAGCAAGCGTTGCATCAAAGTGCGCATCACATCGTTGTGATTGGTCAGCTTATTGATGGTTTGCGCCGGTGTGCCTGGCCAGTGGATCACCAAAGGCACCTGCAGTTGATTTCGGTTAAAACCAGTGCCTGCTCCCCAGTTGCCTTTGCCGGTATCGTTGAATTCCACACCGTGTTCGGCGGTGATCACCACCACGGTTTTATCCAGCATTCCTTTTTCTTTCAGGGTTGCCAACACCTGGGCAATCTGGGTATCAACATCTTTTGCCCCGCTGCGGTACCTTTGGATAAAGGCATCGGATGACAGGTCTTTTTCCCTTTGTTGCTCCCCACCACTGAAGTTGATGTAAGAGAACCAGGGCTTATCTTTGCTCTGATCGGCTAGCCAGTTTTGCCATTGATGAGTGGTTACGGCGTCATTTTGCACGAATGGCTGTGGTGGCAAAGAGAAATCGGTCAATAACGCCTGGCGGTATAGTGGGGCGTTGAAACCGTCTGAAGAGAACAGGCCGAACTGATAACCTTGATCGCTCAGCGCACCGATCAGTGCAGAAGGTTTACGTCCCGCCAGGATCCCATCCAGATAGGTAGGCGAGATGCCGTAGAACAGGCCAAATAAACCGGTATCGGCTTGATTACCGGAGCTGTAATGATCGGTGAAACGAATATTTTCCTGAGCAAAGCGGGTGAGGGCAGGCATATCCTGCGCAACATCAGCAGTGCGAACGCCATTCACCACAATCATCAGCAGGTTGTAGCCGCTGCCTTTATCGCCGTAGCTAAGACTGTTCAACGGGTATTCAACAGCCGCAGCCGCTGGGTTACCTTGCTGTACCAGGCGGCGCTCATATTCTTGTGGATCGAGCAGACCATGCTTTTCCAGGAACTTACGCGCAGTCATCGGATAAGAGAGCGGCAGGTTAGCGCGTTGCATGGTGATTGGGCGATAGAAATTGGCATCTGCCCAGATGTAAATCAGGTGCGAAGCAAAGAACGAACAGATAAACAGCACGGCCAGCGGCTTGCCGAAGCTGCGCCGGTTAAGGCTGCGCAGTTTCTGCCAGCTCCAGGTGGCAAATAGCATTTCGATCAGAAATATCACCGGCACGGCGATAAACATCAATTGCCAGTCTCGTGCCAGTTCACTCTGATCCGGATTAACCACCAACTCCCAGACGAGCGGATTGAGATGCAGGTGGAAGTGGGTAAAGACTTCGCTGTCAACCAGCAGCAGCGTCAGCCCGGTAGTGGCCAGCGCTGCAGAAATAAATCGCAGCAGCCGCTGCGACATCACCACAAAGGTGAGCGGGAAGATGATCAGCAGATAAGCGGCAAAAACAATAAAGCTGAATTGCCCAATCAGGCTGACCAGCGCATAGACACGCCCCAGCAATGAGGACGGCCAGTCGGTGACAAACAGGTAGCGGCTGCCCAACCCAATACTGAGCAGAATATTAAATAAGGCGAACCAGTGCCCCCAACTGATCATTTGGGAGACTTTTTCACGATAACGCTGACGGTTTGTCACCATAAATAATTATTAATGCGCTTTATCTTCACGGATAGAAGCCTGCAGGGCTTCAGCAAACGATCTGGCCAGTGACTTCCGCTGTGCGGGAGCAATGCTGGTGTTGATCAAGTTGGTTACCATGTTGCCCAACACCATCAGAGAAAGATCGGTGGGAGTATGGTGCTTTTCCAAAACATTGACCAGCTCAGAGAGCAATTGTTCAACGTGTTCGTCACTGTAACGGGATGATTGTGGCATAAAGATTGTGCTCAAAGCCTGACAAAGTCCCATATCTTACCGTATAGAGCCGTGTTTTTCCGCTCTTTTATAGCGTGAAGATCGTTAAGGAGTTGAATATTTGGTTGCACCGCTTTTGTGTTGCAGCGAGCCCCCTTCAGTGCTTGAATACGCGCTCAAAGAACAGGAGGATTTATCATGAGTCTGGATATCGAGCAGATTGCACTGCACCAGTTGGTAAAACGCGATGAGCAGACGCTGGACGTAGTGTTGCGCGATTCCCTTCTTCCCACCAATGCGGCAGTGGAAGAGATGATGGCAGAGCTGCATCGCGTGTACAGCGCCAAGAGCAAAGCTTACGGCCTGTTCAACGAACAGAGTGAATTGGCGGACGCGCTACGCAGTTGCCGCAAAGGGGATGAAGATTTTCTCGCATTCAGCCGTGCAGCCACGGGGCGTTTGCGCGATGAACTGGCCAAATATCCCTTTGCCGAAGGCGGTGTCGTGCTGTTCGGCCAATACCGTTACCTGATGGTGGAATATCTGTTGATCGCGGTGTTGAACAGCTGTAACAGCATGCGTGTCAATGAAGAGCTGGATATCAGCACCACCCACTATCTGGATATTAACCATGCGGATATCGTGGCTCGTATCGATTTGACCGAGTGGGAAACCAACCCGGAGTCTACCCGCTACCTGACGTTCCTGAAAGGGCGTGTAGGGCGTAAGGTTTCAGACTTCTTTATGGATTTCCTGGCGGCGGCAGAAGGCCTGGATACCAAGGCGCAAAACCGCGGCTTACTGCAGGCGGTGGATGACTACTGTGCCGATGCGCAGTTGGATAAAAATGAACGTCAATCGGTACGCCAGCAGGTTTATAGCTACTGTAATGAGCAGTTGCAGGCGGGTGAAGAGATTGAGTTGCAGGCACTGTCTAAAGAGATCGCACCGGTTGGTGAGAAAGATTTCCTGCAGTTTTCCAGTGAACAGGGCTATGAGCTGGAAGAGAGTTTCCCGGCGGATCGTGGCACGTTACGCCAACTGACCAAATTTGCCGGCAGTGGTGGTGGTATCAGCCTGAACTTTGATGCGATGCTGTTGGGTGAACGGATTTTCTGGGACCCAGCCACCGATACGCTGACTATCCGGGGTACACCGCCGAATCTGCGCGATCAGCTACAGCGCCGTTCAAGCAGTGGTAAATAAGCCCGATAGCAGCCAATAAAAAACGCCGCAAATGCGGCGTTTTTTACTTCGGCGTCCCGAAAGCTTATCAAGCTCGTTGCGATTAAACGCGAACGAAGTCGATGTGAGCCAGTTTTGGCTTGAACGGGTGACGCTGTACAGCCTGAACCTTAACTTTGGTTTCTTTACCGTCGATAACCAGAGTTACTGCTTCGCTGTAGAATTCTGGTTTAGCTTCCATGTTCTTGACAGAATCATGGTCTAGTTCGATAGCAATCGCAGCTTCTTCGCCACCATAGATGATAGCTGGGAATTTGTTTGCTGCACGCAGGCGGCGGCTCGCACCCTTACCCTGGTCTTTACGTACTTGTACGTTGATAGTGAACATTGTTTTTTCTCTTAAAAGAAAATTTACCCTGCTACAGGCGACCCAGTAACAGGCTCGATAACCTGCTTTGACGCTGGGCAAGCCCAGGCAAAGCGGGCGGCATTTTAACGGAAAGCCGCCCCAGGGGCAATGAAAACCTGCCGCATGCCCCTAATAGAGTTCATTGGCCCGGCGGAAGCGCCCCTGATAATCAAAAACTTTTTCGCGTACTTGCCAGAATTGGCCGCGTTTACGCGCGACGACAAAATCCGGGTGGCGCAACAGCGCCTGCTGAGCCAGAACATCCGCCGCGTTTTGCCAACTGAAGGGTACCCCTGGTGCGCGCTGGTGCGGGCGCAGAAACAGCATCTCGAAGGCTTTACGTTGCGCGGGCGTTTGCAGACGGAAACGTTCGCTGGTGCTGGTGCCGTCTTCGTCATAATAGGTTGCTTTCAGCCATTCGCCTTTGTCGTCCCGCCCGCTTTGCAACGCCATGCCGCCACAGCGCAATACCAGAGCGTCTTTCAGCTTCAGCGCGGCCTTGAGCATATCGTCCGGGTCAACCAATACCTCTTGGCACTGATGGCAGCGGCGTGCTGCGATATCATTCTCGGCACCGCAGTGTGGGCAACTTTTGAAACGGAACCGATAATCACATTGTTCACGATTACCCTCGTCATCTTCCATCCAGCCTTGGCAACGGCGGCCATAGTGCTCGATAATCTCGCCACTCTCAGTGCATTTCCCCCAAAACAGATTGGCGAAACCGCAAGCGGGGCAGAATACCTGTACCGGTTGACTGTCTGCGTGGGGTTTGCTGGTACCGACTTCCGGTGTGAACAGATCGTGTGGGTTCCCGGCATAGTCAAGTATCAGGCAATCCTCCTTGCCTGGAGCCAACCGGAGCCCACGTCCGACAATCTGCTGGTACAGGCTGACGGATTCGGTCGGGCGTAAAATGGCAATCAGATCGACATGGGGGGCATCAAAACCGGTGGTCAGCACCGCTACGTTGACCAGATAGCGTAATTGCTGCTGCTTGAACGCTTCGATCAGGGCATCGCGTTCGGCTGGGGGCGTTTCAGCACTGACTAACGCGGCCTCGCCGTTTGGCAGCAAGCCATGGACTTCGCGCGCATGTTCTACCGTTGAGGCAAAGATCATCACGCCTTTGCGGGTCTCGGCGTATTCCACGATCTGGCTGATGATGTGCGGTGTAATGCGGTTTTGTTTTTTCAGCTCACGGTTGAGATCAACCTCGCTGAACAACCCGTTGCTTCTGGCCTCCAATCGGCTGAAGTCGTACTGAACGATTGGCATATCCAGCCGTTCTGGCGGCACCAGAAAACCATTTTTGATCATGTAACGCAGCGGTAGCTCATAAATACAATCACGGAACAGACAGCGATTGTCTCCGCGCGTGATGCCGTGATAGTGGTATTGGTAAATCCAGCCCTTGCCCAGCCGGTAAGGCGTCGCTGTCAGACCGAGCAGGCGCAGTTGCGGGTTGCTTTTTTGCAGATGCTGGATAATTTGCTGGTATTGGCTGTCGTCGTCGTCGCTGATGCGATGACATTCGTCGATAATCAGCAGAGAAAAGGCACCATCGAACAGCGACAGATTACGCGCCACCGACTGCACGCTGCCAAACACGACTTTGCCAGCACTCTCTTTTTGCTGTAGCCCGGCGGCAAAGATATCGGCCTCCAGGCCGTAGGCACAGTATTTGCTGTGGTTTTGCGCCACCAGTTCCTTGACGTGGGCCAGTACCAATACCCGACCACGAGCGCGTTTTGCCAGTTCGGCAATGACCAGGCTTTTGCCTGCGCCGGTCGGCAGCACGATCAGCGCAGGTTCTGGATGCTGACGAAAGTGTTTGATGGTGGCGTCGACCGCCTCCAACTGATAGGGGCGCAGAGTAAAGGCCATGAATTAACGCCGTTCGCTGTCGTGGGCCGTTAGGACATCATTTTGCAACATAAGATCCCAGTGAAGTGATGACATTTAGCTCCCCAGACGGCAGAAAAATTTCTATTATTATGCCCCCTGCGCGTAAGCAGTGCGAGAGGCACGGAAATTGCTCCTGTCATGGCGTCGTTTTCGCCGCTATACTAGGCCAATTCCCCGCACTATTTTATTGTGTCATCCTCTCCGAACCTGCTTGTTTTTTCTGGTGTAATAAGAGCAGGGCGTCATATTCAGCAATACGATCAATACGATCATAACAACGACAGGCAAAGCAGATTCAATGCGACTGGACAAGTTTTTATCTCAGCAGTTAGGCATCAGCCGTGCGCTGGTAGCGCGTGAACTTCGTGCAAAACGCGTCACCTTGGATGGTGAGGTGGTGAAGAGCGGGGCGATCAAATTGACCCCTGAACAGGAAGTCGCCTTTGATGGCAATGTGTTGTCCCAACTAACCGGGCCACGTTACTTCATGCTTAATAAACCGCAGGGTTATGTGTGTTCAACCGACGATCCGGATCACCCAACGGTGCTCTATTTTCTGGATGAACCAGTGGCCTATAAGCTGCATGCGGCGGGGCGTCTGGATATCGATACAACCGGCTTGGTACTGATGACCGATGACGGCCAGTGGTCGCACCGTATCACCTCACCCAGACACCATTGTGAGAAAACCTATCTGGTGACGTTGGAACACCCGCTGGCACCTGATACGGCACAACAATTTGCCCAGGGTGTGCAGCTGCATAACGAAAAAGACCTGACCAAGCCAGCCCGGTTGGAAAAAATTGAGGACAACCTGGTGCGTCTGACTCTCAGTGAAGGGCGCTACCATCAGGTGAAGCGCATGTTTGCCGCTGTTGGGAACCGGGTCATCGAATTACACCGTGAACGTATCGGTGCCATTGTGCTGGATGAAGATTTGGCACCGGGAGAATACCGCCCGCTGACTGAAGAAGAGATTGCCAGCGTCGGTGCTCCGCACCTGCAGGAATGATTTTTTGCGACTGACCAAGGAACCGTTTAACGTGCAACAGAACCGGACTTCTCACCTCGGTTTGATCTTTATTCTGGGCTTGCTTTCCATGCTGATGCCGTTGGCGATCGACATGTATCTGCCCAGTATGCCGATTATCGCCCAGGAGTTTGGCGTGGAGTCAGGCCGTGTACAGATGACGCTCAGTGCTTATATGCTGGGGTTTGCTGTAGGCCAGTTGTTCTATGGGCCGATGTCGGACAGCATCGGCCGCAAGCCGGTGATTCTGTGGGGGACGCTGATTTTTGCTATCGCTGGTGGGGCTTGTGCGATGGCGCAGTCGGTTGAGCAGTTGATCAACCTGCGCTTCCTGCATGGATTATCTGCTGCTGCGGCCAGCGTGGTGATCAACGCGCTGATGCGCGATATGTTCACCAAAGACGAATTCTCCCGCATGATGTCGTTTGTGATCCTGGTGATGACCATTGCGCCACTGCTGGCTCCGATGATCGGTGGTGCTTTGCTGCTGTGGTTCAATTGGCATGCCATTTTCTGGACGATGGGCGCGGCGGCGTTGTTTGGTTCTTTGCTGGTGGCATGTTTTATCAAAGAGACGTTACCGAAAGAGCGGCGGCAAAAATTCCACCTGCGCACGACGTTGGGGAATTTCGGCTCACTGTTTCGCCACAAGCGGGTGCTGAGTTATATGCTGGCCAGTGCCTTCTCGTTTGCAGGTATGTTTTCGTTCCTTAGCGCCGGGCCATTTGTTTATATCGAATTGAATAACGTTTCGCCGCAGCATTTTGGTTACTACTTCGCGTTGAACATTGTGTTTCTTTTCCTGACAACCTTGTTCAACAGCCGCAATGTGCGTCGGCTTGGTGCGGTTAACATGTTCCGCATCGGGCTGTTTGTACAACTGGCAATGAGTGCGTGGCTGTTGGCGGTGACGGCCAGTGGCCTGGGCTTCTGGGCATTGGTATTGGGCGTGGCGGTTTATCTCGGGTGTATCGCCATGATCTCCTCTAATGCGATGGCGGTCATTCTGGATGATTTCCCGCATATGGCGGGCACGGCTTCTTCCTTGGCCGGGACACTGCGTTTCAGCATTGGTGCATTGGTCGGCGCAATTCTTTCGCTGGCACCGGGCAAGAGCGCATGGCCGATGGTTTCCTCAATGGCACTGTGTAGCATTATTGCCGTGCTGTTCTATTTTTATGCCAGCCGCCCGCCGCATCACCATCCTGCCTGATCGCTGATTTCCTTTCGCGCTACTATTGTGTCCCTCTCTCATCTGGAGAGGGGCTTTTTAGGCTGGCCACTTTTCCCTTAATGCTCATTCTCTATTGGGGGGAGAGTAGGGGATTACTTTCGGTAGCTGTAGATCGTTCATGCTGCAACATTAAATTTGTTGCTAAATATACGCTCGCTAACTAAATGCTGGTCAAACAAACTGTAGTTTTATTGTTAATAAAAACGCAGTAAATCCATGCGGTAGCCAAAGGTGCAACCCGCTCGCCGATAGGCGGTTATACCGTTGATTAATTTATTTTCTTATTTTTATCATGTGGTTACGATATGGTGTTGGGTGGTGTTTGCGCGTAGATGTTTGCGTAATGTAAAAATATAGCATTTGTAAAGTAACCGCATTGCAAGAAAAAAAAGTTGAGATTGCGGGCGGAAAGGGTTACATATAACGCAAAAATGCGAGCTGAGTCGCAAAACACTGTGAGAGAACATTTTACGGTGGAGAAAAAAGCAGTGATATCAGCAATCATAGGATAAGGTTGGCTAATTGTTGTGGGTTTTACATTTACACAACATTTGTTGGCAGCAAAGTCGGATTTTTACGGCTATAACTAAGTAGTCCTGTGATGTAAAAAAGTGTTTCACCTTTTCATACTAGGGATTTCATGTGGATAGTATCCAGCTTTCGGTAGTGCATCGCTTGCCGCAAAGTTATCGTTGGCTATCAGGTTTTACCGGCAGCAAGGTGGAACCGATTCCGCTTAGCGGCATAGACGAAGGTAACAATCTGATCGGCCTGAAATTGCTCAGCCATGATGGCGGAGATGCATGGCGTGTCATGCAACAGCTCAACCTGTCTCTTCAGGAGATCCAGGTTGATTGCGCGGTTGTTGAATGGGAAGGTGAGCCTTGCCTGTTCGTTCATCATTGTGATGAAAGTGCCGCTATGTGCCGCTTGAAAAATGTGGGCGCGGCAATCGCCGAGCAGCTCAGCGCGCAATATCCCTTCTGAATCATTACGCCGTTAATCAACCAACTGCAACAATTGCTGCGTATAGGCAGCCGAGGGCGTATTGAAAATAGTCTGGCAGTTACCCTGTTCCACGACTTCGCCCTGGCGTAACACAATCACCTGATGGCAAAGCGATCGTACCACCTGCAGGTCATGGCTGATAAACAGGTAGGCCAGACGGTGTCGCTGCTGTAATGACTTCAGCAACGTCAGGATCTGCGCCTGTACTGATTTATCCAACGATGATGTCGGTTCATCCAGGATCAGCAATTGCGGCTGCAGGATCAGTGCACGCGCAATAGCGATACGTTGCCGTTGCCCACCGGAGAACTCGGTGGGATAACGATGGCGTAATGTCGGATCCAGCCCCACTTCCTGTAAGGCTTCAATCACCCGTTGTTCACGTTGTTCTGCGGTCAGTTGTTGATGAACCTCCAACCCTTCGGCGATGATTTGCAGGACGTTCAGCCGTGGATTCAACGCTGAGTAGGGATCCTGGAAAACAATCTGCATCCGGCTACGATAAGGCAGCATCTGCTGATTATTGAACTGGTGCAGCGGCTGGCCGTCAAACCAGATTGCCCCTTTGGAATTCAGCAAGCGTAGTAGCGCCAGGCCGGTAGTGCTCTTACCTGACCCCGATTCGCCTACCAAGCCAATACTTTCCCCAGGCCGCAACGTAAAGCTCAGGTTCTTCAATGCCGTGTTCTGGTCAACAACTCGCCGCAGCAGGCCGCGTTTGATGGGGAAACTGACCTGCAGGTTTTCCACTTTCAGCAACGGAGAGGCTTCTCCTGGCCCTTCATGTGCCGGTAACGGTAGCGGTTCACCCACATCCTCCGCCGCCAACAACTGTTGTGTATAAGCGTGCTGAGGCGCGCTGAACAATGCTTCGCGGCTGCTCTGCTCCACGCACAGACCCTGGCGCATTACCGCCACGTTATCGGCCAAGCGGCGGACAATATTCAGGTTATGGGTGATAAACAGCAACCCCATCCCCAGTTCTTGTTTGAGCTCTTTCAACAACATCAGGATCTGAGCCTGAATAGTCACGTCCAGCGCTGTGGTGGGCTCATCTGCGATCAGTAGCTTAGGTTTGGTGAGCACCGCCATGGCGATCATCACACGTTGGCGTTCACCGCCAGATAACTGATGCGGATAATCTTTAAGTCGTCCTTTAGCGTTACGGATCCCCACGCGATCGAGACACTGAATGATTTCGGCGCGAGCGCTATCGCGACGCAGGCCTCGGTGCAGCATCAGGACTTCGGCCAGTTGCTTCTCTATGGTGTGCAGCGGATTAAGCGACACCATCGGTTCTTGAAAAATCATCGAGACCTGGTTGCCACGTACCTTACGCAATTCGGCTTCTGGCGCATGCAGCAGTGAGCGGCCGTTAAACAGAATATCGCCACCGGGATAGACTACCGGCGGTGAAGGCAGCAGCCGCAGTATGGAAAGCGCGGTGACGCTTTTACCTGAACCGGACTCCCCCACCAATGCCAGCGTTTCACCTTGCTCAACCTGCAGTGAAACACCATTGACCACCTGATTCAATGTGGCCCCTTGACGGAAAGCGATGCTGAGATCCTGAATAGCGAGCAGAGGAGTGGTCATATCAATGCGCCTTGCTGGGGTCGAAGGCGTCGCGTACTGCTTCGCCGATAAAGATTAACAATGAGAGCAATACCGCCAGGACCAGGAAGGCAGTAATGCCCAACCACGGCGCTTGCAGGTTATTTTTACCCTGTAATAGCAGCTCACCCAACGAAGGAGAGCCAATCGGTAAACCAAAACCGAGGAAATCCAGGGAGGTCAGTGTGGTGATTGAACCGCACAGAATAAACGGCAGGAAGGTCAGGGTGGCGACCATGGCATTAGGCAGCATATGGCGGTACATAATCACGCGATCCGGTACGCCCATGGCGCGTGCTGCACGAATATAATCATAATTGCGGGTGCGCAGGAATTCGGCTCGTACCACGCCCACCAGGCTCATCCAGCCAAACAGAATGGTGATCGCCAACAGCCACCAGAAGTTGGGCTGTACAATGCTGGAAAGCAAAATGATCAAAAACAGCGTGGGCATGCCAGACCACACCTCAATCAGCCGTTGCCCCCAGAGGTCAAATTTGCCGCCGTAATAACCTTGCGTAGCGCCGACACAGATGCCGATCACGCTGGAGAACAGCGTCAACGCCAATCCAAACAGCATTGAGATGCGGAAACCATAAAGGACTCGCGCCAGAACATCGCTGCCGTTGCTGTCGGTACCTAACAGATTCTGCCGTGATGGCGGAGAAGGGAAGGGGACTTGCGTGGCAAAGTTGATGGTGTTGTAGCTAAAGCGGATAGGGGCCCAAATTGCCCAACCATGGTTTTCAATCTGCCTGATGACGAACGGATCCTGGAAATCCGTGGTGGTATTCAGCTCGCCACCAAAGGTGGTTTCGCTGTAGTTGACCATAAACGGCACATACAGACGGCCTTCGTAGCGTACCAGCAAGGGTCTATCGTTGGCGATCAGATTGGCGGCCAGGCTGAGCACAAAGGCGACCAGGAAGATCCACAGCGACCAGTAACCACGGCGGTTACTGCGAAAGCGGGCCCAGCGGGCCTGATTGATAGGGCTTAAGCGGCTCATTGACGGGCCTCGAAATCAATGCGCGGATCGACCAGGGTATAGGTGATATCGCTGATGATATTCAGCAGCAGGCCGATCAGAGTAAATATGTACAATGTTCCGAACATCACCGGATAGTCGCGTTGCAACGTGGCATCATAACCCAGTAACCCAAGGCCGTTGAGTGAGAACATGACCTCGATCAGCAGTGAGCCGGTGAAAAACATGCTGATAAAGGTGGCCGGGAAACCGGCAATCACCAACAGCATGGCGTTACGAAACACATGACGGTAAAGGATTTTCTTCTCATCCAGCCCCTTGGCACGGGCAGTGACCACGTATTGTTTACGGATCTCATCCAGGAACGAGTTCTTGGTCAACATAGTCAGCGTGGCAAACCCGCCGATCACCGTTGCCAGCACTGGCAGGGTGATATGCCAGAGATAATCGGTGATCTTGCCGTACCACGGCAGGGTGTCGAAGTTGCTGGAAACCAGCCCTCGTAGCGGGAACCAGTCGAGATAGCTGCCGCCGGCAAACAGTACGATCAACAGAATGGCGAATAGAAACGCCGGGATGGCGTAGCCAATAATGATCAGCGTGCTGCTCCAGGTATCAAAGGCGCTGCCGTTGTGGATGGCTTTGCGGATCCCGAGTGGGATCGACACCAGATAGATGATCAGCGTGCTCCACAGCCCTAACGTTATAGAGACCGGCAGGCTTTGGCTGATAAGCTGCATCACCGAGGCGCCGCGGAACAGGCTTTCGCCAAAGTCGAGACGTATATAGCGCCATAGCATGGAGAAGTAGCGCTCGTGCAGCGGTTTGTCGAAGCCATAACGTTTGGTGATTTCGGCAATAACCTCAGGATCCAGCCCACGAGATCCGCGGTATTGGCCTTCGCCCACGTTGCCCACACCAGCTTTAACATGGCCAAGGCCATCCCCGCCGCCTCCGCCACCAAATCCGCTGGTTTGCCCTAACTCAATAGCGGCAATGGCCTGATCGACCGGCCCCCCAGGGGCAATTTGCACGATAAAAAAGTTGATCGTGATGATCGCCCACAGGGTGGGGATCACCAGCAGTAATCTGCGTATCAGATAAGCGGCCACTGCAAGCTCCTTATTGCCGTTGCGTCGGCAGGCGTGCCGCCTTGTTAACGTCAAACCACCAGTTATCAAAGCCGATGGCATAGGTTGGGCGTATCGCTGGCGAAGAGAATTTATCCCAATAGGCATAGCGATCGTGATTGGAGTACCACATCGGTAGCATATACCTATTCCAGGTCAGCACCCGATCCAGCGCGCGGCCAAGGGAAAGTAAGGCTTTTTCATTTCCTTGATGCTTCATGATCTGTTCGATCAGGGCATCTACCGCCGGATCGCTGACACCAGGGCTGTTGTAACTGGAGTCAATATATTGTGATCCCCAGAAAATCTGCAGATCGGCGCTGGGGAACGGCATAGCCGGGTAGACTCTTGGCATCATATCGAAGTCACGTGTTCGCATCCGGCGGGTGAACT
This sequence comes from Serratia fonticola, assembly GCF_006715025.1. Taxonomy (NCBI): domain Bacteria; kingdom Pseudomonadati; phylum Pseudomonadota; class Gammaproteobacteria; order Enterobacterales; family Yersiniaceae; genus Serratia; species Serratia fonticola. Next base: position 2,348,216 of record NZ_VFMK01000001.1, read on the forward strand.
GGCTGGCGTCAATTTCCCGAATCTGCATGTCAATGCCCAGGCGCTTCAGGTTGTGCTGGAAAGGCAACACATACTGAAAATTGCTGCCGCTCAGCAGCATCAGCTCAAAGGTAAAAGGCTTGCCGGTTTTGCTGTTCACCAGTTGCTGGTTTTTTATTTCCCAACCGGCCTGTTTTAGCAGTTCGGTGGCTTTCAGCAGGTTATCGCGATCGTTACCACTGCCGTCGGAGGAGGGGGGCTGATAAATATGGGTGAACACTTCCTCGGGGATTTTACCTTTTAGCGGTGCCAGCCAGGCCAATTCTGCTGCGTCTGGATAGCCGTTTGCCGCATAGACGGTGTTCTGGAAATAGCTGTTGGCACGCTGATAAGCATCGTAATACAGCGCTTTGTTCATCCAGTCGAAATCGAAAGCCAACGTCATGGCCTCCCGCACCCGGCGATCGGCAAAGATTGGACGCTGAATATTGAATGCCAGCCAACGGGCATTCTGCGCCGCTTGGTTGGTTTCATCCTGTTTGATGATGAAGTTGCGGGTAAAGTTACCGCCCTGATACTGCGTGGCCCAGCTTTTTGGTGAGCCTTCCAGGCGGAAATCGTAAGCCCCGGCCTTAAAGGCCTCGAGCGCAACTTTATCGTCCAGGTAATAGTCGTAACGCAGCGTATCAAAGTTATAGCGGCCACGGTTTACCGGCAGGTTGGCTGCCCAGTAATCGCGCACACGTTCATAGGTAATGTATTGGCCCAGACGATAGCTGCCGACCTTATAGGGGCCGCTACCGAGAGGCGGCGTATTCAAAGGTTCGCTGAGTTTGTGATCTTTCCAGAAACTCTGGGGTAATACTCTGGTGCTCAGCAGGCTGAGCATTTTTTCTTTGTCGGGTTCCGGCAGTTCAATACGTACCGTCAGGCGGGAAAGGGCTTTTACGCTGACGCCTTTATAATAGGAACGGTATTGTGGCACCCCTTCGGTCATAAATTTGTTGAAGGTGAAAGCCACATCGGCGGCGGTGATCGGGCTGCCGTCATGGAAACGCGCACGCGGATTGATATCCAGCTCCATCCAGCGCATATCCGCCGGGAAACGGGCCGATTCGGCAATCAGCGGATAATAACTGGAGGGCTCATCGTCAGAGGTGGTAAACAGCGTGTCATAGAGTTCCCCGGTTCTTTCGCCGGGTACGCCGCGTGAGGCGAAACGGTTGAAGTTATCGTAAGTACCTATCGCTGCCAACCGGATATCGCCGCCCTTGGGGGCCGCCGGGTTTACGTAGTCAAAATGGCTGAAGTCGGTGGAGTATTTCGGCTCACCGAGCGTGGCGAAAGCGTAGCTTTCATTGAGGGTTTCGGCCTGCAAGCTAAAACTGAGTGCCGAAAGCACCAAGGCAGCAAAAATGCGCACAGACATCTCTACGATAAGCTCCTGCTGTGTATATTCGTCATATTTCAAGCGGCATGTATGTTGGCTATTACGAAACCCATCCGTGAGCTTCATGCTTCACGGGGCCGCTGCAAGCAGCGTTCAAATGGGTTGATAGCCCATTTGTCACGGCCTTGCCGCGTTACTCGGCCAAGTTCGGGCTTTACCCCTTCGGGGTCAGCTCCGGTGCGGTTCAAAAACGCATGGCGTTTTTGTCATGCAACTCGAATTATTCAGAGTGTAGTCAATTAATCCGGCCGATAGCATACCATTTTGCACCGGTTTCTGAGTAAAGAAGTTTAAATATCAGCGAGTAACCGCAGTCTGATGTTCAAAGACGGCGTTGGCCTGGCAAAATTCCACGAAGGCTTCAATGCTGAGTGGTTTACTGAAATAATAGCCCTGCATAAAAGTAACGCCGCGTTCCTGAAGGAAACTGACCTGTTCAGCGGTTTCTACCCCTTCAGCAACGGTCAGCATTTTCAGCTTTTTAGCCAGCGAAATCACCGCATCAAGAACTGGCGCAGTCACCGTATCCTGACCAATGGTGTTGACAAAGCCACGATCGATTTTCAAGTAATCCAGCGTAAAACGCTGTAGATAGATTAAGGCGCTGTGCCCGGTACCGAAGTCATCTACCGCAATCTCCACCCCTTGGCGGTGCAACCAGTCAAATTCGGCTATTGCGTTCTTTTCTTCCACCATGCCACGTTCGGTAATTTCAAAAACCAGGGTGAAGTGATCGTCCGGCAGTGCGGCCAGCAGGTTGGTAATATCTTCATGGAATGATGGGGCGCTGAGATGAGAGGGGGCCAGATTAAGGCCAAACTTGGCGCCTTTTGGTAATGCCTGCATCAACTGCGGGATATCGGCCACGATCATACTGAAAAGATGGCGGGTAAGCGGAACAATCAACCCTTCGCTTTCGGCATAAGGGATAAACAGATCAGGTGGAATGCGGCCCTCAATGGGATGTTGCCAGCGAATTAACGCCTCCAGACCGGATACAGATGAGCTGGCCGTATGGAAAACCGGCTGGTATTCCACGAAAAACTCATTACGTTTGATGCCCCTGATCAACGCGCGTTCAGGGCTTTGGCGCAGCATCAGCATGTAGTAATAGAGTATGCCCACCATCAAGGAAAGCACCAGGCTACCCAGCAGGGTTAAACGTACATCGTCTGCGGTTAATCGTTGGTGATAGAAGATGATGGTTAACGGGTAATTCGGGATGATCAGATGGTTGGCACTGGTTGTTGGCAACTGCGCCAGCGGCATCAGGTTCGGGCTGAAGGTTGTGACGGCATGTTTACCCATCACGATAGCCAATCCGGTCGTAGCGTCTTGATGCGAGGTCAGCATCAGGTAGGGCGTCAGGCTGAGATCAAGCGTGGCCAGCACGCCGCTGTCGCTTTCACCCGGTTGGCGTAACCACACGGCAATAGCGGGCTTTTCCGGCACCATTGGCGTGCCTTGCTGTAATTTCAGATCCAATGGCTGGCGCCAGTCGATCTCGGGATAAAGATGGCGAGTGGCCATCATCATGTTGCCCGTCGCGGAAGAGCAGTAGGCAAAGCCATTGCGCACCAGAACAAAGGTGCGGACGCCGGTGGTGAAAGCGGCGCGATAGGTCAAATCGTTAAAGGCCGTTTGGCAAGGTTTATCGCTGAGCGGCATGAGCTGCTGCATGACGCCTTTCAGACGATCAAAATAATTAACGGTAAATTTTTGCGTGCGTTCTTCAATCACATGCTGATATTGAGAACGTTGGTGATCAATCAGAAATAGCGTGGCAGAGGCAAAAACAACAAAGAAAACCAGAGCGACAATGCTGCTTTTAGTCAGGCTACGCCGTCTGTGTGACGCATGGCGTGCGAATGCCCTCTTTAAGCCCATAACTTGCCCTCCGAGCACGGCGTAAGGTTATTTTTGTTATCTCGTTTGCGATTAATATATCTCACCGATCCCACTTGCGTCATTATTCATCTGATTTGAAATCAGGTATAGCGTAAATAACGCATTACAACATCAACGGTAATTTGACGATAATAGGCCAGTTTTTCCTCTGCCGTGCGGTTTCCTTCAAATAACGTGTCGAAAGTGTATTGGTTGGCCGCATGGTGGAAACACAATGAGCTGATGATTCTGTGTACATCCCGGGCATTGACCTGTGGGTCAAACAACCCTGCCTGGATACCACGTTGCAAAACCTCTTCCAGAGTATTTAGCGCACTGGTATTGAGCTGTTTCAGCTTTTCCGATTGGCGTACATATTGGCCGCGTTGCATATTTTCCAGACTGACCAGTCTGATAAAAGCCGGGTGGGCGGCGTGGTAATTAAAATTGGCTTCAACTAAGCGCTGTATCGCGGCTTTAGGGGGCAAGGCTGCCAGATTAAGATCGATTTCATCCTGGCGTATATGAGCGTAGGCGTATTCGAGTACGGCTATATAGAGCGTTTCTTTGTTCTTGAAATGGTAAACCACCATGCGTTTAGTGGTGTCTGCCTGTTCAGCGATGCGTTCCAACCGTGCGCCTTTCAGTCCCGCCTCGGAAAACTCAGCCAAGGCGCTTTCGAATATGCGCTGTTTTAAACCTTCAGGATCGTTTTTTCTTGGGGTTTTAGATCGGGCTTGGCCATTAACGCTCAACGTTGTCTCCATTGTTGGGGGATTAAGAAACCGGGGTCTCGTTACAATCTAAAAGCTGACGGGGAAAACTGCAAATACCATGGGGCTACAGCTGAAAAAAAACGCTGTCAAAGGACAGCGTTCTTGTCTCGTTTGTTTGGTCTTTAGGACTGAGTTCAGATACTACACCGTTAACTTGAGCTTCCGCCCAATAAACGGCGGCCTTCACGATAACGTTTATCCCAGTAGTTATCCGACAGGCTGGAAATGGTAACACCACTGCTGGTGGAGGCATGAACGAACTTGTCGTTGCCTAGATAGATGCCGACATGGCGGCCGGTAGAACCTGCGCGGAACAGTACAAGATCACCAGGACGCAATTTGGCCCGCTGGATTTTCTTGCCCATGTCCTCTTGCCCATAGGTAGAGCGTGGTAAGTCCATGCCAAACTGTTCGCGGAACGTGCGTTGCACGAATGCAGAACAATCTATCCCCTTTTTGGTTTCACCGCCTAAGCGGTAACGGACACCTTTCCAGTCAGCATACTGGTCCATAATCTTTGACTTGATGTCAACATTACGCACCATGGCTTCGAATTCATCCTGAGAGGCTTGCAGTAAAAGCCCATTTTTGTCAGTAACTGCATGCATCTCAGTTTGTGAGTTATCTAACTTTGACGTGTTCGTCGAGCTACAAGCGGAGAGCATGACTGCCGCCGCTATTGCAGGGAGTACCCGCAAAAAATATCTCAGAAAAGGTTGAGATTTGACCATTGTAATTGTTTTCCCTTGAAGTCCTTAACGACAGAAGCCGCTATCTGAAAAATACCAAACGAAACGAGACTAGTCGGCACCCGCAGGAAGGACAATCAGTTACCGCTGAAAATGTGCAGGAACGCACAATTTTAAGATAATTGGTACTGAGCCACCCTAAACCGGGCACAAACGCAACAAAGATTACCGGAATGACGCGGTGATTGCGAGTTTTTTTGCGACATTCTTTATATGAAATTGTGATGTAACATAATGTAAATCTTCATATAAAAAGTGATTCTCGCAGATTATGTTGGATTTGGGTTAATTAATGAGGCTGGGGTGTTAATGGGCTGGTGAATTAGTAAACAGGAAGGGCTCGGAAATAATCAGGAGGCGTTTGCCTCCTGACGATCATAATTAATCGTTATGATGGGTGGGGCGATAAGGACCGGGCAGATGACGGTTCAACCAATCGATCACTACATCGCTGGCGGGCGTCATCAACCACCAACTGATGCCAACCAATACGACGGAAAGTGACCCCACCGCGATATCGGTAAACCAGTGTGCACCTATCATCACGCGCGGTAGGGAAAAGACCACCGTAATCAGTAATGCGATGGCAAAGGCCTTGAAATTAAAATAGCGCAGCATGAAGCAGGAAAAAATAATCAGCATCATGCCATGGTCGCCAGGGAAACTGTCGCTGGAGGCATCTTTAGTCGGGATGCCGGTCAGTTGGCTGACGCGATTGATATTGTCAAAAGTCAGAGTGGGGCTCGGATGCTTAACCGGCAGCAGGTGTCCAAGCTGATTGAGCACGACCGCCGTCAGCAGCATGACTATGCCAGTGACGATCAGGCGACGACGGCCAAAGGCATCCTGTCGGAGAAAGAAGTAAAGATATAACAATCCCATGGCAATCAATGAAATGACATCGAAAGCGCGATTATTGGTGATCGCCACCAACTTCAGGAACCAGGCATCACTGGCCAGATGTTGGTTAAAGAAGAAGAAGATAGCCGAATCCACTTTAAACCAATAGCCATGATCCGCGGGCAGATACCAGGAAAAAAACAGCGCTATGCCCAGGACATTGAGCAGGAGGATGAGGGGCAAATTACGGCGAGTCATGGTAACCCTGTAAAAATAGTGGAAAAAGAATGACAACGGTAAAACTATTAATCTAAACGAATCTTAAACAGAGCCGCTTGCAGGCTATTCCAGTTGGCTTCACCGCTGTGTATCAACTCTATACGGCTATCCAGCGGGGGGACGGGGCGAGTCTCAATATTGAGATCCTGCCCTTGGCGATTGATCAGTAAGCTGCCTTCGGCGATGCGTACCACCGCTTTGGCACGGTCAACCGGGGCCAGTCTGATCCACTCCATCATGCCTATGGTATCAAACCGAGTTTCATGATCAAATATCCAACCACAGCTGGTAAATCCTTGGCCTTGGTTCAGTGCACGGCGCCAACGGGCATTTTCCGGCAGACGCAACGCAGCCAATCCCTTGGTTTGGGGTTGTCCATGATGATGCTGTGCGTCCGGTAATTCTGTGCGATTTGTGCGAGGCTGGTCCAATAGCTTAATATTCATACACCCACGTTCGACGTTATAAATCGGCCGCCCATGGCTGTATTGTCTCTGCCACTCTTGCAATGCCTGAGTCTCTGGCAATTGCCAGGTGTCCATTTTGTTGGCAATGATGATGTCTGCTGCAGCCAGTTGATCGCGAAAATTTTCATTTTCGTGATAACGAGGTTGGCTGAGCTGGCGTGCGTCAAGCAGGCAGATCGTCGCTAACAGATCGATCCACCCGCTATAGGTTTCCTGAGTTAACAGCGCCAGGATCTGTTTCGGGTGGCCCAGCCCGGTGGGTTCTATCAATAAACGTTCGGGCTTTGCCTGCTGGAGCAACATGTTCAGCCCCACCTGCATAGGAAGGCCGTTAACGCAGCACATACACCCGCCGGGGATCTCTTTCAACACGGCCCCGGAGTCGGCTAACAAAGCACCGTCAATGCCAATCTCACCAAACTCGTTGACTAAAACCGCCCAACGTTCATTTTCGGGTTTATGTGCCAAAAGATGACGGATCGTCGTGGTTTTTCCACTGCCCAGGAACCCGGTGATCAGGTTGGTTTTCGTCATTTTTACATTCCTAGTGATGATGTTTTTAAATTATTGATATTTAGAATTAATTAATTGTGTTTGGCAATCATTTGTCATGACTGCGCGACTTCACAAATTTTGTATTGAAAAACGATCACGCTTGAAACGTTGATGCTGTCTTTTTGTTGGGACTTTTCCTATTAAAAACTTAGCATTAAGGAAGGTGGTTGTTCTTACCAGCTTGTTTTTACTCCGTTAATTACACGGCTAACCATGAAAAAAGCACCCATAAATTGCGATTATTCCTAAGAAAATACTCTATTGTTAAAGTGGCTTAACAAAAAGTGAGGTTGCCATGAATAGCTTACGGTTATTTTTGATCGCAGGAGCGTTGTTTTCATGGATGGCAGCAAGTCATGCGGGTATCACAGGGGGCGTTATTCACTTCTTTGGTACCATCGTCGAAGGCCCATGTTTAGTCAATGTTAGCAATACGACAGCTAATACTGAATGTTATCGTAATGGGAAAAATTATACCGGTACGCAAAATCTTGCAAATTTTGGTGCTAACAACCGAGAACTTCCAATGAATATTGGTACGACCGAAATGAAGTGGCTGGACCAACAGCATAAACTTGCCATACTGACAGTTAACTATCGTTAAGTCGCCGAGTCATGCTGAGCTAGTCTCGGCATGACTGTTTACACCAGAGATAGTCAAGCTTCAGATCTCGCATCAACATTATTTCAAGATATCTTCAAGTATCCTATGACATTGCCGATACCAGTTAGACCGGACTTAGGGGATGACAGCATACCCAATTGGGTATGTCCCTATTTAAATCCGGATTTATAGGCAATAAATTACGCACCGTCAGAATGTTGGCTGCTTTTTAATCTATTAATAAGTATAAGTCATCTTCACCTTGCAATTATTCCTATAAAAATTCTCTGAGTTTTAAATGGTTTAACACAAGTGAGATTGCCATGAAGAGCTTACGGTTATTTTTAATCGCAGGGATGTTGTTTTCATGGATGGCAGCAAGTCAGGCTGATGTGACCGGTGGGGTGATTCGTTTCTCTGGTACGATTGTCGAGGGGCCTTGTCGGGTAAATGTTGTTAACGCAATAGCCAATACCGAATGTTATCGCAATGGGCAAAACTACAAGGCTACACAAGCTCTTGACAAGGTTAGTTTTGATAGGAAAGAGCTCCCAATGAATATTGGTACAAGCCAGATGAAATGGATAAATCAGCAGAAAAAACTGGCAATAATAACGTTGGAATATCGCTAAGTGGAGGATCCCCACCGCTTTTCAAGCTGTGTTTCATCGTCGTCATGCCAAATCGGATTTGGCATGACGACTCACACTCACTCAGGTTTCAGATTCGTTGAGCCACAACCCAGTTTTTTACCGTTTCCCGAGCTCCCCGATCGCGCAATGACAGATAGGCCTGCGTGACCTCCGCGACAAATTCACTGTCCGCCGCCAGTTGTTCGCCAAAGACCGATTTCAGAGCCAACAGGGCTGTGACGCGTGCTTCCCCGTCTGACGAGTGCTGGACAGTTTGCTGTAACGTCGCCAACATTGGATCGCGGATATCAATGGCTTGCCCCGCATCATCAATCCCCCCGACATAGCGTATCCAGCCTGCAACCCCCAATGCCAGTCCGGCATAATTGCTTCCGTGCTGTCGATGCCAACGGATCGATTCCAGCATGCGTTGCGGGAGTTTCTGCGTGCCATCCATAGCTATTTGCCAGGTCCGGTGTTGCAGCGCCGGGTTGCTGTAACGCTCGATCAATTGCGCTGCATACGCAGCCAGATCTATCCCTGCAACCTGTAGTGTCGGCGCTTGTTCGTTCAGCATCAGCTGGTGTGCGGCGCGGCGATAAAACGCATCTGCCATGCAGTCATTAATGTATTGATAGCCACCCAGATAGCCGAGATACGCCAGGAATGAGTGGCTACCATTAAGCATTCTCAGCTTCATCTGCTCGAACGGCAGCACATCGTGCACCAGTTGCACACCGGCGGCCTCCCATTGTGGGCGTCCGGCAACAAAATTGTCTTCTACTACCCATTGAATGAAGGGCTCGCAGGCGATAGCACACTCATCATGTACGCCACCGAGTGCCGTGGCGACTTCATCCAGCGTTTCTGGTGTCGCCGCAGGAACGATGCGGTCAACCATCGTGCTTGGGAAAGTCACATTATCGGCAATCCACTGGGCGAGCTCCTGATCACGAGCTTGGGCCAGCCCGATAACCGCATTGCGCACAACATGGCCGTTCTCAGGAATGTTGTCACAGGAAAGTACGCTAAAGGCAGACAGATTGCGTTGACGGCGTCGGGACAGTGCTTCGACCAATATCCCTGGCACCGTAGTTGGTTGCGCAGGATTAATCAGATCGGCCTTGACGGCATCATGTTGCAAGTCCAGTTGACCACTGCCGGGTTCGATACAATAGCCTTTTTCCGTAATGGTCATCGAGACGATCGCCACCTGAGGTTCGGCCAGTTTTTCCAACACCGCATCAATGCCTTCCAGTTTACGGTGCACGCTTTCGTGAACGGCGCCCACCACAATGGCCTGATTTCCCGTTGCCCCTTTTTCCAGCACGGTATAGAGATGGTCTTGAGCGCGCAGGGTCTGGAACAACTTATCACCACCAAACAGGCTGATTTCGCAGATCCCCCAGTCTCCCCCTGTGAGATTCAGCACGCGATCGGTCAACAGCGCCTGATGGGCACGATGAAAAGCACCAAACCCCAAATGAACAATGCGGCTGCGCAGCGTGTTGCGGTTGTAACGCGGAAGTTGAGTCTCTGCGGGTAGCGGAGAATTGGCGATCGTTTTCATGAAGGGCTCCATTGCAAGAGAAAACCGGTCGGTAGCTTGCCTAAAGCTATCAGACCAGTTGGCCGTATGCAGGGGATATCACTGCACCGGTCACCGTGTTTTGTTGTCTACCGCCAGTGTAAGGCTGTAGCAAGATGAATAAAATTGGTCAGTCCAAAATAAGCCAGAATCGTGAGTTGGATCAACCCATCAGCATTTCGGTTTTGACAGTATGCCGCTAAAGAGTAAGGTTAAAGATGAGTGACATCTATTGCAATGTGGTATAACAGGATGATCTTAATTTTGCGATCCTTCTCACCACGGTGTGAACGACTTTTACAAGGATAAATCAATGGAACAAACATGGCGTTGGTACGGGCCGAACGATCCGGTTTCTCTCGATGATGTGCGCCAGGCTGGGGCGACTGGCGTTGTGACCGCTTTACACCATATTCCCAATGGGGAGATATGGCCGGTTGAGGAGATCAAGGCGCGTCAGGCTCTGTTAGCGGAAAAAGGGCTGGTGTGGTCGGTGGTGGAAAGTATCCCGGTACATGAGGAGATCAAAACCCACAGCGGCAACTATCAACGTCATATCGCCAATTACCAGCAATCATTGCGCAATCTGGCGGCCTGTGGCATTGACACCGTGTGCTACAACTTTATGCCGATCCTGGACTGGACGCGCACCGATCTGGAGTATCAACTGCCGGATGGCTCAAAAGCGTTGCGTTTTGATCAGATCGCTTTCGCGGCGTTTGATCTGCATATTCTGCAGCGTGCCGGTGCTGAGAAGGATTATACCGCTGAGGAACGGGCTCAGGCACAGGCTTATTTCAAGGCGATGAGTAGCGCAGAGATCGCCAAACTGACCGGTAACATTATTGCCGGATTACCGGGTGCAGAAGAAGGCTATACGCTCGATCAGTTCCGGGCGCGTCTGGCAGAGTACGATCATATTGATAAGGCACAGCTGCGTGAGAATATGGCGGTTTTCCTGCGCGCTATTGTGCCGGTCGCAGAAGAAGTGGGTGTGCGCCTCGCGGTACATCCAGACGACCCACCGCGCCCGATCCTTGGGTTGCCACGTATCGTTTCTACCATTGAGGATATGCAGTGGCTGAAACAAACGGTGGACAGTATCTATAACGGTTTCACCATGTGTACTGGTTCATACGGTGTCAGAGCGGATAACGATCTGGTAGCGATGATTGAAGCCTTCGGTGACCGCATTCACTTTACCCATCTGCGCGCCACCTGCCGCGAACAGAATCCTAAGACCTTCCATGAGGGGGCCCATTTGCAAGGGGATGTGGATATGGTGGCGGTGATTGAAGCGATCCTCACAGAGGAACAGCGTCGTCACAAGGCAGGCGATCGGCGGCCAATTCCGATGCGGCCGGATCATGGTCATCAGATGCTGGACGATTTGAAGAAGAAAACCAATCCCGGCTATTCGGCTATTGGTCGTCTGAAAGGCTTGGCAGAGATCCGTGGCGTGGAGTTGGCGTTAAAACGGCGGTTCTTTCCAGAATTGATCTCGTAAGCAGAGGGCGCAATCGGGTTGCGCCCCCAAGCCATGACTAGTCTGCGCGGCTCATATAGCGGCGTTCTGCAATATGAATGCGGATTTTGTCACCTGCGCTCAGGTATTCCGGTACCTGAATGGTCAAGCCGGTCGCCATGGTGGCCGGTTTGTTACGGGCGCTGGCTGAAGCACCTTTGATGCCAGGTGCGGTTTCAACAATTTCCATATCCACGGTCTGTGGCAGTTCCAGCGCCAGCACCTGCCCTTCAAGCGTCAGGACTTGCATTCCCGGCAACCCGCCTTCAGGAATAAACAGCAATTCATCTTCAATCTGATCTTTTTTGAAGATATACGGGGTGTAATCTTCATCATCCATGAAGACATACTCTTCGCCATCAATATAAGAGAAGTTCACTTTGCGGCGGGACAGGCTAATGGTGTCCAGAATATCATCGCCTTTGAAACGTTCTTCTACCTTCAGCCCGGTACGTACGTCGGAAAAACGCATTTTGTACAATGTGCTGGCACCACGGGCGCTTGGGCTTTGGACATCAATGTCTTTTACCAGCAGCAGCTTGCCGTTGTAGTTGATCGCCATACCGCGTTTGATTTCGTTCGCTCTAGCCATTGGAATACCCTGTCGAGATTAAAGTTTGGGAAGTTGCGACAAGTTACTCGTGCCGTGCTTTTCAGGCAATAGCAATGCGTAAAAAGAGTGCTGAAAACGGATAGAACACGGGAAGGGAAAGGGCGGTTGGCACCGCCCTTGGATTTTATTTAAACACAGGCAACAGATCCAGCAGTGTCAGAACGTGAGCAACCACGTTAATCAACCCAAACAGGATGATAAACAGGATCATTCCCTGGCCGCCAGGCGCGCGATATTCTGCCTGCGGGAAACGGCGACGGCATGCTCGCGCCATCATGGCGGGCACGATCACCGCCCAAATGGTGGCGGCAAGTCCTGCAAACCCGATAGCGTAGAGAAAACCGTTCGGGAACAGCAGGGCGGCCAACGTGGGGGGCACGAAGGTGACCAGCGCTGACTTGGCACGGCCAGTGCTGTTATCGCTAAACTTGAAGAAGTCGGCGAGAAAATCAAACAACCCCAACGATACGCCGAGGAACGAACTGGCGAGCGCCATATAAGAGAAGGCATTCAACAGTTGGCCAACCGCCTGGCTGCTGGTCACGTTGCCCATCTGTTTGAGTAGGCTACCGATGTTGCCGCCTTCGGCAATGACCTGTTTGAAAGCATCCCGGGTGATATTACCCTGGATAACATACTGCCACAGGATGTAGATCCCCAGCGCCAACAGGGTGCCATATACCAGGCTACGAACCACGGCGCTGCTGTCTTTGTGGTAATACTTCACCAGGCCCGGCACGTTGCCATGGTAACCAAATGACGTCAGCAGATAAGGCAGTGCTGCCAGCGCATAGGGCAGGTAGCTGGCATCGCTTTCACTCTGGTTGAACAGCACCGCAGGTTGTACATGGGTAAACATATCCCCCACGGATAACACGAAGGTGATCACCATTCCGCCAATTAAAATGGTACTCAGGCGGTCAACGGCGCGGGTTGATAACCAGACAATAAAGGCGACGATGACGGCAAACACCAACCCGGAAAGGGTCTGGCTGGTACCGATAATCCCTTCCAGCGTATGGGAGATGATCGAGCCACCCGCTGAGATATAAGCATAGGTCAGAATATACAAGACAAAGGTAATAGACAGGCTGTTGAGGGTGTTCCAGCCGTTACCCAACAGGTCTTTCACCATGGTATGAAAGCTGGCGCCGGTGGGGTAATTGAGGGTGGCCTCCAGAATCATCAGACCGGAAATGAGCATACATGCCCAGGTATAAATCAACAACGCCACGGAGCCGCTGAACCACACGCCAGAAGTCACGATAGGGATAGAGAACATACCGGCGCCGACGGCGGTACCGGCAATAATCATTGCGCCACCGAGGACGGAAGGGCGGGAAAGTTTTTGGATGGTGTCCGTGGACATTATTACTCCTGAGTGGTCATAGGCCGTTAGTTCTTTTGTACTAGCTCAATGGTACATGCGTGATGCGTGCATGTAAAGCGGATATCCAGGCTCTTTAGTGCAATAAACGCGGTATTAAGCATTGTTGTTATGCGTTCAACGGGCAGCCGGCGAGTCTTCGTCATTGGGCAAAAACTAAAGATTTGGCTTGTTACCGGATAATGCTGGCGGCAATCCTGGCGGGCTGCTATTGTCCGTCATCGACTTTTGCTAGCCCCCAAGAGAATCGCTGATGGACTGCCGTCCAGATTGTGGCGCTTGCTGCATCGCACCTTCTATTTCCAGCCCGATCCCCGGTATGCCTAATGGCAAACCGGCGAATACCCGTTGTATTCATCTGGATGAGCAATTGCGCTGCGGGTTGTTTCATTCGCCGCTGCGGCCCAAAGTTTGCGGTAGCCTGCAGGCCAGCCGTGAGATGTGCCACGATCGCCGTGACGACGCGTTGATTTATCTGGCTAAACTGGAGGCGGATACCGCGCCTTGAGTATCCTTCAGCCGCCACAGACAGACTACGGCACCCAGCACCATCGCCAGTGCGAAGTAAAATACCGCATGGTAATTCCAGATTTCAGCCACGGCACCGGCGATTGAACCGGCAATAATCCAGCCAACGCGGGTGGTATTGGTAAATAGCGTGGTCGCCGCACCCGCCTGCCCAGGCATCAAATCCTGAAAATAGAGCATGCCGATCCCTGCCAGTACGCCGATAAACAACGCGTTCAGCAATTGCAGAGCGATTAACTGCCAACTGCCGGTAATAAACAGCAGGGCCGTATAGAACAACACGCCGGCAATCACCGCACAGCGCATCAAAAAACGTTTACCGAAGCGTTCGGCAACCATACCGGCGAGCAGCATCGTTGGGATTTCCAGCCCGGCGGCGGTCCCCATCAGGATCCCGGCCAGCTTTTCCGATAAATGCAGCTCTCGCACCATATACAGCGGCATGTTGATCAGGTACATGCTGTTAGCTGTCCACATTAACGTGCAGGCCATAAACAGCAGCAGCGTGTCGCGGCGGTTCTGGCGCGGAGCTTCCAGCACGGCCCCGTTGGTGCTTGGCGCTTTGGGCATGGAAGGCAGCATTTTCCAAACCAGTGCTCCGCAGAGAATAAAGGTTGCCGCGGCGGCCAGATACATCACCTTAAAGCCAAAACCCAACGCCAGGGCAAATGCGATCGGTGGGCCGATCACCCAGGCCAGGGAGACTTGAGCGCGCAGTATGGAACTGAACATAACCGCTTCCCGCCCGGTGCGTTCAGCATGTTCTCGCGCCAGAGCAAACATCTGTGGGTTGGCGGTGGAGCCGAAACTGCTCAACAACACGCCGACAAACAACAGCAGGTAGTAGTTACGATTCCAGGCGAACAGTGCGCAGGCCAATGCACCTAACATACAGCAGAAGAAGATCAGCGATTTGCGGTCGCCTTTTTTATCTGAACGACTGGCCAGGAACTGGCTGACCAAGATACCGATCACCGCGCTGCCGGTAAAAAACAGGCCGACCATCGTGGGCCGCACGTTCACTTCGGTGGACAGGAACAGGCTCAGCGTGGGCGTCTGTAAGGCGCCGGCGATACCGGTGAGAAAAGCCACGACGAGAAAAGCCAATGAGGTTAAGTCGGGCAAACGTCGCATTATCGCAGTGGAAGTACGCATAAGAACGGGTATACAGCCAAAGAGGAAGAAGTCGGCCGCATAATACGCCTGTTTAAAAAAAACAAAAACCAGTTTTAATCAAGCTACAGGGAAAGCGACCTTGCTGAGGCGTCGGAGAAAAGAACAGGGCGATGCTGGCATCGCCCTGTATCAGGCTATCTCCTTCACTGAGCACCGTTGGCGATCAATTGAGGAGCGAGGTCGGGGACTTAGGCACCCGCAGGGACATCATGCGCGGTATTCTTCAGCACTTGTCCTTGATATTTTTCAATTTCCAATTGCGCCATCTGACCACAGTTACCCTGCGCCAGGCTCGACGAGCCGATATCGAAAGTCAGGCAGTTGACGTTGCCGTTCTTACAGATCGAGCCCGGCGTGGCGGGATCGGCCGGATCGTACCAGGCCCCTTCGCTGATCCGCACTGCTCCTGGGCGCACATCTTCACTGACGATAGCACCAACCAGGATTTGCCCGCGATCGTTGAAGGCACGCACCAAATCACCGTTGGTGATGTTGCGCGCCTTGGCATCCTCTGGATGGATCAGGATGGCTTCACGATCGGCCACCGCATATTTTTTGCGCAGTGGCGTATTGTCGAGCTGCGAATGCAAGCGATTGATAGGGTGTGCGGTATTCAGTGACAGCGGATATTTTGCTGCCTCTGGACCCCGATACCATTCATGCGGTGGCATCCAGGTCGGGATCCCCTTGCAATCGAGATACTCCATCTTGGAGATAGCATCGGAGTAGATCTCAATCTTACCGGACGGTGTCCCCAACGGATTGAGCAACGGGTTTTCACGGTAATCGGCGAAACGTACCCACTGTTTGTTCTCTTCCGGGATCGGGAAACGAATGTAATTGTTCGATTGCCAGAACATGTCAAATGGCGGTAAGGCAACGCGGGCGGCTCGTGCCTGCTGCTTCATGTCGTCATACATGCCTTTTAGCCACTGAGTCTCGTCTTTGCCTTCGGTAAAGGCATCCAACACGCCGAGTTTGGCCGCCATGGCGGCGAAAATATCGAAGTCGTTACGTGACTCATGCTGTGGCGGAACGCACTGATGCATCGGGAAGACGTACAGCTGCGAATAGTCGCCGCCCATTTCCAGATCGTTACGCTCATAGCTGGTGGTGGCGGGCAGCACGATATCGGCATGCTTGGCGGTGGCCGTCCAGTAAGGTTCGTTAACCACGATGGTTTCCGGACGCTGCCAGGCTTTCACCAGGTTATTGGTGTCCTGATGCTGGTGGAAGGTATTGCCACCGGCCACATACACCATCTTCACGTCTGGGTAAGTGACATCCGTTCCATTGAAGTGGATCGTCTTGCCCGGGTTGCTCAGGCATTCGGCAATACGTGCTACCGGAATAGGCGCAGGCGAGTTCTTCGGCGCATTACCCGCGGAGATCCCGGAAAGGATCCCGCCTTTGGCAGTCGGGCTACCACCGGAAGAGTAGTGATAGCTGAAACCAAAGCCGCCGCCAGGCAGGCCGATCTGGCCCAGCATTGCCGCCACGGTGACCAGCAACCAGTGTTGCTGCTCGCCATGGTGCTGGCGTTGAATACCCCAGCCGCCCATGATCATGGTGCGTTGTTTAGCCATATCACGTGCCAACTGACGCAGCACCTCGGCATCGACACCGCTGATATCGGCGGCCCACTCGGCCGTTTTCGGCGTGCCGTCGGTTTCACCCAACAGATAAGCCTGGAACTTGTCAAACCCGACGGTATAGGTTTTCAGGAAGTCCGGATTATGCAGTTTTTCCGTCAACAGGGTATGGGCGATGCCGATCAACATCGCACTGTCCGTGTACGGACGTGGCGCGATCCACTGCGCGCCGACAAATTTGGCACTGTCATTGTGCACCGGATCGATACTGATGACGCGCGTGCCTTTCTTCTTCAGCGCTTCAAAGCCAGTCTGGCCGACGTGATCGGGCACGTTCCAGCTGTTTTTCAGCGTGATCATCGGGTTACAGCCCCACAGGATCACCAGTTGGCTATTTTCGATCACGTTTGGCCAGGCGGTTTGCTGTTCGTATACTTCCATTGAGCCAACCACATGCGACATGATCACCTGCGCTGCACCGGTCGAATAGTCACCGGCATAGCCCAGGAAACCGCCGCTGAGGTTCATCAGCCGTTGCAGCAGGGTACGGCTATTGTGCAGCATCCCGACGCTTTTCCAGCCGTAAGACCCGGCATAAATAGACTGAGGGCCGTGATCTTTCTGCAAGCGAGCGATTTCATTACTGACCAGATCGATGGCTTTATCCCAACTGACACGCACCCACTCATCGTTACCACGCAGTTCAGTACGGCTACCAGGGCCGCCTTCCAGCCAGCTTTTACGTACCATGGGGTACTTGATACGGTTTTCCGCATGTACCTGATAAGGTGCCATGGTGATCAGGTCGTTAGGATAAGGATCGTCTTTGACCGGCATCACGCCGACCATTTTTCCGTCCTGAACGAGAGCCTCAAAGGCGCCCCAGTGTGCCCCGGTCAGAATGCCTTTCTGTGCCTGACGTAGAGCCACAAACTGCGGCAATGCCTGGCTGATGGCTTCAGCCAACGCCGATTTAGGCCAGAGGCCTGCCAGCAATGGCACAGCGGCCAGTGCGCTAGCCCCGGTCAGAAAACGGCGGCGGCTCATGGCCAATGGTTTTTGTAGATATTTGCTCATTTCGCTTCTCCGTTAAATCTTGGCTGGTGTGGCAGGCTGCATATCACTGGCATGTTTCTGAACGTATTGCGTCAGAACCCGCAGCTGTTCCTGCGTCAGTGAAGTGCGCGGAGCCATACCTTTAATCACGCCGATCCATTGGTTGGCGTTGAAGCGATCGAGGGCCGTCAGGCCGTGGCAACCGGTACAGTTGGCAGACATCATATCGGCGGTATAACGCCAGATTTTTTGCTGATCGTCGATCAGCTGTTTGCGTGGCAACCAGACCTGCAGTGAAACCTGATGCCAGACCAGGCCGGTTTCAGCGTCGGTCATGGTTTTACCGGTTTTTAGCAGCTTGCGCGCCTCTTCACCCAGCAAGACGCTGAGGATACGTTTACCCTGTGCCGCATAGAACACTTCGCTCACGCCATCTTGCTGCCAGCCGCTGACGTCAACCAGTACCTTGTCACCATCCTGTTTCACAACGTGAACTTCGGTAGAAGGCATCAGATTACCAGCGTTATGGCTGTCATTTGGCGCCAGGAAGAAAGGTTCGGTGGCGATGGTGAACAGCGTCGTCGCGGTGGGTGACGTTTCCGCCGCGGCTTTTGCCAACTCTGCTGCGCCAGCCTGGGCCGCGCCGCTCATATCGGGCAGGATGTGTGCAACGCCTTTATGACAATCGATACAGGTTTCACCCTGCTTGATGGCGACCGGGTGCTGAATACGGGCTTCAGGGCGCTGGGCGGTAATGTCCATGGCATCGAAGCTGTGGCACGAACGGCAGGTAGCCGAATCATTTTCTTTAAGCGTTTTCCACACCGATTGCGCCATTGCCAGTTTATGCGCTTCGTATTTTTCTGGTGTGCTGATGGTCCCGGTCATCTCGCCATAAATATCTTTCACCGCACGGATCTTGGTCCACAGGTAATCGAGAGGCTGGTGTGGGACGTGGCAGTCGGCGCATTCGGCGCGGATGCCCTTGGTATTCTGGAAGTGGACGCTGCCTTGGTACTCGGCCAGCGGTTGTTGCATGGTGTGGCAGGAGACGCAGAAGGCAGTATCACTGGTTTTGTGGAAGACGGTTGCGGTCCCCGCCAGTAAGGCTGCACCGAGGATTACCCCGATCAACAAAATCCAAAGCCACCCCCACCGGCGCCGCTTTTCAAAGCCAGTTTGTTTTTTGCTCATATTGAACCCACTTATCGTTATGAAATACCAAGGAAAACCTTGCCAAAAAAAATTTCGGCATCTGGCCGAAATATTCCGATAAGTATAGATATTTTTGGAAAATAAACCTAACACCTTAGGGTTATTTGTAGCGAAAAAAATGGAAATAGCACAATATTATATCGTTATATTTTATTTTATATAACGATTATCTAAAAAAGCGGATACGGGACGTTGAAGCTAAAATCAACATGTTGGCTGATAAACCTGCTGATTCTGCCATAAGTGGATCGCCATTCTGCTGGCTTCAAAGTGGGGCTCCGGCAGATCGTCAGGTGAGCACCAACGCCATTGCGCACATTTTTCAGGCTCTTTTAATACGGCCTCGCCGCCTGGGTGCTGAACCATCATGCATATCGAAACCGTATGTTTTCCCTCGGTAAGCCAGGTTTGCAGATTATTGCTGATACCAATAAACGTCGGAGTGCCGATCTGTAATCCGGTTTCTTCGGCGATTTCGCGTTGGGCGCACTGTTCAAAGGTTTCACCCGCATCCAGATGACCACCGGGAATGGACCAGAAAGGGGCGTGAGTCCCGCAGCGTTTGCCCAACAGGATTTGCCCTTGAGGGTTAACAATAATGACACCAACGCCGGTTGCGACCGTCATGTTTTACTCCTTCAGCAATGTTTCAGCACAGTATGCCATTTTCCGTTATTCGCTGACGGCTCACTGGGAAAAATGTGCGTGAGGTCAAAAAACTATCACATCAAAGTTAAGAAAACTTGCTTTTGACGATAGCCGCTCACACACTCATTGAAACGTTTCAGCGTTATCGATTTACCGGGTTGGTAGTTGGTAACGCTCCTTTTTCCCAACATAGCTGAAACGATTCAATTCAGCAGGAGAGGAGAACCATGTTCCAGTTGTCACCGCAAGATATTCACCTGGGTGCCGCCGCCAGTGGCAAACAGGAAGCCATCCGGCAGGTTGCGGCAGCGCTGACCGCCGCCGGATGTGTCAATGCTGCTTATGTTGACGGCATGCTGCAACGCGAATTGCAGACATCCACTTACCTGGGTAATGGCATCGCCATTCCACATGGTACTACCGATACCCGCGATCTGGTGCTGAACACCGGTGTGCAGGTATTCCAATTTCCGCAAGGTATCGAATGGGGTGAAGGCCAAACGGCCTATGTGGTAATCGGTATTGCTGCGCGTTCTGATGAACACCTGGCACTGCTGCGTCAGCTTACGCATGTACTCAGCGATGACAGCGTGGCTGAACAACTGGCAAAAACCACGTCAGCTGAAGAGCTGCGTAGCCTGTTGATGGGCGAAAAGCTGGCGGCTGAATTCCAGTTTGATGCTTCTTTGATTGCTCTCGATGTGGCCGCAGATGCCCTGATGACGTTACAGGCTTTGAACGCGGGGCGCCTACAGAAAATCGGCGCGGTTAATGCTCAGTTCGTCAGTGACGTGATTACCCGTAAGCCGTTGAATCTGGGGCAGGGTATCTGGCTCAGCGACAGTAGCGAAGGCAATCTGGCCAGCGCGGCAACGGTGAGTCGTCCAGCACAGGCTTTTGATGAAGATGGTGAAAAAGTGGCGTTGTTACTGACGGTTTCCGTGGCCGATCAGCAGCCACTGGCGGTGTTGAATTACTTAAGCGATTTGCTGCTGACCAATAAAGCTGAACGCTTGCTGAACGCAGATGCCCCTGGTGTGCTGGCATTGTTGACCAGCGAAGTGGCAGAAGAAAGCTCAGTACTGAGTGCGGAATATGTGGTGCGTAATGAACACGGCCTGCACGCCCGCCCAGGCACCGCGTTGGTCAACGTGATCAAGCAGTTCAGCAGTGAGATTACCGTCACCAATCTTGACGGCAGCGGTAAACCGGCCAACGGTCGCAGCCTGATGAAGGTGGTGGCATTGGGTGTCAAGAAAGGCCATCACTTGCGCTTTACCGCCAGTGGTGACGATGCTGAAGCGGCGCTGAAAGCGATCGGCGAAGCTATTAATGAAGGTCTCGGTGAGGGAGCAGCATGAGCAGAAGAGTCGCAACCATTACCCTGAACCCGGCTTACGATCTGGTGGGGTTCTGCCCGGAAATCGAACGGGGTGAGGTAAACCTGGTAAGAACTGCAGGGCTACACGCGGCAGGTAAAGGGATCAACGTTGCCAAGGTACTGAAAGATTTGGGTATCGATGTGACCGTTGGCGGTTTCCTAGGTAAAGACAACCAGGATGGTTTCCAACTGCTGTTCAGCGATCTGGGCATTGCCAACCGTTTTCAGGTGGTGCCGGGGCGCACGCGTATTAACGTGAAACTGACGGAAAAGGATGGAGAAGTCACCGACTTCAATTTCTCCGGCTTTGAAGTAACGGCACCGGATTGGGAACGCTTCGTTACCGATTCTCTAAGCTGGCTGGGCCAGTTTGACATGGTGGCGGTCAGCGGCAGCTTGCCTGCCGGGGTTGCACCTGAAGCGTTTACTGAGTGGATGGTTCGCCTGCGTGCACAGTGTCCGTGCATCATCTTTGACAGTAGCCGTGAAGCGCTGGTGGCAGGCTTGAAAGCTTCGCCTTGGCTGGTGAAGCCGAACCGTCGCGAACTGGAAATTTGGGCTGGACGACCATTGCCGAGACTTGACGATGTGGTTGAGGCCGCCCATGCACTGCGTGAACAAGGTATCGCCCATGTGGTGATTTCTCTGGGGGCGGAAGGGGCATTGTGGGTTAACGCTTCTGGCGCCTGGATTGCCAAACCGCCAGCCTGCGAAGTGGTCAGCACCGTCGGTGCCGGTGACTCAATGGTCGGTGGCCTGATCTATGGCCTGCTGATGCGCGAATCCAGTGAGCATACTCTGCGTTTGGCCACTGCCGTGGCAGCTCAGGCCGTTAGCCAGAGTAATGTCGGTGTGACCGATCGTCCACAGTTGGCCGCGATGATGGCGCGAGTCGATCTGAAACCTTTTAATTGATAGCAGGAGGCGGAATGAAAACGCTGCTGATGATAGACAGTTCGTTCGGTCAGGCTCGCAGTCACCTGGCGAAACGTATGCTTGAGGCCGCTGCGGCAAAAGCCGGCCTGACATTGGTCAATTCGCTTAACGATGCAGAGTTGATCGTGGTTGCCGGGCACTCCGTGCCTGCTGATGCCGGGCTTAACGGTAAGCGGGTTTATTGCGGTGATGTGGAACACGCGGTGCGTGAACCAGAGGCTTTTCTGGCTACTGCGCAGGCAGAAGCCAAGACGTACCAGGCTTCGGCAGCGACTCCGGCTCCGGCAAAAGCGACTGGCCAAAAACGTATTGTTGCGGTCACGGCCTGCCCGACAGGGGTAGCACATACCTTTATGGCGGCAGAAGCCATTGAGAGTGAAGCCAAGAAACGCGGCTGGTGGGTGAAAGTGGAAACCCGTGGTTCCGTAGGTGCAGGTAATGCGATCACGCCAGAAGAAGTGGCAGCCGCCGATCTGGTGATCGTAGCGGCCGATATCGAAGTCGATCTGGATAAGTTTGCTGGCAAGCCAATGTACCGCACCTCAACCGGTTTGGCGTTGAAGAAAACCGCGCAGGAGCTGGATAAGGCGCAGGCGGAAGCAGAAATCTTCCAACCGCAGAAAAGTGGCGGCAGTGCCAGCGCGGGCAAGAAGAAAGAAAGCACTGGGCCATACCGTCACCTGTTGACCGGTGTGTCGTACATGCTGCCGATGGTGGTTGCAGGCGGCCTGTGTATCGCATTGTCCTTCGTGTTCGGTATCAAAGCGTTTGAAGAGAAAGGGACGCTGGCTGCGGCTTTGATGCAAATCGGTGGTGGTTCGGCATTCGCCCTGATGGTGCCGGTTCTGGCCGGTTACATTGCCTTCTCTATTGCTGACCGTCCAGGTCTGACCCCTGGCCTGATTGGCGGTATGTTGGCAGTGAGCACCGGTGCCGGTTTCCTTGGTGGTATTATTGCCGGCTTCCTGGCGGGTTATGTGGCCAAGGCCATCAGCAACAAATTGCACCTGCCACAAAGTATGGAGGCGTTAAAGCCGATCTTGATTATCCCACTGGTCGCCAGCCTCATCACTGGCCTGATCATGATTTACGTGGTGGGTACGCCTGTTGCGAAAATCATGGAAGGGCTGACTCACTGGTTGCAATCGCTGGGTACGGCTAACGCAGTGTTGTTGGGTGCGATTCTGGGTGCGATGATGTGTACCGATATGGGCGGACCAGTGAACAAAGCGGCTTATGCCTTTGGCGTGGCGCTGCTGAGTTCCTCCGTTTATGCTCCGATGGCCGCAATTATGGCCGCGGGTATGGTACCGCCGTTGGCGATGGGCCTGGCGACAATCCTCGCACGTCGCAAGTTTGAGAAGTCTGAACAGGAGGGGGGCAAAGCCGCGTTGGTTCTTGGCCTGTGCTTTATCTCTGAAGGGGCGATCCCGTTCGCGGCTCGTGACCCGATGCGCGTTCTGCCTTGCTGCATTGCCGGGGGGGCGTTGACCGGTGCACTGTCGATGGCTTTCGGTGCAAAACTGATGGCTCCACACGGTGGCCTGTTCGTTCTGCTGATCCCAGGGGCTATCTCTCCGGTACTGCTGTACCTGGTGGCGATTGCTGCGGGTACTCTGCTGGCAGGGGGAGCTTACGCAGTGCTGAAACGTGCTGAAGTGGCTGCATCCGCAACGGCATAACCACCTCTCTCAACAACAAACCGGCCTGAGCGCCGGTTTTTTTGTTTTAAACAGCAACGTTATTGCTGAGCCTTTAACCAGGCAATCTCTTCGGCCCAGATGTCTGGATTCACCGTTTCCAGGATCAGCGGAATGTTGTCGAAACGTTCATCGCGCATAATATAGCTGAACACGGTTTTACCGATGTTGCCCTCGCCCAGGCTGTGGTGGCGGTCAACGCGGCTGTTAAACTCGCTTTTGGCATCGTTAAGGTGCATACCGCGCAGGTAGTTAAAGCCTACGACATCGCCAAGCTCTTTAAACGTTTTCTGGCAGTGCTCTTCGGTACGCAGATCGTAACCGGCAGCGAAGGCGTGGCAGGTATCGATACAGACGCCAACACGGCTCTTGTCTTCGACCCCGTCGATGATGGCCGCCAGATGTTCAAATTTGAAGCCCAGATTGCTCCCCTGACCGGCGGTGTTTTCGATCACGGCGGTCACACCCTGTGTTTTATCCAGCACGATATTGATGGACTCTGCGATCCGCGCCAGGCATTTGTCTTCATCTATTTGCATCAGATGGCTGCCTGGGTGAAAGTTGAGCAGCGTGAGTCCCAGTTGTTCACAGCGCTGTATCTCGTCAAGAAATGCCTCGCGGGATTTTTCCAGCGCTTCTGTGACCGGGTGCCCCAGGTTAATCAGATAGCTGTCGTGCGGCAGGATTTGTTCCGGGCCGTAGCCGTATTGTGCGCAGGCACTTTTAAACCGATCGATAACGTCGGCCGACAGCGGTGCTGCCTTCCATTGACGCTGATTTTTAGTGAACAGGGCGAATGCGGTCGCCTCTAATTCATGCGCGCGGATAACCGCCTGATCTACGCCGCCTGAAGCACTGACATGTGCACCGACAAACTTCATTTTCATTCTCCTGTATGAGACTGTCTCCCTCAAGCAAGGGACTCAGCCTAGGCCGTCATTATGGCATTGATAAGCGAAGGATTGAATGGCAGTAACAAAGAAGCGGGCCCGGAAGATTTCCAGGCCCGTGGTCGGGGAGAGGATTACAGCAGGTGTTGCACTAACTGGTTGATGGCACCGCCACCAATAATCAGCCAGACAAACAGCAGGGTCGCCAGCAGGATGGGTTTGACACCTGCCTGACGTACCGCGCTGATATGGGTGGTTAAGCCTAATGCGGCCATTGCCATCGCCAGCATCCAGGTGTCGATAGTAATCAGATGCTGTACCAGCGTTGACGGGATCAGGTTGAACGAGTTCAGCCCGGCAACGGCGATGAATAGTACGGCAAACCATGGGATAGTGATGGCCGATTTTTCGCTTTTACCGCTGTGACCGGCACTGCGGCTGATATAACCCGACAGCAACAGCAGGAAAGGAGCCAGCATCATGACGCGGATCATCTTGGAGATGACCGCCGCGTTCTCTGCATCCGGGCCAATGGCATGACCGGCAGCCACCACCTGTGCCACTTCATGAATGGTAGAACCGGTATAGATACCGAAGGTTTCCTGCGTAAACGGCAGCCATTGGAAGTGCGCATTCAACTGATACAGCCATGGGTAGGCAAAGATAGCCAGCGTACCAAATACCACTACGGTAGAAACGGCGACCGCCACCTTGCTCGAATCGGCTTTCAGCACCGGTTCGGTGGCCATGACGGCTGCGGCCCCGCAGATACTGCTACCAGCACCGATCAGCATGGTGGTCTGGTTGTCGAGACCAAAGACCTTTTTACCCAGCCAACAAGCCAGCAGAAAGGTGCTGCTCAGGGTGAGGGCATCGATAATGATACCGGTAGCCCCAACGTCGGCAATCTGCTGGAAGGTCAAACGAAAGCCGTAAAGAATGATCCCCAGGCGTAGCAGGCGCTGTTTGGCGAGTTGCACACCGGTATGGCAACTGGGCTGCAGCCAGGGGTAGAGGGTGTTACCCACCACGATACCAAACAGGATCGCCAGCGTCAGGGCACCGAGCCCCAAACCGGCAATCCAGGGGATATTACCTGCCCAGATCGCCAGCGCAGTTAATGCGCCAGTCAGCAGTAAACCCGGTATCAGCCGCGGTAATCCAAACAGGGGAAACCGCTGTTCAGGATAGGTGTGTGTGGTATCACTCGCCATGTATCAATCCTCTTCTCAATTTCTGAGGGCAAGGATAAAAGTTCGTGACCTAAAAATGAAATTGATTATATATTTATAACCTATCGTAATAAGTGGTTTAGATCCCTTGAGACCTTCCGGTTTTCAGGCCGAACGCGGTAAACGTGATAACCTTAAAAGACATCATTTGGTTTTAATTACTCTATTAGACGTATAACCCAGGTTAACGTCTGTCTGGCTACTAATTTTATATTGAGGCTGCTATGCATATCACTCTGCGCCAACTGGAAGTTTTTACCGAAGTGCTGAAAAGCGGTTCAACCACCCAGGCCTCGGTGGTGTTAGCCCTGTCACAATCCGCTGTCAGCGCAGCGCTGGCCGATTTGGAAGGGCAGTTGAAGGTGTTGTTGTTTGATCGGGTGGGTAAACGGTTGGTGATTAATGAACATGGCCGATTGTTGTATCCCAAAGCCTTGGCCCTGTTGGAACAGGCCGGGGAAATTGAACAGTTGTTCCTACACGACAGCGGCGCGCTGCGCATCGCGGCCAGCAGCACCATCGGCAATTACATGTTGCCGGAGATGATTGCCCGTTATCGCAAAGACTTGCCTGCGGCTCCACTGGAGTTGAACGTGGGCAACAGTCAGGAGGTGATTGGTGCAGTGGCTGATTTCCGCGTTGATCTTGGTCTGATAGAAGGGCCATGCCACATGCCGGAACTGGTGACGCAACCGTGGCTGGAAGATGAACTGGTGGTATTTGCCGCACCGGATAATCCGTTGGTACAGCAACCGCTGACCATGGCAGCATTGGCCAGCGCGCCGTGGATCCTGCGTGAACGGGGATCCGGTACGCGAGAAGTGCTGGATCACCTGTTGCTGGCTCATTTGCCTAATTTCCAACTGGTGATGGAGTTGGGGAACTCAGAGGCGATCAAACATGCGGTGCGTTACGGCATCGGTATCAGCTGTCTTTCGCGCCGAGTGGTTGAGGAACAACTGAGCAGCGGCGTTTTGGTTGAACTGAAAGTTCCCTTGCCGCCCCTGATGCGGACTCTGTATCTGATTCATCATCGGCAAAAGCATATCTCCAATGCGCTGCAACGTTTCCTGAGCTATTGCGTTGATCCTACATCCGATCTGGATCACAAGATCGGCAGGAAATGAGGTATTAGGTCTGCTGCTAATAATATCCGCTGGATTATGAAGCTATCTTATATCACTGCAATGTTACTAGTTCGCTGGCGGGTATTTGTTACAATCCGGCCCTCATTTTTGACGAGCAGATAGGGTAAGAATGGCTCAGCAGGATATAAAAACAGCGGGGCAGCAAGCACCCGGATTACGCCGCGAGCTGAAAGCGCGGCATTTAACCATGATTGCCATCGGCGGTTCCATCGGTACTGGCCTGTTTGTGGCTTCTGGCGCAACGGTGTCTCAGGCTGGCCCTGGCGGTGCGCTACTTTCCTATGCCTTGATCGGTTTGATGGTCTATTTCCTGATGACCAGCCTGGGGGAACTGGCGGCGTTTATGCCGGTTTCCGGTTCGTTCTCGACCTATGGTGCCAAGTATGTCGAGGAAGGTTTTGGTTTCGCACTGGGATGGAACTACTGGTACAACTGGGCGGTCACCATTGCCGTGGATTTGGTGGCATCACAACTGGTGATGAACTATTGGTTCCCAGATACCCCAGGCTGGATCTGGAGCGCTCTGTTCCTTGGCCTGATGTTCATGTTGAACTACATCTCGGTAAAAGGCTTTGGTGAAGCCGAATACTGGTTCTCGCTGATCAAAGTGAGTACGGTCATTATCTTTATCGGCCTCGGCGTACTGATGATCTTCGGTATCCTGAAGGGCGGTGAGCATGCGGGCTGGGAAAACTGGACGATTGGTGATGCGCCGTTTGCCGGTGGTTTCTCGGCCATGATTGGGGTGGCGATGATCGTCGGTTTCTCCTTCCAGGGGACGGAACTGATCGGTATTGCCGCCGGTGAATCTGAAGATCCCGGCAAGAACATCCCGCGTGCGGTGCGTCAGGTATTCTGGCGTATTCTGCTGTTCTACATCTTCGCTATTCTGATTATCAGCCTGATCATCCCTTATACCGATCCGAACCTGCTGCGTAATGATGTGAAAGACATCAGCGTTAGCCCGTTCACGTTGGTCTTTGAGCACGCGGGCTTATTGTCTGCGGCGGCAGTGATGAATGCGGTGATCCTGACGGCGGTACTCTCTGCCGGTAACTCCGGGATGTACGCCTCCACCCGTATGTTGTTCACGCTGGCTTCAGAGGGCAAGGCGCCACGCATTTTCGCCAAACTGTCGAAAGGCGGTGTACCGCGTAATGCCCTGTATGCCACCACCGTGGTTGCGGCATTGTGCTTCCTCAGCTCCATGTTTGGTAATCAGTCGGTGTATCTGTGGCTGCTGAATACCTCGGGCATGACCGGCTTTATCGCCTGGTTGGGGATTGCCATCAGCCACTACCGCTTCCGTCGTGGCTATATGAAGCAAGGGCTTGACCTTAACGATCTGCCTTACCGTTCCGGTTTCTTCCCGCTAGGGCCAATCTTTGCTTTCGTGCTGTGTCTGATCATCACCCTGGGGCAGAACTATCAGGCCTTCCTGGAAGATAAGATTGACTGGTATGGCGTAACGGCAACCTACATCGGTATTCCGTTATTCCTGATCATCTGGTTTGGCTATAAGCTGACGCGCGGCACCCGTATCGTGAAGTACAGCGAAATGGAATTTCCGAAGTGGAATGCGAATAAGTAAGTGAATAACCCCAGACGCGGCGGGTCACCGCCGCGTTATTGCTCTCTAAAACCTTTTCTCGTCGTCTTCCCTTCGTATTCTTTCCGCCTGAATCCAGCGTTTTGACGATAAAAAGGGCCGCACAATGGCGACCCTTGTTGATGGCAGCTTAGCGCCAATCAGAAGTTGTACGTCAAGCCAAGGGTATAACGACGGCCATCCAGCGTGGTGTTGTAGTGCGCGTAATCCACGGTTTTATCCAGAATGTTGTAAACGCCACCGCTGACCTGCAGGTTTTTATTTGCCTGGTAGCTCAGGCCGGCGTCAACAAAGGTATAAGACGGCGTGCTGACGGCCATTGAGGTGCGGCTCAGATATTCTGAAGTCTTGCTGCGGAAGTTGACGCGTGACCACAGGCTGACATCTTGCGTTGCCTGCCAGTCCAGAACGGTATTGATCATGTGCTTCGGCATCTGGTTAAGCGCTTTGCCTTGGAATTCACCGCTTTTCTGTTCAGATTCGGTAAAGGTGTAGTTGGTGCTCAGTTTCCAGTCTTCGGTAATCTGCCAACCTGCGGTAGCTTCAATGCCGCGCATATTGGCTTTATCCACATTGACGCGATCGCTGACAAAATCATAGTGCTCGTTGCCGATGGTGCAGAGCGGATCGTTCGCGTCGTTACAGCGGCGTACCTCGGTGATCTTGTCTTTGAAATCGGTATTGAACAGGGTGACCCCCGCGTTCAGCCCCTGTTGGTTATCCCATAACAGGCCGATTTCCTGGCTCAGGCTTTTTTCTGGTTTCAGATCCGGGTTGCCCACGATGATACCGTTGCTCACACCGCCACCGGTGATCTGGCCCCAGTTAGCGGAGGACTGGCGCAGGTCTGGCGAACGGTAACCGGCCGATACCCCACCTTTTACCGTCCATTGCTCCGTCAAATGCCACACGCCGTACATTCTTGGCGTCCAATGGTTGCCGTAGTTCTGATCCTGATCCATACGCAGCCCGGTGGTCAGGCTGAAATCATTGGTCAGTGCCCATTCGTCTTCGGCAAACAGTGCCCAGCTCCAGCGGGTTAACTGGCTCAGGCCATCGGCGGCTTTTAGCTGGTTACCACCGTCGCTGAGTTTTTCGTAACGGTATTGGCCGCCAAGGTTAAGCATGTGCGCGCCGAGGTCAAATTGCGTCTGGGTATTGAAGATGGTGTTGTACATCTTCATATCACGCCCAGGGTTGTTGGTTTCTTCCCGCTGAATGTAACTGGTGCTATTGCCGAAGTCATAATAGCCATTATGCGTCACAGAGTAGTTGGTGCGGGTATAGAGATTTTCGCTGGCGGTGTTCGGTCTGCACTTGCCCTTACTGCACCGTTCAAGCGCAACGGATTTCCCCGGCGTACTGTTGCGGTCCTGCAATGAGCGGCCGATTTCAAAATCAAAGTCGTTCTTTTCATCCGGTGTCAGGCTGAATACCGCAGTACCGCTGCGCATGCGCTGCTCGTTAAAGCCATTCACGATGTGGTCTTCCGCACGGCGTGACAGCAGGCCGTTTACGCGTAGACCGAGTAAGCCTTCAATCAGCGGGCCAGAAGCGTAGGCATTGGTCTGGAAAATATCGCCAGAGTCACTGCGCTCCTGGAAGGTGGTATCCCCCTGCAGCGAGCCCGTCCAGCCTTGTGTGGTGGAGGTTTTCCGCGTGATGATGTTGATAACTCCGCCCATGGCGTCGGAACCGTAGAGGGAAGACATGGGCCCGCGAACCACCTCAATACGATCGATGGCCTGTAATGGGGGTAACCAGCCTTGCTCAATACCGGCGTTATCGCTGTTAGGGCGGGTGCCACGGGTATCAACGCGCTTGCCGTCTACCAGAATCAACGTGTATTTGGAGGACATGCCACGGATGCTGATATCGCTACTGCTGGCACCGCCGGTAACGACAACGCCCGGCACGTCTTTCAGGGCATCGGTAACGTCACGATAAGCTCTGGTTTCCAGCTGCTGGCGTGGGATCACGGAGATTGATGCCGGTGAGTCTTGAATTCTTTGCTGGAAACCCGAGGCGGTAACCACCATGGTGTCCGGTGTGGCTGCCAGCGTATTACTGCTGGCTAGTGATGCGAGGATAAGTGCAGTCAAGGTGTTATAGCTTGGCTTTTCCATGAGATAAATATTCCTGGCCCGAAGTTAACAGGTCTTCCTGTCAATGGTTTGATTTAAAAGAATAAAGTTACCCCTTTACCCCAATGGGCTTCCGTTCCCGTGGGTAAAGCGTCAGGCTATTGTAAGGAAATCGATAAGAATGTAAATGCAAATGATAATTCGTATCATTTGTATATTTGATCAGTAATTGATTGAAACCACAAAGAAAGAGGGGAAATAGATCGGCGCAGCCGCGTTTGGTGCGCCGAAGAAGTCAGCGTTTCTGGATGTAGGTGATTGCTAACGCCATGGCCAGCACCAAGCCTTTGATAATATCCATGGCATAGTAGGGAACCGAGAGCATGACCAGACCGTTTTGCAACACCCCCAGGATGACGGCTCCAACCAATGTGCCGAGCGCGTTCGGCTTTCCTGAGCCAGCCAGGGAAAAGCCAATGTAGGCTGCCGCCACGGCATCCATCAGGTAACCGCCACCGGCATTCACCTGGGAAGAGCCAATACGTGACGCCAGTAAAATGCCGCCAAGGCCTGCCAGCATTGAAGAAAGTACGTAGGCGGTAACCCTGTAACGTACCGTGCGGATGCCGGAAAGGCGGGCGGCTTCCGGGTTTCCGCCAAGGGCATACATACGGCGTCCATGCTTGGTCAGTGACAGGAAAAGCTGCATCACCAGCGTCACCGCAAGCATAATTAGCACGATCACCGGCACCTGTCCCAGCGTGGCGAACACGTCAGGGATCACTCCTTCGGCCACATCACCGTTTGGCATCACCATATTCTGCGTAATGGAACCGCCATAGCTGTAGGTCATGGCGACACCCTGGATAACGAACAGGCTTGCCAGCGTTGCCAGCATATCGGGGATCTTCAGCACAACGATCAAAAAGGCGTTGAACAGACCGACCAGCGTACACAGCAATAGCGTCAGCACAATGGCGCCGGTAGTGCCAAAACCATACCAGGCAAACAGTGAAATCACCAACGCGTTGGCCAGCGACGCGGTAGATCCCACCGACAGGTCAAACCCGCCGACCGTAAGCGAGATTGATACGCCAATGGCGATCACCGTCACGATGGCGATCGAACGCAGAATGTTGATGATATTATTGGGATCGAGAAAATTATCGGAGGCTAGCCCAAACAGTACGATCAAGGCCACAACCGTGAGCAACATTCCCCATTTATACAAAAACTCAAACAGCTGATGGTGCCACGGCAGACCGCTTTTCAGGGATAATTCTTTACTCACGCAGGTGTTCCTCCGGTGGAGTACCATAATAGGGTTTCTTCATCAAT
Organism: Serratia fonticola; assembly: GCF_006715025.1. Taxonomy (NCBI): domain Bacteria; kingdom Pseudomonadati; phylum Pseudomonadota; class Gammaproteobacteria; order Enterobacterales; family Yersiniaceae; genus Serratia; species Serratia fonticola. Next base: position 2,380,080 of record NZ_VFMK01000001.1, read on the forward strand.
GTCGGCGGCATTCAATTCAGCCACCAGGCGGCCATCCCACAGTACGCAGATGCGATCGCACAGACCAACCAGCTCGGCAAATTCCCCCGAGGCGTAGATAATGCCTTTACCTTCACGTGCCAGACCGTCGATAAGCCGGAACAGATCCTGCTTTGCCTTGATATCAACACCTTTGGTTGGTTCATCGAAGATCAAAACATCGGCATCGCCACGCAACCATTTGCCGATCGCCACTTTTTGCTGGTTGCCCCCGGAAAGGCGCGCCAGCTTCTGTTGCGGGCCCGCGGCCCGAACCCCTAAGCGTTGTATGACCTCAAATGCCCAGCCTAGCGCCTGACGGTGGCTGAACAGACTCCAGCGAGAGAAGCTGTCATCGGCGCTGACGCTCAGGTTCATGGGAATGGCTTCATTGATAAAAATGCCTTCTTTGCGCCGCTCTTCCGGTACCAATGCCAAGCCTGATTCGACAGAAAGATAAGGCGAATGTGGTGCCCAAGGCTGACCTTTCAGTTCACCTTGCGCCAATTTGCAAGGGGTGGCGCCAAACAGCGCTTTGCAGAGCTCGGTCTTGCCTGCGCCTGCCAATCCGGCGATGCCGAGGATCTCGCCCTGGTGCAAGGTTAAGGAAATATCACGCAGCTTGTGGCGATCCTGTAATCCCTGAACCCGCAGCAACGGGCGGGAGCCATGGGGTGGGCGTTGCGCGGGGAAAATATCGTCCAATGCATGCCCGAGCATTTTCTCTACGATCTGCTCGCTACTCAGCCCTTGCATGTGGCCTTCACCGGCGTGTCGGCCATCACGCAGCACCGTCAACTGGTCGCAGACGCTTTTCAATTCATGGATACGATGCGAAATAAACACGATGCCCATGCCTTCGGCACGCAGGCGATGTACGATGCGGAACAGGCGCTCACTTTCCGCGCTGTCGAGCGGGGCGGTGGGTTCGTCCAACACCAGAAAACGGCAACGGTGCGATAAGGCTCTTGCCAGCAGTACCTGTTGTTTTTCTGCCAACGTACAGTTTTCCAGGCGCTGGCGCGGGTTGATCGTAAGGCCAAGCTGCTGTAACAGCGTGGCGGCCTGACGATGCAGTTGCCGCCAGTTCAGCCAATGCCCCGGTGCATTCAGTTCCTCCAGCATGATGTTTTCCGCAACCGACAGCGTAGGGATCAGCGCCACATCGACCTCTTGCTGAACGACATGAATACCGTGTTGGCGCGCCTGTCGCGGGGAGCGGATATCGACCTGCTTCCCGTCGATAAAGATATCGCCGCGATAATGGTTATGGGCACCGGAGAGGATCCCCATCAGCGTCGATTTTCCGGCACCATTGGCACCGATCAACGCATGTGCCGAACCTCCTTGCAGCGTAAAATCGACATTTTGCAACGCGTGGGATCCGGCAAAGCTAATAGAGATATTACGCATCTCAAGGCGTGACGGCGTTTGGTTTGGCATACTCTGGCTACAGGCGTTGAAACCCATCGTCTTTCACATTGCGAGAGAAGGGCGGCAATGCGAAGTTCATTTGGATGTTTAGATGGCTAAAGAAACTCTTTTTTAACACGATCCCCCATTTTTGCAACATGCAAAATGGCATAACTAAGATAAAAAAGATGTTGCAGAAAAAAAGGCCTAGAACCCTAAACGATCGCGCAGCGCGAAGTAAGCGGCCCCTAATGCGGTGAAGGGAACTTGCAAATGGCGTCCGCCAAAGAACGGCGAATGGGGGAGTTTGGCGAAGGCATCAAAACGCTCGGCGTCACCGCGCAGCACTTCGGCGATCAGTTTGCCCGCCAGATGCGTCAGGGTCACGCCGTGTCCGCTGTCGCCTTGCAGGTAGTAAACGTTATTTTCCAGCCTGCCGAACTGCGGCATACGTGACAGCGTTAACAGGAAATTACCGCTCCAGCGGTAATCGATACGCACCTTTTTCAACTGTGGAAAAGTTTTTAACATCAAGGGGCGGATCCGGGCTTCGATATCCGCTGGGTCTTGTGCTCCGTAGATAACGCCTCCGCCGTAAAGCAAGCGGTTATCTGCTGTCAGACGGAAGTAATCCAGCAGGTAGTTACAGTCTTCAACGCACGGGGTATCGGGCAGAAGTGAAAGCGCCATATCCAGTGATAACGGTTCGGTCGCCACAATCTGTGAGCCGCAGGGCATGCTCAGGCGGCTGAGGCGGGGCTCGAATCCGTCTCCAAGATAGGCATTACCTGCCACGATCACAAAGTCGGCACTGACACTGCCGTGAGCGGTGTGTACCGTTGCAGGCTGACCATAGTCGATATGCGTTGCCGTAGACTGTTCAAACAGCCTTCCTCCGTGGCGGCGTACCGCCTCCGCTTCGCCCAGAGCCAGATTTAATGGGTGAAGGTGACCCCCATCAGGATCCCGCAATCCACCGACATAACGCTCACTGGCAATCGCCTGCCGGATCGCTTCTCCGTCCAGCAATTCCAACTGATTATGGCCATAATGATGCCAACGTTGCTCTCTTTCTCGCAGTCTATTGTATTGTTTTGTGGTGAGTGCGGCGGCTATTGCACCGGGACGGTAGTCACAGGCAATAGCGTATTGATCGATACGTTGACGAATGATCTCGGCACCTTCGAACATCATGCTGCCGAGCATGGCGGCGGTAGCGTGGCCGTAACGTGCCTCGATCACATCAATATCACGGCTATAGGCGTTGAGCACTTGGCCACCATTGCGACCGCTGGCACCCCAGCCGATACGCGCGGCTTCGAGCAACACCACGTCATAACCGGCCTCGACCAGATGCAGGGCGGAAGAAAGACCGCTAAAACCGCCGCCAACAATACAGACGTCGCAGCGGATTGCTCCATTTAACTGAGGATAAGGAGCGTGTGGATTCGCGCTGGCGGCATAATAGCTGGCAACATGTTCCATCATCACTCCTCCGGCAGTTTGCGTCAGAAGGTTGTTGGGGTATGCGCGCTGATGATTCGGCATACCCGTGTGGAGGTATTACTGAAACTGTGCGGCATACCCGTGTTAATCGCATAGCTTTGCCCTGCGGTTAACTGATAGCTCTGGCCGTTGACCGTCAGCATGATCTCCCCCTCAAGCAGGGTGCCGATCTCCTCGCCCTGATGCTTGATCTTCTCACCGGTGGTGGTGCCGGGTTGATAGGTTTCCAGCATCATCGCCAGATTGCGAGTAGGGCTGCCGTTGTGCACCAGTTTCATTGAGACGCCCTGGCTGCCAATCTCGATCAGATCTTCTGGCTCAATGACCACTTTGGGTTCATCTGGCCGTTCGGGTTCAGCAAAAAATTCAGACAGCGATAACCCATAGACCTTCAACAGTTTCTGCAGCGTACTGATGGCAGGGCTGACTTTGTCCTGCTCAATCGTGCTGATGGCGCTGTGGGTTAATCCGGACAGTTCGGCGACCCTGCGCTGCGACAAACCCAACTGCTGGCGGATCTGCGACAGGCGCTTGCCTGGTGCCAAGCTGACTTCGCTCATAGCGGTAGTTCCTTCTGGTAGGCGCGACAGGTTGGGAATAATCCCGGCGTCGGGAACCTGTCTGAGTGATATCGAAACCCCATGATATCGGCAGTCGGGCACCGATTGGAAAATATATTGCCCATGTTCCCCCCCATTTTGGCGGACGAAATTCTGTACGGGAAAAGCGCAAACAACGCCTTTTCGGTCAATATTTTATCAATTTAGCAGCCCGTGGCGAATAATTAAACGGCTTTGTAATATTTGAAAAGCATTTGTGTTAATACTATGTTTCATTGTGTGGGTGTTATTTTGAGCGCCAGCTTCCGGCGCAGTCTGCAGAGAAATCAAACCATGTGTTAAGTCGATCAGCAAGTGAATGCGAAGGCATTCCCAAGAGCACAACGGCAGGTGACGTATGCAAACCAACAGCGCAGCAATTGAAGATTTTGCACAGCATCATGAAGAAAGGCGAAGTAGCGCGTTCCAACAAGAGGTGACTCACTATTTGGAACGCCATCCCGCCACGCAGTATGTCGATATCCTTCTCACCGATCTTAATGGTTCCTTTCGCGGTAAACGCATTCCCGTCTCCGGGTTGAAAAAAATAGAAAAAGGCTGCTATTTCCCTGCCTCGGTATTTGCCATGGATATTCTTGGTAATGTGGTAGAGGAAGCCGGTCTGGGCCAGGAACTGGGGGAACCGGATCGGGTTTGCCTGCCGGTCGCAGGCACTCTGACACCTTCGGCAGCGGATCCACAACACGTCGCTCAGGTGTTGCTGACGATGTTGGATGAAGATGGTACTCCCTTTGACGTTGAACCTCGTAATGTCTTGAACCGAATATGGCAGACATTACGCCAGCGCGGGTTATTCCCGGTGGTAGCGGTAGAGTTGGAGTTTTATCTCATCGATCGACAGCGAGACGCGGAAGGGTATTTACAACCCCCTTGCGCACCGGGGACACAAGAGCGCAACGTACAAAGCCAGGTCTATTCTCTGGATAACCTGAACCATTTTGCCGGAGTGTTAAACGATATTGATGCTCTGGCACAGTTACAGGGGCTACCGGCGGATGGCGCAGTGGCGGAAGCCTCTCCCGGTCAGTTTGAAATCAACCTGAACCATAGCGACAACGTGCTGCAAGCCTGCGATCATGCCTTGGCATTAAAGCGTCTGGTGCGCCAGGTGGCAGAACAGCATCGTATGCATGCCACCTTTATGGCTAAACCCTATGAGGATTATGCCGGTAGCGGGATGCATGTGCATATCAGCATGGTAGATGGTACGGGCAACAACCTGTTTGCCGAAGCAGATGGTGAAGATTCAACGTTGCTCAAGCGCGCCTTGGCCGGGATGATTACCCTGATGCCAGCCTCCATGGCGCTGATGGCCCCCAATATCAACGCGTTCCGGCGTTTCCAGCCGGGGATGTATGTGCCAACTCAGGCTTCATGGGGGCATAACAATCGTACCGTGGCGTTACGTATTCCCTGTGGGGATACGGAGAACCACCGTGTGGAATATCGCGTTGCCGGGGCCGATGCTAACCCTTATCTGGTGGTGGCGGCGATTCTGGCGGGCATGCTGTATGGCCTGGATACTGAGCTACCACTGCCCGAGCCGGTAACCGGCAATGGTCTGGAGCAGGAAGGGCTACCATTCCCGATCCGCCAGAGCGATGCTTTGTACGAGTTTGAGCACCAGCATGAATTGACCCAGTATCTTGGTGAACGTTTCTCGCACGTTTATCATGCCTGCAAGAGGGATGAACTGATGCAGTTCGAGCGTTTGGTGACGGAAACCGAGATTGACTGGATGCTGAAAAATGCCTGAGCCGATAGGGCCGTGTACAGCGCAGTTTGAGTCGTACATCGGTAAGAAAGGCGATTAATTCAGTTGACGAGGCCATTTCCTCAGCCAAAGCCAAAAAGAATTTGTTTAAGAAGGTTTCAGGATCTTGTCTTTCCTAACCCAAATGGTGCAAAATACGCGAAATGCAGATAGCCGACGTTTTAACGCGTCGGTTATTTTTTTTGCATTACGTTTTACCAATGTGCGTTTCATACACCAAGCGAGGCCGGACATCGAGCCGGATAGATAAATAGGTTCGTCGCGATCAACCAAAACTCTATGGTCGTGACTCATGAGGATAAGAAAGATGGGGCAATTTTTCACTTTAGCACCGGTGCCCGCCGGTTTCCGCTGCGGTCGCAGCGATTATGGAGCAACCAAGGCGATTTCGTCTCGTTATCCAGCTTCCCTCATCCCCCTTTTAGAATTAAGTCGCACGTTGCGAAGTTTCCCCGCAACCTTGAGTCTTGGCGTGTCTATTATCCGCAAGGCTGAAGGTAAGGGGGGGCTGCGCGATGTCCGATAACATCATCACTGCCGCACCAGCCGGCCAACGCGTCCAGCTGCGTAAAACACTGACTTTAATCCCTGTTGTCATGATGGGTCTGGCCTATTTGCAGCCAATGACCATCTTTGACACCTTCGGCATCGTATCCGGCTTGACCGATGGTCACGTCGCGACGGCGTATGCGTTCGCTCTGCTGGCGATCCTGTTCACCGCCCTGAGCTACGGCAAACTGGTCCGGAAATTCCCTTCCGCCGGTTCAGCCTATACCTATGCCCAGAAAGCCATCAGCCCGCATGTCGGCTTTATGGTGGGTTGGTCGTCACTGCTGGACTACCTGTTCATGCCGATGATCAACATTCTGTTGGCAAAAATTTATCTGGAAGCCATTTTCCCTGGCGTACCTTCGTGGATCTTCGTTGCCGCATTGGTAGGGTTAATGACCTTTTTCAACCTGCGTGGCATCAAGCTGGTGGCAAACCTGAACTCCATTATTGTGGTCGTGCAGGTGGCGATCATGATTGTGTTCCTTGGCCTGGTAGTTAACGGGATTTCCCACGGTGAAGGTGCCGGCACGCTGGTAAGCAGCCGTCCATTCTGGTCCGATAATGCTCACGTTGTACCGATGATTACCGGTGCGACCATTCTGTGCTTCTCATTCCTGGGTTTTGACGGTATCAGCTCGTTGTCTGAAGAAACCAAAGATGCAGAAAATGTGATCCCGAAAGCCATCTTCCTGACGGCCTTGATCGGCGGCATTATCTTTATCGTGGTGTCTTACTTCGTGCAGCTGTACTTCCCGGATATTTCGCGCTTCAAGGATCCTGATGCGTCACAGCCGGAAATCATGCTGTATGTGGCAGGTAAATTCTTCCAGTCGGTGATTCTGGTGTTCTCGTGCGTTACCGTACTGGCTTCCGGTATGGCGTCACATGCGGGGGTTTCTCGTCTGATGTACGTTATGGGGCGTGATGGTGTATTCCCAGAGCGTTTCTTCGGTTATGTTCATCCGAAATGGCGTACCCCTGCGCTGAACGTGCTGCTGGTTGGCGTGATTGCGTTGTCTGCCGTATCCTTTGACCTGGTGACGGCCACCGCGTTGATCAACTTTGGCGCATTGATTGCGTTCACCTTTGTTAACCTGTCGGTGATTTCGCAATTCTATATTCGTGACAAGATGAATCGCACCGTGAAGGATACCGTCAACTACCTGATCCTGCCGGTGATGGGCGCGTTGACCGTTGGTGCGCTGTGGATCAACCTGGAAACCAGCTCTATGACGCTGGGGCTGGTTTGGGCGGCCATTGGTCTGATCTACCTGGCGTTCGTGACCCGCAGCTTCCGTCTGCCGGTGCCACAGGCCAGCGAAGACGTCGCTTAACGCTGGCGTCTGCCTCGCTAACGAAAAAGGGTTTCAGCATGCTGAAACCCTTTTTGTTTGTGGAGAGTAATCCGCTATTTCTGCTTTTACCCCACCAACTGTTTGCCGTAATCAAACAGGGCTTTCAGCAGGGCCGTTTTCTCTTGATCCCCTTCGTGCAGGTTATACAGTGCTTCTAATTGCAGCAGGTAGTTTTGTACCCGCTCAGCATTCAGCATTTCCTGGCGATGCTGCAACCAACGGCGCTGTTCGGCATCATCCAGCGTATTGGGGTAGTTGCGCGCACGGTAGCGGAACAATAATTCTTTCATCCTGCCGTCACCAAAGGTCAAATCCAGCGCGGGCAGATTCTGCGGTTTGGTTTGCTGGATAATCTTCATGGCGGCCTTGTCGGCATCGCTGAAGAAGCCATCATAAAGCCGGGCATCCACGTCGTCGACCGGAGTGAAAGGTTCCGCTTCGGCAAACAATGCCACCACTTTTTCGCGTATTTCGGGGTGCTGGCGCAGGATCTTCAGGTTATCCAGGCAGGCTTGACGGTCGATGCCCAAGCGGTCTGCGTTCTCGGGGAGCAGCGTTTTGGCCGGAGCCAAAACCGGACATTTATTGATATGTACCAGTTTGATCGGCACCGGAGACTGGTCTGCCGTTAACCGATCGCGGCGTGTATAGAGGCGTTCGCGTAGTTCGTCGGCACTCAGTTCCAGCAGCGGAGTCATGTCCCCCGCCAGATCGCACATAATCACCGCGTTTTTGTTATCCGGATGCCAGGCCAATGGAGAAACCCAACTGGTATTACCGCGCGCGGCACCGAACATGCCGGAAACATGTACCAGTGGCGTCATCTCCGCGATATCGATCAACGTATTCAGCTTGTGTTTATTGCGATGTTGCAACAGAAAGTCAAACAGCCTTGGCTGCGCCTGTTTGACCAGCTTGGCCATGGCAATGGTGGCGTACACATCGGACATCGCATCATGGGCGTGCTCGTGTTCCACACCGTTGGCGCGGGTCAGATGCTCCAGACGAAAACTGGGGAAACCCTCTTCATTTTCCGGCCAGATGATGCCTTCCGGGCGCAAGGCGTAGCAGGCGCGCATCACATCCAGTAAATCCCAGCGAGAGTTGCCGTTCTGCCAACTGTAGGCATAAGGATCGTAGAAACTGCGGTAAAAAATGTTGCGGCTGACTTCATCGTCAAAACGGATATTGTTGTAACCCAGAATACAGGTACCGGGTACGCTGAACGCCTGGTGGATCTGGCGCGCAAATTCGGCCTCGTTCACGCCTTTGGCTAACGCATGCTGGGGCGTGATACCGGTGATCATCACCGCTTCCGGGTCAGGCAGATAGTCATCAGCCGGGGCGCAGTAAAAAACCAGCGGTTCTTCAATGATGTTGAAATCCATGTCGGTGCGCACACCGGCAAACTGTGCCGGACGATCCATCGACGGGCTTTTACCGAAGGTTTCGTAGTCGTGTATGTAAAATGTAGCCGGTGCCTTGCTGCTCAAAATCGCATCTCTTCATTGGCGTAGGGAATAGGCCCTATTGTAACGGCGCAATGAACGATGCCAAGCTTAAACGGTGAAATGCAGCGGGTTAGCCATGAGGGGAGTCATTCAGAGGGAGGAAAGTCGCTGCCTAAATGCAGAAGAACGCGTATCTCTGCGCTTTCCTGCCCAGAGGCATAGTCATCGTGTTCGTAATCAATGACGCTTGGCGCAAGCAAACCCGTTTGGATATTTTGGCGTTCTTATTCTTTCAAGCCATCTATTTTGGCGACATACGGTTCTCCCTGCCTGAATGTCGCATCGTAGGCGCGCCGGGCAGTTTTGTCGCTACCCCATTCAAGGCGGGGAAGTCAAAATGCCTGTTTAGGGGAGGTGATGTCCTTTTTAACCGTGTGTTCCTGCAGATGTTTTTCGGTCTTTTTACTCAGTGAGTAGATGCCGCTGGCCACGGCCAACCAAAACAGGGTGCAAAAGACCAATACCCCCAGCCAGACTTTTTGGTTGTAGCGCATAGAGGCTCCAATAAATGAGAGGTTTGTATACCTGCTGAATTAAATCAGGTTCAACATCAATATTATTTAAACGGCAGGAATAAAACGAGTGGTATTACGGCTTTCATTTGTTACTAATCTCCCGTGAGTGTTTCAGAACATTCCTTAAGATAATATTAAGAAGCGCAATTTAGTGAGCACTTAGTTTCTATTTAAATTTGGTTTATAAATGCAGGCATACAATCCATCTGATTCAATGCCAATGTGGGTGTCCAATATGAAAACGTTGCTGCTGACTGGTGCTACCGGTTTCCTCGGTGGTGCGGTGCTAGAAAAATTATTGATTGATAATCAAAATATTAATTATCTTCTGCTCGTGCGAGCAGAGACTCAACAACTGGGCTTAACCCGTATTCGTGATAATATGGAAAAGTTCAATGTCGATAAAAAAATTCTGGATAAACTTTCAGTAGATAATATTTTACTGGGTGATCTCAGTGAGCCGGATTATTTTTTATCGGATTCACGCATTAACAATGTAACTCATGTGGTTAATTGCGCGGCCGTTGCTTCATTCGGCAATAACCCGCTTATTTGGAAGGTCAACGTTGAAGGTACTCTGGCCTTTGCACAACGAATGTCGCAAGTGGTTGGATTAAAACGCTTCCTGCATGTGGGGACTGCCATGTCCTGCGCCCCGGAAGCGGGGTCGTTAGTGGCCGAAAGTGCAGAATTTGAGGAGACGGCCGAACATCTGGTGGAATATACCCGTTCCAAATCGACGATCGAACAACTTATGCGGCAAACGTGCCCGCAACTGCCTTTGGTGATCGCCCGGCCATCGATCGTAGTAGGTCATACGCGCCTGGGGTGTAAACCGTCCAGCAGTATTTTCTGGGTATTCAGCATGGCACTGATGCTGCGTAAGTTTATGTGTTCATTGCAGGACAATATCGATGTGATCCCAGTGGATTACTGTGCTGACGCATTGGTGATGTTGCTCAGCAGCAATAATCTGGATAACGATGTTTATCATATCTCGGCAGGTGTTGAGAGCAGCGTCAGCTTTGCAGATATCGATTATGCCATCGCTGCCGCATTGGAAGAGCCGCCGGTGGGGGACCACTATGCGCAGGTCAGTTACGAAGCCTTGTTGCAAATGCGCAGACAGTTGAAAGATATCTTTGGGCCTTGCAATGAGCGTCTGATGCTTAAAGCCATGCGTCTGTACGGTTCATTCGCTATGCTGAACGTGCGCTTCAGTAATGAGAAGATCCTGAAACTCGGCATGCCGAAACCACCGCGATTTACCGACTATATCGCGCGCTGTGTACAATCGACGCGTGGGCTTTCCATACCGCAACAAATGGTGGTGGATTTTAAATAGACAGTAGGGCATCCGTAAGGGATGCCCTTGTTTTTACCAGGATGAGGATGACCAGAACACGCGGCCAAGTATTACCAATTGTTCTTTGCGCTGTGGGTAGCTCAGTTGCTCATCCTGATACTCTTCGCGATTCAGCGAACGGATGACTACCCCGCCGTCAGGTTGTTCAATCAGGATCTTCACCCGTAACAGATTGCCGTGGCGGATTGCGTAGGTTTTTCCTTCACGGATGCGGGTATCGGCGGTGTTGATTCCCACCACGTCGCCGTCTTGCAGTCGAGGTTCCATACTGGAGCCGGAAATACGGATAATCCGCGCTGCGTTTACCGGTACCCCCATTTTGTGCAGATAGTAGCGGCGGAAGATCAGTGAAAACTCTTCACGGTCAACGATTTCATAGCAGCCATCGCCCGCGGAAAAGTCGATGTCCAGCAAAGGGATCTCCACAAACTCTTCCTTGTCCTGCTCGGTATCTTCCCACACCACAGGTTTGAGCCGTGCAGGTTGGAAATCCGATTCGGGGGCCACGTTGGCAAAAGGTTGTGCCAGCGCCTTCTCGTGGAATACGTCAAACCAGCCTTTGGGCAGGCCCAGCTTGGCCTCAATGCGTCTGGCCAGGTTATCGCCCAGGTTGCGTGAGGATTTTTCGCCGATGATTTGGCTCAGCGTTGGCGCAGAAGAATCCACCAGCGCGGCGAATTCATTCTGGTTAGTCCCTTGCCGGGCATAATGTGTCATCAGATCGCGCAGATTATTGCGCCTAATTTCTTTGGTTTCCATGGGTGAATGGTCTCACTCTTTAGCAAAAAGGTAAATCCTTTGGCGCTAAAATCTTTAGCAACGAATAAGTTCACCAGTAAGCGAGACACATCCTTCAACAATAGATGTTTTACGCTTGGCGGTTTCCTCCATTAAAATAGGGTCTTTATACCCTTCGTCTTGCAAAATGGCGACGCTCGCGCGGCCAGCTTAAAATCGATAGGGTGACAGCATTGTGGTGGACACAAACGTGCGTCTGGACAGGAAAATCTCACCTTTTGAACACCTGATATACCGCAATTATCGTATCGTCCACGGTGTGCGGATCGGGTTGGCCTTTATTCTTACCTTTCTTTTGATTCGCCTGCTGTCGGTGCCAGAAGGCACTTGGCCACTGATCACTCTGGTGGTGGTTATGGGGCCGATCTCCTTTTGGGGGAATGTGTTGCAACGGGCACTTGAACGCATTGCCGGTACGGTGTTTGGTGCGTTCTCTGGCTTGGTTGCGCTGTATCTGGAACTGTATTCACTACCGCTGATGCTGGCCTGGTGTGGCGTTGTGATGTTTGTCTGTGGTTATCTGACGTTGGGCAAGCGGCCTTATATGGCACTGCTGATCGGCATTACGCTTGCCGTAGTCTGTGGCGCAGGGGCCGGAGATATGTCTACCGCGCTATGGCGTAGCGGCGATGTGATCTTTGGTTCTTTGCTGGCGTTACTGTTTACCAGCATCTACCCGCAACGCGCTTATATTCTGTGGCGCATGCAAATGGCTGATTGCTTACAGAGCGTGGGGCAGATATACGGTGCTTATCTTTCACCTAACATGATTGAACGCCCCCGGCTGGAGCCCCGGCTCAAGAATCTGTTGTCCCAGGTGGTGAAGCTGCGGGGGTTGATTGCCCCTGCGAGCAAAGAAACCCACATTGCCAAGCCGGTTTTTGAAGCCGTACAGACGTTGAGCCGGAACTTGGTGTGCACGCTGGAACTGCTGGCAGATGCTTACTGGGCCTCTCGTGAGACCCATTTTATTATGCTCAATGCCAAAACCTTGCGCAGCTCACAGTTGCTGATACAGCGCGCGATCGAGTCGCTGGCGGGGATCATGCGTGATGGTGAAAGCCAACATCCGCAGATGATTGCCGGTGAACTGAGCGAAATCGCCGCTGAACTGAAGGTACTCATGCAAGAGGCCAGTGCGGTGCAATCCAATGAGGCTCCCATCTACGGTTATGTGTGGCTGAGTATGGAGCTGGCGCAACAGTTGGAAGAACTTGGCGATCTGCTCAAGGTGTGTACTGCCAATGGGCGCGAATAGGGGCTCAGATCATGAAGCCGGTGCATCAGGATAGGGCTGAGAGGCTAAAGTGGGTAAGATAGGGCAATGACTGTTGTGTCTGACGGCCACAAACCTGTATCTTGGTAGCATTGTGGCCGTAAGCAAATGAATCTGTGTATTACTAAAGCAAGGGTAAAAAGATGGAAAATGCAAATAAGCCGAGTTTCCAGGACGTTCTGGAGTTTGTGCGTATGTTCCGCCGTAAAAACAAGCTACAGCGTGAAATCGTCGACAACGAAAAGAAAATTCGTGACAACCAGAAGCGTGTGCTGCTGCTCGACAACCTGAGCGAGTACATCAAGCCAGGCATGAGCATTGAAGACATTCAGGGCATCATCGCCAACATGCGTAGCGACTATGAAGATCGCGTCGATGATTACATCATCAAGAATGCCGATCTGTCGAAAGAGCGCCGCGATTTGTCCAAAAAGCTCAAAGCGATGGGCGAAGTGAAGTAATTCGCGTCTGGCAGGGCCGGGGTGACCTGGTCCTGCACATTTCCCCCCAGGGTGGTTTTGCCCTGAGCCTGTATGACAAATTTATCAATCTTCTGCCGTGAGATAGCAAATCAGCCTACAGGCACTACGCTTAGTGTATGACCGCGGATTGTTGTTTTGAACGGATACGGCGATTTAACTGCTATTGCGCTGTTTTCTGAACAACAAAAACGGGATCAGGCTGATATTGATAAACTTTATGAATAATAAAACGGTATCTTTGTCATAAGAAATCCGTCATTTGTTGTTAGTTAGGTCCGTGCCTTACTCGGTGTCCCGACAGAGGGTTACAGGTTTTCTCTATGACAGAACAACAACTCACCGCATTGCTCAATCTGGACGAGACCGTTCATCCGCCCCGTGTTTCGGCGTCTGGCGATTGGGTGCTGACGCACTATCGCCTATTGGAACCCGCAGTCAAACAATTGCAAGCACGTTTACCCGTTGATGTGGTTTTCGACCTGAGCCGCCTTGGTCGGCTGGATACCGCTGGGGCGACGTTATTGGTTAATCTTCTTGGCGAGCAACGGCTACTCAGGCTTGACCAGAGCGCGCCTGCATTGCCTGCGGAACGGCGAGTTCTGCTGGAAACCGTAGGCCGTGCTTTACAAGGTTACGATGTGCCGCCGGAAGAAAAGCCGCCCGGTTTGGCGATTGAGCTGTTGGCCAATATCGGTCAATCGATGGTGAATTTCTGGCAAAACCTGGTGGCTTTGCTGGGTTTCATCGGCCTGACGCTGCAAGCCCTGTTTGGCAGCCTGTTACGCCCGTCGCGCTGGCGGATCACGTCATTGGTGGCTAACCTCCAGCAAATCGGCCTTAACGCCGTGCCTATCATCATGTTGCTGACCTTTTTGGTGGGGGCCGTCATCGCTTTTCTTGGCTCAACGGTGTTGTCCACCTTTGGTGCCAGTATCTTTACCGTCCATCTGGTGGTGTTTTCATTCCTGCGTGAGTTCGCGGTGCTGCTGACCGCCATTTTGATGGCGGGGCGAACCGCCAGTGCTTTCACCGCCGAGATCGGCCTGATGAAAGCCAATGAAGAAATTGATGCGATCCAGGCGCTGGGATTGAACCCGGTAGAGCTGCTGGTTTTGCCGCGCGTGCTGGCATTATTGCTGGCGCTGCCGATGCTGACCTTTATTGGCATGATCAGCGGGATTTTTGGCGGTGTGGTGGTCTGTGCCCTGACGCTGGATATCTCTCCGACCATGTTTTTAAACATCATGCAGAGCAGCGGAGGTTTTCAGCATTTCCTGGTCGGGATGAGCAAGGCACCGGTATTCGCTTTTCTGATTGCCATCATCGGTTGCCTTGAAGGGTTTAAAGTCACCGGTAGCGCCGAGTCGGTGGGGGCTCACACTACCGCCAGCGTGGTGCATTCAATCTTTGTGGTGATCCTGCTGGATGCGGTTGCTGCACTGTTCTTCATGGAGATGGGATGGTGAACCAGACAAGCCCGGAAGCCATTATTCGTATCCGCAAACTGCGTAACTGTTTTGGTACGCAATGCGTGCATGAGGATCTGGATCTCGACGTACGCCGCGGGGAGATCCTGGGAGTCGTGGGGGGATCGGGGACCGGGAAATCCGTGCTGTTGAGGAGCATTGTGGGTCTGCGCCGCCCAACGGCCGGGCAGATCCACGTTTTTGGCGAGGATTTGATGGCCCTGACCGGCGAGCGCCGCTCTGCATTGGAAAGGCGTTTTGGCGTACTTTTTCAGCGCGGTGCGTTATTCAGTTCCCTGACCGTGACGGAAAACGTGGCCCTGCCGCTGATAGAATACGGGGGGTTGCCACGCAGCGATGCCGAACAGTTAGCACAGGTCAAACTGGCGTTAGCCGGTTTACCCGCCAATGCAGGCAGTAAGTATCCGGCCTCGCTTTCTGGCGGGATGGTGAAACGTGCCGCGTTGGCCAGGGCGCTGGCCTTGGATCCGGAAATCCTGTTTCTGGATGAACCCACGGCGGGCTTGGATCCCATCGGTGCCGCCGCGTTTGATAGCCTGATCCGTACCTTGCGTGATGCGTTGGGGTTGACCGTATTTCTGGTGACTCACGATCTGGATACGCTCTATACAATCTGCGATCGGGTAGCGGTGCTTTCGCAGAAGAAAGTCCTGGTGGTGGATTCTCTTGATGTGGTGGCCGCCACCGACGATGACTGGATCCAGGCCTACTTCCATGGCCCACGCGGGCGAGCGGCACACCAGGCCGTAATGAACATAACAGAGAGGCAATAAGAAATGGAAACCCGTGCTCATCATGTCCTCATTGGCTTATTCACTCTTATTATCTTCACGGCGGTGCTGCTGTTCAGTTTGTGGTTGACCAAGTCCGGCAGCGATCGCCAGTTCACGCTGTACGACATCGTGTTCAACGAGGCCGTCAGCGGCCTTTCACAAGGTAGCACGGTAAATTACAGCGGTATCCGCGTGGGGGAAGTGGTTCAACTGCGGTTGGACAAAGACGTACCCAGCAAAGTCTGGGCGCGTATTCGGGTCGCGGCGTCCACGCCTATCCGCCAGGATACCCAAGCCCGCCTGGCAATTGCCGGCATCACCGGCACGTCTAATATTCAGCTCAGCGGCGGCAGTGAGACCAGCCCGCTGCTGGAAACAAAAGAGGGGCAGATCCCGGTGATTATTGCTACGCCATCGCCATTGAGCCAGTTGCTTACCAACGGCGAAGACGTGGTGACCAATATCAACGAAGTATTGGTTCGCTTGAATCAGGTACTGACACCGGATAATCAGCAGCGCCTGACGAATACGCTGGATAATCTGGAGAAGATTACCGATACCGTGGCAGGGCAACGTGAAGACATCCGCACCATATTGCAGCAACTGGCACAGGTGACCAAACAAAGCAACGATACGCTGGCACAAACCAATCGGCTAATGCGCAATGCCAATGTGCTGCTGGATGGACAGGGTAAACAACTGGTCAGCAATGCGGCCAACACCATGGCTCAGCTTGAGAAGACCAGCGCCTTGTTGAATAAATTGATCGGTGAAAATCAACAAGCCCTGAGTAGCGGAATGCAGGGGTTCAACGACCTTGGCCCGGCAGTGGATGAGTTGCGCAGAACGCTGATGACTTTACGCGGTGCCATGAGCCGCCTGGAAGAAAACCCATCCGCCTTGCTCAGGGGCCGTGAACGTACCAAGGAGTTTACACCACAATGATTTCATTCAACGCTATGCCTGCCCGTTTGCGCCGTCACTGTTTACGATTGTTGGCACTGGTTGTCTTTATGCCGCTGGCTGCCTGTACTATTTTGCCGGAAAGCCCGGTCTTGCAGGTGTATATGCTACCTGCTCAGCCAGCGGCTTCTGCCGCAGGGGGGGCGATTGATCGCTCGCTCCGCATCGTCCAGCCGAATACCAGCCAGTTTCTTAACGGTGCGCGGATCGCCGTTCAGCCGCAGGGAGCTGAGCTCACGGTGTATAGCGGTTCACGCTGGAGCGATTCGAATGCAATACTGCTGCGTAACCGCCTGATCCAGGAGTTCCGCATCAACGGCCAATTCCGTTCGGTGAGCAGCGACGACGATAATTTGCAGGCCGATCTCGAGCTGGGCGGCGATTTATCCTCATTCCAGGGGGTGTATAACGGTGACCAGGGGGAGGTGGTGATCCGCTTTGATGCCCGCCTGGTGCAAACCGCCGATCGCCGGGTGATTGCCAACCGCAGTTTTGTGGTGCGTCAGCCTATCAATGGCAAATCGATGGATAATGTGGTGACGGCCTTTGGTCTGGCGAGCGATCGGCTTGCCGCTCAGATGCTGGGCTGGACAAGGCAACAGATGGCGACGCGAGGTTAATCTTCAGGACGCGTCGGCCACGGTTTTCAGCCACTGAATAAAGGCATTGATCTTCGGCCATTGCCGTTCCGAGAGCGTGGAAATGTAGTAGCGCTGAGCGCATTGCATTTCCATGTCTGGGAACGGCACGATAAGCTCTTTATTTTCAATACGTTTACGCACCAGCTTTTTCCGTCCCATGGCGATCCCCACATGGTTCATGGCTGCGATCACCGCCAGATCTGAACGATCAAATCCCATCCCTCGCTGGCCTTCGGCAAATGTCATCCCAAAGTGTTTTGCCCAGGTATTCCATTCCCCAATATCCGAGTCGTAACTCCATGCCTGACGATCGTGCAATAACGTGCAGCGCTGAAGATTGGCAGGGTTACCCAACAGTTCAAAGCGCTCGGCGTACTCTGGGCTGCATACGGGGACGATAGATTCATCCATCAAATGCTGGCAATTGAGCTGCTCTGGCGGTTTATCGTCAAAATAGATCGCCAGATCGATTCCTGCTCTTTGGAAATTCACCATTTCATTGCCGGTCAGAATATTCAGGCTGATGGCCGGGTATTGGCGATCAAAGTCGGCCAGTTTCGGCACCAGCCAGCATTGTGCGATCGAAGGGCGTGAGTAGATGGTCAGCGTGCCCGACAATTCCTGGCTTTTGATTTCCAGGATTTCCTGGTTGAGATCGCTGAGTGATGACTTCAACACCCAGAATACC
The DNA here is from genome assembly GCF_006715025.1 of Serratia fonticola. NCBI lineage: Bacteria > Pseudomonadati > Pseudomonadota > Gammaproteobacteria > Enterobacterales > Yersiniaceae > Serratia > Serratia fonticola. The sequence goes on from NZ_VFMK01000001.1 coordinate 2,397,818, forward strand.
CGTTCACCTTCAGGCGTTAGCGCGATCCTGCGATGGAAGCGTTGGAATAGCTTAAAGCCCAGTTCGGCTTCAAGGTTGTTGATCCGATGGCTTACCGCGCTGGGGGTGATCGCCAGTTCTTCGGCGGCGAGGACGAACGATCCCTGCCGGGCGGCAACCTCAAAGGTATGCAATTTGGCAAGCTGATAACCATTCAGATGCCTGTTGCGGGCGAGCGGGTTTATCTCGTCGTACATCGCGACCACCAGATGAAATAAAAAAGAGTATATCGAAAGGGGGAGCTGTAGGGCGTTTAGAGATGAATTAATGTGAGCCAAGCGAGAGTGAGGAGCGGAATTTTGACGTAAATCACCCAGTTGATTAAATCTGCTTCATGTGAAAGGCCATTTTGATCGTTTGTCAGCCCTCCGGCGTTGGTTTCCAATAGAGATGAAATTTATCCTGGAAGGACGCTGAATATGGACTCGCAAATCTGGGTAGTCGGTACGTTATTAACCAGCATAATCATCATCATTTTAACCATCGTAAAATTTAAGATTCACCCGTTCCTGGCGCTGTTGCTGGCCAGCTTTTATGTCGGTGCGCTGATGGGAATGAACCCGCTGGAAATGGTCAATGCCATTGAAGGCGGGATCGGCGGGACATTGGGCTTTCTGGCTGCGGTGATCGGTTTGGGGACCATTCTGGGCAATATGATGGAAGTGTCCGGTGCCGCAGAGCGTATTGGCATCACCTTGCAGAAGTGCCGCTGGCTGTCAGCGGACGTCATTATGGTGCTAGTGGGGTTGGTCTGTGGTATTACGCTGTTTGTTGAAGTTGGCGTGGTGTTATTGATCCCGCTGGCCTTCTCGATAGCCAAAAAAACCAATACCTCATTACTGAAACTGGCGATCCCGCTGTGTACCGCATTAATGGCGGTGCACTGTGTGGTTCCACCGCATCCTGCCGCGTTGTTCGTGACCAATAAGTTGGGCGCCGATGTTGGCTCGGTGATTGTTTACGGGTTGATTGTCGGGTTGGCAGCCTCCTTGATCGGCGGGCCTCTGTTTTTGAAGCTGGTGGGCAAACGGCTGCCGTTCAAACGCGTACCTGAAGCGTTTTCCAGTGTTCAGGTCCGTAATGAGCAGGATTTACCCTCGCTGGGCGCCACGCTGTTTACCGTGTTATTGCCGATTATTCTGATGCTGGTGAAAACCGCCGCAGAACTCTACATGACAAAAGACACCACGCTGTATACCTGCCTGGAGTTTATCGGCAACCCGATTACCGCCATGTTTATCGCCGCTTTTGTTGCCTACTATGTGTTGGGTATTCGCCGGAATATGGGGATGAGTACCTTGCTGACCAAAACGGAAAACGGTTTCTCCTCGATAGCTAACATCCTGCTGATCATCGGAGCCGGTGGGGCATTCAACGGTATTTTAAAAGCCAGCGGCCTGGCGGATACGTTGGCCGTCATTTTATCGAATATGGATATGCACCCGATCTTGCTGGCCTGGCTGGTGGCAATTTGCCTGCACGCGGCGGTGGGGTCGGCCACGGTCGCCATGATGGGGGCAACGGCGATTGTTGCGCCGGTGCTGCCACATTATCCCGGCGTCAGCCCAGAAATTATTACGCTGGCCATCGGCTCGGGTGCCATTGGTTGCACCATCGTGACCGACTCCTTGTTCTGGCTGGTAAAACAGTACTGCGGCGCTACGTTAAGCGAGATGTTTAAGTATTATACCTCGGCGACATTCATCGCTTCGCTGATCGCGCTGGGTACCACGTTCCTGCTTTCTTATGTCATTTGATCGAGAAGAGACGCTTTATGAATACGTTAGACGTTAAAAAATTAGTGGCGAAATTTCCTTTGGTACAGCAACTGATCGATTTGGAAGCGGTGACATGGTTTAACCCCAATACACAGACGCTGGAAGACGCATTGCCTTACGTCGGATTGACCCAACAGGACGTGGAACAGGCAGAGGCTCGCCTGAAGCGTTTTGCTCCTTATCTGTGCCTGGCTTTCCCGGAAACGCAAAAAACCAACGGCATTATTGAGTCTGAGGTGGTGGCCATTCCCGCCATGCAGCGTGCGCTGGAGCTGCGTTATCAGCAGGTCATCGGCGGTAACCTGTGGTTGAAAAAAGACAGCCACCTGCCGATCTCGGGCTCGATCAAGGCGCGCGGTGGGATCTATGAAGTCCTGACTCATGCAGAAAAGCTGGCGATCGAAGCGGGCATGCTGTCTGTGGAGGACGATTACAGCATTCTGTTTAGCGATAAATTCCGTCAGTTCTTCAGCCAGTTCCGTATTGCGGTAGGCTCAACTGGCAACCTCGGCATGTCGATTGGCATCATGAGTGCCAAACTGGGGTTCAGCGTGAGCGTACATATGTCGGCTGATGCACGCGAATGGAAAAAACGTAAACTGCGCGAGCATGGCGTCAACGTGGTGGAATACCAGCAGGATTACGGTGTCGCCGTGGCTCAAGGGCGTAAGCAGGCCGAATCGGATCCACACTGCTTCTTTATTGATGATGAAAACTCACAAACCCTTTTCCTGGGCTATGCGGTGGCAGGAGCGCGCCTGAAACAGCAGTTTGCCCAAATGAATATCCTGGTCGATCGGGAGCATCCGTTATTTGTCTATCTGCCTTGTGGCGTCGGCGGGGGGCCTGGCGGTGTGGCATTTGGCCTGAAACTGGCCTTTGGCGACGATGTTCACTGTATTTTTGCCGAACCGACACATTCGCCTTGCATGCTATTGGGCATCCATACCGGGTTACACGACCAGATCGCGGTACAGGATCTCGGTATTGATAACCTGACGGCGGCGGATGGTCTGGCGGTTGGCCGGGCATCCGGGTTTGTCGGGCGAGCCATGGAGCGCCTGCTGGATGGTTTTTATACCCTGAGCGATCAGGAAATGTATGACCTGCTTGGCTTATTGGCCCAAAAAGAAAATATTCAACTGGAGCCTTCCGCATTGGCTGGCATGGCTGGACCGGCGCGGGTAGGTGCACATCCAGATTACCTTGCCAGCCACCATATCGATGCACAACGGCTTGGCAATGCGACGCATCTTGTCTGGGCAACCGGCGGAGGGATGGTACCTGCTGAAGAGATGGCCAAGTATCTCGCTGCGGCAAGAAGCTGACGTTTACCTGGCTGATAAAGGTTTTTATGCACTTTGTCAGCCAGGCGTCAGGCGAAAATGCGGTTCCCGGCAATGAGCATCAGAAGATATTAAGCCAGTGATCTTAAGGGTGTGGTGGGAGCGCGGCCATTGCGGGCTTGATCAACTGTGTGAGTGCGGTACGTGAGGCTCCATCACGGGCTTGAAATGAGATAGTCTGCGTCAACCCCAGAAAATAAGAGGCAAGCACTTTCACATCGGTATTGGTGGGAAGATCGCCCTCTATCACGCCTCGTTCGAGTCTGGCGTGAATCATTGCCAAAGTACTACTACGTGCTTTTTTAAGGTATGTCCACACCTCATGGTTTTCAGGAAAATTATTCACAACACCCAGCACAATGAGGCATCCGCCAGATTCATTGGAGGTGGCGACATCAATAGTGCATTTGAGCATGGCTTTCAACCCCTCCCGAGCCGTCTTGGCGGCGTTAAGTGCTTTGGCTGATTTGGACCCTATAGTCTCAATATACAGATCAACGGCTTCACAGAATGCCGCTTTCTTGTTGCCGAAAGCGGCATAGAAACTGGGCGGGTTGATACCCATTGCTATAGTGAGGTCAACCAGTTGCGTACCTTCATAACCTTTGGACCAGAACACTTCCATAGCACGTTTAAGCGCAAGGTCTCGATCAAAACCAAGAGGTCTTCCTCTTAGCGCCATACCCTTATACCTCACTTCATTTCTGTAGTGGCGCTAACATAATTCACTTGATTGATTTTGGCAAGGGTGTTAGCTTTCTGTAATTGAAATTACAAAATTGAATATAATTTAACCTTGGCTTGTGTTGCCGTGGATTATAAAAACAAAACCGTTAAGTCGCATTGCGATGGATGCGTACCGTACTGTGATGTCACAAAATGGAGCCATTGTCATGCGCAAACAGATAAAAAGCAGGGATGCACCTGTTTCCCGGTTTCGGGCAATCAGGGGAGCGGTGCAAATCCCGCTCGATAAGCCCGAGTTGATTGCTATAGGCACCTCGGCATTAATCACCCAACTCATTAACCTCAATGATTTACAGCCATCCGACCTGATCAGTTTCCTCTTTACCGTCACTCCAGATCTGACCAGCGAACTTCCCCCGCTCGTTGCACAAGAGGCGGGCTGGGAGGAGGTCCCCATGCTGTGTGCTGCAGAGCTGCCGACCCGGATGATGATCCCCAGAGTGATTCGTTTGCTCGTTCATGTGAATTGGCGTAATTCGCATCGCGAGCCGCTGAATGTTTATCTGCCTGGTACGACAGCTGTACGGCCGAAGCAAATCGACCGGGTTATTTAGGCAGCCCTCAGTATGGCCACGACGCTTTCTCAAGGAGAAAAGCTGATGGAGATTAATAATAAAAGTTCTCAACCGATAGATTTTGTGGCGCTACAACAGGTGCTGGATTTGGTTGAGCAACTGATTGGCAAGGAGCATGTAACCTGTAATACATCAACTTTGTCATTGGCGTTAGAACCACAACGAAATGTCAGCCAATTCAGATCGCGTGTTATCTATGCGGTTATCCGTCCCCATTGTGTGGAACAGGTTCAGGAAATTACTCGCCTATTTAACCGATTCAAGACACATGTCGGGCTGCACATTATCAGCTCAGGACGAAACTGGGGGTTGGGGTCTGCGCAACCTGCAACCGATGGCGTTGTTGTGATGGCGCTTGGCTACCTGAAAGCACAACGCACTATCAACTGTGCGTCAGGATGGGCGGTTATTGAACCAGGGGTGACTCAGCTTGAGCTTTCCCAGGCTCTGTTAGGTACCGAGCGGATGCTCAATGTGACTGCCTCATCAGGGCACACCAGCGTGATTGGCAATGCACTAGATCGGGGCGTTGGCTTACAGCGCCAACGGACTGATGATATTGCCGGTCTAGAGGTGATCCTGCCAAATGGTGAATTGATCCGAGTGGGCTGGTGGCCCGATACCATAAAGAATACTGCGGTCAATCCTCAGGGACTCGGCCCGGCGTTACTCCCATTATTTATGCAATCGAATCTGGGGATTGTGACGGCGGCGGTAGTCAAATTGTTACCTCGACCAGAGGCGCAATGTGTATTGAGATTGAGTTTTCCTCAGGAAAACCTTCATCAGGCCATTGCCGTATTACGACGTTGGGTCGCACAGGGCCTTGTCTCTGGCGTACTTAAAATTTATGACGCTATTTCTACCGAATCATATGGTGGTGACCCTGGGCAGCATCTGGTGCTTATATGTGTATCGGGTACGGAGCGGCGTACGGAGGCGATCACGCAGGTCCTCCTTGAGGAAATAGCTGAAAGCCAACTATTCGCGAAAGTAACCCGGTCAGATACCGCGGCGGCGGCGGCAAACGACTTTGTGCTACAGGTTGTTGAGCATGCCTATGCAGGCGACCCTTCTTATAATGAACTCATGTTGAAATCTGCCGTCGGCCAAGACGCCGAACAGGTGGACTCTGCTGGCGGCGGTTGGTTGTTTTTCCTGCCTCTCATTCCATTCAATAGCGATGCCATTGTTAAGGCCTTTTCGCTGATCGATACCATCTACGAGAAAACCGGCATCCGCGCGGGCTCGACAGTTAATGCACTTTCCGCCGACCTCATCGACCTGGTAATTTCGTTACGCTTCCAACCAAATCAAGCACAGATTAAGCAAGCTCATCAAGCGTTAGAGATGGCCTATCAGTTATTTACTGAGGCTGGGTTTTATCCCTATCGGTTGGATATCGACCATGGGCATTGGAAAAGCCGGTTAGAGCAGGATCATTCAACACATCAGCTGGTACTCAACATCAAGCAATTGCTTGACCCGAATTCGATTATCGCATCGGGTCGTTACGCCTAATCGGCCTTGCACCTATCTGGAGCAAAATCTATGAACGTTACCCATACAGGAACACAATCTGCCTCAAAAATACCCTCAACCGCTGATGATATTCTTGAGCGTGCTCGCCGGATTGTTCCTCTTTTGCGTGAGCATTCTGCGTCGATAGAAGAAAAACGTTGTTTGCCAAATGCCGTGGTGGATTTGCTGCGAGACTCAGGGGTATTTCGTGCTGCAATGCCAAAAAACTGGGGGGGACCAGAGCTAACTTCCGTTCAACAGACACAGCTGGTTGAAATTCTCGCTACGGGTGATGTTTCTGCCGCCTGGTGCGCCATGATAGGCATGGATTCTGGTATTTATTCCGGGTTCTTTCCCGAAGAGATTGCTCGCCAAATCTACCCGTCATTAGACATGGCGAATTCAGGCTGGATCCATCCTCATGGACGCGCAGACCGAGTCGCTGGTGGTTTCAATGTCAGCGGGCAATGGCGCTTTGCTAGCGGTGTGACACATTGTGATGTCTTGGTTGCGGGTTGTCTGGTCTATAAGGATGGCGTATTGGAACCCGATGCGCTGACGGGGGAGGCAAAACAATGGCGCGTGATGGTTGCCACACCTGCTGATTTTCAAATTAATGATACCTGGTTTACCACTGGGCTCGCTGGTAGCGGTAGCCTGGATTACTCGGTGATGCAGCTGTTTGTGCCCGATGAACGTAGTTTCTCTTTCTCCAGGCCTTATAAACAAGGCCCTCTTCATAGTAGTCCTGATGCGATACTGCGAAAAATGTCAGGTGTTCCGCTTGGGATGGCTCGCGCCTGTCTGGATTATGTGCGCAGCCAGGTTGCTGAACGTATCGATAGAGAAACGGGTATCCCTTGGGTTAACGATGTTCGTGTGCAATCTGCGATTGCCCTGGCTGAAATGGAGCTGGCAGCCGCGCGCAGTAGCGTTTACAGCAGCCTGGATATGCAGTGGCAAAAGTTGGCAAACAGGGAGGATTTCTCTCTTGATGATCGAGTACTCACCGCATTAGCGCGTTACAACGCGTTTCGTACTGGCCGAAATATTGTTCAAACCCTGTATGACTTGATGGGCGGTTCTTCAATCTATAAACGTTCGCCTATGGATGGGTGGTTACGGGATTCGACCACCATGTGCCAGCATGCCGTTGCTCAGAACGCCATTCTGCAATTGGCTGGCAAGGTGCTGGTTGGCGGGCAGTCCACCAGCCCGTTCTTCTGAGTTGGGGTCTGTAGGCCAGTTAAAGCTCGCTAGGGAGAGATGAAAATGCCTAATCGACAGAAGGTTGTGTTGTTCTCTGAAGTAAATTCGAAGTTGGGTTCGCCTTTTCTTCGCGTCCTGTCTGCCCACCCGGCAATTGAGCTGGTGGCCGTTGTAACCTCTCCACATAACAGCCTTTGTGGCTATTTTGTTAATGATCCATTAAAAGTCGATATCGATGTTGAGGCCACTGCGCTGGGTATTCCCGTATTGCGCCCTGAACAGGTGAGTATCCCTGCCGTTGTCGAGCAGTTGACTGAACTTGAACCTGATTATTTTATTGTGGCTAATTTTCAACAAATACTGAGTCGCGAGCTTCTGGCCATTCCTCGTATTGCGCCGATCAATTTTCATCCCAGCCCTTTACCTCGTTATGCGGGTCTTGCGCCTTTCTATTGGGTTGTGCGTAACGGCGATCGTCACAGCGCAATAAGTGCTATCAGAATGGAAGAGGGGCTTGATACCGGACCGATCATCATGCAGCGGCAAATTGCGCTATCCGGCCTGGAAACAGGTATCGGCTTGCGCAATGTTCAAGAGCAGCAAAATGTTCTGATGTTGCTGGATCTGATCCCTTTGCTGGCGACAGGTTCCTTTACTTACGTCCCACAGGATATGAGGAAGAGAACCTATTGTGGTCGCCCGCGCGAGCAGGATTATTTACTCGATTTCACGTTGGACGCCAAAACACTGTATTGCCATACACGGGCGGGATATCGCCATCCAGGTGCACATTTCTTCATGCCTGATGGCTCACGCGTCGTGGTGTTATCAATGGCGCTTTGTCCTGAGCAAATCGGGGACAAACTGGGCTCTCCTGGCAGTATTCGTCATACGACGACAGGAACATTTATTGCGGCATCAGATGAATGGCTGCAATTACTGACAATTGACATCAACGGTATAGAAACTTGCGTGACGCCCAGCAATATTTCCGCCACGGCGGCATTTGCGATAGCAGGTTAACCCAACACAGAGCTCAAGAGGTAAGTGATGAACACAACTGATATAAATGCCCCCGGTGTCAAATCGGCCTCTCCGATAAGGCAAACCTACTTGCCTGCGGGCAGCGGCCCTAAAGTATGGATGAGTGGCGACGAATACCAGATCCTCCTCGATGCTCAAAGCAGTGACAACACGATGACGTTGATCGATGCCCTCATTCCTCCGGGCAGTGGCCCTCCAATGCATCTGCACGACAACGTGGATGAACTTTTTTTTGTGCAAGTCGGCGAGCTTGACATCATGGTCGATGATGTCACACATCAGGTTAAGGCCGGGGGACGCGTATTTGTCAAACGGGGAGTTCCGCATGCTTTTACCAATCGTTCCGATCAGGTCGCCCGTATGTTGATTTTCTATACCCCTGGCGGAATAGAAGCGTTCTTCCTGGCGGCGGGGCAAACAGCAATCGAAGGTGTTACACCGCCTGAAGTAACGGAAGAAAGTCAGATCAGAGAAATCAATATTGCGTCTTATCACCATATCTCTCAGAAAAGAGCAAATGAGGAGGATGTTATCGTCCATGCGGCAGTGGGTAGGGGAACATAAATGATTGATTTCGCTATCACCACAGAGACGAAGAAAGACGCACTACCTGTCGCGATTTACCTGCTTTGTCTGGGCATATTTGCGATGGTGACCAGTGAATTCCAGGTCTCCGGAATGATCCCTGTCATGGCTGACGATCTGGGGGTCACGATATCGCAAGTAGGGTATCTCGTTTCTATTTATGCTTTTGCCATGGCTTTTGGCGGTCCACTGTTGGCTATCGGATTATTAAAAATTGCGCCCAAAACGGCGTTGCTCTTCCTTTATCTGATCTTTATCTGCGGCGAGGTCCTGGGGGCGTTAGCCCATTCCTATGAGGCATTGGTTGTCGCCAGGTTGATCACCGGCTCCGCATCCGGCGCTTTCTTCGGGGTTGCCTTGGCGATCTGTGTGCAGTTGGTAGCAGAATCACTACGAGGGTGGGCGGTATCCATTGTACTGGCGGGAATTATGGTGGGTACGGTCTTGGGGCTTCCCATGGCGAACCTGATTGGGACCCATTTTGGTTGGCGTGAGAGTTTCTGGACCGTTAGCGTTCTGGCTGCAATAGTCGGTTTGATCAGTGTGGTGGTGATCCCCTCGATTCCTAAGACTGATGCGCTAAGTTTGCGGGGAGAACTGGGGGCATTGAAAAACCCTAAGCTTTGGGCCGCCTTTGCAACCAGCCTGTTGATCATTGGCGCTACTTTTGCCGCATTCACCTATTTCACGCCAATCTTAAAGGAGATCACCGGCTATGGAGATGCCGCAGTCGCGGGCTTATTGTTTGCCTATGGGCTGGCAACAGTGATCGGTAACCTGGTAGTGGGAAAACTGGCCGAGCGCCATACCATCTCAACGTTATCCGTTGGGTTGGGGGCGCTGGCAATATTCCTGGCCCTGTTTGGCTTATTTGCAGAGAGCAAATGGATAGCCGCCTTGGCGTTGCTGGGGATTGGCCTGTTTGGTGTCACGATGAACCCCGCCATGGTTTCCCGTGTGATGCGGACAGCCAACGGCAGGCCGCTAATCAATACCATACACACCTCCGTGATCACACTGGGTATTGTTGCAGGTTCTTTCCTCGGCGGCCTGTGCATCAGTTTAGGCTTGAGTTTGCGCTCTCCGCTCTGGATTGGATTTTTGATGGCCATTGCCGGTCTGATGACCTTGCTCCCGGATATTCGCGCGTTGCGTAAGGCCAGTGCCAAGCAGCAAAAAAACGCTTAATTCCCTCATTATCAGGAGATTCACATGCCTACTCTTTCTGGAAAAGTTGCATTGGTTACGGGGGGAAGCCGGGGAATTGGCGCGGATATTGCCCGGCGTCTGGCGCGTGATGGTGCCGATGTCATCATCACCTATATGCATAATGTTCAGGCCGCAGAAAAGGTGCTGACCGATATTCATCGATACGGCCAGCGGGGGGAATCCATTCAGGCGGATGTTGCCGATGCTGCCACGATTGCCCCCGTTTTCGAGCAGGTTATGAAACGTTACGGTAGTCTCGATATTCTGGTTAACAACGCAGGTTACATGGATATCAGCGGTACACCACTGTCAGACATTCCTCTGGAAACGGTCGATCAGACCATAATGGTGAATATTCGCGGCGCTTATCTGTACGCGCAACATGCTGCCAGCTATCTCCAGAAAGGAGGGCGGATCATCAATATTGGCAGTTGCGTGGGACGCCACGTTCCAGGTGGCGGGTTAACGCTTTATGCAATGAGTAAATCCGCCATTATTGGGCTCACGAAAGGGCTGGCACGGGATCTTGGCACTAAAGGTATTACGGTGAACCAGATATCCCCAGGACCAATCGAAACCGATATGAACCCGGAGAATGGTCCCAATGCTGAGTTCTGGCGCAATCTGACCTCTCTGGGGCGCTATGGGACCACAAAAGAGGTTGCGGCAGTTGCCAGTTTTTTGGCCAGTTCAGAAGCTGCTTTTATCACGGGTGCAGAGATTGCTGTAGATGGAGGAATAAATAGCTAGCTGCTCAGGCAGGGGAAAACCCTGCCTTGAGCGTCAGTCAATAACATAGCCAAATACTGTCAACGAAGTGACATCTATTCTGTGTACTCTGGTGTTGTTCATGAAGTCTTTACCAGATAACTCACGTTACCTAATGGTGCACAGATGAACATACCTTATAGAGTTGTGATCGTTCATGGGTTCCTATCAACGCCGCGTCATCACTGGTTTGTTTGGCTAAAAAAACAGCTTGAAAAACTGGGGATTCAGGTGGTGTTACCAACAATGCCGTCTCCGCGTTCCCCATGTTCTGCTGATTGGCTGGCACATCTGATGGCCACCGTTCCCACGGTTTCCAGGCATACCTGGTTTATTGGTCATAGCCTGGGATGCGTCACATTACTGCACTACCTTGCGCTATTGAACGAGGAGAATCCCGTTGAAGGGGCTGTTTTAGTGTCCGGTTTTTCTGAACCCGTGCCTTTAATGGCGGAGTTAAATGACTTCACCCGACAGGATTTTGACTATTCACAGCTGAAAAAAAATGTTGGGCAGTTCGTGACCCTTTGCTCGATGAATGACGATATTGTTCCTGCATATCTTACTCAATCGCTCAGCCGTTCACTCTCGGCCGAATGTTACAGTTTCCCATCCGCAGGCCATTTCAGAGCCCAGGATGGGTTTAAGCAATTTCCTGAGTTATTGCAGGTTCTCAGCGACTATCTGAAGATTTAGTCGCTATTCACGGTTTACGCTGTCTGTGTCAGGCGAAAGAGGTGCCTGACCGCCTCAACCTTATAGCGATGGCTGATGTTCACTGCGCTTAAAAACCATAGCGCAGCCAAGCGAAGAGCACGTTGCCATTGTTGTAGGTACCGGGGATATAGGTAAATTGTAAGTTCAAGCGTTTATAACTGGCTGAAAAAAGTGGCAGTACGATCGGCAAAGGGATGTAGTTGCCAAAATCTTCACGCGCGGTAATCCCCGCGGTCACCCCAAGCCCCAGGCGAAAATCCTGATTCTGGTCCGGATACCAACCTTTTTCCCAACCGTAACCGACGATAGGTTGCCATTCATTATGGGAGTCTTTAAACATCATGGCGTACAGTGCATGCCAGTTGCCCTGCTCATCATAGCGGGAAATACCAAAGCCGCCGCCCCATGGCATTTCATTGTAATTGTCGGTTTTTTCTTTGTCGTACATGAAGCGGTTGTGCCAACTGAGGAAGGGGACATAAAGATCGTAATTTTGCGGTTCATCCCAGGTTTTTGCGACATTGCTGGTCAAGGTATTCCACCACCCGGAGACTTGCTCTGCACCATAAACCGGTTCTGCTGCTTTCGTTGACGGGGTTAACAGCAACAACCCCGCCCAGACCACCGCAAGAAAAATCCGCATAGCGTATTCCCCTGATTTTTTCAATCGAGTCATGAGCGATGTTGTACTTGTTGAATGCCGTCATCGCTGTCGTTCTATCTTTTATAGGTATAGCACTACCCGTGGTGGCATGTGGGTTGATAGCGATTGTTTTTGTTACAGATAGTTTATCTGTCAACGGGCTCGATAATTCGCATTCTGGGGGCTGACATCGTTAATTGAGGAGCGTGATGAAATGTTCAATCAAAGCCCGAACGCTGGCCGGGAAAACGCCACTGCTGTTGGGGGCGTTATCAGTGACAGTGACATTAAAGCTGACCGATTGAAAAGCAAAAAGCCCGCTTAAGTTTCCTTAAGCGGGCTTCTCTAAATATGGCTCCTCTGACTGGACTCGAACCAGTGACATACGGATTAACAGTCCGCCGTTCTACCGACTGAACTACAGAGGAATCGTGTGAACGAGGCGAATAATAGCGAGGCATTTGGGGTTTGTCAAAGCACTAAAATAAGAGAAAGGTGCGTTTGCTGTCAGATTGAGCATGTTGGCTCGTTTTTCGACACTTTGTTTTGGGAAAAGAGCGAAGTTACGGCTGATTTTACGGGGTTCTTGGCGCAAATGGTTTTGGCGGCGAAGGAGGCAGAGATAGGGCATAAGGTTTCAGGGGGGATCGGTGCGATATTTATCCACTTTTTGCATTTTCCCTTTAATGACAAGTAATTAAACAATCAAAGCCAGCAAACTAATTCCACTATTCCTATTCATTAATTACATAAACCACCAGGAACCTTCTAATGGTCAAAAAATGACGTCCTTTGAAGCTTGGCTTATGCTATCTGCTTATTTTTCCCTAAAATTGTGACAGGAGTTTGGTTTTTGATTTTGGTATTTTATAGGTGGTAATTTCAACAAAATACTTATTAATCAATGTAATGGCTTATAAACCCAGGTTTTGCAAGGATTCTTTTTAAGATTATTCTATGCTACCCTGAAAAACGTTTTATGCTGATAGGGCTAATGGCGTGGGTGCAGGCCTTGTCAATGCCGTATTTATTACACTATGCTACGCCCAGCCATTTTTATAGCGGTAAAGTACGCCGTTCCTTTGTTTCCCGGAGTTTTTTAGTAATGAAAAAAACAATCGCAATAGCCGCGTTGTGCGTGTTGCTGGCAGGGTGCCAGAGTGCAAATAATCGTACCAAGGCCAAACCGGTAACGCCCGCAGCAGCGCCTGCCCCAGCCGCTGCCCAACCCGAACAGCCAATGGCTTCAACCGGTACCGATGCTGTCATGTACACTTGCATGAAAGAATTGAATGCACTGCAACAGGTGAATGCGGGTCTGTATCAAACCCGTAGCGCAGAGCTGAACCATATTGTCACCCAGGCCAAGTTGTATATGCGCGTTCGCCCTAATGTCAGCGTAGATACACAGCAAATTATGGATGCGGCATATCAGTTCCGTATCTCAAAAACCTGCAACCAGATCCGTAACGAACTGACCAATGCGCTGGTCGAGCGTGTGGTTGGCGCCTGACGCAACGTTGCTTTGATTGTAAGGCCATAGCCCGTATTCAAATGTTCCGGGGATAACAGGTTTTGCGTTGAAAATGCCCTCTTTGGAGGGCGTTTTCGTTTCGGTTCCCCTTTTTACTGCACCAATATAGTGCGCCTGAGATCGTCAGTAAGGCACCTTTTCTGCATCCCTCGTCTTTTTCTCGCGTGATCCAGTGAGCTTCCTCATTTTTCCGGCTGAGACGCTCGGCAAATCAGCAAAAATTTTGTATGCGCCGTCACAATGGCTAGATTTTTGCTTTCTTAAATGCGGGTAAATCGGTTGCGCTCTCGCGCAAATTATTTTCCCCGACTACACATAAAGTGACCGCTCCACGTCTATACCCGACGTCTTTCGAGTGGCAACGCTGTGGACTCGCTTGCTCACCTCTGTCACTTACAAAAGTAAGCACCTGGGGATAAGCCAGCTAGCCGTCGCAGTAACTTGAGATTCACCGGGTCTATGCTATTTCGCTAAAACAGTGCTGAGGAATGCAAAATGTCATTGAACATGATCAAAACCCCGCTTGCTGCTCTGCTTATTGGTTGTTTTAGTACGGCTTTTTCTGCTCATGCCGATATCGTAATTGGTGTTGCCGGTCCTTTCTCCGGCCCAAATGCAACCTATGGGGATCAGTACTGGCGTGGAGCCTCGCAGGCTGCAGCAGATATCAACGCTGCCGGGGGGATTAAAGGAGAAAAGATTACGTTGGTTCAAGGGGATGATGCCTGCGAACCGAAACAGGCGGTGGCGGTAGCCAACCGTCTGGTCGATCAGGATCACGTTGCTGCGGTTGTCGGGCACTTCTGCTCATCTTCCACCATGCCTGCTTCTGAGGTGTATGACGAAGCCGGGATCATTGCCATCACACCCGGCTCCACCAACCCGCAAATTACCGATCGCGGCATGAATAACATGTTCCGCATGTGTGGCCGTGACGACCAACAGGGCGTTATTGCCACCAACTACATGCTGAATGTCTTGAAGGCGAAGAAGATCGCCGTCATCCATGACAAAGACACTTACGGACAAGGGCTGGCCGATGCCGCGAAGGCAGAAATGAATAAGCGTGGTGTGAAGGAGGTGATGTACGAAGGGTTATCCCGTGGCGAGAAAGACTTTAACGCCCTGGTAACCAAGATTGCTTCCGTCAATCCGGACGTAGTGTACTTTGGCGGTTGCCATCCAGAGGCCGGTCCATTGGTACGTCAAATGCGTGAACAAGGGGTAAAAGCCAAGTTCTTCTCCGGTGACTGTATTGTCACTGAGGAATTAGTGACGGCAGCCGGTGGGCCGCAGTATACCTCGGGTGTCCTGATGACTTTCGGCAACGATCCGCGTCAAATTCCGGAAGGGAAAGAGGTGATTGCCAAGTTCCGCGCCAGTGGATTTGAGCCAGAAGGGTACACACTGTATGCCTACGCGTCTGTTCAGGCTATTGCCGCAGCCTTCAACGCCACTGGCGGTAAAGATAGCGCCAAAGCCAGCGCATGGCTGAAGTCACACGATGTGGATACCGTGATGGGGAAAAAAGCCTGGGATAAAAAGGGCGATCTGAAAGTCTCGGATTACGTGGTTTATCAATGGGATGATAAGGGTAAATATCACCAGCTCTGATGTGAAATCCACGGGTCCGTGCGCGTTACGGATCCGTACTTAACCCTTTTTGAGCCGCCTTGTGCAGAACTTGCGGCTCGCCCATCAGGCGAGATTGCGTATTATGGATGTTTTTTTCCTGCAACAATTGATTAACGGTCTGACCCTTGGCGCGGTCTATGGCCTGATCGCCATCGGCTACACCATGGTTTACGGCATCATTGGCATGATCAACTTCGCCCATGGCGAGGTCTATATGATTTCCGCTTATCTGTGCGCTATTGCTCTGGCGTTGCTCTCTTTCTTTGGTTTGCACTCCTTCCCGTTATTAATCCTGGGCACGTTGGTGTTCACCATTGTGATTACGGGCGTCTATGGCTGGGTAATTGAGCGTATCGCTTATAAACCCCTGCGTAATTCCACTCGCTTGGCGCCGTTGATCTCGGCCATTGGTATGTCGTTAATCCTGCAAAACTATGTGCAGATCAGCCAGGGGCCGCGTCAGCAGGGGATCCCTACGCTGTTGGACGGCATTTTTCGCCTTAATATCGGTGGAGGAATGATCCAGATAACCTACACCAAGGTGTTCATACTGGTGGCTTCACTGCTGGGCATGGCGATACTCACCTATGTGATCCAGCATACCCGTCTGGGACGTATCTGTCGGGCCACCCAGCAGGATCGTAAAATGGCGGCGATACTCGGGATTAACACCGATCGGGTGATCTCGCTGGTGTTCGTGATTGGGGCTGCCATGGCCGGATTAGCCGGGGTGTTGATCACCATGAATTACGGCACTTTCGATTTTTATGTCGGCTTTATCATCGGTGTCAAAGCCTTTACCGCCGCAGTATTAGGGGGCATTGGTTCACTACCGGGGGCCATGCTGGGAGGACTGCTACTGGGCGTGGCAGAAGCACAGTTTGCCGGCATGGTGAACTCGGATTACAAGGATGTGTTTTCGTTTGCACTGTTGGTGGCGATCTTGATTTTTCGCCCTCAGGGCCTGCTGGGGCGGCCAATGGTCACTAAGGTGTGAGGGGAAACCATGTCTCAATCCAAAGATCTTCCAAGGCTGAATATTAAACGCAGCCTGTGGGATGCCGTTGTTGCGGGCCTGATTGCACTGATTGTTTTTGGCCCGATTGTCGGCATTGTGCTGAATGATTACAGCTTTAACGTTGAGCCGCGGCGGTTAGTGTTCATTATTGCGGTGGTGATGGTTGGGCGCTTGCTACTCAGCCTGTTCCTGCAAACTCCGCCGGGGCGCAAGGTGTTGCGGCGTTTTGAAGCGGGCAATGACGGTGTGTATGTGCGACCAATCGGCGCAAGATCGAATCTGCGTTGGATCATGCCTCTGTTGGTGGTGCTGGCACTCCTGTTTCCCTTCATGGCGACCAAGTACTTGCTGACAGTGGCGATCCTCGGCCTGATTTATGTGTTGTTAGGTCTGGGGTTGAACATTGTTGTCGGCTTGGCTGGGCTGCTCGATCTGGGGTACGTGGCGTTTTACGCGATTGGCGCCTATGGCCTGGCACTGGGTTATCAGTACCTTGGCCTGGGATTCTGGGCGATGTTACCGCTGGGGGCACTGATGGCAGCACTGGCCGGCGCGCTGCTGGGATTCCCCGTGCTGCGTATGCATGGCGACTATCTGGCGATAGTGACACTGGGGTTTGGTGAAATCATCCGCCTGGTGCTGAATAACTGGATGTCGCTAACCGGTGGGCCGAACGGTATTTCAGTACCCGCACCGACGCTGTTTGGCCTGGAGTTTGGCCGCCGAGCCAAAGAAGGGGGGATCCCCATTCATGAGTTCCTGGGCATCGCCTATAACCCTAACCTGAAGTTTATCTTTATCTATGCGGTATTGTGTCTGGTGGTGTTACTGGTGTTGTACATCAAACATCGCCTGACACGTATGCCGATAGGACGCGCCTGGGAAGCGCTGCGTGAAGATGAAATTGCCTGCCGTTCTCTCGGGCTCAATCACGTGCTGGTGAAACTTTCGGCATTTATGATGGGGGCTTCCACCGCAGGCATTGCCGGCGTGTTTTTTGCGACCTATCAGGGGTTTGTCAACCCGACGTCATTCACTTTCTTTGAATCCGCACTGATCCTGGCCATTGTGGTGCTCGGCGGGATGGGGTCGACCATCGGCGTGGTGTTGGCGGCTTTTGTGCTGACGGTGGCACCGGAGTTGCTACGCAGCTTTGCTGAATATCGGGTGCTGTTATTCGGGGTGTTGATGGTTCTGATGATGATCTGGCGTCCGCGTGGCCTGGTACGCATCAGCCGCAGCAGTTTTGCTCCACGCAAGGGGATCGCACCATGAACGACGCCATCTTGCGTGTTGAACATTTAATGATGCGTTTTGGTGGCATCAAGGCGCTAAACGATGTGAATCTGGCGGTGGAAAGGGGGTCGATTACGGCATTGATTGGCCCGAACGGTGCCGGGAAAACGACCGTATTCAACTGTCTGACGGGGTTCTACCGCGCCAGCGGCGGGGCGATCCGGCTTAATACCCGGAACAACCCGACCGATGTGATCCGTGTTCTCGGGCAGAAATTTCGCGCCAGTGACTGGATCAACCCTGCGCAATTGGGCTCCCGGCTTTACTACAAAATGTTTGGTGGCACCCATTTGGTGAACCGTGCCGGATTGGCGCGAACCTTCCAGAATATCCGCCTGTTTCGTGAAATGTCGGTGGTAGAGAATCTGCTGGTTGCGCAGCATCGCTTGAGTAATCGCAGCCTGATTGCCGGGGTGCTCAACACACCTGCCTACCGTCGAGCAGAAAACGAAGCGCTGGATCGCGCGTTTTACTGGCTGGAGGTGGTCGAATTGGTGGATTGCGCCAACCGGTTGGCGGGGGAGATGTCATATGGGCAGCAACGGCGCCTGGAGATCGCCCGCGCCATGTGTACGACCCCGGAAATGATCTGTCTGGATGAACCTGCTGCCGGGCTGAACCCGGTGGAAACCGCCACCCTGAGCCGGATCATCCGTTTTCTGCGTCAGCATCACGGCATTACGGTGTTACTTATCGAACATGATATGGGGATGGTGATGGAGATTTCCGATCATGTGATCGTGCTGGATCACGGGGATGTGATCGCCCAAGGTACGCCGCAAGAGATCCAACATAATGACAGCGTGATCGCCGCTTATCTGGGCGCCGACGAAGAGGAACTGGCGGGATGAATGAGGTGATGCTGGAGTTTCGTGATGTGGATGTGCATTACGGCCCGATACAGGCGCTGCAACAGGTTTCACTGCAGGTAAGGCAGGGCGAAACCGTTGCATTGATTGGGGCTAACGGAGCCGGGAAGTCCACGCTGCTGATGTCCATCTTCGGTCAGCCGCGCATCAGCGGTGGGCAGATTCTGTTTTATGGTGAAGATATCAGTCAGCGCTCGACGCATTTTGTCGCCAGTAGCGGTATCGCACAGGCACCGGAAGGCCGGAGGATCTTTCCTGATATGAGCGTGGAGGAGAACCTGTTGATGGGCACCATCACCCTTGGCAATCGCTACGTAGCCGAAGATATGCCGCGCATGTTTGAACTGTTCCCTCGCCTGAAGGAGCGGCGTAACCAGCGTGCGATGACCATGTCGGGTGGAGAGCAACAAATGCTGGCGATAGCCCGTGCGTTAATGAGCAGACCAAAATTGCTCTTGCTGGATGAACCCAGCCTGGGATTGGCACCGATTATCGTCAAACAGATTTTCAGCATTTTGCGCGAGCTCGCCAACAGTGGTATGACGATTTTCCTGGTAGAACAAAATGCCAACCATGCGTTGAAGCTGTCCGACAGAGGCTATGTGATGGTTAATGGGCAGATCCGGCTCAGTGGTTCAGGGGACGAACTGCTGAGCAATCAGGAGGTGAGAAAAGCCTATCTTGGCGGGGGATAAACGTCGGGCCATTCCCGATGGAGGTATTCCCTTCATCGGGAAGCGCGGGCTCAAAACTGACGTCTTACCCAGCGTACATTCAGCCTGACCAATAATACGATCAAGGCAGATAACGCCCGCAGGTTGAGTGGAAGATCGCGGCGGCGGATATCCAGCAACAGTACGGTACGGACCCGATCGCTGTCGTTCCACACTTCATGCTCAAAGGTATCATCCCACAGCATGAATTCACCTTCATTCAGGCGATACTCCTTCCCATTTAGCTTTAAGACGGCGGCGGGGCTGCCGTCTGCCCGTTTGGGCATGGCAAGCACCAGATAACCGCGCAAAATGCCGCGAAATGGGCCACGGTGTGCGGGCACCTGTTTGCCAGGGGCCAGAAAAGAGAGTGACGCGGAGAGCACATCTGGCGCGTTGCTGATCAATCGGGCTAGCGTGGGGCAGCGCGCCAGGTTTTGTGGAATTGGGTGGCCGTAGGCCTGCAAGATAAACATCCGCCAGTCGCGATCATCGTTAGCGGAAATTGCCGCCTGTTCGCTCATGATCTCATGGAAACGGGGGATATGCTGCAGGTTATGGGCTACATCCAGCGCTTCCTCACGGATCTGCTGCCATTGCGCAGTGAAATAGCGGGCGTCGCTAAACCACTGATGGCTATCGAGTACGGGCCCACTGGAGAGTTGCCGATCGTAAATCTGGCGTAAGACACGCACGGCCCGATCGTAGAGAAATGGCATATTGCCCCCGATGGATAAAATAACGTTGTCCCTGAAACGCAGTTTAGCAGAGGGTTGAAATCAGAGAGGTTTCTGCGGTCAAGAAGGCTGTTGAAAAAAACAGCATCACTAAAGTGTGATGCGTGTCGCATTTTAGTTATAGGTTGGATAAAATATTGCGACTGCCTGCCTCTTTACTGGAACATCATCAAGATGGAAGAAATCAACACTTCCCGTTCGACCGCCTGGATGCGCGTGGTCGTTCTGGCCATTTCGGCATTTATCTTTAATACCACCGAATTTATCCCTGTGGGGTTATTGAGTGATATTGCCCAAAGCTTTGAGATGCAAACCGAGCAGGTTGGCTTGATCATTACTATCTACGCCTGGATTGTCGCCACGGCCTCGCTGGTTTGTATGCTGCTGACCAGCAAGATTGAGCGGCGCAAGCTGTTGATCGGGGTATTTATCCTGTTTATTGCCAGCCACGTGCTCACCGCAGTGGCCTGGAACTTTACCACGTTGGTGATCTCGCGGGCTGGGGTAGCGCTGGCACACTCGGTGTTCTGGTCGATCACCGCATCATTGGCCATTCGCGTGGCACCGGCGGGAAAGAAAGCGCAGGCGCTCAGTATGTTGGCAGGAGGAACCGCGCTGGCAATGGTGCTGGGGCTGCCACTGGGCCGAGTTGTCGGGCAGTTGCTGGGGTGGCGGATGACGTTTATTGGTATTGCTGTTTGCGCCACGCTGGCGCTGGTGATGCTATGGCGTCTGTTGCCGGTGCTGAAAAGCGAGCATTCCGGGTCGTTGTCCAGTATCCCGGTTTTGTTCAAGCGCCCTGCGTTGGTCAGCCTGTACATGCTGACTATCATTGTCGTCACCGCACACTTTACCGCTTACAGCTACATTGAACCTTTTATTCAGACCGTTGTGGGATTATCCGCGAACTTTACTACGTTAATGCTGCTGCTGTTCGGTGCTGCAGGTATTGTTGGTAGCCTGTTGTTCAGCCGCTACAGTGAACGTTTTCCTTCCGGCTTTTTTATTGGGGCGATTGCCCTGCTGGCAGCCAGCCTGTTACTACTGTTACCGGCCGCGGGGAACGAAACCTCCCTGACGTTGCTTTGCGTTGTGTGGGGGATGGCCATTATGGCGATTGGTCTTTCCATGCAGGCTAAAGTGCTCAGTCTGGCACCGGATGCGACTGACGTCGCCATGGCGATGTTCTCCGGGTTGTATAACCTGGGAATTGGCGGTGGTGCGCTGTTGGGTAATCAGGTCAGCCTGCACTTAGGGATGGCGAACATCGGTTTTGTTGGTGCTCCACTGGCACTGATTGCCCTTGGTTGGTGCGTGCTGAGTTTCTACCGCAGCGAGCGATTGCAACACCACCAGGCCTGAGAGGCGCAATGCTAGGCGAAGTGCCCTGTATACCGCTTTCTGCTTTACCAGCACAGTTATCGGCGTATTTCATATCCTGACAACGTCGATACTGGCTGGCAATGCCTTCCTGGTTCAACTTTTTTGCATCCTTGTCATCCCCAGACCGTGACCAAAGTTAAAAATATAAACGCCTTCCATCGTATTCAGGTTGCTCACTAGGCGGTGAGCAACGCCTGGTTGATGCTCGCTTTCTCAGTATTTACTGGTAAACACCCGATATTTCGTTCGCTAAACAAACGTTGACCTTTTAAACCTCCGCGTCTTTGCCAAACTCAGGCGATCGCTACCTGCATGCCACCAGTTACTCTACCTCCGCGCATCCTGGTCTGCTGCCATTACCGTTCACGGTGTTTTCAGAGGAAGGTACCGTTTTTACGGCAATTATCCTGCCATCTCACTGACAGGGAAAATAAAACCAATTTGTCAGCAACCTCATTCCATCATCGATGTTTTTCTGCTTCGTACTTGGTGGTTAAAAATATTCTTGGTGAAAATAGCGTTGT
The DNA here is from genome assembly GCF_006715025.1 of Serratia fonticola. Taxonomy (NCBI): domain Bacteria; kingdom Pseudomonadati; phylum Pseudomonadota; class Gammaproteobacteria; order Enterobacterales; family Yersiniaceae; genus Serratia; species Serratia fonticola. The sequence continues at coordinate 2,419,708 of NZ_VFMK01000001.1, forward strand.
GCAAACATCAATTGCAACGATTGTGATCATTTTTGTTGGGAAGGCGTGAGGATGTTCCATCATTCATGTAAACATCTCTGATTGCGAACCACTCTCAAATAGGATTATTCTTGCTGCATAGGATTAATCTTAATCAATTTAACTTAGGAATTATCTTGGTTACCTATTCTACCAAATATCTCATTTCGATTTTATAACATTAAAATCGCGATTAAATCTCTTAAATTTAGCATAAAAATCTTAATATTTACTTTTCAGTAGTTAATGATGCTATGTTTTATCCGGGTAAGTAAAATGATTCTCGTTGAAGCACGGGCTAATCAATAAACGCATTTAGCGCATTTTCAGGGATTGGCTGGCTGACACACAATCAGCATGGTCGAAATTTTCTGGTGGTGGGAATGTCACTCCCCCATTTATGGAAACGTAGAGAAAACGTATTAACAAAATGTAATAGGCAAATCAGTAGTTCGAATCGGCTCCCATTGCCATTACGAAATTTATAGGTAAATACAGAGTATGAAAATGAATAAAATTGCGATTATGGTTACTGGTCTGGTTTTGTCCACAGCAGCGCTGGCTGATAATACCATTAAATTCCAGGGTGAAGTTGCCGATCAGACTTGCGATATCAGCATCAATGGCAGCTCATCAAGCCCACTGATCCTGCTGCCAACCGTGGCGGCTAATTCGCTGACAGCGGCCGGTAGCACAGCTGGCCAGACGCCGTTTACTATCGGCCTGAGCGGTTGTACAGCGCCTGCTACCACGACTGCGATTAAGACGGTATTTGTTGGTAATAACCTGACAGCAGAAGGGCGTCTGGGTAATACCGGTACCGCAGGCAACGTGTCTCTGCAACTGGTTGACCCTGCTACCCCTACTAACCCGCTGGATCTGACAGGGCAGGTCGGTGCAACCGGTCTGTCACTGGCTTCGGGCAGCACGACTGCCTCTCATGATTTTGCAGTGCAATACTATTCTGAGGGCAGCTCAACACCGGGTTCCGTTCTGGGTAGCGTACAGTATTCCGTTTCTTACCAGTAAGAATTAAGGCCACTCTCTTCGGCGCTGGCCAATCGATAAAACGGATTGGTCAGCCTATTTACGGTTAATGATGTAAAAATAAGCCCATTAAAAAGAGCAAGGCTCTTGATTGGGGATTACGCAGAAACTAACCGAAATATATTACGTTTTTCTTGGCGAATAAGAACGTGTGTTCGCTCTGTCGCCTATACTTATTACCGGATAAATATTAATCATGAAACTCAACAGAGTTGCTTTTATGTTGGTTGGTCTGCTCACCTCCACCGTCGCGTTAGCGGATAACACGATTAAATTCCAGGGGGAGATCGCCGATCAAACTTGCGACATCAGCATCAATGGTAACGGATCAAGCCCGTTGATTCTGTTACCTACGGTTGCCACCACGGCGCTGTCAGGGAGCGGTGAGACTGCGGGGCAAACGCCATTTACCGTCGGTCTGACGGGATGCCAGAATGCGGTAAGTGCCACTTCCATCAAGACCGTGTTTGTTGGCAATAACCTGACGGCAAATGGCCGAATCGGTAATACAGGTACAGCAAGCAACGTGTCATTGCGGTTGGTTGATCCGGCTGTGCCCGGTACCCCGCTGGATCTGACGGGGCAAGTCGGTGCTGCCGGTCTGTCATTGGCCGTCGGGGAATCCTCAGCGGCGCATGATTTTGCTGTGGAATATTATGCTGAAGGTGCCGCAACCCCTGGTTCGGTTCTGGGTAGCGTGCAATATGCAGTGTCGTACCAATAATACAGGCTCCCTTCCACTTTAGTGGAAGGGAATTTAGTGATGACATTAGTGAGGGTATTACGTGTGAAAACCAAATTTTTCGGGATTTTATTTGGCACTTTATCTCCCTTGCTTCTCTCACTTGTCGCGCCTGCGGCGATGGCCAGCGTAGTGATGCTTAATACTCGGGTTATTTACCCGGCGGGCGCGCAGTCGCAGACGATACAACTGACCAATAATGACGCCATCCCGTATGTCGTACAAATGTGGTCGGACATCAATAACCCTTCCTCAACCCCGGATAAGGCTGATGGGCCTTTCGTGGTGGTGCCTGCGCTGTTCCGTATTGAGCCAAAAACCGGTCAGTCAGTGCGCTTGGTGTTTACGGGAAAGGATTTACCTCAAGATCGCGAATCTGTTTTTTACCTTAATAGCGTACAAATTCCACCTAAAAATATCGCTGGAGCAGACCAGAACCAGATGTTGGTGGTGCTGCGTAACCGGGTCAAAATCTTCTATCGCCCCAAAGGGATAACGGGGGGGCCTGAAAAGGTTGCAGAACAAATCCGGTTTTCGCTGAAACAACAGGGGGGGCAATGGATCCTGACGGCCAATAATGACTCTGGTTACTACGCGTCGTTCATCAAGGCTGCCGTCATGGTGGGTAATAAAGAGGTCCCTTTCAAGGTCGACATGGTACCACCAAAATCTCAAGCAAATTGGAAGCTGGACAAAGGGGCTTCATCCCCTGCCGGAGCGCGAAAAGTCACCTTTACGTTGGTTAATGACTACGGCGGTCACAGTCGCGCGGAAGCCACGTTGAACTGATTTTGTATGCTTTGAAACAAGTTAAGCAAAACGCCGTGTAAAGAGACAGATGTAATGGAATCAAAAATAACAACGCTTCGCAGCCATAGGATGGCAGGTCATTCTCTGTCTCTGCCCCGTGCCCGAGTAAAGCCATTGGCATTGTTACTGTGGCTGATACTGCCGCAGGTATTTGCAGCACAGAGCAATAACGCATTTGAATTTGATGACAGCATGCTGGTCGGGGGGGCTAAAGAGCAAAACAGCATTGCGCGTTTTAACCAGGCCAATACGATTGAGCCGGGGACTTATCAGGTTGATATCTTCATCAACGGGACGTTCCTTTCCCGGCAATCCCTGGTATTTGCTGCCGGAGAGCGGGGAGAGGTTTCTGCCTGCTTTTCACGGGATATGCTGATTGAGGCAGGTATTCTGCCAGACAGTATCAAAGAGAAAAGCAGTGATGCGGCACAGTGCCTGAACTTTGAGCAGCAGGTTGAAGGGGCTTCCAGCCGTTTTGATTTTGCTCGCCTGCGCCTTGATCTGTTCGTGCCACAGGCACTGATGCAGCGTAAGGCGCGTGGTGCAGTATCGAGCAGTGATTTATCCGCAGGGGAAACCGTCGCGTTTGCCAACTACGATACCAACTATTACCGGACACAAGCTTCCGGCAATACCACCGAGTCGACTTATCTGGGGCTGAATTCAGGCCTCAACCTTGGTCTGTGGCAATTTCGTCAGCAGTCTACCTTTACCCACTTTAATAGCGATAACAGCCCAAGCCACAGTCGATGGAACTCCGTGCGTAATTACGTACAGCGTCCATTACCGTCGATAGGCAGCCAACTGACGCTGGGTGACAGTTTTACCTCCGGTAGCCTGTTCAGTAGCCTGGGGTTCCGGGGGGTGCAGTTGGAAACCGATGACCGAATGTTACCTGAGTCGCAACGGGGCTATGCGCCAACCATTCGTGGCGTAGCGGCAACGACCGCCAAAGTCAGCGTCAGTCAGTCTGGCGTACAGATTTACCAGACGACGGTGGCACCAGGCGCTTTCGTGATTGACGATTTGTACCCAACCAGCTACCAGGGCGACCTGGTGGTTGAGGTACAGGAAGCGGATGGCCGAGTCTCTTCATTTACCGTGCCGTTTTCTGCGGTGTCAGATTCCATGCGGCCTGGGCAGTCTCGCGTGAGCTTCTCCGCCGGGCAAGTGCGTAATATTGGCAACAGTAATGCGGCATTCGGCGATTTGACTTACCAAGCCGGCCTGACTAATGCCATCACGGCCAATTCGGGCATACGTGTTTCTGATGGCTACCAGGCTCTGTTGGGCGGAGCCGTTTTTGCCAGCCAACTCGGTGCGTTGGGGGTTAATGCCACTTATTCCCGTGCCGACTTATGGGACACCACGGTGAATGGCTGGCGGGTTGGGGCGACCTATAGTCGTACTTTTACGCCAACATCGACGACGTTGGCATTGGCCGGTTACCGCTATTCGACGGATGGCTATCGTGATTTGAGTGATGTGCTAGGGTTGCGTGAAGCCCGTAGCAGCGATGAAGTCTGGTCATCCAATACTTATCAGCAGAGTAACCAGTTTGTTGCCACTATCAGTCAAGGGTTGGGGGAATATGGCCAGCTCTACTTTTCCGGTTCTACCAGTACCTATCGCGGTGGCCGAGGCCGTGATACCCAATATCAGATGGCCTATTCGCACACTTACAATAGCTTCAGTTATAACCTGTCACTTGGTCGTCAGCAGACGGGGATTACCCCAACGGGATTGGTATCGCAAAATAATACTAACAACAGCATGACGCAGAACATTGTCATGTTATCGGTTTCGGTTCCTTGGGGAAGCGGGCCGCGCTCACCGCTGATTTCTGCCGGGGTTACCCATCAGACGGGGGCTAACAGCAATACGAATTATCAGACCGCAATAGCGGGTACACTCGGTGAAGATCAGAGCCTGAGTTACTCCGTGAACGGTGCCTTCAATTCAGGCGGCGAGGGCGGCAGTATGGGGGCCAACCTGGTCAAACAACTGCCAATCGTCACCTTGGGTGGCAGCTTCTCACAGGGTAAAAATTATACCCAGGGAGGGGCGAGTGCACGCGGAGCCGCGGTAGTCCACAGCGGCGGTGTGACATTAGGACCGTACCTTGGCGATACCTTTGCGTTGATTGAGGCCGATGGTGTTAAAGGTGCGCAAGTGATGAACGGCATGGGCGCGAAAATCAACGATTCCGGCTACGCCATTGTACCTTCGCTGGTGCCATACCGTTACAACGAGATCAGTCTTGATGCCAAGGGTATCGAGAACCAGAGCGCCGAGCTTACGGAGAATCAGCAGCGCGTCGCGCCTTATGCCGGTTCTGTGGTAAAAGTGCGCTTTAAAACGCTGGAGGGGTACGCGTTGCTGATCAAACTGTCTAACGCAGCAGGTGATAGCCTGCCGTTGGGGAGTAACGTTTATGACAGCAATAACACCGTGGTTGGCCTGGTTGGTCAGGGTAACCAGATTTATGCGCGAGCTTCAGGTAAACAGGGGAAATTGCGGGTGAAATGGGGCGAAAGTGCGGCCGAACAATGTACGTTGAACTATGATTTACGGGGGCAGGATATGAAGCAATCACTCTTCCGCCTGGCGCTGCCATGCAACTGACGTTCCGCGTAAAACGAGGGATAAATATGCGTAAGACGCTTTCTGCAGCTTTCTTGATGCTGAGCGGGATTGCGTTGGCCACGCCGGGTTGGGCGACCTGTTACCGCATTACCACGACCAACAACACTCCCAGTTCAAATTATTATACCGAGCCGGGTAAAGGTACGGCAGCCAACTGGGACGGTTCTACCGATAGTTCGGGGTCCACCGGTACATTGCCGACGGTTGTCAATATTAATAACAGTACGTTCCAACCTGATGGAACGTTGCTGGCCAGTGGCACCGTCAGCATTCTGCAAGCAGGGGCCCAAACGTACAGTGCCGACCAGATTTTATTCCGTTGCACCGCCAGTGAAGCGGGTAATTTGTACGAATTTTACGCCACCAACGGTGACGCGACCTATGCGGGTAATAAAGAGGTCGGTTCCGCCTACGGCCTGCCTGAGTCTTACCAGACCTATGCCAATGGTATGGCATTGCGTGCAACCAATATGATCACCGGGGAATATTATTCCCGTTATTGGAAGTCTCGTCCGCTAACGAATCTGGATACTGACTCTCTAGGATGGATCCTGGTCAAAGCTAAAAATTTCAGCGATACCAAAGTGGAGTTGTTCCGTTTAAGCAATTCCTCTGGCCCGCTGACGACCTCAGGCATTTATCCTCAGTCGCAACCGGCGACGTATATTGCTTTCAAAGGCGGGGGCTTCTCCCCGGCATTGACCAACGGGGCGGATTCTAATTCACAATACAGCGGTTGGTACAATGCCTGGCCCGGCGCAGTGAATTTGTATAACCGCATGTATCTCCGCCGTTCGGCCACTTGCTCGGTCACTAACGTGACGCCAACGGTACGTTTTCCGATCATTACCGTTGCGGAGTTGAAAGCGGGCGGAACGCGGCAAATGCCCATCACCATTCAGTTCAATTGCCAGACCGGCGCTCCGGCCAGCACGGGGGTTACCGCGCTAGCCAGCGGCGTTGGGGCCAACCAGACTGCGATGGGGATCCTGGTGAGCCCTGCCAATGCCGCAGCAGCGGTGGCGGCCGGGTTTGGCACGACAGGGGCCGGGGTCAGCTATCTGCTTTCAGACGGTTATGGCACCGATCCTTCGGTAGCGACTGGCGTGGGGATCCAGATTTCGCGGAATAATGGTACGGTGATGAATCTGCTGAGTACGTTGAGTGGCTCGGTACTTGGCGGTAATGCGGCTGGCTGGTATCCGGTCTTGGACGATGCAACGCCGGGCACCGTGGTCAGCGGGGTGACCACCTATACTAAAACCCTTAACGCTACGCTGAAGGCTTTGCCGGGAAAAACGGTGTCGGCGGGCAAAGTTAACGCGACAGCGCAGGTGATTATTCAGGTGCAATAATGCGAAAAATTTTAGGGTGGTCGTTTGCGACCTGGTTGCTGCTGTGTGGATGGGGACAGGCAGGCGTGATTGTCGAGTCCTCGCGCGTGGTTTTTTCTGCCGCAGACCGTGAGCAATCCTTGTTGCTGTCGAACGGGAACAGCTACCCGGTGATCGTGCAGGCCTGGATTGACGATGGTGCTCCGGATGGAACGCCGGAAACGGCCGGAGACGTTCCCGTCTTGCCATTGCCGGGGATATTCCGCTTAGAGCCCGGCGAGCAGAAAAACCTGCGTTTGCTGGCGACTCAGATAAAACAGCCGCAGGATCGCGAGTCGCTCTATTGGCTGAATATTTATGAGATCCCCCCCACCGATGCGAATTTACCGCCGGGAGTTTCGGCGGTTAAAGTGGCCGTTCGCTTGCAACTGAAAATGTTTTATCGACCTCAGCACCTGAAAATAGATGTTGATAAATTGACGGATCAACAACAGTTCAGCCTGGTCCGGCAACCGGGAACGCTGCAACTGAAAGTCGACAATCCCTCTCCTTATTACGCCACCTTCAGTGCCGCCAAGCTTATCGGCGGGGGACAATCCAGAGCGCTGAATATCGGCATGTTGGCGCCTTTCAGTCAGAAAACGGTGGCTGTCCCTGGTGAAGCCACCTGGCGGCCTGACAGTATCGATTACATTCTGATTAATGATGATGGTAACGGTGTGGTGGGCAAAAAAAGTCTGAAAAACAACTGATCGCCAGCCCGCAACTCAGATTATTGAGGGGGAGAGGAAACCGCTCGGTTTTGTGCATGGATCATAGCCATCACGTGTTTAAACAGGGCGCTTTCTGTATCGGCCAGCGCATTGACCAACGTAAAACGATTATGGGTCTGGTCAGCGATTAACTGGACGTCCAATCCCTGATTGCTGCTTTTAACCAGATCATGCCCACCCAGCGTTTAAAGCCTGTGAGTAAACCGCATAACTCCTTTCTTTAATATATTAACGATTGATCGGCGAAGGGTTTTCTTAGTGCTGTCATTGATTTGTTAATATTTCATCCCGTTATATTAAATTACCTAGTGATAATGATGTGAAAATACTGTTATTTGGCTCACAGATGAGATCTTGTCATTTGATCCTGCTGTGTTTATTGGGTATGACTATCGTTAATATGTTAATGAATTATCTCTCTGACTGATTTCATCATTTTAAGGAGCTGTTCATGCCCTCTGCTTTTACCCATCGCCCACCGCGCTGGCTAATCCCATTACTGGGGTCGTTGGTGGCTTTTGGCCCATTATCAATAGATATGTACTTACCCGCTCTACCCGCGATGGGGCAACAGCTGCAAGCCACGCAGGGGCAGATGCAGCATACGTTGGGGGCATTTTTTGCCGGTTTCTGCATTGGCATGTTGCTGTATGGGCCGCTTAGCGATTGGTTGGGGCGGCGGAAGTTGCTGTTGAGCGGCATGTTACTGTTCGTGGTGGCCAGTGTGTTGTGTACGCAGGTGACACACATTGAGCAACTGGTGGCACTGCGGGCATTACAGGCATTTGGCAGCGGCGCGGCTGTGGTGATGGCGCGTGCCATTGCCAGGGATGTCTACTCTGCGGATGCGTTGCCACGCGTCTTATCGTTAATGACGCTGGTCACCATGGTGGCACCATTATTGGCTCCATTACTCGGTGGCGCATTGCTGACGGTGTTTGATTGGCAAGCCATCTTCATGCTGCTGGCGCTGGTTGGTTGTATCAGCGGATTGCTGGTGTTATGGGTATTGCCAGAAACGCTGAAGGTACGCAGTGAACAGTCCGGTAACATCCTGAAGGCGTTTCACAATTACTGCCTGTTAGTCAGAGATAAAGAGGCCATGGGGATCATCGCTACCCTGGCGTTTTCTTTCGCGGGCATGTTTGCCTTTATCAGCGGTTCTCCGTTTGTCTACATCAGCTATTTTCAGGTTCCTGCACAATATTACGGGTTGCTGTTTGGCTGCAATGTCATCGGTATGATCGCGGTACTATTGCTTAACGTCCGGATGCTGAAAGTCTACAGTCTGCCGCGTTTATTGATGATACAAAGCAGTGCCCAGGTTTTGTTCGGCCTATTGTTATTGGTTTTCCACCAACAAAGTCTGAGCGTCCTGGTGATCCTGATCGTGCTGTTTATGTCGTTGGTGAATGCTATTGGCACCAATAGCCTGTCGTTATTGCTCCAGCAGCGCGGCCAACAGGCCGGAAGTGCCAGCGCACTGGCAATTTCACTGCAGTTTGGCATGGGCGCACTGGCGAGCCTGGCTGTTTCCTGGTTACAGGATGATACGCCGTTTGCCATGACGTTGGTCATGGCAGTATGCGCGATGTTGGGGTGGTTAGGGCAGCGGATGTCCGTTGCCCGCATCCCTGCGCAGATTCAAGCGTTAAGTGCTGAAGAAAAAAGCAGAGAGTAATGGTCTCAAAGATGACAGACCTATCAATGGGTATTGTTGATAATGCCGAGCAACAGCTTTTTCAAAATGCCCACTTCTTCTGCAGAGAAGGCGGCCAACACCTGTTCCTGCTGCTTGGCGGCGATGTCTCTTAATACGTTGGCCTGGCGTTCACCTGCTGCGGTCAGGTGGTGCCCATGCTCAGTATGAGAGATGAATCCTTTGCGATACAAGGCGTCCTGCGCCTCTTCAATCTCTCTGCCAGGCATGGCCATTTCCGCTAACAGACTGGTTTTATCCAGGCAGGCATCGCTGTCCAGTACTAACAGCATTCTGGCCTCGCTGACCCGCAGCCCTGTAGAGAGCTGCTTGGGCTGGTAGTGGGTCTGATAGCTGCGTAGTGCCTGCGTCAGTAAGTAGTAGACGTTGTTGTTAAGACGTTCTTGTCTGGCGCTGATGTGGGTGTTTTCTGCAACGCGTTCCGCCATCTGTGGATAAGGCAGCACCATGGAATAGGCTCCCTGATGGTACACCAGCGGTGCGCGGCCCAAATCGTCAAACGCCACGACTTTACCGATCAGGATCCAATGGTCACCACCATCAACCTGCTGGTATTTTTCACACTGAAAGCGCGCGGCACAGTCGATGAGTAAAGGGATATCTCCCGCACCGGTTTCCACCTCGACCCCGGCAAATTTATCCTCACTGGGGCGGGCAAACCGATTGGACAAGTCTATCTGGTCGGCGGCCAGCACATTAATGGCAAAGTGGCTGGCTTGCTCAAAGACCGGATAGCTGCCAGAGCGTTTATCAATACTCCACAATACCAATGGCGGATCCAGCGACACCGAGTTAAAACTGTTGGCGGTTACCCCAACTCGATTGCCGTCTTCGGTTGCAGCGGTAACGACCGTCACACCGGTGGCAAAATTACCCAATGCACGGCGAAATGCGCGGGGATCGAGAGTATTGTCTGCGTGATGAGTCATTAAATAGGTTCTCCTGTTTGTTACACCATGGTCGGATCGGGTTCTAACCCCATCAGCTCGCGCCCCAGGATTTGTGCGCAGACATCGTAATCGGTATAGGCATGTGCCCCGGTCATATGAGAATCGCGGAATAAACGCTGAATTTCATTGTCCTCCATCCAACTGGTTGCTCCGGCGGCGCTGAATAGGCGGTCGACCGCTGCGATACACATTTTCACCGCATAAGCCTGATTGGTACGCCAGTAAGTCAGTGTTTCGTGGGAGGGGTATTGATGGCGTCGGCCATGCTCGGCATGTTCTTCCCAGGTTTTTTCCAAAAAGGCGCGAGCTGCCGCCACCTGGTGAGTGGACTCTGCCAATCGCATCAACGCGGGCGTTGCGGTACCTACATTGGCACCGGTATAGGCCCGTACACGGTTTTTGGTTTTTTCTTTAAAGGCCACCAGCATCCGCTCGGCAACGCCCAGGCTGATTGAAGCAAAACCACAGGCAAAATAAGGGCGATAAGGCGTGTAGTAAATATTGCTGTCGGGGTAGAGATCGTAACCGGAAGAACGCCCTTGCATCATGTCTTGCGCGGCTTCAATGCGGTGGTTGGGTACAAAAGCGTTATTAATCACCAACGTTTTGGAGCCACTGCCACGCATCCCGACGGCATACCAATCGTCACGTATTTCATAATCGCTACGCGGGATCACGCCAAAGCTGTAGATGAGTTCACCGGCGGCATTTTTGCGGCGAAAGCCCACAATAGCCCATTCGGCATGATCGCAGCCGCTGCTCCAGCCCATCTCACCACTCAGGTAGATGCCGCCTTCGGTTTCTTCAATTCGACCAAAAGGCGCAATGCTGCTGCTGGCGGTGGCGTCTGGATTCTCTCCCCAGATTTCCTGTTGTAATTTGGCCGAGAACATCGCCAATTGGTGGCTATGGGTACACAGCAGGCTGAAAGCCCAGGCCGTTCCGCCACAGGCACCGGCTAACGCCGCCACGCAATCGGTGAATTCCGGTAAGGAGATCTCCAGACCACCGAATTTCTTCGGCTGGAAAGCCCGGTGCAGACCTATACCTTTTAACAGGCGGATATTTTCATCGGGTACTTTTCTTTCCTTTTCAGCCTGCGGGGCATTGGCTGCAATCAGTGGCAGAATCGGCAGTAATTTTTCCAACATCGGGTTATTGGTTTTCATCATTGAGCTCCCTTGGTCATGGTGGCTAGTCGGCAATTAATCCTTTATCAACCGTCCCTTAAAGTAACCAGGGAAGCGGAGTCAGGTATTAAGTCCCAATAGGATGGTTGCCCGATGAGTATGGGTGATGGGTATTTTAATGGAATGTAACATTCAGGTAATGAATTGTACTTTTCATGTTAAATATCGAAAGCGTGATCTGATCGCGAGCCACCGCAGCTGTTTTCAGTAAATTGCAGAGGTTTGACTCGGCGGCAATTAGCCGGGCTTAGCCGACGGTATGCCGGTGAGGATAAAAAGGAGGGATGGATATTGGGCTATGCTTCCTTGACGGTTTACGAGATTGAAACGGCGGTGCAACGGCTTGCCGCTGTGCTGAGAACGTCATCGTAGGAAGGTACTGCGCAAAATATTTATCGTCTGTTGCACAAACTTTTCGCCCCATCGCCATTTAAAGAATATGCTGGGAACCCCCGCAAACGGGAAGCGAATAAATCCTACCCAGAATTTGAACAGACAATGCAGCATAAGAGGAGTTTGAATATGTCCGGTCTTCAATCGTCAGGTTCATTTACGCTCGGCAAGCATAACGTCAAACGCCTTGGTTATGGTGCCATGCAGCTCGCCGGGCCTGGCGTTTTCGGCCCGCCGAAGGATCCTGCGGCAGCCATTGCGGTACTGCGTGAAGCCATTGCTGGTGGGGTTAACCACATTGATACCAGCGATTTTTATGGCCCGCATTACACCAATAAAATTATCCGCCAGGCGCTGCATCCTTATCCTGATGATCTGGTTATTGTCACCAAGATCGGTGCTCGGCGTGGTGAGGATGGTGCATGGCTGCCAGCTTTCTCTCCGGCAGAATTAACCCAGGCTGTTCATGACAACCTTCGTAATCTCGAGTTGGATGTGCTGGATGTGGTTAACCTTCGCTGCATGTTTGATGCTCATCATCCGGCAGAGGGGTCGCTTGAGGAACCTCTTACCGTGCTGGCTGAACTGCAGCAACAAGGGCTGGTGCGCCATATCGGTTTGAGCAATGTGACCTCTGCTCAGGTCGCGCAAGGACGTGGCATCTGTGACATTGTCTGCGTGCAAAACAATTACAACCTGGTACATCGGCATGACGATGCGCTGATCGACGAACTGGCCGCAGAGGGGATTGCCTATGTTCCCTTCTTTCCGCTGGGGGGCTTTACGCCGTTACAGTCCTCAACGTTATCAGAGGTGGCCCAGCAACAGGGGGTAACGCCGATGCAACTGGCGCTTGCCTGGTTACTTCACCGCTCGCCTAATATCCTGCTGATCCCTGGTACGTCGTCGGTAGCGCATCTAAAGGAAAACCTTGCTGCTGCCAACCTCAAGCTTTCGGATGACGTGCTTGCTACGCTGAATGCTATTTGATGCGTTAGGGGGTATGAAAAACGCCATGGGCTTTAGCTGATCATGGCCAAATGTTATTGATTTGCGATGGAGACGGCTGTCATGAAGTGGTCTCCATCGCGGCGTTTTAACGTTATCCAATGACTCAAATAGCGCTTATTCGCCATGAATCAATCACGGCCTATTTGTACAGCTTAGCGATATCCTCATCAGTACGATTACCATGGATTTCAATGCGGGCTAAGGTCTTTTCAATATCTTGAAATTCCTGCTCAGACAACACGATCTCTGCGGCACCAAAATTTTCGCTAAAGCGTGCTTCACTGCGCATCCCAGGAATGGGGACAATAAAATCATTTTTATGGAGCATCCACGCCAGTGATATTTGCGCTGCGGTAGCGTGTTTATGAGCGGCAAATTTATTTAATTGATCCAGTAACGGCTGGTTAGCCAGTATGTTCTCTTTCCTATAGCGGGTGATCCCCTTACGCACATCGTCACCGGTGAAGTGACTTCCAGCGTCATATTTTCCACTCAGGAAGCCGCTTGCCAGAGGGGAGAAAGGCACAAAGCCTATATTTAACGCTTTGCATGCAGGGATCACGTCTCGCTCGAACATCCTCTCCATGATCGAATATTCACTTTGAATCGCCGTGAGTGGCGTCACCGCATGGGCGCGCCGAATTTCCTGCTCAGTCGCCTGTGATTGGCCCCAGCCACGGATCTTACCTGCCTTAATTAACTCCCCCATACATTCTGCTACTTCTTCCACCGCAATGTTTTTATTCACCCGATGCTGATAGTACAAATCGACATAATCGGTTTGCAGGCGTTTCAGTGACGCATCAAGATGTTTTCTGATCACTTCGCGCAAGGGTTTGTCATTCACATCAGGTATGTGCAGTTTTGTCGCAAGAACGGTGTGTTGACGTAGCGGTTTAAGGGCTTCGCCAACAATCCGCTCATTATCACCAGCACCATAAACCTCTGCCGTATCAAAAAAATTGCAGCCCATATCAAAGGCACGACGGATAAGCCTGATGGACTCGTTTTGTTCTGGTGTCGGGCCGTAGCCATGGCTGAATCCCATACAGCCGAGTCCAATAGCCGATACAGTCAATTCTCTCAGTTTTCTGGCCTTCATTTTTGTACTCCTCTCTATCACCAATACGAAGACATCTGTTGTTTGTCTTGCTGCGCGGGTCTGAATGTCAGGAGGGCAGTTTAGGGAATGCATTGCTATCTAAGAAGTGCCATACTTTGATTACTGATATGAGGAAAATTCATAATGGGTGTGATTAATTATAATGGTCTGGCGGTTTTTATCGTTGTTGCCCGTGAAAGGAGCTTCACCCGGGCTGCGGCAAATTTGGGGATATCACAGTCTGCGGTCAGCCATAGCATTAATGCGCTGGAAGAAAGCCTGGGTATGCGACTTTTGACACGAACCACGCGCGGAGCCGCCCCGACAGAAGCCGGAGAACGCCTGTTATCGAATCTGGTGCCTTATTACGCAGGCATTGCAGCTGAGCTTTCTGCGTTGACAGCGTTACGGGAAAAGCCCGCAGGTACGGTGCGAATCAGCGCTCACGATCATGCAGCGACGACGATTCTTTGGCCTAAACTTGCTCCGCTTTTGCGCGACTATCCCGATATCACTATTGAGATCAGCATCGATTATGGGCTGATTGATATTGTGTCTGAACGATTTGATGCAGGGGTCAGAAATGGCAATCAAATAGCTAATGATATGATTGCCATGCGAATCTCTCCAGATTATCGAATGCTCGTCGTCGGCTCGCCAGACTATTTCCATCGCCATCCTGTTCCACAAACACCTCATGAGCTGATCTCGCATAATTGTGCCAATCTTCGGCTTTCCACTCATGGTGGGTTATATGCCTGGGAGTTTGAGAAGGAAGGCAAAGCTTTGAACGTTCAGGTGTCAGGACAGATGATTTTTAATACCTCCCCACAAATGCTGACGGCGGCGCTGGAAGGATATGCTTTAGCTTTTGCGCCTGAAGATGTAGTGAAGCCTTATGTCGATACGGGTAAGCTGGTTACAGTGCTTGAGGATTGGAGCCCCAAATCGCCTGGATATCACCTTTATTATCCGAGTCGCCGTCATGCATTGCCAGCCTTTCAACGGGTTCTTGATGCGTTACGTTATCAGTCCCTGTAGCGCATTCAGGTTGGTATTCTCTCAATAATTCGAGCCGCGGAAAGACTGCAGCTCGAAGAGATCAATCAACCCCGCGGCATCGTAAAACGGATTTGTATACTGTGAATACCCGCTCCACCTGAGGAGGATGCTGTATAACCGCTGCCAGAGCCTGCGAGTCCGTCAAACGTTGGCTGATACCGCTGATAAACGGTGGGTGGTGCAATATCACCAGCGTAGGTTTATCGGGGGATACAGCTAACTGCTGTTCCAGCCAAAGCCGGCGCTGCTCACACAGCTCTCCTTCTGAATGACCGGGGCGCGTAGATATCTGAAGATGGCATCCTGATTTTGCATGAGTGGTGGAAGTCAATGAAAAAGCATATTGTTTATGACTCCGCTCATGCTCCCCGTTATTAGGTTTTATTAGATGTTCATAATTAGCCAGGCAATTTTAAACACGATATCGTGCGGAGGTATAGCAATCAGCTAACGCAATGCCATTTCTTTTCATTAATTTTTTAGTATCAGTAAGTGGCATATCGACATCACCGTTTGTTGGTAAAAACACAATCGAACTGGCATTACCAACCGCTTTGCCAACAAAGTGCTGCGGTTCCGAGTGTTTTTTCTTGAACGAGAGTGAACTTGAAGAAGGCGGTAACAAACTGATAGAAATGCAGAAAGCAGACGTCAGTGAACGTCTGCTTCCCTTAAATATGGCTCCTCTGACTGGACTCGAACCAGTGACATACGGATTAACAGTCCGCCGTTCTACCGACTGAACTACAGAGGAATCGTGTGAACGGGCGGAATCATAACGGGGTGCCGGGGGGAAGTCAAAGGAGGATTACGCATTCTGTGACTGTTTGCTTACAGAATGCGCAACCCGTTGAGCTTTTGGCAGATTTAGTCTGCCGAAGCACGTTTCAGGCTAGGTTGGTACAGATAATGCCCGCGCTCAGCAGGGCGTATACCAAGGGCTCACCCTGATTTACTCGTCGGCTAACACAAACATACCGAACGGATGGATTTGCAGGTAATAACTGTCTCCCGGTTCCGGTTGCAGCTGTGTGGCGTTAACCTGCAACAGCAGTGACTGATCGTGCCAATTCACCAACACTTCATATTGCGGGCCCATATAAGCGACTTTGCTGATGGTACAACGTTGGCTAGGCTCCCCCTGCTGACTGAGCGTGATCGCCTCCGGGCGTACACCGACCGTACATTGTTGCAGGCCGGGAGCAAATCCATGCGGTCGCGGCACCGGGTAGCCAAATATCTCTACACCGTTGCTGGTGACCTTGGCCGGGAAGATATTGGCATCGCCCATAAAACCGGCCATAAAGCGTGAGGCAGGGTAACGGTACAACGTCTGTGGTGCCCCCATTTGCATGATCTCCCCTTTGTTCATCACCAGGACGGTATCTGAAACCGCAAAAGCCTCGCTTTGATCGTGAGTGACATACAACGAGGTGATGTTGAACTTTTGCTGCAGTTCGCGGATCTTTTCGCGCATGCTGCGGCGCAGGTTGGCATCCAGGTTACTCAAGGGCTCATCGAACAACAGCACCTTGGGTTTGAGGATCAGCGCGCGCGCCAGGGCAACACGCTGTTGTTGCCCGCCGGAGATTTGATCGACATAGCGTTCTTCAAAACCTTCCAGATCGACCAGCATCAGCGCTTCGCGAACCCGATCGCGGATCTCGGCTTTAGGTCGCCCTAACATTTTCAGGCCATAGCCGATGTTATCCCCCAGCGACATATGTGGGAACAATGCGTAAGACTGGAACACCATACAGATATCGCGCTGCTGAATGGAGCGATCGGTCACGTCCTCACCATCAATAAAGATCTGCCCGCTGCTGGGTTTTTCCAACCCGGCCACCAGACGCAGGACCGTGGTTTTGCCGCATCCGGAAGGGCCCAGCAGCGTGACCATATCCCCACGTGGGATTGCCAGGCTCAGGTTGCCAATCACGGTGTTGTTACCAAAGCGTTTGGCGACGTTTTTCAGTTCAACAAAGTGCTTTTTATCTTGCATGTCAGACATGTTGTTCATCCTTATCCGCCGCGTATCAGGCAGCATTCCTGGCTTTGGAACGCGCGACCCGCGCTTCCCCGACCAGGGCATCAAACAGGAAAATAATCGCCAGCATCACCACGATCAGAATTGAGCCATAGGCAATGGCCACGCCATATTCGCCGTCTTCTACCCGGTTAAGGATGTAAGACGTGGCGACGCGCGTATCGGGTGTCACCAGGAAAATAATGGCGCTAACGGTGGTCATGGCGCGCACAAAGCTATAGACCAGCGCAGAGAGGATCGCCGGGCGCAGCAGCGGTAACAGGATATAGAGTACGGTCCGCAGCGAACCGGCCCGCAGGCTGAGCGAGGCCTCATCCAACGATTTATCCAACTGCCCCAAACCGGCGATACCTGCACGAATACCCACCGGTACGTTGCGCATCACCATCGAGATAATCACGATAGCCGCGGTGCCTGTCAGATAAACCGGCGCGCTATTGAACGCCAGGATGTAGGAAACACCGGCTACGGTGCCAGGTACGGCGAAGCACAGCATGGTGCTGAATTCGATCACCTTTTTGCCACTAAACTGCTGGCGCACCACGATATAGGCAATCAACAGACCGAATATGGCGGTGATCGGTGCGGCGATCCCGGCATACAGCAAGGTATCGAGCAGAGAAGGCCACGCGCCGTCGCTGAACCCTTGGCCGAACAGGTTGCTGAAGTTGTCCAGCGTCAGCGTGTAGTCCACCCCCCAGTTGACGGTAAAACTGCCGTAGAAAATACTGCCGTACAGCAATACGTTGAAGGCGATCCAGACATACAGCATCAGCGAAACGCCCCACACCAGCGCATTGGGCAAAGGCTGCACATCGCCATGGTTGGATTTTCCGGATATGGTCACGTAGGAACGTTTACCGATCCACATGTACTGCACGCAGAACACCAGCAATGAAAACATCAGCAAGATCACGCCCAAGGTACTGGCGGCCTGATAATCAAGCTGCGCACCGGTAATGTAGAAGTAGATCTGCGTGGCCAGAACGTCGAAGTTACCGCCCAACACCAACGGGTTGCTGAAATCGGCCAATGATTGGACGATGACGATCAGAAACGAGTTGGCCAATGCCGGTTTCAACAAGGGGAGGAAGACCTGCGTGAAAGTCTGGAATCGGTTGGCACGCAACGTGTAGGAGGCTTCCTCCAACGAAGGGTGAATCGTTTTGATGGCACCGTCGAGGATCATGAATGACATTGGGGTAAACGCCAGCACCTGTGCCAGCCAGATACCGGTGAAGCCATACAGCCAGTTGGTATTGGTCAGGCCGAACCAGGTCACCATAAACTCGGTAATGTAGCCGGAGCGTCCCATCATCAGCGTCACGCCTAACCCGACGACAAACGGCGGCGTCACAATAGGCAAGATCGAAAAGACGCGGCCAATCAGCGCTGAGCGCCGGGCAATACGCGTGGTGTAAATCGCCAGCACCATACCAAAGAAGGTGCAGCCAATCCCCACCGCGACGGACAGCATGAAGGAGTTCCAGATCACCTGCAGAATATGGGCTTGACCCAGGATCTGCATAAACGCCAGCGGCGCGAATGCACCGGCGTCATCAGTGAACATCGGAATAAAGATGGCAATACTGGGGTAAATGATGAACAGGGTGATCAGTGCGATCACCGCCACCAAGGAGCCGAGCACGAAGCGATCGCCCCCCAGCCATTCCAGCCTCGATAATGCCAGGGTGATCACTGCGCCCATGGCCAACAGCAACGGCAGGGTGGCGAACCCCATTCCGGTATCGGTGGCGGCCGCGCTGATGAACACCAGTAGGCCACAGGCCAGCGCGTAACCGGCATCAAACAGGTGGCGGCCACGTTGTTTGCGGTCAGCGGCACTCGTCGGGCGCAAAATCAGGAGCAGCGGAGCGGCAAACCAAAGCAGGGCCAGGCCGATATGTGACCATCCATAGGCAGCCAGTAATTCTTCTCGGGTGGCTTCCAGCAGCCCGTAGTCCAGGCTATAGGCAGGCAGCAGGGCGAAACCGGCCAGTGCCAGCAACAGCCAGTAGAAAATAGGATCCCGCCCCTGCGCCGTGCGCAAGGTGATGGCTTCAGACATGATGTTCCCCGGAATTAACTAAGAGTCAGTTGGGCGTGTTAAACACGCCCTATCTATGCAGGATGGGATCAGTTACCCATCTTCACGTCGTTAACCCACTTGGAAATCAGCTTCTTACGCATGTCGGACGCGCCGTAGGTATCCATGTCGTAATCAATCAGTTTCAGTTGATCCAGCTTCAGTGAGTTGGGGGAGGTCTCTGCCGTGGTGTTGGTCAGGATCTGGTAAGACTGGCCTTTCTTCCAGGAGAGCTCCTGGGCTTCTTTAGACAAAGCCCAGTCAACGAACAGCTTGGCGTTTTCCATATTGCGGGCATTCTTGATAATGCTGATGCCGCCAATTTCATAGCCGGAACCTTCGCAAGGTGAAACCAGCGTGAGTGGGGCACCTTTTTCTTTTTCCAGCGAATAGTCGTGCAGGAAGCCGATGCCAATGGTGGTTTCACCGCGAGCGGTGTTGCGCGCCGGGGCGATACCGGATTTGGTGTACTGCGAGATATTGCCGTTAAGCTGTTTGAGGTAATCGAAAGCGGCATCCTCGCCCCACAGCTGAGCGAAGGTGGCCAGCGCGGTGTAGGCGGTGCCAGAACTCTGTGGGTCGGCGATTTGGATCTCGCCTTTATAGATCGGGTTGGTCAAATCTTTCCAGCATTTCGGTTCTGGCAGGTTCTTTTCTTTCAGGCGATCGGTGTTGACACCAAAGCCGAGGATGCCGATATAGACTGCAGAGGAGTAGTTGCCCTTACGTTTGGCAGGATCGCGGAACTGCGGCATGATTTGCGTCAGATTGGGGGAAACATAAGGTTCCAGCAGATCCATTTCTCCGGCTTGTGATTGCGGATCCAGCGTGCCGCCGTACCAGACATCGGCCTGCGGGTTCTTCTTCTCTGCTTCCAGTTTGGCCAGGGTGCTACCAGAACCATTGCGGATAAAGCTGGTTTTAACGTCGTATTTTTCCCCAAAGGCTTTGGCTTCTTCTTCACACATGGCGTTGGTGGCGCTGCAGTAGATCACCAGGCGTCCTTTGGCCTGGGCGTTACCGGCGAGTGCCGCCAATGCCAGAGTGGTGGCCAGTAGGGTGTTCAGAGGTGTCAATTTCATGGTGTTATCCTTTTTGTTGTTGTCTTTGTAGGGTAAAGCAAACCCATTTCCCCCTCACGCCAACTCTCTCCTACAGGGAGAGGGCGCTGATTCGGTGCGAGGATCAATCTGTAGCACATTCAGTTCCCTATCTCTGAAGGTCAGGGGGGCGTAGGGGCGCCGCATGCTGCACCCGATTAACCGCGCATATGACGTACTTACTTATTGCTGCCGCATCTGCCCGGCCATCAACATCGGCATCAACAGCAGGCCGACGCAGGTGGCGGCCAATGCCAGCGCCGCGAAAAAACCATACCAGCCGTAATGTTGCAGCACCTGCGCCAGTGGCCATCCGGCCAGCGCGGCCCCCAGATAGGCAAACAGGCCGAGAAACCCGGTCACAGTGCCAGCAGCATCTTTATGGCAGTGTTCCGTGGCCGCCAGGCCGATCAGCATCTGTGGTCCAAACACAAAAAACCCCAGGCTGAAAAAGCAGGCCGAAAGCAGCCCGTAGCGGTGCAACGGGGCCAGCCATAAGGCCGTCATCGCCAGAAACAGCCCGAGTGAAAACAGCAGAATCATCGGGGCACGCAGACCACGGAACAGCAGATCCGATCCCCAGCCAGCAAATAGCGCCCCCAACAACCCACCCAGTTCAAACAGTGACAACGTGGCGTTGGCTTTCATCAGGTTCACGCCATGGCTTTCCGCCAGCCAGATATTGCCCCAATCGTTCAGCGCAATGCGTATCAGGTACACCAGGATGTAGGAGACACCGAGCAACCAGATCGTTGGATTGCGTAAAATCGTCTCGTATAACATCTGCCGCATCGGCATGGCGGGGCTTTGCTCCTCCTGCCACTGTTCCAATGGATCGCGCCGCCAATGGCCAACGGAGGGTAATCCCTGCTGCTGTGGCTTACCGCACAGTTGCCAGCACAGCCACACGCCAATCAACATGCCGAGAGTACCCGGCAGCAGTAGGGCCGATTGCCAACCGTAGTGCGAGGCCATAAAGCCAGACAGCAAGGGCACTGCGGCACCGCCCAGGCTGATCGACGTATTCCAGGTGCCCCACCAGAAACCGCGCTCGTTGCGCGAATACCAACTGGTGAGCATCTTGGCGCAGGGCGGCCATCCCCAGCCTTGAAAGAATCCGTTCAATGTCCAAACCACCAACAGCGCGGTCAACGAATGGCAAAAGGCGAACAAAATGTTCAGTACGCCGGTGATGAACAGACCCACGCCCATAAACCAACGCACCTGGCTGCGATCGCTGACCATGCCGGAAACAAACTTCGAACCGCCATAAGCCAGATAAAACAACGTGCCCAGCAGGCCGATATCCCCTTTATCCAAGCCCAGCTCAAACTGCATCACCGGCATGGCGTAGCTGACGCTTTTGCGGGTCAGATAAAACGCCCCATATCCGACGATCATGGAAAACATCAGGCGTGGTCGCCAGTAGCGGTAACGGGCGCTGATTTGTTCTGCAGTTAAGGTGGCCGATGTCATGGGTTCCTCCGGACATAAGGCAGTGTAAGAGGCCGCTAACAGGAAGGGATGAGACAAGGTTTTAGATGCCTAAGACTTAGTCTTAGTCAGGGTGGGCTTTTGTTCAGTTTTGTGGGCAGGTTAACAATTATGCGGGTACCATTGCGCCTTTGTAGCCGCCAATCACCGCCTAAGGCGCGTACCCGTTCTTCAATACCGCGCAGGCCAAATCCGCTGGTGGATTGATGTGGCATTCCTTGGCCGTCATCCCGTACCTCCAGCGTGATCGTCTGGTTGCTTTGGCTCAGGCTCAGGCGGATATGGCTGGCACAGGCGTGCTTGCTGATATTATTGAGCAACTCCTGGGTCACGCGATAGAGCGTGAATACTACGGTTTCGTCATCTGGAGTGGCAGGCAACTGGTAATCAAGACGAAAGTCGATCCCCTGTTCGGCAAAAGCGAATTCATCGGCCAGATGGTTCAGCGCTTTATCCAGCGCCATCTCTTCCAGTACCGGTGGGCGCAATTGCCGCAACAGCGTGCGCGTCGTGTGGTGGATGCGTTGTGAAAGCGAGTCGATTTGCTCTGCGGCCTGGCGAGTGGCTGGCGCGGTGGCACTCCGGTTAACCAGCATTGCCTGGATTTGAATGGCGGTAATATTCTGGCCAATCTCATCGTGTAATTCGCGGGCTATCGCCTTGCGCACTTCTTCCTCGGTGCCCACCAAACGCTCCATCAAATGCCGCTTGGCCGCCAGTTCCTGTTCTAACTGCTGGCGATAACGCAGCAGCTTTTGCGCCAGTTGCTGCTGGCGGCTGATGGCGATGCCCAAACCGATTCCCAATAGGGCCTGCGTGGAGAGGAAGAGTTCCAATTCGCGCAGGTCCTGAAAGGCTCCTCCTGCCTGGCGGGTCAGGGTAATCAGCACACTGCCAAACAGGGCTGCCAACACGCCGCCTTGCCAACCAAATAGGTAAGCCATGATCACATTGGGCAGGAAAATGAAGATCAGCAGTAGGCGCTCCATCTCCGGCGCGATGGCGACCTGTACGCAAATACCTATGGTGAAAAATAACGAACACCACAGCAGTAATGAGGTACGCAACTGTACTGCGGGTGGCCGTGGCACCGGCAGGGTGGTAACCAGTTGCTGTTTCAGATAGGCGTAAATCAGGTAGATAAAAGGTACCAACAAGATACCGCCCGTAAAGGTGGTCAGTAATGTCTGGCTGATAGGGGCCGCTATCCACGCGCCGACCAGCAACCCGCATAGCAGCGTATTGGCGGTGATGGCCGCCAGCAATAGTGACAGCCGCTGCCAGTATAGGTGATAACGATACCAGAGCCGTTGCGCCCCCCAGGCGGGTAACAGGCTTAGTAACGGCACGACCAGCATCGGTGGGGCATTTAACAGCTGTTGATCGTGCAGCCACAGCAGCATAGCGCCTTCGGCCATGAGCAGCGTTGGCCAGTAGCGTCGGGGTAACAGGATCAGCAGCGCCAGCCGCAATCCCTGTGGTAACAACAGGACTGCTTGCTGCCCGTCATGGCTGAGGTGCAGGCTGATCGTCCACAGCGCCAGCCAACTGAGGGTGAAAAACAGCGCCAAAAATAAAGACAGCGCCAGACGGCGCAGGATCAGCCGCACGGGTTAACTTCCGGCAAGCAACTGGTGTTGCAAAGCAAAATGCACCAGTTCAACGGTGGTGGTGCAGTGCAGCTTGCCAAGGATATTGGCACGGTGGACCTGTACGGTCTTGTGGCTCAAGGTTAACTGTTGGGCGATGGTTTTAACGCTCAGGCCATTGACCAGTAAATCGAAGATTTCTTTTTCGCGTGGAGTGAGCACCTGCAGTTCTTTCGGCAGCTGCTGTGTGTGGCGCAGCGCACGCAAAGCATCGGCACACAGATAGAGCCCGCCACTGCTGACGGCGCGTACCGCCTGCACCAGCTCATGCGGCCCGCAGCGTTTGGTGAGATAACCGCCAGCCCCGGCATCGATAGCGCTCTGCACAAAGGCATTGGTGTCATAAATACTGAGAATAATGGCGCGAAACGTCGGGCGCTGCAGGCGCAAACGTTTCAACAGGCTCAGGCCACTTTCGTCCGGCATGGCGATATCCAGCACCGCGACGTCGATCGGATCGCGCAGCAAATGCGGCCATGCCTGGGCCGCCGAGTCGAACTCACCGATGATACAGATATCGCTTTCCAACGACAGTAATTGGGCAAACCCGGAACGAACCACCACGTGGTCGTCTATCAGCGCAACGTTAATCATAAGCCCGTAACAATTTATGTAGTTTTCCGCATCATGCTCAGGAAAAGGCTGAGGGGCAACTGTTGCGCTGTAAATTGGAAGGGAGTTAACAGATTGGCATGAAAATGGTCTGCGACAGCGATTTAGCCACTGCCGGCAGCACGGTACGTGCGCTGTGGCCTGCCGACCTTGCCGTAAATCATTTCCGCAATCAGTTGATTATTGGCGGCGAAAAACTCCAGGTAGCGGCGGGCTGTGGTGCGGCTCAGGCCAATTTCCTGCGCGACGCTCTCTGCCGTATGGCACGCTTGCGGATCTTCGAACAGGGCACGTATTTTCATCAGCGTCAGTTCATCAATACCGGTGGGTAAGGCGGTCTGATCGCCGCCACGGGCGTAAGTATTGAACATCTCGTCAATACGGCGCTGATTAACTCGTGCCTTATCTTTCAATGCTTCACGCCGTTGGCTGAAACGCAACAGGGTCTGCGCCAGCCGATCATAGGCCAGGGGTTTGATCAAGTAATCAAAAACGCCATAACGCAGGGCTTCAGACACGGTTTCCATATCGCTGGCGGCGGTAATAAACACAATGCCACCCGTGAACCCTTGCAGTGTCAGTTCGCGTAACAGCTCAATACCCTGGCCGTCCGGCAGGAAATTATCCAGCAAGATCAGGTCAGGTTTGAAACGATCTGTCATCGTACGCGCCTGTGCCAGCGTTCCCGCCAGCCAAATCTGCCGGCAACCGCCATTCTGTTTGATAAATTCCGCGTGCATTTCTGCCAGCGGGGTTTCATCTTCAACAATCAGAATATTAAGCCATTCCATGTTAACTCCCTGCTATTTAGGCTGTGTCCTCCCATTGCGTGTAACAGGCAGTGGGGTCTGCAAGGCACCTAGACCAATTTCCGGACACAACTTAATTATGATGCTAATTAAATGTAGTCGAGATGCGTATTTAATTAAACACTATGGCGGCAATAAAAACTATAAAAATAATTAAGTAAATAAAAACCATTAAACAACTTATTTACTGCGGGTAGTTTGTGAAATAGGTCAATAATTCGGGCTATTTTTCTGTTTAACATGGCGCCATTAAATACTCCTTTATTGTTATTTGCCATTTCAACTTTATGGTTTTTAAGGTTTTATTTCCCTGCCTTAATGTTAACTTTGTTGGGTGTTTGTATTTTAATTGTTATTAATGAGTTATTTCAGAGAGACTGACATGTTGGGCGATACCGTATTTAATCGGGTAAAAAGATCGGATCATAAAAATATAGCGGCTATTAATGCTTTTTTACGAAGTAACGATCTGAATATTGATACCACGGTCGAGGTTTTTATTACCGTAACGCAAGGAGAACAATTAGTTGCCTGCGGAGGTATCGCCGAAAATATTATCAAATGTGTGGCAATCAGCCCGAAAATGCGTGGGGAAGGTCTGGCGCTGTCATTGGCGACAGAATTGGTAAATCTGGCCTATGAACGCCATCACACCCAGCTGTTTATTTATACCAAAGTGCAGAATGAGGCGCTGTTCCGTCAATGTGGTTTTTACCCGATTGCCAGCGTGCCAGGTATTGTGGTGCTGATGGAAAACAGCCCATGCCGCCTGAAGCGTTATGCCGCCCAACTGGCCGGCTTACGCCAACCGGGTAACACCATTGGCAGCATTGTGATGAACGCTAACCCCTTTACCCGTGGCCATCAATATCTGGTACGGGAAGCCGCCGCCCGATGTGACTGGCTGCACCTGTTTCTGGTGAAAGAAAACACCTCGCGTTTTCCTTATGAAGATCGCCGTGACCTGGTGCTCAAGGGGACAGAAGGGATCACCAATCTCACGGTGCATGAAGGGTCGCAATACGTTATCTCGCGCGCCACTTTCCCCTGTTACTTCATTAAAGAACAAGGGGTGGCAGACGACTGCTACACCGAAATCGATCTGAAAATCTTCCGTCAGTATCTGGCGCCCGCGTTGGGGATAACCCATCGGTTTGTCGGTAATGAGCCGTTCTGCGCCGTTACCGCGAAATACAACCGCGATATGCGTTACTGGCTGGAAACCCCGGCGTTGCCGAGCCCGCCTATCGATCTGGTGGAGATAGAGCGCCTGCAATATCAGGGGACCGCTATTTCCGCTTCCTGGGTCCGCAAACTGCTGGCGGCGGGTGACTTTCACGCCGCTGCCCCCTTGGTGCCAAAAGATACCTTGTACTACCTGCAAGATCTGCAGGGGCTGCGCCGACCTACGTCGAAAAAGCAAGAATTTGAGTCCGTACAATCAGGTGAATGATGAAAATAATCCGAGAAGCAATGGCCGGCACGCTGGAGTCCAGCGATGTCATGGTGCGCATCGCGCCCGCAGAAGGTCAGGAACACGACCTGCTGATCGCCAGCAGCGTGGAAAAACAGTTTGGCGAAGCGATCCGCCACACCCTGCTACAGGTGCTGCAGCACTATAACGTGCCGCCGGTACAGGTGATTGTCGATGATAAAGGCGCGTTGGACTGTGTCTTGCGTGCCCGGCTGGAAACCGCGCTGATGCGTGCCAGTGATGCAGCTGCATTGCCTTGGGAGGATCGCCGTGAAAATGCTGAATAAACACCGCATGCGCCGCAGCATGCTGTTTGTGCCAGGTGCCAATGCCGCCATGGTCAGCAACGCCTTTATCTACCAGGCCGATGCGTTGATGTTCGATCTGGAAGACTCGGTGATCCTGCGTGAGAAAGACGCGGCCCGCCGCTTGGTCTACCACGCGCTGCAACATCCGCTGTATCAGGAAGTGGAAACCATTGTGCGTGTCAACGCGCTGGATTCGGCCTACGGTCTGGCGGATCTGCAGGCGGTGGTACGCGGTGGTGCGGATATCGTTCGGCTGCCAAAAACCGACAGCGCGCAAGACGTTGTGGATATGGAAAACGAAATCGCTGCCATTGAACGTGCCTGTGGTCGCCCGGTCGGCAGTACTGGCCTGCTGGCGGCCATCGAGTCCGCACAGGGCATCACCAACGCGGTGGCGATTGCGCAGGCTTCGCCACGGTTAATCGGTATTGCGCTGGGGGCAGAAGACTACGTGCGCAATCTGCGTACCGAACGTTCACCTGAAGGCATTGAACTGCTGTTTGCCCGCTGCTCATTGCTACAGGCCGCCCGTGCCGCTGGGATCCAGGCGTTTGACACCGTCTATTCCGATGCCAATAACGAAGCCGGTTTCCTGCAGGAAGCGGCACTGATCAAACAACTGGGCTTTGACGGTAAATCATTGATTAACCCGCGCCAGATCGAATTGCTGCACAACCTGTATGCGCCGACCGCCAAAGAGGTGGCCCATGCCCAGCGGGTAGTCGATGCCGCCGAAGCGGCGGAAAAAGAGGGGCGCGGCGTGGTTTCGCTGAACGGCAAGATGGTAGACAGCCCGGTGATCGAGCGGGCCCGTCTGGTACTGCAACGCGCAGCGCTTTCCGGCGTGCGTGAAGAACCAAACCACAGCGAGGAAGCATGATGAAACGCCAACAACGCCTGATGACCTTGAACAATCACGCCGATGTACGGCTTTATCAGGAAGCCTCTAAGGCCAATCAGCAGGCGCGCAAACCGCGCGATATCAAACGCTGTGACTCGCTGGAAGAAGCCATTCGTCGCAGTGGCCTGCAGGACGGAATGACTATCTCCTTCCATCACGCTTTCCGCGGGGGCGATCTGGCGCTCAATCAGGTGATGGACGTGCTGGCCACCATGGGGTTCCGTAACCTGACGCTGGCTTCCAGTTCCTTGACCGATTGCCATGCGCCGCTGGTTGGTCACATCCGCCACGGCGTCGTGAGCCGTATTTACACCTCGGGGCTGCGTGGGCCGCTGGCCGATGCTATTTCTCGCGGTCTGTTGAAAGAGCCGGTGCAGGTTCATTCGCACGGTGGACGGGTCAATCTGATTGAGTCGGGCGAACTGAAAATTGACGTCGCCTTCCTGGGGGTACCGACCTGTGACGAGTTCGGTAATGCCAATGGTTACACCGGCAATGCCTGCTGTGGTTCGCTCGGTTACGCCAAAGTGGATGCTGAAGCTGCCCGCAGCGTGGTGCTGTTGACCGAAGCCATCGTGCCTTACCCTCACCATCCTGCCAGCCTGGCACAGGATCAGGTTGATCTGATCGTACAGTTGGAACAGGTCGGGGATGCGGACAAGATTGGTGCCGATGCCACGCGTATGACCTCCAACCCGCGTGAGCTACTGATTGCCCGCCGTGCTGCCGAGGTAATCGTTGACTCTGGTTACTTCACCGAAGGCTTTTCTTTGCAGACCGGCACCGGTGGTGCTTCGCTGGCCGTAACACGCTTCCTGGAAGACAAGATGCGCGCCCGTGGCGTGCGTGCCGGTTTCGCCCTTGGCGGGATCACGTCAACCATGGTGGATCTGCACGAGAAAGGGCTGATCGGCAAACTGCTGGATGTGCAGAGCTTTGACCGTGCCGCAGCAATGTCATTGGCGCGTAACCCAAACCATATCGAGATCAGCGCCAATCAATATGCCAACTTCAGTTCCAAAGGCGCCTCGGTCGATCGTCTGGACGTGGTGGTGCTGAGTGCCCTGGAAATTGACACCGGCTTCAACGTTAACGTGCTGACCGGCTCAGACGGGGTGATCCGTGGTGCTTCCGGTGGCCACTGCGATACCGCAGCGGCGGCCCGGTTGGCGATCATCGTTGCGCCGTTGGTACGTGGGCGCATTCCTACGCTGGTCGAGCAGGTGACCACCTGCGTGACACCGGGCTCCAGCATCGACATTCTGGTGACCGACCACGGTATTGCCGTTAACCCTGCACGCCCAGAGCTGGCGCAGCGGTTACGCGATGCTGGCCTGCAGGTGGTCACCATCGAATGGCTGCGTGAGCGTGCGCTGGTACTGACCGGCGAACCGAAACCGATCGCTTTTACCGATAACGTGGTGGCTGTGGTGCGCTATCGCGACGGCTCGGTGATTGACGTCGTCCATCAGGTCGCGGAGTAACGCCATGGCTTATATCCCCCCCGAATTGGCCACCAGCCGTGCCGTAAGTTTGCCTGAACTGCTTTCCAGCCGTGAATGCCGGCAGGCACGGCAACAGGCGTGGCTGGCGTGCCATCCTACCGCCACGCTGGTGGTGCTCACTCTGGTGGCGCCGGGGGCGGTGAAAGATAGCCCCATGACGCGGCGCGTGTTCAATCTGGGAAGGCAAGCCCTGCAGCAGATGTATCGCCAGCAAGGCTGGCTTTGTTTGCAGCAGAAGACCCTGGCGCTGCCCACCGGCTGCGAAGGCTATCTGGCGCTGCAAGCCGATGCCCATGCGGTGAAAGAGGCGGCCATTCAGCTGGAAATCCAGCAGCCGATTGGCCGCCTGTGGGATATCGATGTGCTGACCCCGCAAGGAAAGATCCTGTCGCGGCGCGAACTTGGTCTGCCTGAACGCCGCTGTCTGCTGTGCAATCAGCCAGCCAAGATTTGCGCTCGCCAACAGAGCCACAGTACCGAACAACTGCTCAATGCAATGGAAAGGATGCTCAATGATGCACTCCCAGCCTGATTGGCAGCCGGCGGTTACCGATCTTTCGCACAGCCAGCGCTTTGCCCGCGACGCCTATCAAGCGCTGTTGGTGGAGGTCAACCTGACGCCGAAACCGGGGTTGGTTGATCGCCACAACAACGGTGCGCATCGCGACATGGATATTGGCCATTTCTACCGCAGCTCACGGGCCATTGGCCGGTGGCTGCCGCACTTTATCCGCCAAGGAGAGGCCGATGCCGCTCTGCCTGCCGAGCAGCAGCTTGCACGCCTGCGCCCATTGGGCATGGCCTGCGAAGAACAGATGTTCCGCGCCACCGGCGGTATCAACACCCATAAAGGCAGCGTGTTCTCGCTAGGGCTGTTGTGCTGCGCCTTTGGGCGCTTGCAACAACAGCAAAGGCAGATCGACGCCGCCAGCCTGTGCCAGGAAGTGGCCCAGATGTGCAACGGATTGGTCTGGCGTGAATTGCAGCATAACAACGCAGGGCAGACCGCCGGGCAACGGTTATTTGCCGAATTTGGTCTCAGTGGGGCCCGCGGTGAGGCCGAATCGGGTTTCCAACAGGTGATTAACGGGGCGTTACCGCTGTATCGCCAAAGGATGGAAAGCGGTTGTGGAGAGCAAATCGCGCTGATGGACAGCCTGCTGTGGCTGATGGCGCATAACGACGATACCAACGTCGCCTCGCGTGGCGGTATCCAGGGCTTGCGCTGGTTGCAGCATTACGCCCGGCAGTTATTGGCCTTGGGTGGGGCGGGCGTTCCGCAAGGTATTGCCCGTCTGCGGCAGTTCGATGTTGCCTGCATCGCCCGCAATCTGAGCCCCGGCGGTAGCGCCGATCTATTGATAGTCACTTGGCTGCTGGCGCAGTTGGGTGCTTAAAAAATAACGAAGCCTCAGGAGACATGTTCATGTCAGAAACCAAAGAAAAAATCTGGAAAGCGCTCGCCCCGCTGGTGGTGCTTGCCGTCCTGTTAATGATACCCACGCCGGAGGGCATGCCGCCGCAAGCCTGGCGTTATTTTGCCATCTTTGTGGCGATGATCGTCGGGATGATCCTGGAGCCCATTCCGGCGACGGCAATCAGCTTTATTGCCGTAACCGTCAGTGTACTCAGCTCTAACTGGGTGCTGTTTGGTGCCGAAGAGTTGGCGAATCCGAGCTTCAAAGCCGGTAAAGAAGCGCTCAAATGGGGGCTGGCCGGATTCTCGAGTACCACCGTCTGGCTGGTGTTTGGGGCCTTTATCTTCGCGCTGGGTTATGAGGCCACCGGGTTAGGGCGCCGCATCGCGCTGTTTCTGGTGAAGTTCATGGGCAAACGCACCCTGACGCTCGGTTATGCGGTGGTGATCATCGATATCCTGTTGGCGCCGTTTACCCCGTCCAACACCGCGCGTACCGGTGGCACCGTATTCCCGGTGGTGAAAAACCTGCCGCCGCTGTTTGATTCCTTCCCGAACGATCCTTCCTCACGCCGCATCGGTGGTTATCTGATGTGGATGATGGTGGTGGGGACCAGCATCAGCTCCTCAATGTTTGTGACCGGTGCTGCGCCTAACGTGTTGGGTATCGAGTTCGTCAACAAGATTGCCGGGATCAATATCACCTGGATGCAATGGTTCCTGGCGTTTCTGCCGGTTGGCTTATTGCTGCTGATCGTCGCGCCGCTGATTTCCTACTATCTGTATAAACCTGGCGTGACACACAGCAATGAAGTGTCCGGTTGGGCCACGACGGCACTGGCGGAAATGGGTAAACTGAATCGTAAAGAATATACCCTGATCGGCCTGGTGTTACTCAGCCTTTGCCTGTGGGTGTTCGGTGGTAAATTGGTGGATGCGACGACGGTGTGCCTGTTGGCGGTATCGTTGATGCTGGCTCTGCACGTGGTCAGTTGGAAAGACATCACCAAATACTCCAGCGCCTGGAATACCTTGGTTAACCTGGCAACGTTGGTGGTGATGGCCAGTGGCCTGAGCCGTTCCGGCTTTATCGATTGGTTTGCCACCACCATGAGCACCCATCTGGACGGTTTCTCTCCGAAGATGACGGTGATCTTGTTGGTGCTGGTGTTCTACTATGCGCACTACCTGTTTGCCAGCCTGTCGGCACACACCGCAACCATGCTGCCGATGATCCTGGCGGTGGGTAAAGGCTTGCCGGGCGTGCCGATGGAACACCTTTCTATTCTGCTGGTGTTGTCTATCGGTATCATGGGGGTGCTGACGCCTTATGCAACCGGCCCAGGTGTGATCATCTATGGCTGTGGTTACGTGAAGTCGAAAGACTACTGGCGGCTTGGCGGGACCCTCGGCGTGGTGTATATCGCGGCGCTGCTGTTGATCGGTTGGCCAATTCTCAGCCTGTGGTATTGATTTGACTGGCGGCCATCTTCGGATGGCCGCTGTTGCATTCCCTTCCCCCGTGATGTCCGTCACACACTTTCATGTCGAACGCCGTCATCATGCTTAACGAACGTTAAGCCATTCAAAAAAATCATATTTAGGGAGCCTCTGCGGATGAGAAAAAAAACGTTATTACTTTGCCTGCCTTTGCTGTTTAGCGGCACCGCCTTTGCCGAGAACGAGGGTTATCAACTGGAGCAGGTGCTGGTAATGAGCCGGCATAACCTGCGTGCGCCGCTGGCAAACAATGGCAGCGTATTGGCGCAATCCACGCCAAAAGCCTGGCCGCAGTGGGATACGCCCGGCGGGCTGCTGACCACCAAGGGTGGCGTGCTGGAAGTGTATATGGGCCATTATTTTAACGCATGGCTCAAGCAGGCTGGCCTATTGCCGCAGGAAGGGTGCCCGGCCACTGACAGCGTGTATGTTTATGCCAACAGCATACAGCGTACCGTAGCAACGGCGCAGTTCTTCACGAATGGCGCGTTCCCGGGTTGTGATATCCGTGTTCATCATCAGGACAAAATGGGCGAGATGGACCCAACCTTTAACCCGATTATCACCGACAATAGCGAAGCCTTTAATCAACAGGCGCTGGGCGCCATGAATACCGAACTGGCCTCATTGAAGCTGGATACGTCCTACCAGCAACTGGCGCAGATCATCGATTACAAAGACTCTGCCGCCTGTAAAACCGATAAACAATGCGATCTGACCGCCGAGCCGAGCAAAATGAGTGCGGTGCCGGGAAAAGAGCCTGGTGTTTCAGGCCCGCTGAAAGTGGGTAACTCGTTGGTGGACGCCTTTATGTTGCAGTATTACGAAGGTTTCCCGATGAAAGACGTGGCTTGGGGCAAGATTGTCACGCCACACCAGTGGGAACAGTTGGCCAAGTTGAAAGATGGCTATCAGGATTCGCTGTTCACGTCATCGGTCGTAGCACAAAACGTGGCCAAACCGCTGCTGACCTACATCAACGCGGCGCTGATAGGCGAGCGCAAAGCGGATTCACCGAAGCTGACCGTGCTGGTCGGGCATGATTCCAATATTGCTTCGTTGCTCTCGGCCATGAAGTTCCAGCCTTATCAGTTGCCAAAGCAGTATGAGAAAACCCCGATTGGCGGCAAACTGGTGTTCCAACGCTGGCATGACAGTAAGGGCGATCGCGATCTGCTGAAAATTGAATATGTCTATCAGTCGACAGAGCAATTGCGTAATGCCGAACCGCTGACGCTGAAGAACCCACCGCAGCGTGTCACTCTGGCGCTGGAAGGCTGCCCGGTGGACAAAGAGGGCTTCTGTGCCTGGAGCGATTTTGAAAAGACCATGAAGAGTATCCTGTAATCAGAACTCCGCCGGGGGCACGGCACGCCGTGCCCCGATTATCGAAACGGGGTTATACTGTTTTATCTGTTTCTTTATCATCATCACGGACGAAAAGTGTTCTCTTCTTTCATTACCCACGTTGAATTCCTGACCGTCGCCGATTTTCCCGGCCTGGTTGCCCAATGCCATTTCTCTGTGGCCGAATACCGTGACGCGCATTTTCTCACTGCCGGGCTTGTCTTTCCTGATCATCTATCCACAGCGGTCACCAAACGCCGGGCAGAATATCTGGCCGGGCGCTATCTGGCTCGCTTGGCGCTGGCGCAACTGGGGCATGCAGATTTCATCGTGTTAAAAGGCGAGCATCGGGCGCCGATCTGGCCGCAAGGGATCGCCGGGGCGATCAGCCACAATGTTGATACCGCGCTTTGTGCCGTTCAGTGTGATAACGGAACGGGCGGCGTGGGCATTGATGTAGAAACGCAGATGCCGCTCAAACGCGCGCAAGAGCTGTGGAGTGGCATTGTCAATGAGGCCGAATACCGTTGGTTATGCCAGCAGCCTCACGCCTTCGAACTGTTGCTGACGTTAGTGTTTTCCGCCAAGGAAAGCCTGTTTAAAGCACTTTATCCGCAGGTGCGCTGCTATTTTGATTTTCAGGATGCGCGAATAGTGGCGTTGGATTGGCAGACGAGTACTTTTGAACTGGAACTGCTGAAAACGCTGACCCCATGTTGCCATGCTGGCCGCCGTTTCAGCGGCCATTACTGGCAGAAGGGTGACGCTGTAACAACTATTATTTATTTTTAAATCAATGAATTAAATTTTTTTCGGCGTAGCAAATGACGCACGCCCTCCAGTATGAGCAAGACCACCGCCAGCCAGATCGGGATATAGGTTAGCCACTGGTTGGCGTTAATGATTTCACCCAATAGTAGTGCGACGATCACCAACAACACCGGCTCAACATAGCTCAGCAGGCCAAACAGGCTGAAGGGTAACAGACGGCTGGCGAGGATATAGCATATTAATGCCAGTGCGCTGATAACGCCCAACAGCGGGATCTGCAAATACAGCAGCGGTTTGGCCGTAAGTGCCGCCAGCGGTTCTGAGCCACCAAGGGCAAACAGCGCGGCAACCGGCAGCATCAGCGTTAGCTCGCACCACAGCCCGCCAAGATGATCAGTACCCAAACGGCGGCGCAGAATAAAGTAAATCGGATAACCGATGGCGACCACCAGCGTTGGCCAGGAAACCCCTCCCACCTGGATCAGCTCATTACCCACGCCAACCAATGCACATAAGGCGGCCAGCTTTTGCAGCTGGGATAAGCGATCGCGGAAAAACACTCGCCCTGCCAGCACCATAGTCAGCGGCAGCAGAAAATAGCCCAGTGAGACATCCAATGCCTTACCGTGCAGCGGGGCCCACAGGAACAGCCATAGCTGAACGCCAAGTATCGACGTGGTCAGCAGCAAAAACAGTAGCCGACTCGGGCGCAGCCGTAGCCAGTGCAGCATGTCTTTCACCCGCGCCCAGTCGCCGGAGAACAGCATAAACAGCGTCAGGAACGGTAACGTCAGCAGGGTGCGCCAGCCATAGATCGCTTCACCGTCGAGTGGGGTGAGCATCGAGGTGTAGTAATACATCACGCCAAATAAAAAAGAAGCGATGACAGAAAGTATGATGCCCTTAATCACTGGCGATCCTGGTCAGGTATGAAGTTTCCAGCGGGTACTGTAGTGAAATTTGTCGCTAACAACAATGGCCTACGGCGAACTGGACAAGTGCCAGCAAGCAGGTAGAATTAATACTGTGTATTTGTACAGGGTTAGGTGATGACAATCGATCTGTTTGAAGATGCGTTACCGCCACCGTGGCGTGAAGAAATCGCACCGGGCGCGGTAGTATTGCATGGCTTTGTTCGCGATCACGGGCCAGAGCTGCTGGCGGCGGTAAACGATGTGGTGGCGCAGGTGCCTTGGCGGCACATGACCACACCTGGGGGATTTACCATGTCGGTGGCGATGAGCTGGTGTGGTCATGGCTGGAACAGCGACAGCAATGGCTACCGCTATTTGCAGCGGGATCCTGGCAGTGGCAAACATTGGCCTGCCATCCCGGCTATCCTGATGGCACTGGCCGATGAGGCGGCCATGCAGGCGGGTTTCGGCCACTATGTACCGGATGCATGCCTGATCAACCGCTACGCGCCCGGCAGTAAACTTTCACTGCATCAGGATAAAGATGAACATGACTTTAGCGCGCCGATCGTCTCGGTTTCGCTTGGCCTACCGGCCATCTTTCAGTTTGGTGGCCTGCAGCGCAGTGACAGAACGCGGCGCATTCCACTGGCCCATGGTGATGTGGTGGTCTGGGGCGGCCCTTCACGCCTGTGTTTTCACGGTATCATGCCGGTAAAAGAGGGCTACCATTCGCTGGTGGGGTCACAGCGGATCAATATCACCCTGCGCAAGGCGCTTTAGCGCGGGTTCCTGGCTAAAGCACGCTACCAGATAATCAATAAACACGCGCAGCTTGGCGGGTAACTGTTGTGTCGGGGCATACAACAGCCACAGTTCGCCATGGTAGCTGCTGAGGAAATTCCACTCAGGCAAAACCTGAACGATCTCCCCGCTGGCCAGCGCTTGCCGGGCAGTAAAGTAAGGCAGACTACCAATACCAATATGCTGCTTCACGGCATCCAGCCTCACGCCAGTGTGGTTGGCTGCGTAACGCCCGCGCACATTAACCGCCACCGTTTTGCCATTGCGGCGAAAACGCCAACGCGCGTCACTCGGTGTTTCCCCCAGATAAATGCAGCTGTGTTCCATCAGATCGCGGGGATGCTGTGGTGTTCCCCGTTGAGCCAGATAGTGCGGTGTGGCGCAAAGCAGGTGTTCGATGGTCATTAATGGGCGGCCGATAAGCCCCGGCGAAGGGCGATCGGTAATACGCAGCGCCAGATCGACACGATCGTCAACCAGATCCATGTAGCGGTCTTCCAGGCGTAAACGCACATCCACCTGCGGGTAGCGGCGTAAGAACTCGGGCATATGGGGATGCAGCACAAAGTGGCCAACGGCCTTAGGAACGCTGACGCTGATTACACCTTCCGGTTCCGCGCTACCCTGGCTACTGATAGCCATTACCGAGTGGGCGGCATCCAGCATGCTGCGGCACCCTTGAAAAACGGCTTCACCTTGCTCGCTCAGGCGAAGTTTACGGGTGGTACGGTGCAGTAACCGCACGTTGAGCGCCCGCTCCAGCTTAGCCACGCTACGGCTTATAGCCGAAGGGGATTGGCCCAGTTGGCGCGCGGCGGCAGAGAAACTGCCGCTTTCTACCACCTGAACAAAAATAGCCATTTCAACCAGTAATGAAACAGAAAGATTTGTGCGCACCACGCAAAAGTCCATTGTGATAAAGACGGATTATCAGCCGATTATGGCACGAATATAATAACGGCGTTAACCAGGAGAAACCCGATGACCGAACGACGTTATTACTACAGTGATGATTTACAACAACAGGCGCAGGTGCTGGCATGTACGGCGGCAGAGGATGGCAGCTATGCCGTGCAGTTGGACAGTACGTTATTTCATCCCCAGGGGGGCGGGCAGCCTGCGGATAAGGGCACCCTCGACGGTAGAGCCGTGTTGCGGGTTGCGGTACAGGGGGAACAGATTGTTCACTACCTGGCAGAGCCTGTACCTTGTGGCCCGGTAACCATGACGGTGGATGCCTCATCACGCCATTTGCACACCCGTTTGCACTCTGCCGGGCACCTGATTGGCGGGCTGGGAGAAAGCCAGGGGTGGCAACCGGTGAAAGCGCATCACTGGCCGGGAGAAGGGCGAATTACTTTTGCCCCTGGCGCTCAGGCGAAAGTGCTGGAGCAGACCTATCTGCAAAATGAACTGAACAAACTGATTGCTGCCGATTTGCCGCGCAATCAGCAGCAATTGCAGGGGATACGGCAGGTTGGATTTGGTGATTTACCCGCTTATGGCTGTGGCGGGACGCATGTGCGCTCGTTGGCCGCGTTGGGGAATGTGCAGATCACCAACGTGAAAATGAAGAAAGGGCAACTGATTGTGCAGTACGAGGTCGTGTAACAGGACACCCCTTTTGACCTCCCCGCCATTGCTTACAGAGTGGACGTTAGGCACTCGGGCTGGCGTATTCACAGCCTGTGTTAGCCCCTCAGGGCGTCATGCTGGTGGTAACGGAGAGTTTCGACCAGTAAGACAAAGGCCGAGGAAACCTGCCTGCGGCTGGGATAGTAAAGGTGATAGCCTGGGAAGGGCGGGCACCAATCTTTGAGTACCTGCACGAGTTCGCCCTCAGAGATTAGTGCCTGAACCTGATCTTCCATCACAAAAGCCAGGCCAAATCCCTCGAGCACGGCTTTCAGTACCATGGTCATCTCATTGAAGACCAACGGGCCATCAACGCGCACGTTCAGTTTGCGGTCAGCTTTTGCAAACTCCCATGCATAGACTCCCCCTGCGGAGGGCAGGCGAATGTTGATACAGGAATGTTGTGTCAGTTCATGGGGGGTTTTTGGTATTGGCCGAGATGCAAAGTAGGAAGGCGCGGCTACCACCACCATCCTTAAGTCTGGCCCGATGCGAACGGCGATCATATCCTTATCCACCTCTTCCCCCAGGCGAACACCCGCATCAAACCGCTCTGCGACAATGTCGGTCAGGGCAGCATCGATCGACAACTCGACTTTCAGCTCTGGATACTCTGGCAGTAGGCGAGCGATTGCTGGCCAGAGAATAGCCTGTGCGGCATGCAGGCTGGTGGTGAGCCGCACTGTTCCTGCGGGCTTCTCACGCAACTGACTCAATGCGGCAAGTCTGGCATCAATGCTCTCTAAGGCAGGACGCAGGGTCTGGAGCAACTGTTCCCCGGCTTCGGTGGGGGCGACACTGCGGGTAGTACGACTCAATAACCGTAGCCCCAGGTGTGATTCCAACCGCCGGACTGTCTGGCTGAGTGAGGATTGCGAGGTACCCAGCCGCGCCGCTGCGCGGGTAAAGTTTCGTTCCTCCGCTACGGCCAAAAATACCGCCAGATCACTTAAGTCATCCCGTCTCATTTATTATCCTGAAGTATAAATTCATGCACAATTGAGTGTCTTATCGCGTGTAATCATATCCTTTATAGTGCATGGATACTATCCGAAGTGGTTGAAGCGTCCTCACAGACGCGCCAGAAAGCGGCTAACCAGTTCAGTTTTGACAAGGGGGATTTTGCTATGCACACGCGTAAACTTGGAAATGACCTGGAGGTTTCGGCCATCGGTTTAGGTTGCATGGGGCTGAGCTTCGGTTTTGGTCCGGCGACGGATACGGGGGAAGCCATCAGGATAATCCGCAGTGCATTCGAGCGTGGGGTTACTTTGTTCGACACGGCAGAGGGATACGGCCCATATACTAATGAAGAGCTTGTTGGGACGGCTTTGCACCCTATTCGTGATCGGGTGGTTATCGCCACTAAATTTGGCTTCAAAATCGACCAAAACGGCGAGACAGTCGGCCTGGACAGCCGTCCGCAACATATTCGCAAGGTAGTTGAAGCCTCGCTCAAACGACTACGCACCGATCGCATCGATTTGCTCTACCAACATCGCGTCGATCCCGCCGTACCCATTGAAGATGTGGCGGGTACCGTAAAAGACTTGATTGCCGAAGGCAAAGTTAAACACTTCGGCCTGTCCGAGGCGAGTGTGAGCAACATCCGCCGTGCCCACGCGGTTCAGCCCGTCACCGCGCTGCAATACCATTATTCGTTGTGGATGCGTGAGCCAGAAGCACAGTTATTGCCGTTGTGTGATGAGCTTGGCATCGGTTTCATCCCGTGGGGACCTCTCGGCCAAGGTTTTTTGACCGGCAAGATCAATCGGAATACACGGTTTGATGCGACGGATCTGCGCTCTATCTTCCCACGCTTTACCAAGGAAGCGCTGAAGGCCAATTTCGCGGTGGTCGATTACCTGCAGGAATTCGCAATGCGTAAAGGGGCCACGCCAGCACAGGTTGCCCTGGCGTGGCTGTTACAGCAAAGGCCATATATCGTGCCGATCCCCGGTGCTCAGCAGGCTGCTCACTTGGATGACAACCTGCCTGCGGTAGACGTGGAACTCACGGCTGATGACCTGCGTGAGATCGACCAGGCATTTGCGACGATAGAGGTCTGTGGGGAGCCGTTGCCAGCGGTTCTGCAAGAGGCTGTCCAGCGTTGATTTTTGTGAAACTGACTTTAATGGAGCCATGATATGTCAAACAGAAACCCTGTTTTCACCTTGAATAATGGTGTGCAGATGCCAGCTTTTGGCCTGGGGGTCTACCAGAGCAGCCCGAAGGACACCGCAGATGCCGTGGCCACCGCCATCACCAACGGATACCGGCTCATTGACACCGCCGCGGCCTACGGAAATGAACGGCAGGTGGGGGAAGGGATCGCCAATAGCGGAATCGATCGTGCCGACATCTTTGTGACCACCAAGCTGTGGATCAGCGATTACGGTTACGATGCCGCTCTGCACGCCTTTGACCGCAGCATGCGTAACCTGGGAATGGATGTGCTTGATCTGTATCTGCTTCATTGGCCGATGCCGACAGATTTTGAGAGCACGCTTGGTGCCTGGCGGGCTGCCGAGAAGTTACTTGCCGATGGCCGCGTGCGTGCGATTGGCGTCAGTAACTTCAGCACTCAGCATCTGCAAGCATTGATCGCACGTTCGCAGGTGATACCCGTTGTCAATCAGGTCGAGTTGCATCCTTATTTCGTCCAGTCATCGCTGCGCGATGCTGCTGCCAAACTGGGCATTATTATCCAGGCATGGTCACCGATTGGTGGTGTGAACCGATATGCGAGTGCGGATGCCGCTAGCGTGCAGGATCCGCTGCAACATCCGCGCATCGTGGCCTTGGCACAAAAATACGGTAAGACGCCAGCTCAGATAGTGCTGCGCTGGCACCTCGAACAGGGCATCTCCGTTATCCCTAAATCGGTGCGTGCTGCCCGTATCGCGGAGAATATTGATATCTTCGATTTTGCATTGGATACCGACGAAATTGCGACTATCTCTGCGCTTGATACCGGCGTGCGCGGTGGCCCAGATCCAGAAAGTGTCGATACACAACTGTTCAGCTTCAAGATTGAGGATTGAACCGTCGCCGGCAGGCAGCAGCATCTGCATGATGCTGCCTGCAGGATAGGTGTCTATCTCGTTCATCTTTCTTACGGTATTGCAAAGCCTCCGATATGGCGGCTTTGCAGTGATTAGGCCATCAGTGATTCCATTAACACCCCGACCAATTGCTCGCCCTCCGGTGTGGCCCAACTGCCAGCCAATTCTGCAATAAGCTGGTTAGTGCTGGTCAGCGTTACGCCATTTTTTTCCATACGCCGCAGGGCAATATCATCGGCCACACGGGTCGGTGAGGCCCCGGCATCTGCCACAACCTGCACTTCAAAACCATCCCGAGCCAGGCTCAGGGCAGGGTAGACAGTACACACGTCATTAGTGACACCGGCAATGATGATTTTTTTACGACTACAGGCTTTCACGGCGGCTGCAAAGTTTTCATCATCCATGGCATTGACGATCCCCAGTCGTTTTACACGGGCGGCAAACGCCTGTGGCAGAATGGTCTCCAGCTCGCTTAACAGCGGCCCCTGAGCGTACTCTTCCATACTGGATGTCAGCACGACAGGCAGTTTCAGGATACTGGCCGTTTTTGCCAACATCAGGGCGTTGCGTTTAAGTTCTTCAAACGGCAGTGATTTTGCCCAGCTCATGGTGCCAACCTGGTGGTCAATAAGCAGCATAACGGCATTGTCGGCACTGAATTTTTCATAAGACATAAGTCATTTCCTTCGAATGTAAATAGGCTCTGATAGCCTGATATTTTGTCTAACACCTGGTTTGTCAGTATCAAAGGGCACCAAACTCGCCCCGTTGGTAGGCGGCTGCGGCATCGGCCAACGCTTCTTTGGAGGCCAGCGCTAAAGGCCCCAGCCAATAGACTGGCTGGGTGAGCGGTTGCCCGCTGAACACGACCGCCTTGGTTTTATCCTGTTTCGCCTGTAGTCGGATTGTTCTTGGTGTGTCACCGGCCAGGAAGAGTGGCACTTGCAGTTCGTCAATGCGGAAAGGTCGATCGTCAATGCACAGTTCGCCAAAAACAGGGAGAACAAACCCATTGCTACCGGCTGCCAGGGTCACGTTCAGTTCTGCTCCCTTATCCAGGGAGATATCCAGCAGCGTGACGTCATTGGGTATTTCCAGTGGGGAAACCGTCTGCGCGAAATGGCCGAGTGGAACGCGGATCCGCACGCCAGGCCGCTGTATAACCGGCACATCCTGTGGTGCCAGGCTGAGCATAAAAGGAGCCTCTTCCTGGCGGGACTGCGGCAGATTGACGAAAATCTGCAACATATGTACGGTTTTCCCCTGTTCGGCAGGGATTTCTTCATGCACCACCCCGCGCCCTGCCGCCGTCCAGTGCAAGCCTCCGGGGAGGATAAGATTATGATTTCCGAGCGAATCCCGGTTGGTGATTCCCGTTTCTGAGTCCAGAAAGACATAGGATACGGCCGAGAACCCGGCATGGGGATGTGGTGGAAATGTAGGGGCACTCATCCACGCATGATCGACGCCGAGGAAAGGGTCTATCGAGGCCGGGATGCTATCGCGCAGAGTAAGTGCACGAAAGTGCGTGCCATGGTTGGCACGTTTCAAACGGGCAATGGTGTTCATCAGATAGCTCCTGAGAGGTTAATGCGTAAAAGCCCTAATCTGTATGGGCGTTAACGCGTGTTGGGAGTATCATCGGTGAAAATTGAAATGGGATAAATGGGGTTAAATGGAAATCATTGCTCCATTAATGGAGCAATGATGATGGCACTTCTGAATGATATGGCACTGTTTGTTGAGGTGGTGAAAGCCATGAGCTTCCGGCAAGCATCGGAGGCCACAGGTGTTCCCAACTCAACCCTTTCGCGGCGGATCGGTGCGTTGGAGAAAGCGATCGGGTTGCGGTTATTGCACCGCACGACGCGCAAAATCGAGCTGACAGAGTCAGGCCAGATTTACTATGAGCGTTGTCGTCGCATTGTGGAAGAAGCCCGGCTGGCGCATGAACAACTCGGGGAGATCCTGGCTCAACCCAGCGGTGTATTGCGTGCCTCACTACCGGTGGATTTCGCCATCAGCTATATGGTGCCACTGCTGACGGATTTTGCGGCTCATTATCCCGGTATCACCTTCGAGTTTGACTTGACGCCCCGCCGGGTCGATCTGGTCGCTGAACCCTTTGATGTGGCCATCCGTATGGGTGAGCAGAAGGATTCAAACCTGATTGCCCGTCAACTGGCAAAACTGCCGACCTATCTGTATGCCTCACCTGGATACCTTGAAACCTCTGGACTGCTATCCCATCCACGGGAGCTCCGGCAGCACGAATGTCTGGGTTTTCCCAAGAGCGGTTTCTGGAAACTGCATAATCCTGACACGGCGGAAAAAGTGGAAGAGAGCGTCAGCGGGCGGTTTGTGCTCAATAATGTCGGTATGATCAAGCGCCTTGCCGTGTTCGACCAAGGTATTGTGCTGTTGCCGGAGGAGATTGTTGCAGAAGAACTGGCTGACGGGCGTCTTTGCCGCATATTACAACCCTGGCAAGGGACGCCAATATCCGTTTACGCGTTGACAGAAACGCGGCTGTTACCGGCAAAGACGCAGCGTTTTATCGAGTTTCTCCGTGATAG
Organism: Serratia fonticola; assembly: GCF_006715025.1. Lineage (NCBI taxonomy): Bacteria > Pseudomonadati > Pseudomonadota > Gammaproteobacteria > Enterobacterales > Yersiniaceae > Serratia > Serratia fonticola. Next base: position 2,462,523 of record NZ_VFMK01000001.1, read on the forward strand.
GCTGGGCTCGTAGCAGTAAAACTACGGCAGACATAAGCGATGTGCTGGCGGTTAGCAGTGTGGCGACGTGACAGGTTGCTTCCTTTGTGCGTTTTCCATCATTAGTTAGCGAAATTAGTTCGTTCAACTCCGCGCCGTTTTGGTTTGTTATCTAACCGATAACATTCCGATATAAAGAAGGCACGGCAATCATGTTCAACTTTCCTTTCAAGACAATAACCAACGGACTGGCAGTGATACTCGGTACGGCGGGCCCAGCTGTGGCGGCGGTGCAGGGGGGTACGTTGATCTATCTGGAGCAGCAGGCACATACCAACCTTTATCCGCCTTCAGGCGGGTTTTACCCCAATGGCGGCATTCTCAATCAGATCACCGACAAACTGACCTATCAGAACCCCAAAACGTTGGAAATTGACCCCTGGATTGCCGAATCCTGGAGCACTAATCCGGATAAAACGGAATACACCTTCAAATTGCGTCCCGGCGTGACCTTCTCAGACGGTACGCCACTGGATGCCAACGCAGTGGCAAAAAACTTTGATACTTATGGCTTGGGCAATAAATCGCAGCGGCTGCCGGTATCAGAGGTCATTAACAATTATGACCACAGTGAGGTCATCGATCCGCTGACGGTGAAGTTTTATTTCAAACGCCCCTCACCTGGCTTCTTGCAAGGGACCGCAACCATTGGTTCCGGTCTGGTGTCACTCAGCACCCTGAATCGCCAATATGATGAGTTGGGGGATGCACGCCATATCATCGGCTCTGGCCCCTTTGTGGTGAGTGGTGAGACGCTGGGACGTGAGGTGGATCTCAGCGTACGTAAAGATTACCGCTGGGGCCCCATTAAACTGGCCCAGCAAGGGCGGGCCAATCTGGATGCCATCAAGGTACTCATCACCCCGGAAGACAGCGTGCGTATTGGTGCTTTGCAGGCCGGTCAGGCGGATTTTATCCGCCAAATTCAGGCTTACGACGAAAAACAGACTCAGGAGCTGGGTTTTACTGTTTATGCTGCGCCGACCCGTGGCGTCAATGACAGTATCGCCTTCCGGCCAGACAATCCGCTGGTGGCCGATATTCGCGTGCGGCAAGCGCTGTTGCATGCCACCGACAGCAAGCAAATCGTCGATACGCTGTTCTCTGCCAACTATCCGCAAGCGAAATCGGTGATTGCCTCCTCGGCGGCCGGTTTTGTCGACCTTTCTGACAAATTGACCTTCGATCTCTCCAAAGCCAACCGCCTGCTGGACGACGCCGGTTGGCAAAAGGGCAGCGATGGTCTGCGTGAGAAAGCGGGTAAAAAGTTGGTGTTGACGGTATACGAGTCATTACCACAGCCGCAAAACAAGGCGGTGCTGCAGTTGGTTTCGCAACAGTGGGGCAAGGTGGGGGCCAGGCTGAATATTCTGGCGGGTGATGCGGGTAGCCGGGTGGCGGATAACCTCGATCCGCAAAAGACGCCAGCCACAGTGGTGGAAGTGGGCCGAGCCGATCCGGATGTGATCAAAAGCCAGTTTTATCCCACTAATCGCGATGGGCTATTGCAGAAAGGCGGTACGAGTAAGAACAGTCAATTTATCGATAACTCGCTGAACCAACTGCTGCTGGGGATCGCTTCTGAGGTGGATCCTGCCAAGCGCTTGCAGATCGCCGGTGAGGCGCAAAAGTATCTGCTGGATCAGGCCTATGTGATCCCGTTCTTTGAAGAGCCGCAGGTCTTTGCCGGTGCTCCTTATCTGAAAGGCGTCAACTTTGAAGCCGTGGGGCGGCCCAGCTTCTATGGCGCGTGGTTAGAGAAACGGTAAGCCCGAGCTGCTTGCTTCCCCTCACCCCAACCCTCTCCCTGTGGGAGAGGGAGCTGGAACAATGTTGTGTTCAGGTGCGGAGTAAACAGCGGCACTGACAGCTCTGCCAACATAAGCACTGGCATAAAGCGTGGCACGTTCAGTCCCCTCTCCCTGTGGGAGAGGGAGCTGGAACAATGTTGTGTTCAGGTGCGGAGTAAACAGCGGCACTGACAGCTTTGCCAACATAAGCACTGGCATAAAGCGTGGCACGTTCAGTCCCCTCTCTCTGTAAGAGAGGGAGCTGGAACTGTGTTGTGTTCAGGTGCGGAGTAAACAGCGGCACTGACAACTCTGCCAACATAAGCACCGGCATAAAGCGTGGCACGTTCAGTCCCCTCTCTCTGTGGGAGAGGGCCACAACGCCATATTCGAGGAGATAAAGATGCTGAAATACCTGAATGACCGAACCGGGCAGGCGCTATTGGTGCTGTGGGCGGCTTTTACGCTGTCGTTTATCTTGCTGCAGGTGCTGCCTGGGGACGCGATCCTGATTAAGTTTCAGAATCCGGATATGGGCCTCAGCCCGGCGCAGATTGCTGAAATGCGCGCTGCTTATGGTGCCGATGTCCCTCTGTGGCAGCAATATTTGCATACGTTGAGCCGTTTCCTGCGTGGCGACCTGGGGTATTCAATCCAGAACGGCGTGGCGGTGAGTGCCTTGCTGGCCGCCAATCTGCCCGCCACGCTACAGCTGGCAGTACTGGGATTTGTGCTGGCGCTGCTGCTTGCCCTGGGAATCGCCTTTGTCTCCAACCTGGTTGGCTTTGGCTGGTTGAAATCTGCCTTGCAATCGCTACCGGCGCTGTTCGTTTCCGTGCCGACCTTTTGGCTTGGGATCGTGCTGATTCAGATCTTCTCCTTCCGGTTGAAGCTGATCCCGATCATTAACCCTGGCGAATGGGTGGGGTTGCTGTTACCGATCGTCACCTTGGCAATCCCGATCTCTGCCCCGCTGGCGCAGATCCTGATCCGCAGCATTGATAGTGTACAGACGCAGCCATTTGTTGTGGTGGCCCGGGCGAAAGGCGCCAGTCACAGTGGTGTGCTGTGGCGGCATGTGGCACGTAATGCCATGCTGCCGGTATTGACCATTGCCGGCATCCTGTTAGGGGAACTGATCGCCGGGGCGCTGATTACCGAAACCGTGTTTGGCCGCAGTGGGCTGGGGCAACTGACTCAACAGGCGGTGGTGAACCAGGATGTCGCAGTGCTGCAGGCAGTGGTGATGATCGCTGCTACGGCTTTTGTCACCCTCAATCTGTTGGTCGATCTGCTATTCCCACTGTTGGATCCCAGACTGAAGTATGACTTAGGAGTGACCCCATGAGCAGCATTCCGTTAGATAAACCCGTGATGCCAGAACGCGATCTTTCCGGTGTGGAAAGTGAGGGAACATTAGCGTCCAGCCGCCCCGCACGACGCCGTACACCTCTCAGCTTATGGCTGGCCTGGATCGTCATGGCCACGGCGATTTCATGGGCGATAGCTCCTGAACTTTTCACCGCCTACAGCGGTACGGAGGGCATCGCCGGTGCCCAGCGTTTGGCGCCTGGCAGCCAGCATTGGTTAGGGACCGATCCATTAGGGCGTGATCTGTATGCCAGGATCGTGTATGGCGCGTCGCACACGCTGTCCGGCGCGCTGGTGGCCGTGGTGTTGGGGGTGTTTATAGGAATGCTGCTTGGCGTGATTGCAGGAGCCTTGGGAGGGCGGATTGATGCTGCGGTGATGCGTTTTGTTGATGTATTGCTGTCGATCCCGGGGCTGTTGTTGTCGTTGAGTGTGATCATCCTGTTGGGATTCGGGACGGTGCATGCAGCACTGGCTGTAGGGATCACCTCGGTGGCCAACTTTGCCCGTCTGGCACGTGCAGAGGTATTACGGGTGCGTCACAGCGATTACGTTGAAGCGGCTATCGGCAGCGGGGGCCGCTTCTGGACGGTGTTATGGCGCCATATCCTGCCGAATTCCCTGACCTCGGTGATCGCGTTTTCCGCCCTGCAGTTCGGAAATGCCATCCTGGCGATCGCAACCTTGAGCTTTCTGGGATACGGCACGCCACCGCCCACGCCGGAGTGGGGGCTGCTGATCGCGGAAGGGCGCAACTACATCTCAACCGCCTGGTGGTTAACGACCTTCCCCGGCCTGATGGTGGTGGCCGTCGTACTGGCCGCCAACCGTATCAGCCAGACAATAGGGAGACCGCGCCGATGAGATCATCAACGATACCTCTGCTTGAGCTGGAAAATGTCTCCATCGCCTACCAGCAGGGCAACAGCCGCCAGCGCGTGGTACACCAAGTTTCTTTTACTGTGCAACCGGGAGAAGTGGTCGCGCTGGTCGGGGAGTCCGGTTCAGGCAAAACCACCACGGCTCAGGCGATTATCGGTCTGCTGGCGGAGAATGGCCATCTGGAACAAGGGGCAATCCGGCTCAATGGTACGGATATCTCACACTGGTCAACGCGCCAGCTTGATGCAGTTCGTGGTGCGCAGATAAGTCTGATCCCGCAAGATCCTGCCAGTTCACTCAATCCGGTGAAAACGATCGGTGAGCAAGTGGCTGAAATCATCAATATCCACCGGCGGCTACCGCGCAAGCGGGTACAGCAGCAGGTCGTGGCGTTACTCACGCGAGTGGGGCTGAGCCACCCAGAGCAGCGAGTACGCCAGTACCCACATGAGCTTTCCGGCGGGATGAAACAGCGAGTGCTGATCGCCATTGCCATTGCATTGCAACCTGCGTTGATTATCGCCGATGAGCCGACCAGCGCTCTGGATGTGACGGTGCAGAAACGAATTCTCGATCTGATCGACGAATTACGCCAGGAGTTTGGAACGGCGGTGCTGTTGGTGACTCACGATCTGGGCGTAGCGGCGGAACGGGCAGATCGTTTGCTGGTCTTCCGCCATGGTCGGGTACAGGAGCAGGGGCAAACGGCAACCATACTGCGCGCGCCTGCTCACGACTATACGCGCCGTTTATTTGCCGATGTACCTTCGTTGGCGGTGGTGGCACCTCCCGCCATTATCCGCCAAGGCGAACCGGCGATTGTGGTGAACGAGTTGGTGAAAGATTTCCCCTTTGGCGCAAGAGGCGGGCGGGCCTTCCGGGCGTTGGATCGGGTATCGTTCAGTGTGCAAAGGGGCACGACTCATGCGCTGGTCGGAGAGTCTGGATCAGGGAAAACCACCTTGGCCCGCTGTCTTTTGGGCTTCCAACGGCCCGATGCCGGGCAGATTATCATCGACGGTGTCGATATCGCACAGCTCAAGGGAGAGGCGTTACGGCAGTTCCGTCGGCGTATCCAACTGGTTTATCAAAATCCTTTTGGTTCACTGGATCCTTCACAAACGCTATATCAGGCGATTGAAGAACCGCTGCTGAATTTTGAACCTATCAGCAGGGCTGAACGTTACCGCCGGGTGCGGGAACTGTTCGACAGAGTGGCGTTGCCCGCCGAATTATTAACCCGCAAACCGCGCGAACTTTCTGGCGGCCAACGGCAACGGGTGGCTATTGCCCGAGCCTTGATACTGCAACCGCAAGTGCTGGTGCTGGATGAAGCAACATCTGCGTTGGACGTGACGGTACAGGGGCAGATCCTGCGGCTGTTGCAGCAGTTACAGCGGGAGTTCGGGCTGACCTACCTGTTTATCTCTCACGATCTCGCCACGGTAAGGCAACTCTCACACAGCATCTCGGTCCTTTGCCGGGGACAGCAGGTAGATGCCGGTGCGACTGCCGATGTGTTTGCTCTGCCAGGCAGTGATTATACCCGCCAACTGATAGCGGCCATTCCAGGCCATTCATTGTATCAAACGATTAAGGATGCCTCATGAGCAGTAAACGACTCGGCTTTTTTACTCGCCTGCTGGATAACGGCAGTGCTCAGGAACGTTACCGGTTGGCTACCGAGCAGATTGTGCATGCAGAACGGGCCGGATTCGATACCGCCTGGGTAGCGCAGCATCATTTCCATCAGGATGAAGGTGGCCTGCCTTCACCGTTGGTGTTTCTGGCACAGGCCGCCGTACATACCCGCCATATCCGCCTGGGGACCGGAGTGATTACGCTGCCCATGGAGTCTGTCATTCGTGTGGCGGAGGATACGGCGGTGTTGGATCTGCTTTCCGGCGGCCGTTTGGAGGTTGGCCTGGCTGCAGGAGGAACCCCATCTTCATTCGGGGCTTTTGGCATTGACGCCGCGCAGCGTAATGCGGTGTTCAGCGAGAAATTGCATACGCTACTAGCCGCCTGGGGTGGGGAAGCGCTTGGTAATACTGACAACTATCTTTACCCGGTGGCTCCCCAACTCACAAAACGTGTCTGGCAAGCGACCTTTTCAGTGGAGGGGGGCATACGGGCAGGAAGGGCGGGGGATGGGTTAATGTTGTCACGCACCCAACCCAGGCCGGAAGATGCCCCGGATATGCCGCTTGATGAATTGCAGAACCCGATTATTGACGCCTACCTTGCCGCACTGCCTCCTGGTGTAGAACCGCGCATCATGGGCTCGCGTACCGCTTTTGTTACCGAGGAGAAAAACCGCGCGCGGGATTTTGCCGCTCAAGGCCTTAGCCACGGGCTGGCGCGTTTACGGGCCAGTGGGCATCAGCTGCGGGACGAATCACTTGACGGTCTGATCCGTGCTTTTGATGTTCATCTGGGTACGCCTGAACAGGTTATCGCTTCATTGCAGCAGGATAGCGCGTTGGCTCGCGTCACCGATCTGGCGTTTCAGGTACATTCAATCGATCCGCCTCATGCTTATATTCTGCGCTCTATTGAGCTGATCGCCCGAGACGTCGCTCCGGCACTGGGTTGGCGGCGGCGTACTCCCACGGGCATTGTTTATTCACACCCGGTGGAGGAAAAGCTATGATTGACACTCACGATCTGTTGGCCCGGTTGGCAGAAATCTCTGCAGATTCCCCTTTGGCACAGGCCAGAGCGATTCGTCAGGCGGCTACCGAGGGGATCGAAGCCAGCTATCAAGCGCTGTTTGCACCGCGCAATACGGGCGGTTTTACTCTTCCTGAGCGGCTGCTGTTGGCGCAACGTATCAGTGAATGGCATAGCGATAAGCTTTTGGCAGCGCACTATGCCGGTTTGCAACAGGCGCCAGTGCAGAGCAGTCCACGCCTGCAGGCAGCTCTGGATCACGCTGAACGTTTAACCTTTAAGCCCGCGGGAGCCGAAGCTCGGCATTTACAGGCTTTACAACAGGCCGGATGGCCGTTGGATCAGCTCGTCACGCTTTCTCAGTTGATCGCGTTTATCAGTTTCCAGAGCCGTCTGCTGTATGGCTTGCGTTTGTTGGCGGGATTATCTTTGGCGACCAGTAACCGTGCGCCTGTCAGGGCTTCGGCCTGGCGTAACGCAGGCACGACGTCAAGTGGCCGCCATGCGCCGCCTTTGTTTACCCGTCAGGAATTGGGATGGGAACCCTGGGTGGCCGCTAAGCCTCTGGATGAGTTTGATGAGGAGGGTAAAGCTCTGCTGGCCAAATTTGGTCATAGTGATTCCGACTATTTCCGTTTATTGGCGCGAGATCATGCCGTATTGGCACAACGTACGCTGACCGACCGGGCAATTTTCTATACTGCTGGTGGTTTGGTCCGCCAGGAACGGGAGTTGGCTGCAGTGGTCGCCAGCAAGGTGAATGGTTGTATTTACTGCGCATCGGTCCACGCGCGCAAAGCGGTACAGTTGTCCAAGCGAACCGAAGACGTACAGCGGTTGCTGGATGTTGCGCCGGGGAGCATCCTGAGCCAGGGGCAGGACGAAGCCTGGCGCGCACAGATCGACTTTGCGGCAGCGCTTTCGGCAACGCCGCCACAGGCCAATCAAACACAGTTGGAGAAACTGCGAACACAAGGGCTCGGGGAATTAGAACTGTTGGATTTGGTGCAGGCGACGGCTTTCTTTGCCTGGGCTAACCGCTTGATGCTCACACTGGGCGAGCCCTTCGACGATTGATTATAGATGGCCGTAAATAGCGAAAAGCCCGCACAGGTAACTGAGCGGGCTTTTCTAAATATGGCTCCTCTGACTGGACTCGAACCAGTGACATACGGATTAACAGTCCGCCGTTCTACCGACTGAACTACAGAGGAATCGTGTGAACGGGGCGAATAATAGCGGCGCCTTCTGGCCTTGTAAAGCATGAAAATGTATAAATGTTTCGTTTGCTGATGTAATGAGCAAATTGCTTTGTTTTCCAGCGGCTTGGGCTGTGATTTGTTCTTAATGCGACTATAAGTGCCACAATAATAGGATTTTATGGGTGACAACGGCATATTACTCTTAAGGAGAGGAGGGGACCCAAAATGGCTAAGATAATTCTTTTTCATGAAGTGGTGTTTGAAAAGGAATTTTAATTAGGATTTCTCTTGTTATTTGCATCACAAAATCTTGATTTTTTAAAATAAGGTGAGCTTGATCAGTTTGTCTAAGGGGGGATATTTTTTCGAATCGCACTTTTTGATTAAGATAATTCTCATCATTTCTCTGTTTTGTATATGGAGCTCCTCCTTGCTCTCAATACAAATCACCATAAATAGCTTTTATCAGAAAATAAATGCCTGTAGTGAAACGTTGTCAGCCTTAATTTGTCTTAATGTGACCTCATCCTTAAAATAGCAAAAAAAAGCGGAAAAAATCAATTTGCTTGCTTATCTTATTGTATTTTAAGTATTTTATTTTCTTTGAATTGTACTGACACATTAGTGACGGGATCGGCGGGGCGGTGCTCGGCACTTTTAATTGAGGTGCTTGATGTCACAGGGGGTGGTTTTAATGTGTCATTTCAGCCACTCGGGTATCCTGGATGGTTGCTGGATATAAAAAATATCAGTATTATTTTGCACTTCATAACCGCTGTATGCTGTTAAATCGGTGTCTGTACCGATGTGCTATTGCGCGGTGCCGATGATGGGCTGGAACTGAGCTATACATTCGTAAAGTTAATAAGTGGGGGCGCGGGTAGCACAACGATAGGGTTAACTAGCGCCTTGAGTATAATTTTAACGAATGTTCAGCAGCGGTCCATCGTCAAAGAAGGCCTTCTATTATTAATTGCTGAAAAACGCACAGCATATTTATCAGGGTCATATCCGGTACAGTCTGTCTTGGCATATCGGTAACGGAATTTTTTGAAAGGAATTTTCAATGATTAGCAACCAAAAGAACCTCTGTTTCGGCGTATTATTGTGCAGTGGTTTGTTGCTGGCAGGTTGCCAGAACACAGCAAAGAAAGCGTCGCAGGATAAATCCAACGTTACGACCACCGTTGAGGCTCCACCTCAGCAGATCAGTGTGGCGCCTCCTCCTCCTCCAGCCCCAGAACCTAAAACCAATAAGATTAGCTTGTGTCAAAGTGAACTGGCTTCTTTAAAACAGGTCAACCCCAGGGCTTATGCCGTCAAGCAGGCCCAATTTAACCGTCTGGTCAACAACGCCTCTGTATATAGTGCGGTACGTGGCGATGTTAATACCACCACCAAAGATACTCTTGACGCGTTGTACAAGTATAAAACCAACCAGTTGTGTGCCGACATTGAACGTGAAGTCCTGCAAGGCTTGATCCAGAGAGGGGAAAGCGTGAAATGAAGCGCAGGATATATTGCGGTGCCTTGCTGACGTTGGCGTTACCGCTGGTGGGGGCTCAGGCGGAGGGCGTGGGGGCTTCTGAAGCTCATACGCTCAGTTCGCTGGATGCGATTACCCGCCAGGTGGATGAGGCTCCGGCGTTGTTGTTTTTGACGCCTTCGCAAATAGATACGGCAGAACCTGCAAAAACCAAGGATAAACCGACCAGCAAACCGAATGCGTTGGCAAAGTCGGCGGATGAAGGGGCCTCTGGGCGCATTCGCGAGATGAAGGCGCTCCAGGCAACCATCAACCAGCTAAGGGCGAAGATCAGTGGGCAGGAGGCTGCTCTGGAGCAATTGCGCAAAGCGCAGTCTCAGCCGCAAACCCCTTCCCCAGAACTCTCACGCTTGCAGCAAGCACTGAAGCAAAGTCAGCAGGAGAATGCTCAACTGCAGGAACAACTGGCAACCTATATCAAAGGTAATGCCCAGAAAACCGAGCAGATGAAGCAACTGCAGCAAAGCCAACAGGCCGTGGCCAAATTGCAAGAGCAACTGGCGGCGCAGACCAAAGATAGCGAGCAGAAAGCCGCACAGGTAAAACAACTGCAGTTGGCCAGCAGCCAACTGCAAGAGCAATTGGCCGCGCAAACCAAGAATAATAACGATAAAGCGCAGCAGGTGAAGCAACTGCAACAAAACCAGCAGGCGTTGGCGAAGTTGCAAGAGCAATTGGCGGCACAGACCAAAGACAGCGAGCAGAAAGCGCTGCAGGTTAAGCAACTGCAGGAACAGTTGGCGCTGAACAGTAAAGATTATGCCCAGCAATCCCAGCAGATGAAGCAACTGCAGCAAAACCAGCAGACAATGGCGAAGCTGCAAGAGCAACTGGCAGCACAGACCAAAGACAGCGAACAGAAAGCGCAACAGGTCAAACAGCTGCAAGAGCAGTTGGCCGTGCGTGGCAAAGAGAGTGAGCAGAAAGCCCAGCAGGCATTGGCAAAGCTGCAACAGCAATTAGCGGCACAAACCAAAGACAGTGAACAGAAAGCCGAGCAGGTGAAACAGCTGCAGCAAAGCAGTGCCAAACTGCAGGAGCAGTTGATCGCGCAAACCAAGAGCAGCGATGAAAAAGCGCAGCAGGTAAAGCAACTGCAACAAAACCAGCAGACGCTGGCGAAGCTGCAAGAGCAACTGGCGGCACAGACCAAAGACAGCGAACAGAAAGCGCAACAGGTCAAACAGCTGCAAGAGCAGTTGGCCGTGCGTGGCAAAGAGAGCGAGCAGAAAGCCCAGCAGGCATTGGCAAAGCTGCAAGAGCAACTGGCGGCACAGACCAAAGACAGCGAACAGAAAGCGCAACAGGTCAAACAGCTGCAAGAGCAGTTGGCTGTGCGTGGCAAAGAGAGTGAGCAGAAAGCCCAGCAGGCATTGGCAAAGCTGCAACAGCAATTAGCGGCACAAACCAAAGACAGCGAACAGAAAGCGCAGCAGGTCAAACAACTGCAAGAGCAGTTGGCACTCAATAGTAAAGATTACGCCCAGCAAGAAAAACAGCTCAAGCAACTGCAGCAAAACCAACAGACGGCGGCAAAGTTGCAAGATCAGTTAAACGCACAAATCAAAGACAGTGAGCAGAAAGCCGAGCAGGTGAAACAACTGCAACAAAGCAGCGCCAAACTGCAGGAGCAACTGACCGCGCAGACTAAGGGTAACGAAGAAAAAACGCAGCAGTTGAAGCAGTTGCAACAGAGCCAGTTAGCGGTAGCTAAGCTACAGGAACAACTGACCGCGCAAACAAAAGATAGCGAGCAGAAAGCCGAACAGGTGAAACAGCTGCAACAAAGCAGTGCCAAACTGCAGGAGCAGTTGATCGCGCAAACCAAGGGCAACGAAGAAAAAACGCAGCAGTTGAAACAGTTGCAGCAAAGCCAGCAAGGGTTGGCGAAGCTGCAGGAACAACTGACGGCTCAGGTTAAAGATAACGAACAGAAAGCGTTGCAGGTTAAACAACTGCAGGAACAGTTGGCGTTGAACAGTAAGGATTATGCCCAGCAATCTCAGCAGGTGAAGCAACTGCAACAGAACCAGCAGACGCTGGCGAAGCTGCAGGATCAGTTGGCGGCGCAGACTAAAGATAGCGAGCAGAAAGCATTGCAGATAGTGCAGTTGCAGCAACAACTGACGGCTCAAACCAAAGACAACGAGCAGAAAGCGCAGCAGATCGCCCAGTTGCAGAAAGCGCAGCAAACCAGCCAGCAGGAAAGCAGCAAATTGCAGCAGCAACTGACGGCGCAGAGCAAAGATATCGAGCAGAAAGTGCAGCAGATCGCCCAGTTGCAGAAAACGCAGCAAACCAGCCAGCAGGAAAGCAGCAAGTTGCAGCAGCAACTGACGGCGCAGAGCAAAGATATCGAGCAAAAAGTGCAGCAGATTGCCCAGTTGCAGAAAGCGCAGCAAACCAGCCAGCAGGAAAGCAGCAAGTTGCAGCAGCAACTGACGGCGCAGAGCAAAGATATCGAGCAGAAAGTGCAGCAGATCGCCCAGTTGCAGAAAGCGCAGCAAACCAGTCAGCAGGAAAGCAGCAAGTTGCAGCAGCAACTGACGGCGCAGAGCAAAGATATCGAGCAGAAAGTGCAGCAGATTGCCCAGTTGCAGAAAACGCAGCAAACCAGCCAGCAGGAAAGCAGCAAATTGCAGCAGCAACTGACGGCGCAGAGCAAAGATATCGAGCAGAAAGTGCAGCAGATCGCCCAGTTGCAGAAAACGCAGCAAACCAGCCAGCAGGAAAGCAGCAAGTTACAGCAGCAACTGGCAGCGCAGAGCAAAGATATCGAGCAGAAAGTGCAGCAGATTGCTCAATTGCAGAAAACGCAGCAAGCCAGCCAGCAGGAAAGCAGCAAGTTGCAAGAGCAGTTGACGGCGCAGAGCAAAGATAACGAGCAGAAAGCGCAGCAGATTGCACAACTGCAACAGGCCCAGAAAGAGAGTGCCAAGTTGCAGGAGCAGTTAATTGCGCAAACCAAAGATAACGAACAGAAAACGCAGGATCTCCAACGCTTACAGCAAAAACTGGCGGACGTAGAGAAACTGCAGGTGGCAAGCGCTACGACGGTAACAGATCCTAAAACGGATCGGGAAAAACGCGATTATGCGATTGGTACTGCGCTGGGTAATGACATTCTGAGTTTACTTAACAGCAAAAAGTCGCAGGGGGTGGATGTGAACCGCCAGCTGGCATTGGCTGGGGTATCAGACGTGATCAATGGCCAAACCAAGTTGGCTAAAGAGCAGATTGCCAAAGCCCTGTATGAGAGTGAACTAGAGCTGAATAACCAGCATAAAAAGGTCAAAGAGCAGAACGAACAGAAAGGCAGCAAGTATATCGACAAATTCAAAAAGCAGCCGCGCGTAACCAAGTCTGCGCAAGGTTTCTATTATCGTGTCGATTATGCGGGTGACACTGCGATTGGTGAGGGAGATACCGTAGCCGTGGTGGTGAAAGAAAGCCTGACGGACGGTAAAGTGATCAAGGATATGGATCTGGCGGGTACCTCAATCTCACAACCTCTGAGTGCCTACCCGCCGCTGTTCCGTGAAGCGCTTGGCAAGTTGAAAAACCATGGCAGCATGACTTTAGTGGTGCCGCCAGAGTTGGCCTATGGCGATAAAGGGATGGCACCGGATATCCCGCCGGGGGCGACCATGATCTATAACGTACGCATTCTGGATGTCATACCGGCTTCAGGCATGTAAGCGGCCTAACGTAAACCAAACCCGCCAGACCATCGGCGGGTTTTTTGTATTTTGGAATGATAGAAGCGCCTACCGAAAGGTGCTGTCACGTCCCATCATGGTGCAGTCTTGCCCCAAAATTGACTTATCGCAGTGCGATAAATACCTGATTCTTTCTTTGGTTTAACGCCGATAGCGATAAGCGAAGGGATTAACGCCTGGCTGGCCCGTTTTTTGCTCTGTTATTGGTGACCGCAGTTAACCGCAAGAGGGAGCCCGCATGAATCTCAGACGTTTGAAGTATTTCGTGAAGATCGTCGATATCGGCAGCCTGACCCAGGCGGCAGAAGTGCTACATATCGCGCAGCCTGCGCTGAGCCAGCAGGTGGCAACGTTGGAAGGTGAACTGAAACAGCAACTGCTGATCCGCACCAAACGTGGAGTGATGCCTACTGAGGCGGGGAATATTCTTTATGGCTATGCCCAAACCATTCTTCGCCAATGTGAACAGGCACAGCAGGCGGTGATCGGTGCCGGGGAAGCGCTGGCAGGGGCGGTATCCATTGGCCTGCTACCGGGCGGTTCGGTCTCGCAGCTGGCATTGCCTTTACTGCAGGCCGTACGCGATCGGCATCCACGGGTGTTGCTGAGCCTGAGTGAAGGCATGGGGGAGACACTGGCCAAGCAGGTGGCGGTTCAGGGGGTGGATATGGCGATCATCTACGGTGCAAAAATGCCTGTAAACCTCAGCGCCACGGTGTTGGCAAAAGAAGATCTGTATCTGGTGGCATCGCGCACGATACCTCATCCTGGCAACAGCATCGACCTACTGGATGTGAGCCGCTTTAACCTGTTCTTGGCGCGCGAAGGGGATGTGGTGCGCAATCTGCTGGCGGAGGTCATGGCCATCCACAGGCTTCCCACCAACATCATAGGTGAAATTGAATCCCACAACGTGCTGTGTGCCGCTATTGCGGGGGGATTGGGGGCTACTGTTCAGCCAGAATCGATTGCCCGATCGATGGTTGGCCCGGCAAAGGCCTGGATGGTTCGCCTGAATGTGCCAGTGATTTCCGTACCGCTTTCATTGGTGATATCAAGTCAGAAACCGTTGACCGCTGCGGCATTGGCCGTGAAGGAGATTCTGTTGGCGATGATTGCCACCGGCCATCGTCAACCGCAAGTGTTGGCCCTGGCGCAATAATCGTGATGGGGAAGCGGCAGCAAAGCCAGTGCGCTATGCTGCCATTGTCATTAACGGAATGGCGGCTCGTTGAAGGTGCGGAGCTTGCGCGAGTGCAGGTGTTCGCCTTCGGCCCTTAACAGGTCGATAGCGCAGATTCCGATCTGCAGGTGCTCAGAGATCGCCCCTTCGTAGAAACGGTTTGCCTGGCCGGGCAGTTTGATTTCACCATGCAGTGGTTTATCCGATACGCACAGCAGCGTGCCATAAGGCACCCGGAAACGATAGCCCTGTGCAGCAATGGTGGCACTTTCCATATCGACGGCGACGGCGCGGCTGAGGTTAAAACGCAATGCAGAAGCCGAATAGCGCAGTTCCCAGTTGCGATCGTCGGTAGTGACCACCGTCCCGGTGCGAAGCCGCTGCTTGACCGCTTCTCCCGGCATTCCACTGACCGTTTTGGTGGCGTCATACAGTGCGCGTTGGACTTCTGCGATGCTCGGGATGGGAATATCCGGCGGCAGTACCGAATCCAGCACATGATCGTCACGCAGATAGGCGTGGGCCAAGACATAATCCCCGATCGACTGACTTTCCCGCAGGCCGCCGCAGTGTCCAATCATCAGCCAGGCATGGGGGCGCAGCACTGCCAGATGATCGCAGATGGTTTTGGCATTGGAAGGGCCGACACCGATATTGACCAGCGTGATCCCCTGACCATTGTTGGCAATCAGATGATAGGCCGGCATCTGGTGGTTTTTCCAGGCCAGGTCCGACACCGTCTGTTCCGGGTTAGGGGTTTCGGCAGTGACATATTGCCCTCCCGCGCAAGACAATGCGACATAGGGGCTGGCCGGATCGGCAATCTGCTTGCAGCCCCAACGGACGAATTCATCCACGTAGCGCGTGTAGTTGGTAAACAACACAAAGTGCTGGAAATGCTCCACCGGTGTGCCGGTGTAGTGGCGCAGCCGTGCCAGCGAGAAGTCGGTACGCAACGCATCAAAATGAGAAAGGGGGAAATGACTGGCGAAAGGGTACAGGCCATCTGCGGTTTCATCCCCAATTTGCGCAAGTTCAGTGGTGGGAAAGTGCTTGGTGAGATCCGCGCTCATGGTTCGGTCCAGCGCCAGATCGGAACCGTCTATCACATAAGGAAAGGGGATTTCCTGCTGTGAAGGCACCACTTCAATGACCGCGTCATATTCATTTTTCAGCAGGGCCAATTGTTCAGCCAGATAAGGACGCAACAGTTGTGGCCGAGTGATGGTTGTTGTGTAGTTGCCTGGCCGGGTAAACCGGCCATAGGCGCGTGTGCGGGCCGGGGTGGATTGTTCGCCATCCCAGCGGACGCGTAGCTCTGGATAAGAGAACACCCCTTGAGCCCGAGCCTGGGCGTCATGTAGTACGCCGTTGGTGATGAATGCCTTGATGGCTTCGCGCAATGCGCTTACCGAGGCGTCATACAACGCTTCGAGTCGGTCTAGAGCCTGTGAGGCTGTCAGCGCCGTTGTTGAGGGTGTATTCATTGTTTTTCCTTGGTTCTCGCGATACTTCAGCATAGCGTAAAGTGAGAACTGAATGTATACCGTGCGGTGAGTGGGTGAGTATTTTCTGAGAAGAAAGAGAATAAGTAAGAAAAATCTTAGCAAGATGAAATAATGGCCTGACTAAAGCCGTGATAAAATTACAACCGGGAGAAAATAAAGGTTCATGTAAAATTAATGAATAACCTGAGTAATGACTTGGAATGGTCGTGGGATATATTTTTCCCTAAATCAAATTCATTCTATTTAGTTATTGATTGTTTGCATTTTTTAATTTTCATGAATGTGTTGTGGGGCGTTTTGGTACGAAGAGAGGCTGATTTATTGATTTAGATCACTCTATGGGGAAAAATTTCATCGCGCCATAATCTTGCCAGTTTGATCACGGCATACTGAATTTTTAAAGAGTAATTTGATTATTCAGTATACATTTTCCCTGCTTTTCTGAGAATAATCTCAATTAATAAGGCGGTTTTGTCAGTAATAAATTCACCGGATTTATATTTGGCAAGGAAATTGATATTGACATGATAATCCCCTTAAGATTAACTTATGCTTTGCCGCGACTTGGAACGAAGTTGCACCGATAGCCCTATTTCTTAAATATATTTTATGTTTCTATGTGTATTCATTCTTTAGGTGAATGAATTTCCCTGCGCTTACGCTGTTAGTTCACCACAGCGTCGGTTTGACGTTTTTGTCAGGCAAGGATTGCCGTTGTGCTACACCCTAACAACAGCAGTCCTTTCTTAATTGCTCAGTTAATAAGGATTGTTATGGCCTCCTCCAGCTACCAAAATGAGATACCGCGCGCGCGCGTAAATATTAAACTAGACCTCCACACCGGGGGGGCTCAGCAGAAAGTTGAGTTGCCTCTCAAATTAATGGTGATGGGGGATTACAGCAACGGGCAAGAGCACCGCGCGTTGTCTGAGCGCGAAAAAATCTCCGTTAATAAAAATAACTTCAATAGTGTACTTGCAGAACTCAGCCCTTCCGTCAGATTAGTGGTGGAAAATACTCTGGCCGGGGACAAGAGCGAAGAAAACATTGCCTTGACCTTCAAAGACATGAAGGACTTCGAGCCAGAGCAGGTCGCACGCAGCATCCCACAACTTCGTGCTCTGCTTTCCATGCGTAACCTGTTGCGCGATCTTAAATCCAATCTCCTCGATAACGTGACTTTCCGCAAAGAGCTGGAAACCATTCTTAAAGATGAATCTTTAAGCGCCGATCTGCGCGCTGAACTGGCCGCGCTTGCCCCAAAAGAAGCGTAAACCCCGAGCTGGATTTAACACGAGAACAAGCTGATGTCTGTAAATAACGAAAACACCAAGGAAAACCAGACGACCGTGCTGGAGCATCCTCAAGAAGGCAGCGTTTACGCCTCTCTGTTTGAAAAAATCAATTTGACCCCGGTCTCCGAACTTGGCGATCTGGATGCCTATCAGGACAATGCGGCACTCTCTGAAACCACGGCTGACGAACGAGTCACCGCCGCGGTGCAGGTCTTCCTGGAGCGCCTGAGACTGTCTGGTCAAAAAGTGGATCGCCTGGATAAAACCCTGCTGGATCACCATATTGCCGATCTGGATCAGATGATCAGCCGCCAGCTCGACGTGGTGATGCATCATCCCGAATTCCAGAAAGTCGAGTCCGCCTGGCGCGGCCTGAAGCAATTGGTTGATGGCACCGATTTCCGCCAGAACGTGAAGATTGAAGTCCTCGATGTCTCCAAAGAAGACCTGCGTCAGGACTTCGAAGACTCGCCAGAAATCATCCAGAGCGGCATGTATCGCCATGCCTATATTCAGGAATATGACACCCCAGGCGGCGAGCCTATCGGCGCGGTGATTTCCAACTATGAATTTGATGCCGGGGCGCAGGATATCGCTCTGCTGCGCAACATCTCCAAGGTATCGGCTTCTGCCCATATGCCGTTTATCGGCTCCGTTGGTCCTGCTTTCTTCGGCAAATCCAGCATGGAAGAAGTGGCCGCCATCAAAGATATCGGTAACTACTTTGATCGTGCCGAATACATCAAGTGGAAGTCATTCCGTGAAACCGACG
The DNA here is from genome assembly GCF_006715025.1 of Serratia fonticola. NCBI lineage: Bacteria > Pseudomonadati > Pseudomonadota > Gammaproteobacteria > Enterobacterales > Yersiniaceae > Serratia > Serratia fonticola. The sequence goes on from NZ_VFMK01000001.1 coordinate 2,480,503, forward strand.
ATGCCCGCTATATCGGCCTGACGATGCCGCGTGTATTGGGGCGTCTGCCTTATGGCCCGGATACCGTGCCGGTTCGCAGCTTCAACTATGTTGAAGAAGTCAAAGGTCCGGATCATGAGAAATACCTGTGGACCAACGCCTCGTTCGCCTTTGCTGCCAACATGGTGAAGAGCTTTATCAAGAACGGCTGGTGCGTGCAGATCCGTGGGCCGCAGGCTGGCGGCGCGGTGACTGACCTGCCGATCCACCTGTATGACCTGGGCACCGGTAATCAGGTGAAGATCCCGTCAGAGGTGATGATCCCGGAAACCCGCGAGTTCGAGTTTGCCAATCTAGGCTTTATCCCGTTGTCTTACTACAAAAACCGCGATTATGCCTGCTTCTTCTCGGCCAACTCCGCGCAGAAACCGGCACTGTACGACACCGCAGATGCTACCGCCAACAGCCGTATCAACTCACGCCTGCCGTACATCTTCCTGCTGTCGCGCATTGCCCATTATCTGAAGCTGATACAGCGTGAAAACATCGGTACTACCAAAGATCGCCGCCTGTTGGAGCTGGAACTGAATAACTGGGTGCGTGGGCTGGTGACCGAGATGACCGATCCCGGTGACGACCTGCAGGCATCTCACCCGCTGCGTGATGCCAAAGTGGAAGTTGAAGACATTGAAGACAACCCAGGTTTCTTCCGCGTGAAGCTGTATGCCGTACCGCACTTCCAGGTGGAAGGGCTGGACGTCAATCTGTCTCTGGTTTCCCAGATGCCAAAAGCGAAAGCGTAATACGCCGGAGTTGTGATGAAGATTTACCGTCCGTTATGGACTGAAGGGGCCTTTTTGGCCCCCCAACAGTTCCAGCAGCAAGCGAATTGGGAGGCTTATCTCAATGACTGCGTGGCGCATCTGGCTCTGGCCTACCCTTGGGGCGTGTTGAAGGCCGAGTTTGATGAAGGGGCACTGGCGGTATCGCGCCTGAATGCACAGCATCTGGTGATTCGTTTTCCTGATGGCACGCTGCTGGACTCACAGGTGTCTGACAATCTTCCTCCGGCGCTGGATACCTCCCTGCTGCGTGGGCGTGACTCGGCCACGGTATTGCTGGCTTTACCGCTGTTGCATGCCAACGGGGGCAATGTGGATAGCAGTGGCCGCAGCGAACGCCCACAGCGCTATCGGCAGGAGTGGGTATCGGTGCAGGATCTGTTGGGGGATGACAGCACCGATATGGCGGTGATGCGCTATGCGGCTTCGCTGCGGTATGCACATGAAGAAAACAACGAGTATCTGACGTGTCCAGTGGCGCGTCTGGTTCGTAATGGCCAGGGGCAGTGGAGCCTGGATGCCAGCTTTGTTCCCCCTTTACTGGCGTTTTCTGCCAGTCCTTCTCTCCAGGCACAATTATTACAGTTGACCCATCAGTTGAAGGCCAAGCGCCAGCGCCTGATGGGGATGCGCCGCGAAAGTAACCAGCGCATGGCCGATTTCGCCGTGGCGGACGTGTCGTTGTTCTGGCTGCTCAATGCGCTCAACAGCCATGAGCCAGTGCTGAATGCCCTGATGGCCCAGCCCCAGTTACCGCCTGAGCTGATCTACCGTGAACTGGCCCGCCTGGCCGGTAGCCTGCTGACTTTCTCGCTGGAGCATGACACGGAGGCGATCCCGGTTTATCGGCATGAAGCCCCTGAACAGGTGTTTCCACCGTTGTTTGCCCTGCTGAGCGAACTGCTGGAAGCCAGCCTGCCTTCACGCGTGTTGGCGATCGAACTGGTACACGAAGGCAACTTCTGGAAAGGGGTACTGCACGATGCCCGTCTGCGAGAAGACGCGGATCTCTATCTCTCGGTGCGTTCGACGTTGCCCGCTCATCAGTTGCAATCACAGTTTCCGCTGTTGTGTAAAGCCGGTAGCCCGGACGATGTGGCCGATATCGTCAACGTGGCGCTCAACGGCGTGCCATTAAAGCCATTGAGCCATGTGCCTGCGGCTATCCCAATGCGTTTGGAGAACCAGTATTTTGCCCTTGAACTGACTCACCCGGCAGCCGTTGCCATGCTGGCAGCGGGCAGTTGCGCGTTCTATGTACCGGGAATTCTGGGTGATATTCAGTTGGAATTGTTTGCGGTGTTGCGCTCATGACAACGTCACTCTCTAAAGAATCGATTGCCGTGGACGAGATTTTCCACGACACCTGGTTGATGGTGTGCCAGTTACGCAATGGGGTTCCGGCGCAGGACGGCCAGGCACTGTATCGCAAAGCCTGCGCGCAGATAGATGCCGCACGGCAGGCGCTGGAAGCGGCAGGCGTTGCCGCACCGGCGGCAGAGCATATGCTTTATGCCCAATGCGCGTTGCTGGATGAAACCGTGATGGGCCGCCAGGCACAGGACTCTGGCTACAGTGAATGGCTGAAATCACCGCTACAGGCCCGCTATTTCAATACGCTGTCTGCCGGGGAGCTGTTGTGGGAGCGTATTCGCACGGTGTTGCATGATCCGGTGCCAGACAGGAACGTATTGACCTGTTTTCATCGCGTATTGCTGCTGGGGTTCAGTGGGCGTTACCGCGAGGATGGCAATCAACGGCGGGAAGATGTTTTGGCCGCATTGGCTCGTCAGGTTCCCCCGTTCACTCTTCCAACCAAGGATGCGTTGATCGTCCGCCCGTCGGCGCGGCGTTATCGCTCAGGCCGCAGCACGCTTTGGTGGCGTTGGTTGGCGCTGGTGGTGGTGTTGGCAGGGTTATGGTGGGGTTTGGATACCGCTTTGCAGCAACTCGTCCATCAGAGACTGCCTTAAGGAAACAGGATGAGTGTGGTTTTAAAACGCGTCTTATGGTGCTGGGGCGGTTTACTTGGCCTGGTGGTGCTCTGGGGTTTTCTGCCCCTGAGCCCGGCAGGCCTGTGGGGCATGACGCTGCTGGTTATCTTGCTGGTGGCGGTAACGTGTGGGTGGTTGACCCGCTCTGCGCATGCCCTGAACGCCAAGATCGCGCTGGCAACGGCGCCGGTACTGCCACCGGCAGGATTTGACGGCGTTCTCGTACTGGTTTGCGGTGACAGTGCGCCACTGTTGTTTGATGCCAGCGAACGGCGCGAGGTTCGTCAGGGGTGGTATCTGGCGGTCCCAACACCTGAGCGGTTTTTACACACTGTGCAATGGATTGCCGCTCATCACCCGATTTGGCTGCCACAGATTGTGGTGATGCTTTGTGTCGTGCCCGAGCGGCACAGCGATGAAGCCCAGTTACGAGGCGATTTGTATCAGTGGCGCGTGGCGATCAACCAGTGTCGCTCATGGTTGCAAGGAGAGCCGCCAGTCATCCTGTGCGGCTATGTGAATCCCGTGGTGAACCTGAGTGAGACACAGGCCCCACTCTGGTTTGCCGATGTTGGTGATGTCGCCGGTGTCTCGGTCTGGGGGGCGGATAACAGCGTCCAGCCTTATCCGCGTTGGGCAGCGGCGTTAAGCGGTAAGACACTGTCTGAGCGGTTTATGCAGGGTATCGCGCTTGACGCCTGGATGAGCTGGCTGGCAACGGTGGTGATGGATGAATGGCAGTGTTCAAAAACGGCGTTGCCGGTATTGCCTGTCAGCCTGTGGGCGGTGAATTTTACCCCTGTGGTCGACGTGGAGAATAACCTGTGGCAGCAGGTGCTACGGGAACAGACAACGCTTGAGGCACCTTTGGCTACCGTGCCTGGCGCGTTGCCTTTCCCAGACCTTTTTTTACCCTTGCTGCCACATCGGCAAGGGCTTACGCCGATACAGCGTTTCGCCTGCCGTGGGGCGTTGCTGTTTGCCGGGGCCCTGGCGATTGCGCTGTTGGCCAGTTTTATCAATAACCAGCGCGTGATCGACAGCGTTGGCGACGATCTGGCGCGCTACCGCGCGTTAAGCGGCACGCCACCCGAGCCAAAACTGCTCGCCCAACAGCGGCTGCGTGAGGATGAGCAGCTGCTGGCTCGCTACCAGCGCCAGGGGGTGCCATTGTCGCTTGGCCTGGGGTTATATCAGGGCATGACGCTGTATCCGGTGGTTCAGGCCGCGCTGGGCGACTGGGTAGCGCCTGTACCGGCAGTGCCTGTCGTGCCGCCAACGCCGACCGTGGTGATACAGGCTGCGCCGCAAACCGTGCGTCTGGACAGCCTTTCGCTGTTCGATACTGGCAAATATCAGTTGAAAAACGACTCCACCAAAGTGCTGGTGGCGGCGTTGATGAACATTAAGGCCAAGCCCGGCTGGCTGATTGTAGTGGCTGGGCATACTGACATCACTGGGGACGCAAAGGCGAATCAAATCCTGTCCCTCAAACGGGCGGAAGCGGTGCGCGACTGGATGTTACAGACCAGCGATGTTTCCCCCACCTGCTTTGCGGTGCAGGGGTTCGGGGCGACCCGGCCTGTCGCCTCCAACGACACCGAACAGGGGCGAGCAGCAAACCGAAGAGTAGAGATCAGTCTGGTACCGCAGGCGAATGCCTGCCAGGGGCCAGACAGTATAACGCCGCCGGAACAAGATAGCGGCTTCGACAATCAAGGAGAGTAAACATGGCAATTCCAGTCTATCTGTGGCTGAAGGACGACGGCGGTGCGGACATCAAAGGTTCGGTGGACGTACAAAGTCGCGAAGGGAGCATCGAAGTGGTGGCGCAGGATCATAGCCTGTACATCCCGACTGACAATAACACTGGCAAGTTGACCGGCACACGTATCCATACCCCTTTCATCTTTACCAAGGAAATCGATGCGTCCAGCCCTTATCTCTATAAGGCGGTGACCACTGGGCAAACGCTGAAAACGGCCGAGTTCAAATGGTACCGCATCGATGATGCCGGTCAGGAAGTGGAGTACTTCAACACCAAACTGGACAACGTGAAAGTGGTGAAAGTGGCGCCTAAGATGCACGACATCAAGGATCCGGGTAAGGAAAAGCACAACCATCTGGAACTGGTGGAACTGCGCTACGAGAAAATCACCTGGACCTATAAAGACGGCAACATTATTCATTCTGACAGCTGGAACGAACGCGCCACGGCGTAACCTGGTGGCAGGCGGTGTTACCGTCTGCCCTTCCGCTGTTTTTCCCTAGCGTCTGTTGCAGGCATTAGGCAAAGACAACGTAATTTTATTAGGTAACCTTATGGGCCTCGGTTAACGGCTATGGGCGGTAGCGTGCTCGAACGTTCTGGGAAAAATGGGAAAAGAACTATGGAAAATCAGTCAGCTATTTTATTACGCCGCTTAAATTCTTATTGCGCGCAGGCTCTTGAGGCTGCGGCAACATTGTGCCAGACCCGTGCCCACGCGGAAATTACCATTGAGCACTGGCTGCTGAAGTTGCTGGAACTCGGTGAGGGCGATATCACCGTGCTGGCCCGGCGCTATGACTGGGATATGGACGGGGTATGGCAGTCGCTGCTGGCGACGCTGGACGGTTTGCCACGTTCCGTTCGCAGCCGCCCGCACCTTTCTGTAGCGGTATTAAACCTGATCAAACAGGCCTGGCTGGCGGCATCGTTAGATGAGGACGCCCAGCAAATTCGCAGTGTGCATCTGCTGGCCGCGCTGATGGCCAAACCGGCGCAGCTTGCCACCGATGGGCTATGGCCGCTTTTAAGCCTGAGCCCGGCGCAGTTACAGCGCCTGCGTCCACTGCTGGATACGCGTTCTGACGAGCGCCCGGAATTGCAACAGCAGGCGGAGCTGGGTAGCCATCCGACCAGCTTGCCCACACAGGATATTGAAGCGGGTACCGTCAGCGATCCTTTACAGGTCATGCAGCAGCCGAATGACGCCTTGCTGGCGGTATTGGACCGTTTTACGCAGGATGTGACCGCCAAAGCCAGGGATAATCAACTGGATCCGGTGTTTGGTCGTGATGATGAGATCCGCCAGATGGTGGATATCCTTTCCCGTCGCCGCAAGAATAACCCGATTCTGGTCGGGGAGCCGGGAGTCGGGAAAACCGCCCTGGTGGAGGGGCTGGCGCTGCGTATCGCTGAAGGGAACGTGCCAGACAGCCTGAAAACGGTCAGCGTGCGCACGCTGGATCTCGGGCTGCTGCAGGCCGGAGCCGGGGTGAAGGGAGAGTTTGAGCAACGCCTGAAGAACGTGATTGCGGCAGTACAGCAATCGCCCAATCCGATCCTGTTATTTATCGACGAAGCGCACACCATTATCGGTGCGGGCAATCAGGCCGGTGGTGCTGATGCTGCCAACCTGCTTAAACCGGCATTGGCGCGCGGTGAGCTACGTACCATCGCCGCGACCACCTGGTCGGAATACAAACAGTATTTTGAACGTGATGCCGCCTTGGAGCGCCGCTTCCAGATGGTGAAAGTCGATGAGCCGGACGACGAGACCGCCTGCCTGATGCTGCGTGGCCTGAAAGAACGTTATGCCACGCACCATGGTGTTCACATTACCGATGAAGCGGTGAAGGCGGCGGTCACGCTGTCCCGCCGTTACCTGACCGGTCGTCAACTGCCGGACAAAGCGATCGATCTGCTCGACACGGCCAGCGCACGGGTGCGCATGAGCCTGGATACCAAGCCCGCGCAACTGATGTTGGTTAACTCAGAGCTGCTGGCGTTGGATATGGAGCAGCAGGCAATCGAACAGGATATGGTGCTGAGTTCGGATACCGATCCTGCTCGCCTGGCAGATATCACCGACTGGCGTGACGTGCTGCAAAAGCAACTGACCGAGCTGGAAAAACAGTATCAGCAAGAGAAAACCTTGACCCAGCAGCTACTGGAGTTGCGTAAAGATCCCAGCCGTGCGGAAGAACGCACGCAACTGCAACAGCAACTTAACGCGCTGCAGAATAACATCCGTCTGCTTTCGTTGGATGTGGATGCCCGCACCGTGGCCACGGTGGTTGCAGATTGGACCGGCGTGCCGCTAGGTAGCCTGTTGAAAGACGAACAGACCAGCCTGCTGCAACTGGAGCACAACCTGGGCCAGCGCGTGATCGGCCAGGATGCGGCTTTGCTGGCGGTGGCGCAACGGCTGCGTGCCTCTAAAACCGGCCTGACGGCAGAAACCGGCCCATTGGGGGTATTCCTGCTGGTTGGTCCGAGCGGCGTAGGCAAAACCGAAACCGCATTGGCGTTGGCCGACAGCCTGTTCGGTGGTGATAAATCGTTGATCACCATCAATCTGTCTGAATACCAGGAAGCGCATACCGTTTCGCAGTTGAAAGGTTCACCTCCGGGCTATGTGGGTTATGGGCAGGGTGGCGTTCTTACCGAAGCAGTGCGTCAGCGCCCTTACAGCGTGGTGTTGCTTGATGAAGTGGAAAAGGCGCACCGCGACGTGTTGAGCCTGTTCTATCAGGTGTTTGATCGTGGCGTTATGCGCGATGGTGAAGGGCGTGAGATCGATTTCCGTAATACCGTGATCCTGATGACCGCCAACCTGGGCAGCGACCACCTGTTGCAATTGCTGGAGCAGCAGCCGGAAGCGCCGGATTCCAGCCTGCAGGAAGTGCTGCGGCCGATCCTGCGTGAGCATTTCCAACCGGCGTTGCTGGCCCGTTTCCAGACGGTGGTTTATCGCCCGCTGACGGCCGCGGCCCTGCGCAGCATTGTGAAGGTCAAGCTTGAGCAGGTCGCCCAGCGCCTGGAACGCCATTACGGGCTTGAATGCACCATCGAAGAGAGCCTGTACGATACGTTGGTGGCGGCCTGTCTGCTGCCAGACAGCGGCGCGCGTAATATCGATAGCCTGTTGAACCAGCAGATTTTGCCGGTGCTGAGCCAGCAACTGCTGCAACAGCAGGAGCAACAGCTGAAGCCGAAAATGAAGCACCTGCTGTTGGGCTACAGCGACGAGGAAGGGATCACTCTGGAGTTTAGGGCAACGGATGACGAGGTACGCAGATGAGCACATTGACGACGCTGAATAACGCGGCAGAAAAAATGATGTCCGGCCTTAATCGCTATCGGTTGGAGGTTCAGGGCTGTGATGCGCTGCTGGATGTGGAGTCTTTTACCGCCCGCGAACAGTTCAGCGACGTCTACCGTTACCACATCAAGTACACCAGTACGGCGAAAGACCTGACGCCACAGCAGATGCTGCGCAAGGGCGCCACGCTGACCATGCAGACGCTGGGCGAGAACCTGTTTGGCCTGGCAACGCCACCGCAGGTACAAAAAGTGGTGCATGGCATCATTACCGGTTTTCAGCGCCTTTCCGGTTCGGTGGATGAGGCGCTCTATCAGATCACGCTGGAACCCTTCTTTAGCCTGCTGGGCAACCAGAAGCGCTCCTGGCGTTTCTTCCTGAATCTGTCGGTGCCGGAGATCGTCGAGCAGATCCTGCGTGAGCATAATTTCAAAGGCTGGGAGTTTGAGTTCCGCCTGAAACATACCTACCCGAAGCGGGCACAGGTCAATCAGGCCAATGAAAGCGACCGGGCCTTTATCGAACGCCTGCTGGCGGAGGTGGGGATTTTCTACACCTTTACGCTGCAACCCGATACGCAGACCGAAATCCTGCTGTTCGGTGACCGGCAGAGTTTTTACCAGTTTGGCAAGACGTTGCCGCTACGCAATCCTTCCGGCATGAGTGACAGCAGTGCCGAAGCGGTGTGGGGGCTGAGCCTGCGCCATCAGGTGGTGGAAAAGTCGGTGCTGGCCAAGGATTATAACTACCGCGAAGCGCATAATCCGCTGCTTTCCGCCACCGCAGACATGACGCGCGGGGAAGGGGAGGCGATCACCTATGGGGATGTCTACCACTATCAGCCGCGCCATCTGAGTACCGGCGACAAGATCGCGCCGGAAAGCGAAACCGCCAACTTTTGGGCCCGGTTGGATCACGAGCGTTATCTGGTGCAACAAACCCGGCTGCGCGGTTACAGCAGCGACGTCACGCTGGCACCGGGCCAGGTACTGACCATTCAGGATACGGCGCTGGTGTCTTCGTTGCCTGCGGTGTTCCAGGAACCGGTGGTGATCACCGCCGTACGTTTCAGCGCCAGCCGCAGCAGCGCCTTGCAGGTGCGTTTTACCGCCATTCCCTACAGCGAAACGCTGTGCTATCGCCCGCCGCTCAAAGCACGCCCGGTGGTGGCTGGCACCTTGACCGCCCGTATCACCAGCCCGAAAGACAACGATATCTATGCCCATCAGGACAAAGATGGCCTGTACTGGGTGAAGTTCGATGCCGATCTGGATGACAAGCCGCTGGGCTATGAAAGCATGCCGGTACGCTTGGCAAAACCCTACGGCGGTGATACCTACGGTATCCACTTCCCGCTGATACAGGGCACCGAAGTGGCGATCGCTTTCCACGAAGGCGATCCGGATCGTCCCTATATCGCCCATGCGCTGCATGACTCGCGCCATCCAGATCACGTGACCGAGCGCAATAACACCCGCAACGTGATCCGCACCCCTGCCAACAACAAGCTGCGGATGGAGGACAAACGGGGCGAAGAACATATCAAGCTGAGCACCGAGTATGGGGGGAAGAGCCAGTTAAACCTGGGGCATCTGGTGGATGCCAAGCGTGAGGTGCGTGGTAAAGGCGCCGAGTTGCGCACCGATGACTGGGTCGCCGTGCGCGGTGGCAAAGGGGTGTTTATCAGTGCGGATAAGCAGCCGCGTGCCGGTGAAGAGATGCTGGAGATGGCGGCGGCCATCGAGCAGTTGGAAACGGCCCTATCGCTGGCGAAAAGCCTGGCCCAGGCGGCAGAGAGTGCCACGGCACATCCTGGAGAAAACGATACGCAGCAACAGCTTAATACGGCTTTAAAGCAACTGAACGAAGCGGGAATATTGCTGCATGCGCCCAGGGGCGTGGGGATTACCAGCCCGGAGGCGGTTCGGTTGGCCTCAGGCTCGGCCAGCGTGGGCATTGTGGCGGGACAGAATACCGACATCAGTGCCGCCAAACAATTTACCGTATCCGCCGGTGAGGCGGTAAGCCTGTTTGCCCGCAACCAGGGGATGAAGCTGTTTGCAGCACAGGGCAAAGTACAAGTACAGGCACAGAGTGACGATCTCAGCGCACTGGCCCAGAAAAACGTCGAGATCCGCAGCAGTGAAGGAAAAGTGGAGATATCGGCCAGCGAGGAGCTGGTACTTAGCTGTGGCGGGGGATATATCCGGCTCAAGGGCGGGAATATCGAATTAGGCTGCCCGGGGAATATCCTGCTGAAGTCCACCAACGTACAGAAGATGGGGGCAGCGAATTTTAACGTTGCGCCAACGACGTTCCCACGCGGGTTCGGTGGGGATTATACTTTAACAAATCAAGATGGTGTTCCGTTGCCATTAACGAATTATCGTATCACCACTGCGGAAGGTAAAATACTTGAAGGGATTACCGACCAAGATGGAAACACCGTGCCAGTCCATACAGCTATTCCTACGGCATTAAAAATAGAAGTGTTTAATAAGATCGATAACACTTCAAAGGAACATGAATAACCTAATGTATTGCATAAATAAAAGGGAAGATGTTTATGGTTGACTATAAAAAATATGAGGTGACTGACGGTGACCACAAAACCGATCTCAAAATAATAAGAAAGACGGTGGTAATTAATACTGTGCCTGCGCGAGCCATAACTCTGACTATTGGCGTATTTTTTGATGGAACGGGCAATAACACAAATAATACCAATCAACGACTTTTACAGGATTGTACTGCTGAGGATGTAGGTATGAATAGTGCCGATGCTCAGTCCTGCATGAGAAAATTGAAAATGGGTAGCATTGGTGCAGGAAGCTACCTTAATTACTATACTAATATTCATTGGTTGAGCACACTTTATATTCAGGATGAAGATCTATCTGATGATAAAGAAATTTTTCAAGGTTCTGTTTATGTTTCAGGTATCGGTACTTCAGCTGGAAAACCCGACTCTGCGATTGGAAAAGGAATTGGTGCTTGGGTAGAAGGTGTTGTTGATAAGACAGATGAAGCTGTTAATTCAATTACAGCAGAGATTAAACGTTTTCTTGGTGTAATCAAAAACCAAAATATTCTTATAAAAAAAGTTCAGTTTGATGTTTTTGGTTTTAGTCGTGGAGCAGCGGCAGCACGTCATTTTTCTAACCGAGTTCTTTCACAAGATAAAGCAATTACAGCCGCAATCAATAAAGGACTTGAAACAGCGAGTCGTTATGGTAAGTCGGCTGGCGAGGTTCGGTTTTTAGGGATTTTTGATACCGTAGCAGCCGTAGGCGGTTTGAAAAATATGTTTAATGTTCATGGTGGCGGCAACCCTGGCATAGATCTGGCGTTGCCTGTGGGAGTTGCAGAACATGTCTTTCAAATTACGGCCATGCATGAGTGTCGTTATAACTTTAGTCTCAACAGTATTAAAGAAGCATGGCCAGAATTGTCACTCCCAGGTGTACACTCCGATGTTGGTGGCGGGTATAATCCGCAAGAAAGGGAGTATATTTTCTTGACTAGGCCAAAGTTTGAAACAGTTTATGAGGGGGTTACTGAAAGAGATACGCAAGTGTTTAGGCAGACAGAAAATATGATCCCTACACTTCGTATTACACCCGAAATAGCTCCTATTGTTGCTAATAGCACAATACGTACGGAAACCTGGTATGACTATAATACAACCCCAGGTCAAAAGAGAGCAGGTGTAATTCAGAAACGAGTAGGAGCTGCGGTTACTGCGGAACGAGTAATAACAAACGATTGGGCAAAGGTTTGCATGCGCGTAATGCTTGATGCAGCTAAAGATTCTGGGGTTTTGTTTGAAGAAATACAGGAAAAAGATAAAAATTTATCAGTGCCTTTAGAGTTAGAACCACTAATTGATAAAGCTATTGCTCAAGGAAAAGCTATTCGCTGTGGTAAAAAAATCATTCCTTTCACGCAAGAAGAAATGAACCTTATTGGAAAGTATATCCATTGTTCTGCTAATTGGAATGCTGTTATCGTAAAAGATGTTTGGCTTGATGGTAAGGAAGTCAAAGTCATTAGAGGAGCCGTTAGAGCTACAGAAATAACTGGTTTTGTAGATCGACCCAATCCAAGTTGGAAAAGAACAGTCTGGAATATGCGAGGAGAAGAAGTGTGAGAATAGGAAAGTTATTAATTGGCACGGTATTTTTGTTATTATTGGGATGCGCCGATAAAACTGTATATGCAACGAAAAACCAGATGCCTTATGATGTATGGTACTTCACTTTTACTACACCCAAATTGCTACCTGCACAAGTCACCTTACTTAAATTATTAGATACTAAAGGTTACGTTTACGGTTTCAATACTGTGGATCAGCCTCAAGGTAGGAGTGTAGGACAATGGGCTAAAAAGAAGGGACGCAGTATACCAGCTTTTAATAAGGTCAAAAGTCTACCGCAGGCCATGCAGTTTTGCTGGGATTCTATTATTGATAAAAAGGTTTATGAAACTACTATCTTGTTTGATAAGAGTATTCAGGAAAAGATGGAAACTCCAGAACCTTATTGGAATGATCCTAAAGAAGATTATTACCATCGTTATATGATTATCGGCTTGGCCCCAGAGGGAAAAGTAAAAGTCTGGTTGGAGAACAACGGTGCACCAGATATTTTATTAACAACTGCACAAATAACTACAGTCTCAGGGGAACAGCTAGATATGTGCAAGGACGTTACAAATTTTCCAGAAGGATATGAGTATACAACAAAAACTAAAGAGTTTATTAAAGATAAAGTGTATCCATATGGCAGTTGGTGATCATGCTGGTGCGATAAAAACTTTGTTAAGGAATCTAGTGATGCAGGGGAAATACAGTAGTAACTGAAGTAAGTAGCTGGTCAGGAGCCGCAATAACGTGGTGCTAAAAATAGACGGATATGGCGCTTTCGATAAGAAATACCCTTCTTTTTTTGGGGGGGAGTGAAAGGAAATGACCAATTAATACTCTGACACTAAGTTTATTCATGGGTATATAAGAAAAGAAGGATGCTTAACATAAAATAAAGCAACCCAGTGATAAGTGCTACTTACTTCGAAGTAAACGAACGTGTTCTATTTGAAGAGCTATAGCCAGTAGATGGGGTGGATACCTCGACAGTTATCCAGAAACCTTTGAGGAAAATATGGCTGAAGAGACTAAACGAACATCATCCCCCTGGCGCTGGCCGCTGAGGATTGTCGTTATCGGCGGTATTCTCTATTTTTCCCGCGCCTTTTGGCCGCTGTTTTTCCAGGGTGAACCCTATGCGGAAATTGAGGCTACCATTCCGCCAGAGATGACGTTACAAGTGGAGGCATCCTATCGTTCATTTGACTGTACCGAGATGACCTTCTCCGACTTTGGACAAATTGCTGGGGGTAAGGGATGGGACAAGGAATATAGTCCGGATAGCCAGGGGAGAGTCAAGGTTAAAATCTACTCGCGGGCAATGGGCCCCTGTAACTGGCATTTGACTGATTTTCGCATCGCTACAGCCTACCATAAAATACCGGCCAACGTTTTAGCCGTACAAAGTGTTTCGGATGAGATTAAAAAAGAGGTTGTAAAGCAATTTTCTGATTTTGGTGATAATACGAACAGTACTGCGCGCCTTATTTTTAATCTGGCTTCTGATTATGATGCGGATAAAAATAACGATACGAATATTATTACAGTAAATAATGTGCTAACTCCATCCATCATAAAAAGAACTTTAACCGACGGCCGGGTTCTTTACCGGTTTTCTTATGGCCCGGGAAAAACAACGCCTGAAGATTTGTATGAAATAAAGAATTTAACCCCTTATGGTAGAAAGGAAAGTCTGAAAATCCGCTATCAGGTTGAGGTTGATAACCGTATTCTATTTGAAGAGCTATACCCAGTAGATGGAGTGGATACCTCGACAGTTATCCAGTAACCTTTGAGGAAAATATGGCTGAAGAGACTAAACGAACATCATCCCCCTGGCGCTGGCCGCTGAGGATTGTCGTTATCGGCGGTATTCTCTATTTTTCCCGTGCCTTTTGGCCGCTGTTCTTCCAGGGGGAACCCTATGCGGAAATTGAGGCCACCATTCCGCCAGAGATGACGTTATGGGTGGGGGCATCTTATCGTTCATTTGACTGTACCGAGATGACCTTCTCCGACTTTGGACAAATTGCTGGTCGAAAAGGATGGGGCAAGGAATATACCCCGGATAGCCAGGGAAGAGTCAAGGTTAAAATTTACTCACATGCTATGGGGCCCTGTAACTGGCATTTGAGGGGGTTTGGTATCAGCACGGCCTACCATAAAATACCGGCCAACGTTTTAGCCGTGCAGAGTGTTTCGGATGAGATTAAAAAGGCAGTTGTGAAACGGTTTTCTGATTTTGGAAATAGTAAAAATGAAACTGCACAACTTAGTTTCAATCTGGCCTCTGACTATGATCCAGATAATAATGATACGAATCTTTTTGTATTAAATAGTGTGCTTACCCCTTCCATTATAAAAAGAACTTTAACTGATGGTCGTTTTTATTACCGATTCTCCTATGGGCCAGGAAAAACAACGCCTGAAGGTTTGTATCAAATAAAGAATTTAACCCCTTATGGCAGAAAGGAAAGTCTAAAAATACGCTACCAGGTTGAAGTAGACAATCGCGTTCTATTTGAGGAGATTTATCCTGATAGCAGGAAAAACACCTCGACAGTTATCCAGTAACTTTATGAGGAAAATATGGCTGAAGAGACTAAACGAACATCATCCCCCTGGCGCTGGCCGCTGAGGATTGTCGTTATCGGCGGTATTCTCTATTTTTCCCGCGCCTTTTGGCCGCTGTTTTTCCAGGGGGAACCCTATGCGGAAATTGAGGCCACCATCCCGCCAGAGATGACGTTACGTGTAGGCGCCTCTTATCGTTCCCTCGATTGTACCGAGATGACCTTCTCCGACTTTGGACAAATTGCTGGTCGAAAAGGATGGGGCAAGGAATATACCCCGGATAGCCAGGGGAGAGTCAGGGTTAAAATTTACTCACATGCTATGGGGCCCTGTAACTGGCGTTTGAGGGGGTTTGGTATCAGCACGGCCTACCATAAAATACCGGCTAACGTTTTAGCCGTGCAGAGCGTTTCTGATGAGATTAAAAAAGAGGTTGTAAAGCAATTTTCTGATTTTGGTGATAATACGAATAGTACTGCGCGTCTTATTTTTAATCTGGCTTCTGACTATGATCCCGATAATAACAATAATGCAAATCTTGTTACGCTAAATAGCGTGCTTACTCCCTCAATTATAAAGGCAACCTTAACCGATGGTCGTTTTTATTATCGATTCTCT
The DNA here is from genome assembly GCF_006715025.1 of Serratia fonticola. Classification (NCBI taxonomy): domain Bacteria; kingdom Pseudomonadati; phylum Pseudomonadota; class Gammaproteobacteria; order Enterobacterales; family Yersiniaceae; genus Serratia; species Serratia fonticola. Next base: position 2,495,744 of record NZ_VFMK01000001.1, read on the forward strand.
TATGGGCCAGGGAAAAAAACGCCAGAGGGCCTGTATCAAATAGATAATTTAACCCCTTATGGCAGAAAGGAAAGTCTGAAAATACGCTATCAGGTTGAGGTTGATAACCGTGTTCTATTTGAAGAGCTATACCCAGTAGGTGGAGTGGATACCTCGACAGTTATCCAATAATCTTTGGGGTGAATAGGGCCAAGGCGATTGAATGAAGGCCATCACCGAAAATTAATAAAATTGATGGACATGCATATGCCTAAAGGATTCGTATTACTAGGCGATAAAACCACCCATGGCGGAGAAGTGATCTCGACTTCATCCACCATGATTATTGACGGTAAAAAAGTAGCGTTGATAGGTGATAAGATCAGTTGCCCGCAGAAGGGCCATGGCGTGAATGCCATTGTGGAAGGTTCGCCGGTCTGGACCTCAGAGGGTAAGGCCGTGGTTGTCGATGGTTGCCGCTGCGAATGTGGCTGCCAGGTGATATCCAGTGTGCCAAACGTATCAATAGGATAAATCATGGGCTGGGAACGCCAAAAACCGCTAACGATAACTGCACCCGTTCCTCTGGCAACCGGGCGCTGGCTACTGGCTGGCCTGCTAGCCGCCATGGTTGGTGTGTTGCTATTTTCTTTGCATGCGCTCAAGCAGTTGATGTGGCTGCAAAATGTCAATATCTGGTTAGTTGCGCTCCTGCCGTTGGTGGGGTGGTGCCTGATTTTCAGCGCCCGTGGTTATTTTTATGGGCGTGAACTCAGCGATTACGCGTTTTTGCAAGATGAAGCGCGCCACGCACAACAGGAATGGCAACGCTGGGCAGGCCGTTATATGGCCGTGCAGGCAAGCTGTGTGTTATTGCCCGATCAGATCACCGTTTCCTACCTCGCTCGCGATCCCAAAGATCTCGAGTTTCAGTACGGGTTAGTTCGTCATATCGATTACCTGACCGGAGAAGCCAGTTTAGAGATCCAGGCAATGACAGCCTTACTTGGCAGTATAGAGCAAGCTTTGAATAGCCTGCCGCAGGATATGGCTTTGCGGGCGACGATCCTTACCGATGCGCCAGAGGAAGATTTCAGTGAACTGCAGGTGGCCTGGCAGCAGTGTTGGGGGGCGAAAGTGACACAGCGACCTGCGCCAGAAGTCACATTACTGTCAGAAAAACCCTATACCGCAGTGGAGAGCTGGCTTAAAAACGCCATAACCGGTGCCGAGCTGGTGTTGGTGCTGCAACTGCGCGGTGAAGATAATTATTCAGATGGCCTGGCCATCTTCTTGCTCACTACCGATGACGAAGCCGAGAAATATCGCTTGCCCGTCGCTGGACGGTTACTACGTCCAATGCCGTTGGTGGTTGACGATGCCAAAAATGAGCTGACGCTGTTTATGGAAACTCAACCCCTGGCCCGCAAAGCGGACAGCGTATTGGCTGATAGCATCAGGCTGATGCCCTTGATCCCCATAATAATTCCTGTCGGACACCAACAGGGGGCTTCATTCTCGGCTGAAAGCATGTTGGTGCAAGAAGCTTATACTGGCATTCCAGGGCCGTTCTCGGCCTGGTTGCTGGCCGCGTTTGGGCTGGATTTTACCTATTACTACGGCGTGCCTTACGTCGTGCTTTCACTTGCATCTCAGAATGAGGTTGTCAGTACTGTCTCACCGGGAGTTTGTTAATGATGACGTTTAGTAATCCGTGGCGTAAGGGCGGCGGTGCAGTATTGTGGCTGGTTGCCCTATTAGCCGTTGGCTGGCTTATCTGGTATTACGGTGACGTTGTTGGGTTAGACAGCCGGGACAAGAAAATTTTCGCTTTCCTGTTGATTCTGCTGATTGGCACCTTGGTTCGGCTACTGCCTTATGTCTCCAGCTATTTCAAACAGCAGCAACACCGCCATAGTGGCAGAGAACAGGGGATATATCCTAATCAAGAGGCGCGTTCATTGCCGCCGCTTCAGCGCGCCTCTTTGGTGAGTGACATTCGCCATCATCTGCGCATCCGCTACGGTTTCTTCTGGCGGCGTAAAGTTCGCATCCTGATGTTGGTCGGCCAAGAGCCACAGGTGGAGGCGATAGCCCCTGGTTTGGTCGCCCAGCAGTGGCTGGAAGGGGAAGGTACGCTGCTGATCTGGGGTGGAGCCGCTACTGGTGAGCCGGATCCCGTTCAGCTTAAGGCATTGCGTAAACTGCGCCGCCGCCCATTGGATGGCCTGGTGTGGGTGACGGATCAATACCAGCACTCCACGCCAGCCAACCAGGCGACGGCGGCTTTTTCCCAGAGTACGCTGGAAGCCGACACCATGGATAGCCTGGCGCGTGCGCTGGTCAAACGCTATCAGGTATTAGGCTGGCAAGTGCCGCTGTATGTCTGGGCATTGCAGCATAGCCCGTGGGATCAGTCAGCGCGCCTGACTCAACCGGTTGGCTGCCTGTTGCCGCCCCAGTGCCAACCCGAAGAGCTGGCCGAGCAGTTGCATACCTTGCCGCCGCAGCTGATCGTCCTGGGAACGCAGCAGGTGCTGCAGGATACCCGGCACGATTTTCTGCTGACGCTGGCAGATAACCTGTTGCGTGGTGGTGTAGAAAAACTCAAAGCGACGCTGGGGGTGTTGCTTAGCCCCTATCAACCCTTGCCGGTTGCCGGGGTGATGTTCAGCCTGCCGCTCACGGCCGGGCAACGCAGCACGCCGCACAGTTGGGGAGGCGATAACAGTTGGTCTGCGGTGCTGGATTCAGTTGCCAATCTGCCGGGGGCACTGTTGCCCAAACGTACCGGGTTCCCTTGGCAAAGAACGCTGCGCTGGAGCGTGGCCGCGTTGCTGCTGGCCTGGGGCGTGGGCATGTTGGTGTCGTTTAATGCCAACCGTAACCTGATTAACGAGGGAGCCGAACAGGCCAGACTGGCGAACGATCCGCAGCAACCGTTGCCCGATCGGTTACGCAGCCAGCAGGGGCTGCAACAGAGCATCGCCAAGCTGCAATACCGTGAGCAGGCGGGCGCGCCTTGGTATAGCCGGTTGGGGCTGAGCCAGAATACGCTGTTACTCCAATCCCTGTGGCCGTTCTACCAACGCAGCAATAACCTGCTGGTTCGTGACGCCATTGCCAAACATCTGCATCAGCAACTGACGGCCTTGGTGGCGACACCGCCAGAATCGGCACAGCGCACCCAACAGGGCAAACTGGCCTATGACCAACTGAAAGCCTATCTGATGATGGCACGGCCAGAAAAAGCCGACCCGGCATTTTTAGGCAAGGCGCTGCAGGCAAACTGGCCGCAACGCAGTGGCGTGGCGCAGGGGATATGGCAATCGGTATCACCGGCACTGCTGGGGTTCTATGCTCAGAACCTGCCTGCTCATCCAGAGTGGAAAATCACCGCCGACGACGCGTTGGTGAGCGATGTGCGCCAGATCCTGCTGCGTCAGTTTGGTGTACGCAATGGCGAAGCCACGCTGTATCAGAATATGTTGCAGCAGGTGGCTAAAAACTATGCGGATATGACCCTCGAGCAGATGGTCGGGGTGACCGATGCCCATTTACTGTTCTCCACCGATGAGGTGGTGCCGGGCATGTTTACCCGTCAGGCTTGGGAAGAGAACGTCGCTAAAGCGATCGACAAGGTGGTGAGCCAACGCCGCGAAGAGATCGACTGGGTGTTGAGCGACAACCAGCATAACCCGGCTGCCGAGATCTCGCCGGAGGCGTTAAAAGCGCGTCTGACGCAGCGCTACTTTACCGATTTTGCCAGCAGTTGGCTGGAGTTTCTTAACAGTATCCAGTGGAATACCGCCACCAGCCTTTCGGACTCCATCGATCAACTGACGCTGATGGCGGACATTCGCCAATCACCGCTGATTGCGCTGATGAACACCGTGGCCTATCAAGGGAAAACCGGACAAACCACGGAAGCCCTGTCGGATTCGTTAGTGAAGTCGACCAGGAAGCTGTTCAACGCGGCTGAACAACCGGCCATCGACCAGAACAGCGGGCCGAAAGGGCCACTGGATGATACCTTTGGCCCGTTGCTGGCCTTGATGGACGGCAAAGCAGGCGGGCAGGGCAGCACCAACCTCAGCCTGCAAACCTTCCTCACCAGGGTCACGCGTGTGCGGTTGAAGCTGCAACAGGTAACCAATGCCACCGACCCGCAAGGCATGACGCAGGCGCTGGCACAAACCGTATTCCAGGGTAAAGCGATCGATCTTACCGATACCCGCGATTACGGCAGCCTGGTTGCCGCCAGTCTGGGGCAGGAATGGAGCGGCTTTGGCCAGACGTTGTTTGTGCAGCCGATGGATCAAGCCTGGCAACAGGTGCTGACGCCCACCGCATCCAGCCTCAATGCCCAGTGGAAAGGGGCGATTGTTGATGACTGGAACAGCGCTTTTGGCGGGCGTTATCCGTTCCGCGATGTCTCCAGCGATGCCTCTCTGCCACTGTTATCACAGTATCTGCGTTCAGACAGCGGGCGTATTCAGCGTTTTCTGGAGAGCCGCCTGGGGGGCATTCTGCATAAAGAGGGCAGCAAATGGGTGCCGGATACCGTCAATGCCCAAGGGCTGGTCTTCAATCCTGAGTTTCTCAAGGCGGTGAATGCCTTAAGCCATCTGGCTGACGTGGTGTTTACCAACGGCGAAGCCAGCGTGTATTTCGAACTGCGTCCCGGCACGGCGAAAGACGTGATGCAAACCGACCTGACCATCGACAGTCAAAAGCTGTCCTACTATAACCAGCTCCCGGCCTGGAAGCGTTTCAACTGGCCGGGAGATACCCCGGCCCCCGGGGCGATGCTGAGTTGGATCAGCACCAAGGCCGGGACGCGGCTATACGCGGATATCTCTGGCCCCTGGGGGCTGATCCGCTTGCTGGATAAAGCGCGCATTGCGCCTTATGCCGGTAACCGCAGCAGCTACGATCTGAGCTGGAAAGCACCGGATGGCCTGTCGTTGAATTATACCCTGCGCACGGAGCTGGGGGATGGGCCGATGGCGTTACTGAAACTGAAAGGATTTGTCTTGCCTGAACAGATATTTCTTACCGGCAGCGCGGCAGCTGCCAATGAAGTGGCCTCTGAAGGAACCGACCAATGAGTGTGTTGGATAACCTGGTAACCGCCTGTTTTGCTGGCGATAAAGCGGCAGCGATCGCCAGCGCCATGGAGCAGACGGCGCTGTGGAATAACTGGTTGCTGCCGATTTCAGCCGAGTTTCCTGCGGGCAGCGATCTGAGTTACGACGATCGTTTTGAGCGAATGCGTGAAGAGGTGAACAAGATCTCCGGCGCCGATACGGCCCTGATTTGCCAGAACGCCGAAGCGCTGCTGATTGAGGTCGGCAAGGATGTACGCGTGGCCACCTATTATACCTGGGCGCGTTTGCAGCAGGATGGCGAGGCCGGACTGGTGGAAGGGCTGGCGCTGTTGGCGGGTCTGATCGCCCAGTTTGGCGAAACGCTGTATCCGCAGCGCCCGGCGTCGCGGCAGGCGGCCATCGAGTGGCTGTGCGGGATGAAAATTCAGACTACCTTGTCACTGTACCCGGAGGTCGATGACCGGGCGGGTAAGCAGATGGTGGCGGTGCTATGCCTGCTGGAGCAGACATTGGCCGGTTGGGAAGAGATTTACCGCCCCAATCTGCAAGGGCTGAGCAGCATGCTGGATACGCGTCTGGCGCAGTCCGGCGCGCTGTTTACCGCCAGTGATGAGACGCTGAACACGGCAACCATGGATACCCCTCTCAACGCAATGCCTTCGCTTGGCGCTATCCGTTCAGGACGCGATCTGCTCGATCAGGCCAAGCTGCTGACGCAGTACCTGCGTGAACAACCACAAGGCTGGTTGAGTGCGGCCCGCGTTATGCGCAGCCTGCGCTGGGATGCGGTGCATCAGGTGCCGCCGCAGGATGCCAGTGGCCGAACGCGGCTGGCCCCGCCGCGTAGCGAACTGCGCGCCACGCTAAAACGTCTGTATTTACAGCAAAGCTGGAACGAACTGCTGGAGCAGATAGAGCGCGATTTTGCCGAGGGGGCCAACCACTTCTGGCTCGATTTGCAATGGTACGTCTGCCAGGCCCTGGCGAAATCCTCCCACCCGTTACCTGCCTGGGGCGAGATCATCAAACGCGATCTGGGGATGTTCCTGGAGCGTTTGCCCGGCCTGGAGTTGCAGGCCTTTAATGAGGGTACGCCGTTTGCCGATGAGGTGACGCTCGCCTGGATTAACCAGCAGGTCAGCGGTAATCAGGATCATTGGCAGGCGGAGCCGGTCAGCCAGACACCGGCCGACAGTAACGATATCCTGGCGCTGGAGCCAGAAGCGTTGGCGATTGCCGACAGCGACAGCCTGGATGCCGCCCTGAACTGGCTGGCTGGGCGGCCGGGGATCGACAGCGTCCGCCAGCGTTGGTTATTGCGGTTGATGATGGCGCGTATCAGCGAACAGTGCGGTAAAAACGAAATGGCACTGCACCTGCTGGCCGAGCTGGATAGCCCCCATCAGGCCATCACGCTGAGCCAGTGGGAACCGGCACTGATGTTTGAAGTCAAGGCCCGGCGCTTGAAGTTGCTGCGCATGAAGGCACAGCGCGGCGAAAGTGACAAGGCGGAACTGGCCAGCCAGATGGAGCAGTTGCTGGCCGGGCTGGTCGCCATCGATCCGGCACGTGCCGCGGTGTTATGCCATTAATTTAAAACAATGAAAGTTCGATGTTGGCCGCTTTGAGGTCAGCATCATTGGCTTGCCTGCCAATAGGGCAAGTTAAACATCAGATGCATTATTTTGAGGCAGTTATGGATGATTTAACCCTGCGCTATTATGAGTCCGAAATGCGTTATCTCAAGGAGGCGGCGCAAGAGTTTGCCCTGGCGCATCCCGACCGCGCCGCCGCGTTGAACCTTGATCGGGTTGGGGCGCTGGATCCTTACGTTGAACGCCTGTTCGAAGGCTTTGCATTTTCCATGGGGCGGCTGCGGGAAAAGCTGGATGATGACCTGCCGGAGTTTACCGAAGGCTTGGTCAGCCTGTTATGGCCCCATTACCTGCGCACCATCCCTTCGTTAGCGGTGGTCGTGTTGGCGCCGGATATTCGCGGCATGAAAATGAGCGAGGCGGTACCCGCCGGGTTCGAAGTGATCTCCCAGCCGATCGGCCCCAAGCAGACGGTATGCCGCTATCGCACGACGCAGACCATGCCGCTGAATCCACTGACGATTTCTCACGTGACTGTGGCGGCCGAGCCTGACGGCCGTTCGGTGATCCGCCTGCGTTTTCAATGCAGTGAACTGGCAGACTGGGAACAGGTGGATTTACGCCGTTTAAGCCTGTATCTCAATGCGGATACGCCGGTGAGCTCTGCGCTTCACCTGGCGCTGACCAAGCAAAAAGCGGCGATGTACCTGCGCTTTCCCGGTGAGGTAGACCGCCAACCTTTAGCCGGTTATTTCTCCCCCGGAGGCTTTGCCGAAGAGGACCGTTTGTGGCCGAAGGGTGACAGCGCCTTCAGTGGCTACCAGTTGTTGCTTGAGTATTTCACGTTCCGTGAAAAATTTATGTTTGTGCATCTTAACGGGCTGGAGCAGGTCAGTTTCCCGGCGCATACCGCCTGGTTTGAGCTGGATGTGGTGCTGGATACTTTGTGGGATCACGAACTGCCGGTTGCGGCCCAACATATCCGGCTGCATTGTGTGCCGGTGATCAATCTGTTCAAGGTTGAGGCGGACCCGCTGATTATCAGCGGTCTGGAAAGCGAATACCTGTTGCGGCCAAGGCGTTTGCAGGATGGGCATACCGAGATTTATTCTGTCGATGGTGTGAACGGTTCGCAACGTACCGGGGAGTCGGTCTATGTACCTTTCACCAGCTTCCGCCACCGTGGCGGTATGCTACGCCACACGGCACCGGAGCGCTATTACCACACCCGGGTCAAACGGGGCGTTTCCGGGTTGCATGATACCTGGCTGATTTTAGGCGGCCAGGCCTGGGAGGACGATCGCCGCTTGACGCGTGAAACCATCTCATTGCAGATCACCGGCACCAACGGCCAGTTACCGCGCAAAGCGCTACGCAGCACGCTGTTGAACCGTTGCGAACAGTCGTTACAGGTGCCGTTAAAGGTACAGAACCTGTGCCCGCCGACGATGCCTTGTTATCCTCCGGCGGAGGATCGTTTCCATTGGCGGGTGTTGAGCCATCTGGGCTCGAACTTTCTCAGCATGATGGCCAGCGCCGAAGTGCTGCGCGGCACCCTGGCGCTGTATGACTGGCATGATGATGAGATGACCCGCCGTAAGCTGGAATCGATAGTGGATGTAAAGCATCACCTGATTCAGCGCTTTGAAAAAGGGTTTTTACTGCGCGGGATCGATATTGAAGTCACGCTGAACAGCGATGGCTTCAGCGGCGAAGGGGACATTAACCTGTTCGGTGAGATGCTCAACCGCTTCTTTGCCTTATACGCCGATATCCATCTGTTTAACCAATTGACCTTACTGTTACAGCCTTCAGGAAAATGCCTGCGATGGAACGAAAATCACAGCGAACGGATCCCCGGCTGATCGAACAGCTTGCGCCGCAACTCTACAAGACCAACTTTTATCGTTTTTGTCAGTTGCTGGAGCAGGCGACGCCAGGCTCCCCCGGTTTGGGCAGCAATAGCCAGCTGTCTCACGAACCGGTCAGGTTCCGACCTCACCCTGGCATGGGGTTTCCCGTCAGCGAATTGAAAGCGATCGAGATCGACCCAGAACAGCCGCAAAGGCCGCCGACGGTGCGCACCACCTTTTTGGGGCTTTACGGCGTAGAGTCACCGTTGCCGACCAGCTACCTGGACGATATCGCCCAGCAGCGGGAAGGCACCGATGCGGTTGCCGACTTTCTGGATATTTTTAACCACCGTTTGACCACCCAGTTCTACCGCATTTGGCGCAAGTATTCTTATCCGGCCACTTTTCAGCCTGGCGGCACGGATGAGACTTCGCAGTGCCTGCTGGGGCTGGTCGGGCTGGGGATACCCGGCACGGCGGAGCATATCGGCACGCCGGTGTCGCGCTTTCTGGCCTTGCTGGGTACCTTGCGGTTGCCCACGCGCACGGCAGAAGGGATCGTTGCCCTGGTGAAGCTATTGGCGGCAGACACGCAAGCGAAGGTGACCCCTCACGATCGGTTACAGGTCGCGCTCGCCAAGCCGGTCGCGCTCAGTAGCCGAGCGCCGCAAACGCTCAGTAAACGTCCGGTGCTCGGGGCGCAAGCCACCGATGTGAACAGCCAGCTGTTGCTGACCTTGTATACCGAGGCGGCAGAGGAGGCAAAAGCCTGGTTACCCGGCGGGGCGTTGCACAGCGATTTGATGGCGTTGTTACAGGTGTATCTGGGCGCACGTTGTCACGTCAGGCTGCAACTGTCTATCCCACGTGCGTTGCTGCCAACGGCGCAACTACGTTGTACTGCCAACAATGCGGTACAACTGGGCCGAACGGCGGCACTCAAGGGGGGGCAAGGCCCCCTCGCATTGCAAGACTCAGACCGCGTTACCGTCAGTCTGGGGCGTTATCAAGGCGTCACTGCCAATCCACAATTACGTGAGGCCGTTAATGGCAATTATCAATTTTAACCCACGGCAGCCGCGGATCGGCGCGTTCTGGATGAAAGCGCTGCCGGTGATGCTGTTAGGGAGCGCGTTGGCAGGTTGTGGCCTGACACAAACCGTCAAAGACGGTATGGTCTCGACCACAAAAGCGATTTTTTATAAGCAAGTCAAAGTATTGCATCTCGATTTTACCGCGCGCAGTGCGATGAACAACAACCAGAGCGGTGCGCCTTTGGCGACCGTCGTACGTGTTTATCAACTGAAAGATCGGCAAGCGTTTGATGCCACGGATTACCACTCGTTGTTCGCTGCCGATAGCCAGGCCATCAAGGCTGACCTGTTGGCAGAACGTGATATCCGTATTACCCCGGAAGGTGCGGTAAGCCTGGATATGCCGATGGAAGAGGGCACGCAGTATGTGGCAGTGGCGGCGATGTTCTGGTCACCCGATGAGACGAATAACACCTGGCGGTTGGTCCTCAAGCGCGAAGAGCTGGATCCGGATAAACCCAGACAGATAGAACTGAACAACAATGCGTTGGTTCTGAAACCCCTCAAGAAGTGATAACGCAGTATGAACCCATCGTTATACGAAATGCTTACCGGCAACTTTGCCGATGAGCTGGATCTGCATCAGGTCAGCGAAGAGGATCAGGTGATCCTCTCGGTGTTGGACAATATGCAGCGCATTCTTAACTGCCGGGCGGGCACGCTCGCCCATTTGCCGGACTATGGCCTGCCGGACATGAGCAAGATATTGCAGGGTATGCCTGGCACCGCACATTCGCTGATGACCACGCTATCACACACGTTACTGAAATATGAGCCGCGGCTGCAAAGCATCAAGATCGTTCTGTTGCCTGAAACCCTGCCAGGGCATCTGGATTATGCCATTGATGCAGAACTGAAAGGGATTGGCCTGGTGCGTTACGGCACTGCGTTCGTACCGGAAGGGCGGGTATTGATTCGACATCTGAAAAAACAACAGCGTATGGAGTAGGGGAACTGAATGAGCGCACTATCATCAGGCAACAGCGTCAAAACCGGGGGGGATCCGCGTACCTTGGCTGAATTTGCCACGTTGAAAGAGGAGATCGCCAAGCTGAGTCACCCGGCACGCCCCGATGTCAACTGGAACAAGGTTGAACAGTTGAGCCTGACGCTGTTCCGGCAAAATGGCGTGGAGCTGCAAACGGCGGCGTGGTTTACGCTGGCCCGCACACAGCGCGCCGGGCTGGCGGGTATGCAAGAAGGGCTGCAGTTGATCGATGGATTGCTGACGCATCAGTGGCCGGTATTTTGGCCACAGCAGACGCATGCCAGAGTGGAAATTCTGGCGTGGTTGGTTGCCCGTCTGCAGCAGGTGCTGCGTACGCAAGAGTTCCAGTATGGCGATCTGGCGCTGATTTACCGCATTGAGAAAGTGTTGGAACACCTGTGCTACGTGCTGCAGCGTTTGGATCTGAAACATCTCAGTAAACTGGATGGTTTGCGTAATCAGATGCATCACGCCGCTTTGCGGCTGGAAAGCCTGGAATCAGCGGCGACCGCCCCCAGGGTGACCGAGATCCAGATCGAACCCGAAGGGGCATTCCAGCAAGAGGTGACTGCCTCTCCCCCATTGGTCTATATCATCAAAGAGCCTGCGCCGTTGCCACCGCCGTTACCCACACCAGAACCGGAGCCCGAGGTGGTGCCAAACCCGCCGCGCTGGAAGTCGTGGCATGGCTTTGTGGCGGGTATCGCGATCAGCATACTGGTGGGGGCAGGAACCTGGTGGGGGATTGGCTCTTTGCGGCTGTCGGACACCGAACAATTGCTGAGTGATATCAATAAGCCTTTGCCACAGTTGCTGGAACCGGGGCAGTTGGCCATGCTGCAACAAGCGGATCGTCGCAATGAGCTGGCTCGGCTGGAGGAATCGGTGGTGCAGGCCAGTGGCGAACAGCTGTTACGCTTGGATTCCTTGCCGCCGTTATGGGCGCTCAACTATGGCAACATGCAGCTCCAGCAGTTGGGCGCTTTATGGCCCGCCAGCCCGCAGGTCAGGCAATTGGCAGATCAGTGGCAACAGCAGCGCGAGGCGCAGGCGTTATCGACATCGGCCATGCAGGACTGGCATCTGGCGCAAACCCGCCTGCAGCAGTTGGCGGATAAGCTCAACGCGCTGGATTCCCAGCGTGGCCGCTATATGACGGTTTCAGAGCTAAAATCGGTGGTATTCGCCGTGCAGCAGCCGATGAACCGTACACCGCCGCTGGAGGAGTTACTGCGCCAACTGGAAGAGCAACAGCGCAGTGGCAAGGTATCATCAGCGCTGCAAACTCAGATCGACAGCCGCCTGACGCAGGTGTTGAATCGCTATGCGTTGCTGACCGCGCCCGCGCAATAACGGTTTCCGTATCCCCCTTCCCAAGGAAGGGGGATACGATGGCTTACGCCTTCTCAACCCGGCATTCACTGACCATCCGCCAATCACGGGGCAGTTCATGCACCGTGCCTACCAATGTCACTACGCCTTTCGCCCGAATGTCCCCACTCGATGCTCCAACCTGAATGTCAAACTCCCCCGGTTCTACCACACGCTGATTGTTCATCGCGGTAAAATTCAGCATGTCGGTAGGAATGCTGAAGCGCAATGTCGCGCTTTGCCCTGCCGCCAGCTCAACCCGTTGGAACGCTTTCAGCTCATGTATTGGCCTGACCAGCGATGCGACCCTGTCGCGCACGTACACTTGTACCACCTCGCTGCCGGTTTGTTGCCCGGTATTGGTGATGCCAATCTGCACGTTCACTTCCCCACCGATAATCTCTATGCCCTGTTGCGCCAACTGTAAATCATGGTAGCGGAACGTGGTGCCACTCAACCCGTAGCCGAACGGATAGCGAGCCCCAAAATGGAAGGCAATGGGGGTGCCACCGCTTTTCAGTTTATGGTTGTAATAATAGGGCATCGCCCCCGCGCTTTTCGGCACCGAAACCACCAAACGGCCCTGTGGTCGCTGTTTGCCACTGATGACATCGGCAATCGCCCGTCCGCCTTCTTGCCCAGGGGCAAAGGCCATCAGGTATCCCGCCACCTTATCTTCCAGCCCGCCCAAGTGGTAAGGGCGGCCTCCCGTCATCACGACGATCGTCGGCGTACCGGTAGCGACTACCTGTGCCAGTAACTGTTGCTGTACCCCCGGTAATTGCAGGCTGTCCGTATCCGAGCCTTCGCCGACGGTACCACTCTGGAACAACCCGGCCAGATCGCCAACAAACACCAAAGCGATATCGCTTTCCTGCGCCTGTCTGACGGCCTGTGGGATCAAACTCACGTCCTGAGAGACCGGAGATACCTGTAAAGGTTTACCCGTGTCGCCAGGGAACACCGGTGCGCCAGCTATGCGCTGTTCCAGGATATGGCAACCTTTGGCATAGCGGATATGCTGTTCGCCATAAGTGGCGCGCAATGCCTGTAACGGCGTGGTGACCTGCTCGGTCTGTGCGTCCATATCGCTGATGATCAAATGGACCGGGAAACTATAGCCACTCAGCAGGGCCAGCGGATCGTCCGCCGTCGGGCCAATCACCGCAATCGTCTTCCCGGCTTTCGGTTGCAGCGGCAGAATGTCGCTATTCTCCAGCAGAGTGATCGAGCGCGCGGCCACTTGCCAGGCCAAATCGCGAGTCTCCTGGCGTTGTAAAACCGCCTGGGACTCATCAGCGTAAGGGTGTTCAAACAGCCCAAGGCGGAATTTTTCATGCAGGATGCGTGAGACAATTTCGTCGATTTTCGCCATGCTTATCAGACCACGTTCAATGGCCTGGGCCAGATGTAATGCGCAGTCATCTTTGGGTAACTCAATGTCCAAACCGGCGTTAAAGCTTAATGCTGCCGATTCTGCACCGTCCTTGCTGACGCCATGATGTTGGTGCAGCAGGCTGACGCCGCCATAGTCAGCCACGATCAGGCCATCAAACCCCCATTTTTCACGCAGCACCTCGGTGAGCAAAAAGGGATCGCTGTGGCAGGGCTGCCCATCAATATCGTGATACGCAGGCATTACCGAGCCCGCGTTAGCCAGTTTGACGGCCATTTCAAACGGCAGCAAAAAGGTATCATTCAGTTCACGAAACCCCATATGCACTGGCGCATGGTTGCGTGCCCCTTCGCTGAAAGAGTGGCCAACATAATGCTTGAGCGTGGCCAGCAAGTCGCGTTGCTTACCCTGTAGACCGCGCACATAGGCCGTCGCCATGATGCCGACCAGATAGGGGTCTTCCCCAAAGGTTTCTTCCGTTCGCCCCCAACGGACGTCGCGGGAAACATCCAGCACCGGGGCTAATCCCTGATGGCAACCAATGCTTTGTGCCTCTGAGCGAATGGCCTGCGCCACCTGTTCTATCAGCGTTGGATCCCAGGTGGCTGCGTAATTCAAGGAGGAAGGAAACAGCGTGGCGTCTTTACACAGCAAGCCGACCAGGCACTCTTCATGGAACATGGCCGGGATCCCCAGCCGCGTCTCTTCAACCAGGGTTTTCTGTAAGCGATTCAGGGCGCGTACCCCTTCGGCGGGCTCAACCACATGGGAGCCCAGAGGACGGGTGATCTGCCCGACGCCCGTTTTTAAACGCTGCTCCAATGCGGCGGCTTGCTGGTGCCCACTAAAGTCATCACTCAAATCCGTACGGACTTTGTGCTGGCCGTCACTGGCAAGAATGAGCCAGAAGGCATGCATCTGGGCGAATTTCTCTTCTGGCGTCATGCGTGCCAGCAGATCGGCTACACGCTGCTCAATGGGTTGTGACGCATCCTGATAAAGGTGTGGCATGCTTATTCTCCTTGTTCAAGAAATGGGGTATTCGCTGTGGGGCCGGTATGTTGCGGCGTTTGAGCTCGTTTCTGGCTCAGTAGGGTGGCAATCTGGCGGACAAAATGGCTGTTTAACTTGTAAGCAAACAGTAATCCGGCCATTAGCAGGAACAGTAATGAGGGCACCAGCGTAAACAGGGCATTGATGGTGGTGACCACCGCGGGGGCCTGTATCGCGTCATTAGGCAGGTAATCTACAATGCCCAGCACCCAGCCGACAATCGCACCGCCCAAGGCTAAACCAAACTTGATGGCGAACAGCGCGGTGGAGAAAACCAGCCCGTCCAGGCGGCGGCCGGAGCGATGTTCTTCGTAGTCCACCACGTCAGAGAACATGGTCCACTGCAAGGGCGTGGTCAAGTTCTGGGTAAAGCTGAAGATCAGATTGAAAGCGAAAATCACCCACAGGAAATGGACCGGAATAAAGAAGATGGCCGCATTAAAAATAACAAAAGTGACGATGGTCCATTGATAGGATTTGACCCGGTCAAAACGGCCCAACAGGGTTTCTGAAAGCAGGGCACCCAAGAAAGACGCGATCATACCGCAGACAATAAACGTAAAAACCAACTCGGGGCGCAGTAACACATACTTAATGTAATAGATCGTCGCGGAACCCCGGATAACCACGGCGACCAGCAGTAAGATATTGAAGATAAATACCAGACGCCACTGCGGGTTATGCCACAGTAACTTGAGGTCGTTAAGCATTGAGCCAGAGGTATCATTTCTGGGTTGGTAACGTTCGCGCGTTAAGCCGAAGCAGCAAAAGAATAAAACCACCCCCAGCAACCCCATCAGGCTCATGGCGTAGAAATAGCCTTTCTGCGGGTTGCCCTGGCCCAGGATCTCCACCAGCGGGAGGGCGATCACCGTCACGATCAAGCCGCCGATAAAGGAGAGCGCAAAGCGCCACGACTGCAGCGAATGCCGTTCGCGCGGGTCCATGGTCAGCGCCCCCGGCATTGCACAGTAAGGTACGTTGATGGCGGAATAGACCAGGCTCAGCAAGCTGTAGGTCACGCAGGCGTAGATGATTTTGCCTGTTGACGAAATATCGGGAACATAGAAAGTGATCAGACAACTTACGCCGAAGGGGATGGCAAACCATAATAACCAGGGGCGGAATTTTCCGTGGCGGGTTTGTGTGCGATCAACCATCCCGCCAATACAGGGATCAATAAAAGCATCAACCGCCCGCACCACCAGAAACATGGTCCCCATGATGGCGGCAGGCAGACCAAAAACATCCGTGTAAAAGTAAGCTAAAAACAAGGTGGCAGTTTGCCATACCAATGCGCTGGCCATATCGCCCAGGCCATAACCCATTTTATCTTTAATCGAGAGGACGGGGGTTTGTATCATTTTTCATTACCTGCTGTTTAGATCCGTGAAAGATAACCAACTGGGGTAATATTTTTCTTAGAAAAGCGTGATTGATGAAGTGAATAAATATGAGTATTGATGAGGGGAAATAGGCGGGCAATTGCGGAAATTTGTATCGGTTTTATGTTTTTTTTATTTGTGACTCGGCGCATGTTTTAACGTTGACCGTCATGTTGCCGGTATTTATGCACCGAGTACTGACTGTTAAGGATGGCCAGGTAAAAGGCTTAACCAATGAATACGGGTTAGCTCACAATACCTGGTGGTGGTTTTGGACGCCACTTACCAAAAGCGCAATAGGTGGCCAACATGCCGACCGCAGAGATGACAGAGAAAATGATGAGATTAGTCTTGCCGTTATCGTTATTTTTAGCTGCCTTATCCAATGTAGTGACTTTATAGCTGCCGTAGCGATCGACAAAAACCTCATACGTTCTGGAGTATCGACTGCCTCGTTGGATGCGGGTGCGTTGTATAGGGGTAATTTCTCCCTCATAGCGATATTGCCCATCTTCGGTCTGGAATACCGCAACGTTTTTATTCACAGTACGGTAAGAACGGCGGCCGGTTTTTTCTTTCACCTCTTTTATCATCACTTGCCCGGTAGTAATGAATTTATGAGGGCCGATGCTGTTAAAATTACGCCATATACTATAAGCACTCAGTGCGGCAAGCGTTAGCGCCAACAGTGAAATAACCAAACTGATTATCATTACAGCCAGCCAACTTTTATTTTGCGGTCTTTGGATCTTTTCTTTAATTTCCATGGAAAATTCCTAACAATTAAAAAAACATTTCATTAATAAAACAATGGGTGTTGCAGTTTTATTATTACTCAGACTTCGGGCGATGAAAAGTCAGTTAGGTGTAATAGGATGAACTGAGTGTATTATCGTGAGCGTATTAATCCCTTATTTGGGTGTTTGGATTGAGGGGCTGGGAATTTGTGTTCCTGTCAGGAAGGTGATTATCCTTCCTGATATTGGGGAGCCGCTCCAAAGTTGATGACAAGGAGAGGTTAGCCGGGCAAGACATCAGCGCGTGAAGTGTTTGCGGAATTGCGCCAGTGCTTCGTTGCTATCCCCGGAGGCCCAACCTTCGAATGCGACCACGCCTTGATAACCCATCTCCTCCAGCGTTCTGGCAATGGCGTAATAGTTGATTTCGCCGGTACCTGGCTGCATCCGGCCAGGCACATCCGCGACCTGAATCTCGCCAATTTCCGCACCACAGCGGCGGATCAGTTCAATCAGGTTGCCTTCACCGATTTGGGCATGGTAGAGGTCTAGATTCATCTTAAGCGCAGGGCTGCTGACCGCCTCTACCAGCGTCAGGGTATCAGCCGCGCGTGCAAATGGCGTGCCGGGATGGTCTACCACCAGGTTGAGGTTCTCCAGGGTGAACACATGCCCGGCCTGCTCACCGAGTTGCGCTACGCGGCGCAGGGTATCCACGGCTTTCAGCCACATATCACCCGTCACCACCTCGACGGGTTTTATCGGTAAACCTTGCGGGCCCAGACCCGTCCCGTGCAGATTCAGGCTGGGGCAGTTCAGCCGTGCGGCTATTGCCAGCGAAGATTCTGCACTCTGCAACAGCTGCGCGATTTCGTGTTCATCCGTTAAGTTACCGCTGAGATAACCCGTCATAGAGGTAAAACGTGCCCCTGTTGCGATCAGCGCATCAATATTCTTGTTGGTCCAGCTCCAGATCTCGACACCAAAGCCCAGTGCATGAATACGTGCTACACGCTCGATAAACGGTAAATCCAGAAACACCATTTCGGCACAAACTGATAGCTGATATCCGGCCATTAACATTCTCCTCATTTAATTGGTTTACATTGTAGCGTTATTGGAGGAGATTAAATGTACTTATATCACTAGGCAGTAAATTATGTTTTCGAGAAGAAAGTTTATTATATCAGGCACTGCCCTGGCGGGGTTTGCCGTACTAAATCCAGCACTGGCCCGGTTGATAATGCCGAATGAAGGCGGTGGGGGGGCGTTATTTCTTAAGCTTTCAGTGCTATTAACAGATAAAAAGCAACTTAACCCGATAATAGCACAACGAGCCTTGACAGGTCTTTTGGAAGAAGACGCTTCTTTTCTATCAAAAATACAGTTTCTTTCCGATGCGTTGAAAACGGCAAATATTTTCTCTGCCGACGAACTTAATAACCATCCGATCATGAGTGGGCCTGCCGGTGATACCGCAAAAAAAATTATTTCTGCCTGGTATCTCGGTTATACAGGAACCCCCGTATCGTTACGTGCATTGGATAATACCCGTTTTGTCAGTTACACCGATGCATTTGCCTATGTGCCAACGCGGGATGCTACGGTGATCCCAGCGTATTCCCGTGGCAAGACAGATTACTGGATGCAACCCCCTTCAACCGTAAACAGCGATTAATCCGCGTTGGAAATGAGAGCAATATCATGAGTAAACATTATGATGCCGATGTGATTATCATCGGTTCCGGCGTGCTGGGGAGTAACGCAGCGACATTGTTGGCCCGCAGTGGCAAAGCGGTCATTATTCTTGAGGCTGGCGAAAAAATTCCGCGCTGGAAGATTGTCGAAAACTTCAGAAACTCGTCGAAAAAATCTAATTATAACTCTCCATACCCTAACGCCCCTTGGGCACATCACTCCTATGACGAGCAATATATCGAAAATACCGGTCCTTTTGATTTCCGGCCCGGTATGCTGAAAATCGTGGGAGGGACGACGTGGCATTGGGCAGCAGCCTGTTGGCGTTATTTGCCTAATGATATGAAGCTAAAGTCGCTGTATGGCGTGGGCCGCGATTGGCCGCTGGAATATAGCGAATTGGAACCTTTCTACTGCAAAGCCGAAGTGGCGTTAGGGGTTTGCGGTAGCGATACGGACGATCAGAGTGGGCAAGGTGGCCGCGCTTTTCCTCCGCGTTCGCAGCCCTATCCGATGGCGCCAGAGGGAGAAACGTATTTATTCCAACGGCTGAAAAGCCGCATGGCCCCGGCAGGGTATCATTTTATCCATGAGCCAAACGGGCGTGCGACTCGGCCGTATGATGGCCGTCCCGCTTGCAGCGGCAATAATAACTGTATGCCGGTCTGCCCGATTGGCGCCATGTACAGCGGTGAGAGACATGCCCAGCATGCACAAGATGCTGGGGCGCGTTTGCTCACGGATTCAACCGTGTGGAGGTTGGAAAAAGGGGCTGATGATAAAATTGTCGCCGCCCATGTTCGCAGTTCCAAAGGTATTGAGACACGGTTGACAGCAAAATATTTCATCGTGGCTGCACACGGGCTGGAAACTCCCAAGCTATTGTTGATTTCGGATTTGGCCAACAGTTCTGACCAGGTTGGCCGTAATTTGATGGATCATACGGGCATGGGCCTGCAGTTTCTGGCAGATGAACCCCTCTGGCCGGGCCGGGGCGCGGTACAGCAAGGGGGGATATTCAACAATCGTGATGGCGATTTCCGCAAAGAAAGGGCAGCTATCAAGCATGCTATCAGCAACAATGTCCCCAATATGGCAGTTGCACAGCGCCTGATCGCACAGGGTGTCATAGGCTCGGAGCTGGACAGGCAGATCCGCCATCAAGCCGCACGGTGGGTCGATATCTCGACGGTGTTTGAAATCCTGCCCCACGCAAGTAACACCGTTCGCCCAAGTACCACGCGTAAAGATGCATTGGGCATTCCGATGCTGACTGTGCATTACGCCGTTGATGACTATGTAAAAGCGGCAAAATCGGTGGTGAATGCGGATTACAAACGGTTTGTCTCCCTGATGGGGGGCACAATAATCGAAGACAATACGGGCTGGCAGAACCGTGACCATTTAATGGGGACCGTCATTATGGGCGAGAATCCCAAGGATTCGGTGGTCAACCACGAGTGCCGCTGCTGGGATCATAGCAACCTGTTTCTCGCGACAACCGGGGTAATCCCCGCCTCGGGAGTCATTAACCCGACATTAACGGGTGTCGCACTGAGCCTTCGTGCTGCTGAAATCATTGAGCGTGAGATTTGAAGATGAAAATATTGCTCAGATTTTTCGTGGCAACGGTACTGCTAACGGGCTTAAGTGACTCTTTTTCTGCGTTTGCCGCCGAGGAGATAAACGACAAAGCGTTGATTGAACGTGGGAGGTACATTGCGGTTGCCGCTGACTGTGGCGCTTGCCATCGTCAAGCCAGCAATAACGGTATTCCCTTTGCCGGGGGATATGCGATTGAGTCCCCCATGGGACGGATTATTGCCAGTAATATCACCCCATCGAAACAGTATGGCATCGGTAATTATAGCGAGCAGCAGTTTGCTAATGCGGTGCGTGAGGGGAAAGCCGCTGATGGCCATAATCTCTACCCGGCAATGCCCTACACGTCATACCATGATATGACGGCAGAGGATATCCACGCACTCTACGCTTACTTTATTTATGGTGTAAAACCCGCAGACTTCGCCCCTTCAGCGCAGACTGATTTGAGTTTCCCTTTTAATATTCGGCAGGTGATGTGGGGGTGGAATCAGCTCTATCTCGGCAATGCGCCCGTTGAGGAATCCAAGGTGCTCCCGGGGACATTAAAGCGCGGTAAATACCTGGTGGAGGTGTTGGCACACTGTGGTGCCTGCCATACGCCACGTAACATCATGATGGCAGAGAAGCGAAGCCTCAATCTTTCGGGGAGCCCGCTGGGAGGATGGTACGCCCCGAATATCACCCCGGACAAGAGTGGCATTGGTGATTGGAGCCAGCACGATCTGGTCACTTATTTGAAAACCGGCCATTTAGCCGGCAAGGCACAAGCCGCTGGCGCTATGGCTGAAGCCGTCGAAAACAGCTTCAGCTTAATGACGGATGACGATCTGAACGCGATAGCCGCCTGGGTTAAACAGGCCCCCGCCATTGCGACTACGGCCCCCAAAATAGTGGCTCAATCACCTCGTGCTGTGGTTGATATCAACCTCATCATCACAGGAGAGGGGGATACGACAGACAGTTCGACAACGGACGGCGCCAAGCTTTATGAAAGTGCCTGCGCCAGCTGTCACGGTCATGAAGGACAGGGAACCGAAGATAATTTTTATCCTTCACTCACTCACAACCGTGCGGTTGCGGCATGGGGTGCGCAGAATGTGATAATGACTATTGCGTACGGTATCCAGCGCAAAAGCAGTGACGGCAATGTCAGTATGCCTGCCTTTAGTGACCAACTAAATAATGCGCAGATTGCCTCCGTCAGTAACTATGTCCGTAGTCGTTTTGCCGGTATTGAAGACCAATCCAGCGCGTTGGATGTGCAGGTGCTGCGCGATGGCGGGACGCCTCCGTTTATTATGCAATACATCAATGGGTTAATCGCCGCAGGTACGCTGGTAATAGCGGTTCTGCTGGGTGGGATTTTTTGGTATTGGCGGAAAGTAAGCCGCGCTTGATATTATCAAAGGAACCTAAAAGCCTGATCAAACCCAGTGCTCAAATACCGATATTTATCCCCCTTCCTGAAGGAAGGGGGCTTTAACGTCAGGCGACGGATTATCTCTTTTTCATCCGTAAGGGCAAAAATTACTCACATTGCCCATGGTTGATTTTCGTCAGCGGGAGGTTGATGTCGAATATTTTCATATGGATATTTTTAGCCCCCATCGCCTCCGCTCTTTTGACATGGTGTTCGGCGTATTTTTCGGCATACGCTCTGCTGGCAAAAAAGTATATCCCTCCGGCTTCACCAGTCTGTACATTCTCCGTCCATATTTTTGATATAAATCCAGGCTCTTGATTTATGCTTTCGGCAAGTGACAGCGCATTTTTTGATAAGGTTTCGCCAAGCTGGTCTGCGGGGAAGCTAAAATCAATCTGTAAAATTACACTCATGTCAGATCCTTTTCGTCATGGGTTTGTCAGTTCTGATAGTGCCAGCAGACGTTATGCGCATCAAGCACAGATAAAAATGGATTACCGATGAGTTGGCGGGATGCATGACAGGGATTCGGCGCACTTATTGAGTGAAGTGATGAGTTTAAAATTAAAATAAATATCTTGAACGTATTTCCTCTGTCTACGCTGACGTAAAATATTCGGTTGCGCATGAGATTGTTATGGCTTTAATATCATTGCGGAAAATAAGTGAGGCAAATGGACGGTAAGTCAATTAACGTGATTAATACGGATGCAAGTATGTGTGAATAGGCTCAGTTAAATTTTAATAGGGACGGTTGAAATGAAAGAAAAGGCATCAATAATTTTTTCTGCATTAATGGTAATAGGGATTATAAGCGGGTGTGACGATTCATCAACGTTCAATAAAAAGAGTTCTCCGTCCTTCACTCAAGATACCGAGCGGAGTATTGCAAGTGGCCCGATAAGAGGGGCGTTAAATAGTGATGCGTCAGCACTTGGCTGGCTAGGAATACCTTATGCGGCGGCTCCTATTGGCAAATTGAGGTGGCATGCCCCGGCCAGTGTTGAGCCATGGACAGATGTGCGTGACACGACGACATACGCCAATGTGTGTACTCAGGTTTCTTCGGGGAAAACGATCGGCGCTGAGGATTGCTTATATTTAAACGTATGGCGCCCCAATAGCGATGAGACGGATCTTCCGGTGATGGTTTATGTACACGGCGGCAGTAATCGTACAGACAGTGGGAATAATTACGTTGGCGATAAACTGGCGACTAAAGCGAATGCTATTATCGTAACGATTAACTATCGCCTGGACGTTCTGGGATATCTGACGACACCCGCATTGCGTACGGGCGATCCATTAAGTGACTCTGGCAATTATGCTTTGCTTGATATTCGCAAAGCGTTGCAATGGGTGCAGGAAAACATTGCGGCTTTTGGTGGTGACAGCAGCAATGTCACCTTGGCAGGGCAATCTGCGGGAGCGCGTGATGTTATGGCATCATTGATTTCTCCTGAGTTTAAGGGTCTATATCAAAAAGCTATTTTGATGAGCGGCGGCGAAACCTTGTCAACGGTTGAGGCCGGTGAGGCCACCGCCAATACGGTGATAGAATCGTTGTTAGTGAAATCCGGCACCGTCAGTGACGTAGAAAGTGCGCAGGCTTGGTTAGCGGCAGCAACCAATGAAGAAGTTTCTTCATTCTTATATAGCCAGTCAGCACAAGACCTGGTTCAGACATTACCTGGCTCGACGATTCGGATGCAGCCTTTTACCCATCTTTTTATGGATGGCGTCGTTATTCCCAAAGAAGGGTTTGATATCATTGCCAGTGGCAATTATAACCAGGTTCCGGTTATGCTTGGCAGTAATTATGATGAGTTCGGTGCCTTTAATTTACTGGATCCGGCGTTTTTCCCGAAACTGAAAACGGGGGAACTTGATCAGCCGGACGAGTATGAAACATTCTCAAAATCACGTAAATATGGTAGCCAGTTGTATGCATCATTCTGCGTTGAAACATTTGCACAACGATTATATGACGCCGGTGCGACGGATATTTATTCCTATCGTATGCGCTGGGGGCATGATGTAGAGGCTGCCAGTGCGGAAAATGTCAAGTATATCGGCGCTACTCACGGTGCGGACGTTGATTTTGTTTTCGGTTATGAAATGAACCCGGCAAACGGAATGTTCGCCAATACGCCATTATATACGCCAAAAAACAGTCAGGGGCGGCAATTACTGACAGCGTCCGTCATGGCTTATTATGGTGATTTTTTACATCACGGCGCGCCAGCCGTTGTCGATAGCCTGTCATGGCCTAAATGGACACCGGTGGCTGATGCCGCGAAAATCATGGTCTTTAATGCCTCTGACAGTGCATTAGAAAATGAAGTGTCCGCAATGTATTGGGACCGTGATAGGGTGATGAAAGACATGGATGAAGATATTACTGACGCTCAACGGGAGGTCATTAGTGGCGTATTGCAAGGCCGTTTTTTTATGAATGGTCTTGAGTTCAACACGTTGGAATAAAGGAAGCCGGCTTGTCAGAAATGTTTTGGCTTGCCGACAACCCGGCCACCTGAGCGGGGGGGATAAGAACGCTTTGGCCGTGATGCCTTCGCGTGAAAATGACTGCAAGTGCTGAATGCAAAAATCCCGCTTAGTTTCCTAAGCGGGCTTTTCTAATTTGCTTTTTCTAACTGGAGTTGAGTTTTAATTTATCTAATTAAATTTGATGTATTATGGTGCGATGGTCAATTGAGCCTAGTGAATCATCCCCCATTTTTCTGACAGAATAGAACTGCGACATTTTTGGGCCGAGTCTCTTCACCACCTTGTTCATTGGTAGTCGCAGTCTTGTTTCCTAAAACCCCATCATCGGCGCCCCAGCTTGGATAGGCCTCCGCTCTTGGTTTATCGCCCCAATGGCCAGGCAAAGAGATATCATGACTATGTTTTTTTAGCATATCTTCCTGAACGGTTCCTATTGCGCGCCCTGATTCTGGGTCAATATGCTGACCGCTTCTATCCAGACCACGTAAAAATCGGCCATAGGCATTGGTATATTCGCTCCAACCCTCCGGGCATTTATTTTGAGCAAAGCCGATAACTGCATTCTGATAGCCTTTTAACTCTGAACTAAGTTTTTCTATTTTATTATTTAACTCGGCCAGGCTGCTGTATTTAACGCCATCTTTATAAGCTCCCCATGGGATTGATATGTTCACCCCTTGGTTTAAACTGGTTAATATAATACTGGAATTTTGAGAGCTATCAGAACGTGTGCATTTTAGCGTGGCGGCAGCGTTATATTTTTCATTGAAAGATAGAGATACTATTTTGTTTGGGGTGTTATCCCAAGAACAGTTAATATCTGGTGAGTTATTGAACTCTACCGGCATAACCACTCCAACTCCGATAGGCTTATATGAAATAGGAAGGAGTAAGGTTTTCTCCTGTTCCGCAATTGCATCAAAACTCACTGTTAATCCGGTTGATTGCAATTGTTTACATGTTTGATAAGAGTTATATGCTCTGGGATCTGTCCGCTCTGAGTATTTAAGGTATGCACCAGTACTTACCTTGGTGCCACTATCATTATCACAGTATTCCAATGCCTTACTATTGATACTTGAGTCTGATGAGGATGCGGATATCCCTAACATGCCATAACTCCCACCAAAGCTATTACTTCTCCCAGAGTTTTTATATTCAGAGTAGGCCAGGCAAAATTGAGAGGCTTGTGCGTTAAAATCCGATTGGTTAGAGGTTATTAAGTCTGTGTTTTTGGCTAAGCCTAATATAGGGATGCAGGGATCATTATCTGCAAATAAAGAGTTTGAATAACATAATGCTGAGGTTAAAAAGAATATAGGTACAAGACGGTAATTCATTGGAACCCCCACTTTGGGATGTATTTATGTCTTGGAGTTAAAAATACATTGATTACATTTTTTATTTTACTTTTCTACAGCTATGGTTGGCTTATTATTAATGGGTTATTTAAAATCACTAAAATGGCATTATTAAATTTAGCCCTGCTATTTAATTTTTCCACCCTCAGCACACAAAAAATTATTTTGGCGATTAACATTCCTTTTTTTATCGTCTGCTGATTTTCTATGATGGTGCTTCAGGTTGTTTTATGGCGAGTCTATAGCGGTTTCATCTAGATATTTTTGAAAAAAACAGATAACACGTTAGCTTCAAAAACGACTACTTGAGCACCGCCTCCATCACGGTGTCAGGTTTTATCGCGAATTGGCTGAGATGTTAACGCAGACCCAATGCAATGCCCGCGATATTTAATTGGCTTTATGTCAAGTAACTGCGTAGTTATGTCTTGGGCGTTAGAAGAGGCGATGAGATAAGGCGGCTGAAATGGCCATTTGGAATGAAAAAAGAGGGATAAAACTTAATGTGGATTACCTATTCATCAAGGTGGGTTATCTGTAATGGACAGGCACTGCGGTGCGGAACGTTATCTCTAGAAACTAGTCAGGTTGCGTGTGTTTGACATATTGATACATTGTGTTTTCTGACATTAGGGGGAGCGTGTCAACGTTAGTGAAGTGAAGATTATACTTTTGAAGAATTGATCACCAAGCTGGGAAGCACGTTCCTGATAGTGGATTTGGGGATTGTCTGAGTGGTTCAGAACGAAAGCTATATCGCTTCCTGGCTGAAAGTACTGAAAAACGACAAATGCTATATTTTCAGAGCCGCCAGCGCGGTATTGAAGCGCAGCGTTATTTGATAGATAAGCTCCGGGCTAGATCTAAATGGTATTAAAGCAAAAAGCCCGCTTAGTTTCCTAAGCGGGCTTTTCTAAATATGGCTCCTCTGACTGGACTCGAACCAGTGACATACGGATTAACAGTCCGCCGTTCTACCGACTGAACTACAGAGGAATCGTGTGAACGGGGCGCATCATATCCAGCCACTCAGGCGGTGTCAATGCTAAATTGCCCCAGAAGGCGTAACTGCTCATCATCTAAGCAAACTCAGTCACCTTGCGCTTCGTTGTCTGAATACCCACGCTGTAAACGGGCCAGCGTGTTTTGTTTATAGAAGCGGCAGAAGTGGTCATACAACGCCGGGAAACGGTTTGCTAACAGTTCCGGGGCGCTAAAAAAGTATTCGGAAAGCACGGCGAAGCACTCGGCTGGGTCGCTGGCGGCATAGGCATCCATACTGGCGGCGTCTTCACCGACCATGTCGATCTCGTCCTGCAGATTCTCCATTGCTGCGTGCAAATCATATTCCCAGGCAGCAATATCGCGCAGCGGGATCGGAGGAACGCCGGTAGCAGTGCCGCCGTTACGCATATCCAGTTTATGTACCGCTTCATGAATCACCAGGTTGAAACCGGAAAGATCGAACGAGTCCTGCACATCCAGCCAGTTCAGAACGATGGGCCCTTGCTCCCAACTTTGACCCGCTTGCACCACCGGCCCGGAATGAACCAGACCAATGTCGTCCTGCCATTCATCTTCTACCACGAACGGGGAAGGATAGAGCAGGACTTCGTTAAAGCCGTCCAGGCACTCTGCACCCAGTTCCATGACCGGCAACGCAAACAACAGGGCAATACGCTGCTGCATCAAGGCGGTTAATTCCAACCCTTGTAAAGGCACAATGCGTTTGTTCTGCAAAATCTGGCTGGCGACGGCCACCAAACGCCGCTGTTCTTTCTCATTCAGCGGCGAGAGCAGGGGGATCGCCAGGGCTTCCTGCCAGTCGGCAAAGGCTTCCGCCGACACTTCATTTGCTTTCCACGGCCATTTAATCATTGCGTTGCTCGTAAGGTCACTTGAACATTTGGCTAGGACTGGACAGTGTCCCTCTGTTGCAGGTGAGCGCTGTTGTGTTATCCGCTGGCCTAAGATCGCCAATAGGCCATGATTGATTGGTTTTTCTCTGGGCGTGCCCGGTTGTTATTGGGCGGATCACCACCCGATACGTTATCACTTGGTCAGCCTATTAGGGTAGTGCTTTGCGACTATGTCGTTCATTCTGTGAACCAAGTCGTGACATTGCGCTTGGGTATGCCGGGTTTTCTGCCGGTAAAGCATCATGTTCAGAGAGACATTATCAGGAATATCGTTTATCCCATTATCTCGCCTGGCGGCCTTGTTCTGAAGGTTGGGCAGTATCAACACATCCGTGTCATTAGTTAAGGCATTGGTCGTGATGGGGAGGTCGCGGCTGGAGGAATGGGCGGCCAGTGAGGCTGGCCGCGAAAAGATTACTGATTGTCAGTTTGCGCCTGAATGCCGGGCTCTTGTTTCAACCGGCTGGCACAGAAAATGGCGAGCAGGGAGATTGTTACGGTCACTGCCAGATACCATGCGACAGGAACCCAGTTTCCATCATATTTTGCCAGCAGCCCGGTGGCGATCAGTGGAGCGGTGCCACCGGCTAGCGCTGCGCCTAACTGATAACCCAGCGTGATACCAGTGTAACGGACATTGGCGGTAAAAATCTCGGAACACAGTGTGCCCAGCACCGCAGTAACAGGAGCCCAGAGTATCCCGAAGGCGATGACGGTGGCCAGCACAATGCCCCATGTTGTTCCGGTATTCAACAACATAAACCACGGGACAATAAACAGCCCGAGGACGAAAACGCTAACGGCATACATACGTTGGCGACCAATTTTATCGGAAAGCAGCCCCATCAGCGGGATCATAATGGTTGCCACCAGGGCACCCAGAGTAACGGCTTCTAACGCTTGGGATTTGTGATAGCTCAGTGTAGTCGTCGCGTAGCTGACGACAAACGTGGAAAATATATAGAACGGTGCGGTTTCAACAACTTTTAAACCGGCGGCAATCAACACTTCGCGCCAATGGTGTTTAAGCGTATCGCGCAGCGGTGCCTTCGCCACCTGGCCGGACTGTTTTACCTTTTTAAAATCCGGTGTTTCGTCGATATCTTTACGTATCCACAGGCCCAAGAGCACCAGAACCGAGCTCAGCAAAAATGGGATCCGCCAGCCCCATGACAGAAAGTCCTCTTCACTGAATAAGGTCATCAGTGAAACGATAAACGTGGCCATCAACATACCGATGGTCACTCCTGCCTGAGGGATGCTGCCAAAGAAGCCTTTACGCTTTTCTGGGGCATATTCATAAGCCAGTAACAAGGCTCCGCCCCATTCACCACCGATGCCCATTCCCTGAATAATACGCATCACAATGAGTAAAATTGGTGCCCAGATACCAATTGTCTCGTAGGTTGGTAACAGGCCAATCATCACCGTGGCGCCGCCCATCAGTGATAGCGTCAGCACCAGCGTTTTTTTACGGCCGATGCGATCGCCAATATGGGCGAAAATCACCCCGCCAATCGGTCGGATAAAGAACGTCAATGAAAAGGAGAGGTAGGAAAGAATCAGCCCAATGACGGGATCAACCATTGGGAAAAAGATCTTGTTAAACACCAACGCGGCTGCCGTGCCATACAGGAAGTAGTCGAACCATTCGATAGAACTGCCGGTGAGGCTGGCAATCAGTATTTTTTTGTTTTTTCTTAGCACTGCCGTACTGCTTTCGTGGTGTGTCATGACCAAAGCTCCGCAAGCTGGATAATCACGCAGGTGTCACCTGGTTATCTGTTGGTGCAACCTACAGAACCGGTGGTTGTAAAATTGTTAAATAACATAGGGTGGCATGTTATTTTTGGCAAGCGGAAGGGAGGTCGAATGGGGAAGGTAGCGAGTAAATCAGCAGCGATTGGTATTGCGGTAAGAGAGGTTTACGAGCAGATGCTTTGTCTAATAAGGCTTTGGCAACATAATATTCAGGTGCAACCGGCTTGTTGTTGGAAGTTTCTGGTTATTTCAAATTGATGTCGAAACTATCAGTGCGCCTGAATATTCCTGTCACTTTGTGAAGCCAATATTCTTCACCCGACTCAAAGGGCCCGGCAGAAGCCATTGGCAGCGCATACAAGGGTATGTTTTTCTGGTTTTAGGCCGGTGAACAGTGATCCCCGCGGTAGGGCGGGGATCGGCGGGCTTTACTTGCTGGTCACATCCTCTGCTTTTAGAATTTTGTGTATCTCGTCCTTGATATGCAGTTTTTCCTTTTTCAAGCGCACTACTTCGTCAGAGTAGCCGTTACCCGTTGGTCCCTCTAATCTGGAGATTTCATGGTCGAGCTGATTGTGCTTTTCAAACAATGACTGGAAGCGGGGGTGGCTTGATTTCAGTTGCGATATTAACTCACGGTATTCTGGAAACATACTCAAGCTCCTTTGAGTCGAACTGTACACTGGAGGACTTCTCCAATTTCACCTTAACTCACTGCGGGTTTTTTGGGAATGGTGTCAGTGAGCAAAAAAACACTTGCTGCTTAATTCGTCGCACTTCAGGGTTCAGGGGAGCGTTACCAGAGCCCCATCCGTAAGGTGGCTGGCGAAAA
Organism: Serratia fonticola; assembly: GCF_006715025.1. NCBI lineage: Bacteria > Pseudomonadati > Pseudomonadota > Gammaproteobacteria > Enterobacterales > Yersiniaceae > Serratia > Serratia fonticola. The sequence continues at coordinate 2,525,413 of NZ_VFMK01000001.1, forward strand.
CTCAACGTTGCTGCCTTGCCGCAGGTCGCCATGTGCATCGCGGGCAACAAAGCAGGTTGGGATGATGCTTATCCGCAACTCCGTCAATGAGCTCTCATTCAATCGCCACGGAGTTAATTTATTTTATTGTAAGTTTCATGGGTGAGACGCGAAAATAAGGCAAAAAGTTTTACCTATGAAACTTATTCTCGGCGTGTACGAAAATATATCGGCGAGCACGCATTGCGGTGAACGCTGCCTTGACAATAATTTATCCGGTTGCTAATAGTTAAGCCATATCTTAAATAATAAACAAAGTTTAACATATGAAACTTTTAACCGGCAGTTATGATAACGGTTCAACGGTAGAGAATGAAAATGCGATCTTGTTATCATTTCAAGCGCAAAGCCGGGCGGTTTATCAAAAAGAACGCCATGAAAGGAATATTCCCTATGGGGATTCAGCCAGAGAAGTTTTTGATTGGTTTTACTCAACAGCAGAACATAAAGGCACGATAATATTTTTACATGGTGGGTACTGGCAATTTTGTAATAAAGAGGACTTTGCTTTTATTGCCAGCACGCCTTTATCGTTAGGTTTTGATGTGGTGCTGGTTGAGTATACTTTGGCACCGTTAGCCACTTTAGCCCGTATTTGCCAGCAAATTGGTGTGGCATTGGATGTCATTGGGCTGCGGGCAAAAAAGCGCAGTGATAAACCGGTTTATCTGTGCGGGCACTCTGCCGGGGGGCAACTGGCCGCATTGTGGCAATCCCACCCGTGCGTTCAGGTGGTTTTTCCCATCAGCGGTATTTTTGAGTTGGAGCCGTTGCTGGCCACGTATGTGAACCGACAATTGCAATTGACCGCACAGCAGATAGAAGCCTTAAGCCCAGCGCGCAATATTCCCCCATCCTTAAAACCGATGTGGCTTTTTTATGGTGCTGCCGAACTGCCGGAACTGATCGGTCAGTCATTTAATTATTATAGCTTATTGAAAGATAAGGGGCTGCCGGTGCGGTGTTATGCCGTGCCCGGCGCTAATCATTTCAGCGTTCTGGAAGCGTTGTTTGCTGCTGATGGGGCGCTGTGTCGTCAACTGCTGGGTTATGGAGAACGTTCAGATGCGTACCGTCATTGATACAGGTCTGCCCGAGATTGGGCAGCCTTTCTCCTGGGCGACCAAGGGAGGCGGCCTGTTATTTACCGCCCATGGTCCGGTAAGACAGGATGGAACGATTGAAACCGGGGAAGCGGAAAAACAGATTGTGCTTACCTTTGATAATCTGGCGAGTACATTGAAAGCGGCCAATAGTCATAGCGATAATGTATTACAGGTTATTGTTTATCTTACCGATGTGAATGACGTTAAACTACTTGATGACATATATAAGCATTATTTTAAATATCCTTATCCCAATCGCTCGACCGTTATTGTTGACAAGCTCGTTGTGCCAGGGATGAAAATAGAAATTACCGTTAGCGCAATCGCTTAATTAACAATTTAAATATCATAACATATCCGCTGGGTTTCAAATTGAAATTTGAAAGATGAGGGGATATATCCTAGATAATTGATGTTGCATCAAGGCCGTAAAAATACAGGTGCAGCTTTAAGTATCACGGGTATACACATGCAAATTCATTGAGAAATGAATTAAGGACAGTCTATGTTTAATCATATAAAGCCGTCAACGCCCGATCCGATTATGTCACTGATGGAAGCCTATATTCAGGACGCGAATCCACAGAAAGTGAATTTAGGCATTGGCCTGTATTACGATGATCAAGGGAATATTCCTTTGCTGCAGGCGGTGCATATTGCAGAGCAACGTTTGCTGGAACAACGGCGCCCACATACTTACCCGCCGATCGAAGGCAGTGCGCTGTTTGCCAACCAGATCCAGGGGCTGCTGTTTGGTGAGCAACAGGCCCGTATTGCCACCGTGCAGACGGTGGGTGGTTCGGGGGCGTTGAAGTTGGGGGCCGACTTTATTTATCACTCTCTGTCACGCCGTGAGATCTGGGTCTCGGATCCGACCTGGGCCAACCACTGGGCAATATTTGAAGGGGCGGGGCTGAAGGTGAATACTTACCCGTACTTTGACGACCAGTCTGGTCAACTGCGGTTCGATGCCATGCTGGATAGCCTGTCTTGCTTGCCTGAAGGGGCAGTGGTGTTACTGCATCCTTGCTGTCATAACCCCACCGGCACCGATCTCGACCCTGCACAATGGCGGGCAGTCATTGACGTTCTGCAACAACGCCGCCTGTTGCCCCTGTTTGATATTGCCTACCAAGGGTTTGGGGACGGGCTGGAAGAAGACGGCTTTGCTCTGCGCGAAATGCTGAAAACCGATCTGGATTTTCTGGTCTGCAATTCATTTTCCAAAAACGTGGCGCTGTATGGCCAACGGTTGGGTGGGTTGTCGGTATGCTGCGGCACTGCAGAACAAGCCGCCAACGTGAAAGGCGCATTGAAAACCTTGATCCGCCGCAGCTATTCCTGCCCACCGACTCACGGCAGCCAGATTGTGGAAACCTTACTGGCCGACTCATCATTACGCCAGATGTGGGAGAGAGAATTGGCCGCTATGCGCCACCGTATCAAACAAATGCGCATCAGCCTGTCTTCTGGGTTGGAACAAGGAAACACCACCTTGGATTACGCCCGCATTCGCGATCAGAAGGGCATGTTCAGCTATACCGGCCTGAATGAACAACAGGTCAGCCAACTGCGGCATCAATACGCCATTTATCTGGTCGCGCCAGGCAGGATGTGTCTGCCCGGCCTTAACCAGCACAATGTTGACTATGTGACTGCCGCCATTCTCGACGTTACCCGGCCAGCGTAAAAAAGGTGAGTCATCATGAAAGATGCAAAGCATTTTGACGAGATCGCGCAGCGGCAAGGGGGCTTGAAAAAGCACCTGACTGCCGGACAGATGTCGATGTTGGCCATCGGGGGGGCTATTGGGACAGGCCTGTTTCTGGGTAGCGCCTATGCGATCCAGATGGCGGGGCCAAGCGTGCTGCTAAGCTACTTTATTGGGGGCGTGATTGCGCTGCTGCTGATGGGATGCCTGGCTGAAATGACCTCTGAGCACCCAACACCGGGCTCCTTTGGTGATTATGCCGAGTTTTATCTCAGCCCGCTGTTTGGTTTTCTGGTGCGTTACTCCTACTGGTCCTGCGTGGTGCTGGCGGTGGGGACTGAAGTGACTGCCATCGGCATGTATATGCAGTTCTGGTTCCCTGGCTCGCCAATCTGGCCGTGGGTGCTGCTGTTCTCGGCGGCGGTGATCTTCATCAACGTGATTGGCGTTAAATCCTTTGGCCAGGTGGAATATGTGCTTTCTACCGTCAAGGTGGTGGCCATTTCGGCGTTTATTGTCATCGGTATCGGTATTCTGGCGTTTTCCGCCAACCCGACCTTTGGTATCCGCAACTTTACCGAGAACGGAGGGTTTTTCCCGTTTGGGGTTAAAGGCATGTGGTTTGCGGTGATCGTATCAATTTTCAGCTACCTGAGTATTGAGATGATTGCGGTTGCTGCAGGGGAGGCGAAAAACCCGGTCGTGGCCGTTAAAACGGCGTTTAAAGGGACCATTCTGCGGCTGTTTATCTTTTATATGATGTCGATTGCCCTGATGTTGGCCATCGTGCCGTGGCGGCAATCCGGAACCGGTGAGAGCCCGTTTCTGGTGGCAATGAACGTGATCCATCTGCCCGCCGCCGCCGGGATCTTCAACTTTATTGTGCTGGTGGCTGCGCTTTCGGCCATGAACAGCCAGTTGTATATCACCACCCGGATGATGTTTTCACTGTCTCGCGCTGGCCAAGCCCCTGCAGCGTTGGGCCGGGTGAGCAAACGTGGGATACCGGTCAATGCGTTGGCAATATCCTGCGTTGGCATCATTGTGTCTATTGTGCTGAGCATTACCTACCCGGAGAAGTCTTTTGCGGTAATGATGTCGATCTCGGTCTACGGCGCTTGCTTCACCTGGCTGATGATCTTTATTACCCATCTGTTCTTTCGCCGTCGCCATGCCCAGACGCACCTTAAGTTCCGTATGTGGGGTTACCCCTATTTTACCCTGGCGGGGGCGATACTGATGGCTGCGCTGATGGTGACAACGCTGTTCACCGACTTCTTCAGAATGACGCTGCTGTTTGGCATTCCCTTTACTCTGCTGCTGGTGGCGCTTTATTTCTATAGCCGCCAGACGCAGGCTGTGGTTGCCGCCAAAGCGCCGGTACAGGACATGGAATAATGATCGCCGGGCTTCGGCCCGGCTCAGGTTTAAAGCTGGCTTTTGGGAACGGTCGAATCGCTGAAGCTTAGCCGCTGGCGGCCTGGCTCTACGGTGCTGAGGGGCTCAACTTCTCTCAGGCTGTTTTTACAGCGGATCACCAGTTCCTGATATTCTGCGGTGCCAGCCCGTTTCCAGGCCAACTCTTGTTCAGAAAGGTCGCGAATCACGCGGGCCGGGCTACCTAATGCCAACTTATTGGCCGCGATCACCGCAGTGGCTTTGACAAAGGAACTGGCCCCCACGATGGTGTTTTCACCAATATCCGCACCGTCCATCACCACCGTATTCATGCCGACCATCGCATTGCGCCGCACCCGGCAACCATGCAGGATGGCGCTGTGGCCAATGTGCCCATCTTGCTCTACAACCGTATCTTGCTGTGGATAACCGTGCATGACACAGCAGTCCTGTACGTTGGCGCCGTCTTCGACCACAATTCGGCCAAAATCACCGCGCAGGCTGGCGTTTGGGCCGATATAGACCCCTTTGCCGATAATCACATCGCCAATCAATACTGCCGTCGGGTGAACAAAACTGCTGGGGTCTACCACCGGGGTCAAGCCGTCAATCTGATACACTGGCATAGAGCAAACTCCTCAAAATGAAGCGGGATTGCGTGGCAGGCCACCAAAGCGCCGGTAATATCCCGTCCCTGGGGCGGGCAAGGCACCGATGGTGGTTTCTGCCAATGTACTGACATAATCCGTCGCGGCGCGATCTACCTGCTGATAAATGTTGATGCACAGGTTGCGGGCTATTTGCCCCTCCCATTGGGCTGGCAATAACGCATCCGGCAGCAGGGGATCCTTTAATACCACACGGCGGAAAAAGTGAATCAATAAAAGCTTAATCTGGAAGCAGCGCTCGGGTGTCAGCTCCTGTTCATCGGCTTCACGCAGCAAAGCCATTAATGGCCGGAAGGAGACGATAAACTCATGGTAGTCACTGGCGACGTCATTCAATGACCAGCAATTGGCAACCATTTGGCGCAGTGTCTGCTCGGAGCGGTTGTAAGGATAGTCGGCGCGGAAATAGATCACCTGTTCACTGGCATTAAGCTCGCCAAGCAGGGCCGTCACGTCGGTTTGTGCATGGGTTGGCGCCGCCATCAGGTTGCTGGCGATCTGGCCAAAACCCATCCAGCCCAGCTCTTTCTTCAACCTGGCACGTTCGGTTTTTTCCGCATTTTCCAACAGGAGTAACTCCCATTTACCGTCCCATTCGGGTTGCTCGCTGAGGTAGATTTTGGATTCGGCATGGCGGAACTGGCGCATGCCTTGCTCGGTAACGCGGTAATAGCTGCGCCGACCGATTTTCTCTACCTCCAGCCACCCCTCTTTTTGTAAACGAAACACCGAGGTACGCACAAAACGATCACCGAAACCCAATGTTTCCAACAGGGCGCTTAAACTGCCCAGCCAGACCTCTCCACCGCGGTGGCTAAGCGCGTCGCCGTATAATGAAATAATCAGCGAAGTACCGCTGATCGGCTGTGCGCTCAAGGCATGGCGGATAAATTCGTCCAGTTTATGTTCCATATTTTTCCATGGGTTAGCCTGTGCTGAGACACAACATTAACATAAACGACGACAGGGTAAATATATGGCCTTTCACGCCAGACTTTCGCCGTAACGAGAGCCTGAAGGGGAGTCTACGCTTCAATGTTCCCCTGGAACTGTGAGAGGCCTCGGCAATATTGAACGCCTCTTAACGGGGACGCAGATCGATTACCCGTTGTGCTTTACCTTCCGAACGAGGAAGGTCACCGCAGTTGGCAATGCTGACATCGGTACTGACGCCGACAATCGATTTGATATGGTGGCGCAGTTGATGGCAGATGTCACAACGTTGCTGGTAGCTGAGCGTGAGCGCCGACTCTTTGAGTTCAACACGCACCGCCAGGGTATCCAGATGCCCGGCGCGGCTCACCTGCAGCTGGTAATGGGGGGACAGATGTTCGAATTGCATAATCTGTTCTTCGACCTGCGAAGGGAACACGTTCACGCCACGAATGATCAGCATGTCATCGGAACGGCCGGTGATCTTGCCCATGCGGCGCATGTTGCGGGCGTCCCCTGGCAGCAGGCGGGTGAGATCTCGGGTTCGGTAGCGGATCACCGGCAGTGCTTCTTTGGTCAGCGTAGTGAAAACCAGTTCGCCGGGCTCGCCGTCGGCCTGAATGCAGCCGGTATCCGGGTTGATGATCTCTGGCAGAAAGTGATCCTCCCAGATGGTCGGGCCGCCGCCGCTTTCTGCGCACTCCACGGCGACGCCGGGCCCCATCACTTCGGAAAGACCGTAAATATCCAACGCCTTGATCCCCATACGTGATTCGATTTCATGACGTAACGATTCGGTCCAGGGTTCTGCGCCAAACATCCCCAGACGCAGGGAGCAGTGACGTGCATCACCGCCCATTTTGCGTTCCAGTTCGTCGATCAGTGTCAGGCAATAAGAGGGCGTGACCATAATCACGTCAGGTTTGAAATCCAGGATCAACTGCACCTGCTTTTCGGTTTGCCCGCCGGACATCGGGATCACCGTGGCACCCAGGCGTTCTGCGCCATAGTGAGCGCCAAGCCCGCCGGTAAATAGCCCGTAGCCGTAAGACACTTGGATCTTGTCTTTGGCCGTTGCTCCGCCAGCACGCAGGCAACGGGCGACAATATCGGCCCAGTTGTCGATATCGCGCTGGGTGTAGCCCACGACCGTCGGACGGCCAGTGGTACCCGATGAGGCATGAATGCGCACCACGTGTTCCATTGGCACGGCGAAGGTGTCAAATGGGTAGTTGTCGCGCAGATCCTGTTTGGTGGTGTAGGGGAAGTGCGCCAGATCGCTCAATTGCTGCAGATCGCTGGGGTGGACGCCTGCCTGATCGAACTTGCGCCGATACATTGGCACGTTGTTGTAGGCGTGGTACAGCGTCCATTGTAGGCGTTCCAGCTGTAATGCTTCTATTTCGTCGCGCGAGGCAAATTCAATCGCATCGAGTGGCCGTGGATTTATCGTCATCTTTTTAGCCTCAGGGTTAGACACGCTCAATAATCATGGCAATGCCCTGGCCTACGCCGATGCACATGGTGCACAGGGCGTAGCGGCCAGCTCGCCGTTCCAGTTCGAACAGGGCGGCCAGCGCCAGGCGTGCACCGCTCATTCCCAAGGGGTGGCCGAGTGCGATGGCACCACCGTTGGGGTTGACCTGTTCGGCATCATCCGGCAAACCTAACTGGCGCAATACCGCTAACGCCTGTGCAGCGAATGCCTCATTGAGTTCGATCACATCCATCTGTGCCAGGCTCAGCCCGGCGATCTCCAAGACCTTTCGGGTCGCAGGTAGCGGGCCTATCCCCATCAGCCGCGGTTCTACACCGCAGGTGGCCGTAGCGACGATCCGTGCCCTTGGTGTCAGCCCCTGCTGTCGGGCCATGGCTTCGGAGGCGATAATCAGCGCCGCTGCGCCGTCGTTCACGCCCGAAGCATTCCCGGCAGTCACGCTGCCTGGCTGACGGAAAGGCGCGTTCAGTTTTTGTAATTGTTCCAGCGTGGTTTCTGCTCGCGGATGTTCGTCTTCGGTGAATGAGGTGATCACCCCCTTTTTACCGCTCAGGCTTACCGGAATGATTTCCTGCGCCAGGAACCCCCGTTGTTGCGCCAGAGCGGTACGCTGCTGACTGCGCAGGGCGAAAGCGTCCTGATCGGCGCGGCTGATACCAAACTGGGCGGCGACGTTTTCAGCCGTTTCCGGCATAGAGTCGGTGCCAAAAGCCGCGTGCATTTGCGGATTGACGAAGCGCCAGCCCAGGGTAGTGTCGAAGATCTGTGCCTGACGGCTGAAGGCCGTGTCGGCTTTACCCATCACCAGCGGTGCACGGGTCATGGATTCCGCACCGCCGGCTAACATCAGGCTGGCTTCCCCGGCTTTGATACTGCGGGCGGCCATAGCCAAGGCATCTAACCCCGAACCACAGAGGCGGTTGATGGTGGTTGCAGAGACATTTTGCGGCAATCCGGCCAACAGCGTCGCCATTCGGGCCAGATTGCGGTTGTCTTCCCCGGCCTGATTGGCACAACCGAGGATCACGTCATCCACCTGTGACCAATCTACCTGGGGATAGCGTTCCAGCAAGGCACGCAGCGGCAGGGCCGCCAGATCGTCAGCTCTCAGGTTTGCCAATGCGCCGCCGTAGCGGCCAATCGGTGTGCGGACACCATCGCAGATAAAGGCCTGATTCATGATTGTTCCTCCAGGATACGGTGGCCCAGGCGATGTGCGCGGCCGCGAAACCAGGCAACGGTTTTCCCCTGTTGATTAACGATCTCGACGTCATATAACCCGCTGGTTTTGCCTTGATGGCGGACTTCGGCACAGGCGGTGAGACGATCGCCCGCCAGCGCCGGGCGGATAAAATCGATGGTACAGCCGGAGGCGACTGCCGCCAGCCCCTGGCTGTTACAGGCATAAGCAAAGGCGGTATCCGCCAGGCTGAACAACTGGCCGCCATGACAGGTCTGGTGGCCGTTGAGCATCATTGGGCCAACGGTCATGCTGACTTTGGCCATACCGGCATCCACGGCATCAATTTGCATATTCATCGTTTGAGCGCAGGTATCCTGGCGAAACATCTGTTCAGTGCAGCGCTGGGCCAGCGCGCGGGATGGGTTGTTACTCATCAGCATTTAGCTCCTATTGGCGGCATAACGGCGCAGCAGCGGCATTGGGCGATAGCGAGGCTCTGCGTAATAGCGTTGAAGATTCTCCAACGTGGCGAGAATATGCGGCCAACCGAGTTTGTTCCCCCAGGCGAGAGGGCCTTGTGGGTAGTTGACGCCAAATCGCATGGCGTTGTCGGTATCAGCGGCGCTGGCGACGCCTTTGTTGACGACGTCGAGGGCTTCATTGCTCAACATGGCGACGGTGCGCATAACCAGCAGGCCAGGGTAGTCCGGCAGGTGGATCACTTGCTTATCCAGCGACTGCAAGAAGCGGATCACTTTTGCCGTTTGCGGTGCGGTATTTTGCTCGGCGCTGCTGATGGCGATAACGGGCGCGTGCTGATAGTTGACAGACAGGTCGAACAGGACCACCGGCGTTCCAATTTCTTCGGCGACCTGGCTTGCTGTTTTACCATTTGTTAACATAAATGTAACTTCGTCAAGGCAAGCAAATGGGCTGGTCTGGCCAGAATATTTGACCGTCGCCGCATTTCCTGCCAGCAACTGGGCAAATTCCGCCATGACTGACCAGTCGCCATGCAAGGTGACGGACTGGGGCAGGCCGCCAGCTCCCACCGTAGCGAAGGTGGCCGGTGGTATTGCCCGTTCACTGTCATAACGGTAGAAACCACGCCCGCTTTTGCGCCCCAGGTGTCCCGCTGCGACCAGTTCCTGTTGCACGAGTGAAGGCGTAAAGCGGGCATCCTGGTAGAAGGCCTGATACACCGTTTCGGTAACGGCATAGTTGACGTCCTGCCCGATCAGATCGGTTAATTGCAGTGGCCCCATGGCGAATCCCCCCGCATCACGCAGCACGGCATCCAGCGTGGCGGGATCGGCAATCTGCTCTTCCAGCGCACGCAGGGTTTCGGCATAGAAGGGGCGAGCTACGCGATTGACGATAAAGCCAGGCGTTGAACGGCAGGCAACGCTGTGTTTACCCCATCGTTGAGCCAAGGTTTGCAGTGCGCTCAGGGTCTGCGGGCAGGTTTCCAATCCGCTGACGATTTCGACCAACTTCATCAGCGGCGCCGGGTTGAAGAAGTGTAATCCGGCCATGCGCTGCGGGTGTTGCAATGCACTGGCGATGGCGGTAATGGAGAGGGACGAGGTATTGCTGGCAAACAGAGTATCGGGCGAGCAGATTTGCTCCAGATCGCGAAACAGGCTCTGCTTGATTGCCAACTTTTCTGCTACGGCCTCGATCACCAGACGGCTGTCAGCCAGATCGCTCAGCGTATTGGCCAACTGGATATTGTCCAGCAAGGTTTCCGTCAGTTGAGCATCGGCCTTGCCAGCCTCTGCCCGCTTGCGCAGCCGTTGTCTAAGCTGTTCAAGCGCACGCACCGCTGCTGGCTGGGCAATATCAAACAATTTAACCCGATGGCCTGCTGCCGCTGCCACTTCGGCAATGCCGATCCCCATGGTGCCTGCGCCAATGACGGCGACCGGAGCGGGCCTCTCCCCAACGCTGATGGCGCGTGATCCACTCATGGCTATTTCCCGCTGAAGTTCGGTTGGCGTTTGGAAAAGAAGGCGTTGACACCTTCGCGATAGTCGGCGCTGCGCCCCCCCAGACGCTGCAAATCGCGCTCTAAATCAAGCTGCTGATCGAGGGTATTGCTGGCCGAGCTGTACATCGCTTTCTTGATGAGCCCCAGGCCGTAGGTAGGTTGGGTGGCGAGTTGTCTGGCCATGCTGAAGGTGTGTTCGGCCAGTTCTGCCGCGGCAACGATCTGCCAGATCATTCCCCACTCTACAGCCTGCTGGGCGCTGATTTTGTCTCCTAACAGTGTCATGCCCATGGCCCTGGCGTGCCCGACCAGGCGTGGCAGATACCAACTGCCGCCGGAGTCGGGCACCAGCCCCAGTTTGCAGAAGGACTGGATAAAGCTGGCATTATCGGCAGCGACCACGATATCGCAGGCCAGGGCCAGCGCGGCCCCGGCCCCGGCGGCAACGCCATTAACCGCGCAGACGATCGGCTTGGGCAGGGCACTCAGGCGGCGGATCAACGGATTGTAGAAACGTTCCACCGACAGGCCCAGATCCGGTGCCGCCTGTTCCACGCTGACGTTACGATCGTTCAGATCCTGCCCGGCGCAGAATCCGCGGCCTGCACCCGTGATCAATACGCAGCGCACCGTATCGTCACGTTCGGCCACGGTGAGCGCTTCACTGAGCTGGTGGTGCATTTCATCGTTAAAGCTGTTGAGCCGATCGGGGCGGTTAAGGGTAATGGTCAACACCCCGGCTTCGATGTGGCTAAGAATCAATGCGTTTTCCATAAGTCAGCGCCCTTTGTAATGTGGAGTGCGTTTTTCGAAGAAGGCAGCAATGCCTTCCCGGCGATCTTCGGTGGCTGCCAAGGTGACAAACTGCTGGCGTTCCACCTGTAAGCCCTGGCTGAGGCCAATTTCCTGCGCCTGTTTCAGCGCCTGTTTGGCCGCGCGCAGGGCCAGCGGTGCCTGCTGGCTGATGCGTTGGGCGATCTGTTGGGTGCGCTCCAAGGTTAAGGCGTCGACGCACACCTCGCTCACCAATCCGGCCTGCTGTGCCCAGCGGGCGTCAATGGCTTCACCGGTCAGTACCATCTGATAGGCGCGGGATTTCCCCACGCAGCGGATCAGTCGTTGCGTGCCACCGGCACCGGGCATCAAGCCCAGGGTAATTTCCGGCAGGCCAAAGCGGGCGCTTTCACCACACAGGATGATGTCGCAGGCCAGTGCCAGCTCACAACCTGCACCAAGGGCATAGCCGTTCACCGCTGCCAGCAGGGGTTTGCTGAACAGGGCCAGCCGTTGCCATAACCCGGGACGATGATCATGCAGGGTAGCGGCGAGGTCTTGTTGTTGCAGTTCACGCAGATCGGCACCGGCGGCAAAGAAGCGTGCCGCACCGGTGATCACTACGGCACCCACCGTCGTATCGGCATCGGCCTGCTCAAGTTGGTAAACCAACTGTTCCAGGCACGCCGTACTCAAGGCGTTGCGAGCGTCGGGGCGATTCAGTGTCAGCGTTACCACACGCTGTTGCTGCTCACGCAGGATCCAAGGGGTTTCCATCGTCAGCTCCTAAACGTCAAAATCCAGTACTACGCCTTCACCACGCGGCCAGGATTGGCAGCTCAAGACGTAACCGGCCGCCAACTGATCCGGCTCCAGACTGTAATTGAGCGCCATATCCACTTCGCCCGCCTTCAGCTTGCATTTGCAGGTCGCGCAGACACCGCCTTTACAGGCATAGGGCAGGTCGGCGCCTTGTCGTAATGCGGCATCCAGAATGCTGTCATCCTCGTTGCCGACGTCGATCTTCAGGCGGCGACCGTCGAGCTGGATTTCCACCTGGGTGGCATGACGGTTGTCGCTGTTGGCCGGGCGAGCGATAATGCCACCGGTATTGAAGCGTTCGCTGTGAATGCGCTCGGCGGGTATTCCCGCTAACGCCAGCACGGTGTGCGCGTCATCCATCATTGCCTGTGGGCCGCAGATAAAGGCGTGGTCGAATTCGTTGAATGCCACCAGTGTTTTGCCCATTGCGGTCAGATGCTGGCGATCGATTCGGCCACTCAGCAGAGGGCTGTCGAGGTTCTCTTGGCTGAACAGGTACAACGGTTGGAAACGCTGGGGATAACGGTTTTTCAGATCTGATAATGCTTCTTTGAACATCACCGAGCGGCTGGTACGGTTGCCGTAAATCAGCGTGAACTGACTGCCCGGTTCCTGCTGTAAGGTGGCCTTGATGATCGATAACATCGGCGTGACGCCGGAACCGGCGGCGATAGCCAGATAATTACCTTGCGCGTGCGGCTGTGGCTGATAGCCAAAACGGCCTTGCGGTACCATCACCTCCAGCTCATCACCGACTTTCAGCGTCTGATTGATAAAAGAAGAAAAACGCCCCTGATGAATGGCCTTGATGCCGATTTGCAACACGCCCTCCTGCGGTGCGCTGCAAATGGAGTAACAGCGGCGCAGCTCTTCACCATTGACCAGGGCTTTTAGCGTCAGGTGCTGGCCGGGGATATAACCGTAGTGAGACTTCAGTTCGTCAGGAATACGCAGCGTAATGGCTACGGCATCCGGCGTTTCGCGCTCAATGGCGGCGACATTCAGGCGATGAAAGACCGTCATGGTTTTCAGTGCTCCTAAATACATTTGAAGTAGTCGAACGGTTCCCGGCATTCGCAGCAGCGATAAAGCGCTTTGCAGGCGGTGGAACCGAACTCGCTGATTTTTTCTGTGGTGGTGCTGCTGCAACGTGGGCACTGTATCGGCCCCTGAGCCTGCGGTTTCTCGCAGGTTTGTCCTTGAGGAGGCGCAACGCCATAGTCACGCAAGCGCTGGCGGGCATCGGCATTCATCCAGTCGGTCGTCCAGGCAGGGCTGAGGCTGATGCTGATGCTCACCGGGCTGAAACCCGCCTCAGTCAGCCTTTGCTCAATGGTGCAGAGCAGATACTCGGTTGCCGGGCAGCCGGAATAGGTTGGGGTAAAAATGATGCGCCATCCTTCACCGTGGCGTTCGACGCCGCGCACCATGCCAAGATCGGTAATGGACAGAACCGGCAGTTCCGGATCGCTGATCTGACGCAGGCAATGCCAGATCTTGGCGATCTCTGCTGGCTGCAACCGAGAATTATTCATCGTCGCCTCTACCAGGTGCAGTTCGGATAAGCACGCTGCAGAAACTGCATTTCCGCCAGCATCGGGCCAAGATGTTCGCTGTGCCGCCCCTGTTTGCCTCCGTGGCGGAAGGCCTGCTCGGTCGGTAATGCCAGCGTGGCCTGTTGCAGCGTATCGTTCACCATGGCTTGCCAGGGCGCTTGCAACTGGCGGGGATCGACGGCAATGCCCTGTTCGGCCAGCCGCAGTTCAATATCGTCGGCATGAAACAGTTCCGCCGTGAAGCGCCACAGATCGTTTAGCGACTGTTGGATCTTCTGGTGGCTGACTTCGCTGCCATCACCCAGGCGGATCATCCAGCCGCGGCTGAAGCGCAGGTGGTATTCGGCCTCTTTCAGTGACTTGGCGGCAATAGCGGCGAGTTGCCCGTCGTGGCTATGGCTTAATGCCCGGTGTAGCAGTACATGGTAGTTATCCAGCAGAAACTGCCGCACCAGCGTGTCGTTGAAGCCGCCGTTAGGTTGTTCGGCTAACAGCAGATTGTGGAAATCCTGTTCGTCACGACCAAAAGCCAGGCTGTCTTCACTGTGCTGCGGCCCGGACAGTTCGGCAGCATAAGCCAGGAAGTTGCGCGCCTGGCCTAGCAGATCCAGGCCAATATTGGCCAATGCCAGGTCGATCTCCAACTCGGGAGCATGGCCGCACCAGCCGCACAGACGCTGTGCCAGGATGAGTGGTGTGTCCCCCAGGCGCAGGGCATAGCTGATTTTTGCATCGTTTATTGTCGTCATTGCCTGCCTCTACATGTTCTTGATGCCGTCGGGGAGGGGATAGAACGTCGGATGGCGGTAAATCTTGCTGTCGGCAGGGTCGAAAAACGCTTGCCGATCTTCCGCCTGGGAGGCGATCAAATAGCAGGATTTGACGACCCAGATCGAACTGCCTTCATTACGGCGGGTATAGGCATCGCGCGCGTTTTCCAGCGCCATCTGATCGTCAGCGGCGTGCAGGCTGCCGACGTGGCGATGGGCCAATCCTTGTTTGCTGCGGATAAACACTTCATACAGTGGCCATTCGGCGTGAGTCATGATTTTCTCCTCGATTAAGAGCCTAATGAGATAGGCCGCTAAGCTGCGTTTGCCGCATATTTGCTGGCGTGCGCCATCGCGCCATCCCGTACCCAGCTCCCCTCATCCCAGGCTTTGCGCTTGGCCTGCAGACGTTCGTGGTTGCATTGCCCACGTCCCTGGATCACTTCATGCAACTCATGCCAGTCGATCTCACCAAAGCGGTAGTGGCCATCTGTTTCGTCCCAGGCGAGGTCGCTATCAGGGGCGGACATACCCAGGGCTTCCAACTGTGGAACAGTGTTATCGATAAACTTCTGCCGCAACTCGTCATTGCTGTGGCGTTTGATCTTCCACGCCATGCTTTGAGCGCTGTGAGGGGAGTCGTTATCGCTGGGGCCGAACATCATCAGTGCAGGCCACCAAAAACGGTTGATGGCGTCCTGCAACATGGCTTTCTGTTCTTCGCTGCCTTGTGCCATGGCCATCACGATTTCGTAACCTTGGCGCTGGTGAAAGCTCTCTTCCTTGCAGATTTTCACCATCGCACGCGCATAGGGGCCGTAAGAGGCGCGGCACAAAGCGACCTGATTAACGATGGCGGCACCGTCAACCAGCCAGCCGATAACGCCGATATCTGCCCAGCTCAGCGTTGGATAGTTGAAGATGGAGGAGTATTTCATCTGACCGGCGAGCATTTTTTGGTAGATATCCTGACGCGAACAGCCGAGGGTTTCTGCCGCGCTGTAAAGGTAAAGGCCGTGTCCGGCTTCATCCTGGACCTTTGCCAGCAATATCGCTTTGCGAAGCAGCGTTGGGGCACGGGTCAGCCAGTTGGCCTCTGGCAACATGCCGATGACCTCGGAATGTGCGTGCTGGCCGATTTGTCGGATCAGGTTCTTGCGATAGGCATCCGGCATCCAGTCTTTGGCTTCAATGGCGATATCGGCGGCAATCTTATCTTCAAAATGCTGCTGATGAAGGGTATCAGTTGTCATGCTTGCCTCTTGGTGATACGTATTTTTTGTGTTGAATATAAAAATGTGAATCACTTTTAATAACCGTAAGGCTACAAGCTGATAACAATAAGATCAAACGTAATGTTTGTGATTTTGCGACGTCGCCCACAACTTTGTTTTTTAAATATTTGATTTTATTATTTTTTTAAAATTTGGTTGTGCTGGGTGCTTAGTCGGGAATCGTGTTTTCAATGTGGTGTTGTTTTAATTTTGTTAAATTTTAACTTGGCGGAAGGTGGAAAATATGTGATACGTAAATTAGCTTTATGCTATCAATTTATGAATTTCGGAGGCGCGAATGCAGCAGTTAAACAGTTACCTGGCCGGCGGTTGGGTATATGGCCAGGGTAAACCCCGGGAAATCCATCATGCCGTCACCGGTGAACCCTTGTATCAGGTATGCTCCGAAGGATTGCCACTGGCAGCCAGCCTGGAGTATGCCCGCAGGGTGGGCGGTGCTGCGCTGACACAGATGACGTTTCAACAGCGGGCCCAGATGATGAAGGCGGTAGCCAAACATCTGCTGGCCAATAAAGAGGCGTTGTATCAGATTTCCTATCAGACCGGAGCCACCCGCAACGACAGTTGGGTGGATATTGAAGGTGGGATCGCGACGCTGTTTTCCTATGCCGGGTTGGCTGGGCGGGAGTTACCTGATGATACGCTATGGCCAGAAGATGAACTGATCCCACTTTCGCAACAGTCGCAGTTTGCTGCCCGGCATGTGCTGACTTCTCGCCCCGGCGTCGCATTGCATATCAATGCGTTTAACTTCCCTTGTTGGGGGATGCTGGAGAAACTGGCACCGACCTGGCTGGCGGGGATGCCCGCTATCATCAAACCTGCCACGGCCACGGCGCAACTGACCCAGGCGATGGTGAAACTGATTATTGATAGCGGCCTGGTCCCGGAGGGCGCTCTGCAACTGATCTGTGGCGGGGTTGGCGATCTGTTCGAGCATCTGGATTATCAGGATGCCGTGACCTTTACCGGTTCTGCGCAAACCGGGCAAAAGCTGCGTTCTCACCCACGCCTGCTGGAAAAGTCCATCGCTTTTACCATGGAGGCTGATTCGCTTAACTGCTGTGTGCTGGGGGAAGATGTTACGCCAGAGATGCCAGAGTTTGCGTTGTTTATCAAAGAAGTCAGCCGCGAGATGACCAGTAAAGCCGGGCAGAAATGCACGGCTATCCGGCGCATTATCGTGCCCTCAGCCCGTGTTGCAGATGTCCAGCAAGCGCTACTACAGCGGTTGGGCAGTATCAAAGTTGGCGATCCGCAACGGGAGCAGGTACGCATGGGGGCGCTGGTCAATCAGGAGCAGCGTGATGATGTGCAGCAAAAGGTGGATTTCCTGCTGCATCACGGCTGCGAACCTTTGTGTGGCGGGGCATTGGATACCTTGGAAATCATCGGTGACCATGCGCAACAGGGCGCTTTTTATCCCATCACGTTACTGTATTGCGCCGATCCTTTCAGCCATCAGGCGGTACATGGCATCGAAGCGTTCGGCCCGGTTGCCACGCTGATGCCTTATCAAACCACCGAGCAGGCGATAGCATTGGCCTTGCTGGGGCAGGGGAGCCTGGCGGGTTCATTGGTGACGGCGGACGAAGCCTTGGCGTCGTGCTTTATTCGCGCTACCGCCTGCGCCCACGGCCGGATGTTGGTGTTGGACCGCCATGCGGCAGCCGAGTCGACCGGTCATGGCTCTCCGTTGCCGTTATTGGTACATGGTGGCCCAGGGCGTGCGGGGGGAGGTGAGGAGCTCGGTGGGTTGCGTGCGGTAAAACATTACATGCAGCGTACGGCAATTCAGGGGAGCCCAGCAATGCTGGCTGCCATTGGCCGTGAATGGGTCCGTGGTGCCAAAGTGGTAGAAGAACCGGTCCACCCGTTCCGTAAATACTTTGAACAGTTGCAGATTGGTGAAAGCCTATTGACCGCCCGCCGTACCATTACCGAGGCCGATATTGTCAACTTTGCCTGCCTGAGTGGCGATCACTTCTATGCGCATATGGACAAGATCGGGGCAGCGGAGTCCTTGTTTGGCGAAAGGGTCGCACACGGTTACTTTGTGGTTTCCGCCGCCGCCGGTTTGTTTGTCGATCCCGGTGTCGGGCCGGTGATTGCCAACTACGGCATGGAAAACCTGCGTTTCATCGAGCCCGTGAAGATCGGCGATACCCTCCAAGTAAGACTGACCTGTAAAAAGAAAACCCGCAAAGCGCAAAAGAGTGCGGAAGATCGCCCGCATGGCGTGGTGGTCTGGGATGTGCAAGTGCTTAACCAGCATCAGCAGGCGGTGGCGTTGTACAGTATTCTGACACTGGTGGCGCGGCAGAAAGGGGATTTCAGCGCTGCGGACTAGGGCATTGTGCGGGGGCATCATGCCCTATCCCTGGTTCAAAGCGTTGCCAATGCTTCCCGCATTGGCAACGTAACGGGGGGAGTTACTGGCTGCAGACTTGGTTTTTTCCGCCTTTTTTAGCCGCGTACAACGCGTTATCTGCCTGATTCACTAATCCCATCGGCGTGTCACTATACGGCTGCGGGATTTGGGCACTGACGCCGATGCTGGCGGTAATGATCCCCTGCGGGCTTCCGCTGTGGGCTATTTTCAATTGGCGGATGCCTTCAAGCACCTGTTCCGCAAAGGTAACGGCCTCCTGCAGATTGGTATCCGGCAGAATAATGGCCAGCTCTTCGCCACCGTAACGCGCCATCAGTTCGTCAGGACGGCTGGCCATATTTTGGAGCATTCGGCCCAGTTGTTTTAAACACTGATCGCCTGCCACGTGGCCATAGATATCGTTGTACTGTTTGAAATAGTCAATATCCAGCATCAACAACGCAACGCTACGGTCATTGCGTGCCGCGCGTGTCATCTCATTTTTAAGCGCAATATCAAACTGGCGACGGTTGGCAAGACCGGTTAGCCCATCCAGCAGGGCTAACTCCTCCAGGGTCTGGTTAATCTGTGTCAGTTGATCCCGGGTGTGCACCAGTTCGGCTTCGGTCTGCACGCTGTGGTTAATCTGGCGTATCAGCACTAACCCGAGCGCCACCAGTATCGCCAGCAGGAATATGCCACCGCTGGCAAACAGCGTTGTATCACTGCGCCAGTCGGCCAGGACATCTTTTTTCGACAATCCGGCGGTAATCACCAACGGATAATGTTCCACCTGCGAATAACCGTAGATCCTCTCGACATGGTCAAACTGTGAGACCATGGTGACGTTGCCAAATGGCGAATGCGGCAGGATGTCGCGGAATAAAATGCCTTGGGAGGCTTTCTTACCGATTGAATCCTCATTGAAAGGGCGACGATAAAGAATGGTTCCATCATCCAGCAACAGGCTGAGTGAAGCATCGTTGTTGAGAGCGAAATTGTTATAAAACTGGCGGAAGTAATCGACATACAGTGTTGAAATCACTACGCCAGCAAAGCTGCCATCTGGATGATTCAGACGACGGGATACCGGGATAATCAAATCTCCCGTTGAACGGCTGCGAATGACGTTACCGATATAGACGGCATTATCGTTATGGGTGAGGTGAAACTTAAAATAGTCGCGGTCGGCATTATTGGCATGGCTCAGCGGTTTGCCGTTGGCAGTCAGGATCCAGTTGCCGCGGGCATCGTAGATAAAATTGCCGTGTAACTGGGGCAGGCGTTTTGTCTGAGCCAGCATGACTTTTTGCAGCCGCTCTTTTTGTGCCTGGCCTAATCCATCGGTTTCAATGCGCTCACGCAGATCCAGCAGATTATTGTCCACCAGAGCGAACGTATCTTCTGCGTGTTGAGCCAGTGAGCGGGCCAGGTTCTCTGAGACGTTTTCGGCGCTTTGCAGGTTGCGCTGATAGGCATTCCATATCTGCCAGGCGTTGAAAATCACCAGCGTGAGCGCGACGATAATAATAAAAACACCGGCCTGAAAGAGTAACGGCGAGTTAGTTTTCGGATTTTGGGATAAAGGGGGTAGCAGTGGTGTCATGGCATCCCTGTTATAATGTCAATTTTGTACGGGTATGGGTAATAATCTTAACGCTTTCGGCACTTTCTTGCATGCAACATCCCTGGTGATAATAGGCAAGCAGAAACACGAGGGGGAGACGAGTATGGCAGCATTGTCTGACGTGGCGATCATCATGCTATTGACGCTGGCGGTCTATTATCCGGTGACGCTCGGTGTAATGGCCTGTTTAATGTTCATGGCGTATCGTCGGCGCGGATCGCCTCAATGGCGGCTGGCATTGGTCTTGTTGTCGGTGATGTTTGTTCTGATCGCGTTAGCGGCCTTCAACTGGTATCGCTACCGCTGATTGCGGGAGGGCAGTGCCTTTCAAGAGAGCCAGGCACTGCGGTCGTTGCCGTGATTATTCAACGTTGATCATCCAGTTAACGCCAAATTTATCGGTGAGCATGCCAAAACCTTTGGCCCAAAAGGTGGGTTGGAAAGGCAGGGTGACGGAACCGCCTTCGGCCAGCCGGGTGAACAACTCGCGACCATTTTCGACTGTTTCGCTCCGGATTGACAGGGCATAACCACGATGTGACTGTTCAGCCTCGTCTTGCGGACAGCTGTCCGACGCCATAATGACGTTGTCACCGATCACTAGCCTGGCGTGCATGATGGATAGTGGGTCGGTATTAGGCGGGCTGTTTTGTTGCTCTTGTGCAGGCATGTCTTGGTAGCGCATCAATATTTCAATGGTCCCATTTAACTGTTGGGCATAGAAATTAACCGCCTGTTCGCAATTACCGCTGAAAAACAGATAGGGTTGGATCAGCATGATAATCACCTCATTTAACGCTCGCGACTGCGAGGCTGATGAAAAACGCTAGTCAAAGTTGACGATGCAAGGGAGGGGGCAGGCTTTGATTCGTCCGTCACATAAACAGCAATGATGCAGAACCATCCCACACGGCAGCCAGGGCGTAAACCAAAACCAGAAACAGCATGAATGGAGGGTTGCTCATCGCGCTATCCTCAAGCTGAACATCACTGAGCTTTATTGAGTATAGCCTGTTATAGCGCGCAAAGATGACAATTGAGTGAAAATAGCTCAAATTTCAGGCTGTGAAATTAAGACGTTTGGAAATGGGTAACCCGCTGATTTTTTACTATAGTAATAGGGTGCAGATACGATTTATTGCCGATAGTCCCACCCGGGGGGGGTCTCTGGTGGGGAAGATAAACTATGACGGCACTGCCGAATGGTTGTTAGATTGCTTTATAAGCAAAAAGTCAATGAGGGAGAGTAAAAATGGGCATCATTTCCTGGATCATCTTTGGGTTAATCGCCGGTATTCTGGCCAAGTGGATTATGCCTGGCAAAGACGGCGGTGGTTTTATCATGACCGTCATTCTGGGGATTGTGGGCGCAGTTGTTGGCGGCTATATCAGTACTTTCTTTGGTATGGGGCGGGTCGATGGCTTTAACCTGGGCAGCTTTGTTGTTGCCGTTGTCGGTGCCCTGGTGGTGCTTTTTGTCTACAGAAAGATCAGAAGTTAATCGGGTACCGCTCAACCGGGGAGGTTGCGGCGCCCCGTAAATTGTTCCTCCTGAAAACGGGGTTTCCAGGGGGAAAGTAAAAGACAGAATTCTTGGGTTTTATCCGCTCCGAAAAGGAGATTTTTAGCCCCAGAGGATTTTGTCGACAGTCTGAGGGCCGCGGTGGCGGCCCTTTTCTTTTAAACGTGATGAGCGCACGGCAGGCAACCTGTGTTCTGAGAAGGGGATTACAATGGGATTATTGGATGGATTGGCGGGCGCCCTGAGCGGCGGCAAGGGGATAGATTACGGTACGGTGTTGCAGTGGATCGAACAGCAAGGTGGGCTACAGGCGATTCTGGATAAGTTTCGCCAGGGGAACCTGGGCGATATTGTTGCTTCTTGGATTGGCACCGGTGAGAACCAGCCAATCAGTAGTGAACATGTTGAGCAGGCATTGAGCAGTGACGCCATCGCACAGCTGGCGGGCAAACTGGGCATTGATCCGGCACAGGCCTCTGCTCTGATCGCGCAATATTTACCGATAATCACGGATAAGCTTTCACCGAATGGGCAAGCGCCGCAGGGCGGCGATTTACTCAGTGCCGGTATGGGTTTACTGAAAGGTAAACTGTTCGGCTGATCTGCGGGTGACGTTCCCTCTCTTGTTATCAGAGGGAACGATTATCTACCAGCTAGACTGTCAGGACAATTTTGCCGATATGAGCACTGGACTCCATCAGAGCATGCGCCTGGGCCGCCTGTTCCAAGGGGAAGGTCTTGAAAATCTGTGGCTTCAACGTGCCACGCTCTAATAATGGCCATACCTGTTGTGCCAAATCAGCGGCGATCTGCGCTTTGTCTTCCACACTGCGTGCCCTTAGGGTTGAGCCAGTATGGGTCAGACGTTTAAGCAGCAGCGGCATCAGGTTCAGTTCCTTGACCACGCCATTCTGCGTGCCTATTTGCACGATACGCCCATCCATTGCTGCAGCCTGATAGTTTTTCGCGACGTAATCCCCGGCAATCAGATCGACAATCACATCAGCCCCTTTTCCGTTGGTGGCTTTCTGCGTCTGCTCGACAAAGTCTTCAGTGCGGTAGTTGATGGCTACGTCAGCCCCCAGTGCCAGACTGGCCTGCCGTTTTTCTTCTGAACCGACGGTCGTGATGACTCGGGCACAAAAAGCTTTGGCCAGTAAGGTTGCCACCGTACCAATGCCAGAGGTTCCGCCATGGATCAGCACGGTTTCCCCAGCACGAAGATGACCCCGCTGGAAAACGTTGACCCAGACGGTAAAGAAAGTCTCAGGTATCGCTGCGGCCTCCACCATGCTGAATCCCTTAGGCACGGGTAAGGCATTGCTTTCGTGTACTTTGCAATATTCGGCGTAGCCTCCACCGGCAATCAACGCACAAACCTGGTCGCCCGGTTGATAGCGTTGGACACCGAGCCCTACGGCAACCACGGTGCCTGCGATTTCCAACCCTGGTATATCCGAAGCGCCTGCCGGTGGGGCGTAATGCCCACGTCGTTGTAACACGTCTGGGCGGTTAACCCCGGCGGCAGCCACTTTGACCAGAATTTCACCCTGTGCCAATTCCGGAAGCGGGCGTTCTGCCGGCAACAGAACGTCAGGTTCGCCGGGTTGGATGATTTCGATGACTTTCATGCTATTAGGCAGTTGTGTATTGGCTGACATGCCGTTCTCCTTAATTACGGAACCGGGGCATCCCCGGCTGACTGTTTATCTTATACAGATAACAGTTTAGGCATGTAGACGATAGCGTGCTTTTGTTCAAACAGTGAGGGTGGCCGCCGCTGGGGCGGCATAGGATTCAGTCGTTTGGCGGGATGCGAAAGCCCTTCAGTGAAATGATAAAGTGTTCTTTTCCTTTGGAGATCTTGGCGCCTTTATCGCACCAAAGACTGGCGAGCTGAAAGAAATCATCGCTGTCAATGTCATAAGCCAGCTCGATCTTTTTCGCTGCACCTGAACGGATCAGCGTTTCTGCTTGCTGATGGTTAATAGCTTTAACGGTGGTCATGAGCGAAATCCTTGGTGTTAACCTGGTTAGGATAATCGCCCTCATCATATGGCCGAATTGTGACGCTTTTGTGATGAAAAAATGACAGAGGGGCGTTTTGTGGTCTGTGTATCATTGCCGGGGGGCGTCCCCGGCTGAGAAATTAACGCTGACGTGTGCGCACCAGAGTGCTTTTCTTCTGTGAGTTGAAATGTCTATACAGAGCGTACCCTGCAAGGCTCACTAAGCCAGCCAATAATGAGAGATATTCTGTCGCCATAATACGGCCTCCGGTTATCGTTTCATGTAGATACATTTGTGACATCTATCACGTATTGGGGCCATGGGAGTATTCTGTAAAAGAATAGTTAAATGATTTTTATATAAAAAAGCGCCTATAAGGAGGCGCGTGAAAGATTAGAGCAACGTTAATCAAGTCCAACATCAGGGAGAGTGGTGAACTGGCGCCATTATAGAAAGTTACCGCCAAAGCAGATATAGGGATAACTCTGAAAGCAACGTTACCATTGATAACCCAGGCTGACCTTGGCGTCGGGTGACTGATCGGTAGAATAGGGATCTGACTGACGAAGGCGATCGGTTTTTTTCACCGGACCAGGTTGACCGTAAAACGGCTTGCTGGGTTTATGAGTACAACCAGGGTGATCGCATTCCGACTCTACGCTCCAGCCACGAGTTTCTTCGCTTTGTGACCAGACCAGAGGAGGTGGACTTTTCTGTTCTGCCGGTCCAGGTACCGGTTGCGGTTTGCTGGGGGCGGAGTGGCTCACTTCTGGGGCCGTATAATGTAATTCGAGCGCCTGCACTGTAAAGCTTAGCAACAGTGTTGCGCCGCAGCAGGCGACCTGGGTATGTCGTATCAGCATATTGAGTTTCTCTATATAGTAACGCGCTGCAACTATACTACATGATAACGAGAATTACTATCATTTGTGCCTGCGGTTTATCTACGCTTATATTTGGCGGTGAACCGCTTCGGATCTAGTATGGGCACCTCTTTTTATGACACGATTTTGGCTATGACCACGAAAGCGCTAAAACAGACGCTGCGGCAGCGCAGTTATCACCTGCTGTTCAATAATCAAACCCGCTCCGGACGCAAGATGGAAGCGTTTTGGGTCATCATTGCCTTGCTCAGCGTATTGCTGCTGTTCCTTGAGCCAGGCGGCACAGCGCTGTATACCCCTAATAGTCGGGCCCTTTATCTGTTGTTTTGGGCTGAAGTCTTTTTCACCGGTATCTTTACCTTGGAATATCTGTTGCGGTTGTGGGCAACGCCAGGTAAAGAGCGCTACGCTTGCAGCTTTTTCGGCATCGTGGATCTACTGACGGTATTGCCGATGTACATTATCTGGCTGTTCCCCCATATGGCGGTAGAGTACGTCGCATTGCTGCGCATTTTGCGGATATTGCGCGTATTACGAGCGCTCAAACTGTTGCGCTACATGAGTGAAATGGGCATGGTTTGGCGCAGTCTCAAACTGGCGCGGCACAAACTGACCATGTTTTTTGGCTTTGTCGGTGTGGTGCTATGCGTGTTCGGTGGATTAATGTATGCCGTGGAGGGCGGTAGCGGAGGATTTACCAGCCTGGCGGCTTCGATGTATTGGGCGGTGGTGACGCTGACCACCGTTGGTTATGGCGACATTGTGCCTCATACGCCGTTAGGGCGGATGCTGGCGTCGGTGTTGATCCTGGTCGGGTATTCGATTATTGCTGTACCCACAGGTATTCTGACGGCTTATATGTCGCAGGAAATGCAGCGCTATCGTGAAAAACGTCGTTGTGAGCAATGCCAGCGGGGTGGGCACGAAACCGAAGCGGCGTATTGCAAATATTGCGGGGCACCATTGCCGCCCTTGCCAGGGAAATCGACAATGTAGCGCTGGAAATTTCATCAGGCGGGAGCAAATACTGTGCAGTTGATCGCGTTTGGGCCTTCCTGAGGTAAAAAGAGTTGCTATTAATCTGCTGTCGTGCGTTAATGATTCTCGGCCTGTGGTACAGACCTATTTATGCACGACATTTTGAGTAAAGTAGTTCAAATTTAAAGCGTTATCCTTGATAGCTCTTCACTGACGAATTTCCTTTCTAGTGCCTCCATAAGTAACTGATGACCGGCTATAACATGCCCATGGTGGCTTACATTTTTTATTGAAGGAATTAGACATGTCTAACATGATCAAAGGTCAAGTGAAGTGGTTCAACGAGTCTAAAGGTTTTGGTTTCATCACTCCTGCAGACGGCAGCAAAGACGTGTTCGTACACTTCTCTGCTATCCAGGATCAAGGCTTCAAGACCCTGGCTGAAGGCCAGAACGTACAGTTCTCTATCGAGAACGGTGCTAAAGGTCCGTCAGCGGCTAACGTTACCGCTATCTAATCGGCTTTTTTGCTGATTAAAAAACCCGCCTTGGCGGGTTTTTTTGTGCCTGCGATTTGACCGCCGTACTTGGAGTGCTGCTGGAACAGTAAACGCTTCTGCTAAGCTATACAGCATGCGCGTATTGTTTGATGAGGCGTGTGGCAGCGGTCTTTACCCTGAGCTGTAATAAATTGATATCCGTGTGATGAATAATGAGGTAGACCATGAAAGTTAACGATCTGGTGACGGTGAAAACCGATGGCGGTCCACGTCGTGAAGGCGTGGTACTGGCTGTTGAGGTGTTTAATGAAGGGACTATGTATCTGGTTGCATTGGATGATTATCCGACAGGCGTGTGGTTCTTCAACGAGATCGATAGCCGTGACGGCACTTTTGTGGAATTACGTGACGCGGACAGTAGCAAGTAAATGCCCATCTCACATTATTTGCAGTTCAACATCAATGACTGGTATTGGCGGGCTGGAAAACCACTTACGACGTCATGGTCATTTCACAGTGAAACAAAGCAGGGAACGGTAATACCCGTTGCGACAGAGTGCCGGTGCGAACAGGTATTTCAATCGCTACTCAGTGAGGGCGCCAGGTAGCCATCATTGGCGCTTTTAGCGGCTGTTGACAAAAATGCCGCTGGTCAGAGTATCCGTCAGGCGAACAACATGGTAGATAACCTGCTTGTTATGCGTCTTGATCTTTCTTTTTATATTGCCCTTATGAGAAGAGACGGTTTTAGCCTTGATTTGCATTTTATCTGAAATCTGGATGGTTCCCTTGCCAGACATCCACATGCGCAGCATGTTTGATTCGGTCTGGCTTAGCGTGACCGGTGTCTGGTCAAGCGGACCTTTTTCTTGCTGGGTGGCTTTACTCTCAAGGTAGTGGTGGAGCAACCGGTTCATGGTTTGTGGCTTAATGGACTTGGACGAAATGATGACGTTTTTACGTACATAGAGATAATCGTCGAAATGTACGTTAGTGATAGCCATGAAAATAAAGAATAAAGTTTCGGGGTTAAGAGAGATGACCCGTTTTATTCGTTCGGTCGCATCAGCTTCATGTATGAAGCAATCTTCATTCAGGAACACCAAATGTGGCTTGAGTTTGGTGCATTTTTGGTGCAGTGCGTCAATGTGAGTCACTGCATAAATCTGGCGCTTTTTCACTCCGTGTGACGTTAGGTAATCTGTCAATCCTAACCTGGTATAACTGCATGAATCCATAATAATTGTTGGCATGTGACACTCCCACTTAAATCCGTTTTACTGCGGTAAAAACAAGAAAAGCCCGACGCTAAAGGCTAAAAGATACAAGTAAATAGCATTTTATGAACATAAAGTTCTATCAACAAAATAGGGTCTACTCAACGTCTTTTCGAATTAAATTTCTTAATCTGACTAACCCATTAGTTTAGCTTAAGTCGGTTGATGTTCATGCAGCCATAATATCCTCATGTGTTCTTCCGTGGCAGAATCGCCTGGTTAAATTCAAATCTTTGGGGGCCAGGATTTGCCTCTTTGTTATGAGATGATTCTTAAAAATAAATCATTCATTAAATTTCTCTCTATTTTTGCTTGTTTTTTAAGTGGTTTTCTGGCGTTTTTCCTATCATGAAAAGGCATTTGCCCCTTCTATTTAATTGATTATATCAATGTTTAAACACAAATGATAATGATTGCTTGTTCTGTTTCCGCGCTGGAGTTGCCTCTTCTTTTACATTAAAGAAACAAATTTATTTACAATGTGTCACAAGTTTGACTTAAAAACAATTCATGTAATGAATTTATTGCGGTCAACCTAGATTGATGTGAATGATTGCCGCCTGACTTATCGCCACTTTTAAAGTATCTCATGACGGAAGAGATGCCTTCGTTTCATCGTGTTTGGCTTGCTTATCGCCAGACCCAATCTTAACCTGTGCAAAAATGAACCAACAGAGAGGTGTTAGGGTGAGAAATAACCAGTTTGGGCAACCGATCGGTGAAGCGCTTGAGGGGTGGCAACCGGTGGGTGAGCCAGGTAAACAAGCACTGCAAGGACGTTTCTGCTGCCTGCAGCCGATGGATATCGCACGTCGTGCTGAAGAGCTTTTCGCTGCTTATCAGCAGGCGGAAGATGGCCGTGACTGGACTTACCTGTCGAGTGAACGTCCTGCCGATGTAGCTGGTTTCCAGCAGTATTTGCAGCGGCAGCTCGATACTCCTGGCCGAAATACCCTGACGGTGATTGATGCGACTACCGGTAAAGCGGTAGGCACCTGTGCTTTCTTGAGCATTGACCAACTCAACGGAGTGGTTGAGTTGGGTATGATTAACTGGTCTCCCTTGATGCAACGCCGAGCGATGGGGAGTGAAGCGATCTTCATGATGTTGAGGCATGTTTTTGATGATTTAGGGTTTCGCCGTTGTGAATGGAAATGCGATCGTCTGAATGCACCTTCCCGTGAGGCCGCACTGCGTCTGGGATTTACCTTTGAAGGAACTTTTCGCCAGGCAATGACCAGAAAGGGTCACAACCGCGACACTGATTGGTTCTCTATCATTGATAGTGAATGGCCGCCGCTACGCGAGGCGTTTGCTGCCTGGCTATCACCGCTGAATATCGGTACCGACGGGCAGCAGAAGCAACGGCTTGACGCTTTTCGCAACGCTAATCCACCAGAGCGCGGCAAGCCAGCATTGACGCCAGTGTGAGCGTAATATCCTGTTCTTCGGTCATCCAGTTTACCAATGCGGCACGAATACCGGGTTGGCCGCCATAACTGGTGGGCGTGCAGCGGACTATGCCTGCCTGATTCAGATGCTCGATAAAGCGATCTCGCGCCATCAGGGCATCGCCAGTAATGGCCTTCAGCGCAAAACACACGACGTTAAGGTTCACTGGCGCCAGCAGATAGAACCCATCGCTGGCCGCGAGGCCTTCTCCTAAACGGCGTGCCAGCATCACGTTACGTTCAACGATCTCGCGCATACCGCTACGACCATAGGCTTTCAACGCCATCCACAAAGGCAACGCTCGAAAACGCCGTGAATTCTCTGGGGTCAGGTGCAGATAGTTGTCTGGGCGCAGCGTCGGGGCTTCCAGATAGGCCGAGTGGTTTTGGAATACCTGCATTTGTAGTGCCAAATGGCGCGTAAATTGAATGGCGCTGTCATAAGGCACATTCAGCCATTTGTGGGCATCAACGGTGATTGAATCGGCCTGCTGCCACCCGTCCAGCAACGCAATATGGTTGGGCGAACAGGCCGCAATGCCGCCGAAAGCAGCATCGACATGTAACCAGAATGGGTAGCGTTCACGCAGTGCCAACAGACGCGGCAGGTCGTCGAAGGTGACCGTATTCACCGTTCCTGCGCTGGCTAGCACCATTGTGGGGACACCCGGTGTGGCAGCGAGATGATGCTCTAAGGCCACCGTATCAATAATTTCAGAATCAATTTGTGTGGCGATGGTTTTAAGTGCATCACGCCCGATGCCGAGCATGCTTAACGCCTTTACGCTGCTGGAGTGCGCATTAGCGGAAAGAACCTGAACAGGCCCCAATGCTGCCATCCCCGATTGGGCGACGTCTATGCCTTGTTGTTGCCCCAGCCACTGACGGCCGATCGCCATGCCGACAAAGTTGGCCATGGTGGCACCGCTGACAAAGCTACCGCTGAAAGCGTCGGGTAGCTGCAATAGCGACTTTAACTGCTCAATCGTGGCGAGCTCAATCGCTGCCGCGACAGTATCGTTGCTCAGTTGGCTATTTTGGTCGGTTGTGCTAACCAACCAGTCGGCAGCCAGCGAGGCTGGCGTGCTACCTCCGGTAACAAAACCAAAGTAACGTGGCCCGGCGCTGCCGGAGAGGCCTGCCGCATAGCGTTGCCAGAAACTCGCCAAAGCCGCCTGCGCGCCGCAACCTTCTTCTACCAGTTGATCGTCACCCGCCTTAAGCTGTTGTGCTGACACAGGAGGACATACGGGGCGCTGTTTTAATCCGGCAAGAAAGGTTTGCGCCAATTGGTTTGTCTGGTCGAGTATGCGAGGGAAATCGTCAAGATCCTGCTGTAAGCGTGGGTGCATCTGTTTGTCCTTGGGTGAGGGGGGAAGAGAGATACTGTAGGTTATTTAGAGTGGTGCTAATATCGATAAAAGATAACCTTTATGGATAGCCAGGCTAACCAGTTATGAATGAACGCATTCCTTTGCATATTCTGCCGACCTTTGTGATCGCCGCCCGGCTCGAGAACCTGCGCGCAGCCGCACAACAGATCAATCTGACCCATGGTGCCGTCAGCCAGCAAATACAGCAGTTGGAACAGGCTATCGGTTGCCCGCTGTTTGTGCGTAGCGGGCGTGGGATAAAATTGAATGCTGCCGGTCGCGAATTGCTGGCAACCGCCGAACCGGCCTTACTCGCCCTACAGCAGAGCATCCATCGGGTCCGGCATATAGCGGCCAGCCAGATGTTACGCATCAGCGTATTGCCCTCATTTGCCCATTGCTGGTTGCTGCCCAGAATGGGGGATTTTCACCGTGCTTACTCTGGCATAACGTTGGATATTGATGCCTCGTTGGCGATACAGGATTTGGCGCGTAAAGGGTTTGATGCGGCGATCCGCATAGGTGAGGGCCAATGGCCGGGAGTGCAAGCGGAGCGTATCGCCTCAGGAGAGGTGCTTCCTGTCGCAACACCGGCATTAGCTCGGCAGTGGCAGGAGGCGTTCCATACCGGAGAGGCGCAGCTTCCCTTACTTGAACATGATGTCACCCCTTGGCACAGCTGGTTTCAGGCGAACGGGCAGCCCAGCAGTGGGCGCCAGTTGGCATTGTTTAACGACGCCGGGTTATTGCTCCGGGCAGCAGAGCAGGGATTTGGTATTGCGTTGGTGAAGACGGTATTGGCTGGGGATGCCATCGCAGCAGGGCGATTGATACCGCTGGCGGCGGCTCGACGCTTGAGTGATGACGATATTTATCTGGTCTGGCCGCAGACCGCCGGTTTGACACCGGCGGTTGAGGCGTTGCTGCATTGGTTGCGACAACAATTGGCTTAGGTTACTGACGCTGCCATTCTGCATGTGAGGTGCCGAGTGCCGTGGCGGGCAGAGCCCATAACAAGGCGGTGCCCGCCAGATGTAACGGTGCCCGCAGGCGCAACGCCGGCCCCCAGTGAGTCAGCTCTGTTTCCGGGTTTTCATCAGCGGCTGTGACGGCGGTGAGCTGAGACGGCGAATGACGGTGTGGATACGGGTTATCAAGCAATAGCTGTGCCGTACGAGCTAATGAAAGCCGTGCGCTATAGCCTGTTCCGTGCGCCAGGCGATCCGCCATGCCCTGTAACACCGCGCTTGCCATGAGATAGCCGGTGGCATGATCCAGCGCCTGTACCGGCAAGGGTACCGGCACCTGGGCTTGCTTCCACGCCATACCTGCCGCCGCCAAACCGCAGCTCATTTGGACCAGGCTGTCAAAACCGCGCCGCTCACGCCACGGCCCAGTCCAGCCATAGGCATTAAGACTGACATCGATCAGGCCAGGAGACAGGGCACGCCGTTTCTCTGCCCCGTAGCCCAGTTTATCCAACGCACCGGCTCGATAGCCATGAACGATAACATCGGCACTCTTTAGCAGTTGTTCAAAAGTCTGCCGGTCGTGAGCATTATGCAGATTCAGCCGCGCACAACGCTTCCCGAGAATCACCTCCTGTTCCACGGCGGGTTCATCCCAACCGTAGGGATCGATGCGCAGCACTTCTGCGCCTAAACCGGCAAGAAAACGGGTCGCCACCGGCCCGGCAATAATTCTGGTCAGATCCAGCACGCGTATGCCGTGCAATGGGCGGGCAACGGGCAGCGCCCACTTGGGAGCTGGCGCTGGCGATGTTGCGGCCTGATGGATCAGCGGCTCTTGGGCGACGCTTTTACCCTGAATATGTTGCTGCCATTCACTGGCGGAACGCATTTCAGCTGCGCAACCACCGGCATCAATCACCGCGCGTTCAAGCTCACTTTTTTTCCACGGCAACACGGCTTGCGCCAGGGTGCTTTTATCCCGTTGTGGGCCAACAACCTTTTCTACCGCCTTACGGTGGTGTGGGGCATTGGTATGCAAGCGTATCCAACCGTCATGGGTTGCATAATCTCCAGCCAGCGCATCCCAGGTTGCGGGCAGTTGCCAGCCGAGTGGCCTCAGTGTCCAGCCGAACCACAGAGAAGCCAGACGCCGGTCTACGGTCACTGGTGCTCTGTGTCCGTGGCGCTGGTGTAATAATTCACTGCAGGCCAGGCCGGCGGCGCTCCAACTTGCCGTTGCTAATTCTGTTACCGGAAACGCGCTCGCGAGGCCACCTTCGCCATTGAGCGTGACCAGTTCGGTCAGGGGGGCTTTGTGGCCCAGGCTTTGCCAAATCTGACTCAATAGGGCTTTGGTGATGATGTCCATCGGGTAGCTCCTTGATTGATAGATAAAACAGAATGACCCTTAGCGTAGTCTACGCAAAAGAGGTTCGCTATTGAGTGATCGCTCTCCATTCCTCTGTATATATTGGGCCTGGGAAACAAGAGAGATTATTTAAAGGGGGAGGTGCAGTTTAATATTCGTTTAATAAATTAGTCTTTACTTCATAACCTCACATAACTATACTCCAGCCAAAATTTCAGTGGAGAAAATCAATTGGACAGTTGCAGTAGTAGCGAAATAATCAAGGCAAGTTGACCAATCTCTTCTGATTTGTTGCTTGCCAAACACGGCGGGCAGCACCCCTCTCACGTTATTCCGAGCTGTGCAAACCCGAAGATCATGAGCTGTAGCCGAGGCGTTATCGCATCGGGCATATTGATTCGGATATTATTATGGTATTTAACCGCCACAGCCTTTTCCCTCCGGGCACGAATACGCTGACTCGCTGATTTATTATCAGCGCGATTTCGCGTGTGCTTAACGGCACATGATTCAACCTCCTGAGATTTATTAAGGAGAAGATCATGGCTATGACTCCTTTTGTTTTGAATTTATTCCTGGCGATGAGCCTGGGTGCCATTATTGGCGCTGAACGGCAATGGCGTCAGCGTATGGCTGGCCTGCGTACCAATTCGTTGGTCGCGACCGGCGCGGCGGTTTTTATCCTGGGCTCGGTAACCACCGAACCCTCCAGTGCCGGGCGTATTGCAGCGCAGGTTGTCTCTGGCATCGGCTTTCTGGGGGCTGGGGTTATTATGCGTGAGGGGCTTAATATCCGGGGCTTGAATACCGCTGCCACGCTGTGGTGCTCCGCGGCTATCGGCGTGTTATGTGGCTTGGGACAACATTGGGAAGCCGTATTGGCGACGCTGGTTATCCTATGTGCCAATATCTTGCTGCGTGAAGCGGCACAGCGTATCAATCTGCAACCGCAGCAGCAGGCTGTCGATCTGGCGCTGCGTTATCGTATACAGGTGACCTGTGGTGAACAGGATGAGATCCTGGTTCGCACGTTAATTCTGCAAGCATTAAACGGCGTGGCATTACGTTTGCAATCATTACGTAGTGCCGATATTTCCATCCCAGGTCAGTTGGAAGTCTGCGCGGAGATCCTGGCAAATCCCGCAGCGCAAAAAGATATTGAAGGCATTGTCTGCCGTGTCAGTTTAGAGCGTAGCGTCAGTGCGGTTCATTGGCGTGTCGCATCAGAGTTACCTGTTTAATTAATATTAGTATTCACCTCTAAGGTGATAAGGATGTGTTATGGACGATCACCCCAGAAATTTTATTATTCTGCGTTGTTAACGCAATAATAATCTCGTTAACAACGCTAATTCAATATATCCGTCATACTTCAAGTTACAGGTGTGTAGACTGCGCTCGTTCATCCCAATCCCATAGTGGCCTATATGCCTGGGGATTTACGAATGTGTTGCCGTCCTGTAACTCGAATTATTAAAGGTATAAATTCCACTTTGTGCATGTTCACCCGTAAATACGGGCGGGGTAACCCTGTGTACAAAGTAAAATAAGAGAATAGCGTTATGACCTCTATTAAAGACAACGCTCGCCGCCGCGATAGTGGCCGCGAACCCTATGCCATCGCGCTCGAAGCAAAGAACAGCCTCGATCAGACACTGGCAAATTTGAACTGCAATCGTATTGGCTTGACCCAGGAAGATGCGCAAGAGCGTCTGCAGTATTTTGGTATTAACCAGGTGGCGCATGAGAAGGCCCCCCATGCGTTGATACAGCTAATCAGCGCGTTTAATAATCCTTTTATTTTTGTGTTGATGATATTGGCGGGGATCAGTTTCTTTACCGATTACTGGTTACCGGCTCAGCACGGTGAAGAAACCGATCTTACCGGTGTCATCATTATTCTGGTCATGGTGACGTTGAGTGGTTTGCTGCGCTTCTGGCAGGAATATCGGACCAATAAAGCGGCTGAGTCCTTGAAGTCGATGGTGCGAACCACGGCGACGGTGATGCGTCGCAGCAGTTTCAGCACGCAGGCACAGACGCTGGAGATCCCAATCCGCGAACTGGTCCCCGGTGATATTATTCAGCTTTCTGCTGGAGACATGATACCTGCAGACGTTCGCTTGCTCAGTTCTCGCGATCTGTTTATCAGCCAGGCCATCCTTACCGGTGAAGCCATTCCGATTGAAAAGTATGATGCGTTAGGGAACGTCAGCCAGAAGTCGACCGAGATTGATGCCTCCAGCGAGAGTGAACTGCTCGAACTGGCGAACGTCTGCCTGATGGGGACCAACGTGGCTAGCGGGACGGCAACGGCGGTCGTGGTAGCGACAGGTGGGCGCACCTACTTCGGTTCATTGGCCAAGTCGATTGTCGGTACCCGTTCGCAAACCGCGTTTGATCGTGGGGTAAATAGTGTCAGTTGGTTGCTGATCCGCTTTATGTTGGTGATGGTGCCGATTGTCTTGCTGATTAACGGTTTCACCAAGGGAGACTGGACGGAAGCGGCTCTGTTTGCCTTGGCGGTGGCCGTCGGTCTGACCCCGGAAATGCTGCCGATGATCGTCAGTTCAAACCTGGCGAAAGGCGCCATCGCCATGGCACGCCGCAAGGTGGTGGTTAAGCGTCTGAATGCAATCCAGAACTTTGGTGCGATGGATGTGCTCTGTACCGATAAAACCGGCACTTTGACGCAAGATCGTATCATCCTGGAACACCATCTGGATGTGAACGGTAGCCAAGATAGTCATGTGCTGCATTTGGCCTGGTTGAACAGTTTCCACCAAAGTGGCATGAAAAACCTGATGGATCAGGCGGTGATCCGTTTTGGCCGGGGTAAACCGGGGATTGAAGCACTGGGCCGTTATAGCAAGATTGATGAGTTGCCGTTTGACTTTGTACGCCGTCGTTTGTCGATCGTGGTACAGGATGAAGAACAGCGCCAACTGTTGATCTGCAAAGGTGCCGTGGAAGAGATGTTGGCGATCGCCACTCAGGTACGTATCGGGCAGCAGACGCTGGAACTTGATGATGAACGCCGTGCCGCTTTGCAGGCTTTGGCTTGCCAGTACAACGAAGACGGTTTCCGGGTGCTGGTGCTGGCGACCCGCGACCTGGGGCAGGAGGGATGTTCTCTGCCACTGAGCATGGCGGATGAGCGTGATTTGGTGATAGAAGGGATGTTGACCTTCCTCGATCCGCCAAAAGAGAGTGCCCAGGAAGCGATTACTGCCTTGCAGGAGAATGGAGTCGCAGTGAAAGTGCTGACCGGCGATAA
This sequence comes from Serratia fonticola, assembly GCF_006715025.1. Taxonomy (NCBI): domain Bacteria; kingdom Pseudomonadati; phylum Pseudomonadota; class Gammaproteobacteria; order Enterobacterales; family Yersiniaceae; genus Serratia; species Serratia fonticola. The sequence goes on from NZ_VFMK01000001.1 coordinate 2,560,765, forward strand.
CCCGGTGATCACCTGCAAAATCTGCCGTGATGTTGGTTTGGAGCCGGGTGAGCCGCTTTCAGGCCAGGCGATCGAGCAGATGGACGATATCCAGCTGGCACGTGAAGTGGAGCAACGTACGGTATTTACCAAGCTGACGCCGTTACAGAAATCGCGCGTATTGAAAATGTTGCAGTCTAACGGCCATACCGTGGGTTTCCTGGGGGACGGTATTAACGATGCACCCGCGTTGCGTGATGCCGACGTGGGGATCTCTGTGGACACGGGGACCGACATTGCCAAAGAGTCTGCCGATATTATTCTGCTGGAAAAGAATCTGATGGTACTGGAAGCCGGGGTGATCAAAGGGCGCGAAACCTTCGGTAATATCATTAAGTATCTGAACATGACGGCCAGCTCCAACTTTGGCAATGTGTTCTCGGTACTGGTCGCCAGTGCGTTCATTCCGTTCCTGCCGATGCTGGCGATCCACTTGCTGTTACAAAACCTGATGTACGATATCTCTCAACTTTCACTGCCGTGGGACAAGATGGATAAAGAGTTCCTGCGTAAACCACGTAAGTGGGATGCCAAGAACATTGGTCGCTTTATGCTGTGGATCGGGCCAACGTCTTCCATCTTCGATATCACGACCTATGCATTGATGTGGTTTGTGTTCGCGGCCAACAGCGTTGAACACCAGGCTTTATTCCAGTCAGGCTGGTTCATTGAAGGGCTGCTGTCACAAACGCTGGTGGTGCATATGCTGCGCACCCAGAAGATCCCGTTTATTCAGAGCACTGCAGCACTGCCGGTACTGTTGACGACCGGAATTATCATGGCGCTTGGTATCTATATTCCCTTCTCGCCACTGGGTGCCTGGGTTGGGTTGCAACCGCTACCGTGGGAATACTTCCCTTGGTTGGCGGCAACGCTGGTCAGCTACTGTGTGGTGGCGCAATTGATGAAGCGTTTCTACATTCGCCGCTTTGGGAAATGGTTCTAATAGGATGACTGCCGGGGCCAGTCGTGCCCCGGTTGTTCGGACACAGCATCATATTTCTACGTTGCTCCTCTGGGGCGGCGTTGCGCGTTTTTTTCAAGCGTCCGGCTTGATGGATGAGGGGGAACACGCGAATATTATCTGCCGCTTATCTTTATTAATATGTTAATAATCTTTGTTTTCAATTTTGATGTTGTTAATGTATTAATGAATTGTCAATGAGCGATTTTATGCTCCGTTTTAAGTTTTATTCTATCGATATCACAAAATAAGTCATCATTATCAACGCTGATGGCGTATTTTGACGATGTTCGCCGTTTTCGCCCCTGCGCTGGTTGACACGACCACGTTATCTGTTTACTAATTAGTAAATATGTTAATAATTTGATAAGTCAGGGATAAGCGAATGCGGATCATCCTTTGGGCTATCTTGCCGCTGTCAACCTTGGGCCCCGTCATAATCCAACGGTTGTTTTTCATCCCTGACGTCCAGTTAAGGGAGGCGTATGGGTGAGTATCACTCCTTGAAGAGCACACTGGTTTTCGGCGCAGGTGTCAGTGCTGCTTTGCACATCTGGAAACTGGTTCCCTCATTGCCGTTTCTTCAGGAATCCTTGTCGCTGACGATGATACAGGCCGGTTGGCTGATTGCTGTTTTCCAACTGGCGGGTATGCTGCTTGGGTTATTTTCCGGCTTGATGGTTCAGCGTTTTGGTTTGAAGCGCAGCATGGTTACTGGGTTGTCTATTTTATCTGCAGCGTCTTTTGCTGGTGTATTTTGCCAACAGATGACGACATTGCTGCTGCTGCGCATCGTAGAAGGCCTGGCCTTACTGATGGTAACAATGGCGGCCCCTGCGTTAATGCGATTGGTGACGCCCAAGGAAAAAATCCATTTCTTTATGTCGCTGTGGAGTGCCTATATTCCTACGGCCACGGTGATTGCCCTTTTTGTCGGCGCAATCATGCTCAATATCTCTGGCTGGCAGACATTGTGGTTAGCCTGTAGCGTGCTGTCATTGGTGATGGCCGCGCTGATCCAGCGGTATATGATAAAAGTCAACGCTGAATCTGACGCAGGGCGGGGGAGCTCTGGTTCGCTAGCCGAAAATATTCGCCAGGTATTACGCGTTAAAGCCTGCTGGCTGCTGGCCGTCGTTTTTTCTATGTACACCAGCCAGTGGGTGGCGATCATCAGCTTTTTGCCCCTCATCTATCAGCAGGCTGGAATTTCAGGAACCCTGATGGGGTTTTGTACTGCCGTGGCGGCGGGCGTGAATATCATTGGTAATCTGTTGGCGGGGAGGCTGCTACAACGTGGTTTCAGTGCATATCGGCTGCTGTTTATTGCGTTTGTCACCATGATCGTGACAACCTTTGTTGCCTTTACCTTAAATGCGCCGGTCAGCGTACAGTTTTTAGCGATATCGCTGTTTTCCGCCGTTGGTGGCTTGGCACCTGCGACATTATTCAACCTGGCGGTAAAAATACCCTTGCCGCCACAGGCCACAGCCCCCGTTATTGGCTGGTTGCAGCAATGGATTAGCGCGGGGCAGTTTTTCGGGCCCGTTCTAGTAGCATGGGTGGTGGATTATACCCATGGCTGGCATGTTGTCGGCTTGTTGACCGGGGCCTGGGGGCTTCTGGCGATCGTTTTGATCTTATTATTGCGCCGGTCGTTGCCGGTAACGTTGATCAAAAGCTTTTGACCATCATCTCACGAGGCAACTCCGTGCCGTGTTTCAGCAGGTGGTCGAAGGACTTCTCACAGCTTTTTAGCTGTTGCAGGAATTCTTGTGGTGACAGTTCATGCCTTTTTCCGCTCATATAGGCCAACGCCAGCTCTTTGGCTTGATAACGTGAGAAATTGTACATGGTAACCTCGATAAGAAGACGCTGTTTATGCTGTTAATTGTAGGGCGATGGCTGCGAATTGACAGTGGCTTTGGCGTATAGATTCGATAGTTCAAACTTAACGCACTGAAGCTCGCAAAGGCTTGTGGGCACGCTGGGATCGGTGCGGCTTACGTCCTGGGGTACACGTCTCGGCAGTGAAATTGCGTGAATGGGGTTTGCCATCGCTATCCTGTGCTGCGAATGTTTGCGGTATTGGCATTTCTGACATGAGATTGTGCGAGTCAGCTCTCGTTTATGTTCACGCGAAGGTGACTGAAATCGACTATTGTTCTCTCTTGTTGTCTCAATATGCAGCGCGTTTCACCCCAACCGGAGAGTGGGCGTCGCGGAGAGAGAAGATGAATAAACGGGAATTAGAAAGCGCCATTGTCACCGACTTTTCAAAACGGATGAGCTATGGCGATTACCTGTGTCTGGATCAGTTGCTGGCTTGTCAGAACCCGCTTTCCCATCCTCAGCATCACGACGAAATGCTGTTTATCGTGCAGCATCAGACTTCTGAGCTGTGGATGAAGCTGATGTTACATGAATTGCAGGCGGCCAAGGTGCTGGTACAACAGGATAAGCTGAGCCACTGTTTCAAGATCTTGGCGAGGGTGAAACAGATCCAACGTTTGCTGTTCGAACAATGGGCGGTGTTGGAGACGTTGACGCCGTCCGAGTATGTCGAGTTTCGTGGCGTGCTGGGTAATTCTTCGGGCTTCCAGTCTCATCAATATCGCTCGATCGAGTTTTTGCTGGGTAACAAGAATGCCGCCATGCTGGCGGTGTTCAGTGATGATGCCGAAAAACACGCGGCGCTGAGGTCGTTGCTGGAGGCGCCGAGTCTGTATGACGAATTCCTGCTTTATCTTTCCCGCCATGGCTTGCCTATTCCACAAGCGTGCATTGAACGTGACTGGACGCAGCCTTATCAGCGTAATCCGGATTTGTTACCTGCCTTCAAGCAAATCTACGACAATCCACAAACCTATTGGGAAGCCTATGAAATGGCCGAAAAATTGGTGGATATTGAAGAAGGCTTTCATCTATGGCGTTTTCGTCATATGAAAACGGTAGAGCGGATCATCGGTTTTAAAACGGGAACCGGCGGTTCCAGCGGCGTCAGCTTCTTGAAAAAGGCATTGGAACTGACCTTTTTCCCGGAGTTGTTGGACGTGCGCACCGAAATTGGTGCCTAAAAGTTCAGTGGAGAGATAATGATGGATGTGAGAATCGAGCAGAAATCAGCAGAGAAAGTGGTTGGGTTACGGGTGACCGGACCTTACGCACAATCGATTCCGCCGGGATGTCAGCGTCTGATGGCCTGGCATAAGCAGCATGCGCTGCCGCCGGGGAAATGGCTGGTTCTGTATTGGGATGATCCGGCGGAGGTGGCTCCGCAGAGATTGCGGGCCGATGTGGTGTTTACCGTTGCCGACGATTTTACCTTGCCAGCAGGTAGCGAAGGAATGAGTATCCAAACCCTGCCCGCAGGGGAGTATGCGATTTATCACGTACGTATCACCGATGGCGATTTTGAAACCGCTTGGGGTAATTTCTATCAGAAGGCGTTGCCAGCCAGCGGTTATCAACCCATTGATGGCGTTTGCTACGAGCATTATCTGAATGACGGTGAGGCTGATGGCTATTTTGATGTGGAGATTTATCAGACGGTAAAGAAAGCCTGATCGGTCGCCTGAAGGTTCAGGGCGCAGCGTGCGCCCTGAGTACCGACCTATTCTTGAGCTACGCGAATAACCAGTTTGCCGAAGTTTTTCCCTTGCAGCAGACCGAAAAATGCCTGAGGTGCGTTTTCCAGCCCGTCGACGACATCTTCACGGAATTTGATCTTACCTTGGCTGAGCCATTCCCCCATCTGGTGTAAAAATTCGCCGAAGTGGGAGGCGTAATCATCAAAAATGATAAAACCTTGCATTTTGATCCGTTTGCGCAGGATCAGGCTTTGTAACAGCGCCAATCGATCTGGGCCATCCGGCAAGTCTGTTGCGTTATATTGGGCGATTATGCCGCAAACAGGGATACGGGCTTTAGCATTCAACAGCGGGATCACCGCATCGAATACTGCACCGCCGACGTTTTCATAGTAAATATCGATCCCCTGCGGGCAAGCCGCAGCCAGCTGTGCCGGAAAATCAGCAGAGCGGTGATCGATACAGGCATCAAAGCCCAGTTCCTCGACCACATAGCGGCATTTTTCAGCGCCACCAGCCACACCAACTACCCGGCAGCCTTTCAACTTGGCAACTTGGCCGACTACCGAACCAACGGCACCACTGGCGGCGGCAACAACGACGGTCTCTCCCGGTTGCGGTTGGCCGATATCTAACAGCCCCATATAGGCAGTAAAGCCAGGCATGCCCAGTACGCCAAGCAAGCGGGAGGGGTGTTCCAGTTTGGCACCCAGGTTACGTAGTCCTGTACCATCCGACAGCGCATACTCCTGCCAACCGTCATAGCCTAACACCCAGTCCCCTGGCTTATAATCAGGATGCTGTGAAGCCTGAACGCGGGATACCGTGCCACCGACCATCACCTGACCGATCTGCACGGGGGGCGCATAGGAAGGCGCATCGCTCATGCGGCCTCGCATATATGGGTCTAGAGAAAGATAAATCGTTCGTAACAAAACCTGGCCAGCGGCGGGTTGAGGGATAGGTGCAGTTTCCAGGCGAAAATTCTCTGCCTTTGGCTCCCCATGTGGGCGTGAGGCTAAGACAAAGCGGCGGTTATATTGTGGCTGGGACATCAGTTTCTCCTTGGCGACAAACTTGAGCTGTTAGCAGTATCCCATTGACGTTTGGGAATACCACCTAGTCTAGTCAATAGAGCGGGAAGGAAAATAACGTTATGTGCGCACTCAGACAATGGCGCTCCGTGACCAGATGTTGCCCTTGTTGAAAAATATTGCTGATGCTGGATCGGGGAGAGACTCGGTCCACCACTTCTATTGTGTGGGAAAGTAACCGTTCAGCTGTTTTTATAAATGATAGGTTACGGTGATAATCATAAAGAGGTATAGAAAGCAAAAAGGCCAACAGAAGTGGAAGGTAGAATTAATACAATGGCGGAATTAATTCATTTCCGCTCAAATTTTTTTGATTATCTCTACTAAATACGGATTTTTCTCGGGCAGGTAATGACGTTATGACGATCTTATTTTATATAGAAAACTAAGTAATAGCAGCCAGCGCAAGGCAATAAAAACGGGTATCGAATGCTAAAGCGGAACGATCAGGACATCGGTACTGCTGGTATTAATAAAGCGGGCTGCGGAGCAGGCCACTTTGCTCATCATGCTGTTACTATGGTTGCCGCAGATAACCAGGTCAAAAGGTTGCTGCTGGTTGGCATAGGTGAGACAGTCGCCCAGTTCACCATGAATAATCCGGGTGGCGGCGATAGGGTAGTTAGCTTTTAGGCGCAACTCTTCCAAAAATAACAGCGTTTCTTCTTCCATTAAGGCACGCAGATCGCCCAGCATTAGGCCGGTATAGATCTCGGGATTGGCAATCATACTGACCAGCGTGATCTGTCCGTTATAAGGGCGAACGATGGAAACGGCTCTTTCTACCAGTTGATGGCTGTCTGCTGCGACGGCAACTGCAACCAACACGTTTTGGTATGCCATGATCTACTCCTGTTACGGGTTTTACTGCTAAAAGGGTAGAACTTTGCGGGAGCCATAAATGTGTTTCATGTCACGCGCAACGGTAAATCTCAGGCGAGAGTACATGTTTCGCCATAAAAGATAAAAAGGTGCGCGTATCGCGAGGTTAAAGCACCTGAGCCCACAGTGACTTTGGCACTTTGCCAAGGTCGAACAGCTTGCCGGAGACCAGTTCTGCGCGTCGATGGTCGGCGGCACGGTACATGTTGCTCATTTCGTTGTGGTCAGTCAGTGAGTAATTGAGCTTGTCATAGACTTTTTCTAGGCTGTCTAAACTGGAACATTTGCGGAATGTCATCAGGTAATCGATGGTACTCGTCATGGTTGAAATATAGCCTGTTAATAGTTTTAGATCGTAAATAAAAAGCATCACATGCGTGTAGAGAAAGCCGTTGGCAGGGATGCGCCGTTTGATAAAGGAATAAAAACAAAAAAGATTACATTGCGTCTAAATAACCCCAAATAGGCACATGAACGCTACGTGAATGATAATATGTGCTGCGCATCTCGGCAATATTTCTGAACATATAAAAGACTAATTAGGGTTAATCTTAACATGCCTTACCTTAGACGCTGATGCGATTGAGTCACTCGCTGCTATTTTCATAACAGGTGAGAAGTCCGAACGCCAATCCAGAGAAACGAAAGTAAATGGTATCGAATCTGGTTTACATCTCCAAGCTTGAAGGCTGAAATTTGCGGTGTTGCTGGGGAGATGTTCAAAAAAATTGTTTAAGATGTTTAAAAGCTAAGCGATGAAATTTTTTTTGGCTAACAAACGGACAAAATAATAAGGTCAGAGCGTTTTATTCTATTTTACAGAAATCGATGCGGAAGATTAAGAATTTTACCTAAAAAAGGATGGGGTAAGATGAATAATAATAGAGTCGATAATTAGATCTAAAGGCCGGAATTCCGGTGTCAACAGACAGTTTATTTTTAGTTTTCTAGGAAACTTCTCTATCGCATTTAAGTAATAATCTTATTTTTGAAATATATCGTTACTTCTATTTACTTGTTAATGAGTAAAATATGACGTCTTACCCAAAGAAAGCTCGCCTGTAGAAATTTGAAACAGCCGTTATCATTAGGTTTAAGTTTAATCTGGGGCTTGGAAGCGGCGGCAGGTTCTCATCGAGCCCTTATCCATTGTCGTTGTTTTATGATGATATTAAGTATTTTAGACTGACTTGTACCGGTGTTAGCGGATTTTTGTTCTGTGATTTCACTTTGGTAAAGGTTTTGTTCGAATTGATCTAAAAAAATGGCTTTTTTGGCTTATAAACATTGTTTTTAAGACGTTTTTTTACTTCGGTGCGATTTTTGAGCTAACATATGGTTAAGAAATGCACGAAATATGCGTCATTTTAAGGGGTTTTTTTTTATTTTTGTGACTTATGTAGCATTTTTTTTAAAATTGCCTATATCTTACGTTGTGTGGCCTAAGGGTTCAGGGGTAGAGTTGCGCTGTATTAGGAATAATCTTATTATTTTTGTAAAATAGTTTCATTGTGAAAACACACTTAGAAGCAGGATGCTGTATATCTATACACGTTGGTTTACACACGTATCAAATACTGAGTAGCAACCCGAATTGAGTATAGCCGCAAGGTTATAGCGGCTGGCATTCAGGGATTTTCTTGCCAGCCTTGGGAATAAACCCAGGTCACGGGCGATAAATTTATCACCCAGCGTATGTTTTTAAACATAGTCTGTCGGGATGGGAATATGGGTACGTCTGAATTACTTAAACATATTTATGACATCAATTTGTCATATTTGCTTCTAGCACAGCGTCTGATTAACGATGAGAAAGCGTCCGCAATGTTCCGTTTGGGCATCGATGAAACTATGGCTGATACCTTGTCACAACTCACGTTGCCACAAATGGTCAAATTGGCTGAAACCAACCAATTGGTCTGCCATTTCCGTTTCACCGATCACAATACTATCGAATGTCTGACCAAAGAATCCCGTGTTGATGATTTGCAACAAATCCATACCGGCATTTTGTTATCAAGTCATTTGCTGAAACAGCTAGCGGGTAAAGACGGTAGTGTGACGAAGAAAAGAGCCTGATGATGAGTGAGAAAAGTATTGTTCAGGAAGCCAAAGACATTCAACTCGCTATGGAGTTGATCACGTTGGGGGCTCGCTTGCAGATGCTGGAAAGCGAAACGCAACTTAGCCGTGGGCGTTTGATCAAATTGTACAAGGAATTACGGGGGAGTCCGCCGCCAAAGGGAATGCTGCCCTTTTCTACCGACTGGTTTATGACCTGGGAACATAACATCCATTCGTCGATGTTTTATAACGCCTACCAGTTCTTGCTGAAATGCGGGCAATGTCAGGGTGTGGAGGCCGTGGTTAAAGCCTATCGCCTGTATCTGGAGCAGTGCCCGCAGCAACCTGATGAGCCGCCTTTGCTGGCGTTGACCCGCGCCTGGACGCTGGTGCGTTTTGTCGATAGTGGAATGCTGCAACTTTCCGCCTGCAACTGCTGTGGCGGCACGTTTATTACTCATGCTCATCAACCGCTCAACAGCTTTGTCTGCAGTTTATGCCAGCCTCCTTCCCGCGCAGTAAAAAAACGTAAACTTTCGCCGCAACTGGCCGATATTATTCCACAACTGCTGGACGAGCAGGTTAAACGCGCGGTCTGAGCCCGTTTTTCAGGCTCATTGAAAACACAGACTGGTGAAAAGCAAGAGCCCGGAACTCCGGGCTCCTTGGTGCGGCCCGTGCTGTACCTCTGCAATTCACCCGCGCTGACCCACCTTCCATCCACATTGTGAATTTAAGGAATACGTGTGCTAGTTATTTTGGGTTATCTCGTGGTATTGGGTGCGGTGTTTGGCGGCTACATGATTGTAGGGGGCCACCTTGGCGCACTCTATCAGCCGGCAGAATTCCTGATCATCGGCGGGGCTGGTGTAGGCGCTTTTATCGTTGGTAACAATGGTAAAGCGATCAAATCTACCTTGCGCGCTATTCCCAAGCTGATGCGCCGCTCAAAATACAGCAAAGATCTGTATATGGATCTGATGGCATTACTCTTCCGCTTACTGGCCAAATCTCGCCAACAGGGCATGTTGTCGCTTGAGCGCGATATCGATAATCCACAGGAAAGCGAAATTTTTTCTAATTATCCGCGCATTCTTGCCGATAACCATTTGGTGGAATTTATTACCGATTATTTACGGCTAATGGTGAGCGGCAACATGAACGCATTTGAGATTGAAGCGTTGATGGATGAAGAGATCGAAACCTTCGAACAGGAAAGCGAGGTACCTGCAGGCAGCCTGACCATGGTGGGGGATTCGTTGCCTGCCTTTGGTATTGTCGCCGCCGTAATGGGCGTGGTACATGCCTTGGCCTCGGCCGATCGGCCCGCCGCTGAGTTGGGAGCGTTGATTGCTAATGCGATGGTCGGTACGTTCCTTGGCATTCTGCTGGCCTACGGATTTATCTCGCCATTGGCCACGTTGCTGCGCCAGAAAAGTGCTGAAACCACCAAGATGATGCAGTGTGTCAAAGTCACTTTACTGTCTAGCCTGAATGGCTATGCGCCGCAGATCGCGGTCGAGTTTGGCCGCAAAACGCTGTACACCACGGAGCGTCCTTCCTTCATTGAGCTGGAAGAGCATGTGCGCCGAGTGAAAGCTCCGGCACATCAGGAGACGGAAGAACAAGACGCATGAAGCAGAATCACCCGGTTATTCTGGTCCGAAAGCGTAAGTCCCATCATGCCGCCCATCACGGCGGTTCCTGGAAAATCGCGTACGCCGATTTTATGACGGCGATGATGGCGTTTTTTCTGGTGATGTGGCTGCTGGCGATTGCCAGCCCGCAAGAGTTGACGCAGATAGCTGAATATTTCCGTACTCCGCTGAAAGTGGCGTTGACCAGTGGTAACAAGAGCAGCTCAGAGAGCAGCCCGATCCCGGGGGGCGGTGACGATCCGACTCATCAGGAAGGGCTGGTGAAAAAACAGGTGGATTCTCAGGAGACACGGGCGGAAGAAAGGCGCCTGAATAAGCTGCGGGAACAGCTCGATGAGCTGATTGAATCGGATCCGCGCCTGAAAGTATTACGACCCCATCTGATGATCAACATGATGGACGAAGGGTTACGCATCCAGATTATCGATAGCCAGAATCGACCGATGTTCAAGACCGGCAGTGCGCAGGTGGAGAGCTATATGCGCGATATCCTGCGTGCGATAGCGCCGATCCTGAATGATTTGCCCAACAAGATCAGTCTGTCTGGGCATACTGACGATCTGCCGTATGCCACCGGAGAACGCTATTACAGCAACTGGGAGCTTTCCGCCGATCGTGCCAATGCTTCGCGGCGCGAACTGATCGCGGGTGGGTTGGCTGAAGGGAAGGTGTTGCGCGTGGTGGGCATGGCATCGACCATGAGTCTGAAACAACACGGTGCAGACGATGCGATCAACCGGCGTATTACTCTTTTGGTGCTGAATAAACAAACCCAGCAGGGCATCGAGCAAGAAAATGCCGAAAGTAACGCAACGGAAATCAAACAACCGGACAGCATGAAACAATGGGTGCCGCCCGTGGCGGCACCCGCGGTAGCAACACCAGCAACGCCAGCAATACCAGTAACATCAGCACCTCCGGCACCGGTCACGACTCCATTGTCGGCTCCGGCTGCCGCGTTGCCCGCCGTGGAAACCGTGCCTGAGCGGCCTGCAACGCCGGTGCCTGCTACCGCATCTGGGCCTACTACGGCTATTCCGGCGGCCCCTTCCGCTACGCCACCGACTAACAGCGACTCACAGCAGAGGTGACACCGTGAGCATGGATATAAGCGCTTTTTATCAGACCTTCTTTGATGAGGCAGACGAGCTGCTGGCCGATATGGAGCAACATCTGCTGGAGCTGGATCCACTGGCTCCGGATATTGAGCCACTGAATGCGATATTTCGCGCTGCTCATTCGATCAAGGGAGGGGCCGCAACTTTCGGCTTCAGCGTTTTGCAGGAAACCACCCACCTGCTCGAGAATTTGCTGGATGGTGCACGGCGTCATGAAATGAGCCTGAGCACCGAGATTATCAACCTGTTTCTGGAAACCAAAGACATTATGCAGGAGCAACTGGACGCCTATAAAACGTCGCAACAACCTGATGCCGAGAGCTTTGAATATATCTGTCAGGCACTGCGGCAACTGGCTTTGGAAGCACGACAGCAGGATGGCGCTATTGTCACCCCGGATGAAGACACCCCCTCAGAGGCAGAGGTGGCCGCACCCGCAAAGAGCGAAGAAGGCATGCGTATCAGCTTAAGCAACCTGAAGCCGAGCGAAATTCCGCTGATGCTGGAAGAGTTGGGCAATCTGGGGGAGGTTAAAAACTCGCACCAGACCGAGAATAGCCTGGAAGTCACCTTGCTGACCTCGGCCAGCGAAGACGATATCAGCGCGGTACTGTGTTTTGTGCTGGAGCCGGAACAGATTGCTTTCTCTACGCCACCACAGGCCATACCCCAGGCGGCAGTTAGCGTGACAGAACCTGAGCCCGTAACGGCGCCACAGCCAGCGGCCGTGGCCAAGCCGGTTGTGGCTGCGCCAACGGCTGAAGCGCCGAAGGTCAGAGCCAAGGCCAGTGAGTCTACCAGCATCCGCGTGGCGGTTGAAAAGGTGGACCAACTGATCAATCTGGTGGGGGAACTGGTGATCACCCAGTCCATGCTCGCTCAACGTTCCGGCACGCTGGATCCGGTCAATCATGGCGATCTGCTCAATAGCATGAGCCAGTTGGAGCGCAATGCCCGTGACTTGCAAGAATCGGTGATGTCGATCCGCATGATGCCGATGGAGTATGTCTTCAGCCGTTTCCCGCGTTTGGTGCGCGATCTGGCCAGCAAGTTGGATAAGCAGGTGGAGCTAACCTTGAAAGGCAGTTCTACCGAGCTGGATAAGAGCCTGATTGAACGCATTATCGATCCGCTGACGCACCTGGTACGCAATAGCCTCGATCATGGTATTGAAGAACCGGCCGTCCGTGTGGCAGCCGGGAAATCTGAAGTGGGTAACCTGATCCTGTCGGCAGAGCACCAGGGCGGTAATATCTGCATTGAGGTTACCGATGATGGCGCGGGCCTCAATCGCCAGAAAATCCTCGCCAAGGCTGCTTCGCAAGGGTTGCCGGTAAACGAAAGCATGAGCGATGAAGAAGTCGGTATGCTGATTTTTGCTCCGGGATTCTCCACCGCAGAGCAGGTGACGGACGTTTCCGGTCGCGGCGTGGGGATGGACGTCGTGAAGCGAAATATTCAGGAAATGGGCGGCCACGTTGAAATTCACTCCCAGGCCGGTAAAGGCACGTCAATCCGCATTCTGCTGCCATTAACGTTGGCAATCCTCGATGGTATGTCGGTCAAGGTGAATGAAGAGGTCTTTATTCTGCCCTTGAATGCCGTGATGGAATCATTACAGCCGCTGGCAGAGGATTTACATCCGTTAGCGGGGGGAGAGCGTGTCTTGCAAGTGCGTGGTGAATATCTGCCTCTGGTTGAACTGTTCCGCATATTTGACGTTGAGGGCGCAAAGACCGAGGCCACTCAGGGCATTGTTGTGATCCTGCAGAGCGCCGGGCGCCGCTATGCGCTGCTGGTAGATCAATTGATTGGACAGCATCAGGTGGTAGTGAAGAATCTGGAAAGTAATTACCGCAAGGTACCAGGTATTTCTGCTGCCACTATTTTAGGGGATGGTAGCGTGGCGTTGATTGTGGATGTTTCGGCGCTGCAAACCCTAAACCGTGAAAAGCGTCTGACGGACGTCGCCGCATAATTATTAACCGACTGATTTAAAGGTGATCTAAATGGCAGGACTTGCAGCCGTCAGCAAACTGGCTGGCGAAACGGTAGGTCAGGAGTTCCTGATTTTTACCTTGGGTAATGAAGAGTATGGCATTGATATCCTCAAGGTTCAGGAGATCCGCGGTTACGATCAGGTCACGCGTATCGCCAACACCCCCGCCTTTATCAAAGGGGTGACCAATCTGCGCGGTGTGATTGTGCCGATTATCGATCTGCGCGTGAAGTTTGCGCAGCAGGATGTTTCTTACGATGAAAACACCGTGGTGATCGTACTGAATTTTGGTCAGCGCGTGGTGGGGATCGTGGTAGATGGCGTGTCCGATGTGTTGTCGCTGACTACCGAACAGATCCGTCCGGCCCCGGAGTTTGCCGTCACGTTGGCAACGGAATACCTCACTGGGTTGGGGTCGCTGGGTGAGCGCATGCTGATCCTGGTCGATATCGAGAAACTGCTGAGCAGCGAAGAGATGTCGTTGGTCGACAGCGTAGCGAAGAGCGCCTGATCGCCTGCTGCTAATATATTCCCTCTCCATTGTGGGAGGGGATCCTCCCTTTTGCCGCATGTTTCGCCTTACTGAAAAATAGTTAGTCCTTTCCCATAAAGATCTCTTCAGTCACGCCGATAACTCTTCCAGTTAACGTACACAGCGTTTGTCTGTGCGGGCTTCCAAGAAGGGTAAACATGTTTAATCGTATGAAGGTGGTCACCAGCCTATTGCTGGTACTGGTGTTATTTGGTGCCTTGCAGCTGATTTCCGGCGGGTTGTTTTTCTCATCACTGAAAGATAATAAAGAAAATTTTGCCGTACTACAGACTATCCGACAGCAGCAGTCAGAACTGAATGAAAGCTGGGTTAACCTGCTGCACACCCGCAATACCCTTAACCGTGCCGGTATTCGTTACATGATGGATGCCAATAAAATCGGCAGCGGAGCCAGCGTTAACGATTTACTGGCCTCCGCGAAAAGTGCGCTGAGCGCAGCAGAGCAACATTATGCCGCTTATGAAAAAATCCCGCTGGATGCTCGCCAGGATAGCGAGGCGGCGGAGAAGCTCAAACAGCATTACACCATTTTGCATGATGCCTTGGCGGAACTGATACAACTGCTGAGCAGCGGTAAGATCAACGAATTCTTCGACCAACCAACCCAAAGTTATCAGGATGGATTTGAGCAGGTTTATAACAACTATCTCCAGCAAAACGACAAGCTCTATCAACATGCGGTAGATGCTGGCAATAGTTCTTTCACTTTCGCTCTCTGGACGTTGGGTGTCGTACTGCTGGTAGTCCTGGCGGTGATCGTGCTGGTCTGGTTGGGTATCCATCAAATTCTGGTGCGCCCGCTTAATCGCCTGATTGAACATATCAAACTGATTGCATCAGGCGATCTTACACAACCGATCGACGTCGGCAGCCGTAATGAAATGGGCGTGCTGGCTGCCAGCCTCAAGCACATGCAAGGTGAGCTGATTGAAACCGTCAGCGGTGTGCGTCAGGGGGCCGATGCCATTTATAGCGGTGCCTCTGAGATTGCTGCGGGTAATAACGATCTCTCTTCCCGTACCGAACAACAGGCTGCGTCATTGGAGGAAACGGCGGCCAGCATGGAACAGTTAACCGCTACGGTGAAACAGAATGCCGAAAATGCCCGCCAGGCCAGCCAATTGGCACTGAGTGCTTCGGAAACAGCGCAGAAAGGCGGCAAAGTGGTGGCCAATGTGGTGCAAACCATGCATGACATTGCCGGCAGCTCTCAGAAAATTGCCGATATTACCAGTGTGATCGACGGCATCGCTTTCCAGACCAACATTCTGGCGCTGAATGCGGCGGTAGAAGCGGCACGTGCCGGTGAGCAGGGGCGAGGTTTTGCCGTGGTCGCCGGAGAGGTGCGTAACCTGGCAAGCCGCAGTGCGCAGGCAGCAAAAGAGATCAAAGGCCTGATTGAAGATTCTGTCAGCCGCGTGGATATGGGCTCGGTACTGGTGGAAAGCGCCGGGGAGACCATGGGCGATATCGTCAGTGCCGTTACCCGCGTCACCGACATCATGGGTGAAATCGCCTCTGCCTCCGATGAACAAAGCCGTGGTATCGATCAGGTGGGGCAGGCCGTAGCCGAAATGGATCGCGTGACCCAGCAAAATGCTTCATTGGTGGAAGAGTCTGCCTCTGCCGCCGCCGCCCTCGAGGAGCAGGCCAGCATGTTGACCCAATCCGTCGCCGTCTTCCGGTTGAAAGTGGAAGGTCAGGGGGAGTTTAAAGCCCCAGTCAGTAAAGTTGTCACCCCGGTAATCAATCATAAAAAAATGAACGCCAGCGATCTGCAAGAAAACTGGGAAACGTTCTGACCGGCATTGGGCCACGCTTTGCCGTGGCCCTTTTATCCGTTGTAAGCCGCCTGACCGGTGGCTACCTGGAGGTTTATCGTGTTTAACCGAGTCCGTATCTCTACCAGTCTGTTTTTGTTACTGCTGACTTTTTGTGTGATGCAGTTGGTCAGCACCGGCTTGTCGTATACCGCTTCCCGCTCTGATAACCACAATCTGAATCTGATTACCCTGGGTAGCCAGCAACGCGATGCACTCAGCCTGAGCTGGGTTTCTTTGTTGCAGGCGCGAAACACGCTGAACCGGGCGGGTACCCGCGCGGCGCTGAAAGTCCCACAAGAGCAAATCGATGCCTTGATGGGCAACGCCCGCAGCTCTCTGCAGAAAGCCGATCTCTATTTCAACCAGTTCCTGGCGGTGTCGCGCAACAGTGAACAGGAACAGCAACTGACAGAGACGACCAAGGGGAGCTATGAGCGCTTTCGCAGTTCACTGCGTGAATTGATCGCTCTGCTGGAGAGCGGCAATCTGCAAGGATTTATGGATCAACCGACGCAAAAAATGCAGGACCTGTTTGAAGCCGATTTTGTCCAGTATCTGCAACTCGTCAATGAAAGTATCAACCAGGCCAATGCGGCTAACCAGCGCTCCTTCATGCTGGCTGGTTGGATGGTGTGTGGGGCGATCCTGATGCTGATTGTGGTGGTCGCCAGCGCAACCTGGTGGTTACGCAATATGTTGGTTAGGCCACTGAATACTATGCGCAGACATTTTGATCGTATTGCCGATGGCGATCTGGCCACGCCGATCCAGGTCTTTGGTCGTAATGAAATCAGCCAACTGTTCGGCAGCCTGCAGCGCATGCAGAGCTCACTGATTGGCACCGTCGGGGTAGTACGTGACGGTGCAGAATCCATACTGATCGGGCTGCAGGAAATCGCGGAAGGAAATAACGATCTCTCTTCCCGCACCGAACAGCAGGCGGCTTCGCTGGAAGAGAGCGCCGCCAGTATGGAGCAACTGACCGCGACGGTGAAACAGAATGCTGACAACGCTCGCCAGGCTTCCAAACTGGCGCGTGAAGCCTCCGCAACAGCCGCCAAAGGCGGTGAACTGGCCGGGGATGTTGTGACGACCATGCACGATATTGCCAATAGTTCGCAGAAAATTGGTGCGATTACCGGCGTGATCGACGGCATTGCCTTCCAGACCAATATTCTGGCGCTGAATGCGGCAGTAGAAGCGGCGCGTGCTGGCGAACAAGGGCGCGGTTTTGCCGTGGTCGCCGGTGAGGTGCGCAATCTGGCCCAACGTAGTGCGCAGGCAGCGAAAGAGATCAAAGGGCTGATCGATGAATCGGTCAACCGCGTCAAACAGGGCTCGGTGTTGGTAGAAAACTCGGGCGCGACGATGCAAGACATTGTGCGCTCGGTCACGCGTGTCACGGACATCATGGGGGAGATCGCCTCTGCTTCAGATGAACAGAGCCGTGGCATTGAGCAGGTTACCCAAGCCGTGACGCAGATGGATCAGGTTACCCAACAAAACGCCGCCTTGGTAGAAGAGGCGGCCTCTGCCGCCGCCGCACTGGAAGAGCAGGCCATTACGCTGGCGGATGCGGTATCGGTATTCCGCCTGGCGGACGACAACATCCTCTTAACGGAAAATCCCAATAACGGAGCTTTATCTATGGGAAAGGAAGTCATTGAGTGTCAAAACGCATAAGCCGTATCTATAACGCGGGTGGACAGGTATGAGAAGTACACCTTCACCCGAAAACCGGGAATCCCGGTCTTTACTGGCGCAAATGGTGCAACGGTTGCCACTGTCGGACGTGCATTTCCGGCGTATCAGCCAGTTGATCTACCAGCGTGCCGGTATCGTACTGGCGGAACACAAACGTGAGATGGTTTACAACCGTCTGGTGCGCCGCGTACGCCTGCTGGGTCTGAATGATTTTGGCGGCTATCTGGTGCTGCTCGAAAGCGATCCTAATAGCGCAGAGTGGCAGGCTTTTATCAATGCCCTGACCACTAACCTGACGGCCTTTTTCCGTGAGGCGCACCACTTTCCCATTCTGGCGGAGCATGCTCGCTCGCGGCCGAATGGTTATTGCGTGTGGAGCACGGCGGCCTCGACCGGTGAAGAACCTTATTCGATCGCCATTACCCTGAATGAGGCGCTGGGGCATAAGGCAACGGGCGTGCAGGTATGGGCCAGTGATATTGACACCCAGGTACTGGAAAAGGCCGAGGCTGGCGTGTATCGCCAGGAAGATTTGCGCACCCTCACACCCGCACAGATGCAGCGTTATTTTCTGCGCGGTACCGGGCCGCATCATGGATTGGTACGAGTGCGGCCAGAACTGGCCGCGCAAGTGCATTTTCAGACGCTTAACCTGCTGGCCCCAGAATGGGCGTTGCCCGGGCCGTTTGACGCAATATTCTGTCGCAACGTCATGATCTATTTCGATAAACCGACACAGGAGCGTATTTTGCGGCGCTTCGTGCCGTTGCTTAAACCGGGGGGCCTGATGTTTGCCGGGCACTCAGAGAATTTCAGCCAGATCAGTCGGGATTTCTACTTGCGTGGGCAGACCGTGTATGGCCTGACCAAGGAGAGGTAATGAATAAAATCAGAGTATTAAGCGTAGACGATTCGGCTTTGATGCGTCAGCTGATGACCGAAATTGTAAATAGCCATCCCGATATGGAGATGGTGGCGACCGCACCAGATCCGTTGGTAGCACGCGATCTGATCAAAAAATTCGAACCGCAGGTGCTGACGCTTGATGTCGAAATGCCGCGCATGGACGGACTGGATTTTCTGGAAAAGCTGATGCGCCTACGGCCAATGCCAGTGGTGATGGTGTCGTCGCTGACCGGAAAAGGTTCAGAGATTACGCTGCGTGCGTTAGAGCTGGGAGCGGTGGATTTTGTGACCAAGCCGCAGTTGGGTATTCGTGAAGGCATGCTGGCGTACAGCGAGTTGATTGCCGAGAAGATCCGCACCGCGGCCAAAGCGCGTTTGCCACGACTTTCAACGTCTCCGGCCCCGCAAATACTGAGTCATACGCCATTGCTCAGTAGCGAAAAGCTGATCGCGATTGGGGCATCCACCGGGGGCACAGAGGCGATCCGCCAGGTGCTGCAGCCGTTACCGGCGACCAGCCCTGCCTTGTTGATCACCCAGCACATGCCGCCAGGGTTTACCCGTTCCTTTGCCGAGCGGCTCAACAAGCTGTGCCAGATTACCGTGAAAGAAGCGCAAGACGGCGAGCGTGTATTACCCGGCCATGCCTATATTGCGCCAGGCGATCGCCATCTGGAGTTGGCGCGCAGCGGTGCCAACTATCAGGTTCGGTTGCATGACGGTCCGCCAGTGAACCGGCATCGCCCCTCCGTCGATGTGTTGTTCCGCTCGGTAGCTCAGTTTGCCGGGCGTAATGCTGTGGGGGTGATCCTGACCGGTATGGGCAATGACGGCGCAGCGG
The DNA here is from genome assembly GCF_006715025.1 of Serratia fonticola. Lineage (NCBI taxonomy): Bacteria > Pseudomonadati > Pseudomonadota > Gammaproteobacteria > Enterobacterales > Yersiniaceae > Serratia > Serratia fonticola. The sequence goes on from NZ_VFMK01000001.1 coordinate 2,580,000, forward strand.
GGATGTTGGAAATGCATCGTGCCGGGGCATATACCCTGGCACAAAACGAAGCCAGCTGCGTCGTGTTTGGCATGCCTCGAGAAGCGATAGCCACCGGCGGCGTGAATGAAGTGGTTGAATTGGAACGTATGAGCCAACGCATGTTGGCACAAATTGCCGGTGGGCAAGCGCTACGTATTTGATTTTCTGCCCGTCATATTTCAAGTTGCAGCGGTGCTGACTGCCACTCGAATTATTTAGGGTATATACCCAAGCGCATTGGGTAAAAGCGGTTAAACCTTAGGAGTGAAAATGGTAGACAAAAATCTCAAATTTCTGGTGGTGGACGATTTTTCCACCATGCGTCGCATTGTCAGAAACCTGCTGAAAGAGTTGGGCTTTAACAATGTGGAAGAGGCGGAAGACGGGGCAGACGCATTGAATAAACTGCGTGCCGGTGAGTTCGACTTCGTGGTGTCAGATTGGAATATGCCAAACATGGATGGGCTTGAGCTGTTGCAGACCATCCGTGCCGATGGTGCGCTGGCATCCATGCCGGTGCTGATGGTAACGGCTGAAGCCAAGAAAGAGAACATTATTGCTGCCGCTCAGGCGGGTGCCAGCGGTTATGTGGTGAAACCTTTTACGGCGGCGACGCTGGAAGAAAAGCTTAACAAGATTTTCGAAAAACTGGGTATGTAAAAAAAGGAGAGGGCGATGAGAGATATTCCAATGCCTGCCAGCGATGCAGCAACTGCGGGCGAGATCATCTGCCGCATCGGTCAACTGACTCGCATGTTGCGTGACAGCATGCGAGAACTGGGGCTTGATCAAGCAATCGCTCAGGCGGCCGAAGCGATCCCGGATGCGCGCGACCGCCTTGACTATGTCGTCACCATGACGGCGCAGGCGGCGGAACGGGCGCTCAACTGTGTTGAGGCGGCGCAGCCGCGTCAGGCAGAGTTGGAAACGGAAGCCAAAACGCTGAAAGGGCGCTGGGATGAGTGGTTTGCCAATCCGATCGAGTTGGCCGATGCGCGTTCACTGGTTACGGATACCCGCCAGTATCTGGAACGGGTACCGGAACATACCGCCTTCACCAACGCCCAGTTGTTGGAAATCATGATGGCGCAGGATTTTCAGGATCTCACGGGCCAGGTGATTAAGCGCATGATGGATGTGGTGCAGGAGATTGAAAAGCAACTGTTGATGGTGCTGATGGAAAACATTCCGGATCAACCGGCGAAAGAGAAAAAGCCGAACGACAGCTTGCTCAATGGCCCACAGTTGGATCAGAACGGGGCTGGCGTGATCGCCAATCAGGCTCAGGTTGACGATCTGCTAGACAGCCTGGGTTTTTGATATTCCGTAGTGGGCGCAACACGTTGCGCCCATTGCGTTTTTGCTGACGGTTATCAGCCATCCCCCAATTAACCCGCCTTTTACCTCGTTGTTCCCACAATGAAATCTGTTTTTTTTTGGCATGCTGACGGCAATTTTATCCCTTTCTGTTAAACAGGAACTGCCCGCTTGGCTGAAGACAGCGATCTGGAAAAAAGCGAGGCCCCCACACCCCACCGGCTAGAGAAGGCGCGTGAAGAGGGGCAGATCGCGCGTTCGCGTGAGCTGACGTCGATCCTGATGCTGATCGCCGGGTTGTCGATCCTGTGGGTCGCCGGAAGCCATATCGCGCAAAACCTGTCACGCATGCTGGCCGAAGGTTTGCTCTTCGATCACAGCATGGTCAACAACGATAAACAGATGTTGCGCCAATTTGGCATGCTGTTGCGCCAGGCGGTGTGGGCCTTGCTGCCGCTCCTGGCCGGATTGGTTCTGGTGGCGCTGGCTGCACCGATGTTACTGGGGGGCGTGTCTTTTACCCTCAAATTTGATGCGAAACGCATGAATCCGATTTCCGGATTGAAGCGCATGTTCTCCACCCAGGTGTTGGCAGAACTGTTGAAAGCAATTCTGAAAGCCGTCCTGGTGGGATGGGTGGCAGGGCTTTATCTGTGGCACAACTGGGCGGCGATGCTCCATCTGGTCACACAGCAACCGCTGGATGCTCTGGACGATGCGCTGCAGATGGTGATCTTCTGCGGCATGCTGATCGTGCTGGGGCTGGTGCCGATGGTGGCCTTCGACGTGTTTTATCAGCTTTGGAGTCACTTCAAGAAATTGAAGATGACCAAGCAGGAAATCCGCGATGAACACAAACAGCAAGAAGGCGATCCGCACGTCAAGGGGCGTATCCGTCAGCAACAGCGGGCCATTTCCCGCCGCAGGATGATGTCGGATGTGCCGAAGGCCGACGTGATCGTCACCAACCCGACACATTATGCCGTTGCTTTGCAGTACAACGATAAAAACATGAGCGCCCCACGGGTATTGGCGAAAGGGGCGGGGATGATTGCCTTACGTATCCGTGAGCTGGGTCAGCAGCATCGCATCCCCACGCTGGAGGCCCCTCCGCTGGCGCGGGCATTGTACCGCCACAGTGAGATTGGCCAACATATTCCCACCACCCTGTATGCCGCCGTGGCCGAGGTTCTGGCCTGGGTCTATCAGCTACGACGCTGGCAGCGCGAAGGGGGGCTGATCCCGAAAAAACCTGAACATTTACCGGTGCCAGAGGCACTGGATTTTGCTGGAGAAAGTAACTCAGATGGCTAATTTGGCCTCCCTGCTTCGTTTGCCGGGTAATTTTAAAGATACGCAGTGGCAGGTACTGGCTGGTCCGGTACTGATCATTATGATCCTGTCGATGATGGTGCTGCCGTTGCCAGCATTCATTCTCGATTTGCTGTTTACCTTCAACATAGCTCTGTCGATCATGGTGCTGCTGGTGGCGATGTTTACCCAGCGAACGCTGGAATTCGCCGCATTCCCGACCATTTTGCTGTTCTCCACCCTGTTGCGCCTGTCGCTGAACGTGGCCTCGACGCGCATTATTCTGCTGGAGGGCCATACCGGCTCGGCGGCAGCAGGACGTGTGGTTGAAGCATTCGGCCATTTCCTGGTAGGCGGTAACTTCGCAATCGGGATCGTGGTGTTCATCATCCTGGTGTTGATCAACTTTATGGTGATCACCAAGGGGGCGGGGCGTATTGCCGAGGTCGGCGCACGTTTTGTCCTCGACGGTATGCCTGGCAAACAGATGGCGATCGATGCCGATCTTAACGCCGGTTTGATTGGCGAAGATGAAGCCAAGAAACGCCGCGCCGAAGTGACGCAGGAAGCTGATTTCTACGGTTCAATGGACGGTGCCAGTAAGTTTGTCCGCGGGGATGCTGTCGCGGGCCTGATGATCATGGTGCTTAACGTCGTGGGCGGACTGTTGGTTGGGATGATCCAACACGGTATGCAACTGGGAACCGCAGCGGAAACCTATACGTTGCTGACCATTGGTGATGGGCTGGTTGCCCAGATCCCGGCGCTGGTGATTTCCACGGCGGCAGGGGTGATCGTCACCCGTGTGGCGACCGATCAGGACGTGGGTGAGCAGATGGTGGGCCAACTGTTCAACAACCCGCGCGTTATGGTGCTGAGTGCCGGTGTACTCGGGTTGTTGGGACTGGTTCCCGGCATGCCAAATCTGGTGTTCCTGTTGTTTACTGCTGCCTTGCTGGGGCTGGCCTGGTGGCTGCGCGGGCGTGAGCAGCAACCCGCAAAAGCCAAAGAACAGCCGATAACGCAGGAAAACCCACAGGTGGTGGAGGCCAGCTGGTCTGACGTTCAACTGGAAGATCCCCTGGGGATGGAAGTGGGTTACCGTCTGATCCCGATGGTGGATTTTCAACAGAATGGCGAGCTGTTGGGGCGTATCCGCGGTATCCGTAAAAAATTCGCCCAGGACATGGGATATTTGCCGCCGGTAGTGCATATCCGCGACAACCTTGAACTGTCACCCGCCAGTTACCGCATTCTGATGAAAGGCGTCGAAATCGGCAGCGGCGAGGCGCATCCGGGGCGCTGGTTGGCGATTAATCCAGGAAATGCCGTCGGTGAGTTGAGCGGTGATAAAACCGTCGATCCGGCATTCGGCCTGGAAGCGGTGTGGATCGACAGTGCCTTGCGTGAACAGGCACAGATCCAAGGGTTTACCGTCGTGGAAGCCAGTACGGTGGTAGCGACTCATCTCAATCATCTGATTGGTCAGTTCGCCAGCGAGCTGTTTGGGCGCCAGGAAACTCAGCAGTTGTTGGATCGTGTCTCGCAGGAGATGCCAAAGCTGACGGAAGACTTCGTGCCAGGGGTCGTCACGCTGACCACCTTGCACAAAGTGTTGCAGAATTTGCTGGCTGAGCGGGTGTCTATCCGCGATATGCGCACCATTATTGAAACGTTGGCAGAACATGCCCCGACGCAAAGCGATCCTTATGAACTGACGACCGTAGTGCGCGTTGCCCTTGGCCGAGCCATCACGCAGCAATGGTTCCCCGGCAACGGAGAGATCCAGGTTATTGGCCTGGATACGCCACTGGAGCGCCTGCTGTTACAAGCCCTGCAGGGCGGCGGTGGTCTGGAACCAGGTCTGGCAGACAGATTACTCGAACAGGCAAAACAGGCGCTGCAGCGGCAGGAAATGCTCAGTGCGCCACCGGTGCTGCTGGTGAATCATGCATTACGCGCTTTATTGGCCCGTTTCCTGCGCCGTACATTGCCGCAACTGGTGGTGCTATCGAATCTGGAAATCAATGATGAACGGCAGATCCGTATGACCTCAACCATTGGAGCAGCCTGATGAAGCGGTGTTTGCCTTTATTATTATTGTTGATTCCGCTAGCGGTGCCGGCAGTGTCAGGTTCATGGGTGGCTGACGCCGAGGGCGTCACCCTGGAAAGGGGGGAGGTGCGCGACACCTCTCCTGGCCTGCGTGCAGCGAATCCCCCCGCAGCGAATGCGAAAGTGACCAGCGTGAGTTGGCGCTATCAATTGTTGTCAGCTGAACCCGCGGGGTTGAGGGTTCAGCTTTGCACCACTTCGCGTTGCCTGCCGCTCGGTGCTGGCAGTGGCCGTAGCGATGCGTTCAATGGGCTTCCCGCAGACAGCGAGTTTCACTTCATTTATTACGTACAGGCGCGTGGCGCGTTAAATCCCCCCTTACGGGCGCTCAGCAATCAGGTGATTGTGAATTACGAATAAGGTGTGGTTGATTGAAGGGGAGGAGTGAATCAAGTTCGACCTCCCTCATCCTGACGGAGTACCCTTTCTATCTTGGCGATCGGGGGTGAGCACGAGGGAAGAGTAAGCCGGGGAACGTGCCATCGGAAAGGTCAAACCCCGATCTTACGCCCTAACAAGCTTGCGGCGCGAGACTGGCCATCCGGGCCATACAAAGATTTGTTCTGTTTGTTCAAGACCGCCAACGCTTGCTTATTGTGTTCAATATGGTGATTGAGCAGCATGCCATTTTGGTTATTTTGTTCGCGCAGTCGCAGGCTCAACTGTTGTACTTGCTGCCAACGGGTGGCCAAATCAGGATGGGTATCGTAAGGCGCCTGGCAGTCATGCGCTTTTTCTGATGCCAACCGCTGATTATCCAGAAAATTGACCGTGGCCAATAGCTGACTTTTGGTATCCGTGACGCGTTGCAAGGCCACACCGGCCAAGGTGCTCGAACACAGCAAGGTGTGTTCTTCCGCTTGCACCTTATCTAACGCATTCAAGGTATCCAGTAGTTTATCCAGCAGCTGTGCCAGGTTTTCCATGTCCATTACTCGCCTTTTATTCTTAAGCCTGCTCGTCGCCTGGTTGCCCAAAGGCTTCGCGTTGTACGTCTTGCAACAGGGCGTCAGCAATTTTGCCGGTATCCATTTTCAATTCACCGTTGCGGATAGCCTGTTTGATGGTTTCTACCCGGCTCAGGTCGATATCCTGTGTGCCTGGTTGCATCAGGCGTGCCTGCGCATCGCTCAGTTTTACCTGTGTGCCGCTGACGGTTGTTTCAGACTGCACTTTTTTACGCCCTTGCAGCGCGCTTTCTGCCGATGTGTCACGCGGTTGTACCGTTGGAACGGGTTGTAGCCGCTGGGTACGATCGATACTCATGTTCAATCTCCATCTGTGCCGCCACTGCTAAGGCAGGGGGGGCTTTCTGTCTGTGGCCCTGGTGGCCGATCAAGTGTCATTATGTTTTCTTATCGGCAAGGTTTGGCAAATCTTTATTTTTTTATAGTGTTATACGTATTGTGCCATCGTCACTGGCAATGCCGCTAACAATCTGCCCGCTTGCCATACGCACGCGTACGCTATCTTCAGCGGCCGCATTATTCATCGCCTTACCCGCCCCGCTGATATTGAATCCTGCGCCTTGCGCCATCACTTGCACCGGTTGCCCGGCTTTGATTACCCACGCCCGTCGCAGCATAGCCAGGCCCAGCGGTTGGCCGGGGCTGATATTGCGCAGGCTGACGGCACCAATCGCTTTGCTGCTTTCGGACAGCGTTCGGGGTGGCAAGGTATCCAGGCGGCCAGTTTTCAACTGGATATCGGCGGCGGTGATTTTATTGCCCGCTCCGATCCCCCTAGCCGCCACCAGATAGCGCCCAATAACCTGCACCTGCGTCTGGATAAATCGTCGCTCCTGACCGCAACGGACAGAAACGCTGACGTTGCCACCACGGCGGGCATTCTGTGGCTGTGACAGCTGAGGTAAGTCACACTGCGGCCATTGGCTTTCCGGCGTTCGCACATGCACGTTGACCTCGGTTACGTTTGTATTGTTGGCAAATTGTGCCTGGATGAAACGATCGATCTGCGACGCCAGATCGCCAGCCTGCACCTTCAGGCTGAACAGCAAGCCAGCCAGCAGCATGGTTCCTTTCATTTTATCCCTCAACAAACGTAATGACGACAGGTAGCCAGTGTAACCGTTACGCACGCAGGCTAAGCAGACAAATAGCGACGCATTTTGCCCTTATTCTCACGATCGGCTGGCAGTAGGGGCGTTTATGCTGTCGGCTCCGAATTCTAACCTCGCGGAGGGAGCATGCTCGACAAATTGGACGCTGCTCTGCGTTTTGGTCAGGAGGCGCTCAACCTGCGCGCCCAGCGGCAGGAAATCCTGGCCGCCAACATTGCCAATGCAGACACGCCGGGCTATCAGGCTCGTGATATCGATTTCGCCAGCCAACTGAATAAAGTGATGGCGCAGGGGCGTGTCAGTGGCAGCGGTATTGCGCTGAACCTGACTTCAGCGCGTCATATTCCGGCGCAGAATATGCAGCCGCCGTCGCTGGATTTGCTGTTCCGCGTACCCGATCAGCCCTCCATGGACGGCAATACCGTGGATATGGATCGTGAGCGCACCAATTTCGCCGATAACAGCCTGAAATATCAGACAGATCTGACCCTGTTGAACGGTCAGATCAAAGGCATGATGTCCGTACTGCAAGGAGGATAACAGCGATGTCGCTGCTGAATATTTTTGATATTTCCGGCTCTGCGCTTTCTGCACAGTCCCAGCGTATGAACGTCAGCGCTAGCAACATGGCGAATGCTGACAGTGTCACCGGCCCGGATGGTCAGCCTTATCGGGCCAAACAGGTGGTATTTCAGGTTGCCGCGGCACCGGGCCAATCCACCGGTGGGGTGCGTGTTGCTCAGGTGGTTGACGATCCGGCTCCGGAACGGCTGGTGTATCAGCCCGGTAACCCACTGGCGGATGCCAAAGGTTATGTGCGTATGCCTAACGTCGATGTGGTCGGGGAAATGGTCAATACCATCTCGGCGTCGCGTAGCTATCAGGCCAACGTCGAAGTGTTGAACACCACTAAATCCATGATGATGAAAACCCTGACGCTGGGTCAATAACCGGAGTTTTTATGGCCATTGCCGCAACAACCAATGAATCGCTCGACAACAGCATTTCGGGTGCCAACGCCAGCAGCAACAGTACCAGTCAGGATCTTCACAACAGCTTCCTGACGCTGCTGGTGGCCCAGTTGAAAAACCAGGACCCGACCAATCCCATGCAGAACAACGAACTGACCACCCAGTTGGCGCAGATCAACACCGTGAGCGGGATTGAGAAACTCAATACCACCCTCGGCGCGATTTCCGGCCAGATCAACGGCAACCAGTCAATCCAGGCCAGCACATTGATCGGTCATGGTGTGATGGTGCCAGGGAACGAGATCCTGGTGGGTAATGAAGGGGGCAAGGTCAGCACCACGCCATTTGGTATCGAGCTGGAGCGCACGGCCGATGCGGTTACCGCCACCATCAGCGACGCCACGGGCAAAGTGGTGCGTACCATTGAGATCGGTGGGTTGACCGCCGGTGTGCACTCCTTCTCCTGGGACGGTTCACTGGAGGATGGCACTAACGCCCCCGATGGTTCCTACACCGTGGCGATCAACGCCAAGAATGGCGGGGAGCAACTGGTGGCGCAACCGCTGCGCTTTGCCATGGTCAATGGCGTTACGCGTGGCACGGATGGCGCAAAACTGGATCTGGGGATTGCAGGTACCGCGACGCTGGATGATGTGCGCCTGATCTTGTCCAAACCGACCGTTTCCGCCGCGCCAGAAACCCCGGAAACACCGGAAGAACCTGAAAGCACGCAATGATTCACCCTGTCGGCAACGGATCGTCAAGGCGATCCTGAAGACGTTATTTTATATGAACTTATTCGGAGAATAACATGGCCTTTTCTCAGGCAGTCAGCGGCTTGAATGCTGCAGCTACCAACCTGGATGTGATCGGTAACAATATTGCCAACTCCGCCACCTATGGTTTTAAATCCGGCAGCGTTTCCTTTGCGGATATGTTTGCTGGTTCCCAGGTCGGCTTAGGGGTGAAAGTGGCAGGCATCACCCAGAATTTCAATGGCGGCACCACGACCAGCACCAACCGTTCACTGGACATCGCCATCAGTCAGAATGGCTTTTTCCGTATGCAGGACGCCGATGGCGGTATCTTCTACACCCGTAACGGCCAGTTCAAAATGGACGAAAACCGCAACATCACCAACATGCAGGGCTTAAGCCTGACCGGCTACCCGGCGGGCGGCACGCCGCCAACCATTCAGCAAGGGGCCGATCCGGTTCCGCTGAGCATTCCGGAAGGCATGATGAACGCCAAATCCACCACGTCCGGCAATATGGTGACCAACCTGAAGTCGACCCATCAGGTGCCGGATGTTCAACCGTTCGATCCTAGCAAGACTGACTCGTACAATTACGTCAACACCATCACCACTTACGACTCCCTGGGCAATGCGCATAACATCAACGCCTACTTTGTTAAAACGGCGGATAACAAATGGGACGTTTACACCCAGGACGGCAGCGTGACCGGTGCGCCTGCTGATAAAGCCGGTAGTCTGAACTTTAACACCAGCGGTGCATTAACCGACACGCTGGATGCTAACGGGGCACCCAGCGCCACGCCGTTCAATCTGGTGGTGCCAATGTCAGCCAAAGATGGGGCACCGGCCCAAACCTTTAACCTGAGTTTTGCCGGTAGTCTGCAACAGAACGTCGGCAGCGACTCAGCCAGCAAGATCACCCAGGATGGTTATGCCACCGGGGAGTACAAAGGCTTCCAGATCAATAAGGACGGTACCTTGGTTGGGGTGTATTCCAACCAACAGACCCAGTTGCTGGGGCAGATCGTGCTGACCAACTTCTCCAACCCGGAAGGGCTGGAATCCCAGGGTGACAACGTGTGGAAAGAAACCGGTGCTTCAGGTCAGCCACGTGTGGGTCTGGCTGGCGGCGGCGGCTTTGGCACCCTGACCAGCGGCGCGTTAGAGGCCTCCAACGTTGACCTGAGTCAGGAGTTGGTAAACATGATCGTCGCGCAACGTAACTACCAGTCGAATGCGCAGACCATCAAAACCCAGGATTCTATCCTGCAAACATTGGTCAGCCTGCGCTAATAGGATTGATTCATGGATCACGCGATTTATACCGCGATGGGCGCTGCCCGGCAAACGCTGGAACAGCAGTCGGTAACGGCCAATAACCTGGCTAACGCCTCGACACCGGGGTTCCGTGCTCAGCTTTCGGCACTGCGTGCGGTGCCGGTTGATGGGCCAAGCATGCTGACGCGTACGCTGGTAACCGCTTCTACTCCTGGGGCGGATATGAGCCAAGGGCCGCTGAATTATACCGGGCGGCCATTGGATGTTGCGCTCCAGCAGGATGGTTTCCTGGCGATCGGCCTGCCGGATGGCAGCGAGGCGTATAGCCGCAACGGCAGTATTCAGATCTCCTCCACCGGGCAACTGATGGTGCAGGGGATGCCGTTGATAGGGGACGGGGGGCCGATCGAGGTTCCACCGCAGGCAGAGATTACGCTGGCCGCGGATGGCACCATTTCGGCACTCAATCCGGGCGATCCTCCGAACACCATTGCGCAGATTGGCCGTTTGAAGCTGGTGAAGGCCGATGCGCGCGAAGTGGTGCGCGGTGATGACGGCCTGTTCCATCTGACGGCGGCGGCTCAACAACAGCGTGGTAACCAGTTGCCGAATGACCCTGATGTGCGGGTCATGCCCGGCGTGCTGGAAGGCAGCAACGTCAAACCGATGGAGACGATGGTCGATATGATCGCCAACGCCCGCCGGTTCGAAATGCAAATGAAGGTCATCCACAGCGTGGATGAAAACGAACAGCGTGCCAACTCATTACTGTCGATGAGCTGAGTGTATACACAGAATCCTTCAGGTCGTCGCTAAGGTGGCAACTGAACGGTCCCTGGGCATAGATCCACAGTGTCACTCAGGGCGCGAAAGTTGCCAAGCGAGAGGCTGCTTGAAGGATGACGTGTACAAAGGAGTAAATCATGATCCCATCCTTATGGATTGCCAAAACGGGTCTGGACGCGCAACAGACCAACATGGACGTCATCGCCAACAACCTGGCGAACGTCAGTACCAACGGCTTTAAACGCCAGCGCGCAGTATTTGAAGATCTGTTGTACCAAACCATGCGCCAGCCGGGAGCTCAATCTTCCGAACAGACTACGTTGCCTTCGGGGCTGCAGATTGGTACCGGGGTGCGTCCGGTTGCCACCGAGCGGATCCACAGCCAGGGCAATCTGTCACAGACCAATAACAGCAAAGATGTGGCGATCAAAGGGCAGGGCTTCTTTCAGGTCATGCTGCCTGATGGCAGCCAGGCGTATACCCGCGATGGCTCGTTCCAGATCGATCAGAATGGCCAGTTGGTTACCGCCAGCGGTTTTCAGGTGCAGCCCGCAATCACCATCCCGGCCAACGCCCTGAGCCTCACCGTGGGCCGTGATGGCATCGTCAGCGTGACGCAGCAAGGCCAGACGGCGGCGCAACAGGTTGGCCAACTGACCCTGACCACCTTTATCAATGACAGCGGCCTGGAGAGTATCGGCGAAAACCTGTACCAGGAAACGGAAAGCTCCGGTGCGCCGAATGAGAGTACCCCAGGCTTGAACGGCGCGGGCCTGCTGTATCAGGGCTATGTTGAAACCTCCAACGTTAACGTGGCGGAAGAGTTGGTCAACATGATCCAGACCCAGCGCGCCTATGAAATCAACAGCAAAGCGGTATCGACCTCCGATCAGATGCTGCAGAAACTGACGCAACTGTAATTGACGGGCGCAACGTGCTGCGCCCCTCACCCTTTTGAGAGCAACAAAGGCGATACCCGTGGTAACCACATATTTAACGGCCGCAGTGCCGCAGCAGGGCAAGCTGGTCCTGGTCGCAATGGTGATGCTGGCACTTGGCGGCTGCGCTTACATTCCGCATAAACCTTTGGTTGACGGGGCGACCACGGCGCAGCCCGCACCGGCGGGTGCCCCTATGCCGAACGGCTCTATTTTCCAGGCGGCGCAGCCGATGAACTATGGTTACCAGCCGCTGTTTGAAGATCGCCGTCCACGCAATATCGGCGATACCCTGACCATCGTTTTGCAAGAGAACGTCAGTGCCAGCAAGAGCTCGTCAGCCAATGCCAGTCGCAACGGTGCCAGCAAGTTCGGCGTAGCCACTTCGCCACGCTATCTTGACGGGTTGTTGGGGAACGCCCGTGCCGATATGGATATCTCCGGTGACAGCACCTTCGGGGGGAAAGGGGGGGCCAACGCCAACAACACCTTCAGCGGTACCATTACCGTCACGGTCAATCAGGTGCTGGCCAACGGCAACCTGCACGTGGTGGGAGAAAAACAGATCGCCATTAATCAGGGAACCGAATTTATTCGTTTCTCTGGCGTGGTTAACCCGCGCACCATCAGTGGCAACAACTCGGTCACGTCTACCCAGGTGGCGGATGCGCGTATTGAGTATGTGGGCAATGGATACATCAACGAGGCGCAAACCATGGGCTGGTTGCAGCGTTTCTTCTTAAATGTTTCACCGTTTTGAGTACAGGCTATTTTACTTGCCATTTTGTGGTTGGACAGCGATCGGAAACGTCACGGACTGCGTGTACGCCCCATACCCTGTCCACGCCCAAACTGCCTGCGACAATAACGCCTTTTGACTAAGGCGAATGAGGTCACAATGTTAAACAGAATTCTCACAGGGTTGGTGATTTGTCTACTGAGCCTGCCGGCAGGGGCGGAGCGCATCCGCGATTTGGTCACGGTTCAGGGGGTGCGTGACAACGCGCTGATCGGCTATGGCCTGGTGGTGGGATTGGACGGTTCCGGTGATCAGACCATGCAGACCCCATTTACCACCCAGAGTTTAAGTAACATGCTTTCGCAACTGGGGATCACCGTGCCCCCAGGCACCAACATGCAGTTGAAAAACGTGGCGGCAGTGATGGTCACCGCCAAGTTACCGCCATTTTCCCGTGCCGGGCAGAATATCGACGTGGTGGTGTCTTCAATGGGCAATGCCAAGAGCCTGCGTGGTGGCACCTTGTTGATGACTCCACTGAAAGGCGTTGATAACCAGGTTTACGCGCTGGCACAGGGCAACGTGCTGGTCGGGGGGGCCGGTGCCGCCTCTGGAGGCAGTAGCGTGCAGGTCAATCAGCTGGCGGGGGGGCGCATCAGTAACGGGGCGACAATCGAACGGGAACTGCCCACCACTTTTGGCCAGGAAGGGGTGATCAATCTGCAATTGAACGATGATGATTTTACCCTGGCACAACAGATCAGCGATGCCATCAATCGCCAGCGTGGCGGGGGGACGGCATCGCCACTTGATGCCCGTACCGTCCAGGTACTGGTACCGCGTGGCAATAGCTCTCAGGTACGTTTTCTGGCGGACATCCAGAATATCAGCATTAACGTCGGCACGATGGACGCGAAGGTGATCATCAACTCGCGCACCGGTTCGGTCGTGATGAATCGCGATGTGGTCCTTGATTCCTGCGCCGTGGCCCAGGGCAATCTGTCGGTGGTGGTTGACCGACAGAATGTTGTCAGTCAGCCGGATACGCCGTTCGGCGGCGGGCAGACCGTGGTGACTCCCAATACCCAGATTTCTGTGCAGCAGCAAGGCGGATCGCTGCAGAAAGTGAACGCCAGCGCCAACCTCAATAATGTGGTTCGGGCGTTGAATGCGTTAGGGGCAACGCCGATCGACCTGATGTCGATCCTGCAGGCGATGCAGAGTGCAGGCTGCCTGCGGGCCAAGTTGGAAATCATCTGATGAGTAGCGATCTGATGGCCATGTCGGGCGCGGCCTATGATGCCCAGGCGTTGAACGGTTTGAAGCGTGATGCCGCCGCCGATCCTCAGGGGAACCTCAAGCAGGTGGCTCAGCAGGTCGAAGGGATGTTCGTGCAGATGATGCTCAAAAGCATGCGTGCGGCGTTGCCTCAGGATGGCGTATTGAGCAGCGATCAGACGCGGCTGTATACCTCGATGTACGACCAGCAGATTGCCCAGCAGATGTCGCAAAAGGGGTTAGGGCTGGCGGACATGATGGTTACGCAGCTCTCCGGCGGAGGCGCCAGGCCGAGTGAAAGCGCAGGGACAGTGCCAATGGCGCTGGATAACGACGTGTTACAGACCCTGCCGAACCCGGCGCTGGAGCAGATGGTTCGCCGTGCGGTGCCGAAAGCGCCACCGGTAACGCCGATGCCACTGAGCAATGGTAACTTTGTGGCGCGCTTGTCGATCCCGGCACGGGTGGTCAGCCAGCAGAGCGGTATTCCGCATCAGCTGATTGTGGCACAGGCCGCGCTGGAATCCGGCTGGGGGCAACGGGAAATCCCCGCTGCGGATGGTTCTCCGAGCTACAACCTGTTCGGTATCAAGGCAGGCAGCAATTGGGATGGCCCGGTGACGGAAATCACCACGACCGAATTTGAGCAGGGGACGGCGAAGAAGATCAAAGCCCGCTTCCGTGTCTATGGCTCGTACATGGAGGCGTTGGGGGATTACGCCAGGTTGCTGACCAAAAACCCGCGCTATGCCGACGTGGCGGCAGCCCGCACCCCAGAGCAGGCGGCACAGGCTTTGCAGCAGGCAGGCTATGCCACCGACCCACAGTATGCCAAAAAGCTGGTCAGCGTTATTCAACAAATGAAAAACGCAGGGGAGCAGGTAGCAAAAGCCTATACCCACGATCTGAAAGACCTGTTCTGAATGGTTTCTTTTCCCGCTCCCGTCCCTGTTGGGGGGGAGCGGGATGAGGGGGAAAAGCATTCAAGTTTCCTTAATTTTCCCTCAAGTTTTTTCCCTGATGACCGATAACTCAAGCAGGCAGGGTGGTAACGCCCGGCAGAATAATTGAATCCTGTGGGCCAATGGCACCGCAGCATAAGGAACCCCTATGTCCAACAGTTTAATCAATACCGCGATGAGTGGCCTGAATGCGGCGCAGGTGGCCCTCAGTACCGTCAGTAATAATATCTCCAACTATAACGTGGCGGGGTATAACCGCCAGACCGCCATCCTGGCGCAGAACGGTGGCCTCGGCACCATGAACGGTTTTATCGGTAACGGTGCGACCGTCACCAGCGTAAACCGCGAATATAATCAGTTCATCATGACGCAACTGCGTGGGGCGCAGAGCCAGGCTGCGGCGCAAAATACCTACTTTGAAAAAGTGTCGCAGATCGACAACCTGTTGTCCTCCAAGACCAATACGCTGGCCACCGGTATCGAAGATTTTTTCAAAAATCTGCAGAATGTGGTCAGCAATGCGGGGGATGATGCTGCACGTCAGACCGTGCTGGGCACCGCCAATGGCTTGGTTAATCAGTTTAACAACGCCGATAAATATCTGCGTGATATGGATCTTGGGGTCAACCAGCAACTGAGCGAAAGTGCCACCCAAATCAACAACTACAGTCAGCAAATTGCCAGACTGAACGATGAAATCACCCAGATGCGTGCCAGCAGCGGCGGCAGTGAGCCGAATGCGTTGTTGGATCAGCGCGATCAATTGGTGACCGAGCTGAATAAAATCGTCGGGGTTCAGGTGACGCAGCAGGATGGCGATGCCTACACCGTCAGCTTTGCCAATGGGTTGACGCTGGTGCAGGGCAGCACGTCCTATCAGGTAGAAGCCGTGCCTTCCAGCAAGGATCCTTCACGCCTGACGCTGGGTTACAACCGCGGCAATGGCACCAGCGAAATTCCGGAAAGCCAGATCACCAGCGGTAGCGTCAGCGGCGTATTGAAATTCCGCAGTGAATCGCTGGACAGCGCCCGTAACCAACTGGGTCAATTGGCGCTGGCGCTGGCGGACAGCTTTAACCAGCAGCACCGTCAAGGCTTTGACATTAATGGCGATCCCGGTGAAGACTTTTTCAGCTTCTCGGGAGGTCATGCAATCAGTAATAGCAACAACACCGGGGATGCTTCTTTATCGGTCTCTTTTACCGATACCAGCAAAGTAAAAGCCAGTGACTATCGCATGGAGTTTGATGGGAGCAACTGGCAGGTGACTCGCCTTTCCGACAATGCCAGAGTGCCCGCGACCGCAGGAACCGATGCCAATGGTAATCCGACACTGAGTTTTGACGGTCTGGAAGTGGGCATTCAGGGCAACCCGCAAACCAACGACAGCTTCACCATCAAGCCAGTCAGTGACGTTGCCGGGAGTCTGAAGGTCGCGATCGGTGATTCGGCCAAGCTGGCCGCTGCCGGAGCGGAAGACGGCGGCAAAGGTGATAACGACAATGCCAAAAAACTGCTCGACCTGCAAAACGTCAAGGTTGTTGAGGGGAAAGCGACCCTGAGCGGCGCCTATGCCGGGTTGGTGAGCGCTGTGGGTAACCAGACCGCGACGGCGAAAGTCAACAGCACCTCACAAAACAATATCGTCACTCAGTTGCAAACCCAGCAGCAGTCTATTTCCGGGGTCAACCTGGATGAAGAGTATGGCGAACTGTTACGTTTCCAACAGTATTACATGGCGAATGCACAGGTCATTCAGACCGCCTCCACCCTGTTTGATGCGTTGCTGAACATTCGTTGATTTTTATTTTGCCAAGGCGGCCGGAGCGGCCTTGGACGTTCATATTGAGGAACCCACGCCATGCGTATGAGCACCAGTATGATCTACCAACAGAATCTGTCGGGGGTCACCCAAAACCAATCGCTGTGGATGCAGTCCGGCCAGCAACTTTCCAGCGGTAAGCGCGTGCTTTATCCGTCTGATGATCCGTTAGCGGCGTCGCAGGCGGTAATGGTCTCACAGGCGATATCGGAGAACAGCCAGTATGCCTTAGCCAGAACCTTCGCCCGTCAGAGTATCTCGATGGAAGAAACCGTGTTGCGCAGTGCGGCGGATGGCATTAAGGACATGAAAACGCTGATCGTCAACGCGGGTGACGGCACCCTCAGCGATAACGATCGTGATTCGCTGGCGACCCAGTTACAGGGGCTGAAAGATCAATTGCTCAGCCAGGCCAACAGCACTGACGGCAATGGGCGCTATATCTTTGCTGGCTTTGCCAACGATAAACCGCCGTTTGTCGAACAGGGTGGAACGGTGGTGTATCAGGGCAGCAGCTCGGCCATCGACCAGAAAGTGGATGCCAACCGTACCATGGTCGTCGGGCATACCGGCAGCTCCATCTTTATGTCATTGACCAGCAATGCTAAACCTGAGCCGGATGGCAGCCCTTCAGAAACAAACGTTTTCAAGAGTATCGATATGGCGATAGATGCCTTGAAAACCCCTCTGCAGGGGGCTGATGAAGCGACCCGTGAGCAGGTGCAGGCGGCGTTGGACAAGGCATCTCGCGGTCTGGATAACAGCTATAACAATGTGTTGAGCACCAATGCGGTACTGGGCACCCAACTGCAGGAACTGGACGTGTTGGACAGCATCGGGATAGAAAACAATACCTATCATCAGGACCAACTGAGCGCATTGGTTAATGTGGACGTGGTGGAGGCAATCTCATCCTATTTCATGCAACAGGCAGCCCTGCAGGCATCCTATAAGACCTTCAGCGATATGCAAGGCATGTCTCTGTTCCAGATGAACCGCTAATCGCCTCACTTCCTCTGCACAGCAGGGGGGACAGCATTAAGCGTGTCGAGAAGCGGTGACAGCTGACACGACTCACCGATTCTTTAAACCGGACACGCTTGTTTGGTACAGCGCTCTTTTTCCCACTAAGGTTGGGAGCGCCGTACCTTTTTTTTTACGCATTGCGTTTTGTCATGACACTCGAATTATTCCGAGGTTACACAAATATCGGCCTGATTTAACGTCGGGAAACGGCAGGATATTCAGGCGCGGTAAGTTGATTTTATATTTCCGGTGAAGGTTGCAGAGTCACCTGTTATTTTTTCTTTTTGACGACGGTCCAATTTTCCCCGGTAACTGAGGAGGACAACACGATTTTAAAACGGTTGCTTTCCCAGTGTGCCATGCCCAAGGCTCTACGTGCTTTCCTGTTGGTTTTCGCTTTCATCCTATGCTCCTTGTGGTATTGAGATAAATAAATTCCCCATGCCCGCTGGGCTCGGTTATTTTATTTTTCTGGTGGCTTAGTTTTAAATAAACAACCCAGAAAAATAAGACGCGTTAACCTGTGTTTTATAATCTGGGGTTTATTGAGTAACGCCATTCTAAGGTGGGTATTTTATTATTCAAGTCCATAAAAATAATTGAATGTAAATCTGGTTAATTGATTTTTTTCAACTTTTTATCTTGAAAAAGCCCGTTCGTTGCCAGTTTGTTCGGCTGGATAAGCGCGTTAAGGGGAAAAGGAGCAGGCGCTAAGGTTGCCAGATTCTGGAGCACACTTTTTCCAGCAGCGCCTTGTTGTGGCTGAATACGATCAACCCGAGCGGACGTTGAACGGCAATGTCCAACAGGGTTTGCCAGATCTGCGCCTGGACATAGGCATCCAATTGAGCGGTAACTTCATCGGCAATAAGAAAGCGTGTGCGGGGATCCAGTGCACGCAGCAGGGCAATACGTGCCAACTCGCCGCCTGAAAGCTCATCTGGCCGCCGTTCAAGCCAGAGCGGATTGACGGCCAGGCGTTCTAGCCATGCGGCATCAGGGTTCCAGGCATCGCGCAGGCTTTGCCCGGTGGTGCGGTAGGGGTTAAAGCTTTGTTCCGGATGCTGTGGCACCAGTTGAATGGGACAATAGCCTTTTTTGGGCAGCGGCTTCCCGGCCAGGGTAATGTTACCGGCGGTGGCTGATTGCCATTGCGCAAGCACCCGTCCAAGGGTGGTTTTACCAAACCCGCTAGGGGCTGAAATACCCAGGCGTTCACCCGCGCAGACCCTAAAGGATACCGACTGCCATAAGGTCTTTTCTCCTTGTATGATGGTCAGTTTTTGCACATCAAGCATGGTGTTTTCCCTGCGACGACGTTGGCGTACCGGCAATAAACTCCTGCTCAGGCAGCGCGGCCCAAAGCAAACGCAACCAGGGGCTGCCGCCGTTATTTTTCAGTGCCTCAGCCGTCAGTGTTTCATGCACGCCTCCCTTGTGCAGGACGACAATTTTGTCAGCGAAACGCGCTGCCAGCGCCAGATCGTGCGTAACCCACAAGATGCCTCGCCCCTGCTGGCAGTTAGCCTTCAGGTGCGTCAACAACTGGCAGGCATGCTCGTCATCCAGCCATGAGGTGACTTCATCTGCCAGAATATAGCGGGCCTGGGTCAAGGTTGCACAACTGGCAAGTACGCGTTTTGCCATACCGCCAGACAGTTTGCGAGGGAAGTCATACATCAGGCCGGGAGCCAGATTGTAGCTTTGCAACTGTAATGCCACCTCTTCCAATCGCAGTTTGACGCCGCTCAATTGGGCGGCTCGGGTCAGTTGCGATCCCACCTTAATCAGTGGATTTAATGCGCTCACCCCTTGCGGAACATAGCACAAGGTCTTGCCGCGTTGTTCGATTTGGCTCTGCGCCGTCAGCACTTTACCGTCGAGGCTTATCTGACCGCGAAAGCGCATATTGTCGGGTAATAACCCCAGAGCGCTCTGTAACAGCAGGCTTTTCCCCTCGCCGCTGCCGCCCACCAGGGCGACCAGTTCCCCTGGCTGTACCTCCAGAGAGATATCGCTCAACAATGGATGCCATGTTTTTCGCCCGAGCCAACGGTAGTGGGCGACTTCAATAGAAAATTGCTCAAACTTCAGCATCAGGCGATCCTCAGCCACATTTGTTGTAGCGATCTGGCAAACCGATCGAAAATCAGTACCAGGCCAACCAGTATCAACCCAGGAAACAGTGCCAGCCACCAGGCGCCACTGCTCAGATAGCGTAATGCATCTGCCAGCAATAAACCTAATGACGCATCATGTGGCGCCAAGCCAAAGCCAATAAAACTTAATGCAGCGCTATGTAGCACGGCATGAGGGAACATCAATAACGTACCGACGAACCACTGGGGCAGCAGTAACGGTAACAGATGATGGCGCCAACGATAAAAGCTGCTGTTGCCCAGGCGATGCGACAGCATGACATAGTCGGTTTCGCGAATTCTCAGGATCTCTGCGCGCAGAATCAGCGCTAATTTGGGCCAGTGGGTGAGTGCCACTGCCAATATGACGCCTTGTTTTCCTCCGCCGAGCGTAAAACAGATCAATATCAGCAACAGCAGGTGCGGCAGGGCCAGCATACAGTCGATCAGGCCGCGTATCAGATAATCCAGAGGTTTACCGATCGCGCTCAACCCCGCCGCCAGCATGGCGAGAAGGCCACTGACAAAGGCTGCGCTCAGGCCAATTTGCAGGCTGGTGGTCATCCCTTGAAAACAGCGTAGCCACAGATCGCGCCCCAGGCTGTCGGTGCCAAACCAGTATTCAGCAGAAGGGGGCTGTCGGCGAGCCAGCAGATCGATCGCAACATCGGTGCCGGATACCCACCCGCCGTAGGCCACCAGCAGCAGTAATAAAACGAGTGAGATCAGCAACTGGCATAGCGCCCGGTTTGGATTATAGGTCATGATTGTCGTGCGGCTCCTCGATTAAGCTGCTTCACCAACAGATCGGCGAGGCTGTTACCGCAGAACACCAGAACACAACAGAACATGACAATCCCCATCAGTAATGGAATATCTCCACGCAGTCCGGCATCAATGGTGGCTTGACCCAGGCCGGGATAGGCGAAGACTTTTTCCGCCAATAGCGATCCGCCGAGTAACTCGCCTACCGAAGCAAACTGCAGGCAAAGTGCCGGAGTAATGGCATGGCGCAGGATATGGAAATTGATTAACGACCAACCCTGGTCTCCCTGTGCGCGCGCATAGCGGATAAATTCGCTGTTCATTACCTCCGCCACCTTGGCACGCGTATGCAGGCTGATATTGCCGACGCCCAGCAGACCCAGAGCCAGCATAGGCAGGATCAGATGGTGTAATCTATTGCCAATACTGGCGCTTTCTGCGCTGCTGCCGGGCTCCCAGGCGCAGCAAACCGGTGCCCAGTTAAGCTTGACGGCAAAAAGCGAAAGCAGCAACAGACCAATCCAGAACGTCGGCAACGAGGCGAGCAGGTAAGAGAGGGTTGATATCAGGCGGTCCGGCCAGCGGTTAAGGTAGCGCCCGGCGGTGAGCCCCATCAGCACCCCGACAAGGCCGGAAAACAGCCAGGCAGAGAGCAGCAGGGCAAAGGAGGTAGCGAAACGTTCACCAATCACCTGAGAAACCGGGGTGTTGTACAGCATCGAGTAACCCAGGTCGCCTTGGAGCAGTTGACCGAACCAGTGCAGGAAGCGCTGCCACAGAGGCAGATCCAATCCCCAACGGGCAGCAATCAGCGGATACTGTTCCGGCGGGACATGCAGCAGGTCATTGCCGATATAGGCACGGATCGGATCTACCGGAGAAAAGCTCAACAAGGTAAAGGTGCCCGCCGCTGTCACCAGCAGCAGGCAAACCAGACGCAGTACAAAGCGTAACAGCTTATGCATTACTTGCAGGTCCATTTCCAGCTGTCGAGGCTATTGAGCAACGACCAGGAGCCGTGAATTTCTGGTGCGCCTTTACCCAGATCGACACAGGTGTTGGTCAGGTAGGTATGCTGAATATTCAGCAACCAGGCCCAGGCCGCATCACCTTTGACGCCTACGCCGGTCGTACCATCCCATTCAACCTGTTGCCAGTAAGGAACCGCCTGCTGCCAGGTGGGGGCATCCAAAGCCTGTTGCAGGTGCTTGTCTACCGCCGGGTTTTGGTAGTAACCCGGGTTGTAATATTCCACGCCTGCAGTTTGGCTGCTGTAGTGGTGATACAGCTCCATCGGATCCAGGCTGCCCCAGCCAAACAGCGTTGGGTTGGCATGCATATGGCGTTCTACGGCTTCCCAACTGCCTGATTGCAGGTCAAGCTCAATGCCGATCGGTTTGAGCATGGCGCGCAGCGCCTGGGCCAGATCGCGGCGGGTGGTATCGCCGCTGGTGTACCAGAGGGTGAGCTTGGCGGGTAGGCCGTTTTTTTCGCGGATGCCATGGCTGTTTTCTATCCAGCCGGCCTGTGTTAATAGCTGTTTTGCTTTTTCGCTATCACCGTCTTTGAACGCGGCTGCCGGGCTGTCCCACGGCAATCCCTGTACGGCGCTATAGGCGGGTATCGCATGGCCTTCCATGATCTGGTCCGCCAGCAACTGACGATTAATAGCCAGATTGATCGCCCGGCGAATGGCAACATCGGCGGTTATATCGTTGCCTACCGGGTAACCGTTAGCGTCTTTTTTACCTGCGGGAGTCGTAGGGAAGACAATGCCTCGGTTTTCCACGCTGGGTCTTACCCACAGCGTCATGTTCTTCACCGGCCCCGCCGCCATTGATGGCGGAATACGTACCACACCAAGCTGTCCACTTTGGGCGGCGGCAAAAGCACTGTCTTCATCGAGAAAGACAAATACCAGCCTGTCAAAGTCGTTTTTCTGACCGGCATAGTAAGGGTTGGCTTCAACAATCATTTGCTGACCAGGCTGGAAACTGATCAGGCGATAAGGCCCGGCACCAATCGGTTTTTGTGCATAGGATTTTGCATCGTATTTATCCGCCGAGACGATACCCAGCGAGCCCAATACGTTGATGAATGTACTTTGCGGCGCCTTCAGTTGAATTTTTACGTTATGCGTGTCGATTTCCTCTGCCTGGGCAAAGTTACCCATATCCACTTTGCCGCCACTGGCAGCCGCATGGTTGTAGGTATATACCACGTCCTTGGCCGTCAGCGATGAGCCATCAGAGAATTTCAGATCCGGCTTTAACGTCAACGTCCAGGTTTTCCCATCTTCACTGGTTTGATATTGACTGAGCAGCAGGTGACTCCAGGACAGGTCTTCATTCTGCTTGAGCAATGGGCTGTGCAACAACAGGTAGCTGCCATGGCTCCAGCCCAACATCGGATCGAACCCTTCCGTCGGTTCATCACCAATAGCCAGTTGCAGGGTACGCGCGTTGACGTAAAGCGGAGTTGAAAGGATACCGAGAAGCGCTGTGGTTATTAGTGTGTGTCGCAACCACGACTGTTTTGACATGACGTCTCCTTGGTTTGAGAGAAACGGTGCGGTTGATTCGCGGATGGTATGGCTCGCTGTGCAGAAGCAGATTTGCATCATCAAAAGCGGTCGTCAGAGGGGGGAGAATAACAAACTTATACGCACTTTTTTGTGTTCAATAACAAGAAATCCCGTGTTAACAAAGCAATAAATTGTCACCTGTGGGATAACCCTATGGGGGCAGTACGGCCTTGGGCTATTGACTCGCTAAAACGTCATGCCGCTGATGACCGCAGCAAGGCGATCGAAAAACTCGCCAAACAGGTGCTCACAGAACGGCGCCAGCATGGGCATCATCAGGCCAATGGTCAGAATACCGATGGTCATGGTGACCGGGAAACCGATGACAAACACCGAAAGCTGGGGGGTGACGCGGTTGAGCAGGCCAAGCGCCAGGTTCAGCGTCAACAGCAGACAGATCAGAGGTAACGCCAGCATCATCCCGTTAATAAAGATCAGCGAGCCCGCCTGTGTCAGCGCCAGGAAGCCGTTACCGTTGAGCGGCGTTGCCTGGATGGGCAAGGTATGAAAACTGTCGGCCAGCAGGGAAATCAACCACAAATGGCCATCAAAGCTGAGGAAAAGCAACATGGCCAGCAGGTTCAGCAAGCGCGCCAGAATCGGTGTGTTTGGCCCACCGGAAGGGTCGAAGAAGGTGGCGAACGAAAGCCCCATCTGCATGCCAATCACTTCCCCGGCCAGGCGCACGGCAGCAAAGGCGAATTGCATGGTTAAACCAATGGCTACGCCTATCAGGATCTGCTGGATGGCGAGCCACAGGCCGCTGACGGAAAACAGAGGAATATTACTGGTAGGCAGCGCTGGGGCAATCAGAAACACGATTAAGCCGCCCAGACCGATTTTCACGCGTTTACTCACCTGTTTTTCGCTGAACAGCGGGGCGGTGCTCAGCAGCGCCAACACGCGCAGTAACGGCCAGAAAAACTGGCTCAGCCAGACGCTGAGTTGGGCGCTGTCGAAAGTCAGCATGGTTAGCCAATCAGGTTGGGCAGGTTGCTGAACAGCATGCGCATGTAATCGAGCAGCAGATTCAGCATCCAGGGCCCGGCAACAATGATGGTCGCAACCACGGACAGAATTTTGGGAATGAAGGAGAGCGTCATTTCGTTAATCTGTGTCGCGGCCTGCAACAGACTGACGATCAGGCCGCTGAACAGGGCGGCGAGCAGCAGTGGGGCGGCCAGCGCCAGCGCCACTTTCATCGCTTCCGTCCCCAGCGCCATTACCGATTCAGGTGTCATCTCTGTTCTCCAATAGGGTAGAGGGCGATTGTCGGCCTAGCTATAAAAACTTTGCGCCAGCGATCCCAGCAGCAACTGCCAGCCATCGACCAGCACAAACAGCATCAGTTTGAAAGGTAGCGAAATGGTGGCCGGGGGCACCATCATCATCCCCAGCGCCATCAGCACGCTGGCAACCACCAGATCGATAATCAGGAACGGGATAAATACCGTGAAGCCAATCTGAAAGGCCGTTTTCAATTCACTGGTGACATAGGCCGGTAGCAGGATACGCATCGGTACCGCCTCAGGCCCGTCCAGTGCCGACACGTTGGCCAGCCTGGCATAGAGCGCCAGATCGGATTGTCGCGTTTGGCGCAGCATAAATTCGCGCAACGGTTGCGACCCCTTATCTATCGCGACGTCCATGCCGATCTTGTCCTCGCTGAACGGCAGATAAGCCTCCTGGTACACCTTATCGAAGACGGGCGACATGATGAAGAAGGTCAGGAACAGCGCCAGCCCCAGCATCACCTGATTCGGCGGTGCCGAAGGCGTGCCAAGGGCATTACGCAGCAACCCCAGGACGATGATGATGCGGGTGAAGCTGGTCATCATCAGCAACATCGCTGGCAGGAAGCTGAGTGAGGTCAGCAGCACCAGCGTCTGTACCGGTAATGACCAACTTTGGCCACCGTTAGCCAGTGGTTGACTAATCAGACCCGGAAGCTGTGCCAAGGCGGCCGGGCTCAATAGCAGCAGGCTAACAGAAAGCAGCGGGAGGATGACCCGGCGGTAAACAAGGGGAATCATGCCGATTTACCTGGACGTTGCAAAACGTTTTGCATCAGTTGACGGAAATCCGCCGGTGAGGACTTTTCTGCCGAACCTTCCGCTGCTGGCGGTGCCGGCAGGGTATGCAGTGGGGTGATCTGTTGGGCGGTTACGCCGAGTACCAACCAGGTGTTATCCACTTCGACCACCACCACGCGTTCGCGTTGCCCCACTTGGCAACTGGCGCGCAGGTTAAGCAGTTTAGTGTTGCCCCGCGCCTGGGGGGCAAAACCCAAACGGCGAAACAGCCAGCCCGCGAACAGGATCAGCAGCAGGATACCGCCGAGTGCGCTGCTGACCTGCATCAGTACCGAGCCGGTAGGCAGCGCCGCGGCAGGCTGCTGTTGAATACTTTGTGTCTGCACGGCGGTATGTGGGTTCATCAGCGGCTCAGGCGACGCATACGTTCGGAAGGCGTAATGATATCGGTGATACGTACGCCGAACTTATCGGCCACCACCACGACTTCGCCCTGGGCAATCAGATAACCGTTGATCAGGATATCCAGCGGTTCTCCCGCCAGGCCATCCAGTGCGACCACCGATCCTTGTGAAAGGCGCAGCAGTTCCTTGATGGTCATCTTGGTGCGGCCCAGTTCCACGGTCAGTTTGACCGGAATGTCCAGGATCAGGTCGATATCCTGTAGGCTGCCGAGCGAGTCCTGAGCCTCCAGCGACTTGAAGACGCCTTCGGTGGTGGCGGCAGATTTCTCTGTGGCCTGTTGCTCGTTAAACGCATCAGCCCACAGATCGTCTACGGATCCCTTCTCTTCGCCAGACGGTTGTTTAGGATCACTCATTGGGCTGTTCCTCACTCAGAGCATTCAAAATAGGGTTAATCAAATGTTCAACACGCAGGGCGTACTGCCCGTTCAACGTGCCGTATTGACTGGTCAGTACCGGCACGCCGTCTACATGGGCGATCAGACGTTCCGGTTTATCAATCGGTAACACATCTCCCGGCTGCAGTTTCAGTACTTTTGACAGACGCATCGGGATGTCGACAAAGTTGGCAATCAGCTCCAACTCGGAGTGCTGCACCTGTTTCACCAGCGTTTCCCGCCAATGGCTGTCTTCCTGCCGCGAGTTTTCCAACGGCGGATTGGTCAGCAGTTCACGCAGAGGTTCGATCATGGCGAACGGAATACAGATATTGAACTCGCCACTCAAGGCACCGATCTCCACCTGGAAGGGAGTCGTGACCACAATGTCGTTTGGCGAGGTGGTGATGTTGGTAAATTTGACCTGCATCTCCGCGCGGACATATTCCACGTCGATTTTGTAGATGGCACTCCAGGCATCACCGTAGGCATCCAGCGCCAGGCGCAGCATGCGTTTGATCACCCGTTGTTCTGTCGGGGTAAACTCACGGCCTTCTACCTTGGTCGGGAAACGACCGTCGCCACCGAACAGGTTATCCACGGCGATAAACACCAGGCTGGGCGCGAACACAAACAGTGCCGTGCCGCGCAGCGGGTTCAGATGTACCAGGTTCAGGTTGGTTGGCACCGGCAGGTTGCGGGCAAACTCATGGTAAGGCTGGATCTTGATCGGCCCGACGGTAATATCCGGACTGCGTCGCAACAGATTGAACAGCCCCATGCGGAACTGGCGTGCGAAACGCTCATTAATGATTTCCAGTGCTTGCAGGCGCTCACGGACCACGCGGCGCTGGGTCGTGGGGTCGTAAGGTTTGACATCGCTTTCATTGCCGATGACGGCGGCGGGCTCATCGCCTGCGCTGTCGCCGTTGAGCAATGCGTCGATCTCTGCCTGTGAAAGGATACTGTCGCCCATGAATAATTACCGCAGTATGAAGGCGGTGAACAGCACATCGCTGACCACTTGCTTCGGTTGTCCCTTAACCAGCGGCGTGCTAAGCACATCTTTAATCTCTGCCACCAGTTGCTGTTTCCCTTGTTCGCTCGCCAATTGGCCCGCTTCCTGCCGTGAAAGCAGCATAAGCAAACGGCTACGCACCTCCGGCAGGAAATCGTTCAGTTGGCGGCGCGTGGCTTCATCAGGCAGGCGCAGCGTCAGACCGATATACAGCACACGCTCAGGGTCATTATCCGGCGTCACCAGATTGACGGTAAAAGTATCAAGCGGCATAAACACCGGCGCCGCCGGCGGCTGCTCTTTCGCCGTGGCCGTCGGCTTGCCGTCTTTGTTCTGCTGCATCTGCCACCAGATGTAGCCTGCAGCACTGCACGCCCCGAGGGTGATCAGCACCAACAGGATCACCAATATCGGACGTTTTTTTGCTGTCGTTGGAAGGGAGTTCTGAGACATTACTAAACCAAATTCCTGTTCTCAGCGCGCTATACCCGATGAATTTCAAATTGCCGCCAGATACCGGCTCACTCATCCCCAGGCACAGACTTGCGTGCGTGATAAGGATGCGTGCAGCTGACAACGCTGCAGTTTGAAAGGCGACGGGTATAAACCGCACGCATTAGATGTAAGTACATTATCCCGCTTATTCCGGCTCACAATAGCCAGAATAGGCGGGGAAAAGCGTGTCAGCTTGGGCGTTTGCGTGCCGTCAGGCGAAAATATCAACGCCGTCGACTGCGCGCGCCATGTTTTGCAGCGCAGCAGGCGCGCTGACGATGTCAACATCGGCTTGGGCGTTGCCGTGCTGCTCACGATAAGAAGGCTGACCGCCACTGTGCGAGGTTTGCTGCTGTTGCGGCTGTGGCAAAGACTCGCTGCCAACGCTGCTCTGGCCGAGATTGATGCCGCTTTCCGCCAGGGCGTGCCGTAGATGGGGGATCGCGGCTTCTACCGCAGAGCGAACCAGACCATGTGCCGAGGCGATATGCAACTGCGCCTGGTTGTCGTCAAGTTTCAGTGTGATTTGCAAGGCCCCCAACTCTTGTGGGTGCAGGCGTAATTCAGCGCTCTGTTGGCCGTTGCGATGGAACATCAGTACCTGCTGGCTCAGCGCCTGTTGCCATTCCTGACTCCCCAGTTGGGCATTCAACTGCGGAGTAGCCGGGGCGTTCACCGTTGCGCTGACAGGCGGAGTGGTGGTGGCTGGGCTGGAGACCGGAACGGGCGCCGCGTGATGGATCGCCGATGAGGCCTGCACCGGTTCGCCAGCCAGTTTCAGTGAGGCCGTCCCGTTGTCCCGGTGGGTTTCTGCGGACGCGGGCAACATGGCAGAGGTATCCGTTTTGGCGGCTAAGGTCGGTTTGTCTTCTGCCTTAGGCTGATGTTGCTGTCCCGTGAGGTGAGGCGTTGGCTGATCGGCGTTTTCGCCCAGGGTTGCCAGCAGGGATGACGTCGGAACCAAAGCCGCTTCATCCCCGGGCTGTTCCCCGGCTACCACCCGGTTATCCTCGGGTAAGGGTTGCGCGCTGGTGCCGGGTAACATGGCAAACAGCGCCTGCAACGTGGCGGGATCCACGTCAGTCAGTGGTTGCAATGGCTTTTCATCGTCGCTCGCTGCATGGAGGGGGGCACTATCCGTGACCTCATCGACATCGTGGGGTTTTGTCAGTAATTGACCACGCTCGCTAAATGAAGCCAGTAACTGGTTGAGTTGTTGACGACTGAGCGCAGGCACGTGGGGCTCGCTGTTCGGCAATGGTGTTGCGGCCAACTTACCTTTCACGTGTCCATCAGGGATGAAGCGTTCGCCAAGCAGTTGAGCAAAGCTTGAAGACAGCTCGGTATCATCCAACGACAGCATGGCTTCATCCGCCACCTTGCCATCGCCCGTCGCCAACAGAGCGGAGATAACGTTGAGATTCATGGATTTAGATTCCTTTGTGAACTGCGTTGAGCAAACTCATCCATCAGTTTTTGGTCGCGTTTGTTTTCCAACACCTGTTCGGCGCTGCGGGCTCGGGTGTTGAGCGTTTCAAAAGCGTTAAGCCGTTGCTGTTTGTCCTGCCACAGCTTTACCGCCCGGTCCACTTTTTCACCACATTGCAGCAATTGCTGCCGATGCTGAGAGATCGCCTGTTCCAGCGTGCCAATGAATTGCTGATAGTTTTGCCAACTGGCCGATCCCATGCCCTCACAGAGGGTACTGTTCAGCTTTTGCCGATACTCATCCTGATAGTTGAGTAGCATGGAAAGCTGTTGTTCCGCTGCCTGTTGAGCCTGGCGTAACTGGCCAAGTTGCTGTGCGGCCTGTTCTACGGCATCCTGTGCCAGATTGCGCAGGATAATCAGCGGTGACTGTGGTTTCATCGTGCTCACGTCCCATGGTTAAACAATCAGTTGCTGCAATTGCTGGCAGGCCTCGTCATAGCCGCTACGCTCAAAGATGCCTTGCTGCAGATAGGCTTCCATCTGCGGATACAGCTTTATTGCTTTGTCCAGCAGCGGATCGCTGCCTGCAGCATAAGCTCCCACGCTAATCAGATCGCGATTGCGCTGATAGCTGGCCAGCATCTGCTTAAAATTACGTACCCGTCGGTAATGCTCCTCATCAATCAATGAGGTCATGGCACGGCTGATCGAGGCTTCAATATCGATGGCCGGATAATGGCCAGCCTCAGCCAGACGGCGAGAAAGCACCACATGGCCATCAAGGATGGCGCGGGCCGAGTCGGCAATCGGGTCTTGCTGGTCGTCGCCTTCGGTTAAGACAGTATAGAAAGCGGTGATTGAGCCACCACCGCTGATGCCGTTACCGGCTCGTTCCACCAGTGCTGGCAGCTTGGCGAATACCGAGGGTGGGTAACCCTTGGTGGCTGGCGGCTCGCCGATTGCCAGAGCGATTTCACGCTGTGCCATGGCGTAACGGGTGAGGGAATCCATAATCAGCAGCACATGTTGGCCGCGATCGCGGAAATCCTCCGCGATACGGGTGGCATAGGCCGCGCCTTGCATACGCAGCAGGGGGGAGACATCGGCAGGGGCGGCGATCACCACCGAGCGCGCGCGTCCCTCAGTACCCAGGATATTTTCAATAAAGTCTTTCACTTCGCGGCCGCGTTCGCCGATCAACCCGACCACAATCACGTCTGCCTGGGTATAACGTGCCATCATGCCGAGCAACACGCTTTTACCGACGCCTGAACCGGCGAACAGTCCCATACGCTGACCACGACCGACGGTCAGCAGCCCGTTGATGGTGCGTACACCAACATCAAGCACCTGTTCAATCGGTGTGCGCTGTAGCGGGTTGAACGGGGCGGTGATCAGCGGTGCGCGATAACCGGTTTCCGGCGAGGGCAGGCCGTCAAGTGGTTTGGCGCTGCCGTCCAATACCCGGCCTAACAGGGCGGGGCCAAGAGGTAGCTGTTTGCTGGCGCTTTGTCCTTCTGGAGCAACACGGGCATAAACACGGGCACCGGGCACGATGCCGTCAACTTCTTCCAATGGCATCAGGTACAGCCGTTGGCCATTAAAACCGACAACTTCGCTTTCTACTTCTTGCACTTCACCGGCATCATGGCGTTCGATCAGGCAGGTCGCCCCTAGCGGAAGTTGCAGTCCGGTCGCCTCAAGCACCAGCCCGGTCGCCCGGGTCAGGCGACCATAACGGCGCACTGTCGGCGTGCGTGAAATGCGCTTCTCCAGACTATCGAGCGAACTCAACCAGCGGCCAAGACGGACTGTCATCAGAGCTCTCCCGGTGCAGCAAGGCGGCACAGTTCGTGCCAACGTGTGGCCAGACTGGCATCGAGATCGCCTTCCTCTGCACTGACTTTGCAGCCACCGGGATGCAGTTGTCCATCCGCCAGCAGCCGCCAACCGTGCAGGTTGAGGGTGACACCGAGCTGCAATTCAACCCGTTCATAATCATCCGGATGAACGCGCAACTGAGGTTTGCCGCTGAACATCGGCTCCTGCTGAATTAACTGCTGGATCTGAGCCAGCAGGGCGGTACCATCGCAGACTGGGGGTTGACCAATCACCTGTTTGGCTGCCGTCAGCGCCAACTGCATCAGCCGCGAGGCAATCACGCTGTCAAGCGCATCCAGCGTGTGCTGGAATTCGCTAACCAGTTGCTTCCAATGTTCCGTCAGCGGTTGCTGCTGCTGTAGGCTTTCCTGTATGCCTTGCAGGCGCCCCTCTTCCAGCCCGGCCTGGAAACCGGCTTCATAACCTTTCTGTTTGCCATCGGCATAGCCAAGCTGCTGGCCCTGCTGTTGCGCCTGCAGGCGCAACATTTCCAGGCGCTGCTGCTCGTCGATGCTGTCATCCTGGGGAACCTTTTCCACCACCAGTGGCTCTTCTGGCACCTCGATCGGCTTGGGATCTGCCAGATCGTTAGGTGACCAGGGTTGCCAGGGCAGGGTGTTAATACGATCAGACATAGGTGTCCTCGCCACCGCCAATCATCATTTCGCCCGTCTCCGCCAGACGGCGAACGATGAGCAGGATGGCTTTCTGTTCGTTTTCGACCTGCGACATACGTACCGGGCCACGGTTGGCCAGATCGTCGCGCAGGATATCGGCAGCACGCTGCGACATGTTGTTGAGGAACTTCTCGCGTAGCGGCTGTTCGGCACCTTTCAGGGCGATCAGCAAGGACTCGCTTTCCACTTCTTGCAGCAAGCGCTGGATACTGCGATCGTCCACTTCGATAAGATTTTCGAACAGGAACATTTCGTCGATGATTTTCTGCGCCAGTTCGCCGTCGTATTCGCGCATTGCGCCGATGACCGCTTCTTCCTGCTGGGTCTTCATCAGGTTGATAATCTCGGCGGCGGTGCGTATCCCGCCCATTTTGCTGCGCTTGAGGTTCTGGCCATCCAACAGATTGTTCAGCACTTCGGTCAGTTCGGCCAACGCTGCAGGCTGTACCCCACCGAAGGTGGCGATACGCAGCATGACATCGTTGCGTAGGCGCTCGTCGAATTGCGCCAGAATATCCGCCGCCTGACCACGTTTAAGATGCACCAGAATGGTCGCGATGATCTGCGGGTGTTCGTCGCGGATCAGGTCTGCAGCACTCTGCGGCTCCATGAAGTTGAGCGTTTCCATCCCGGTGGTGGTCTCACGGGATTCGAGGATATCTTCCAGCAGGCTGGAGGCCCGTTCTTCTCCCAGGGCTTTTACCAGCACGGAGCGCAGGTAGTCACTGGCGTTGACGCTCAGTGCGGCATACTGTTCGGCATCATCTTCAAACTCGGTCAGGATCTCGCTCAGCTGCTTGTGGGATACCTGGCGCATGCTGGCCATCGTGCCACTCAGTTGCTGCACTTCCCGCGAGGAGAGGTGCTTAAACACTTCGGCTGCGCGATCTTCACCCAGAGTCATCAGTAGGATGGCGCTCTTGTCTGTACCTGTCATGCTCATAGTTCGTTACTCATCCATTGGCGGATCACCAGTGCTATCACGCGTGGATCTTTATCGGCCAGTTCGCGTATCCGCTGGCTTTGGACTTCTGCACTGACGCGCTGCTGTGATTTCTTACGTTGCGCCAGTTCCTCATGACTTGGCTTGTTCACTTCGACCGGGCGGCTGGCTGGTATATTGGCCGCGGCGGCCTGCTGCGCGATCTGACGGTTTTGCAATTGCGGCCGTACCAGCTTGCGCCACAACAGCCAGGCAACCAGCAACACCAGCAGATAGCGACCCGCATTGAACAACTGATCGATAAATGACTGAGACTGCCAGAACGGCAATTCGCCGCTGCTCTGTTCCAGGTCGTTGAATGGGGTATTCACCACATTGAGCGTATCGCCACGGCTGCTGGAGTAACCCATCGCTTCGCGTACCAGGGACTCCACCTGCGCCAGCTGTTCTTTGCTCATTGGCTGTGGTTTGCCGTCTTTATCCGTACCAAGCGTGTTGAGTACCACCGCTACCGACAGGCGTTCTACAGTGCCCGCTTTTTGTTGAGTGTGGCGAATGGTGCGATCCACTTCGTAGTTGGTGGTCTCATCGCGGCGGCTGTTTTTGGGCAGGTTGTTACCCGCACCGGTGCTGGTGTTGGCATTGGCCGTCGCCGGATTATTTTGCGCTGGCGTATTGGCGTTATTACCGGGCGTTGTCGGTTTAGGCGTTTCAATCGGTGCCGTAGGCGCGGCGCTGGGTTGGTTGGAAAGGGCCCCCGGTACGCCGCCGATCTGCTGGCCGCCATTCTGTTCACTCAGGCTTAGCTGTCTGGAACGCACCGCCGATTTATCAGGCTGCTGGTTTGGTTGGTACTGTTCGTCGGTTTGCTCACGCGTGGCGAAATCAATTTGCGCGGTAACCTGAGCGCGCACGTTGGCGCTGCCAACGATCGGGGCCAAAATGGCCTCGATACGGCGCTGGTAGCGAGTTTCTACTTCATTGGCATATTTCAGCTGAGCGGCATTGAGATCGCGCCCGGTACCGTCGGACTGGGTTAGCAAGCGGCCTGCCTGATCGACCACCGTCACGTTGCCTGGTGGTAACCCGGCGACGCTGCTGGATACCATATACACCACAGCGTTGATCTGACCGTCATCCAATGCACGCCCCGGTTGCAGCGTCAGCGTGACGGAAGCAGAAGGGGCTTTTTGTTCGCGCACGAATAAGGAGGGTTTTGGCAATGCCAGATGCACACGTGCGTTCTGTACCGGCCCCAGGGATTCGATCGTGCGTGATAGCTCACCTTCCAGCGCCCGCTGGTAGTTAATTTGTTCGCTAAACTGGCTGATGCCGAACTTTTCCTGATCCAGCAATTCAAAGCCAACCGCACCGCCTTTAGGTAACCCTTGCTGAGCAAGACGCAGGCGAGTTTCATGCACTTTCTCTGCAGGGACCATCAGCGCAGAGCCGTTCTCGGCAAACCGGTACGGGATGTTCATCTGCGTGAGTTGAGCGACAATCGCTCCCCCATCGCGATCGTTGATGTTGCTGTACAGAACGCGGTAATCCGGAGTTTTTACCCATAACAGCAGCGCGACCACAATGGCGATTGCGGCAGAAGCGGCGATCAACAGTGGGATCTTGGGATTGGCTCGCAGGCGGTTCCATAGGGCCAGCAGGCCGTTATCACGGCTTTCACCCTTCATGCTGATACCCAGCCTTGTGAGTTTTCGTTATGGTTAGCGTTGTGTGGTGACAAAACAGACTCCCTGATACACGGTTCTTTACGGCTTAACAAACGTGCCCCCATTTTTGGGCATGCCATTATTTGCCTTTAAGGCCAATGTTGATGGCCCGATAAACCGCCGTTTTTGCAGTTAATTAACCGCTTTAGCTTCAGAATGCTGTGATAGGGTGTGCTGCATCAGAAAAGTGCTGACGAAAGAATGCGCGGCAATCCGTCGTTTTCGTGCCGCTGCGTTGTTACCTGAACCACTTCCCGTAGTCAGCATCAGTGAGTGGGCTGGGGCCTGGCAGCAATTTGAAACCGATAGGGCATAGAGAGGGTATTGAGGTCATCATGGCAATTCAGGGGATTGAAGGCGTTCTGCAGCAGTTGCAGGCTACGGCGCTTCAGGCCGGGGGGCTGAAACAGAGCACGCCGGTGCAAGGTGCCAGCTTCGCCAGTGAGCTAAAGGCGGCGATTGGCAAGATCAGTGATACGCAGCAGGCTGCCCGTCACCAGGCGCAGGATTTTGAATTGGGTGTGCCGGGGATCAGTTTGAACGATGTGATGGTCGATCTGCAGAAATCGTCGGTTTCGTTACAACTCGGGGTGCAGGTACGTAATAAGCTGGTAACGGCGTATCAGGACATTATGAATATGGCGGTGTAGGCAAGAAGCAGGGCGCGTTATCACAACAATAAAAGCGCCCTGCCTATCCCTATCGCCTTCAAGCTGTAGCGTTGTTAGCTGCACCTGGCTGCCCTGTGCATCTGAGGTCTTATCCCAAAGAGCCGATGCTGGTAGTGCAGTAAAATTTTATGATCAGTAAATTAAAGAAAGCCGATGTTTGGAGCGGCGACGATGTTTTTTACGTGCCACACCGATCCGTTTGCCATCAATGATTCTTGAGTGTTTTTTAAATGAAAAAACACATAACGCCATCAGCGATGCCACTAGAAACTCCATCTCAATACCTCCCTTTAAATAGATAAATAAAACTTATATTTATAGCGATTATCTTAAAAGTCAACGAAGGGGGATATAAATAGATATTTCTCTTATTTTACTGAGTGAGTTCTTAATTTTTCCGATGAAAAACGAATTGGTTCTATATAAAATATTTGATGTGTCAATGTAATTAATCGGTAATGATAATAAAAATATATTCATTATGGGATTATTATATTCTAATGAAATGTTCATGGCTACCCTTGTCGGCATGAGGGGATAACCGTGGAGATTACGAGCAATTCAGATTACGCCAGGTATGGAACCCACCTTGACCAACCAAAGGGGGGTTGCCCCCAAACGGCCAAGAAAGAATTTATTCAGACATGAGGCCTGCGGTATCGGAGCGGGAGATTTTTCTTTGGTATCACCGCCGGTTAGGGCAGGCCGTTACTGGCACAAGGAGAACGCCGAAGACGTATCGGTGGATATGGCAGGAATAAGTGAATCGTAAATAATAATCGATTAGCTAATATGAGCGACCTGAGAGAAGTTATATCATTATCTGCCTTAAGTTATGAGAGGCTATTTCCCTGGGGCCCATTTATTGCGAGGGAAATGTGTTATTTAGTTCGCAATAGTGATGTTTTTCCGGGTGGGTTTATTTTTTTAGTTGATTTTTCAGGTATAATAATCGAGTGATAAATGACATTGTTCGTGTTTCTAATATCACTTGTTGACGTTATTTAGGTTGATAGTGAGTTAGCGTTTATACAGGGAAAATGATGAGTTCGAAAAGCGAAGTAAGATGGCGTTTTTTTAGTATTGTCATGCTGATTGTCTTAGCCATGTTGATGTTTGTGCTGGTGAAATACAACTGATATGCGGGGCCACCCTGGGTGGCCTTGCTGCATAAATCACTTCACCTTTACTCTTGGTATGAGCTCGTCGTGGGGATTATTCTTCCTCTTGTGTACTCAGTAATTGATAAGATAGCGGTAAAGCGCTAGCAGGTTGCATAATTCGTTGGTGTCCCCGTATTGCGGTGGGGGCAAAGCCAAACCTTTTGCGAAAGCGCTCGGCAAAACGTGAAGAACTCTCATAGCCAACATGTTGTGCGATGGTGGAAATAGGCCAATCTGTGGCCTGCAATAATGCCAATGCACTGCTCATACGTACATCGATCATCAGGCTACGCAGTGCGGTATTTTCTGCCGACAATTTGCGACGCAACATGACCTCGCTCATCATCAGGCTCTCTGCTACTTCGGCGGCAGTCCAGATCTTATGCGGATCGGTTGCCAGGCGGCGGCGTACTTTTTGGGTCAGATCGTTTTTTTCAGTGTGGGTAAATCGAATACCCAAATAGGCCAGCCAGAGTAAGATCTCACACATTTTATGGCGGGTAATAGCGGGCGGGAAACTCTCGTGGAGCGTCAGTGCCAGAGCGGTCGTTTCGAAACTGTGCAAGAAAGCACAGGGCAGTTTCGGTACGGTTGTCACCCCCGTGAAAGGTATGGGTGGTGGCACAATGTGGGCAGAGGCTACCGTTTCGAACAGCGCAGGATTACAGATCAACAGCTGGCAACTGAACGTACCTCGGTCAGAAAGGCTGTTAATAATATCGACAGTTTGCCCCCCCTCGACGATCAGTAACTCCCCGGCTTGTGCCACCACCTCTTGCCGATTTCGGCGTATACGTGTTTGCCCTTGCTGTATCAAAAACAGATTGGTCTGTTCAAAATAGAGAGAAGGAAGGAGAAGTTCAGTATGCTGAATGATTTGTGCTGAAGCACCGACCCCGGGACAAAGATTAATTGAGCGTTCCATCAATATTCATTTCATAGTCATTATCTGAGAATATCTTTACGCTTTGCTTGGTGAAGGAGCAACATTTTTTCATCTGTTGTCGATCACAACTTGATAATTTATTTGTCAAGAATCAATTTCCTGCTGAACAGAAAACGTCCGTGTCGGATTAAGAATTATCCAGCAAATTAGCAATAATGCCAGAAATTTGCGCTCTCATGCATTACCTGCTATTTGAACTATTCAAATGCCATGCGTTTATATTATTGTGTAACTGGGCAATGATAGCGTTTTATACTATTTATCGCTCAAGATAGACAATTATTCGTAAGATTTATCTTATTTGCGGCTCTCCCAAGAGCAATGCACGGTCATGGAACTGGCCATAAGTGCTGTTGACAATGTTCTGCCTGGTAGACTGATCGATCAGCAGCTTCAGTTCGTCCATTCGTTGCTGTAACAACCGCTTCAATTCTGTCTCATTACTCAGGATCTGTTGCAGTTTATTGCGCAAAATCTCCTGCAAGGCGAGAGAGTGCTCAGAGAATTCTGCAAACTGTGCGGTTTTTTCCACGGCCAGCAGATAGCTGACCTCCATTTCGATGAGCGCGTCCCATTGCCCGGCTTGCGCCAAAACGATCATTTGGCTGCTCAGCGAGTGGATCTGCTGATAGGTCGATAAAATCTGCTGCTGATGTTCCATTAAACGACGTCCTGAGCGGGTTGATAATTTGGACCAATTTGGCGCCAGGCGTCTGCAATGTTTTCTAACAGCCCGGTAACTTCGTCAATGGCTGCGATATCGTTATGTAGATTGGCCTGCATCAGACGGCGTTTCATATAGTCGTATAAAGCCGCGAGGTTATCGGCGATTTCCCCGCCTTGCTCATGATTGAGGCCATTTTTCAGGCCGTTATCAATAATATTGATTGCTTTTGAAATGGCCTGACCCTTACCAGCGATATTCCCCTGGTTCATCAATATTCGTGCGCGAAGCAGGGCGCTGAGCGCCCCGTCGAATAGCATCACGATTAACTGGTGCGGGCTGGCACTCATTACACCACTCTCTACACTGACCTGGGCATATGCTTGAGTTCCGCTGCGGTTATACATGCTATTTTTACCTGGTTAAAATCTCTTATTTATTAGAAGAGAACTGTTGAGTTAAATAGGTACTGGTTCCGTTGAGTTTTGACATCATGGTATCCAGTTGAACAAATTGCTGTTTGTAACGATCGATAGTGTTTTGAATACTCTCGGTTACCCGGGTTATCTGGGTATTCAAGCGATCGAGATTGGTGTTGATACTTTTGGTTGAGTTTTCTATCACACCACCGGCTTTGATATAGTTTTGGATCTCATTGTGGATCTCGGTTGCCATGCCGGTATCCTTGCCGTTGCCGGCGAAGAAGTTCGCCACCTGATCCGGTTTTTCGTCAATGGCTTTTTTCAGCTTGTCGCTGTCCAATTCCAGTTTGCCGGTTTTGCTGTTGGTGGTAATACCGATGTTGCCTAGCCCTTTCAACTCCGGGTTGTCCTGCGCGCTGCTCAGGGAACTCTTAATCGAAGATTGAATACCACGCAGGGTGTTGTCGCCCAGCAAGGCACCGTTCTTGGCATCCTGAGCCTCACCACTCTTTACCGGAGTGTATTTGGTCAGCGAATTGAAGGTATCCAGCAGCGAGTTATAGCTATCTACCCACTCTTTAATTTTGTCGGCAGACCCGTTTTTATCGCTGGTAATGACCAGATTCTGCGGCTCACCGGGCTTGGTGACGGTTTTCAGATCCAGCGTCACGCCTTGTAATGCATCAGAGATGGTGTTAGTGCTGCGTTTGATCGTGGTGCCATTGATGGTCACTTCGGCATCTTGCCCTTTGACCGTTTCCTTCATGCCGTTGTTGCTGCTGGCAGGATCGTAATTTAAAACCGCGCCTAACTGGTCATCGTTATTGACCTGCACCTTGACCGTATTATCTTCGCCGGGGGTGGAAGAGCTGATCGCCAACTTATATTCGTTGTCACCTACGCGCATGATGGTGGCGTTGACCCCGGCTTTGGCACCGTTAATCGCATCACGCATTTCCACTAATGAGGTCTGATCGTCACTGAGGGGGATCTTGACCTCTTTGGGGGGATTACCTGCGGTAATGGAAATGGAGCGATCGTCACTGCCTGCGGCCCCCAGTTGAGCGGTTTGATCCTGGATATCCGCCGTCGTCGTCAGGGTTTGCGGTTGCGCCAGATGTAATACTTCGACGCTGTAGTTGCCCGGTACCGATTTGGCCGAGGTGGTGACTTTGAACTGATCGTGCTCAGTGGCGGTGGTGTTATTAAAAAAATCCGGTTTGGCCAGATCCTTACTCAGGTTATCAAATTTTTCCAATGCGTTTTTTAACGTACCGTAAGCAGTCAACTTGGCGTTATAGCTGGTCTGTTGGGTAGTATAGGGGGTCAGACGCTGTTGCTCTGCCGCGGTCAGCTTATCCAGTAAGCCGTTAAGATCCAGCCCTGAGCCGATGCCTAATGAACTAATTGAGGCCATTTATGATTCTCCTATGGTCAA
This sequence comes from Serratia fonticola, assembly GCF_006715025.1. Classification (NCBI taxonomy): domain Bacteria; kingdom Pseudomonadati; phylum Pseudomonadota; class Gammaproteobacteria; order Enterobacterales; family Yersiniaceae; genus Serratia; species Serratia fonticola. Next base: position 2,619,238 of record NZ_VFMK01000001.1, read on the forward strand.
TGACTTCATACCCACCGTCTTTCAAGTTGCAGCCTGATGACCTGTGAACGCTAGTCGTAAAGTCAGGTATCTGGATTACTGCCTTCGCTGCCTGGCTGTAACTTGAAATCTATAGGGTATGTACGCTTTAGGCGTTATCGGCTCAGTGATAAAAAAGTTTACGGATAAATCGAAAAAACGATGGCGTAGTAGAAGAGAGAAAAACAGCGTTATTCGCGCCATTGGCGAAAAGTGAAAAAAACAAAAAATATTTCTAAAGGTTGTAAAAGGGGCGCCGATACCTTGGGTGACGGTGATTGAAGCCGTGGGCAAATAAGCCCGAACCCTTTAATTGTGAATGCGAACGTCGCAACTGATTCGTAAGGAAAGCACATTATGGCACAAGTAATTAATACCAACAGCCTGTCGCTGATGGCGCAGAATAACCTGAACAAATCTCAGTCTGCTCTGGGGACTGCGATTGAGCGTCTGTCTTCTGGTCTGCGTATTAACAGCGCGAAAGATGACGCTGCGGGTCAGGCGATCTCTAACCGTTTTACCGCTAACATCAAGGGCCTGACCCAGGCTTCTCGTAACGCTAACGATGGTATCTCTCTGGCGCAGACCACTGAAGGTGCGCTGAACGAAGTGAACGACAACCTGCAGAATATCCGTCGTCTGACCGTTCAAGCGCAAAACGGCTCTAACTCTGACAGCGATTTGAAATCTATCCAGGACGAAATCACCCAGCGCCTGAACGAAATCAACCGCATCTCTGAACAGACCGATTTCAACGGCGTGAAAGTACTGAGCGGCGACCAGAAACTGACTATTCAGGTTGGTGCTAACGATGGCGAAACCATCGATATCGATCTGAAAGACATCAACGCGAGCACCTTGGGCCTGAATAAGTTCAGTGTTGCAACCGCCGTTGACACCAGCAAAGTGGATACCGCTGCGCTGACCAATATTGACAAAATGGGCGCCCCGACATTTGTTGATGCCGGTACCAAAGGTAACGACGGCAAACTGTATTCTTATGACGATGCAGGCACGACCAAATACTTCACCAAAAGTGCTGACGGTTCAGAGGCTTATACCGTAACTCTGGGCACTGATGGGAAAGCTGATTTTGACTCAACTACCGACCAGACGGCAGCCATTACTGCACCTAACATTGCTGCTGGGGTGGTGGTAGATAAAGTGTCTGTAGGCCAGACCGCAGTCACTGGGTTAGCTGCCGGTGAGACACTGCACAAATATACCGATGCCAAAGGTAACGCTGGTTATGTAATTAAGGGTACAGATGCTGATGGTAACGATACTTACGCCAAAGCGAGCGTAGGTACCGATGGTAAAGTGAGCAAAGGTGCCGAGTTGAGCACGACGGCCAAGACTGAAGACCCACTGGCGGTTCTGGACAAAGCACTGTCTCAGGTTGATGGCTTACGTTCTTCTCTGGGTGCGGTACAGAACCGTTTTGATTCTGTTATCAATAACCTGAACAGCACTGTGAACAACCTGTCTGCTTCTCAGTCTCGTATTCAGGATGCTGACTACGCGACCGAAGTTTCCAACATGAGCCGTGCCAACATCCTGCAACAGGCTGGCACCTCTGTTCTGGCACAGGCTAACCAGTCTACCCAGAACGTGCTGACTCTGCTGCGTTAATCGACGCTCTCCGATTAGCCTGTCTGATAAACCCTGCTTCGGCAGGGTTTTTTTGTTCTCAGGTGCTATCCACGTGATTACATGGAGCAAATAAGGCCTGTTTTGTACGGCTGTTCTGTCGATTGGCATCTAGCCCCCTACGGATAATAGCGATGACTCCCTTATCCGCAGGTTTTAGACATAGTGAGCGATCTGTATACCGCCGAAGGCGTAATGGACAAGCATTCTCTCTGGCTACGCTATGTACCGCTAGTGCGCCACGAAGCGTTACGCCTGCAGGTCAGGCTGCCCGCCAGCGTGGAGCTCGACGATCTGCTGCAAGCCGGGGGAATAGGGCTGTTAAACGCCGTTGAGCGTTACGATGCCCTGCAGGGAACGGCCTTCACCACCTATGCCGTACAGCGCATCCGCGGGGCCATGTTGGATGAATTACGTAGCCGTGATTGGGTGCCGCGCAGCGTGCGCCGCAATGCGCGGGAAGTGTCAAGGGTGATGCATCAACTGGAACAGCGGTTTGGCCGCCCGGCCAGTGAGGTGGAGGTTGCACAGGCACTGAATGTTTCGCTGGACGAATATCGTCAGATCCTGTTGGACACCAATAATAGCCAGCTGTTTTCCTACGACGAATGGCAGGAAGAACACGGTGACTGCGTTGAACCGGTTTTGGAGAGGCATGAAGAGGCCAATCCGTTGCATCAGTTGCTGGAGAGTAACCTGCGCCAGCGCGTTATTGATGCGATTGAAGCATTGCCGGAACGCGAAAAGTTGGTGCTGACGCTTTACTACCAGGAGGAGTTGAATCTGAAGGAGATAGGAGCAGTGCTAGACGTCGGAGAATCAAGAGTCAGTCAGTTGCATAGCCAGGCGATCAAACGTCTGCGAGCACGTCTGGCCAACGACACTTGACGAGAATCGTAGCCTGCCCTCATACGCCAACCTAATTACTGCTGCAATAAATGGACTGTAAGATTATGCCAGGAATAAAGTTGAAGAAACGGCCACTCAGCCGTTACCTGAAAGATTACAAGCACAGTCAGACGCATTGTTCTCAATGTGGAAAAGTGCTTGACCGTATGGCACTGGTGTTCCGTGGAAAAATCATCAATAAGGAGGCAATCGCCCGCATGGATCAACCCATTGATGATCATGTGTGGCAGAATGTGCAACAAGAGTTGACGGCCTTGTGCCGGTTCTGCAGTGAGATTTCCTGCAAAAGTCACCCCAGCTACTTTGATATTATGGCGTTTAAGCAGTATCTGTTTGAACAGACTGAAATGAGCCATAGCACTATTCGCGAATATGTTGTACGTCTGCGTCGGTTGGATGAAATGCTGGTGGCGCACAATTATCCCGTCGACAGGCTAGCCAATGGCGTCAGCCATCAGTGTATCATCGACGATCTCCCCTCAGCGGCGCATAACAACTACCGTATTGCTCTACGAAAATACGACCAGTATCTGGCTTGGCAGAAGCGTTACTGATTTCTCTCACCCGGCCAATGGGTCGGGTTTTTATCTTCTCCTTCCCCACGAATAAAGAGTGATAATTCAGAACACATCTGATAAATCTATTCTTTAGACATCGCTTATTTATTCCCTGGGAGAAGTTGTGGATCTGCAACAACAACTGGCGCAATTTCCGCGCCTGGATTTGGTGGGCTCAGCGACGCCCCTCGAGAAGTTATCTCGCCTTTCTGATTATCTTGGCCGCGAAATTTACATCAAACGTGACGATGTCACGCCGATGGCAATGGGCGGTAACAAGCTGAGAAAACTGGAGTTTTTGGCAGCCGATGCCCTTCGGCAAGGCGCGGATACTCTGGTGACGGCCGGCGCTATCCAATCCAACCACGTGCGTCAGACCGCTGCCGTTGCGGCCAAACTCGGCCTGCAATGCGTTGCGCTGTTAGAAAACCCTATTGACACCAAAGCAGAGAATTACCTGACCAACGGTAACCGTCTGTTGCTCGATCTGTTTAATGTGGAAGTGGTGATGTGCGATGCCCTGCACGATCCGCAAGCACAGTTGGCGGATCTCGCCACGCGTTTGGAAGCACAAGGTTTTCGCCCTTATGTTGTACCTGTAGGAGGCTCTAACGCGTTAGGGGCATTGGGTTACGTTCAGTGTGCGTTGGAAATTGCGGCACAAAGCCGTGATGTGGCCTTCAGTTCGATCGTGGTGGCTTCCGGCAGCGCGGGGACGCATGCCGGTTTGGCCGTAGGGCTGCAGCAACTGCTGCCCGCAAGCGAATTGATTGGCGTAACCGTGTCGCGCAAAGTGATCGATCAACTGCCGAAAGTGGAGCAATTGCAAAAGGCGGTCGCCTGCGCGTTGGCAATTGATGCATTGGCCCCCATCACGCTGTGGGATGATTATTTTGCTCCGCAATATGGTATGCCGAACGAAGAAGGCATGGCGGCTATACAACTGCTGGCGCAGCAGGAAGGGGTGCTGCTCGATCCGGTCTATACCGGAAAGGCTATGGCCGGGCTGATTGACGGTATCACTCGCAAGCGCTTTCGCGATGAAGGCCCGATTCTGTTTATCCATACCGGTGGGGCGCCGGCGTTATTCGCCTACCATCCACAAGTGTAAAGTCAGTCTTTTTATTCCATTTTGAACTATATTTATTATTTTATATTCCTTTATGACTTCAGCGAGCCTGTTAAGCTCCTGATATCAAAAAGATAAACAACAGATGGGGTGTCTATGGTCTTTTCAAAAATTCGTCGTCAATTGCTGCTGGGCGTCATGGCCGTAGCGCTAACCACGGGCTTAAACGTGAAAACCTATGCGGCGGATAATCTGCTGGAGCAAGTTAAACAGCGCGGTACGCTGATTGTCGGTCTGGAGGGCACCTATCCTCCATTCAGCTTCCAGGGGGAAGATGGCAAGCTGACCGGTTTTGAAGTGGATTTCGCCAATGCATTAGCGCAGCACCTGGGCGTGAAGGCCAAGTTGAACCCAACCAAGTGGGACGGTATGTTGGCTTCGCTCGAATCCAAACGTATCGACGTGGTGATCAACCAGGTAACCATTTCTGACGAGCGTAAGAAAAAATATGATTTCTCTACCCCCTACACCGTTTCCGGCATTCAGGCGCTGGTGAAGAAGGGGAATGAAGGTATCATCAGCAAGGCCGAAGATCTGAAAGGCAAGAAAGTGGGTGTGGGGCTGGGAACTAACTACGAACAGTGGCTGCGTGAGAATGTGCAGGGCGTGGACGTACGCACTTACGATGATGACCCGACCAAATATCAGGATCTGCGCGTAGGCCGTATTGACGCCATTCTGGTTGACCGCCTGGCGGCGTTGGATCTGGTGAAGAAAACCGGCGATACCCTGGCAGTTGCTGGCCCGGCGTTTTCTCGTCAGGAAGCAGGGGTCGCGGTACGTAAAAATAACCCTGAACTGCTGGCGGCAATCAATCAGGCAATTGCCGACATGCAGAAAGACGGCACGTTGGCGAAGATCTCTGAGAAATGGTTCGGCGCGGACGTAACTAAATAATGCAAGAGAGTATTCAACTGGCGCTGGATTCAGCGCCATTTTTATTGAAAGGCGCCATCTTGACGCTCCAGCTCAGTCTGGGAGGCATGGCGCTCGGATTAATCCTCGGGTTTCTGTTGGCGCTGATGCGCCTTTCGCCGTTATGGCCACTCTCCTGGCTTTCGCGCATCTATGTCTCCCTGTTCCGCGGTACGCCACTGATCGCTCAGCTGTTTATGATCTATTACGGTTTGCCGCAGTTTGGCATCGAACTCGATCCTTTCCCGGCGGCGCTGATTGGTCTTTCACTGAACACGGCTGCTTACACCTCGGAAACGCTGCGAGCGGCGATCTCGTCGATCGATAAAGGGCAGTGGGAAGCGGCGGCCAGTATCGGCATGACGCCCTGGCAGACCATGCGCAGGGTGATCCTGCCGCAGGCGGCGCGTACCGCGTTACCACCGCTGGGTAACAGCTTTATCGGGCTGGTCAAGGATACTTCTCTGGCGGCGACGATTCAGGTGCCGGAGCTGTTCCGTCAGGCGCAGTTGATAACCTCACGTACGCTGGAGGTATTCACTATGTATTTGGCGGCTTCGTTGATCTACTGGGTGATGGCTACCTTGCTTTCCGCGCTGCAAAACCGCCTGGAAGCGCATGTTAACCGTCAGGATCAGGAGTAACCGATGAGTGCTATCGAAGTCAAACAGCTGGTCAAACAGTTTAAAGGGCAGACCGTATTGCACGGCATCGATCTTGAGGTGAATTCAGGCGAAGTTGTGGCGATTATCGGGCCGAGCGGTTCGGGTAAAACGACCCTGTTGCGCAGCATCAACCTGCTGGAAGTACCCAATTCTGGCACTATCCGCGTTGGCGATATCCTGATCGACAGTGCTCGCCCGTTGAGTAAACAGAAAGATCAGGTCAGGGCCCTGCGTCAGCAGGTCGGTTTTGTGTTTCAAAGCTTCAATCTGTTTCCCCATCGCTCGGTGCTGGAAAACATCATTGAAGGGCCGGTGATCGTCAAAGGGGAGTCGAGAGCGAGTGCGGAACAGCGTGCACGAGCCTTGCTGGCAAAGGTTGGACTGAGCGGTAAAGAACAGGCTTATCCTAAACGCCTGTCCGGTGGGCAGCAGCAGCGCGTAGCCATTGCGCGGGCATTGGCGATGCAGCCGGAAGTGATCCTGTTTGATGAACCCACCTCTGCGCTTGATCCGGAATTGGTTGGCGAAGTGCTCAACACCATTCGTGCGTTGGCGGAAGAAAAACGCACCATGGTGATTGTGACCCACGAAATGAGCTTCGCCCGTGACGTTGCCGACCGCGCGATTTTTATGGATCACGGTCGTATTGTGGAGCAGGGGCCAGCGAAAGCCCTTTTCGCCAACCCCCAGCATCAACGCACCCAGCAATTTCTGGATAAGTTTCTTAATCACTAGCCTTGCCAAGGGGGCTTTGGCCCCCGTTTTCCACTCGACAAACGAAGTTAACCAAATGCTTGAGAGAGCTCGCAGACGACCTCTTTGACGCTGCTGAGCTGACTAATGCCGCCGGCGGCTTCAGAAACCGTGATCACGCCATGTTGGTGATCGCCGTCTAACATGCCTTTTTTGATGACGCCAACGTCACTTTCACCCTGCCCGGAAAGGATACTCTCGGTAGCGATAACGCGGATATCGCCTGCTGGGGTGTTAATTTCAACCAATTCTTCAGACTGAACGTCAATAATCGCCTGTTTGGTATTAAGGCTGGCTGGTGACTCGAACGTAGTGATAAAACGGGTGCCAACATAGACCCCCGCAGCACCCATTGCCATGGCCGCTTTTGCCGTTTTCTGATTATAAATACCCCCGGCGGCAATTACCGGGATTTTAACCACATCGGTGACCTGAGGCAGCAAAACCAGGGTACTGATACGGTGCTCACTCAAGTGTCCTCCCGCCTCATGCCCGGTGATAATGATCGCGTCTACCCCGAGGGCTTCTGCCTGCATAGCGTTTTCAACCGTGGGTGAAATTTCGCGATGAATCACGATAATGCCCGCGTCTTTCAACCTGCGGATATACTGTTCGGCTTGGGTTAGCCCCTTGCCGCTGGTAATGACGATGCTAACCTTTTCCTGCAGGATGACTTCCAGCAACGGTTCGGCATAGCGAAAACTGATATCGACTCCTTCGATGGGAAGTAGGTAATTAACGGCGAAGGGGTTATCCGTCAGGCGTCTGGTTTTCCTTATTTCCTGGCGAAACGCTTGTACCGTATCCGTTATTTTCCCACTGACAACCTGTCGTCCCGCATTCGGGCCTAATACGCCCAGTCCCCCCGCGTTGGATACTGCTGCGGCAAGTTCGGCTGAGTTTAACCACACCATGGAGGCCTGGATAACTGGCGTTTCAATGCCTAATAAAGCCTGTAGTTTCATGAACCTGTTCCTTGTTTGGTTGATTTATTTGTAACGATCGTTATTTAATGACCATACGTGGTGTGCAGGTTTTGCGCAACCTTTTTTTGTAATGATCATTACTTTAATTGGCGGCGTGGTATATCCTTGGTTGATATTTTATAGTGATCGTTACATAAATTGCGGGTGAAGGCGCGGAACCATGGATATGACGAAAGAGCGAAAAGTACAGCCCGTGCGTGGCAGGCCCAAAAAGCTAGATCGCGAAAGCGTACTGGAAAAAGCCATGAGCCTGTTCTGGCGCTTTGGTTATGAGCCAACTTCAATGGCTGAGTTGATTAAAGAAACAGGAATTAAGCCTTCCTCTCTGTACGCTGAGTTCGGCAGCAAAGAGGGGTTATTCTGCGCCGCGGTTGATAAATATCTGGCCACGTACGGTCACGCCAGAGATGTGATCCTTGAACAGGATGAGCTCCCTTTGCCACAGGTGATTGAACAGTTATTGCGCACCTGCGTTGAGTGGTTCACTGATACAGCGATCCCTCCCGGTTGCTTTATGGTTGTTGCCACTTTTGGCATGTCTGCCAGCGATGAAGCGTTATTTCATCAGCTAAGCCAGCAACGAAATGCCGCAGAGAAAAAGATTGTCCAGTGCCTGGAACAGCGTGCACGCCAGGGAGAACTGCCGCAAAACGTCAATTGTGCTCTGTTAGGCAAGTACATTGTGAATGTTATTCAGGGGATGTCGGTACAGGCCCGTAATGGCGCAACACGAGCAGAGCTCTCAGGATTGGTGGATATTTTTATCAGGCAGTGGAAAGCGATTTCCACTGCCTGAGGGTGTGCGGCCTCGGCGAGAAACGCACTGAGGTGGTCCCTGGATGCTACTGCACCCGCGAGCCAAACAACTAGGCAGCCTGTGGCGCTGGGTGATATTGAGACGTTCTGCCCGGCTATCAGATCAAATAAAAACCCCGCGTTGAGCGGGGTTTGCGTAATGGCTCGAAATCTCGCGATTAACCAATCGTCATCAGGCTGGCGTTACCCCCGGCGGCGGCTGTGTTAACACTCAGTGAACGCTCGATCAGCAGGCGTTCCAGCAAGATATTGGTTTCACCATGGGCGAAGCCCTGCACCGAGACAATAGCTCCGCTGCGTTGCGCAATCTGCTCACACAGGATGCGTAACTGATCGGCGTCACCGTGGTAGATCGCCGCATCAAACGCGACCTTGTCTTGTGCCCAGTCCTTGCTGAAACCGATCCGCGCCTGAACGGCAGCGGGCAGGCGGCGGAACAGCGTCCGTTGCAGCTCGGCTTCTGGCCACAGCACCTGGCTGCCTACCGCCAGTACGGCGGCCAGTTGAGTCAGCGCATCGGCGTCATTGTCTGCCAGACACAGAACTCTTTCGCGCGGCAACAGGGCATAGGTGTTACGTTCGCCGGTTGGGCCCGGTAATGGGCGCACGGTGCCGCCTTGGCCCAGTTCAGCATAGTGTTTTGCCAATGTGGCCAGCTCAGACTGATTTTCGGCTATGGCCCATTGCTCCAGCGCCTGGTGCGGCACGAGCAGAGCAGGGCGCATGGTCGCCTCCAGAGGACGATCGTTGTCCTGACGGTTGAGCGTACGTTGCACCGCATCCATTGGGCGATTCGCCAGCAGGCGATAGAGGTAGAGTGGGCCACCGGCTTTCGGGCCCGTTCCTGACAGACCTTCACCACCGAACGGCTGTACCCCGACCACGGCACCAACCATATTGCGGTTGACGTACAGGTTACCCACCTTCGCATGATCGGTCACGCGGGCGATGGTTTCATCAATGCGCGTATGGATCCCCAGCGTCAGGCCATAACCCGAGGCATTGATCTGTTCGACCAATGCGCCCAGGTTGGCACGTTGGAAACGGACGACGTGCAGTACCGGGCCAAAGATCTCTTTTTGCAGCTCATCAAAGCTTTCTAACTCGATCAGCGTAGGTTTCACAAAGGTACCGCGAGTCCAGGCTTTCTCATCATCTCCCAGGCTTTTCGCTGCCTGATACACTTTGCGACCTTTGGCACGCATGGCCTGAATATGGCGTTCGATGCCGTTTTTGGCTTCTGCGTCGATCACCGGGCCAATGTCGGTAGACAGGCGTTCCGGGTTACCCATTCGGCATTCTGCCATCGCTCCGCGCAGCATCTGCAAGGTGTGTTCTGCCACATCCTCTTGAATACAAAGGATACGTAGCGCCGAGCAGCGCTGACCTGCGCTGTCGAAAGCGGAAGCCACCACATCTGTCACGACTTGCTCGGTCAGGGCTGACGAATCGACGATCATCGCATTCAAGCCACCGGTTTCGGCAATCAGCGGGGTTGGGCGGCCGTGTGGATCCAGGCGACCAGCGATACTACGCTGCAGGATCCCGGCAACGTCGGTAGAGCCGGTGAACATCACGCCGCGTACGCGGGCATCGTTGACCAACACGGAACCGACGGTTTCACCCTGGCCAGGCAACAGTTGCAATACGCCCGCAGGAACCCCTGCTTCCAGCAAGATACGCACGGCTTGGGCTGCGACGAGCGGCGTTTGCTCCGCCGGTTTTGCCAGCACGCTGTTGCCGGCAGCAAGTGCGGCGGCAATCTGGCCGGTGAAGATGGCCAGTGGGAAGTTCCACGGGCTGATACAGACGACCGGGCCGAGTGGGCGATGGCTGTCATTGGCGAAATCGTCACGCACCTGACCTGCGTAATAATGCAGGAAATCAACGGCTTCACGCACCTCGGCAATGGCATTATTGAAGGTTTTACCCGCTTCACGCACTAGGATCCCCAACAGGCTTTGTAGCTGGCTTTCCATCAGCTCTGCGGCACGCTCCAGAATGGCGGCACGTTCATCTGGTGGGGTGGCAAACCAGATTGGCCCTGCGGCTGCGGCAGCATCCAGGGCACGGCTGACTTCACCTTCGGTGGCTTCGCGCACATAGCCAACAACATCCCCCGGTTCTGCCGGGTTGATGACCGGTTGCTCAACGCCTTGATCCAACTCTGCCGCGATAATCGGCTCGGCACGCCATGCCTGCGTCGCGCTGGTGAGCAGGGCGCTGGACAGAGAGGCCAACCGTTGTTCGTTGGAAAGATCCAACCCGCTGGAGTTGACGCGTTTTTCGCCGTAGAGTTCGCGGGGTAACGGGATGCGCGGGTGCGGTAGCCCAATGCGGCCTTCGCTGGCGGCCATCGCTTCAACCGCGCCAACCGGATCGGCAACCAGCTCGTCGAGTGGCAAGGTGGCATCGGCAATACGGTTGACGAATGAGGTATTGGCGCCGTTTTCCAGCAGGCGACGGACCAGGTAGGCCAGCAGCGTTTCATGTGTTCCCACCGGCGCATAAATACGGCATGGGCGGTTAAGCTTGCCGTCGGCCACTTTCCCCACGACCTGTTCGTACAGCGGTTCACCCATCCCGTGCAGGCACTGGAATTCGTACTGGCCAGGGTAGTAGTTATTACCGGCCAGATGGTAGATGGCGCTTAACGTATGGGCATTATGGGTGGCAAACTGGGGGTAAATCAGGTTTGGCACGGCCAGCAGTTTGCGGGCACAGGCCAGATAAGAAACGTCGGTATACACTTTGCGGGTATACACCGGATAACCTTCCAGGCCATCCATTTGAGCGTGTTTGATTTCGCTGTCCCAATAAGCCCCTTTCACCAGACGAATCATCAGGCGGCGGCGGCTGCGGCTGGCCATATCGATCACCGCGTCGATGGCAAATGGGCAACGCTTCTGGTAAGCCTGAATAACGAAACCGATACCGTTCCAACCGGCCAGTTGTGGCTCAAAGCACAGCTTTTCCAACAGGTCGAGAGAGATCTCCAGACGGTCGGCCTCTTCGGCATCGATATTGATGCCGATATCATATTGGCGTGCCTGCAGCGTCAGCGACAGTAAGCGCGGATAAAGCTCTTCCATCACGCGGTCATACTGCGCACGGCTGTAACGCGGGTGCAGCGCAGAAAGCTTGATTGAGATACCCGGTCCTTCGTAGATACCACGGCCATTTGAGGCTTTGCCGATGGCGTGTATTGCTTGCTGATAGGAAACCAGATAGGCCTGGGCGTCGGCTTCGGTCAGTGCGGCCTCACCTAACATGTCGTATGAATAGCGGAAACCTTTATCTTCCAGTTTGCGCGCGTTAGCCAGCGCTTCGGCGATGGTTTCGCCGGTAACAAACTGTTCGCCCATCAGGCGCATCGCCATGTCGACCCCTTTACGGATCAGCGGTTCGCCGCTTTTGCCGATAATGCGGTTCAGCGAGCGTGACAGGTTGGCTTCATTATGGGTAGACACCAGCTTGCCGGTAAACAGCAGGCCCCAGGTGGCCGCGTTGACGAACAGGGAAGGGCTGCGACCAAGGTGGGAATGCCAGTTGCCGTTACTGATTTTGTCGCGGATTAACGCATCGCGCGTAGGTTTGTCTGGAATACGCAGCAACGCTTCCGCCAGACACATCAATGCCACCCCTTCCTGAGAAGAGAGCGAGAACTCTTGCAGTAAGCCTTGCACCATACCGGCACGGCCATTGGCACTTTTTTGATTACGCAGTTTCTCGGCGATGCCATAGGCCAGCTTATGGGTAGCCTGTGCCAGTTCAGCAGGCAAGCGAGCCTGCTCAAGCAGCATTGGTACCACTTCTGTTTCCGGGCGGCGGTAGGCGGCGGTGATCGCTGCACGCGTAACGGACTGCGGCAGGATTTGTTCGGCAAATTCAAGGAACGGCTGGTGGGACTCTTCAGTCACTTGCGGCATAATGTCGTCCGCTTCGGCCTGGCTGGCAGCGGCTAGCGTCGGAATCTCGGGGATATCAGAGCCGCTCTCAAGACGCTCAAGATAATTGAAGATCGCCTGCTTGATTAACCAGTGCGGGGTCCGGTCAATACGTTGTGCTGCACTCTTAATCCGATCGCGTGTCGCTTCATCGAGCTTCACGCCCATTGTGGTAGTGCCCATGCCAATCCAACTCCTGTGTTTGGAACCTATCCCACCAGGTATACAAGTGACGAACAGATACGCCTGCTGGGATAGGTTCGTGAATAGGTGATATCAAGAATGCAGACAATATCCAGCATGTTGCAACTTTGTGCAACCTTGTTAAATCAACTCGATAATCGAAGTGTGAGTTCAATCAGTTTTTAACATCAACGTATGCGGTGATTTGGTCAATATTGGGGGGCGGCGCGGTGAGCTAAAGCTAATTTCCTTGTGTTAATCAGGGACAAAGGGGTGGTGCAACTCATTGCGTGAGTGAAAAGTGCAACTTTGGCAGTGGTTAAATGTGACGTAGGGTAAACTTTGTGTAACTTTGTTGTTAAAAGTCTTGTTGGTTATTGACGTGGTCATCTAGGATAGCCAGCGTTTAGTTCATCACGGGCAGAAACTTTCCTCACCTGCTGTTTATCGCAGTGCGTCACGTTCCGGCGCGTTGGCAGGTGAGGGGTATGACATAAAAATCCCTGGTGACTTTCAAGAGCAAGCCAGCAGAATGGCGGCCTGAAAGCGATGGGGAATAAAAAATGGAGAGTTGCATGACAATGAGCACACCTATGCTGGTGACCTTTCTGGTCTATATCTTTGGCATGGTTCTAATCGGTTTGATTGCCTACCGGGCGACCAATAACTTCGATGACTATATATTAGGTGGTCGCAGCCTGGGCAGCGTGGTGACCGCGCTTTCCGCCGGGGCCTCCGATATGAGTGGTTGGCTGCTGATGGGGTTGCCGGGCGCGATTTTTCTCTCCGGCATTTCTGAGAGTTGGATCGCCATCGGGCTGACCATCGGTGCCTACCTGAACTGGAAGCTGGTGGCAGGCAGGTTGCGTGTCCATACCGAAGCAAACAACAATGCGCTGACATTGCCGGATTACTTTACCAGCCGTTTCGAGGATAACAGTAAACTGCTGCGCGTGATTTCCGCCATTGTCATTCTGGTGTTCTTCACCATTTACTGTGCTTCCGGCATTGTCGCCGGTGCCCGTTTGTTTGAAAGCACTTTCGGTATGAGCTACGAAACCGCCCTGTGGGCCGGCGCGGCCGCGACCATTCTGTATACCTTTATCGGCGGATTCCTGGCGGTAAGCTGGACAGATACCGTGCAGGCCAGCCTGATGATTTTTGCGCTGATCCTCACGCCGGTGATCGTCATCTTTGCGGTTGGCGGAATAGACAGCTCGATGATGGTGATTGCGGCTCAGAATCCGGCCAATATCGATATGATGAAAGGGTTGAATCTGGTTGCCATCCTGTCGTTGCTGGGCTGGGGCCTGGGCTATTTTGGGCAGCCACATATTCTGGCGCGTTTCATGGCGGCGGATTCCCATCGCACCATCCGCAGTGCCCGCCGCATCAGTATGACCTGGATGATCCTGTGTCTGGGGGGGACTATCGCGGTTGGCTTCTTCGGTATCGCTTACTTTGCCAATCACCCGGACCTGGCGGGCAATGTTTCACAAAATGGCGAGCGTGTGTTTATTGAGCTGGCGATGCTGCTGTTCAACCCGTGGGTAGCAGGCGTTCTGCTGTCGGCGATCCTGGCGGCGGTAATGAGTACCCTGAGCTGCCAACTGTTGGTGTGTTCAAGCGCGATTACAGAAGATTTGTACAAAGCCTTCCTGCGTAAAGGAGCCAGCCAGCGTGAATTGGTGTGGGTGGGGCGTCTGATGGTGCTGATTGTGGCACTGGTGGCGATTGCACTGGCTTCCAACCCAGAAAACCGCGTTCTTGGTCTGGTGAGCTATGCGTGGGCCGGTTTTGGTGCTGCATTTGGTCCGGTGGTGCTAATTTCGGTGATGTGGTCACGTATGACGCGTAACGGTGCTCTGGCCGGTATGCTGGTGGGGGCGATCACGGTGATTGTCTGGAAACAGTACGCCTGGCTGGATCTGTATGAAATCATTCCTGGTTTCCTGTTCGGCTGTATCGCCATTGTGTTGGTGAGCCTGATGGGTCGCAAGCCTTCGGCGTCGATGACTGAACGTTTTGACCAGGCAGAAGCCGAATTTAAGACGGTGTAATCTTACTGTTATCTCTCCCTGCTTTGCAGGGAGAGATTGCTGTTCCTCGCAATAAATCTCTCCTTTCTGTAACAACTAGCGACATTTGATTAGAAAAAATCGCCTCTCCGACACTTGTTTTTCTTTTTTGTAGAATGATAATCACTATCGTTCTGGTTTACTTTTCTTTACACAGCCGCCGCCTCCATTCCTGGCGTTTCAGCGGTTTACTACAAGTGCCTTATCAGGGGTTAAAATTCTATGTTTGTGCCTTTCCTTATCATGTTCCGTGAGGGATTGGAGGCTGCGCTGATCGTCAGTTTGATCGCCAGCTATCTGAAGCGGACTCAACGGGGTCAATGGCTTGGTGTGGTATGGATTGGGGTGATTGTCGCTGTCGCTCTATGCCTGGCGCTGGGTATTTTCATCAATGAGACCACCGGTGAATTCCCACAAAAACAGCAAGAGCTGTTCGAAGGGCTGGTGGCGGTCGTGGCGGTTGGCATCCTGACCTACATGGTGTTCTGGATGCGTAAGGTTTCCAGGTCGGTAAAAGTACATCTGGAGGGCGCGATCGACAATGCGCTTAACTCGAGTAAAAGCCAGGGATGGGCGTTGGTCGCCATGGTGTTCTTTGCCGTTGCCCGCGAGGGGCTGGAGTCGGTGTTCTTTTTGTTGGCGGCCTTTCAACAGGATGTCGGCATTGCTGCACCGATCGGCGCGCTACTTGGTCTGGCGAGCGCCATTGTAGTGGGCATGCTGATCTACTGGGGCGGTATCAAGCTACACCTGGCCAAATTCTTTAAATGGACCAGCCTGTTTATTCTGTTTGTCGCCGCTGGTCTGGCCGCCGGGGCTATTCGTGCCTTCCATGAGGCTGGCTTGTGGAATCACCTCCAAAACATTGCCTTTGATCTCAGCAACCAACTGTCTACGCACTCGTTGCTGGGCACCTTGCTGGAAGGGATATTCGGTTATCAGGAGGCCCCAACGGTCAGTGAAGTGACGGTCTATTTCCTGTATCTGATCCCGGCATTGATTTTCTTCTTCCTGCCACAGCGTACGGAGCCCGTAGTGGCCCCGGCGCAACGTAAAACACATCATTAATTTATTAGGGAATCTGGTATGTCTACTCCGTTATTTCGTCGTAAGGCGCTGCACGCGGCGCTTTTGGCCGTTCCTGCATTCACGCTCAGCGCCAATGCGCTGGCTGCAGATATTCCGCAGGTGAAGGTGACCGTTACCGACAAGCAGTGTGAGCCTATGCAGTTGACCATTCCTGCGGGTAAAACCCAGTTTGTGGTGCATAACACCAGCCAGAAAAACCTTGAGTGGGAAATCCTCAAAGGGGTGATGGTGGTTGAGGAGCGCGAAAATATCGCCCCTGGCTTCAGCCAGAAAATGACCGTTAACCTGGAGCCCGGTGAGTATGACATGACCTGCGGGTTGCTGAGTAACCCGAAAGGCAAACTGGTGGTCACCGTGGCGGCCGGTACCGCGACTGCGGGTAAACCTGGCGCTATGGATCTGGTTGGCCCTGTTGCCGAATACAAGGTGTATGTCATCAAAGAGGTGGAAGAATTGGTCAAGCAGACCAAACTGTTCAGCGATGCTATCAAGGGGGGCGATGTCGCGCAGGCACGTAAGTTGTATGCGCCAACGCGCCAATATTACGAGCGTATCGAGCCGATTGCCGAACTGTTCTCCGATCTGGATGGCCGCATTGATGCCCGCGAAGATGATTATGAGAAGAAAGCCGAAGATCCAAAATTCACCGGTTTCCACCGTCTTGAGAAGGCGCTTTTTGCCGACAACACCACCAAGGGCATGAGTGAATACGCCGAGGGGCTTTATAAGGATACGCTGGAATTACAAAAGCGTATTGGTGAGTTGACCTTCCCGCCAAGTAAAGTGGTGGGGGGAGCGGCAGGTCTGATTGAAGAAGTGGCTGCCAGCAAGATCAGCGGTGAAGAAGACCGCTATAGCCGCACCGATCTGTGGGACTTCCAAGCGAACGTCGACGGTGCACAAAAAATCGTTAATCTGCTGCGTCCGTTGCTGGAAAAGGCCAACAAGCCTTTGCTGGAGAAAGTGGATGCCAACTTTAAAACGGTGGATACCATTCTGGCTAAATACAAAACCCAGGAGGGTTATGAATCTTATGAGAAGCTGACCGAAGCAGATCGTAATGCCATGAAAGGGCCAATTACCACGCTGGCGGAAGATTTGTCACAGTTGCGTGGCGTGCTGGGTCTGGATTAAGGCGGTGTATCATGAATTATAAAACCGGCCCGGATAATGGGCTGTTTTCCCAGGATGAGAAAGCCGAGTCGCCATCGCGCCGACGTTTGTTGCAGGGGCTTGGCATGGTGGGGGGCGCTCTGGCATTGGGGAGCCCCGTGTTGGCCCGGGCAGCGGAGCAAAAAGAGGCGCCGTTGGCTGCCTCGCAGGACGAACGTTGGCAAAAGCAACCCTTCTATGGTCAGCACCAGTCAGGCATTCTGACGCCGCAGCAGGCGGCAATGATGTTAGTGGCATTCGATGTACTGGCCACCAACAAACAGGACCTTGAGCGGTTGTTCCGCTTGTTGACCAGCCGTATTGCTTTCCTCACCAGTGGGGGCAAAGCGCCGGAGGTCGATCCTAAATTGCCGCCATTGGACTCTGGCATCATGGGGCCGGAAATCTATCCGGATAACCTGACCGTGACGGTATCCGTGGGCAGTTCATTGTTTGATGAACGCTTTGGCTTACAGGCTCACAAACCGTTGCGCCTGCAAAGAATGACGCGCTTCCCTAATGATTCACTGGATGCCTCACTGTGCCATGGCGACTTGCTGTTGCAAATCTGTGCCAATACCAATGAAACGGTGATCCACGCGCTGCGGGATATCATCAAACATGCGCCAGATCTCCTCAGCGTGCGCTGGAAGCGAGAAGGCTTTATCTCCGCACATTCGGCACGTAGCCAGGGCAAAGAAACGCCGATTAACCTGCTGGGTTTTAAAGACGGTACCGCTAACCCGAAAACCAGCGATAAACCACTGATGGATCAGGTGGTATGGGTGGGTGATCATGCAGGAGAGCCCGCCTGGACGGTGGGAGGTAGCTATCAGGCCGCACGTATTATTCGTTTCCACGTCGAGTTCTGGGATCGCACGCCGTTGCAGGAACAACAAACCATCTTTGGCCGTGAAAAGCACAGCGGCGCGCCGTTGGGGATGAAGCACGAACACGACGAGCCGGATTATGCCAGCGATCCTGAAGGTAAGCGGATACCGCTGGATGCCCATATCCGCTTAGCCAACCCGCGTACGCCACAGACGCAGAGCAGCCTGATGCTGCGTCGGGGCTATAGCTATTCGTTGGGGGTCTCCAATTCTGGTCAGTTAGAGATGGGCCTGTTGTTTGTCTGTTATCAAGCGGATTTGGAAAAAGGCTTTCTGACGGTACAGAAACGCTTGAATGGTGAAGCGCTGGAGGAATATGTCAAACCCATCGGTGGGGGCTATTTCTTTGTGTTGCCTGGGGTCAAGGCGAGCGGCGATTATTTGGCCAGCGGGCTATTGCAGGCCTGATCGACCAAGAAGTTAATCCTTGAAATGAGAGGCGCAACGTAGTGGTTGCGCCTTTGATTGCTCAATTTTTAATCTGGAAATCAAAATGTCATTAGAATAAGTTAAGTTTAAATTATTGATATTTATGGTTAAATAAAAATATGGAGAATGGCGTAAACGGCGTGATATAGTGATTTTGCGGTGACTGAAAACAAAAAATATTAATTTTTTTACATTTGAGTAACGCAATGAGCTTGAATGTCATTATACTGTAATCATCTGGCGGTAGTTTTCACACGGTGCACAGCTTGAAGCTGTAAATATCACTGCGGGGATCGCTAATGGTAAAGTCCTTGGTTGGGCTGCAAAGAATAAATAATAGACCTTATCTGATTTCTCGTTGTCACGAGGGTTCTCTCTCCGACTCTCAATTCCTGACCAAATCCTGGCTTCTCTTTCGCAATTTTCCGGCTGACACACACTCTTATTTCGAACCAACCACGTTTTCTTGTGAAAAAACGCTGCACTTGCGTGCGGGCGCGTATTCACGTCATCCATCGGCTAAAGGGGGCCAAAACCTAATACGTGTGTGAAACATAATCGCTCGGTATCTGATACCGCTGCGGTAGGTGAAACAAACTGTAAGGTGCCACTATGGGAAGACAGAAAGCAGTGATCAAAGCACGTCGTGAAGCCAAACGCGTTATTCGTCGTGACGCACGTAGTCATCGCCAGCGTGAAGAAGAAAGCGTGACCTCGCTGGTACAAATGGGTGGTGTTGAATCTATCGGCATGGCGCGTGACAGCCGTGATACTTCTACCATCGAGGCGAGAACCGAAGCTCAGGGTCATTACTTATCAGCCATAGAAAACAAGCAGTTGATATTTGCCACCGGTGAAGCCGGTTGTGGTAAGACATTCATCAGTGCCGCCAAAGCGGCAGAAGCACTGATACATAAAGAGGTGGATCGGATCATTGTGACTCGTCCGGTTCTGCAGGCGGATGAAGATCTCGGTTTCTTGCCGGGGGATATTTCTGAGAAGTTCGCCCCTTATTTCCGGCCGGTGTACGATATTCTGTTGCGCCGTTTAGGATCGTCATTTTTGCAATACTGCCTGCGCCCTGAAATTGGCAAGGTAGAGATAGCGCCTTTCGCCTATATGCGCGGGCGTACTTTCGAAAACGCGGTAGTGATTCTGGACGAAGCCCAAAACGTAACGGCAAGCCAGATGAAGATGTTCCTGACCCGCCTGGGTGAGAATGTCACGGTAATCGTTAATGGGGATATTACCCAATGCGATTTACCGCGTGGTGTGAAATCCGGCCTTAGCGATGCGCTGGAACGCTTCGAAGAGGACGAGATGATCGGCATTATCCGTTTCGACAAACAGGACTGCGTCCGCTCTGCTTTGTGCCAGCGCACGCTCAACGCTTACAGTTAACCTACCTGAATGTTTTGAAAAGGCCACTTCGGTGGCCTTTTTTACGTTCCAGGCTATGGAATGTTCCATTAAAAACACGGAGCAGCTCAGCGCCACTGTTTAAATCTCTCGGCGTTGCTACCATAGTCGTTTACCGTAAATATCATGTCGGTTGTCTTCTATGAATTAGTTTGGCAGAGACCTATGGTAAGCAGGTTGAAACGGTTTGTGCTGTGGCTTCTGCCGAAGGAGGAGTTAAGTGGTCGGCTAAATCGTTATAGTAAAGAAATGCAATATGATACGAGGCTATTATTATGGATTGTATAGATTCCACTATTTTGAAGAAGATTAAGCAAGACCGTTAAGTTAACTTAAGTAAGTTGCACTTTATGCCATCGACATGTAATGTGGAAGATTAGGGGGCGGCTACAGTAACAGTAAAGTCAAAACTCGAATTTTATGCTGAGATATGCCAAATTACAGTGGAATGAAGTTCTTTAAACTGGCGAGTGTTTAATGCGCTTTAATCTTGCTATAGGGACTATTCATACATTACCTGACTGGAGTCAAATGGGATGACAAAAAGGACAGACATACAATCTGGCAGGTTAGTTTATACTGAACATCTCGGATGGATTGATAAAGGTCATGCGAAAGGAGATGATGCCAGAAAGCTATGGGCGCAATTGCTTAATGAAGACTCAAATCCGCTCATAAAGGATTATTTTCTGGTTAACTATTCCCAGGCTATGGGAACAAAGCATATCCGAACAGGTGTTCATTCACAATGGAAGGTAAAGAGGGGGCTATCGATAGAAACTAAGCGTTCTATTGCACTTTCTATGATGTTTTGTGTTTCGCTACAATTTGAGGGTCTGCAATCCAATTCTTTTTATTCGAGCTTCACGGATAGTGGTTTTAGTTGTGAAGATTTGATATCTAATCTGCTAGGTTTTTATTCTGTTATCCTTCCTCGTAATTATCTATCTCTGATTAGACCAAAATCAAAAGAGTATGCCTTTAAGATATGGGATTATTATGGTCCGGTTGGAAAATATAAAAATAACGAATTGAAAGCATTAATTTTCCCAGATCCGGAAAAATTCCCTAACAATGCCTATCCATATAAAAGAGGACTTCCATCTTACTTATCCTCTATTAAGCCGTTTTCATCGTATGAGAACGATATAGTAATAAATACCATTAACTCTAACTTATTCTTGGGGGTGGGGCTAAAATGAAAGTGATGGTAACATTTATAATAACTGTGCTCCTAGTTGTTTTCTATTGGGGGTGGTTATTTACGATGCCTGATGTGACATATACAGAAAAGGACTTTCTAAAATATTATCTTCTAACGCGAAAGGAAATAAGAAATGCCCCTAGGCTATCTGAAGATTATTATTTTGAATATGGAAGAAGTGATGAAAGTGACCCTGAAAGCAGTGTTATTTACACTTGTGGGTTAAGTAATGTTGATGAGGGCTATGAACGTTTGCTCTCGTATGTAAAAAAGACGGGTATAACTTTGAGTGAAGGGTACTCATGGGATAATCCGCCTAAGCGTGGGGAAGAGTATTTTTACCTTGGCAAGATAAGTCGTAATGGGGATGAGGAGTGTCTGATGTTGATGCTTTCTGAAAGTTTTAATTGAAGTGGTTATTAAGGCGATTTTTTAATGATGTAATTTATACATAAGGATATCAGTATGTCTAATATTATTTATTTAACAATAAAAGGAAGTTCCCAAGGGTTAATATCATCAGGTTGCTCGACCTATGATTCAGTAGGTAATAAATATCAATCTGGGCATGATGATGAAATATATGTCTATTCTTTTGATCACGATATAACTCGCGAACAACATGTCAATCATCAACCCATTGATTTTATAAAGGGGATTGACAAATCGTCACCTTTATTTGGGATTGCCATCTCAAATAATGAAATGTTAACACTTAAGTTTGATTTTTACCGGACGGCCGCTGATGGCTCTTTAATGAAATATTACTCAATTGAAATCAGTGGCGCGACAATAGTCGCTTTTTCTAGTCATTATCCCAACTCGCTAACACATAATGATGCGCAACCTTATGAGTCAATATCTGTGAAATATGAAAGTGTTACTTGGAAGCATCATTCTGCGGGAACATCTGGCTATAGTATCAAGGCCGATAGAGTTTACTGATTTTTTATAGATAATTTCTGCGTAGAATGCGCTTACAAAGCGGCAGCTTTTCAGTATGTAACTCGCTGTGTGCCACTATGACCAACGAGTCGGGATTGCTGCTTGCTCTCTCCCACGTTTCCTTTACCTTCCTTATGCAAACATCCAAATCCTTTTCAGAACTCGTACGTGCAGTGTGCAGCCTTACCCGCGTCGGCGTTGTTGCTAATGTTGATGCGGATAACGCAGTGTACCGCATCCAGACCGGTGGCAAGACGTCGACTGGTCGAGACGTTCATCTGGCTGATGAGAACCCTCTCGCGGTGAACCGTTGCTTTTATTGCGTTGGGTGGTGAGCAGGATATCGCCTTTATCTTATCGGGTAACTGTTCCGATGATTGTTAGCCACCATCAGTCTCGCCGATGCTGTTTACATCAGCTTTCCTGATGGTACGGCTAGTGAGTATGAACCAGAAACCGGCGCGCTGGCTGCCAGCGAGATTAAAACGGCCAATATAGCTGCCGCCGAGTCTGTCACTGTGCCTATGCTTACTATCAATGCCAGCCAAAATCACCCTTAGCACGTCAGAGATGGTCTGCACTGTCAGGTTGCTCACTGGATGCTGGAGATTTCCCAACTGGCATAATTTTCATTCTTGTTTAAGCTTTGTGTAAATTATTGTGGCGTTTTGTATAGAAATCTTGTTCACATAACGTTAACTATAGATTTCCTCCAACCGTTAAAGCGAATTCAACGGGGATACGGAAATATTTGGGTTGTGTGCGGTATTAAGCACACAGATTTTAGGGTTCCTTGGTATTGAATTGACTATGAAATATATCGTTCTGATTCTGTTCATATTATGCGTGATTTACGTACACTATCGCGGCCGGGTGCGCTATTCATTCTGGCGGCAACTATCCGATCATTCCACGTTTACCGCACCGTTAAATGTTTTCATGTATCTGTTCTCTCGTGCGCCGACAACGCCTTATTTGCAACCAGAGCAGTTCCCTGAGCTTGCGGTACTGCGTGATAATTGGCAGACCATCAGGGAAGAGGGGCAGAAGCTGATGGAGATCCAGCAAATCAAGGCGTCGGATAAATTTAACGATGCTGGCTTTAACTCCTTTTTCAAAACCGGCTGGAAGCGCTTCTACCTGAAGTGGTATGACGATAACCATCCTTCGGCAATGACGCTGTGTCCGCAAACTACCGCGTTGTTAAGAGGGTTACCTTCGGTCAAGGCCGCGATGTTTGCTGAATTGCCGGATGGCAGCCGCCTGCCGCGCCACCGTGATCCTTACGCCGGCTCGCTGCGCTATCACTTAGGGCTGATAACGCCTAATGATGACCGCTGCTTTATTGAAGTGGATGGTGAGCGTTACAGCTGGCGTGATGGTGAAGGCGTGATGTTTGATGAAACCTATCTGCACTATGCCGAGAACAAAAGTGGGCAAAATCGCCTGATCCTGTTTTGTGATATTGAACGTCCAATGCGTTACCGCTGGGCGCAGGCGGTGAACCATTGGTTAGGGCGCAATCTGATGAGTGCAGCCACGGCCCCGAATGAAGAGGGCGATCGTACCGGTGGGGTGAATCGGCTGTTCAAATATATCTATTCTGTTCGCAAGGTCGGTAAACGGTTGAAGGCCTGGAACAAGACGGGTTATTACATCATCAAGTGGACCTTGTTTGGCGGTATTGCAGCGTTGATTTTCTTTTCGATATAAGGTGAGTGGGGCGCATAAAATGCGCCCCGTTTTATTCACTACGGTTACTCGAGATCAGGCAAAGATCGTCATCATGTAAGCGGCAAACAGTGCCAGATGCGCGGTGCCGTTCAGCACGTTGGTTCTGCCGGTAGAGAAAGAGATATGGCACAGTACCAACACCGTCAGCATCACGACCATATGCGGGGCCTGCAGGCCGAAGATCAACGTCTGACCGGTCAGGGTCGCAATAATCGTGACCGCTGGCACCGTAAGTGAAATAGTCGCCAGCACAGAACCAAAGAACAGGTTCATGGCACGTTGTACCTGGTTGTTCAATACGGCCCGTAGCGCGCCCAACCCTTCAGGGGACAGGATCAGCAATGCAACCAGGAAACCGGTGAACTGGCTTGGGGCGTTCAGTTTGGTCAGCAGCCCCTCCAGCGGATTGGCATTGAACTTGGTCACTGCGATAACCGCAACCAGATGCACAATCAACCAGGCGGCATGCCATAGGCTGCTGTGTGAAGAGGGTTTACCGTGGTGCGGGTCACCATCGTCATCTTCGTGTTCGTACACAAACAGGCTTTGGTGCGTTTTGGTCTGGATCAGCAGGAATACGCCGTACATTGCTGCCGAGATGGCGGCCACCAGCAGGGATTGCCCTACGCTGAAATTGCCCCCGGGCAGTGCACTGGGTAAAACCAGCACGATCACCGCCAGTGGGAAAATAGCCATCAGATACTGTTTGATGCCACCAAGGTTAACGTACTGAGTAGCAAACTTGCGCCCGCCTAACAAAAGCGCAAAACCGACCAGGCCAGCAGTAACAATCATGATGATTGAATACAGTGTGTCGCGCATCAATGCAGGGGCCGCGTCGCCGGTAGCCATCAGCGCCGAGATCAGGCTGACTTCCAGAATGACCACCGACAGGCTGAGGATCAGAGAACCATAGGGTTCACCTAAACGGTGGGCCAGCACATCGGCGTGGCGCACTACGCTGAAAGCACTGCTGAGGATCCCCACCAGGGCAATAATGTTAATGGCGACGATTAATGGGAAACTGCTGGTACTACTCCACAGGTTGAGAACAACCAGTGCTGCAATAGGAAAAATCAGGGAATATTCCGTATGGCGGGATTTGGATCGGCCAGGATCGTTGTGCGACTTCATTGCGGTGAATCTCCTTCTCAAACTGTGTGACCCGTCATCGCTGTTCCCTCAGCACAGAGGTGGTCCAGCGTATCCAGAATGTTGTTAATCATAATAGGATACACCCTGCGTGTGACGCCGAGTAATGGTGTAATGTTGTGTTGGCTAGAGAAAGCAAAACCTTGCTTTATGTGATAAGCGTAACAAAAAAACCGCAGTTTATGCGGTTTTATTTACTTACTTTTACGTAATAAAGCCCTGATCCGGGACTAACCCGCCATAAAATCGATTTAACCGATGATTATCACGAAAAATAAGGCAGATAATGGCCACTCATGAGTCAATATTGTCCATGATCTCGTGCCGTTTGTTATGATATCCCTCTTCATTTAGCCCCTCGCGCCAATAAGGGACGGCATAAAGCTGATTACGATCGCATTGCCGATCTCGGCGCAGGTAGCGGCGCAACGCGACCACCAGATGATCTTCACCGGCCAGCCAGTAATGAGTCCCTTCTTGAGGCAGTGACAGCGAGCAGAATTGGGTGATAAGTTCAGCCGTCTTTTCAGTACCGCCGATAATCCAGCTTAGCTCAAAACCGGCGGGTTTTTGCAGGTCAATCACATCTGCCGGGCTATCGACACGGATGAAGGCATGGCCTTCACTCCGTGCTGGCAGGTTTTCCAACAGTGCGGCAATAGCAGGCAGTGAAGAGGGGTCGCCTGCCAGGCAATAAAAGTCTGCTGCGGGCAGCATGGGTTTGGGGCCGCCAGGATTGCTGATGCCAATTTTGTCGCCCGGTTTAGCCTGGCGGGCAAAATTAACCGCCGGGCCGTTGTGTTCATGCAGTGCAAACTCAATATCAACTTCTGCCTGCTGTGGCCGGATAGCGCGAATAGTGTAGGTACGGACTATCGGGCGTAGGGCGTCTGCTGCCCACACAGGGCCATTCTCGCTGAGCGTAGGCAGATCGGGTTGTGTTTGACCATCACGCGGCAAAAACACTTTGATATGTGCCGCGGCGGTCTCTGCAGGATAAAAACGTAGGTCGGGAGCGCTGAACGTGATCCGGCGCAGATGCGGTGTGATATCACATACGCGGGTGACTTCGATCAAATAGGGGGCACGCTGACGGGGGGCTTCGGTGGTCACTGGATTCTCCTTTTATCATTCTGCCGCCAGTATATCATGTCATTTGATAATGAGAATTGTTTGCTAATTGAGGCGTAGAGAGGTTTCTTCTATGCTTATTGTGCAAGTTAATGATAGGAGAATAGATATGCCCTATAAAACCAAAGGTGCATTGCCTGACAATGTAAAGAATGTGCTGCCAGAACATGCGCAGGAGATCTATAAAGAAGCCTTTAATAGCGCCTGGCAGCAGTACCAGGATAAAGAGAAGCGGCATGGTGACGATTCCCGTGAGGAAACCGCACATAAGGTGGCTTGGGCGGCGGTTAAACAGCGTTATCGCAAGGGGGACGACGATCGCTGGCATAAAATGTAATATTCTCAGCCAGAGAGAGGCCGGATGTTATTTGCTGGCGATAAAATGAGCGATATTTGTTATGGAGACGCTTGCGCAAAGTAAAAATTTACACTCTTTCATATTATTGCTTCTGGGAATAAATAATTTTTCACATTAAAACCGGTGTGAAACTTGATTAGAGCGTAAGAAAAGAATATGGTCATTTATACCCTTCTTATTTGGAGTTTCAGCATTGTTAGCTGCGGGCGTGAACCCATACTTACTTAAGTAAGCTTTCAAGGATTCCCCCCTTGCCGCCTAGGTGCAACTTCAATTACTTTGGGCATATATCGTAGTGGATAAAATGAAGTAATAAAATTCTCTATCCAAAAAATATAATTGCGAAGGCACAGTGGCGAAGGGATTAGGGCAATCCTATTCCCGGGAGGTTGTATCAGGTGTTAACAAAAGATTTTCTGCAAAAGGCAGATTGCAAAACTGCATTCGGCACGATTGAAGAGTCGCTGTTGCTGACACCAGAACAGCGTCTGGCGTCGTTGGCGTGTACGTTATCTCGCCGTCCTGACAACAGCCCGGTATGGATTTTTGGCTACGGTTCCCTGATGTGGAACCCGGTCTTTGAAGCAGAAGAAGTGCGTCCGGCAACGCTGCAAGGCTGGCATCGGGCATTTTGCCTGCGTTTGACCGCCGGGCGAGGCACATTGCATCAGCCGGGGCGTATGCTGGCCCTGCAGGAAGGAGGGCAAACCACCGGTCTGGCCTTCAGGCTGCCGGAGGAGACGCTACTGGAGGAGCTGGAGCTGCTGTGGAAGCGCGAAATGATCACTGGCTGCTATTTGCCGACCTGGTGTGATTTGACGCTAGAGGATGGCACGGTTGTTACCGCGCTGGTATTTGTCATGAACCCGCAGCATCCGTTGTTTGAAGCGGATACCAGCCATCAGGTGATTGCTCCGCTGATCGCTTCTGCCAGTGGCCCGCTGGGCACCAATGCCCAATACTTGTTTGCGTTGGATAATGAGCTAAAGCAACATGGCATGAAGGACGACTGCATCTGCGATCTGGTCAACATCGTGCGCCAGTGGTTGCAGCAAAATACTGCAGGACCTCTCGGTGGCGAAGCAACGGCCTGAGTAAAATACCTACCATCCTGTCATTATGCGTGGCGCACTTTGTTGCGCCACGTGCATTTTAGTTCCTCCGGCCATATATCCAATCCCTATATTTAATAACCGCAAACGGCGTAACCGCTTAAACCATGTAAAATAAATGGTTATTTATCTCGTTAATTTTAAAGTTATTTGTATTTTTTTATAAATGAAAGCGTGGCTTTTTTGCAAAAAAAACGCGCTTAGCATGAAAAGCTATAAGTAAAATTTTTTTCTTATTTGTCCCGTCTGCGCAGACTCCGTATCAATATTGTTAACAATATTGGGCGCATAAGGGGATGGAATGAACTTTCAACAATTAAAAATCATTCGTGAGTCAGCACGTTGCAACTACAACCTGACTGACGTTGCTAATGCCTTATTTACCTCACAATCCGGCGTCAGTCGCCATATTCGCGAGCTGGAGGAGGAACTGGGTATTGAGATATTTATCCGTCGTGG
The DNA here is from genome assembly GCF_006715025.1 of Serratia fonticola. Classification (NCBI taxonomy): domain Bacteria; kingdom Pseudomonadati; phylum Pseudomonadota; class Gammaproteobacteria; order Enterobacterales; family Yersiniaceae; genus Serratia; species Serratia fonticola. The sequence goes on from NZ_VFMK01000001.1 coordinate 2,646,918, forward strand.
GAAGCGGCTATTAGGGATGACCGAACCGGGTAAAGAGTTGCTGGTGGTGGCCGAACGTATCCTTAATGACGCTAATAACATTCGTCGTCTGGCCGATGTGTTCAGCAACAATGATGCAGGCCAATTGCATATTGCTACCACGCATACTCAGGCGCGTTATAGCCTGCCTGGAGTGATAAAAGAGTTTCGTGCTTTATACCCGCGGGTGCGTGTGGTGCTTAACCAGGGGAGTCCAGAAGAGATTGCCGCGATGCTGGCGGCTGGCGAGGCAGATATAGGCATTGCCAGTGAACGGTTGATGAGTGAAGAATCGCTGGCGGCCTTTCCTTATTATCGTTGGAATCACGCTATCCTGGTACCCGAGGGGCATGAGCTGACTCGTCAACCCTTAGTGACGCTGGAGATGCTCAGTACCCTGCCGTTAATTACCTATCGGCAAGGGATTACCGGGCGCTCACGGCTAGATGCGGCGTTCAGAACCGCAGGGCTAACGCCGGATATTGCGCTGAGTGCTCAGGATTCTGACGTGATAAAAACCTATGTGGCATTAGGGTTGGGTGTGGGTATCCTGGCGGATATGTCTTTCGAAAAAGAGCGCGACAGCGGGCTGGTCTGCCTTAATGCCGAACATCTTTTCGAGCCCAATACCGTTTGGCTAGGGCTGAAGCGCAGTCAGTTACAACGTAACTATACCTGGCAGTTTATCCAGCTGTGTAATCCAACCTTGTCACTTACGGAGATCAAAGAAAAAGTGTTCTCTGCGCAGTTGGAACCGGCAATCGATTATCAGATTTGATCCTCCAACATCTGGCGAGGGCAGAGGGTGCATGATTGATGTGCAATGAGATGGCGCTTGTCTTGGTTGTGAGATAGCCGTTTTGGAAATTCATAAGTCCGCAGACTGACATGTTAACGGCTTGCTATTTACTGCGATGATTTATTGAAAGGCGTCCGTTCAGCATGTTTGCCTCTATGGTGGAAAGTACTGTTCGGACGTCTTTTTTGTGCGCCGTTATTACTGACCGAAACGGCCGATAATCCCTGCACCCGCTTTGGCGTGACCTTTCAGTTTATCCAGCAACTGTTCGCGGGTCAGGCCTGGACTAAGCGCATTGGCCGGTAGGTCGGTAGCGATCAGTATAAAGGTGTAATGGTGATAGCCTGAACCCGCTGGCGGGCAGGGGCCATGGTAAGCGGCCGTACCCGGTGAGTTTTTTCCACCGATAAATCCTTTCCCCTTGCTCAGGTCTCCCTCGGCAAAACCGCTGGCTGAGGCTGGAATTCCATAGGCAACCAGATGGCTAACCCCAAGTCCGTTGCGTCCTTCCGGATCGTGAACCAGCAAGGCAAAGCTTTTGGTATCGTCGGGCGCATTCTGCCAATTCAATGGAGGAGAGATATTTTCACCGGTACAATTCGCATTGCCCGGCGTGGCTCCGGCGTATTTTTGTGCCAGCAGACCATTGTCTTGAAATGCCGGTGAGGTGAGAGTAAAGGTTCCAGCGGCCTGAGCGGCCAAGGGCAAAGAACTCACTAGCAACGCACTGCTTAATAGCAGAACAGGTAATCGACGTTCCATCCTATAGTCTCCTGTACAATGAATAGCCAAAGCATAGCGGTGCCACCGATGCGATGCCACAACAAGCGTAGAACTATTTGGCTATAACAGTGCAGGGGGCATGTAGCTCATTAGTGGTAGAGTGTTGGTGAAATAAAGTGAATTTTTATGAAAGCAGGCGATTTTAGAAGGTGAGAAACTGCCCAGAAAACCTGCTGTGGTGATGGATATTACGGGTTTATCTGATGGTTTTGCTGCTCAAGTCGCTTAAGCTGTCCAATCGCGTCGCACCGGGGGGTATGAGGGGGGATTTGCAACCAGGAATGGGGCAGCCCAAAAAGGTGAGTTTGCCAAAGGCAGAGAAGATGATAGGCCAAAGAGGCTAATGACAACGGTTATCCATAAAACAATTTTACAGTTTTTATCTGGCGCACGTTTCCTTGGGGCGTGTGTTTTGCCCGTAATCATGTTCGATGCTTTGGCGCAATCACCTCCGGTGGCAGAAAGCGTGACCCAAGAGCAGGAAGAACCGGAGCAAGCGCTGCCGGATCTGGGCAGCGATGCGGTTAACGATGCCGAACGGGAAAAAGAATGGGCAACGATGGCAAAAAAGCTGGGGGAACGTAATCTCAACCAGGTCTCCAGCGAGCAAGCGCGTGCCGGTGCGGAAAATTATCTGATCAATCAGGCAAGCTCAGCTTTACAGCAGCAGACGGAAGCGTTGCTTTCACCTTTGGGCACCGCCAAATTGGCTCTGCAAGTCTCAAACCGAGGGGATTTCACCGGTAGTAGCGGTCAATTGTTCAGCCCATTGTATGATGTCGATGGTCTGTTGACCTACAGCCAACTGGGGTATAAGCAACAAGCTGATGGTTCACAAAGTAACATTGGCTTGGGGCAACGTTGGATCGTGGGGGACTGGTTACTGGGATATAACTCCGTGCTCGACAGCGATTTTCATCAGCGCAATCGTGCTAGCGTGGGGGCTGAAGCCTGGGGAGACTATCTGCGTTTTTCGGCTAACTATTACTACCCTTTGTCGGCGTTAGCACAACAGCCGAATGATGGCGTGTTCCTCAGCCGTCCGGCGCGAGGTTATGACATTACCACTCAGGGATACTTGCCTTTTTATCGTCAGCTAGGCGCCTCTCTCAGCTTTGAGCAATACCGAGGTGAAAACGTCGATTTATTGGGTTCTGGCAAAAAACAGAGCGATCCTCGCGCGATGCAGTTGGGAGTGAACTATACGCCGGTGCCATTGGTGACGGTAAAAGCGCAACATAAGCTGGAGGAAGGGGGCGAAAGTCAGGACTCGGTAGAACTGGCGTTGAGTTACCGGCTGGGTGTGCCGTTGGTTAAACAGGTCTCGCCGCACTATGTCACGCAGGCTAAATCGTTACGCGGTAGCCGTTATGACAGCATCGAGCGGAAAAATGTGCCGGTGTTGGAGTTCCGCCAGCGTAAAACCTTACAGGTATTCTTAGCGACGCCGCCATGGAGTCTGAATGGCGGCGAAACGCTGCCGCTGGTGCTGGAAATCAAAGCCAGTCACAAGATCGTCGCTGTCAGTTGGCAGGGGGATACACAGGCGGTGAGTTTGACTCCCCCGTCAAACCCTAACGACCCGCAGGGCTGGAGCCTGATTGTGCCGCAGTGGGATGATGATCCAGAAGCCATCAACCACTACCAGCTATCAGTCACGTTAGAAGATGAAAAACAGCAGAAGGTAACCTCCAATTGGATCACCTTACAGGTGGCTGCTCCATTGAGTTTGTCTTCAGGAGAGGATATTGAGCTGCCGCCGGTTCAAATTTTGCAGCCGCCGCCGATCCCGGCAGAGACTGGGCCTCTGTATCTGTCCGGTGATTAGGTGTGGTTCTTTCCCTGCGTGTTCTCTGTATTTATTGATCATCCAGTACAGGTCTTGCATTTTATTCTTACCCTCTGAAAATTAAGCGCCTGTTTTTATCCTCTTAACTTTAGAGATAAGTTCCTGTCAGTGGAATAATGGCGTGGTTTAGGTAATAATCCTAATCAATCCCTTGTAGATGAGGGCGTTCATGTTGTTGCTATTTACTCACCTTCCCTCTACTTTCATCGCTATAAAAAATACAGACACATTGGAATGGGATTACTCTTGAATTCTTTTATTAAGCTTGCGTTAAAATAAGCAATAGGATTGGGTCTAAATCATGTGTGAAGATGAGTTTTTCACCATTTCATGTGGCGTTAAAAATAAAATTTAATTATTTTTTTGTTTTATATCAATGTGTTGAATTGCTGCATGCTTCGCATCCCTATAGGCGAGGTGGTGGTTCGATACTCCTTTCTCTTTAAATTGTGAGCATTATTTGTGCAAGGGATGTGGTAGTGTAGAAATGAAATCTCTCTTTTTTTAAAAGTAAAATCTTAACTAATTGCTGTTATCTGAGTTTGGATTTAATACCTTGAACATTTTTTCATATTTCTATACAAAGAGTGCTGGAAGGGCTCGTAAAGGAAATGAAAAGTGAAGACGAAGATTGAGAAAGGAATAAAGATCAGGAATCTCGACGTTCTGATACCCTCCAGGAAAAAGTCCAGATTGCGTTGGAAAGAGTATCAAATACTTTCTCTATTGGTTGCCAAATCACCTGAACTGGTGAGCCGTTCGGAAATTATAGAAAATATTTGGAAAGGGACCTATTGTTCAGACTCGACGATAAATCAGACAATTAAGTCTATTCGTCAGAAAATCGGCGATACTGAACATACACTTATCAGAACGATTCCTCGTTTAGGGTATAAGGTAGAGAATAAAGCCGTTTTTCACTTTATTTCGGAAGCGGATGTATTTATTCCTGATGACGTGTTGCTACAGGGCGGAATTCCAGAGGGGTATATTCAAGAGGAATTGTCTGAAAAAAACATCGAAGATGAAAAAACAGGAATACCTATCGATACTGAAAGTGAGACGGTAGAGAATGTGGCTGAATTAGAAGCCTATGCCTCATTAGACACGCTGCCAATCCAAACAGAGGTGCTCAATAGCAAGAAAGCTGCGGCGGCACCTTTGACCCGAGCAATGAAATACCTGACGATTTTCGTTTCGGTTCTGGCTATCTCATATTTATCTTACTTACTCGGCAGCAGAACACAACCTGTGGCATCGTATGAACTGTCAGGTAATCCCCGTTTAGTGCTTTCTTTAACATTAAACAATCCAACAAATGCCAAACCACAGACGCTGATTTGCCTATATCAGCAAGACAATGCCAAGGAGATGCGGATTGAATGTTCTGCGCCAAAGGAGGAACTCCCTAAGAATCACGTGAAATATCGGTCTCAAGATGCGCAAAGTAACGGAAATATCCTGGATGCCAGTAAACTTACACGCTATCAGAGAAATAATGAAAGTAAGGGTGATTCAGCTAAGCGATTTCACTTTTAACCATAATGTTACCTTCAAAACATAATGTTATTTCATTATTTGTTATTTGAAAGCTGAAGGTGAAGTGCCCAGTCTGGTTATTACTCTTTACCGCCTGTTTCGGAAATGGCGTAAGAAAGTGGAAGTAAAAGTAAAGAGAATACATGGGAAAACCTGACTGAGTGATAATTATGGATAAACGTAAAGTAGCTATTATCGGCGGCTCCGGCTTTATTGGTACACGTCTGGTTAAGCGTTTGAGTCAGCGTCGTGATTTGACATTGCGCATCATTGATATCAGAGAAAGCCAACATTTTCCGCAGTGGTACCAGTATGGCGACGTCACTCAACCGGAAAGCCTGCTGCAAGCTCTGGCAGGTTGCGATGCCGTGATAAATCTGGCTGCCGAACATCAAGATAATGTTGAGCCCATCTCGCGTTATTATCAGGTCAATGTAGAGGGGGCTCGCCACCTTTGCATGGCCGCGACAGAGTTGGCAATAAAGCAGATTATTTTTACTTCGTCGGTGGCTGTTTATGGCTTTGTGGATCAGGAAACCGACGAAGAAGGCCATTTTGCCCCTTTCAACCATTATGGAAAATCGAAGCTAGAGGCAGAATATGTCTATGAGGCTTGGCGCCATGCCCGCGAGGGCAATAAACTGACGATCATTCGCCCGACAGTGGTTTTTGGTGAAGGGAATCGTGGCAATGTTTATAACCTGTTCCATCAGATTGCCAGTGGCCGTTTTGTGATGGTTGGTGATGGTAATAATATGAAGTCAATGGCCTATGTTGAAAATATCGCCGCCCGCCTGGAATATGCCCTTGATCAGCAAGCCGACTATCAGGTCAGCAACTATGTCGATAAGCCTGACTTCACTATGAATCAGTTAATTGGCGTAATTTCCACGTCGCTGGGGCGGAAAAATAAGACCATTCGCATTCCTTATGCATTAGGAATGTGCGGTGCCGCAGTGTTTGATCTTGCCAGTAAAATAAGTCGCCGAAAATTCCCTATTAGCCGTGTCAGGGTACAAAAGTTCTGTGCCAGAACTCAATTTAAAACCAAAGTAACACATAACTTTGTGCCCCCTGTCGATCTCAATCTGGCAATTGAGAAAACGGTGAAATATGAATTTCACTCGCGCTAAGTCAGCCTGATAAAACCGCGATGACCTACGCACTATCTTTTAGATGATGGCGTTGCATACGGCGTATTTCTTCCTGAGGAACCCATGCTATATCAACTGAGTGTGATATTAATTTTGGCGTTATTACTGCTGGCGGTAATGCGTCGGGTGGCACTCGCCATCGGGCTGGTTGATAAACCCAACGCCCGTAAACAACACAGCGGGAGTATTCCCCTTGCCGGTGGTATTGCTCTGTATCTTACGGTGGCACTGTTTACGCTGTGGCAGCCAGCGTGGTTACCCCACAGCGAGGCGTATTTGTTGTGTATCAGTGTGCTGGTCGCTATGGGGGCGGTGGATGATGCGTTCGATCTGCCGGTTATCCCACGTATTTGTGTTCAGGGGGCGATCGCGCTTGTGATGATGCTGGCTGCTGGGTTGCGGCTTCATACCCTCGGCTATCTGGGGGGCAATGAGGAATGGCAGTTAGGAGGGCTGTCACTGTGGGTGACGCCGTTGGCGGTCTGGGGCGCTATCAATGCATTCAATATGATTGATGGTATCGACGGCCAACTGGCGGTGCTGTCATCCATCGCATTCGCTGGGTTGGCGCTTCTGTTTACCCAAGGTCAGAAGACCGGGCTGACCCTGGGCTGCCTGGGAATGATTGCTGCTTTAACCGCTTTTCTGCTGTTCAACCTTGGGCTACTGGGGGCGACCAGCAAAATCTTCATGGGGGATGCTGGCAGCATGATGATCGGGCTGACCGTGCTGTGGCTGTCGCTCGTGGCGACACAGGAATCGCGGGCGGTAGCGCGCCCGATAACGGTGCTGTGGCTGATCGCTGTCCCATTAATGGATATGGTTCGCGTCTCTTTGTGTCGTTTGCTGCGGCGACAGAGTCCGTTCAGCGCGGGGCGAGATCATTTGCATCACATCCTGATGCGTCGTGGTCTCAGCTCTCTCCAGGCATTAGGGATGAGTAGTTTGCTGGCGATGCTGATGGCCGCAGTGGGCGTTATCAGTGAAGTGCTGCTGCTGCCGGAGTCCCTGATGTTGCTGGCATTCCTGTTGTGCTTTAGCGCGTATTTCGCCCTGATGCGTGAACCCCGGCAGAACCTGGCTTATACCGAGCAACATTCCGTCGATCGTTAATAAGGACTCAGGCTGCCTGTTAGCCTGTTATTTCGCGTAACGTCATGCGCGTCAAGGAAAGGAAAACATGAAAAACGGTGTGATGCCGATAGTACTGGCAGAGCAGGATGAGAAACTTGACTGGGAACGGTTGATTGGGCCGCTATGGGACAACCGCTGGCGCATCGTCTTGGTCACCGGGATGGCCGCGGTGCTCGGCATCGCTTATGCCCTGTTGGCAACGCCGATTTATCAGGCGACTACGTTGGTGCAGGTTGAACAACCGAATAACAGCGCCGCTCTGTTGCAGGATTCGTTGGCAACCGTTATCGGCCAGGCACCGCTCACTCAGGATGAAACCGCATTGGCGACATCGCGTTACGTGATGGGGAAATCCGTGGACGCACTCGGGTTGGTCGTGCGCGTTGAGGCGGACTATTTCCCGCTGGTGGGCAAGGGGATTGCCCGCCTGCGAGGTGAAACGCCGCCATTGCTGACCATCTCCTCGTTAACGGTGCCGGACGTCATGTTGGGCGAAAAACTGACGTTGAAGGTGCTGGAACGCCAGCGTTTCAGCCTGAACGTGGGCGAAAGCGTGTTGTTGACCGGTAACGTCGGGCAGCCCCAGCAGCAAGGCGGCTGGGGTATTCAGGTCAGTAAACTGGAGGCCGAACCGGGCACGACCTTTAGCGTCGTCAAAGTGGCTCGACAGACGGCGGTCGACGACCTGCGTAAAAACCTGGAGATTGTATCGGGTGGCAAAGACAGCGGAATGTTGACCTTCCGGCTGGACAGTGAAGACCCTCAATTGGCGCAGGCATTGCTGCTGAACATTACCAAAAATTATCTGCAGCAGAACATCGATCGGAAGACCGAGGAAGCTGAGCGCACGCTGGCATTTTTGCAGCAACAATTGCCGCAGATACAGTCCAGGCTGACCCATGCCGAGAATCAGTTGAACCTGTTTCGCCAGCAGAATGATTCGGTGGATTTATCACTGGAGGCGAAATCGGTGCTGGATACCTTGGTGCAGCTAGAAGCACAACTTAATGAATTGACCTTCAAAGAAGCGGAAATCTCCAAACTCTATACCCGCGAACACCCGGCTTATCGTGCGTTGCTGGAAAAGCGTAGCGCGTTGGAAAGCGAGAAAATTCGCCTTGGGCGGCAAGTACAAATGTTGCCTAAGACCCAACAGGAGATCCTGCGCATGACGCGCGACGTTCAGGTGGATCAACAGGTCTATCTGCAACTGATGAACAAGCAACAGGAAGTCAGCATTATCAAGGCGGGGACCGTGGGAAATATCCGTATTGTCGATCGGGCGGAAACCACCTTGAAGCCGGTAAAACCGCAGAAAATGTTGATTGTGATCCTGGCGGTACTGATGGGCAGCGTGCTTTCGATAGCGGCGGTGTTGCTGCGTACGGCATTCCATCGCGGTATTAACGGCAGTGATGTACTGGAAAAACACGGCATCAATGTTTATGCCACCGTGCCGTTATCGCTATGGCAACAAAGACGTAACCGCGTACAGCAGCGGCAGTTGATGAAAAATCGCGGGGGGGCGCTACCTGTCTTGGCATTGGAAGCCCCGGGAGATTTGGCGGTCGAAGCCTTCCGCAGCCTGCGAACCAGCCTGCATTTTGCGAAGTTGACAGCAAAAAACAACATCCTGCTGGTCTCCGGTGCCAGCCCGGCCAGCGGCAAAAGCTTTACCAGCATCAATCTGGCCATTGTGCTTGCGCAGGCAGGGCAGCGGGTACTGTTGATCGACGGAGACATGCGTAAAGGGTTCTTACACCGTTGGTTTAATCGCAGTAGTAAAGCCGGTCTCTCCGACATGCTGGCCGGTCAGATCTCACTGGAAGAGGCGATTAAAGCGACGGAAATTGCCAACCTTGATTTTGTCCCGCGTGGGCAGGTGCCACCCAATCCATCGGAACTGTTGATGCATCACCGCTTGGGCGATTTGCTCACCGGGGTGGGGCAGCACTACGATCTGGTGCTGATTGATACCCCTCCGGTGTTGGCGGTGACCGATGCGGCCGTGATCGGGCATCATGCCGGGATGGTGTTGATGGTGGTACGTTTTGCCGTCAATACCCTCAGCCAGATTGAGGCCAGCATACGGCGTTTTGAACAAAACGGCGTGACTATCAATGGGGTTATCCTCAATGGCGTATTGAAAAATACCGCCAATGAAACCGGCTATTACCCGTTCGCATATCCAAGCCACCATGAATCACCCCAGGAGCAGTAAGGCATGAGGACGGTCGTCATCAATGCCCTGTGGTTGATGCTGGAGAGGGTTTCTCTCAGCCTTTCGGGGATTTTTGTTGCGATCTACGTCGCGCGTTACCTGGGGCCTGCGCAGTTCGGTACGCTCAACTATCTGTTGGCGACCCTGGCGATAGTGGTGCCTCTGGTGCAGTTGGGGGCTGACAGCGTGCTCTTCAATCGCGTGGCCCGACGGCCAGAGAGCGGTATCCGATTGATGCTGGCCTCGATCCCTCTGCGGCGGCGGTTATTCCTGTTGGCGGGGTTCCCCTTATTAGCCTGGAACCTCTATAGCCAGCCGTTGGCGATAGGGCTGATGACGCTGATATTGCTGGTGAGCACTTATTTTTCTGTTCAGGATGTTTACAAGATTTACTACGACGCCCGGCTGCAGTCGAAGCGTAATACGCTGATTAACAATCTGGCGTTGCTGTTGTCTATTTTCTGTCGGCTCGGGTTGGTCAGCGCATCGTTACCGCTGATGTGGTTTGCCGTGCCTTATCTTATCAGTAGTGCTCTGCCTTATCTGGTTCGTCGTTGGCTGTTTCAGCGTGAGCAGCCGGTGTTGCCTGCAGTTTCACGACGTAGCGCCAGCCGTTACGGTCATTATTTACTGAGCGTTGGGCTACCTTTGGCGATCTCCAGCCTGTCTATCGTGATCTATACCCGCATCGACCAGATTATGCTCGGTAATCTGCTGGATGACCGAGCTGTTGGCTGGTATAGCGCAGCTACGACGCTCAGCCAGGGATGGGTATTTGTACCCATGGCCTTGATTACCTCGTTGATGCCGGGCATTGCCGGTTGCCGGGAGCGACAGGAACAGGAATACCGTATCCGGGTGCTTTACGTGGTGGTGTTGGTGCTGGCAATGCCAGTGCTATTGGCAACGGCGTGGCTTTCCAGGCCGATTATCGGCTTGCTTTATGGGGCCGCTTATCACAACGCGGCTGAGATCCTGATGATTTGTACGCTGACCTCGCTGTTTTCGGTATTGGGCACGGTGTCATATCGCAGCATAGTGTTATTGGCAGGCTACCGTTTTATCGCCATCAAGATGCCGTTGGTCGCCTTGGCCAATGTGCTGATGAATCTGGTACTGATCCCGCGTTACGGCTTGGGCGGCGCGGCAATATCTACCTTGCTGGCCGAGTTCTTGTCATTTTTCGTTCTGAACAGTTTCTTTCGCGGCGGGAAAATTACCTGGCTGCAACTGACTTGTTTCACCTGTCTGCCCCGTCTTATCAGCAAGCTAAGGAGAGAGCATGTTAAACCGGCTGGTTAAAGGCATTTACAAGCGTTTGCCTGATGCGCTGCATCATCAAGTGAAATATGCCTTGTTCTTCAAGAGGGTTCCCCATTTGGCACACCCTTCCGGATTCAGCGAAAAGATCATGCGTCGCAAGGTCTATCCACGCAGCATCTACACCACGCTGTCAGACAAATACAAAGTACGTGAGTTTATTGCCGGTTTGTGGGGGGAAAAGTACCTGGTGGAACTGTATGCCCATGGTAAGGAGCTGAGTTACGAGCTCTTCAGTGAGCTGCCAGAATCCTTTGTGCTGAAAGCCAATCATGGTAGTGGCTACAACAAGCTGGTGTTTGATAAAAGCCAGGTCAGCTATGCCGAGCTGTATGACCTTTCCTGCGCGTGGTTAAACAGTAATTTCTACGAGCAGAGCCGAGAGAAGCACTATCAGGGGATTGAACCGTGCATCATGGCAGAACGCCTGTTACTGGATAACGGCGAAGTGCCCAATGACATCAAATTCCACTGTTTTAACCGTGACGGAGAAATCCGCATGTTTATTCAGGTGGACTATCAACGTTTCAGCTCTCACCGGCGTGACATCTTTGACATCCATTGGAATCGAACGGAAATCCGTCTGGAATTGCCAAATGCAGATATACCGGCTGAACGTCCAAGCCAGCTGGCAGAGATGATCATGCTGGCGACCAAAGTGGCGGAGCAGTTTCCCTATGTGCGGGTGGATTTTTACCAGATAGCGGAACGGGTGTATTTCGGTGAACTGACGTTTACACCCGGAGCAGGTTTGACGCGGTTATTGCCAAAGAATATCGAACAGGAATGGGGCAGTTATTTTACTGAGTAATCACCTATGCAGAAGATCCCCTCGCAGCAGATAGCCATTTTCGAAATGCCTTTGCAACCAGCACAAAATCGTGTGATTACCGCAGTGGTTTTCACCTTCTTACTGCTGTTTTTTTGCAAGACCTTTCTGACCTCCGGTGCATTTAACGCTGCGCTGATTAGTCAGTTTGTGATGGTCTTTAATGGGATATTACTGTTGTATATCGGTTATGCCCTGATGATTGCAAAACTGCGGGAAAAAATCGTGTTAGCCGTGGTGATGCTGTTATTTATGCTTAATTTGGCCAGTGGCCACGGTGATTACCTTTTTGGTGTGGTTTACAGTATTTCATTTCTCATCTTGTTCAGGCACATGGGATTTGTGCGTGGAGGGCAGCTGTTTGTTGCCGCTTATTTCAGCGCGGTGCTATTCGTCGCGGTTCCCTATATTTTGTACACCGACAGTTTTGTCTATCTGGATGAACGTTATGGCAATCGCTTAACGTTGGGGTTTGAAAACCCCAATACGTTGGCCTATTACCTGTTCTCGTTATTTGCCATGCTGCTTTGCTTGCTGGACCGTGCAACAATTAGCCTGGGTGTGAAGAATTGCGCAGCGTTGTTTTTTGCTTGCCTGGTGCTACCGCTGCTGTTCTATACCTATTCGCGCACCTATCTGGTGTTGGCTTGCCTGTTATTGGTTTTGTTTTGGCTTGCGCCGTTATTACGTTTCACTCCTGGCCGCACCGCGTGCGGGCTTCTTTTGTGCATGGCATTGGCCATGCAGTTCATCAGCGTGGGGTTATGGGGAACCTATCCACTTCTGGACGCATGGCTTAATCAGATACTGACTGGCCGTATCTGGTTTTCCTGGCAGATGTATCAGGCTCAAGGTTTGCCTCATCTTCTCTTTGGGCAGAATATAGAATCCTATAAACCGATAGACTTTTTCTATTTTGCATTTTTTTATTCTGGCGGTGTTCTGGTTTCGCTATTGTTATTATTTTGCTATTGCAAACTGCTGCGAAATGTGGTTTTTCTCAGCCGCTTTATGCGTTGGGTTATAGCCGTTTTTTTATTGACCACCTTGACCGAGACGTATTTTATGGTGCCTGTTTTTAATATTTCTCTGTTATTGCTGTATCAGGTTAAAGGTTTGTATAAACCAAAATAGTGAGGTAAGAAATGGACTTCTCAATTGTCATTCCGATCTATAACAGTGCCTGTTACCTGGAAAAAAATCTGCTACGCCTTTTCCACGCCTGTTACGGTTTTGATTATCAGATTATCCTGGTAGATGATTGTTCTGCTGACCATGATATAGCGCGCGTCAGGCACATTGTCGCCTGCCATCGGCATCTTTTACTGCATGAAAAGACGCAAAAAAGTAATGCCGCCGCTTCACGTAATATCGGACTCCAGTTGGCAGAGGCGGAGGTTGTATTTTTTCTTGATGCGGATGATTTCTTCACGACGCACTATATTATGCGCCGCCTGCAACGCCATGAAGATCAGAGCATTGATATTATTTTTGGCAATTACGCCGAGGTCAGTGGCGATTCGGTGCGTGATTTTGCCTTCGATTATAAATGCGGTTCAGCGGGAGAGGACTTTCTGTTTCTGGAGATGGGCGATATTCGTTCTTCGACCATCAGTATGCGTAAGAAACAGGGGCGCCGCTTTCTTTTCCCAGAGTTTCTTTATAAGCATCAGGATTGGGGTTTTCTGGTCAATGCCACTAATCAGGGGGCTAATGTGGCCTACGACGTGGGCAGCGGCGTCTTTCTTGATATTGGCCGGCCCGGACGCATGACCAGCAAACTCAATCTGGAGGCCAGCGAGCGGTTTATCGAGGCTTTTTTACGCCCCAGCGATCGGCATATCAGTGGTTTTGCTTGCAAACACCTGCTGGTGTCGCTCTATAACGAGAATCAGCGTGCCTTTGCTTATTACTCATCGCGCATTGTGCATCACACCCTCAGCAATAAATTCAAGGCGATCAAACTGTACGGTGACTGCCTGACCCGGTTGGGGTTATTTACACTGGGCGGGAGATTGCTGCGCAGCGTACGAAACGGCTTAAGGAGATGATATGCCACAACGCAAGGTAGCGATTGTGATTGAGAATATGGCAGGCAAAGGAGGCACTGAGCGTGTTGCCAGCGGTCTGGCCAACGCGTTGTCTCAGCAGCCAGATTACCAGATAACGCTATTTTCTATCAGTGGCGAACAAGCATTCTTCCCGCTTGAAAGCGCTGTCCGGCTGCATTTCCAACAGGGGCGAAAGGGGATGTGGCCTCTGCGCCTGGCGGTTGCTCTTCGCCGGGAGCGGTTCGACACCATCATTCTGATATCTATGGGGCGCCTTTCGGTCATCATGGTGCCTTTTCTGCGCCTGTTCTGCCCTAAAAGCCGCTTGTTGATCAGTGAGCATATCAGCTTTCAGCAATATCAGGGCTGGATGAAGGCGCTGAAGCTGGCCGTTTACCGCCTCAGTGACCGAGTGATCTTGCTGACTCGACAAGATTGCGATGCGATTGCCCGTTGGGTGTCGCCGCACAGGTGCCAGGTGATTGAGAACGTTTCCCCTTTCCCGATAAATCCTCCACAGCCCGGGCAACAACGCCAGCTTGCGTTGGCAATTGGGCGGTTGAGCCATCAGAAAGGGTTTGATCGGCTGATCGCGGCGTGGCAACAAATTGCCCAACGGGCACCGGATTGGCAGTTGGCTATCGTTGGGGATGGCCCTGAGCGTCAGGCTCTGCAGCAGCAAATTGTGGACGCGGGGCTGGAAGCACAGGTGCTACTGGTGCCTGCTACTGCCAATGTAGCCCTGTGGTATCAGCGTGCCGGAGTGTTTCTGATGACATCGCGCTATGAAGGGTTGCCAATGGTACTGATTGAAGCAATGAGCTTTGGCCTGCCGCTGGTGGCTTACGATTGTCACACCGGCCCAGCGGAGTTGATTGACGATGATGGCAACGGCTTTTTAGTGGCGGATGGCGATCGGGATCAACTGTGCAGCAGAACGCTGACGCTGATCGCCGATCCTTCATTACGCCATCGGTTTTCACTGGCGTCGTTAGAAAAAGCCAGGCGTTTTTCCCCGGAACGGATTTATCCCCAATGGTTACAGATAACGTGAGGTTCACATGGAAAAAGTGTCAATCATTATGCCTGCTTACAACGCTGCCACCTCGATAGAGCAATCGATCCTCGGCGTGTTGAATCAGCGCTATCGCGATTATCACCTGTACGTGATAGACGATGCCTCTACCGATAACACGGCGGCGATCGTCAAACCCTATGTTCACTCCCGGCTGACCTACATACGTAATCAGCGTAATCAGGGGGTGGCTGAAACACGTAATATCGGTATCGAGGCGGCCAGAGGTGACTATCTGGCGTTTTGCGACAGTGACGATGTCTGGCATGAAAACAAGTTGGCGCGTCAGGTGGGGATACTGCAGTCAGGACGTTACGATGTGGTCTGCTCCCATTACTACACCTTCGAAGAGGATCCTCGGCAGGTGAAAAATTACCGGGGAGGTGAAGAGATTATTGGCTATCAGGACATGCTGAAAAGCAACTGGATTGGCAATCTGACCGGCATCTATAACCAGCGCCGAACCGGCAAGGTCTATCAGAAAAAGATAGGTCATGAAGATTACGTAATGTGGTTGGCTATCTTGCAAAACGCCCGTAATAACCTGGCCTATTGTGTCCCCGAACCTCTGGCATTTTACCGCTTGTCTGCGCAATCGCTATCCGGCAACAAGGTCAGGGCTGCTGACTGGCAGTGGCGCATCTACCGTGACTATCTGGGGCTGTCATACCAAAAATCCTGTTATCTGTTCTTCGCTTACTTATTCAACGCGGTAATGAAAAGACAATGATCTTCGTTAATCGGGATAGGATGCTGGCAGCCAGCTTACTGATAGTGGCGACCTCATCTGCGGCAGTCTGTTCGCCAAACCTGTTGGTTAACCCTGGTTTTGAACAGGGCAGTGCAGGTTGGGGATTGGCGAACGCTCAGGTAGTGAAAGAGGCCCATAGCGGATCGGCCAGCCTGCGTTATCAGAATGACGATCCGCAGCATTATCGTACCTTCAACCAGGTGTTGAAGGTGAAGCCCGGGCAGACAATAACGTTTGGCAGTTGGATCAAAGGCCGCGATCTGCAGGGGGTAACCCACGATCAGGGTGCCAGCGTTTATGTGCAAAGTTTTGATCGGCAAGGGCGCTTTCTGGAGGGGAGCTATCCCCAAGGTGTTGTCGGCAGCAGTGACTGGCAGCAGATTAGCGCGGTTTACACCGTGCCCCAGCGCGCAGCGCGCGTCACGATGGGGGTCTATTTGCGTCGAGGCACGACTGGCATAGCCTGGTTTGACGATCTCTATGCCTGCGTGCGGCCTGAACAGCCAGGGTTGTATCAGTGGCATGATGCGCGGGCCGGTGGGGTAGCCACATTGATTACCGTGGCCCAGCCGCAACGGGTGCAACTGGACAGCGCGTTGCTCACCCGCCAGGGGGTAGTGGTGAGGTCGACACGGCAGTATTACCAGATTGGGCAGCAACGGCAGGTGATTTTTCCGCTGCCTGCCAGCCTGCCAAAAGGGCAATATCGTCTGCGCCAGCAGGTGGTCGAACTGTCGACCCGGCGCGAAAAAAACAGTGAAATCTGGGTGAGCGTTGGGCAGGCAACAGCCAACGTTGCCGTGGATGAACAGGGGTTTACCTTACGTGATGGACAGCGTTTTTTCCCCTTGGGTCTTTACGCCAATATGACCAGCGATGAGCATTTATCACGTATCGCAGCCGCAGGGTTCAATTCGCTGTTGAACTATAACTACGGTAGCGCCAAGGATCCTTACTACCTCTTTCAGCAGGCACGCAAACACGGTCTGCAGGTGATCTTTTCGCTGAAAGATCTGTATGCGGGGACGCGTTTTGCGCCACCTTCGCGGCGCTCTTATGCGGCCTTGACACAATGGTTCGTCGAACGGTTAAAAGATCAGCCTAACCTGTTGGCCTGGTATATCAATGATGAACTGGGACCCGCGTTTTTACCGCGCATTGAGGCGCGTCACTTGCAGATAAAACAGCTTGATAGTCACCATCCTACCTTTCAGGTGCTGAATAAAACGGGGGACTTCAATACTTATTTCAACAGTTCCGATATTTTGGCGACAGACCCTTATCCGGTGGGAGTAGACAACGATCTGGCCCGTACCTCCGATGACACCAGATTGCTGGTCCAGTCTGCGCGCGGCGTAAAAGGCAGTTGGGTGGTGATCCAGATTATGGATCATGCGGCTTACGATAGCCGACGTACGCCGCACCAGCCTTCGGAACAGGAAATACGTAATCAGGCCTGGCAGGCTTTGATCGGTGGGGCACAAGGGTTGCTGTTTTACTCCTATACCGATCTGTTTTACAAGCGCAGGCTGGGGCAGTTCTCGCAACAGGAGTTTGATGGCATCTGGGCGGGCGTCGCGCGGGTAGCACAACAGGTGGCCAGATTGTCACCATACTTGCTCTCAGGGCAAAGTATCGCGTTGTCGACCCACAATGATGCCGTCACAGCCCGCATTTTTATTGAACGGCAGCACGCAATACTGCTGGTAGCCAACCCTTTCTATCACCCGCAGCAGGTGTCTCTGACGTTGCCCACCCGTTGGCAATTAGAAGGGCAGCGACAGATACAGCTTACGTTGCCCCCTTTAGGAACGGAGACACTATCCTTGATGTTGGCTCCTGAGGATTGATATTGCGCTGCCGCATTCGTGAACTTGATCATGTTGCAACTCTGCCGTTAATTCCCTCAGGCTAACGAGCGGCAATGCCTTACGGTTATTGCCGTCCCGCTTATTTTATGAGAAAAAACCTATAAAAATTAAGAATCGTCAGGGTGAGTTCCTGTGGATCTCTTTTCTGCGTTGTTCTACGCTGTGGCACAGATTAGCGGGCGTGGTTTACCGGGTCACTTAAACGAACGGAATCAATCAGTAGTAATTCCTTTTGGATTTTTATTTATACTGATTTCTAACAAGGGCTTGGCTGAAAATAGCGACGTTTTTATCATAAACATTGCTTGATAATCGGCCTGCTGAATTATGGACAAACAGATTGAACAACAATAATGACCATTGATAGCCTTTCCCACCAGGTAGTGCCTATTAAAATTATTGCTACTGGTGCCGCTTTACCCTCATTGTGCATCGCGTCCTCGGTACTGGATCAGCAACTGAACAAACCGACCGGTTACGTAGAGAAGCGCTCGGGTATCATTCATCGTTTTCATGCCGCTCATGATGCCAGCCAGGCGGAGCTTGCCGTCGCCGCTCTGGATGATGCACTGGACCGTCATGCGATCCCGCGTGATTCCATCGATCTGCTGATCTCTGCCTCGGCAATTGCCGTTCAGGCGCTGCCGTTCAGCGCCGCCCATATTCTTAAACTGGCAGGACTGCGACGGGGGATTGCCGGTTTTGATATCAATACCAGTTGCGTCAGTTTTATCTCTGCATTGCAGGTGGCGGCAGGCTTACTGAATAGCGGAATTTACCGGCGCATTGCCATTGTCTCTGCCGATATCGCTTCGCGCGGTATCGACTGGCAGGATGAAGAGTCTTCGCTGATTTTTGGTGATGGTGCCGCCTGCGCTATTGTTGAGCGTGGTGATGGGCAAAGCGGTATTTTGTCTTATCTGATGGAAACTTATCCAGAAGGGAGCGAGCTGTGCGAAATCCGCGCGGGAGGCACGCGCTGTAACCCGCGCGCCGGGATGAAGGACAGTGACTTCCTGTTTCATATGAAGGGTAAGCAGCTGTTCCGTCAGGCTTCCGCCTTGATTGAGAGCTTCCTCAGCCGCCTGCTGGCTGCCGGGGGGCTTACTTTGGCACAGATTGCTACCGTGGTGCCCCATCAGGCTAGCCATCTCTCCTTGGAACATATGCGTAGGCGGCTGCATGTGGCACCAGAGGCGTTGGTTGATATCTATCGTTACCGGGGTAATCAGGTCGCGGCATCGATCCCTTCGGCGCTGCATGAAGCGGCAATCACTGGCAGATTGAACGCTGAGAAACCGGTAATGCTGATAGGCACTGCCGCCGGGTTAACTCTGGGTGGCATGGTGCTACTGCCATGAAAGTACTGGTAACAGGTGCAACCAGCGGGCTAGGGCGCAACGCTACCGAATGGCTGCTGGCGGAAGGGCATCAGGTGCATGCTACTGGGCGGGATATGGCCGTCGGGCGTTTGCTGGAGGCCCAAGGGGCCAGGTTTACCGCACTCGATCTGACTCGCGCCGGGGTTGAACAGTGTAATCAACTGATGGTGGGGTGTGACATTGTTTGGCACTGTGCAGCGAAATCGTCCCCATGGGGCAGCCGCCATGCGTTTTACCAAGCCAACACCTTTGTGACGGAAAAGCTGGCTAAAGCGGCCGGACGTTGCGGGGTGAAGCGTTTTATCCATATTTCGACGCCTGCGGTTTATTTCGATTTCAAGCATCATCACAACATCGTGGAAAGTGAATTTGCGCAACGATTCGCCAACCATTATGCCGCCAGCAAGTTTGCTGCCGAGCAGGCTATCGCCGGGATGTTGCACCGTTATCCGCAAACCACCTATCTGATATTGCGTCCTCGCGGCCTGTTTGGCGCGCACGATCGGGTGATTTTCCCAAGGATCCTGGCGCAGTTGCAGCGGGATAACGGCGTGCTGCGCCTACCAGGGGGCGGTTCTGCCTATCTGGATCTGACGTTTGTGCTCAACGTAGTACATGCGATGGATCTGGCCAGCCGCAAGACCCCTGTCTCTTCCGGCAGCATCTATAACATCACCAATCAGCAGCCTGAACGGCTGGCCGATATGCTGCACCAGTTGCTTACCCGGCAACTTGGCTGGCAATACCGGGTGCAGGCGGTGCCTTATCCGTTATTACTGACGCTGGCCGGGGGGATGGAAATGCTGGCTCACGTGACAGGCAGAGAACCCATGTTGACGCGCTATAGCGTCGCGGCGGCCTATTTTGACATGACGCTGGATAATACTCGCGCCATTGAGGAGTTGGGTTATCGGCCGCGTTATAGCCTGGAACAGGGGATAACCCTGACAGCGGAGTGGTTAAAACAGCAGGGGATGGCGCCACATGGCTAATATCACCACCTTTGAAATCGGCTACTGCACGCATCTTGGTTGCATGGCGTTGCGTGGTTCGGCCCTGCGCACCTGCAAATTTCCTTCCAGGGCCTATCTCCTGGAAGTCGGTGATCGCCGTTGGTTATGGGACACCGGCTATGCCAGTCATTTTCAGCATTATACGGCCAGCGGTATTTTCCGCCTTTATCGCCAGGTTACGCCGGTGTATTTCAGCCCACAGCAGGCGCTGTTTGAACAGCTACGTAACCTGGGCATTGGCGTTGGTGATATTGATGCGGTGATTATTTCGCATTTTCATGCTGACCATATTGCCGGTTTACGTGACTTCAGCAGTCTGAATATGATTTGCTCCGGCGAAGGCTGGCAGCAAACCCGCAGTTTACGCGGGATAGCCGCTTTGAAAAGGGCGTTTGTCCCTGGATTGATACCGGAAGAGTTTGAATCGGCGCTGCAGTTTGTCGAAGCCTTCCCGCGCCAGAGTCTGCC
Organism: Serratia fonticola; assembly: GCF_006715025.1. NCBI lineage: Bacteria > Pseudomonadati > Pseudomonadota > Gammaproteobacteria > Enterobacterales > Yersiniaceae > Serratia > Serratia fonticola. Next base: position 2,667,175 of record NZ_VFMK01000001.1, read on the forward strand.
TGCAGAATTAGCGCCGTTCCAACAGGGATATGCGCTCCCGGGCAGTGCCGGGCAGATCGTCATCGTGCCATTACCGGGCCATGCTGCCGGGCATTTAGGGGCCTTTGTGCAGACTGATGCCGGTTGGACGCTGTTGGCAAGTGATGCCGCCTGGTCACCACTGAATTATCAGCAACGGCGCGGTCCTTCGCGGCTGGCGAACCTGATCATGGATAATCCACGCAGCTACTACCACACTCTGGACGCGCTTCACCAGCTGTACCGGGGTGGAGCGGCAGAGATCCGTCTGTGCCATGAGGGGGATTTATGATCCCCTTGATGACCTTATGGCATTACCTGCGTGCGCGGCGGTTGCGGTTTAGTCACCGGGCGGCGCTGGAAGCTTATCAGGCACGGCAATTGAAGCGTTTTGCCCGCCGGGTACTGGCCAATAGCCCCTATTTCCGGCCCTATCGTGCCTTGCCCATTGCCGAATGGCCGCAGATGGATAAGGCGATCATGATGGCCAATTTTGATCGGATGAATACCGCCGGGTTGCAATTGGATGATTTACTGGCCTGTGCTCGGCGCAGTGAAACTGACCGTGATTTCACCCCGAAAGTGGGCAAGTACAGCGTTGGGCTATCAACCGGCACTTCGGGGCGGCGCGGCGTTTTTGTCGTCAGCCCGCAGGAACAACAGATCTGGGCGGGCGGAATGCTGGCGAAAATGTTGCCACAAGGCGTTTTTGCCGGCGAGAAGGTCGCACTGTTCCTGCGTGCAGATAACAATCTGTATCACAGCGTCAATAATCGTTGGTTAAGCCTGCAGTTTTACGATCTGTTTGCGCCTTTTGCCGGGCATTTACCGCAGATTGAACGCCAGCAGCCGACGATTGTGGTGGCGCCCGCTCAGGTGCTGTGCGCGTTGGCTTCTGCCGTCGAACGCCAAGAGATCCAACTGCGCGCCAAAAAAGTGATTTCAGTGGCCGAAGTGTTGGAACCGCAGGACCGCCAGCTGTTGATGCGGGTGTTTGCCGAGGTGGGGGAGGTTTATCAAGCCACCGAAGGTTTTCTGGCGGCCACCTGTCGCTACGGCACCTTGCATTTGAACGAAGAGTTTATTCATGTCGAACCCCAGTGGCTTGATGAACAGCGATTTACTCCGTTGATCACCGATTTTACCCGCCGAACCCAACCGATCGTGCGCTATCGTCTGGATGATATTCTGGTGCGGCGTGCGCAGCCTTGCCCATGTGGGCAGGTGACCATGGCAATCGAACGTATTGAAGGCCGCTGCGATGATCAACTGTTGCTGCCGGGGCGGCAGGGAGAAGCATTGCGTATCTTTGCCGATCTGTGCCGTCGAGTGATTGCCAATGCGCTGCCCGCCGTGGCGGATTATCGTTTACTCCAACAGGGGAAAACGTTGCAATTGCTGGCCGATTGCAGCCCCGCAACCCTGGCGCACTGCCAGCAGCAATTAGTTGCCCTGTTTGAGCAGCAGGGTATCGCTACGGAGCAACTGGAATGGCAGTTACAGGCACAGGCTATCATGCCGCAGTTTGATGCCAAGCGCAGGCGGATTGTCCGCTTGCCGGAGGCTCCATGAGAGAGACAACTTACCGTCTATGGCAGATGTTGCTCGGCTGGGGATTTGTTGGCCTGATTTATAGCTGCAGTGACCGCTGGCAGGGGGCGGGTTATCAACTTACCCCGAGCTGGGTCGATCGGGCGATCCCGTTTAGCCCACATGCCGTCTGGCTGTATCTGTCGTTCTTTCTTATCATTCCACTGTGTTACCTGCTTTGTCCGTTAAGCCGGATCCGCTGGCTGAGAAGCACCATGCAGATCAGCGCGTTGGTCGCGGGCGTTATTTATCTGTTATGGCCAACGACCATGGACTACCCGGTCGATCAGGGCAGTTCGCTCAGTTCAGTCTTGCTGGCGGCGTTGATCCACGTTGACTCAAGCCAAAACTGTTTGCCTTCCCTGCATGTCGCCCTGACGGCGTTGGCGGTGTGGGCGGTGTTGGATAGCCAAAAGAAACTGCGCAGTGCATTGCTGGTACTCTGGGGGCTGGCGATAGCCGTTTCTATTCTGCAATTACGCCGCCATCTGTGGGTGGATTTGCTCAGTGGGGGGGCGTTGGCCATGGTTGTCGGCTATGCCTGCCAGCGTGTGCAATGGATTGGCTATGGTATTCGTCAGGGAGAAAGACAATGACCGATCTCGTGATACCGATCGTGGTGATGCTGCTTGTGGTAGTCGGGGAGGCCCTGTGGTTACAGCGCTGTGATAAAGGCAGTGTCAATTGGCATGACGTGATCTTTAATCTCAACTCTGGTCATATCGTGCTGTGGCTGTTCCGTGGTCTGGAGATTGCCTGTTATGGCTACGTGGTGACGCATTACAACCTGGGATGGCTGGATAGCTGGCCGGTAGCGCTGGTGTGGTTGTTTGCGCTGCTGGCGTGGGATTTCGGTTTTTACTGGTTACACCGTCTGCATCATCGCTTCCGCCTGCTGTGGGCGGTACATGTGGTGCATCATCAGGGTGAACATTTCAATCTGTCACTGGGGGTACGTAACTCCTGGTACTCGTCGCTGACCTCGATCCCTTTCTTTATGCTGCTGGCGCTGGTCGGGGTGCCGCTCTCGGTGTTTATCACCGTCTCTATCCTGCATTACAGCATCCAACTGTTTAATCACAATGCACTGACGCCCAAACTCGGTTTTCTGGAGCAGATCCTGGTGACTCCGGCACATCACCGGGTACATCACGTTAACGATCTGACCTACTCTAACCGGAATTTTGGCGGCAGTTTTATCTTCTGGGATAAGCTGTTCGGCACGTTTGGCCCATCATTGCCTCGCGAGCCATTCGCCTATGGCGTACGTGGGGATAAATCTTCGGTTAATCCGTTCTGGGCCAGTAACCTGCCGTTTCTGCGGTATTTCAGGCTGCCTTTCAAGCCTTCCGCTAACGCGGCCCGTTTTCACTGTTCCGCGTGGTGCATGGTGAGTGGTGCGCTACTGCTCTTTGCTCTGGTCCTGGGCTACGTTTATCGCTTTGGTTATGGCTACAATGGCCTGACGGGGGAGCAGGCAGCGATGTTTATCCTGCTGGCAGCCGGGGCGGTAGCGCTGGGGGGGATTGCTGAAGGCCGAAACTGGGGCGTGGGCGTCTGGTTGCTGGTAGCGCTGGCATTTCCTTTGCTGTTGGTGTTGCTGTTTGGTTGGTATCAGCCTTACTGGTGGTTGATGGCCTGCGCCATTGCCGTGCACGGCTGTGCCGTCGCTGCGGGATGGGGACGTCGGAAGGAAACCACATATGGCTGATGTGCTGCTGCCACTTTCTTACCCGGCTGATGGGGAGCAGGCGTTTCATCGGGAACTGAAGCGCCGGGCACATGCCTATTTAAGCGCTTGTGGCGATCATCGCTTTGCCGATGCGGCGCGTTGGATCAAGGCTATCGTTCTGTTGCTACTGTGCGTGGGGTTCTATCTGCTCAGTCTGGCGCAACAGCACGGCCTGGCTTTTATGCTGTGCTATTTTGCCTTTGTGATGATGGGCATGCTGCTCAATGTGAACGTCAATCATGACGCCTCACATAACGCTTTTGCCCGCACGCCGTGGGTGAATCGTCTGGCCGGGCGTTTGGTGACGATCCCCTTGGGCGTTGATCCTGATTATTGGCGCACAAGGCATGTGAGCTATCACCATGTGTATGCCAATGTCGAACATTATGACCTGGATACTGAAGAGAACGTTTTTTTCCGTCAAACCCCGTTTCAGCGTTGGCGGGCGCATATGCGTTATCAGCATCTTTACTGGCCGCTGATTGCTGCGCTGTCATTACCGTATATTGCGCTGGTGTTTGATTGGTCGGACCGTTTGGGGAAAACGCCATTAGCCGCTGAAGGTGTGCTGGCCGGGCGCAAGGGCTGGGCGGTGTTTATTGCCAGCAAGCTTTGCCACCTGCTGGTGGTGTTGGTGGTTCCACTTGTCGTGTGCCAGCAAAACGGCATTGGCTGGCAAACGGTGCTGATAGCCTATCTGTTGAGCCAGATGCTGGCCTCGTTGCTGGTGGTGTTTTTACTGTTGGGAACTCACTGGGCGCAGGCCGAGTTTTACGCCGTGCCAGAGGGGGGCCAAATGCCACAGGGCTGGTATCGGCACAACTTTGCCACCGCCTGCGACTGGGAAACTGCCCCTAAATGGTTGCATCATCTTACCGGCGGGCTTAATTATCATCTCACCCATCACCTGTTCCCCGGCTGGAATCATCGCCACTATCCGGCGTTGGCCGCCATGCTGTCTGAGGTTGCCGCGCACTACGGGATGGACTATCGCTGTATCGGTTATCGCGAATTGTTGCGTCAGCAGCAGCATTTTTTACGGGCCATGGGGCAGCAGCCGCAATGAAAATGCCAGATAGCACGCCGTTACGGCCATTGGCGTTCCAACGGGAAAAGGGCGATATCCATCAAGCCTTGATGCATGCCAGCCAGGCTTATCTGCAGGCGCGTGGCGATCACCGTTTTGCCGATGGCGCGATGGTTGTCAAGGTCGTGTTGCTGGTCTTGCTATGTGCGGCTTGCTATGGTTTCGGCCTGCAGCAGCAGAGCTTCTGGGCCTATTTCGGCTGTTATGTTGGCTTCATTTTTTCCGCCATGATGCTGACGGTGAATGTGGTACATGATGCTTCGCACAATGCTTTTTTCAAACGAGCGCGGTGGAATCATTGGCTTAACTTTTTTGTCAGCATCCCGCTCGGATTGGATGCCGATTGTTGGCGCGTGCGGCATGTCATTTTCCACCATGCGTATAACAATATCCAAGGCTACGATCCGGATATTGAGCCGAATGGCGTGCTACGCCAAACGCCTTACCAGCCGCGCAAGAGGTTTATGCGCCTGCAGCAGTTCTACTGGCCGCTGGTGGCGGCACTGACATTCCCTTATTACATCTGGCTGTTTGACTGGCTGGACCGCGCCGGTAAAACGCGCATGACGCCAAAGATGATGTATCAAGGGGCGAAGGGCTGGGGGATGTTCTTGCTCAGCAAACTGCTGCATTTCACTCTGGCGTTGGCAATCCCGCTGTGGCTGATGCCGCCAGCGGTCAGTATCAGCGCCATTTTCCTGACTTATCTGCTAAGCCAGATGCTGTCTTCGCTGGTGTTTGTGATGCTGATTGTCGGCACCCATTGGGCGAAGGCCAATTTCTATCAGGCTCCCCAGCAGGGAAAGATGGAGCACGGTTGGTATCAGCATCTGTTTTCCACCACCTTTGACTGGCAGGCCTCTCCACGTTGGCTGGGGTACTGGCTCGGTGGTGCCAACCTGCATCTGACGCATCATCTGTTCCCTCATTGGAGCCACCGGCATTACCCTGCGTTGGCAAAAATGATTGCCGAGGTGGCGGCACAGTATGATTTGGATTATCAGTGTCTGGATCTGAAAACATTATTAACCATGCAGCAACGTTTTCTGGGAGCAATGGGAAAAAACGAGACGGAATCCCTTAATTGATAAGGGCCTGATAGTTCAGGCCCAGGGGGGAGCTTATTCCGGTTTCATCCCGGCGGCACTCATCAGCAATCGGAACAGCGAGGCGACCAAAAACAGCCCCAGTACGCTGGCACTCCAGATCACCAGCAACCAGCCGATACGTTTCCACAACGGGATCGCAGAGGTGGAATTATTCATCGTTTTTTCCCTCATCAGTGATACCCCTGTTCATGGCTCACCTTGCCGCGGAACACGTAGTAGCTCCAGAAGGTGTACACCAGGATAATCGGGATAATGAACAGTGCGCCAACAAGCATAAAACCCAAACTCTGCAGCGGAGCTGCTGCCTGCCATAGGGTGATGGCAGGCGGTATCAGCAATGGCCAGATACTGATCCCCAGGCCGCTCAGGCCCAGGAAGACCAGCAGCAGCGTCAGCAGGAACGGCGAGTAATGGGCATTGTGGCGCACACCGTGCCGAATTCCCCAGGCACTGAACAACACCAACAGCGGTACCGGTAGTAGCCAGAAAATGTTGGGCAGGCTGAACCAGCGGTGAGCGATCGTCGGATGCGCGATCGGCGTCCAGGCACTGACCACCAGCAGGATCAGTAACAGAGTGACCAGCAGCGGAGTGGTCAGCCGGTACATGCGAGCCTGCAGATCGCCAGCGGTCTTCATCACCAGCCAGGTACAACCCAGCAGAGCATAGGTCACCACCAGGCCCAAACCACAAAACAGAGCGAACGGGGTCAGCCAATCGAGGGCTCCCCCGGCATAGGCGCGGCCCTCTACCGGGAAACCGTTAATAATGGCCCCGACGACGACACCTTGGCTGAAGGTGGCGAAAACAGATCCCCAGATAAAGGCCTTATCCCAGATATGGCGCTTTTCTGCTTTTGCCTTAAAGCGAAACTCAAAAGCCACGCCACGGAAGATCAGACCAAACAGCATCAGGGTTAACGGAATGGCCAATGCATCGAGGATCACGGCATAGGCTAATGGGAAGGCGCCAAACAACGCCGCACCACCAAGCACTAGCCAGGTTTCGTTGCCGTCCCACACCGGTGCGACAGTATTCATCATCACGTCCCGGTCGCGGCTGTCCTTCACCCAGGGAAACAGGATGCCGATACCCAGATCAAAGCCGTCCATCACCACGTACATCATGGTGCTGAACACGATGATCACAAACCAGATCAGCGGAAGATCGATACCCATATTCAACTCCTGTCATCCAACGTGTCGTTAACCGCTGAAAGCGGGCGGGAAGGGGTCCCTTGGCCGCTGGGTTCCTCTCCCTCATGTGTTTGCGGGCCTTTGCGGATCAGGCGCATCATGTAGGAATAACCCACGCCGAACACCGAACAGTAGACGACAATAAAGGCCAGCAAGCTGATGCTCATATGCATATCGCCATGGGCAGAAACGGCATCTTTGGTACGCTGCAGGCCGTAGACAACCCAAGGTTGACGACCAATCTCGGTGGTGAACCAACCGGCCAGCAAGGCGATCAATCCCGATGGCCCCATCCACAAAATGAAGTACAGGAAAGGTTTCGACTGATAAAGCCCACCGCGCCAGCGCAACCACAGGCTCCAGACGCCCGCCAGGATCATCAGCATGCCCAGCGCCACCATGATGCGGAATGACCAGAACACCACCGTTGAGTTAGGCCGATCCTGCGGCGGGAAGGATTTCAACGCCGGAACCTGCTCGGTAAGACTGTGGGTGAGGATCAGGCTGCCCAGGTAAGGGATCTCCAGCTTGAAACGGGTCTCTTCACGCTGCATGTCCGGCCAGCCGAACAGGATCAGTGGGGTCGCTTCTCCCGGTGGGTTTTCCCAATGACCTTCGATGGCGGCAATTTTGGCCGGTTGGTATTTAAGCGTGTTCAAGCCGTGTGCGTCGCCGATAAACGCCTGAAGCGGTGCCACGATCAGCGCCATCCACAGGGCCATTGACAGCATCTTGCGTAGTGCTGGCGTATCACGGCCACGCAGCAGGTGCCAGGCGGCAGAGGCACCGACAAAGAAGGCCGACGACAGGAATGCGGCGGTCGTCATATGCAGTAGCCGGTAGGGGAATGACGGGTTGAAAATCACCTTGAACCAGTCAACCGGGACGACAACGCCGTTGATGATCTCATGCCCCTGCGGGGTCTGCATCCAACTGTTGGACGCCAGGATCCAGAATGTAGAAATCAGCGTGCCGAGCGCGACCATGCAGGTGGCAAAGAAGTGCAGGCCCGGGCCAACGCGGTTCCAGCCGAACAGCATCACGCCGAGGAAACCAGCCTCCAGGAAGAAAGCCGTCAACACTTCATAGGTCAGCAGCGGGCCGGTAATACTGCCGGCAAACTCGGAGAAAAAGCTCCAGTTGGTGCCGAACTGATAGGCCATGACTAAACCGGAAACGACCCCCATGCCGAAATTGACGGCAAAGATTTTCGACCAGAAGTGGTACAGATCCCGGTAAACCTGATTGCCCGTTTTCAACCACAACCCTTCCAGCACTGCCAGGTAACTGGCTAGGCCAATGGTGATTGCTGGAAAGATGATATGAAATGAAACAGTGAAAGCAAACTGAATCCGGGCGAGTTCTAATGCATCAAGGCCTAACATAGTGGCCTCCAGATTTGTACATAAATTGACTCCCTATAAGTATAGCAATGGCTTTCCTAATTAAAGCTTGGCGCCAAGTAGAGCACGGAGTACAGTGGCTATAATAGTGACAGTTATTTTACTTTTAACTATAACAGTTGGATTTATATGACCCGATATGAACAACTCGCGCAGCAGATCCGCGAACAGATCCAGAACCGGGTCTGGCGTGCGGGCGACAAGCTGCCTTCGCTGCGGGAAAGCGGCAAACGTGCCGGGCTGAGTCTGATGACGGTGGTGCAGTCGTACCAACTGCTGGAAAGTCAGGGTTGGATTGTGGCGCGGCCGCAGTCTGGCTATTACGTTGCTGCTCGTCCCCAGGCGCTTCCCCAGCCGGCCCAGGGCGAAAAACTGCTGCTCAGTGAACAGGTGGATATCAACGCCTTTATCTTTGATGTGTTGCAAGCCTGTAAGGATCCGGCGATTGTGCCCTTTGGCTCGGCCTTTCCGGATGCCACCCTGTTTATGCAGCCGAAATTGGCGCGGGCGTTAAGCAGCGTAGCGCGGAAATTTACCCCCCACAGTTCTCTGGCCAACCTGCCGCCGGGTAACGATGCTTTGCGCCGTCACATTGCCCAGCGTTATGCGTTGAGTGGAATGCAGGTTGCACCCGATGAAATTGTGATCACGGCGGGGGCAATGGAGTCACTGAGTCTTAGCCTGCAAGCGGTTACGCAACCCGGGGACTATGTGGCAATCGAATCGCCAGCCTTCTATGGTGCTTTGCAGGCGCTGGAACGCCTGCGTTTGAAAGCGGTGGCAATTGCTACCCATCCGCAACACGGCATTGACCTGGATTCATTGCAACATGCGCTGGAACAATACCCAATCAAGGCCTGCTGGGTAATGACGCATTTTCAGAACCCGCAAGGGGCGAGCATGCCGGAAGAGAATAAAAAACGGTTGGTGGCGATGTTACGCGAGCGCCAGATATCGCTACTTGAGGATGATGTTTATGGTGAGCTTTATTTCAGCGCCGAACGGCCGTTACCCGCCAAGGCGCTGGACCAGGGAGGGCAAATTCTGCACTGCTCGTCGTTCTCCAAGTGTCTGGCACCGGGGTTCCGTGTCGGTTGGGTGGCCGCAGGGCGCTATGCGCCCCAGATCCAGCGGCTGCAATTGATGAGCACCGTGTCGACCAGCGTGCCGACCCAGATGGCCATTGCCGATTATCTGCTGCATGGCGGCTATGACACCCATCTGCGCCGCCTGAGACGCCTATTGGCTCAGCGACAAAGTGCCATGCGTCAAGCCATCGCCCACCACTTCCCGCCAACGGTAAAGGTCAGCCAACCGGATGGCGGCTACTTCCTGTGGCTGGAGCTGGATACGGGGCAGTCTTCGATGGCCCTCTACCAGCGGGCGCTGGCTAAGGGCATCAGTATCGCGCCAGGCAGGATGTTTACCACCGGCAACCACTTCAACCACTGTTTTCGTCTGAACGCCTCTTTTGAGTGGAGCGACAAGCTTGAAGAGGCTATCCAGACATTAGCCAAATTGATTCGCGAGTTACCAAAGGAGGATTAACCGTTCCGCCTAAGCCAGGTAATGCTTCAATGCGCGCCCAGCCTGATGAATGGCTGAGTGTACCGCCGGGATGTGGGCAAGTGGGTTCAATAATCCGTAGTCGTGGATCAATCCGTTATAGCGTGTCACCGTCACCTCAACCCCGGCGGCATTCAACAGCCGGGCATAGGCTTCACCTTCGTCGCGCAGCACGTCGAGTTCAGCGGTTTGTATCAATGCGGGGGGTAACCCCTGCAACTGCTCTGGCGTGGCATTAAGCGGCGATGCGGTGATTTCTTTTCGTTGGGTTTTATCGGTGGTGTAGTGATCCCAGAACCACTTCATCATATTGCGCGTCAGAAAATGGCCTTCGGCATACTGATGATATGACTCGGTATCAAAATTGGCATGGGTCACCGGCCATAACAGGATCTGACAACGTAGCGCAGGCGTTGCTTTTTCTTTTGCCATCAGGGTGACGACCGTGGCCATATTACCGCCAACGCTATTACCGACAACCGCCAGGCGTGAGCCATCCACGTTAATTTTTTCACCGTATTCCGCCACCCATTCTGTCGCCGCATAGGCCTGATTAATCGCCGTCGGGTAATGGGCCTCTGGCGAGGGGGTGTAATTAACAAATACCGCGGCGGCTCCGGAACTGTATACCAGGTCACGCACCAGTCGCTCGTGCGTGGGGAAGTCACCCAATACCCAGCCTCCGCCGTGGAAAAACATGAATGCCGGCAATTTCCCCTTTATCCGTGGTGGCCGCACGATATGCAGCAGGAGATCCTGACCGGCGACATGGATAGTTTTTTCTTCAATGTCAACGTCGTGCAGCAACACCTGCACGTTGCGTTGTGCCGATTCCAACACCTTGCGTGCCTCTTTCGGTTTCATCTGCTCCATCGGTTTGCCACCACTGGTGTTCAAAGCATCCAGAAAGGTGGCAACACCGCGTTCTGCCATGGGTCTGGAGGGATCAAAGGTTTTCTTGGGCATGCGGGCATCCTTAACGCTGAAGAAATCACTGTGAAAGGGGGGCAGTAGAAAGTGTAGTCAATGCCTTTGCCTTTGTATGTTGGATAAGGGCGCTTGTATAGGGTATTTCACTCATGCCTGAATGTGGTGCAAAGGATGCGCTGTCGTGGTGCAAAACTTGCTGATAAGGCCAATCGGACCCAATTATTTTTGCGAGCAGGATCAGAAAATCAGCAGAATTTTGCGATTGAATAGGATTTCGACGCGGATGATGATTTTAGGCTCTATTTTCCCCGATATTCATTATCAATGCATAATTATTGAATATTTATGCATTATAACTCATTGTTTTAACGAAAAAAAATTTCAAATCAGTGAAAAAAGCCGATCTGGCACGATAGCTGCTCTACACTCTTTATCAATAGGCCTGTATTTTAACTGCTTGTTAACATTTATTCCCCGTTCAGGGGCGCTAAATGCGACAGATATAGCGAAAAACCGCCTTTATGTAACAGTTTTGTTTCTTGATGAGCCGTGATGAGGCGAATGATCACCGGCCTGGAAACGCCTCAGACAAGACGGTTTATTTGCTTTGTGGCATGACTTGCGGCGCCAGAACGGCCCTTATCGCCAAAATTCAGCTTTTGCTGATGTTATGAGGTCACTATGGAACAGCCAATCGCAGTTACCCGCCAGTCTTTCGATGACTGGATGATCCCGGTTTACGCACCTGCTGATTTTATTCTGGTGCGTGGAGAGGGCTCGCAGGTTTGGGATCAGCAGGGGAAAGCCTATATCGATTTTGCCGGGGGCATTGCCGTTAATGCACTTGGCCATGCCCATCCACAGGTGAAGGCAGCGCTGGTCGAACAGGCGGGCAAACTGTGGCATCTGGGCAATGGTTACACCAACGAACCGGTACTGCGCTTGGCAAAACAGCTGATTGATGCCACCTTTGCCGATAAAGTGTTTTTCTGCAACTCCGGTGCGGAAGCCAACGAAGCCGCACTGAAACTGGCGCGTAAATACGCCCTGGATCATCACGGCGGCGAGAAAAACCAGATTGTGGCCTTCAATAATGCCTTCCATGGTCGCACCTTGTTTACCGTCTCTGCCGGTGGCCAGCCAAAGTACTCACAGGATTTTGCACCGCTGCCTGGTGGCATTATCCATTCACCATTTAACGATCTGGTGGCTGCGGCTGATGTGATCAATGAGCGTACCTGTGCGGTGATCGTTGAGCCTATTCAGGGGGAAGGCGGCGTCTTGCCTGCTGATCCACAGTTCCTGCAAGGGCTCCGTGAACTGTGCGATCGCCACGGCGCATTGCTGATCTTTGATGAGGTACAAACCGGTGTTGGGCGTACCGGGCATCTGTATGCCTATATGGGATACGGCGTCGTGCCGGATGTCTTGACCACCGCCAAGGCGTTGGGCGGTGGGTTCCCGATCGGTGCAATGATTACCACCGACACATTGGCGAAAACCCTGAGTGTTGGCACCCATGGCACGACCTATGGGGGCAACCCGTTGGCGACGGCCGTTGCCGGTGCGGTGTTCTCACTGATTAATACTCCAGAAGTGCTAAACGGCGTGAAACAACGCCATCAGTGGTTTGTCGACGGGCTGAATAACATCAACCAACAGTACCCCATTTTTGCCGAGATCCGCGGTGGGGGTCTGCTCATTGGTTGCGTACTGAACAAGGATTACGCGGGTAAAGCCAAACAAATTATCCAGTTGGCGAACGAGGAGGGAGTGATAGCACTGATCGCGGGGCCGGACGTAGTGCGCTTTACGCCTTCACTGATCATTCCCGAGCAGGATGTAAAAGAAGGGCTGGCGCGGTTCGCGCGTGCTGTGGCACGAATTTGCAGCTAATCAAGGCGGCTATGCTCAAGGGCGTAGCCGATGACGTCGAGGTTCGCATTATGATGATTATCCGCCCTATAGAGCGTCATGACTTGGCTGATTTGCTGACGCTTGCCGGTAAGTCCGGTATCGGTCTCACTTCTTTGCCGCAGAACGAAGAGACGCTGTCGGCACGCATTGAGCGGGCGTTAAAGACCTGGCAAGGCGAACTTCCGAAAAGCGATCAGTGTTATCTTTTTGTCATGGAGGATACCGAGCGCCAGCAAGTGGTGGGCGTGAGTGCAATCGAAGTGGCAGTGGGGTTGACTGAGCCTTGGTATAGCTTCCGTGTCGGCACGCAGGTCCATGCTTCCAAGCAGCTTAACGTTTATAAATCGGTGCCCACGTTGTTTTTGAGCAACGATCATACCGGCCATTCGGAGCTGTGTACGCTGTTCCTCGATCCTGACTACCGCCATGGCGAGAACGGTAAACTGCTGTCTAAGGTTCGTTTCCTGTTTATGGCGGCGTTTCGCCAGTATTTCTCGCGAAAAGTGATCGCAGAAATGCGCGGTTTTTCCGATGAGAATGGCCGCTCCCCTTTCTGGGAAAGCGTAGGCCGCCATTTCTTTTCTATCGAGTTCGCCAAGGCGGATTATCTCAGTGGAACAGGGCAAAAGGCGTTTATCGCCGAGCTGATGCCGAAGCATCCGCTGTATGTCGATTTCCTTGCCGAAGATGCACAAAAGGTGATCGGTGAGGTTCATCCGCAAACCGCACCCGCACGCAAGGTGCTGGAGTCTGAAGGCCTGCGCTATCAGGGGTATGTCGACATCTTTGATGGTGGTCCGACGTTGGAAGCTGAAATTGACGAAATTCGTGCGGTAAAACGCAGCAAGCTGGTGAAGGTGGTGCTGGACGAGACGGTGATGCCAAACGGCGCTACCCCGGCTTATCTGGTGGCTAATGACAATTATCAGCATTATCGCGCCCTGCTGGTGCATGCCGAGCTGCATGACGATCGCCTGCGTATCAACGCCGAGATAGCGGCGGCGCTGGGTGTTGAACAAGGTAGCCCGGTGCGGGTCATCAAGCTTATTGCTCAGGAGAACGTGTAATGTCGCATCCTGCATTGTTAATTAACGGCGTTTGGCAGCAAGGCCAGGGCGCTGAGTTCTGCAAAACCGATCCGGTGGACAACCTTGCGCTGTGGCAAGCCAATGCGGCCAATAGTGCCGATGTGGCCGCAGCCTGTGAAGCGGCACGCAGTGCTTTTCCTGCCTGGGCACGTACGCCATTTGAACAGCGTGAACAGTTGGTCACACGCTTTGCCGCTTTGCTGGAACAGCACAAGCAGTCTCTGGCAGAGACCATCAGCCGTGAAACCAGTAAGCCCCGCTGGGAAACCTTGACTGAAGTACAGGCGATGATTGGCAAGGTGAGCATTTCATTGCAGGCCTATCAAACGCGTACCGGAGTAACAGAAACGGCAATGGCTGACGGTGCTTCGGTGCTGCGCCATCGGCCGCACGGTGTGCTGGCCGTATTGGGGCCTTACAATTTCCCAGGCCACCTGCCAAATGGTCATATCGTTCCCGCGTTGCTGGCGGGGAATACCCTGGTGTTTAAACCGAGTGAACTGACCCCGTTAACGGCGGAGGTGACCTTGAAACTGTGGTTGCAGGCAGGGTTACCGGACGGAGTGATCAATTTGGTACAGGGGGGGCGTGAGACCGGTGAAGCACTGGCGGCCAGTACCGACATTGATGGGCTGCTGTTTACCGGCAGTGCCGGTACCGGTTACCAGTTGCATCGCCAGTTGGCCGGGCAGCCAGAAAAGATCCTGGCGCTGGAGATGGGTGGGAATAACGCCCTGATCGTCGAACAGGTGGAGGATTGTGATGCGGCTGTGAATCTGGCGGTCCAGTCGGCGTTTATTTCTGCCGGGCAGCGCTGTACCTGCGCACGCCGCATTCTGGTAAAACGCGGGCCGCAAGGCGACGCCTTTATCGAACGCCTGATCCAGGTGGCCGGTGCCCTGCGCGTTGGCCGTTGGGACGCCGACCCACAGCCGTTTATGGGCGGAGTTATCTCCTCGGCTGCGGCAGAAAAAATGTTGGCGGCACAGCATCACCTGTTGGCATTGGGTGGCAAACCATTATTGACCATGAAATCCCTGGAGAGCGGCAGTGCGCTGCTGAGCCCCGGCATTATCGATGTGACCGATGTGGCTGGCGTGCCAGACGAAGAGTATTTCGGCCCGCTCACCACCATCATCCGCTACGATGATTTTGCCCAGGCGGTGCGTATCGCCAATGACACGCGCTACGGCTTGTCCGTCGGGTTGATATCGCCACAGCGTGACCAGTTTGAACAACTGTTACTGGAGGCCCGCGCCGGCATTGTTAACTGGAATAAGCCGTTGACCGGTGCTTCCAGCGCGGCGCCGTTTGGCGGCGTAGGGGCCTCGGGTAATCATCGGCCAAGTGCTTTTTATGCGGCAGATTACTGCGCGTGGCCGATGGCTTCGCTGGAAAGCGCCAGCCTGACAATGCCAGCCAGTCTGTCTCCGGGCCTGATGTTTAACTGATTACCCTTGGCTGACAAGCAGGGCTACTGGAGAAAAAAATGTCAGGATATGAAGTCAATTTTGATGGGTTGGTGGGGTTGACGCATCATTATGCCGGGCTATCGTTTGGTAATGAAGCCTCGACCCAACACCGTAACAGCGTATCGAACCCAAAACTGGCGGCTAAACAAGGGTTGCTGAAAATGAAAGCCCTGGCGGATTTGGGGTTTCAGCAAGGGGTATTGCCTCCCCAGGAGCGCCCTCATGTGCCGATGCTACGCAAGCTGGGCTTCAATGGATCTGATGAGAGCGTGCTGGCGCAGGCGATGCGGACCTCACCCCGCCTGCTCTCGGCACTCAGCTCAGCCTCTTCCATGTGGACGGCCAATGCCGCGACGGTTTCGCCGTCGGCAGACAGTGCCGATGGTAAAGTCCATTTCACCGCCGCTAATCTGAATAACAAATTCCACCGCGCTATTGAAGCGGAAACCACAGCTGCCGTATTGCGCGCTATTTTTAATCATGAGCGGCATTTCATCCACCACGATCCCTTGCCACAGGTGGCACTGTTCGGGGATGAAGGTGCTGCCAACCACAACCGGTTAGGAGGGGATTACGCCAGGCGCGGTGTGCAGGTTTTTGTCTATGGCAGACAAGAATTTGGTGGCGAAAGCGCCCCGACACGTTATCCAGCCCGTCAGACGCGTGAAGCCAGTGAAGCCATTGCGCGCTTACATCAGTTGAACGAGCAGCAAACGGTATTCCTGCAGCAAAATCCGGCGGTGATCGATCAGGGCGTATTTCATAACGACGTCATCGCCGTCAGTAATCAACAGGTGTTATTCCACCATCAGCAGGCATTCCTGCATTCTCAGCAAGGGCTGGATCAGCTTCGCCGTAAGATGGCGGTATTGGAGAGCGAATTGGTGGCGATAGAGGTGCCAACCTCGCGCGTCACCGTGGCAGATGCGGTGTCAACCTACCTGTTCAACAGCCAGATCCTGACTAAACCCGATGGCAAGATGATGATTGTGGTGCCAGAAGAGTCTCGCCAGCATCAGGGCGTTTGGCAGTATTTGTCAGAAATGGTCGCCAGCGGTGGCCCGATCGATGAGATCAAGGTGTTTGACCTGCGTGAAAGCATGCGAAATGGCGGTGGTCCGGCTTGTCTGCGTCTGCGCGTGGCGATGAACGAAGCGGAATTGCAGGCGGTAAACCCGAGAGTGATGATGAACGACACGTTGTTTACCACGCTCAATGAGTGGGTCGATCGCTATTATCGTGATCGTCTGACGCAAGACGATCTGGCGGATCCACAGTTGCTGCGGGAAGGGCGTGAGGCGTTGGATGCCTTGACCTCAATTCTTGCCCTGGGCTCTGTCTATCCTTTCCAACAATAAGGGGGGAGTGCATGATGGATTTACTGGCCCTGACGTTGGCGGGAGTGCCCCCGCACAACCCCCGTGGTGAGAATGCCAACCTGCATTGGCAGTGGCTGGGAGAGGGGATACTGGAGATCTGCCCTCGGCACGGTTATCAGCAGGCGGTGGTGATCTCTGCTGGCATCCACGGCAATGAAACCGCGCCAGTCGAGTTATTGAATCATCTGGTGGCTGAGATTTTGCTGGGCACGCGCACGTTAGCGGTGCGGTTGCTGGTGATACTGGGTAATCCACCGGCGATGCGTGCTGGCAAACGCTATCTGGCTAACGACATGAATCGCATGTTTGGTGGCCGCTACAGCCAATTTTTACCCAGCGGGGAGGCGCAGCGGGCTCGGCAGTTGGAACAGGTGGTCACCACTTTCTTTGCTGATGAAAGCGCTGAACGCTTTCATTACGATCTGCATACGGCAATCCGCGAGTCACTGTTACCACGTTTTGGCATCCTGCCATTCCAGCTACGGGCCTACAGCCCGGAAATGCTGGCACTATTAGATGCCGCCGGGCTGGATGCGATAGTGATACATCAGGCTCCAGGCGGAACGTTTAGCTATTTCTCCAGTGAGCATACGTTGGCTGCCAGTTGCACGCTTGAATTAGGTAAGGCTCGCCCGTTCGGACACAACGATCTGCAACAGTTTGCCGGTATCAGCCGGGCATTACAGGCGCTCACCGCTGCGCAGCCTTTATCACCGCGCGTGCAATCACCGATTCGCCTGTTCCGTGTTGAACACTCTCTGATTAAGCGCAGTGAAGCATTCAGACTCTATTTGAGTGAGGATACCGCTAATTTTACAGCGTTGCCGCAAGGCACTTTGCTGTATGAGCAGCCCGGTGACAGTTATCGAGTGCAGCATAAAACGGAGTGGATCCTGTTCCCAAACCCCAGCGTCGCTCTCGGTTTGCGGGCGGGAATGATGCTGACAGAAGTTCCTCGCAGTACCCTGTTTTAACCTTTGTCTCTTTACGCCATAGGTGAGTTTGCCTGTGGCGTATTATTTTTGGTCGGGGAAATAGACCGTTTTATTTAATGAATGGAGAAATATCTCATTTGAGATTTTTACCTTACTTTTCTAAGGTTATTCTCATTAAAAAAACCTAATGAAAGAATCTCGGCTCGATTAAATCACATCAATGGATATATACAGATAAAAATGTGAAATAAGTAACGTTATTACTAAGCCTGCTAACGGTAAGGTTGGCTTAATCCGTATGTAAATCATACAAAAAGAAACTGCCGCGCACTTAAATGGTGCAAAAACGTTGAGATTTTATGGGGGTGCAATAAATACATATAAAAATCAGTATATTATGTTATTTTTTAGCTGTAATATTTATTTACAATTAAACATGCTTTTTACGCATGCTTCCGTGAACTTTTCTATTTTAAGTTTCTAATCATGATGCTAATGTCACATGGTCCTTTCTTAGGACTTTTATAAAATTATTAAATGATAAAAATCACAGCCCAAATCATAAATTGGGCGTGACGGGCAGGTTTTAATTAAATATCTAGGAAATAAATAATGATGAAACGCAGTGTATTAGCCCTGGCGGTTGTCCTGGGTGCCGTCGCCCCGTTGGCCAATGCGGCCGAAATCTACAATAAAGACGGTAATAAACTCGACCTGTACGGGCGAGTCAACGGTAAACATTTATTTAGTGATAACAAATCTGCCGATGGCGATGCGACCTATGTACGTTTTGGGTTTAAAGGCGAAACGCAGATTAATAGCGATCTGACCGGCTATGGGCAGTGGGAATATAACGTTCAGGCTAACCATAGTGAAGAGCAGGGGACTGAAGGGACGAAAACCCGTTTAGGTTTCGCTGGTCTGAAATTTGCCAACTATGGTTCATTTGACTATGGCCGTAACTACGGTGTGGTGTATGACGTAGAATCCTATACCGATATGCTGCCGGAGTTTGGCGGTGACACCTATACCGTGACTGACAACTTTATGACTGGTCGTTCTACCGGTTTGGCCACCTACCGTAACCGTAGCTTCTTCGGCTTGGTAGAAGGTCTGAATGTGGCTTTGCAGTATCAGGGTAAAAATGAAGGGGACCGCAGTAACGTTCACAAGCAGAACGGTGATGGTTACGGTATGTCCGTGGATTATCAGGATATCGGTGGTAGTGGTATTGGTGCGGCAGCAGCCTTCTCTGATTCTAACCGTACCCGCGCTCAGAAAGAAGGTTCCTTTGGTAAAGGTGACAGTGCCACAGCCTGGACGACAGCGCTGAAGTATGATGCCAATCAGGTTTATCTGGCGGCGATGTACGCTGAAACCCGCAATATGACGCCAATCAAAGTGAATGGTACCGCAGGTTTCGCCAACAAAACGCAGAACGTTGAAGTGGTTGCGCAATACCAGTTCGAAAATGGCCTGCGCCCATCGCTGGCTTACCTGCAGTCCAAAGCGAAAGATATCGAAGGTATCGGTGATACCGATCTGGTGAAATATATCGATATCGGTGCCACCTATTACTTCAACAAAAACATGTACACCTATGTTGATTATAAAATCAACCAGTTGGATGACGGTGGTGATAACAAGCTGAAACTGAACACCGATAATATCGTTGCGGCCAGCTTGACCTACCGTTTCTAAGCTGTTTTTTACACCCTCATCCTGTGTCGGGACTGAGACAAAAGCAGAGCGTAAGCTCTGCTTTTTTACGATCAACCCGAAAGCATTTCCTGTGGAGGCACCGATCGTTCATTTTCCGGTTGAGTTCAGAACGCGCCATACTCACTGGCAGGTAACCAGAAACCGTCGATAAAGTCCTCAATGGGGAAACAGCCAGCATGACGTAGCCGTTGTTCTTTCATTGCCACCAGGCATTGATGCTCGTCACGCAGTACGTCGACCACGAGGTCGGCACACCCACCGTCCAGATAACACACGAACATCACTAAAGCGTACATAACCTATTACGTCCTCCATTAACGCGCTCTATGATAATTGTAGGCAATACTCCATGAATTTCAGCGCATTGATACAATGATGTGCTGATTTGGTAGGCGAAAGTGACATTTTCAGACTTGTGACAATGTCTAATCAGCCTTTGCTGATTGCAGATCTGTTTTACACTGCTAAGCTAAACAAGCCTTAGAATATCTTAACTATTTATTTAGCTGACCATCAATGGGAGTGAGTATGGGACTGTTTAACTTCGTAAAAGACGCAGGTGAAAAACTGTGGGATACGGTGACCGGCAATACGGATCAAAGTGCAAAATTGAAGGCGCACCTGGATAAAAGCGGCTTGCCGGATACGGATAAGGTTGATGTGCAGGTCGTTGATGGCAAAGCGGTAGTGACGGGAGAGGGTATCAGCCAGGAACTGAAAGAGAAAATCCTGGTTGCCGTGGGCAACGTTGCTGGTATCAGTGGTGTAGAAGATAACGTGGTAGTTGCTCAGACGGAAGCGGAAAGCCGTTTCTACACCGTCAAGAAGGGGGACACCTTGAGTGCTATTGCCAAAGAGCTATACGGCAATGCCAATCAATACAACAAGATTTTTGAGGCCAACAAGCCAATGCTGAGCAGCCCGGATAAAATCTACCCTGGACAGGTACTGCGCATTCCTCAGTGAAGATGACAATGCCTGATGTGGAGCCCGACACTGTTCGGGCTTTTTTATTGTCGAGAAATAAGAGTGTATGCTTACACTTTGAATTTAATAAAATTTATGAATGTTTTATACTCTTGATCTCTGCGCGAGACGAGGGAGTATTGACCCGGTTGCAGAAAGTTGTTAGCGTCTTGCCTCACAGATAATTCTTAGTGGTTGTGTGCGCAAAATCTGACAATCCCAATGGTAGAGGCTGTTTACCTCTTCCCCACGAAACCGCTTTCGTGCGATATGAGAAATAGATTTTGTGAAAAAGCAGCATACCTCTCCACAAGATAGAAGATACCGGGAAACCCTGGGTGACGCGCAGTTTGCCATTGCGGTACTGGTGATTGCTGCTGGCACGTTGATCATTTTAACGTTATCGATCACCCTGTGGGTAACATGACTCTGCTTTCATCAGGAGAAAACATGGAACACAATCTGCACGACGAAACTAAGCTGATTGCGATTATTGGCTTGTTGATCTCCGTGTTGCTTGTTGTATCAATCTTGTTTGGCATAACGTATTTTTCTGATTTCAGGCATATCAATGAAGAAATCGATGTGAAAAGCTGCAACAGCAGAATGCTTAACAATCAGAATTTATAACGTTGTATTGACCATGAAAATATCGATGCCGTTCCCTCATCTGAGGGAGGCACGTTTTGATGCGCCCCAAACGCCATCCCATTGTGCTACAGCTTGCTAGCCGACGTTGAACACGCCGCAGTTAATCGCATTTTTGTCAGGGAACGGCAAAGATAGCGTTCCCCAGCATTTTGACTCTCCGCCATGCATTACCATCGCCAGAATATTTTGAAACGGCTTCTTGGCGTCGATGGGCTCATTGATATTGAACGATGAAATATTTTCACCGAACGGCTTTACCCATTTAGCGACTAAACGTAGTGACGTCGAATTAACCGCTAATAAAGGGAGCGGGGGATTATTCTTCGGTAAAGTGCCGTGAGTGGCTCACAACAAGCCGAGATGGGCCAGGCACCAGCGATCTTGCCATCGTGAGAACGGTGTTTTTTCACCGTTAGCGGCCGCTGCAAGCCATGTAAGGTCACCTCTAAACGGCGCGGATATTGCGTTTAAGTATATTAATAAATTATTTTGTTTATTTATTCATTTGAATGGAGAATGTATATGACAGGTGATGGCTAAATGTTAATTAATTATTATTATTGAACATATAAGCGCAACTGTCGCAAATGGGAATTCTCGTGCTAAAATGAGATTAATCTTAACGGGTAGCTTACCTGTTCATTAGTCGAAATCAATGAGGTGATGATGAGCCAATTACTCTCTCATGCAAGATTATCCCATGTTGTGATTGCAACGGCGATATTCTGGGTTATTGTTGCTACCGTGGTTACGGTAGCGCTGAAGTGACACAGCATCATGGATGATGATGAAGAACCCGCGTAGAGCGGGTTTTTTTATGGCCGAAAGGGAACACAGCTCAGGCCATTTTCTGATGGATGATATGTAGTGGCGGGTCGATATGTAAATCGACACTCAGATCCTGGCGGAAATCATAGGGCGTGATGTTAAAACGCTTTCTGAACATATAGGTGAAGTGCGATTGGGATCCGAAGCCGAAATCCAGAGCAATATCAAAAATGGAGGCATCGCTGCTGCGCAACTGGTACACCGCACCAGCCAGGCGCCGCTCACGGATGTACTTGCCCAAGGAGATCCCGGTCGCTTCTTTGAACAATTTCTGCATATGCCATAACGAGTAGCCAGAATATTCGGCCAGCTCTTCAAGATGGATCACTCGCCCGAGGTGAGTTTCGACCCACTTACTGAGGGCGCAGACTAATGAGAGATGATGTTCTTGTATCAATAGATTTACCCAATTGATTTTGTTGTTAAACCGAAACGCAGAAATTTCAGCAGGCCTGACAAGCCTACCCTACAGATCTCAGGTTGTCACCTGCGTGCGGGCTAAAGCGGGATGGTTTTGACTTTCTCCATCAGGCGGTTCGCCAGACGGACAATCTCTGTCTCATCATCTGGGATGAATCCCATGGTGATAGCCATACCCAACAGGGTGCGGTCTTTGCTGTAGATGGGGCAGGCAATGGCTCGGGCACCGGGAATCCCCTCCGTCGGATTGTAACGCACGGCATAGCCTTGCTGGCGTATCTTTTCGAGATCTTCTGCCTCCAGCACCGGCGTTACAGAGGGATCAAACGCTTGGTAAGCATAGCCGGCTGCACTGGCATTCATGGGAGCCGGGGTGTTCTCGAGATAATCGATATCGATATTTTTATGGCTGCGATTGTAGTGCGTCAGCAACACGCCGTTCCCTTGTCGAACCGCCCAACCGGTTGAGTAATTCAATTCATCGCGCAGCTCACACAACGCATTATTGATTATTGCGGCCAGCGTTTGCTGCTTGCCTGCCGCCGTTGCCAACGTCAACAGCTTGCTGCCAAGGGAATATCGGCTGTTTTCCTGCTCTTGATACAGCATCTGATTACGGCACAGCGATACCAGATATTTGTGCAGCCGGCTTTTTGACAATCCACTGTGTTTGGCGATGTCCGAAGCGCGAGCATTACCCCCAAGTGCCATGACGCTCTCGAGTACCGTGATGGCAATATCCACTGAATTTACGCCCTGAACTTCCGACATTTTCCCTATCCTGCTGGCCATGGTTTCTAACCGACAATTTTACCAGCTTAATGCCGTTAATGTCCTCTCTATCCTGCTATTGGCCTGAACGCTTGGGGTAGCGCTAAGATTTTTCCTCGTGTTATCTGGCGAAAAATTGATCTTTTGCAATTCATGATTAGTTAACCTGGTTTATTTATGGTTAACCCGGGGGTATAACCACAAGGGAATCACAATGAAAGAACTGACTTCGCTACAACTTAAACGGCGTACCTTACTGAAAGGGCTTGGCGTTGTGGGCTTAGCGTCATTGTCACATTGCGCCTTTGCATTATCATCAGGGCAACAAGAACCTCTACCTCGTATCCGCCTCAAGCTCACAGACTATCAAACCTACCGTTCCACCTGTGCGATGGAGTGCTTGCACTGTAATCTGACGGCCTACGTCTATCAAAAAAAATTGGTCAAAATTGAGGCAAGCAAAGATTTCAACGTGAAATGCTGTCTGAGGGGGATCAGCCGTACCAAATGGGTTTATCACCAGCAACGGCTTAAGACGCCGTTGTTACGGATTGGCAAGAAAGGTGAGGGTAAATTCAAACCTATCAGTTGGGATCAGGCGCTGGATTTAATTGAAGACAAGATTCGTACCACGATCAAAGAGCAGGGAAATGAAGGGCTGCTGATATCGACCCATGCCGGTAACATGGATTCGATCAAAAACGACATGGGTAGAACGTTCTTTGATTATCTGGGGGGCGCGGTGAAGCAGGCGGGTTCGCTCTGCTGCTCGGCGGTGACGGCAGCGATGATGCCAATGCTGGGTCTGCGTTACGCCGATACGCGCGATACCATTGCCGATAGCCGTTTGATTATCTGCTGGGGTAACAACCCTGCAGTCACCATGCAGGGCTATTTCAAAAACTATCTGCAGGCACAGGATAGAGGTGCCCGGCTGGTGGTGATCGACCCGCGCTTTAATGAAACAGCGGCTAAAGCAGATGAATGGATCCCGATTGTGCCAGGTACGGATACGGCCTTAGCGCTTGGGATGATCAAGATCATTATCGAAGAGCAGCTTGTTGATGCCAATTTCCTGCGTCAGCATACGGGGGCGGTGTATCTGGTTGATGGTAACAATCAACTGCTGCGGGCCGACGCGAACGATAGCGACAGCTACCTGGTTTATGACTGTGTCAGCCAACGCCTGGTTCGACACGATCAGCCGGGGATTTCTGCGGCGTTATTCCAACATCAACTGCCTGCCAACAGCGAATACCATACGGTATTTGAATCGATTTATCGACAAGCAGCCCCATGGACGCTCGATCGGGTAGCAGAAGAAACGGAAATTCCTGCGGGCACTATCCTGCGTCTGGCGCGTGATTATGGCACTACGGCACCCGCGATGATCGTGCAGAATATGTCCGGTGCTCAGCGCACAGAGTTTGGTACCTATGTTGCCGCTAGCCAGTTCTATCTGGCGCTGCTCACCGGCAACATTGGCAAACGCGGTGCGGGTGTCTGTGACGCCGGCGGGGCCCGTCAAATGGCGAAGTTTGGCCCGATCATTCCGCCAGCTGAAACGGTGAAAAAAATCACCCCCATTCCGGTATCCAAAGTCGGTGAGTGGGTAGCCAACGACCGACCTTATCCGATTAAGTTTTGGTGGATCATGACGATGGGCGTCATGACACAGTTGCCTAACACCAATATGGTTAGAAAAGCGCTGGAGAAAGTCCCGTTTGTGGTGGTGGCGGATAATTTAATGAGTTCTACCGCGCTGTATGCCGACTTGGTATTGCCAGTTACCACCATTTTTGAAGATGTCAGCCTGATGGCCGGCGTGCGTAGCCATTACGTGCAACTGATGGAACAGGCGGTTGAACCGCCTGGCGAAGCAAAGCCGGACTATTGGATCTTCGCGCGCCTGGCGGAACGCTTTGGTTTTGGTGAGGTGTTTAACCAACCGATTGAGCACTATATCAATGCCTGTCTGCAAGGCTCAGGCATTACTCTGGAACAACTTAAGCAAGGTCCGGTGCGTCCTGTCAGCGGGGATTGGATCCCGTTTGAAAACGGTGTGTTCCGAACCTCCACCGGTAAAGCCCATCTGTTTATAGAAGAATGGCAGAAGAAAGACTTCTCGCCGGTGGTGACCTACCTGCGGGTCAGTGAATCACCGAAAGGATCCCCCGAACTGGCCAAAAAATACCCACTGATGGCAGTACAGCGCAAACTGGCGCGCAGTGTCCACTCAAGCCATGGGATGAACGAGTGGATCCTCGAGGTTCAGCGCAATAAACCTAATGTCTTGATCCATCCGCAAGATGCGCAGCAACGACGCATTGAACACGGTGACTGGGTCAGCGTCTTTAATCACCGTGGAGAACATCGCGCGATCGCCGTAGTGACCACGCATATCAAGCGCGGCGTGGTGTCACTGGATAACGGCTGGTGGGAACAGCAAGGGGGAAGCAGCAGCCATGTGACCAATGATGCCGTAGAGACATTGGGGACCGGGCACTGTTGCAACAGCACCTTGGTTGATGTGCGGCGGGGGGATAACGCATGAGCAAACAATATGGCTTTTTAATCGATATTAAACGTTGCTACGGATGCAAGACGTGTTCGATGGCGTGTAAGTCAGAAAACCAGACACCCCCCGGTGTGTTATGGCGGCGTGTGCGGGAATATGAGACTGATGGCCCGAACAGTGAAGGCTTTATTTCTATGTCCTGCAACCATTGTGACGATCCGCAGTGCATGAAGGTGTGCCCAGCCGATACCTATCATAAGCGTTCGGACGGGATTGTGGTGCAGGATCATGAGAAATGCATCGGTTGTCGGATGTGTATTATGGCTTGCCCTTATAACGCCCCGGTGTTTGATCCTCAGGAAGGCAAAACCAGCAAATGCAATCTCTGTGCGGAACGCCTGGATGAGGGGCTGTTGCCGCGCTGCGTGATGTCTTGCCCAGCCGGAGTCTTGCAATTTGGTGACATCAATGAATTAAGAAAGGTTCATACCACGGACTGGGCGGTACTGGAGGCACGTTATCATTTGCCAGACCATCGCATCAGTGGCCCGAATGTGGTGATTATTCCAGCGGACAGATAATAAGGTGATGCTATGAATGACTATGAATTGCCGTTGGTGTTTTTTACCGTGCTGTGTCAGTGGGGCATTGGCGGCATTATTGCCCTGACCCTTTACAGTTTGCGGCCTATCAGGGCAGGTGAAAGACAGATGTCCCTCAGTCAGTTGAAATTTCTGGTATCGGGGCTGTGGCTGATAGTGGTGATCGGTTCCCTGTTGTCGATGTTGCATCTGGGGCAACCCTTTGGCGCTTATCGTGCCGTTCTGGGCCTGGCACACTCCTGGCTAAGCCGTGAAGTGGTCGCCTTTATCCTGTTGAATCTCAGTCTGTTTCTTCTGCTGGCCGTGTGTTGGCTGCGTCCTCAGAACGTTTTCTGGTTCAGGGTGTTGGGCGTAGTGACATCGTTATTGGGCATTGCTGCCGTTATTATCTCAGCGCAGATTTATTATCAAATGGTCAGTCACCCGCTGTGGCATACGCCACTGACGCCATTGGCGTTTCTGAGCACCACATTATTGCTGGGGTTCAGTACGCTGGGGATTGTTTTGAGTCGTTGTGGCGTGGTTGTTCCGGCAACGGTGCGCTATGGCATCCTGATAGGCTGCCTGTTACTGCTGGCAACGCTGTTCGGCCGTTATCAGATTGCCGGGGCCAACGCGCATGGGATTATGCTCTGGTGGCAGCTGATTGGCAGCATATTGGTTGGCGCGGTACTGTTTGTCCTGATGAGTTTGCGGGCGAGTCTGACATCGTCCCACGCTTTAATGGCCGGTGCGGCATTGGTTTCGGGAGAGATTGCCGGACGAATGCTGTTTTATCACAATGTCATGAGCCAATTCCCCTGGTTCTGATATATCCCGCGAGGCGGTTGGTTGTACGTGATGGTGCTGCAGGCTGCTGCTTCACCGGGCAGCGCGCCAGGCAAAAAAAGCCTTAGCGGATAACTTGCCAGCCTTCGTGGAAACCAGCTAATCTGAAATTGCCCGCTACGGCATATCTTGCGTGGCCCTGGTCTGAAATGTAATGAGCCTGAAAAGAGAGTCAGCCGTAACAACGCCACGTTGATGGGGTGATCGCATGTTAATGACAGTGATTATTACTCTTTTTGTTATCGTGGGCGTCGCAGCGTTTATGGCGATGCCAGTGATGGTGGTGAATAACGCGAAAGGTGTGGGAGGTGAAGAACCGTGACAGTCGAGAGCACCCATGTTTATTCTCTATAACATCCACTCAATGGTGACGGCCTCCAGACAAGGGGCTCGTCACCATAACGTTGCTCTCCAGGTGATTTCTGACCTGCCTGCGATCAATCCCGCCCGAAACGACAAATTTCCGCATGAAGTGATGACGCATACTAAGCTAAATAACTGATGGAATTAAAATTAGCTGAAGGAATCCTGTTATGCTGAATATCGATCGCAATCAACTTTTATCCATTCAAGAAAACTTCCTGAAAAAACAACGTATACCTTTGATGATTACCGCGACATTGTTGCTGTTGGGCGGCATTTTTTGCCTGATGACGCCTTTTGCCTCTGGCGTTGCCCTTAGCGTGGTGATTGGCGCTTTCCTGTTGCTGAGTGGCCTGGCATTGATCATTGAGATGTTTATCCACCGTGCGCAAAATGCCTGGCCGATGATCGGTGGGATATTATTGGGTTTGGCTTATCTTATTCTGGGTTATGTGTTTATCACCAACCCGACAGTGGGCATTCTGGCCTTGGCTGTCTATATCGCCGTACTGTTCGCCTTGGGTGGCGTTGCGCGCCTGATTGTCAGTTTTAACTGGCGTGGGCGAGGGGGACGCTGGTTGCAGGGCATTATTGGCGTGCTCGATCTGATCATTGCAGCAATGCTGATTGGTGCGAGCCCAGAGGTGACGGTCACGCTGGTTACGGCTATCGTGGGTATTGAAATGCTGATCAGTGCCTTCAGCCTGTTCCAGGTCGCCAGCCTGCTCAAGCCAGCGCGCTAAACTCTGGCTTCACTTTTCCGTTACGGGTAAAGAGATTATAACATTATGGAATTCAAGGATTATTACGCCATTCTCGGGGTTAAACCCACAGATGATATCAAGGCCATCAAAACGGCTTATCGACGGCTGGCACGTAAGTATCATCCTGATGTCAGCAGCGAAGCGGATGCCGAGGCACGGTTTAAAGAAGTGGCTGAGGCCTATGAGGTGCTGAAAGACAGTGAGCGTCGGGCGGAGTATGACCAACTGCTGCAGCATCGCAACGATCCTGCCTTCGGTCGCCGGGCGCAACGTGAAGAAGCAGGCCATGCCGAGGACTTTGCTGACATTTTTTCCTCCATGTTTGGCCAGGGCGGCGCAAGAGGTCGCCAGCAGAGTCACCACCAATATGCCACCCGTGGACAGGATCTGGAAATCAGCGTGGCGATGTTCCTGGAGGAAACGCTCAGCGAGCAGACCCGAACCCTGAGTTATAACGTGCCGTTGTACAACGCGTTTGGTCTGGTAGAACAGGAAATTCCCAAGACCCTCAATGTGAAGATCCCAGCAGGCGTCGCGGATGGCGAACGTATCCGCGTCAAAGGGCAGGGAGTTCCCGGTACCGGTGGTGGCGCAAATGGCGATCTGTATCTGATTATCAAGCTTGCTCCACATCCGTTGTTTGAAGTTATTGGGCACGATCTGGAGATTGTTTTGCCGTTGGCACCCTGGGAGGCAGCCTTGGGAACCAAAGTGTCTGTACCGACGCTGTCAGACAGCATTCTGTTAACCATTCCGCCAGGTAGCCAGACCGGGCAGCGTTTACGGGTCAAAGGCAAAGGGTTGGTGAGCAAGAAACAAACCGGGAATTTGTATGCGGTGATCAAGGTTGTGATGCCATCCAAACCAGACGATAAGAGCGCAGCACTCTGGCAACAGTTAGCCGAGGCAAACCAGGGTTTTGATCCCCGCACCGTATGGAGTAAAGCATAATGACCAAGCTACAGATAACCCTCACCATTACCGAGTTCTGTCTGCATACCGGGGTGACAGAAGCTGAGCTGATGGAGGTTGTTGGGCTGGGTGTGATCCAGCCTCGCGACCCGAATGCGGATAACTGGCTGTTTGATGATGGTGCCTTGGCGGTATTTAACCGCGCCCAGCGTCTGCAGCGTGAACTGGCCCTGGACTGGCCGGGGATAGCCGTAGCGCTGACTTTGCTGGAAGAGATTGACCAGTTGCGTAAGGAAAACAGTCAACTGCGTCACCGTCTTGATCGCTTTATCACGCTGTAATCAAGGCAATAGGGGCATCGTATTCCATGGGATGCCCCTATTGTTGTGTTAAAGCAGAAGGTAACCGCGTAGGTCAGGATTCGGTTAACAGAGACTAAACGTTTTTCCGCTCGACGGTTTCTTCGCCCCAGAACAGCTGATCGGCATTGGTTTTACTGAATGCCAACCGCAGCGCTTCATCACTGCCTTCTTCCCAAATTTTTTGCGCCAGAATTTCATCATTGTTTGCCAGTTCAAAAATGGCCTCGGCAATTTCCACTGAGGTTTCACGTACTGTCGCCCAAGATTTCACATTATGATTCGCCATGACTGTTCTCCCATTAAGTATTAGGCGGTGTACGCCATAAAGCGTGCTGATTTGCTGTTCAGTATAGGCCAATTTCAACGGTGGTCTTTGCAAGCCATGCGTATTTCTGCTGGAAATTCAGTCGGGCGTGGTCGTTTGCGGCAATGTGCTTCACGGCGTGGTATTCTGTGCCGCGTATGAATCAAGAAGGAAATTATTATGTCTGACACGCTGAGCAACGACCAGGAGTTGGTTTCCGATCTGGTTGCCTGCCAACTGGTTATTAAGCAGATCCTGGATGTGATCGACGTTATTGCGCCGACAGAAGTACGGGACAAAATGGCCAACCAGCTCAAGAGTATCGATTTCTCCAGCCATCCAGCGGGAGCCGATCCGATCACCAAACGGGCAATTGAGAAGGCGATCGCGCTGATTGAAATGAAGTTCAACCGCGAGTAAGCCTCAAACCGCCGCAGCGCGGCGGTTCAGACGGTTGATAAAGGCCGATATTCGGGAGCGCGCCCTCAATGCGCGAGACCCGGTATCTCGGCTTAAAAACCACACTGTCATTAACCTCAACCGCTGCAGCACGACGGTTGAGGTTACCTTAATCCACCGTCGTTTCGATTTTCTTTAACAGTGGGCAATCCGCCACGCCAATCACACCATTATTGCCGTGCAGATATTGCGCAATAACGATATTACGTGCCGTAAGGTATTTGCACTGTAGCCCCAGGCCGCCAACATTCTTCTCACTGCCCATCAGCACGCCGTAGCCCGAAAAAAGAAATACCGCATAGAGGATGGCCAGCACGACCAACCACTTTATCAATTTACCCATACAATCCCCTCGGTTGATTCCCAGATATTTCGCCATCAGTCAGGGCGGAGGGCAAGGGTAACAATCTGAAAGACTTTGCGCGCCGGTTTCTAAACGGCCGGTTAAACTTTGTTTAGGTTAGCTATGCTAATATCGTATTTAGGTTAACAGGGTAATGATGAGGTTGCTAATCTCTTGGGGAGAAATAAAATCCTGGCGATAGCGGGGGCGCTGGTTGCCTGCCTATTCTTTTATCTGCTTGCCCTGGACAGCTACTGTGATCAAGGTGGCCAGTTTATGCTCGGCATCTGTTCTATCACGCGTTTTATCCCGTGGTAACATGGCGAAATAACAATTTTTCGCAAACCTGCCCCCGGCCTTAACGAGAATGTTATTATGGCAGCTCGGTTTTGTAGTAAGTAGATAGGGTTGTTCATGTTTGATTTAGCTAATGGTCCGACCGGCCTGATTTCTATTGCCGTGCTGGTGTTGGCCGTCCTCCTTGGTCTGTGGGTGTGGTTCATGGTGAACCGTGCCAGCGTGCGCGCCAATGAACAGATTCAACTGTTGCAGGACATTGCCGAGCAACAGCGCCAGCAGACCGCACTGTTGAAGTCTCTGGTGCAGAGCGCCAGGGGAGAGCAGGCAACGATGGATGATGATGATCTCAGCCCGGCGTTGAGTTATAAAGGATTTATCCCTGAGCGTTAATCACGCACCGTATTTGGTGAGAAGGTAAAGGACACGTCGGTTATCTCAGTTTCAGTTTTAATCGAATCGCCTTCTCACCATTCCTGCCCTCAATAAAACACCATATCCTGATAAGGGTTCTCCCGGCAGGCCGCCAAACGGCTCGCCAGATCGCCGCAGTGGATCTCCAGCGCATGGCGATCGGGATCGCAAAAGTAGAGCGACTCTCCCTCGCTGCGATTACTTTTCCACTCCGTTATACCGTTTTCACGCAAGCGTGCTGCGAGAGCTGCAAAATTCTCTGGCGCCACGCTAAAGGCGTAATGGGTGTAGTCACGCGGTCCAAGCTCACGTCGGGCATCATCGTGCGAAAGACAAAGCCACAAATCGCCCAACGTCAGATAGGCACCTCGCTGCCAGCGTGCCTTCGGGGTAAAACCCAGCATATCCACATAGAAATTGAAACTGCGCTCTACGTCGCTTACCGCGAGAGTCAGATGGTTGAGTCCGAGTAGCATGGTTGGTTATTCCGTCAGTAAGGGAAAGTAAAGTGTAATCAGCCTGATATTGATAAGGTAAGAAGCCCTTTGGCTGTCATAAATCTGTCGTATTCGCGTCGTAATGTAACGCCAACCTTACGAAAGATGGATAATGCCCATGATCAAATGGTATGAAGAAAGTGACGCTGAAGTAAACCGTAGTATTGCGTTAATCACCGGAGAGAATCCGGATAAATGGTATCCCTACGGCGGGGTGAAAGGGAAAGATTATTGCAAGAATCCTTCCGATGCATGGCCGATTATCTGCGCTAACAAAATCAGCCTCAATGCCACCCAACAAAGCGATAACCCACAATGGCAAGCCAGCATGACCACCCAACAAGGAGAGTGGCAAGCGGGCAGTCATAGCCCATTACGTGCTGCGATGATCTGCTTTTTGCTGAGTCATCAAGCGCAATAACTGATTTGTTCATCTACAATTTTTGTGCGTTACGATTTTGCTGACCTAATTCGGACAACGGAACTGTCGCTGACGGAGACTGTTAATGAAACGCATCATTAAAGGTGATACCAATCTTTCCCATTTAGTGATTGCCCACGCGGCGATCGATCATCATGCCAAGAACTTCGGGCTGCGCCGACAAGGCTGGCCCTCAACCTACCTGATAAAATATCACAACGATCGTGTCGCAGTAGAGGTGGTCACACGTCGCCAATCCTATGTTGCGACGCTGATGATCGGCGCACGTAACCTCAGCAAACTGTGTGAGATATCTGGCTAGAAACGGTCGTCTTAACCTCTCTTCCTTCTTCCTGAATATCTGGCCCGGTTGCTGATTACCGGGCGCTAATCCTTGATGCTGACGGGGTTAAATGTTAAAAAACCGCCCGCAGATACTTTTATAAATTGGCGATATCTTACACAAGGGTGCGGGATACTCAGCCAGACGAGGATAAGATGGGCGGTCAGCTTCAGGATACCCCGCTAAAACGCGGTTTAAAAAATAGACATATACAACTCATCGCCCTTGGGGGCGCCATCGGTACCGGCCTGTTCCTCGGCATTGCACAGACTATCAAAATGGCCGGACCTTCCGTGCTGTTGGGCTACGCCATTGGCGGTTTTATCGCTTTTTTGATCATGCGCCAGTTGGGGGAAATGGTAGTAGAAGAGCCGGTTGCCGGTTCTTTTAGCCATTTCGCCTATAAATACTGGGGGAACTTTGCCGGCTTTCTCTCCGGTTGGAATTATTGGGCCATGTTCATTCTGGTGGGCATGGCCGAACTGACCGCTGTCGGCATTTATATTCAGTATTGGTGGCCGGAAATCCCGACCTGGATGTCAGCGGCGGTGTTCTTTGTGGTCATTAACCTGGTCAATCTGGTGAACGTGCGTCTGTATGGTGAAACCGAGTTCTGGTTTGCCATCATTAAAGTGGCGGCGATCCTGGGGATGATTGTGTTTGGTGCCTATCTGTTGGCCAGCGGCAACGGCGGTCCGGAGGCCAGCATCAGCAACCTGTGGGAGCAGGGTGGGTTTATGCCGCACGGCGTTGGCGGCCTGGTGATGGCGATGGCGGTGATCATGTTTTCGTTCGGTGGCCTGGAAATGGTGGGCATAACCGCCGCGGAAGCCGCCGACCCGCGCCGTAGCATTCCTAAAGCCACCAATCAGGTGGTTTATCGCATCCTGATTTTCTATATCGGTTCGTTGACGGTACTGCTTTCGCTCTACCCATGGGGCAAAGTGGTGGAAGGGGGCAGTCCGTTTGTGATGATTTTCCATGCGTTGGATAGCAATCTGGTGGCGACTATTCTCAACATGGTGGTACTCACCGCGGCACTCTCGGTCTACAACAGTGGCGTATACTGCAACAGCCGGATGCTGTTTGGCCTGGCAACGCAGGGGAACGCACCGAAGGTGTTAACCAAGGTCAATAAACGTGGCGTGCCGGTGCTGTCGATTGCGCTATCGGCGCTGGCGACCTCGGTGGGCGTACTGATTAATTATGTGATACCCGGCAAGGCGTTTGAATTGCTGATGGCTCTGGTGGTCTCTACGCTGGTGATTAACTGGGTGATGATTTGCCTGGCGCACCTGAAATTCCGTGCGGCAAAAAATCGCCAAGGGGTCATTACCAGCTTCCGGGCGTTATGGTATCCGTTTGGCAACTATTTGTGCCTGGCGTTCCTGGCGATGATTCTGGTTATCATGTATTTCAGCCCAGGGATCCGTATTTCTGTGCTGTTGATACCCGTATGGATCCTGCTGTTATGGATAGGGTTTACTCTGACGCGGCGCAAAGGGGCGGTTGAGAGTCAAAGCCTGCGCCTGAAATAATATTCTGCGGAGGCGCGTCCTGCGCCTCCCGGTTGTTTGTCTAGCTGCGTGGCATAAAGGCATTGCCCTGCGGATGACGGCTCAGCCCCAGCAGCTTCCTGCATAGCAGGAACAGCGTGCTGACGATATCAATCACCACGACGCTAAGCATCAGCAGGCCCAACATGAAAAAGCCTGTCAGCGTGCCCGCCACTAACAGCAACGATGTCGGTACCCGGATCCGGCGTAGCTTCATCGCCAGATACATCTTCCCGTATTGCACTTGTGCACGGAGTGCGCTGCGAATACGGCCCATATGAACGCGAGAGCTGCGTGATGCAGAACGGCCCATAACTCCTCCTTTTTCAGAATGTCCTAGCAAGTAAATCACAAGGTTCTTAAGAGATGCTTAACAGGTTCTTGATGACCTTGGCTCTCTTACAGAGCTATGACAGCAAAGCGGGCAAAAAGGTCCACTGGTCACCCAGGCCATCGGCGAGCTATCTTGTAATCATTGAGGCATCGCCGGGAGAGGTGGGAATGAAAGTAACCAATAAATATTATGATGCCAGTAAAGCGCATCATACCCCGCAGGGGTTCCGGAATCTGGAACCGACCATGCATAAAAAGGGGGATTTGAAAAGCTGGCAGGATGAGCGTAAAAAGCTGGGGCTGCCCAAGCCTCCTCTGGTGGGTTATGAGCAATTCATCCAACAATGGTGGCAAAAAGCCGACCTGAGTGGTGACCAGGACAGTATCTGGTGGCTCGGGCACGCCTCTTTATTGCTCCGCCTGGGGGGGCGCTATGTGCTGATTGATCCGGTATTGTCATCGCGCGCATCGCCACTGAGCTTTTACGGCCCAAAACGTAAGACACCACCACCATTAGCCGTACAACAGTTGCCAAACGTGGATGTGGTACTGATCTCCCATAATCACTACGATCATTTAGACCGCCGAACCATCAGAGAACTGACCAAACGTTTTCGCAGTGCCACTTTCGTGGTGCCACTGGGGCTCAAACGCTGGTTCAGCGCTTATCCGGCTAAAAGCGTGGTTGAACTGGATTGGTGGGAGAGTCTGACGCTGGACGGCATGACGTTACACGCCACGCCAGCGCGGCACTGGAGCATGCGTACTCCTTGGGACCGCAACCGCTCGTTGTGGTGTGGCTGGGTGATCCACCATCCCGCGTTGCGCTTTTACTTTTCTGGCGACAGCGGTTACAGCGAACGCCTGGCAGAGATTGGCACCCGCCTTGGTCCTTTTGATATTGCGGCGTTACCTATCGGTGCTTATGCACCAAGGTGGTTCATGCAAGAACATCATATGGATCCGCAACATGCGGTCAAATTGTACCAACAATTAAATGAACCACAGGTTATTCCTATTCATTGGGGGGTCTTTGAATTAGCCGATGAATCACTGGATGAGCCCCCAGTACAATTAAAACAGGCATTGAGTTCAGCAGGGATCGCGCAACATCGTTTTCACCCGCTAAAAATCGGTGAACGAGTAAATATTAAGTCTACCTCTTAATGAGTATATGCTGCTGATGGCAGGGCTCGAGCGTACCCCGCGTCAGGCGGGGCTTTGCGTGAAGCGGCTTTAGCAATGAAATGGCGTTGGTTGAGCAAGTAATGGCAAAAAAACAACGCCAGTATGACGAAAAAAATACTGAAACGGCGAAGTTTAATTCCAGACATAAATAACTTCTGTCATATTGGCGCGTATTTTGGTTTTTTATTTTATCCTTATTAAGTTAATGACGAATATTAAGCTTGAGAGTGCCGCGCATATTTAATGGATGTGCATCTTTATGGTGCACTATTCTCGCCGTTGCATGGTTATGCACGGATAGATGTGAATGCAGGAAGGGAAATCGTATCTGGTTCTCACCGCACTTTTGGGAAGCGTGTCTTGCTATGACAGGGGTTGACCTCAAAAGGTCGGATCAGTGAGCCGTTTTGCCACCCGTTCATCGATATTCAAATGTTGCATATAAAATTCCATAAAGATTCAAAATTTTTTAAGATTTTTACCTTGTCTGGTCCTTATATGTTACCGAAAACGCGTATTGTTAGTTTGAAAGAATTGTTAAAATTGAGGCCCCATGCGGAGTACAGCGCCTCTTCTTTACAAAGCAGAAAATAGGCAAGGCTTCAACATCTTTTGACCTATTTGAGCTATTCTTGCGATTGACCGTTTCAAATATGTGCGACATGTCGATCAGTGATTAAAAATGGCTTGCCATACTTTACAGAGTATGTGATAACGCACTTGGGTAAAACGAGGTACAGTTCTGTATATGTGTGGCATTTTCAGTAAAGAAGTTCTGAGTAAAGACGTTAGCGTTGAATACCGCTTCTCTGCCGATCCTTATCTTAGTGCCTCAAGCAGTAACGACTCTAGTTTGTCTATGTAACGCCTACGGGCGGTTTAAACAATCCAAAGGAAATACTCAAGATGGCAAAGATCAAAGGTCAAGTTAAGTGGTTCAACGAGTCTAAAGGTTTCGGCTTCATCACCCCGGCTGACGGCAGCAAAGATGTGTTCGTACACTTCTCTGCAATCCAGGGTAACGGCTTCAAAACCCTGGCTGAAGGTCAGAACGTTGAGTTCGAAATCCAAGATGGTCAGAAAGGTCCATCTGCAGTAAACGTTACTGCTATCTAATCAGCGTCAGCTGAAAAAAACCCGCCTTCGTGCGGGTTTTTTTGTCTCTGTCATTGTGGAACATCAACCGGCAATGATAATACCAGAATACTGATTACGGCCTTTGATCCCAGGGTGGGTTGGATCTTGCTCACGTCGGTGGCTGTTACGGCGATAACTGGTGTATTTAAAGCGTTGTGGCAGCGTTGGTTCACGATTTGGGGTGCAGATAGTACAAGAGCCTGCATGATCGACTGCGGCAAATCCCAGAGCCTTGAGCTTGGTTTCTGCGATGCTGGCAAGATCCAGATGACGGTGGCTTGGACTGATCAGTTCTGGTGAGAAAGGTAACGTCTGTTGAAAACGAGTGACCAATTCCTCATTGACTTCGTAACAGCATGCCCCCGCAGCAGGGCCAATGGCCGCGACCCAGTTTGCCGTGTGGTCCTCAAGGCTGATACGCTCGGCCATTTGCTCCAGGATACCATCAAGCAAGCCTCTCCAGCCGGCATGTACGGCGCCAATGGCGCTGCCGTCCTGGCGGCTGAAAATCACCGGTAGGCAATCTGCCGTTAGTACGCTGAGCAGGATCCCGGGCTCGCGGGTAAAAAAGCCATCGGCTTCGCCGCAGAGTTGCGCAGGCTGATGAACATCAACAATGCGTGTTCCATGTACCTGCTTTTTCTCGGGCAGCGTGCTGCGATAAGGCAGCAAGGTGGTTGGCAGGAGGGCACTTTTACTGCCAAAGCCGTGTATGACGCCTGGAACGGCACTGAGAAGCGAAGAGTAGTCGGTCATAAACGTTTTGTCTCTATGACTAAGAGTGGTTACCAGTGTAGCCAGCTTTTCGTCACCTTGGCTAGTGGCTGCGGGTCAGTCGCCTTGCATCGTATAGCCGCCTTCTTTAGACTAGCCGCGCCGTATCTATCTGGAATTGAACCCATGTCCTATCAATGCCCTCTGTGTCATCAACCGCTTGAATTCGCAAACCAACAATGGCGTTGTGAAAATAATCATCAATTCGACTGTGCCAAAGAGGGCTACGTCAATTTGATGCCGGTGCAGCATAAACGCTCTAAACAACCCGGTGACAGTGCAGAGATGATGCAGGCGCGGCGCGAGTTTCTCGATGGCGGCTATTATCAGCCGTTACAGCAGCGGATAGCCGCTCTGTTAGCAGAGGTATTACCGGCTGATGCAAGGGCACTGTTGGATATTGGCTGCGGGGAAGGTTATTACACTGCGGCAGTAGCTGCACGGTTGGCTCAGGCGCAGCCTGTGGCGGTTTACGGTCTGGATGTGGCCAAAGTGGCTATTCGCTCGGCAGCAAAGCGTTATCCTGCTGTGTCGTTCTGCGTCGCCTCCAGCCATCGACTGCCCTTTGGCGATGCGTCCTTTGATGGGGTGTTACGCATCTATGCCCCCTGTAAAGCACAAGAATTGGCGCGGGTGGTGAAGCCGGGTGGCGTGATTGTGACGGTGTCACCTGGGCCAAGGCATCTTTACCAGCTAAAACAGCAGGTTTATCAAGAGGTTAAACTGCATGCCGAGCATGACGAACAGTTGCCCGGTTTTACCTGTGAGTTAGCCGAACAATTAGCTTATCCGATGACATTACCGGGTATGCAGGCGGCCAATTTACTGCAGATGACGCCATTTGCCTGGCGCGCCTCATCAGAGGTGCGGCAAAAGCTGGCGGAGACACAGGCATTCGCCTGTGAAACCGACTTTGCTATTCGTCTGTATCGCCGTATACGCGAGTAACAGAAAGCGCGGCTATTGGCAGTTTTTAACTTGCGGGGAAGGGGCCTTAGGCCAGATAGCCTAAATGCTCCAATAGGATGTTAACCCCTATCCCGATCAACACCACACCGCCAAGGATTTCTGCACGCTTGCCCAGTAGCGGGCCGATAAAGCGGCCAATCATCATACCCAGCGTGGCCATGATCATGGTGGCACAACCGATCGCCATGGCCGTATGCACGATATTGACCTGCAAGAAGGCCAGGCCGACGCCGATGGCCATGGCATCCAGGCTGGTGGCGATCGCAGTAGCGACCAGCACCCAGAAACCGTGACGTTTCACTTTCCGATCTTCTTCTGGTTTGTTCTTTCCGCCCTCAACGATCATGCGCATGCCCAGAATGAACAGCAGGCCGAAAGCAACCCAGTGATCCCATTCCATGATGTATTGGCTGGCAAACAGGCCAATCGCCCAGCCGATAAGTGGCGTAATGGCTTCAATCACACCAAAGATAAGACCTGTGCGGATAGCTTCACGGAAACGGGGTTGATGCAGCGTGGCACCTTTGCTGATTGACGCTGCAAAAGCGTCCATAGACATGCCAAAAGCGAGAATAAGTGTTGCAGAAAGGTTCATGGTGAATAACCTCGGCCGGGCGGCTCCATATACACGTAACCCACCCCCAACCATACGACGGAGTTACGTGCCTATGGTCTCGCCAACCTCTTCGGCTGCCCGCACCACGTTTCAGGAACGAAACGAGTATGTTGATACGGGCGTTTCTGGCCTATGATGCCCCAGAAACCGGCTACTCCCCAATGACGGCGCAACCATACCATAATATTTTTGCTGCGAACAACCCTTAATTTCGAACGGGGAATTGATGAAATTGATAATTATTTTCATTAACACCGTTATGGAGGATAATAATGATGATAACGGCATCAATATTGTGGAAATAATAAACAGAAGATACAGCCAGGCAGCTGATAAATTACCCATCAGAGCAATCAATCGGTAAATTAGAGAAATAATGGAAATTCTCTATCTACTGATTTTCAAGGAAAAAATGATATATCTTCTCCAGATCGTCCAAATGCGTGACCTGGATCAATAATCGGCGCTGTTCTAAATCGATAACAAGAATGCCGTCTTCAGAGAGATTCATTGCTTTAATACGTTGATAGTCAATAAATGCGTTGGCATAGAAGAAACCCTGCTTTTTAAATAGCATTTTAGGCCAGCGAATATAGGATATATAAATGGCGATCAGTGCCAGGGAAATTAACAGATAAGTGGTCAAGGGCGCCCCCTGACTGACGATATTGCGGTAGATCAGAATGGCGATCAGGCCGACAAAAATCAGACCGTCGATCCGGTTACGACGCTTTAAGTTTATTCTCAGCAACGTTTTGCCTTTCAACAGGTTCATACCGAACTCGTCATACAACGCATACAGCAACATCAGCAGTACAAAAATCAGTATTACGCCATCGGTCAACGACATCTCACTACTCCATAAATAAAAAAAACCGGGGGTTGCCCCCCGGTCGTCAATACGTATTACACACCCAGCAGGCCGATCCAGTAACCGAAGATACCGATAGCGAAGAAGCCAATGATGATCCACAACGCGTTGACTTTTTTGCGCAGTAGCCACATACAGCCAAAAGTAAGCAGCAGTGGTACCAGGCCTGGCATCAACTGGTCGAGAATCGTTTGCACCGTGGTGACCGTAGTATGCCCGGTCTGGTCGGTGATTTTCGACACCACCAGCGGGATATTCACGTGCGTCCACTTGTTAACCAGTGCTCCCATGACAAAGAGGCCGAGAATGGACGCCCCTTCCGTCAGTTTCTGCAGGAAGCCACCGCCCATATCGTTAACGATATCGACCCCTTTGCGGTAACCGTAAGCCACGCCGTAGTAGCGGGTCAGCAGACGTACCAGGTTAAACAGGATAAAGAACAGTAACGGGCCAAGCAGGCTACCGCTCATGGCAATACCGGCACCCAGGGCGGCAAATACCGGGCGGACAGTCCCCCAGAAGATTGGGTCACCCACGCCCGCCAGTGGCCCCATCAGGCCCACTTTGATGCCGTTGATGGCCGCATCGTCGATCGGTGCGCCGTTGGCGCGCTGTTCTTCCATCGCCATGGTTACGCCCAGCACCGGAGCCGCAACATACGGGTGGGTGTTGAAGAATTCCAGGTGGCGCTTGATAGCCTGCTTGCGGTCGTCGTTATTCTCCGGGTACAAGCGGCGGATCACCGGCACCATAGAGAAGCAAAAACCCAACGCCTGCATACGTTCAAAGTTCCATGAACCCTGGAAAAGGTTCGAGCGCAGAAAGACGCCGCGGATATCGGCAGGTGTCAGTTTCTTTTGAGCTGTTGTATCAACCATTTCTTTCACCTATTCCTAGTCCAATTCGTTATCAAGGTCGTTGGCACTGGCAGGGCCCGCTTGCACAACCTGAGACTTGTTGTATTTCGGGCTGAGCTGGATATAAAGCACGGCCATCACCACGCCAATCACGCCAAGCGCAACCAGGTTAAAGTTGGTAAAGGCTGCGGTAACGAAGCCCAGGTAGAAGAATGGCATCAGGTAACCGGCACGCATCATGTTGATGACCATCGCATAACCGACTACCACGATCATGCCCCCGGCGATGTTCAAGCCGCTGGTGACAACTTCTGGAATAGAGTTAAGCAGGGCGTGTACCCCTGCGGTTCCGACGGAGATCGCCACGATCACCGCTGGAATAGCGATACGCATTGCCTGTAACAGCAGGGCCGAGATGTGGATCCAGGTAATAGCGCGCAGGCTACCGCGTTCTGCTGCACTGTCTGCGGCGTGTTGGAAGGCCACGGTCAGGGTACGTACGATAATGGTCAGTACCTGACCAGCTGCCGCCAGCGGAATCGCCAGGGCGATACCGGCACCTACGCTTTGTCCACCACCAATAACCAGAATGGTGGAAATGATGGATGCCAATGCAGCGTCCGGTGCAACCGCTGCCCCGATATTCATCCACCCCAAGGCGATCATTTCCAGCGTACCGCCGATGATGATACCGGTTTTCATATCACCGAGAATAAAGCCAATCAGGGTACAAGCCACCAAAGGACGGTGGAACTGGAATTCATCCAGGATGGAGCCCATCCCGGCAATACAGGCAACGATAAATATCAGTACAATCTGAAGAGTGGTAATCTCCATTGCACTTCTCCTATAGCTAAAAGATCTCTGAGTAAATAACTAACGACACGTGCCATTAATTGAGTTTGTTAATCAGGTCCATCATTTTTAACTGGGTGTCGGAAGAGACTTTACGGACTTCCAATTCAATGCCGCGTTCGTTTAATTTCTTAAACGCTTCGATGTCTTGTTCATCAACGGACACTGCATTATTCACCTGGGTTTTCCCTTGGCGGAAGGCCATACCACCGATATTCACCGACTTGATATCCACGCCACCTTCTACCAGGCGCCATACGTCGGTTGGATTGGTGAACAGTAACATCACGCGATCGCCAGCGTATTTTGGGTTATTCCAGACACGGATCGCTTTCGCTACATCAACAACGTGAGCGGTAACACCCGGCGGGGCAACCTGAGTCAGCAGGGTTTTACGCACATGGTCGGCAGCGACTTCATCACTGACCACGATGATGCGGCTGACGTTAGTTTCTTTGGTCCAACGGGTGGCAACCTGACCGTGGATCAGGCGGTCGTCGATACGTGCCAGACCGATTTTCATGTGATCATTTGGGCCAAGAGGCGCTTGCGGCGCGGCGGCCTTTTGCGGAGGGGGAACCGGTTTTGCAGGCTCTTCGACCGGTTTTTTCAGCGCTTTCACGCCTTCGCGGCCGGTTTCCAGTGCCAGCGCCACCAGTTCATCAAAGCTGGGGTTGTCATCACGCGCCATAAAGGTTTCCACCAGCATCGGAATGTTAACCCCGGTGACCACCTCATAGTGCTCTTTATCAACTGCGATCCGGCTAGCCGCATTAAACGGACTGCCTCCCCAGGTATCTACCAGAAACAGGACGCCATCGCTGGTATCGAGTTCGCTGATTTTTCCACTGTATTTCTCAATTAACGTTTCAGCATTTTCACCGGGAACGAAATCTATATAGGCGACGTTATCCTGCTCACCCAATAGCATCTCTGTTGTTTTCAGCAATTGTTCCGCTGCAGTCCCGTGTGTGCCGATGATAATAGCTATTGCCACTCGCTACCTCCTCGTCGAACTAACTTAAGGCACGGATTGTGTTTTTTTCATTACCATCCTGGCAGTCACTTCCGCGGTTCAGATACATTATGGTAGAAAAAAAGAAACTCACACTTATCATTTCTCGCGCAGTTTCAAAAACCTGTAGGTGTTAATTCCCGTTAACATCATTTATTTTAGTGCGTGAAAAAATAAATTTTGTGACATTGCTCTGCTATTGGTGGATCGATTAACCCTGAAGTATTGTTTGAGGAATTAAACAGCAGTGGTGTTACAAAACGATGCGTAAAGTAAGAAAAGCTACTTTTCCGCCGAAATTTTTCCTGCTAGAGTGCTTCCTTCTTTCATTACCCAGGAGTAAAGGGCCTCAGCCCTCCCTATGGACTGTCACCGAAGTTACTGTTTTTCAAGGTTTCACCCGCCACCAGTAGGCGTAGAAAGTTTCATCAGGCCAGTCGGCCGTTTCTCGATTCAACACCACCGTTTCCTTACCGCCTTTGCTAGCGCGTGTTCTGCGTCGGTTTCTCTGCGTCTGAATACTGCCCATTACTCATCTTGCTTGCGGAGTCTGATATGGAAATATTAATGGATCCCTCGATTTGGGCCGGGTTACTGACCCTGGTGGTGCTGGAAATCGTTCTGGGTATCGATAACCTGGTGTTTATAGCCATTCTGGCCGACAAACTACCGCCTAAGCAGCGTGATAAAGCTCGTATCATCGGCCTTTCGCTGGCATTGGTTATGCGCCTTGGTTTGCTTTCGGTGATTTCGTGGATGGTAACCCTAACCACGCCGTTGTTCAGCGTGGCGGAGTTCAGCTTCTCCGGCCGCGATCTGATCCTGCTGTTTGGTGGTGTGTTCCTGTTGTTCAAGGCCACCATGGAGTTGCATGAGCGCTTGGAAGGGAATACCCATCAGGAAGGGACTAACCGAGGCTATGCCAAATTCTGGGCCGTGGTGGTTCAGATCGTCATTCTTGATGCCGTGTTCTCGCTCGATGCGGTGATCACGGCGGTGGGGATGGTGAACGATCTGCCCATTATGATGGCGGCGGTGGTGATTGCCATGGCCGTGATGTTATTGGCATCGAAGCCATTGACGCAGTTTATGAACGCCCATCCGACCATTGTGGTGCTCTGTCTGAGCTTCCTGTTGATGATCGGTTTGAGTTTGATCGCCGAAGGCTTTGGCCTGCATATTCCGAAAGGTTATTTGTACGCGGCGATTGGCTTCTCGATCCTTATCGAGCTGTTTAACCAGATTGCCCGGCGAAACTTTATCAAACATGAAGCACGCCGCCCGATGCGTGAGCGTACGGCAGAGGCCATCATGCGTTTGATGGGGCAGCAGGGGACGCCGCGACAACGGGATGAAGACACTAGCGCCCGCAAAGTAAAGGAAACCTTTGCTGAAGAAGAGCGCTATATGATCAGCGGTGTGCTGACGCTGGCTTCACGAACGTTGCGCAGTGTGATGACGCCGCGCACCGAGATTTCATGGGTGGATTGCGAGCGTTCCCGCGATGCAGTGCGTGAACAGCTGCTGGATACACCGCACAGCCTGTTCCCGGTGTGTCGCGATGAGTTGGATGAAATCATCGGTGTGGTGCGAGCCAAAGATCTGTTGGTTGCTTTGGATCAGGGTGTGGATATTGCAGAGTTTGCCGCTCGTACGCCGCCGATTGTCGTACCAGAAACCATGGATGTGATCAAACTGCTGGCGGTATTACGCCGGGCCAAGGGGCGCTTGGTGGTGGTGACCAATGAATTTGGCGTGGTGCAGGGATTGGTTACGCCGTTAGATGTATTGGAAGCTATTGCCGGCGAGTTCCCGGACGAAGACGAAACGCCGGATATCATCACCGAGGGTGACCGCTGGTTAGTTAAAGGCGGGGCGGATTTGCATTCGTTGGAACAGGCATTGGATTGTGACGATCTGGTCAGCCCTACGGAAGATTACGCTTCTCTGGCGGGATTCCTGCTCTCCCATTCGGGGCAGATGCCAGCGGTAGGTGATGTGGTGGAGTTAAATCATCTGCGTTTTGAGATCCTTGAAATTTCGGATTATCGCATCGAGCTGGTCAGTATCACCAAGATGATGGCCCCGCACGAACAAGACGCATAAATGATTCAGGCCGGGGGGATCTCTCCTGGCCTGCTTTGGGGTTGCAGCGGCGTTTCACGCCGTGGCACCAGGTTTCGCTGTTGTGACTCATATTGCTGTAGCCACAGAGGGAACACATTGATTGGCATCGGTTTGGCGAAATAGTATCCCTGTAACGCATTCACACCTTGCGAGCGTAGATAATCGGCTTGTTTTTCCGTCTCAACCCCCTCGGCCACCAGCTTCAGCTTCAATCGTTGAGCCAGCGTAATAATGGTGTCGGTCACGGTAGCATTGACCGCGTCGGTACCAATGGCGGCGGTAAAGCCGCGATCGATCTTCAACACATCCGGGCTCAGTTTTTTCAGATAACTCAGTGAGCTATGACCCGTACCAAAATCATCGATTGCCAGCATGATGCCCATTTCTTTGAGCGTTTTAAGCTGCTCGTGCTGGATTTCTGACAGAGCAGTCCGTTCGGTCAGTTCCAACATCAGGGAG
Source organism: Serratia fonticola (assembly GCF_006715025.1). Lineage (NCBI taxonomy): Bacteria > Pseudomonadati > Pseudomonadota > Gammaproteobacteria > Enterobacterales > Yersiniaceae > Serratia > Serratia fonticola. Next base: position 2,712,139 of record NZ_VFMK01000001.1, read on the forward strand.
GGCATTGGCTGGGCCGGTAGCCAGATGCGGCGAATATCGTCGATAACGCTGACCGTATTGAAATGTTCGGCGGCAACATTAATGCTGATATAGAACGAAGGGCGCGGGGGGAACAGATTGAGGTTTTCTACAACGGTCGTCATCAGATAACGCGTTAGGGGAATGATCAAGCCATGCTGCTCGGCCAATGGAATGAAGACATCCGGCGAAATCCAACCCTGCCGTTTGTTCTTCCAGCGCATCAGGGTTTCCACGCCGACACAACGCCCATTATCGCTGCTGATAATCGGCTGACAATAAACGCGGAATTCGCGATGAGTAATGGCGTGACCAATGTAATACGACAGGCTCATACGGTTGGCGGTAATCAGGTATACCACGTAAGCGGCAAGCAGGCTCAGCATCAGCGCCAGAGGAATGTGTCGAGGCAGGGCGGTGAGTGCCAAGGTGCGGGCATTGGGGCCAAAAAGTGAAATAGAAAAGGGATATTGGGCGGATTTTGCGGTGTATTGCAGATCTTGCTGTTGAGTGTCGTGGGGGATGATTTCCCGTTGACCGTATTCAAGGCTGTATTCACCCACGTTCAACGCCACCCGATGGGCGTATGGTTCCTGTGGCTCAAGGAGAAAATTTGACAGTAGATCGATGTTGAATACGTTCAGTACGCCACCGATCTCCTGTTGGGGCAGCGGTGTCCACAACACCAGGGTTGGCGTGCCTTTGGCCACTGTCAACGATGGGCGCAGGGCTAACTGCACGCCTGAGTGGCTCATCGTTGGAAAAATGAGAGAAAACACATAGTCGCGCGGTCCAAACAGGCTTGAGCAATAAATAACGCCGTTCTGCACCAGTAACACTGCCCGTAACGCCTGATTCTGGGCAGCACGGAAGCGCAGCGTAGGCATCACCGACTCGCAAGGCTGTCCTACCATTGGCATGGTGCGTTCTGCCTGCTGCTGAGCAGGGAGCAGTAAGGCATTTAGCTTGGCGATCACGCGTGTAGCCAAGGTGCGCTGGTTCTGCTCAATAATGCGAACCTCTTGGTAATAGCGCGTATACAGTGAAATCAGCAAAATAGCCAACCCAACCGCGCCGGCGAGTAGCCAGCGGTAATAGCGGTATTTCGATGCGGCAAGTTGGGTCATCAACATCCGGTAAGCCCTTGTTCAGTCAAACAGCCGGATGTCGCTTCCTGGCTATCATTCCGTAATACGATTCTTGGCTAATTCTAGCCTGTCAGCAGATAAAGTTGATGTTAACTCAACAAATTATTTCAGTTGCGGAGAGCAAAAGGGTAATTGGTGGTTTAACCGCAGGATAGACGCCAACCAAACAGGAATGCTCTGGGGGAATGAAAACCCCGCCGGTGAGGGCGGGGGGATGGGTCAGTCACATTGTACTTTGATGGCCAGACCGCCGCGCGAGGTTTCGCGGTATTTGGCGTTCATGTCTTTACCGGTTTCGTACATGGTTTCGATCACTTTATCAAGCGACACGCGCGGCTCGCTGGTACGGCGCAGGGCCATGCGTGCCGAGTTGATGGCTTTTACGGAGGCAATGGCATTGCGTTCGATACAAGGCACCTGTACCTGGCCTGCAACCGGATCGCATGTCAGGCCCAGGTTGTGTTCCATGCCGATCTCTGCGGCGATGCATACCTGCTCAGGGCTACCTCCCAGCAGCTCTGCCAGACCGGCTGCCGCCATGGAACAGGCGACGCCAACTTCACCCTGACAGCCAACTTCGGCCCCTGAAATGGATGCGTTCATTTTATACAGCGCGCCAATGGCACCAGACGCCATAAAGTAGCGGATATAAATATCCGGGCTGACTGACTCGATAAAATGATCGTAGTAGGCCAGCACGGCAGGAACGATCCCGCAGGCGCCGTTAGTTGGGGCGGTGACTACGCGGCCGCCAGCCGCGTTCTCTTCGTTTACCGCCAAAGCAAACATATTGACCCAATCGATCACATTCATCGGGTCATTGGACAGTTTATCGGAAGAGACCAGCATGCGGCGCAGGGCAGAAGCACGGCGCGGTACCCGCAGGGGGCCAGGCAATACCCCTTCGGTGTTCAACCCGCGATCGATACAGGCTCGCATGGTTTGCCAGACGTTGCCGAAGTAAGTTTCGATATCCTGCTTGCTGTGCAGCGCCAGTTCGTTCTGCAGCACCATTCCCGACAGTGAAAGACCGGTGGTATGGCAGTGCGCCAGCATTTCGCTTGCTGAGTGGAAAGGATAAGGAACACTGACCTCGTTGCTATCGGCTTTACCGAAGTGTTCTTCATCTACGATAAACCCACCGCCAATGGAGTAATAGGTTTTACTGTAAATCTGTTTTTCACCGGCGAAGGCATGGATCTGCATGCCGTTTTCATGCAGAGGCAGATTATCACTACGGAAAACCATGCCGCCGTCGCGCGGAAAATCGACCTCATGCAGGCCATTGGCCAGCATCAGGCGTTGACGCTGTTCGACATCGCGAATAAAGCCCGAGATGCTATCAATATCGACAGTGTCCGGCATATTACCGGCCAGTCCAAGAATGATGGCAATATCGGTATGGTGACCTTTACCGGTCAATGAGAGTGAGCCGTAAACATCAACGGCAACACGCGTGACAGAAGACATTTTGCCTTCATTTACCAGATCGTCGACAAACTGTTTGCCGGCTTTCATCGGTCCAACCGTATGAGAGCTGGACGGGCCGATGCCGATCTTAAACATGTCGAAAACGCTAATCACGCTAAAACTCCTTAAAGAGGCATATTGTTATGGCTGCAGCGGCTAAAACCGTGCAGAGAACTGCGATAGTGTAAAAGGGCCGTTCGGGTTTCGGGGCCTTTTTCGCATGAAATAAAATAATCCTTGATGTCACTTTAGTACCTGATTGCACTCGCGCATAGGGGCTACCCTGATGTGCTCCCTTTCAAGGCAATCGCGCCACGTTCTCCTGCTGAGCGCCGCCGGCTTAAACCTTACATTATTAGTGGTTTATTCCGGGTGTGGGTATTTTACAGGTATTTCGTAATGTTGAAGAGAGGGTTTACAGTTTTTTTAAAAGACTGATGCCTGGAACGGTAGTCGAAAAAACACCCTCATGGAGTGATAACGATCGCTTTATGCGCAAATCGCGAGGCAAAACCCTGCCGTTGTGTGAATAGCATCACGCTTAAATGCTGACTTGCTGGGCCAGGCGGCGGATAATGGCCGCCGTCAAACCCCAGACGAATTGGCTCTGATACCAGGAAAGATACACGCGATGTGTGTGACCGCCGCGATGAATATCCAGCGGATAATAGCGAGAGAGCCGAAGCGCTTCATGCAACGGCATTTCAAATACGTCTGCGACTTCCTCTTCATTGGCATGAAACGCGATGTCGGGTGGGAGCAGCCCGACAACGGGGGTCACCTGAAAACCGGTGCTGCTGTCCAACGGTGCCAGTTGGCCGAGGATATGCACCGCTTGGGGGGGGATAGCCACTTCTTCCTGCGCTTCACGCAGCGCCGTGAAGATAGGCGATCGGTCTTCCGCGTCGGTTTTACCACCTGGGAAGGCGACCTGACCGGCATGTTTACGCAGCGAATCAGCTCGGCGAGTCAGTAATAAGGTCGGTTCTGGCCGGCAGACAATCGGGATCAGCACGGCGGCAGGACGCACGTTGTGGGCGATCTGGGTTGCCTGTGGCAACTGCAACTGAAAACGGCTGATAAAGGCCGTCAGAGACGCCGGATAATCCTGATGGCTCACGAGACGGTAAACTCCCCCAGTTGTGGCAAGATGCGGCCTACTTTATCAAAGGTTTCCTGATATTCCGCCTGTTCCTGGCTGTCGGCAACAATGCCCCCGCCGGCAGAACAGGTAATGTGCCCCTTTTCCGTGAGCAGGGTGCGGATCGTGATGTTCGTGTCCATGGTGCCGCAGAAACTGATATAGCCGATACTGCCGCAATAGGCGTTGCGGCGTTGCGGCTCCAGTTCTTCAATAATCTCCATGGCCCGTACTTTCGGTGCACCGGTGATCGAGCCACCAGGGAAACAGGCGCGCAGCAGCTCGGTGGCTGGCGTGGTGGCGGGTAAGGTGGCGGTGATGGTACTGACCAGATGGTGGACAGCCGGGAATGGTTCGACCACGAACAATTCGGGTACCCGCACGCTGCCAGGCTGTGCCACACGGCCAATATCATTCCGTAACAGATCGACAATCATCAGGTTTTCTGCACGGTCTTTCGCCGAGTGGACCAGTTTCTGCGCCTGCTCAGCATCCTGTGCGGCATCGGTCAGGCGTGGCAACGTGCCTTTGATTGGGCGGGTTTGGATTTGCTGATCGGCCAGCCATAAGAAGCGTTCTGGTGAGACACTCAGCACGGCGTTTTGCGGCAGACGAAGGAAAGCAGAGAAGGGCGCACGGTTGCTGGCGCTTAGCTGGCAGAACGCTTGCCATTCATCACCCTGATAAGGTGCGCAGAAGCGCTGTGCCAGGTTGATCTGATAGCAATCACCGCTGCGTAGGTAGGCCTGAATACGGCGGAACTTCTCGCCGTATTGTTGGCGCGTCATGTTTGCCTGCCAGGGGCCCGTCAGGACAAAAGGCTGAGCTGACAGCGCTGGCTGTTGATTAAGCCACTGCCAGCGTTGTTCAACATCACCATGGCTGAGCAGGGTCAGGGTTTGCCGTTGGTGATCGGCGATCAGTGCCCAATCATAAATTCCTATGGCCATGTCCGGCAGCGTGCTATCCGCCTCGGCCAACTGGGGTAATGCCTCTATCCGCCTTCCCAGATCGTAGCCAAACAGCCCCAGCGCCCCCCCTTGAAAAGGCAGGTCGCTGTTTAATGGCGTATTCAGATCCATGGCGTCAAGCTGTTGCTGCAACAGCCGGAAGGGATCGTCTTGCGAGCAGGTGCGAGCGTTTCCTTGCCGGATTTCGGTATCGCAACCGCGGGTAGTTAGCGTAATACGCGGCTCAGCCACCAAAATATCAAAACGGTTATGTGAGTGCTCGGCAAACCCTGAATGTAACAACATGGCCCAAGGTTGCTGTGCCAAAGGGGCGAACAGTGCCAACAAGGCTTCAGGCGTATAGGGCAAGGATTTTAGATTCGGGGTAGTGGCACTCATGGTATTCAATCAACCTGACTAGGGGAACGGCGGTGTAGGAGGTGCATTCTGCCACATTCCCTGGCCGGGTGCAGCCTCCTGCGCCAAGGTGTTTCACGCTATCGCCAAGTACTGGAATATTGCTGCCATTTAGAAGTCTTTCAGGTTCACAAAGAATAAACAAAAGATAAATGAAGCATTTTTTGCGACTTTTATCATTGGGTAAAATGTTAAAAATTCATTCCGGGGAAATTGCAATCGCATTTGCTCAGAAAATTATCTCAAGACGTAAAATATTACAATAGATAATTCTTATTCTCATCTGGCCATTTTGAAATACTTATAGCACTGGAGGCAGGATGTTGTTTTGTCAGGAATGTGGACTGTGGATCGATGAGGTTCCGCTTTTTCATACTCATTCTTCATGCCTATGCGAACGATGCGCGCAGAAAATGCCATCGTTGCTCCATTCATTGAAACAGATGACTAAGTCCTTGAATCAGTATTTTGACGCCTCGCCCCACAGCAAAACACATTGAATTTACTAAAATAGTGAGTTATCCATCTTATTAGCGAAGAATCGCCTATGTCATTAAAATTGAGTGTCGTCGTTCCTCTGCATAATGTCGGAGAGTTATTCGACCCTTTTATGGAGTCTTTGCTGGCGCAACACGAGCAGCAACTGGAAGTGATCATTGTCAACGATGGCTCGACCGATGGTTCAGGGGAGCTTGCCCATCAATATGCTGAGAAATATCCGCATATAACGGTTATCGATCAGGCTAATGCCGGTGTGTCTAATGCACGCAATGCCGGGCTGGCGGTTGCTCGTGGCAAATATGTTGCTTTTCCTGATGCCGATGATCTATTAGCTCCTGAAATGTATTCCACGCTGCTTGATCTGGCAGAAAAACATCAGTTAGACGTTATGCAGTGTAATGGTGAACGTTATTTTGCCAGTCAGGACGATCTGCAACCTATAATTCCGCAGGAGCGTTTGCAAGATACGGAGGTTATTTCCGGTGCGCAATGGCTTGAAACCGCCCTGAAATCAAGAAAGTTTATTCATGTTGTCTGGTTGGCAGTGTATCGACTTGATTTTATCAAGCAGCATGGGCTTTATTTTGAACCAGGGCTTCATCACCAGGATATACCCTGGACTACCGAAGTCATGTTCAATGCCAAGCGGGTGAAATATCTGAGTAAACCGCTTTATCGCCAGCGAGTGCACGACCGCTCGATAAGCAACCGCCGCCGTACCGGACAGGCGAATGTTGAATATCAACGCCATTATATGAAGATTGTTGAAATGCTGATGGCGTTAAATCAGCGTTACAGCGCCAAAATAAACATCTGTTCTGCTTTCCATTGGCAAATTACCCGCGAGGCGTTGGGGATCTGCCACTGTATTCGTCGGGAGCCGGATCCACAGGCACAGCAACAAATTACGGAAGAACTCTATCGGCGTGGCATCAACAAAGCGATGACTGCCAATATGCGCGGGATCAAGCAAACCTGGCATGTGCTGCTGTGGCTGCACCGCCTGAAACAGTGGCGGAAAGAGAGCGCCCGGTCTTTACAGGCCACAGAATAACAGGCGTTGGGATCCACGGCGTTAGGGCGTATAATCCACGTCCATTTTGCCGGGGGAGAAACACATGCTTGCAGGTATGCCGTCACTGAGTCATCAAGAGCAGCAGGAAGCTGCTGAACGTATTCATCAACTGATGGAACAAGGCATGAGCAGTGGTGAAGCCATCGCGCGCGTCGCACAGGAAATCCGCGAAAAACATCAAGGCGATCAGGTCACCGTTCTGTTCGATGATGAAGAGGAAGAAGAGGAAGAAGCCGCGACCGAGTATCTGGAAGACGATAGCGAAGACGACGAAAATTATTGATGTCACCGGGGTTTGGTTTGCCGAACCCCGGTTGGTTATGGTCCACACACACACAATCGCCAGCGGTGCTCATGTGTGGATGTAGGCGAAACCTTATCCCTGCACCAGCACCGCAGCAGCAGCCTGCTTGGCCAGCGCGACGGCTTGTTCAACCTCGGGTGCAGTCGCCAATGCCACTCCCATACGGCGCTTGCCGCTGATATCCGGCTTACCGAATAAACGCAGTTGATTGTAACCGCTCAACGCCGTGTCTAATCCGCTGAAACACACATTGTCGCTGGATAGCTCTGGCAAGATAACGGCGGAAGCGGAAGGGCCAAACTGGCGAATCGCGTTGATTGGCAACCCCAGAAATGCACGTACGTGCAGTGCGAACTCTGAAAGATCCTGAGAAATCAGCGTCACCATCCCGGTATCGTGCGGACGAGGGGAAACCTCACTGAAAATCACCTCATCACCGCAGACAAACAGTTCAACGCCGAACAGACCAAAGCCACCTAACGCCTTCACCACTTTTTCAGCGATTGACCGTGCGCGGCTCAAGGCCAATTCGGACATGTGCTGAGGTTGCCAGGATTCTCGGTAATCGCCATCTTCCTGACGGTGCCCTATTGGCGCACAGAAGTGGACACCATCTACAGCGTTGATGGTCAGCAGGGTAATTTCGAAGTCAAACGGCACCAATCCTTCAACAATCACGCGTCCACCACCGGCACGGCCACCTTGCTGGGCGTAATCCCAGGCGGCGCGCAATTGCTGTTCGCTGCGGATCAGGCTTTGCCCTTTGCCGGATGAGCTCATGACCGGTTTAGCGATGCACGGATAGCCAATCTCAGCCACAGCCTGGTGGAACTGCGCTTCACCATCGGCAAAACGATAACGGGAGGTAGGCAGACCCAGCGTTTCGGCGGCAAGGCGGCGAATGCCTTCGCGATTCATCGTCAGGCGTGTTGCCTCGGCACAGGGGACCACATGATGACCTTGTTGCTCTAGCTCGACCAGCATATCGGTGGCGATGGCTTCAATTTCCGGCACGATATAATCGGGGCGCTCCTGTTCGACCAACGCTTTCAGCGCATTGCCATCCAGCATATTAATGACATGACTGCGGTGCGCAACATGCATGGCTGGCGCATCTGCGTAGCGATCGACGGCGATCACTTCCAAGCCGAGACGTTGACATTCAATGGCCACTTCTTTGCCAAGCTCACCTGAGCCGAGCAGCATAACGCGGGTGGCAGAGGGACGCAGGGCGGTTCCGATAGTTAACATAGTCTGGTACCTGGATCTGTAAGCATTAACGTAGTCTGACAATAAGCGCGCAGTATATACGAAAACGATTGCGCACACAGCCAATGGACGGCCAAATTAAGGCGAAAATGACAAAAAACCTTACTAACTCACTGTTTTTAATGCAGACGGAAAAATTTGCCCTGCCAGGAGGATTATGCGTTAATAACTGGCGGCGCAGAAGACCATGTTAATCATATGGGTTTTGCGTCGTTAGTGCCGCAAGGCAGGTTTATCAAGTCAAAGGAAAGTCAAAATGGCTAAGATCACTGGTCACGTAAAATGGTTTAACGAAAGCAAAGGCTTCGGCTTTATCACTCCAGCCGATGGTTCTAAAGATGTTTTCGTTCATTTCTCTGCTATCAACAGCGATGGTTTCAAAACTCTGGCAGAAGGCCAGCAGGTTGAATTCTCCATCCAGGATAGCCAGCGTGGCCCGGCCGCGGCAGACGTAGTGGCTATCTAAGCTGCCTCTCTGCCATAAAACCCGCTTTTTGGCGGGTTTTTTTGCGTCTGAAATCCGGGAACGCCATTAACTCTGTTATCATCTGCGCCTGAACTGGCGTCTGCCCACCCGCTGCGCCGCCTTTCCATTTGCGATAAAGAGTCATTGCCGTGAGCACAGTTTCCTTTTCTTCCCTGCCGCTGCCAGCCGAACAGTTGGCCAACCTCAACGAACTGGGGTATGCCGAAATGACGCCGGTACAGGCCGCCGCGCTGCCCGCCATCCTGAAAGGGCAGGACGTACGTGCCAAAGCAAAAACCGGCAGCGGTAAGACGGCGGCATTTGGTATTGGCCTGCTGGATAAAATCAATGTTGCCCAAGTGGCCACCCAGGCGCTGATCCTGTGCCCAACGCGTGAGTTGGCCGATCAGGTCAGTAAAGAATTACGCCGCCTCGCACGCTTCACGCAGAACATCAAAATACTGACCCTGTGTGGTGGCCAACCGGTGGGGCCGCAGCTCGACTCGTTGGTGCATGCGCCACACATTGTCGTGGGTACACCGGGCCGCGTGCAGGAACACCTGCGCAAGAAAACGCTGGTGCTGGACGAACTGAAGGTGTTGGTGCTGGATGAAGCCGACCGCATGTTGGACATGGGTTTTGCCGATGATATCGATGATGTTATCAGCTATACGCCACCTCAGCGCCAGACATTGCTGTTCTCTGCGACCTATCCCGCGGGTATTGAGCGTATCAGCGCGCGCGTGCAACGTGAGCCCCTGAATGTGGAAGTGGAGGACGGGGAAGAACACACCCGTATCGAACAGCTTTTCTATGAAACCACCCGCGATCAACGCCCCGCGCTGCTGGTAGCCGCTATTCGCCATTATCAACCCGCTTCCTGCGTGGTGTTTTGTAACACCAAGCGGGATTGCCAGAGCGTGTTTGAAGCGTTGGAGGCACGCGACATCAGCGTATTGGCGTTGCATGGCGATCTGGAGCAGCGCGATAGGGATCAGGTGTTGGTGCGTTTTGCCAACCGCAGTTGCCGCGTCTTGGTGGCTACCGACGTGGCTGCACGTGGGCTGGACATCAAAGAATTGGAGCTGGTGGTCAACTACGAACTGTCGTTTGATCCTGAAGTGCATGTTCACCGTATTGGCCGTACTGGCCGCGCAGGCCTGAGCGGCTTGGCGATCAGCCTGTGTACGCCACAGGAAATGGTGCGTGTTCATGCGCTCGAAGATTATCTGCAGATCAAGGCGCACTGGGCGTCAGTATCGGCGTTTAGCGGTGCGCCGAACACGCCGCTTGATGCTGAAATGGTAACTCTGTGTATTGACGGTGGCCGTAAGGCAAAAATTCGCCCTGGCGATATTCTTGGCGCATTGACAGGGGATGCCGGGCTGACGGCCGCAGACGTGGGCAAGATCGACATGTTCCCGGTACACGCCTATGTGGCTATCCGCAAGGCCAGCGCCCGTAAAGCGCTCCAGCAGCTCCAGCAGGGCAAAATCAAAGGCAAGAGCTGCAAGGCGCGGCTGTTGAAATAATAAACGGCGGGCTGCTTGCAGCCTCGTCTGAAATCATCTTATACTGTATAAAATCACAGTATCATACCTTTGAGGAAGACACGCATGGCTGTTGAAGTAAAATACGTGGTAGTGAGAAACGGTGAGGAAAAAATGACTTTCGCAAATAAGAAAGAAGCCGATGCCTACGACAAAATGTTGGATCTGGCCGATAGCCTTGGTGAGTGGTTGCAGCAAGCCCCGATTACGCTGGAAGAAGAACAGCGTGAAGGCCTGAGCTTCTTCCTGGCGGAACATAAAGACGCCTTATCGCAGATACTGCGTGGCGCAGCACCGCAAGACGCGGCAAAAAAACCGGCAAAAGCCAAAACTGAGAAAACCGCAGCAGCCCCTGAAGAGGGAACAGCGTCAGAAAAACAGGCAGCCTAATCAACATGATGAGCAAAGGATCTGAAATGACCCGTGAGATCACCTTTTTCAGCCGTTTTGAGCAGGATATTCTGGCCGGGCGTAAAACCATCACTATTCGCGATGCCAGTGAATCTCACTTTGAACCTGGTGAGGTGCTGCGCGTAAGCCGTAACGAAGATGGTGCATTTTTCTGTTTTATCGAGGTGAAATCGGTCACGCCGGTTCGCTTGGCAGCATTAACCGAAGCGCATGCGCAGCAAGAGAATATGACACTCGATGAGCTGAAACAGGTTATCCAGGATATCTATCCAGGACTGGATGAACTGTTTGTTATTGCTTTTAGCTTATCTGCCTAGTCTTAATCTGACACTTTACTGCTCTGGCACTGAGTAGATCTGACGGTCGGCTTGGTGGCAGGGGCTGATGCTATACCGTCTTGATAATACCCCGTTGTAAGCCTGGCACTTACCACTACAAGGCTACTAGCATAATGATAAAGGGTTCGATTAAGCAGGCGTGGTCATCGCCTGCTATCTGGTACAACCTCAAAAATTGCAGGTATAATCCCACGTATTATTCAACTGGTTTAGAAACGAAGATGACAAAACTCACCTTACAAGAGCAGATGCTAAAAGCGGGATTAGTAACCAGCAAAAAGATGGCCAAAGTACAAAGAACGGCCAAGAAATCACGAGTTCAGGCTCGTGAGGCAAGAGAGGCAGTAGAAGAAAATAAAAAAGCGCAACTTGAGCGTGATAAACAGCTAAGCGAACAACAAAAACAAGCTGCTTTGTCCAAGGAATACAAAGCTCAGGTGAAGCAACTGATCGAAATGAACAGAATCGACCTTCCCAAAGGCGATATTGGTTTTAACTTCACAGACAATAATTTAATTAAAAAAATCCTTGTGGATAAGCCTACTCAAGCGCAACTGATTAGTGGCCGCCTCGCGATTGCCCGCTTGATTGATGAGCACAAAGGGGAGAGTGAGTACGCAATTATCCCTGCAAGCGTGGCCGATAAAATTGCTCAGCGTGATGCGAACAGTATTGTGTTAAATAGTGCCCTTAGCGAGGAAGAGCAAGATGAAGAAGATCCGTATGCTGATTTTAAAGTGCCCGATGATTTGATGTGGTAATCTGCATAACGGTTGCTGATGTCGAGTGTTGCGAGCATTTGCGTATGCATTCGAGCACCAGTCTGGACGTCGCCGCGGCAGTGTCGTTTTAGCGACGTTCACTTTCAAAATGGGCTGGCATGGCGCGCTGTGACCCATTCTCCGCCAATGGGATGCATAAAATGCAGTTCACTGGCGTGCAGCATCAGCCGTGTTGTCCCTTCGGTACCTGGTAGCAGGCGGCCGCCATACAGGTCGCAGCCCCAAATAGGGTGGCCCAACTGCTGGCAGTGAATACGCAGTTGATGAGTGCGCCCAGTTTCCGGGCTTAGCTGTACCCGCGTTAATGGCAGTAACGTCCCGTCTTCCAACTCATGGTAAAAGCGTTCAACAACCCGATAGCGGGAGAGGGCCGGCTTGCCGTGGGTTGCGCAAATCGACATCCGTGGGAACCGTGCCGGATCTTTGGCAATGGCTGCGTCTATCACCCCTTCGTTGTCGTCCAGATGCCCGCAGAGCAGGGCGCTGTAGACTTTAGTCACCGTACGCTGGCTGAACTGTTGGCAGAGGGCGGCATTGATAGCCTTATTGCGGGCAATCACCATCAACCCGGAAGTACCGAAATCAAGACGGTGGGCCAGGGTGCAGCCGGGGTATATCTGTACCAGCCGATGATGCACCGAATCGAGATTCTGCGGATTTTTTCCCGAGAGGCTGAGCAGCCCTGCCGGTTTGTTGATAAGCACCAGATGATCGTCCTGATAGAGCATCTCGATCTTTTCATGGCACGGCGGGGCAATAAAGGTATCGGAAATCGTAGACATGAAGCTGCCCGGCTGGAGAGTGGGGGCGGATAATAACGAATTTTCAGCCGATTGGCGAATCTGGCTATTCACCTAATGACGCGATTTTTGGATTTTTTAATCTGGGCATACGGTTCCCCTCACTATCATTATCTATACTCCATTTCACCTGTTCGCCTCTAATAAGGTCCACCGTGTTAGCTAATATCCTTGTCGCTGTTGTTGCTGTCATCCATCTCTACATTCTTGTTCTCGAAGTGTTTTTGTGGGATACGAAAACAGGTCATAAGGCATTTAATCTCAGTGCTGATTTTGCGCGTGAGACCCGCGTACTGGCCGCGAATCAGGGGTTGTATAACGGTTTTCTGGCGGCAGGTTTACTTTGGGGGTTATGGCTGGGCGAAAACGGCGTTCAGGTCACTTTCTTTTTTCTGATCTGTGTGCTGATCGCCGGGATTTTCGGTGCCGTGACAGCCAGCCGGAAAATACTTTATGTTCAGGCGATTCCGGCCCTGGCCGCGTTGATTGCACTGCTGATTCGTTGAGGCTTGCAGGGGAATGAGTCGAAGATCCCCCTCACCCCAAAGGGGCGAGCGTCGTACGCCTGGAGCAGTTGCAAATAGTGTATTACCGGAGTTGTATGATCATTGATGTCGAACACTTTATGGGCGAAGTGACCTGGATGCCTTGGCGCAGTCGTTGAACATCCCTGACGTCAATGAGAAAAAAGCCCGTTGAGGTAACGACGTGGCTTGTTAACCTGGTGAGGATCGTGTCACTCTTGCGTTAATCAATGTAAGCGGATGATTGAGTAATGATGACACCTCCCAAGGCAGAAAAACGGCCTTATCCTATCACGATCCACGGCGATACCCGTGTGGATGATTATTACTGGCTACGCGATGACGAGCGCAGCGATCCACAGGTTCTGAGCTATCTGCAGGCTGAAAACGCCTACACCGATGAGCAGCTAAAACCGCAGCAGGCGCTGCGTGAAACCCTGTATCAGGAAATGGTGGCGCGTATTCCGCAGCAGGAACACTCCGTACCTTACGTGAGGCGTGGCTTCCGCTATCAGACCCGCTACGAGCCGGGTAATGAATATGCGCTGTATGTGCGCCAGCCGGAAGCTGCCAGTGAGCAGTGGGACACCCTGCTGGATGGTAACCAGCGAGCAGAAGGGCACGAGTTTTATACCCTTGGCGGGCTCGAAGTGAGCCCGAACAATCAGTGCCTGGCCGTGGCGGAGGATTTCCTGTCACGCCGCCAATATGACATCCGTTTCAAGGCGTTGGATAACGACAGCTGGAGCGACGAGGTGCTGGAGAATACCTCTGGCAATTTTGAGTGGGCCAATGACTCTGCGACCGTCTATTACGTGCGTAAGCATGCCAAGACCTTGTTACCGTATCAGGTTTATCGCCATGTGGTCGGCAGCGATCCGCAGCAGGATGAACTGGTTTACGAAGAACGGGATGACACGTTCTATGTGAGTCTGGAAAAAACCACCTCTGAGCGCTTTATTCTGATCCACCTCAGCAGCACCACGACATCTGAAATTCTGTTATTGGATGCAGACAACACGGATAGCAAACCACAAATGTTTGTGCCGCGCCGTAAAGATCACGAATATGCCATCGATCATTACCATCAGCATTTCTATATTCGTTCCAATAAAAACGGCAAAAACTTTGGCCTGTACCAGAGTGAGCAAGCCGCAGAAGAACAATGGCAGGAGCTGATCGCGCCACGTGCTGACGTGATGCTCGAAGGGTTCAGCCTGTTCCGTGACTGGCTAGTGGTGGAGGAACGCATTGCTGGCCTGACGCAACTGCGACAGATTCACTGGCATAGCGGAGAAGACAAACGTATCGCTTTTGACGATCCTACTTATGTGACCTGGCTGGCCTATAACCCGGATCCGGAAACCGCGCTGCTGCGTTACGGTTATTCCTCCATGACGACGCCAACCACGCTGTATGAGTTGAACCTGGATAGCGGCGCGCGCGAACTGCTCAAACAGCAGGAAGTGAAAAACTTCACGGCGGAGGATTACCGTAGCGAACGCGTCTGGGTGAAGGCCCGTGATGGTGTTGATGTACCGGTGTCGTTGGTCTACCGCTCCGACAGCTTTGCCCATGGCGCGAATCTGCTGTTGGTGTATGCCTATGGTTCCTATGGCAGCAGTATGGATCCGGCATTCAGCGCCAGCCGCCTTAGCCTGCTGGATCGTGGCTTTGTTTTCGCTCTGGCACACATACGCGGTGGGGCTGAACTGGGCCAGCTTTGGTATGAAGATGGCAAACTGTTTAACAAACAAAATACCTTCAACGATTTTATCGACGTCACCGAAACCTTGGTAAAACAGGGTTATGGCGATGCCAAGCGCGTGTTTGCCATGGGGGGCAGCGCCGGTGGCTTACTGATGGGCGCGGTAGCCAATCAGGCTCCACAACTGTATAACGGCATCGTAGCTCAGGTGCCGTTCGTGGACGTGGTAACCACCATGCTTGATGAGTCTATCCCGCTAACCACCGGGGAATATGATGAATGGGGTAACCCAAACGATAAGGCATATTATGACTATATCCTGCAGTACAGCCCGTACGATCAGGTGAAAGCGCAAGATTACCCGCATATGCTGGTGACCACTGGCTTACATGATTCGCAGGTGCAATACTGGGAACCCGCCAAGTGGGTGGCGAAGCTGCGTGAGCTGAAGACCGACAACCGTCAACTGCTGCTGTATACCGATATGGATGCTGGCCACGGCGGCAAATCTGGCCGCTTTAAGGCTTATGAGGATATTGCGCTGGAATACGCGTTTATTCTTTCCCTGGCCGAGTAGTCAAGTGCGGGCAGGGAACTGCCCGCATTTTTAGCCGATCAGATAGTACTTCAGCGTGTGTTTCATATCCGGGCTAAGATCGTCGATGGACTTCAGCATCCAACGCAGGTATCCCGGATCTTCCTTCGCAACATGCTCTATCGATTGTCCCCGGTATTTGCCAAACTTGAAAGTCTTCAGCAACACCGGCTGCTCGGTGATCTGCACCATCTGTTCTGGCGTCCAGCCAGAGTCCTGCATAATGCGCTTCAGCAGCGCAGCGGTCACGTAACAGTCATACAGTGCACGGTGCGGATACAATGTCGTATCTTGTGGCAGTTGCACATCCAGGTTCAACGCATAGCGCAGGTATTGATTACCGTACTTAATGTTTGGATAGAGCGTGCGTGCCAGCTTCACGGTACAAATCCAGGCTCCGTTCATTTCAGGCAGCACGCCGCGATCGAATGCCGCATTGTGCGCAACATAATAGTCACTGCCCTGGTAACGGCCAATAGCCACCGCGATGCGTGGTTTTCCCTCCACCATCTGTTCGGTGATGTGGTGAATCGCCATGGCATCGAGGCTGATTGGCCGATCAGGGCTGATTAAGTCGCTCATCGGATTAGTGATGTGGCCGTCGATAATATCAACGGAGGCGACTTCCACCACGCCGCCCTCCAGGCCGCAGGTTTCGGTATCGATTACACGTAATGTCATGATGTTCTCGGTTAAGTATCTTTCCCTAGCTTAACGAGGTGTTCAGGTGATGCCAACCTGACTTTTCACAGGCAACAAAAAACCCGCCTTGGCGGGTTTAACTACGGTTAGAAGTCTGTTTACTCACCAGACGGGTGCCCTTTTTTGGCACGTTTGTCCGCACGTTTCTCGGCGGGGGTTTTCAACGGCTTCTTCTTCGCATTTTTCTTGCTATCCATTCCCTTACTCATGATGGCCTCTCAGTTACCTTATGATTGGGTGGGTTGCCGTTCTATTAACCCCCTAACGTCACTGATATGCAAGCGGCAAAGAGGCATTTCATTTCAACGCATTGTTAATCAAATGATTATTCTTTTTTAACATTTGGCGGGGTTTAAGTGTTACAATATAACAAATTTACGTGCCGGAGAGTTCCATGACAGTAATGACGTTGTTAAGCGAGCAGCAACTGCTAGCGATGCCCGAATCTGATTACATGAACGCGGAGCAGCGTGCGTTTTTCCGTCAGCGTTTGCTGGAAGAACAGCAAAAACTCTGGCAGCACATTGAGGTGCTGAAGCGGGATATCGATGGTGGTGATATCAGTGGTGACGAAGCGGACAAAGCGGCTCGAGAAGAAGACTTGCGCCTGTTATTTCGCCAGTTGGATCGCGAAAGCCGTTTGTTGCCGAAGATGACATCGGCATTGGCACGCCTGGATAATGGCGAGTTCGGTTATTGCCTTGAAACCGGGGAGCCGATTGGATTGGCCCGCTTGTTATTACGCCCTACCGCCGAGCTGAGTATTGAAGCCAAAACGGCACAGGAAATGCGCGAACCCCATTTGCGCAAGGGCAAGTCGTCTTCATTTTAAGCAAACGCACGCTAACATGTTGGCATTGGTAAGGGTTTTGTGGTTTTGGCGTTGACCTGATGAGCAGCTTCGGCTTTGATGAAAGCATCACTCACAGAGAGACGTAAGCGCCATGGAACAATTACGAGGTTTATACCCGCCATTAGCAGCCTATGATAGCGGTTGGTTGGACACTGGAGATGGCCACCGGATCTACTGGGAGCTGAGTGGTAACCCGAACGGTAAACCGGCAGTGTTTATTCATGGGGGCCCGGTGGCGGGATAGCCCCTTATCATCGCCAGTTGTTCGACCCGGAGCGCTATAAGGTACTGCTGTTCGATCAACGCGGCTGTGGCCGTTCCAAGCCTCATGCCAGCCTGGACAATAACACCACCTGGCACTTGGTCGATGATATTGAAAGATTGCGCAAAATGGCGGGCGTGGAGCAGTGGTTGGTATTTGGCGGCTCCTGGGGTTCCACGTTGGCACTTGCCTATGCGCAGACACACCCGCAACACGTCAGTGAGATGGTGCTGCGCGGCATTTTCACCCTGCGTAAACAAGAACTCAGTTGGTATTATCAAGAGGGGGCATCGCGCTTCTTCCCAGACAAATGGACGCGAGTGCTCTCTATCCTTTCGGACGAAGAGCGCAAGGATGTGATTGCCGCCTATCGCCAGCGCCTGACCTCGCCAGACCTGCAGGTGCAGCTCGAAGCTGCCAAACTGTGGAGCGTGTGGGAAGGGGAAACTGTAACGCTATTGCCAAGCAGTGCCGCTGCGTCATTTGGTGAGGATCACTTCGCGTTGGCTTTCGCCCGTATCGAAAACCATTACTTTACGCATCAGGGGTTTCTCGACAGCGACGACCAACTGCTAAAAAACGTCCCTCTCATTCGTCATATTCCCGCAGTGATTGTTCATGGCCGTTACGATATGGCTTGCCAGGTACAAAACGCCTGGGATTTGGCACAGGCCTGGCCGGAGGCAGAGCTGCATATTGTCGAAGGGGCAGGGCATTCAACGGATGAACCGGGTATTCTGCACCATCTGATGTTGGCTACCGATGGCTTTGCGGGCAAATAATCAGTAGGCCTGCCGTTGGGCAGGCTCTGTTATTTCATTTTAGGTTCGTACGGCAAACGGGAGAATTTGTGTGATTCTGCACGATAGTGCATGACACGCTCGCGGAAGTAATCTTGCAGATAGGCAGGCTGTTCGCGCTCTACCATCTCTGGGATCACCGGCATATTGTAACGTTCCTTGAACGCCACACCTGATGCGGCCAGATCCACGTTCACTTTATCCATCTCTTCTTTGGAAAGCTCGGCCAGATTGTAACCCATGGTATTTTTCCTTCATTGTGCAGCATCAAATCAGCGCAGAAGGTAATCTACCGAGGCGCGATTGGCAAGTTTCGAGCGGCGGCTTTTGCTTTACCATGATAAAAAACAGGGATATTTGTTTTGCAAGAGTAATGTAATTTATTTATTTTTTTAAATAAGAATGATTCGCTTTATAGCAAAAAATTAAAGATGAAAATGATTATCATAATAATCCCCCTATTAAAGCGGGTTCATCATAAAGCGTTGATAAATTTATAAAATTTAAACATAAATAAATGAATGTGAATCAACTGTTTTTATTTTGTGTTAACCAAGGCATAATGCGGAAAATTAAATCTATGACCTGCAAAATAAAAGGATCCCTATGCTGACGCAAGAAATGATAAAAAAGCTGAATGAACAGCTTAATCTGGAGTTCTATTCTGCAAATCTGTATTTGCAAATGAGCGCCTGGTGCAGTGATAAGGGCTTTGAGGGGGCCGCCGCCTTCCTGAAAGAGCACTCTCAGGAAGAGATGCAGCACATGCAGCGTTTGTTTGACTATCTGAGCGACACCGGGGCGTTGCCACTGCTGGGGAGTATTGCGGCTCCGCCGGTCGAGTTTGCATCGCTGGCAGAAGTATTCCAGCAAACCTATGAGCATGAGCAACTGATCACGCGCCAGATTAATGCATTGGCACATGTGGCAATGACTACGCAGGACTACTCCACCTTCAACTTCCTGCAGTGGTATGTTGCCGAGCAGCATGAAGAAGAGAAACTGTTTAAATCCGTGCTGGATAAATTGGCGTTGGTGGGTAACAGTGGCAAGGCGCTGTTCTTCATTGATAAAGATCTGAAGAAAATGGGTGCAGCTACTGAGGGTAGTAACGGCCAGGTCTGATTTACCACCACGAAGAACGAAACCGCGTGCTTTCGCTGTGCGCGGTTTTTTTATGCCCTGCGTTTATAGCAGGTATACAGCGATACGTGCTGCCAGATCGCAAAATGTTAGTGATGTGCTCGACTTGCTGATTCACCGCCGTTATGATTTGACCCGATACGCTACAGTGAGGGGCGAGAGTTAAAACAGTGACTTAACAGGCTCTTTTCCTGCTTAGCTGTGGTGTAATCATTGTGGTGGGTTGAGGCTGCGGAAACATCGCTCCGATTACCGGTCTTGATCCTTATCACCTCCATTAATGATAAAGGGACACCTCTGTGATCGCTAAAATTCGTTCATCCTATCGCCTGCTTTCTACCATTTTCGTGCTGTTTGTCGGTTTATCCTCGCAACAGGCTCTGGCGCATGCTCATCTAAAAGTACAAACGCCTGCAGCAGACGCTACCGTCAGCAGCGCGCCAAAAGTGTTGACCCTGAATTTTTCTGAAGGTATCGAACCTAACTTCAGCGGTGTAAAGGTCACTGGTCCAGATAACGCCGAGGTTAAGACGGGTAAGTTGGGGCTGGATCCTAACAACAATACCCAGGTTAATGTGCCGATCGAAAGCGAACTGGCGGCAGGGAAATATCATGTCAGCTGGCACGTTGTTTCCGTTGATGGTCATAAAACCAAAGGCCAATACAGCTTTACCGTAAACTAACTGATGACTCTGGCGACCCTATTTGTTCTGTGTCGCTTTGTGCACTTTACGGCGGTGATGCTGATGTTTGGCATCAGCCTGTTCACCGCCTTATTGTCGCCGCAGCGTCTCTCCCCGATCGTCACCCGCGATTTGCATCCGATGCTGTCCGCTGCCACCTGGATCTCGGCCTTTACTGCCGTATTGATGCTGGCCGTTCAGGCAGGATTGATGGGCGACGGTTGGAGTGACACCTGGCAGTTGAGCATTTGGTGGGCCGTGCTGGGTACAACCTTTGGTGAAGCCTGGCGTTGGCACCTGGGATTTTCCCTGCTGGCCCTATTGGCATTGTCTTTCCCTGCATCAAGGCGGGGACAGATACTGGTGCTGTGCGCGACATTGTTGTTAGTCAATATGGCGTTTATCGGCCATGCGGCCATGTACGAAGGTGTGTTAGGCGTTTTTCATCGTACCAATCATGCATTACATCTGCTGGCGGCAGGGTACTGGTTTGGCAGCTTATTGCCATTGCTGGTTTGCCTGCGTTATCTGTCGCAGCCGCAATGGCGAGGCGATGCCGTCACGATGTTGATCCGTTTTTCACGCTGGGGTCATGGTGCCGTGGCGCTGGTGATTGTAACCGGCATTATCAACAGTCTGATTATCCTTGGTCATTGGCCACTGAATATGGATTCTGCGTATCAACGCCTGCTATCCGTTAAAATAGGGCTGGTGGCCGTGATGGCGCTGGTGGCGCTGACAAACCGTTACGCTATTGTTCCTGCAATGCGTACGACGCCCCAATTGGCTCAACGTGGATTGGTGATTGCCTGCTGGCTAGAAGCGGCCTTAGGGGCCATAGTCCTGCTGCTGGTCAGTTTGTTTGCAACTTATGCGCCGGTATGACATTGCGGCTTGCCGGATGCCCCTGGATTGCGGGAAAATCGAATCAAATCGTAACGTAAGGCCATAACAATGAAATCGGTAATTCTAGGTATTGCGCTGTTGGTCACGGCGACGGGCGCGTTGGCAGCAGATAAACTGGTTAATATCACCAAGCTGGAATACGGCAAGCAGTGGGCATTCACCAAAGAAGAAGTCACGCTGCAATGCCGTAAGGGCGGGGCCTTGTTTGTGCTGAACAACAGTACCCTGATGCAATACCCGCTCAACGATGCCGCGCAAGAACAAGTAAAAGCGGGGCAACAACGTGCCCAACCTCTGGATGTTATCCTGCTGGATGATGCCGAACACCCTGGTCAGAAGATGAGCGTGCAACCGTTCCGTGAAAGAGCGGAAAAATTGTGTGCCGATGCATCACTCACTCACCCGTGAGTTATTCAATAGTTAACAAGTGGTTGCATGATGTGCAAAATTAATTTCTGATTGTAACTATCACTTGCGTGCGGTTGGCTGGCAAAACTGGCACCTTTTGCTACGCTTAAAGTGCTCGGCTGAACAAGCCTTGCATAAATGCCAACTTTTAGCGCACGGCTCTCTCCCAAGAGCCATTTCCCTAGACCGAATATAGGAATCGTATTCGGTCTTTTTTTATGCTTTTGATTTATAAGTTTTATTTTTTTAATTGTCGATATTTTGGCTAATTGAGATCTTCGATATTTTACTATCTCATCCATTCTTTTTCTCTTCGAACATAGATACTTATCCGTCATTTTTGCCGATTTATGCTGCGGTTTTTTCAGTGCATATAGGCTTTCGCTCAGGGGGCTTTTCCTTATGCCAATGCTTGTGACGTGTTTGGCAACCGGCATCGATCACCTGTAGGCGTTAGACAGATACTCCAGTTTCGAAGAACGGATTAAATGGTAACTCAACGAATTAGCATTTTATGCTACATAGTAGTGATAAATCGGTATGATTAGGCTGTATAGAGCCGGTGAAGATAGACATTATTGATATTCATTGCAAAGGGAAGGGATAAACATGAGGGTTGTATTAACGGCGTTGGCACTATCGATGATGCTTGCTGGCTGCTCCAGTCAGTGGGTGAGAGACCGCGCTGATGCTGAGGATTTTTCCCTCGCTAAATATGGCTGTGAAGCGCAAGCAGAGAGCAAGTTTCCTGTAAAAAATGAAGTGGCCCAAAGAACGGTATATACCGACTATTATGAAAGTTGCAAAAAAGATGAAAACTGTGATGGGGATAAATATAAAACGGTGAAAAAACCGGCAATAGAAAGTTATATCATGGATGTGAATAAAGACAGTCGCAGAGGGCTTTTTAATCAGTGTATGAATCAGAAAGGGTGGAAGTCAGAAACTACGTGGTTCTGATTTTGGTTCTTTATGCATAACGCATAAGTTCATTTGTTTTGTGAATTAACAAGTCTAAAGTATTAATAATTCAAATGAATCATGGTGTGCTACTTCGCAAATAAACAGCCCCGGCCTAGGCCAGGGCTGTTTATTTGCTGTGCTGCCACTATACGGATGCCGTACAGCGCCACGGACTCAGTAGCAACGGCATAGCGATAAGTGAATAGCTCGGGTTTGGTGCAACCACCGGCAACAGTATCCTTTTTGAGTTACCGCTGAACCCGAAACATAAGGATAGCTTAAGCTTAAAATTAAATCAACTAGGTCAATCGGAAAAAGCTGAAAACAGAAAATACCTTGATTAACGCTGTTAATGTGCTCTTGACGGAGACTGTTTATCGTTTTATAGCAATGGTCAAAACATGGCTCTCTACCTGCTGCCGGAACGATTTCATTCAATACATCTTGCGCGATATTTAAATGAATTATATTTGTATAGTGAATATTTCGTGAATTGAACTCCGCCAACCTTAGGGATACCGCTGCTTTTCGGGCAAGGTAGCAGAGTAAAAACAGATAATAGGTTCAGAAGCCCTGTGCTCGATGATAAAAACCAGTGGTTACCCGTCATTCAAGCCCTGGCCTCATTCAGGATCCAATTGTGGAATATTTCCATAGCGGGTGATATTGGCTTTGATTTCAAATGGGTTAGCCAATAGCTTCCCATATTGATGGCAATATCGAATGGGCAGACAAGTTGTGCCGTTTCAAGTTCGCGGGTAAACATTTTAGGCGGGGCCAATGCCACGCCACCGGTATGAATGGCCGCTTCAACCATAAGACGAGATGAGTCAAAGATCGAACCATTGACTCTTTCTGGCGTTATGCCTGCAGCAGTAAACCAGCTATCCCATTCCTCTGTGCGATAAGAACGCAGCAGATTTTCTTTAAACAGATCTCTGGGGCTGATGAGTCTTTTCGCCGTGTCAGGCGTGCACAATACGGTAAGTGGGGCATCAAACAACATTTCGTTATGCGTTGACGGCCATAAGCCGTTACCAAAGCGGATAGCAAAATCCAAACCTTCTGCAGCCAGATTAACAACGTTATTGTTGGTGCGCAGCCGCAGTTCAACAAAGGGATGCTCTTGCCTGAATTTTTCAAGCCGGGGCAGCAGCCAGCCGACGGCAAAAGTTCCCACCGCGGCGACAGTGAGCACCTCGCAATATTGCCCCCCTTCAAACTGCCGGAAAATATTCTCAATCTGGCCAAATGCGTCAGTGAGCACGGCAAACAGCGCTCGCGACTCGTCAGTCATTTCCAGGCCGCGCGGTAATCGCTTAAAAAGCACCATACCCAAACGCTCTTCAAGGAGGCGTACCTGCTGGCTAACGGCAGCTTGAGTGACGTAAAGCTCCTGGGCGGCCCGTGTAAAACTCAGGTGTCGGGCTGAGGCTTCGAAAGCACGCAGAGCATTAAGAGGAAGATTGGATCGCATTGCGCTTACTCATAAGATTTTCTTTAGGCTAGAGGAAGTTCTTCTCGCTTGTCAATCACGGAATAAAAGTAGATATTTCTGCGGGCCAGAACTGAGGCGAACAACGTATTCACCTATCACCAACGCGTTTCTGCCGGTGAAAGGTTGCGGAAGACATTCTGATGACTAAAGCAGAACCTCAGGGAGTCATACCCGCGCATTGAGGGCAATGATCCCTGGCAAGCCATTTATCCATACCTTAGAACATCAATTATCCGCTCTTTATTTAATGACTATTTTGCTATGAGGTTTTATATGATTACCAATGCCTTCCGCCAAACAGCCCTGATGGCCGCCGCAGTCATCCCCCTGCTTTTCTCCAGCACCGCTCTGTGGGCACGTACCGCCCAGGATGCAACGGCGACTCAGCAAAAACTCGCTGATTTAGAGAAACGTTCTGGTGGACGTCTGGGTGTCGCCCTGATTAATACTGCCGATAACTCACAGATCCACTATCGTGGCAATGAACGTTTTGCGATGTGCAGTACCAGCAAAGTGATGGCAGTCTCCGCCGTTTTAAAACAGAGTGAGACCCAAAAAAATCTTTTGAACCGGCGAGTAGAGATCAAAAAATCCGACTTGGTCAACTATAACCCGATCACGGAAAAGCACCTGGATACCGGCATGACGCTGGCTGAGTTAAGCGCCGCAACCTTGCAGTACAGTGACAATACTGCCATGAACAAATTACTCAGTACGCTGGGGGGGCCGGCTAAAGTCACCCAGTTTGCACGTTCAATCGGTGATGTGACCTTCCGCCTGGACCGCCCTGAACCTGAGCTGAATACGGCGATCCCAGGGGATGAACGTGATACTTCATCACCGTTGGCGATGGCCAAAAGCCTGCATAATCTGACATTAGGTAACGCCCTTGGCGAGCCACAACGTGCCCAGTTGATCGCCTGGATGAAAGGCAATACCACCGGGGCAGAAAGTATTCGCGCTGGCCTGCCAGCGACGTGGGTGGTTGGCGATAAAACCGGCAGTGGCGACTATGGTACAACCAACGATATCGCCATCGTCTGGCCAGAAAATCGTGCCCCCTTGATCCTGGTGACCTATTTCACGCAACCACAGCAAGATGCCAAAGGCCGCAAGGATGTTTTGGCCGCCGCGACTAAAATCGTCACTGAAGGTCTTTAGTGATAGAGGGCGAGGGGAAAAGGCCCATCACCTCTATTGGCGCGTGACGGGAAAGGTGCTTTCATAGAAGTAAGTTATGCCTTCCCTGATTCAATCTCCTAAAGCTCACTACGGTGGGCTTTTTTCATCCTGAAAGAGGCGTTATCCCGCCTTATTGATGGCGATGGTTAGCCCCGTTTTTCCAATACTCTATAAAACCTCGTTTAACGGCGTTATACTGTATAAAAAATCAGTATGGAGAGTTTAATTGGCTAGACGTCTTGCCACGCCAAGGCTGGAATTTGAAGCGGAAGCGATTTACCAATACCCAGAGCATCTTCGCCAATGGCTTGAGGGGTTGCCTTCTTTGCCTGGGGTGTATCTGTTCCATGGTGAGTGCGAAACCATGCCACTCTATATCGGTAAAAGCGTCAATATTCGCAGCCGGGTGCTTTCACATTTACGTACCCCGGGCGAAGCCGCCATGTTGCACCAGGCCAGGCGGATCACCTTCATCAGAACCGCCGGAGAAATAGGGGCGTTGTTACTGGAGGCGCAACTGATTAAGCAGCAACAACCGCTGTTTAATAAACGCCTGCGCCGCAACAAACAACTTTGTGCGTTGCAGCTTAATGACGATAAACCCACCGTGGTTTATGCCAAAGAGGTGGATTTTGCGCGGCATTCCGGGTTATTCGGGCTGTTTGCTCACCGGCGTGCGGCACTGCAAGCGCTACAATCCATCGCCGACCAGCATCAACTTTGCTATGGATTATTAGGGCTTGAGCCATTGAGCCGGGGCCGCCCCTGTTTTCGTTCGGCACTGAAACGCTGTGCAGGCGCGTGCTGTGGCAAAGAAAGCCTTGCTGCGCATCACCAACGCCTGCTTGCTGCCCTTGAGCAAAGCCGAGTGGTGTGCTGGCCATGGCGTGGTCCGATCGCCCTGCGAGAGCAGGGACCTGATATGGCACAATTCCATATTATTCACCACTGGCTGTGGCTTGGTGCGGTAAAGCATCTGGATGAGGCGAAAGCGCTCATGGTTGCAGCACCGGGTTTTGACAGTGATGGCTACAAGATCCTCTGTAAACCCATTATCAGTGGACAGTATGAGATCATCGAACTTGACGAAAACACATGAGGTTTCACGGCATGGTGTGAGCGGGGGCACAACCCTGTCGTGTATTGTGGTAGCGCTGACGTATTACAGGCGGATACCGGTGCCGACGCCAATCGTGGCGGTTGATCTCCCTGAACTACCGCCAGAACCTGAAACATTGACTGAAGCGCATCCTGCCAGCAGGATGACTAACACAGCACAGACAAGCATTCTCATAAGCTTCACCGGATTTGGGCAGAAGGTCTCTCTAAGACTGAGCTAATCACCTTATAACATTCTGTTAAGGTCTGCATTGAGTTGTGCGATAAGCAACGTCTTATTATCTCCTGCGCCTGTGCTGTTAACATGCCCGCAGAGGGGGGGTATGCGCGCAATAGGTTATCGCCATCGGCGGCTTCAGGGCATGGCTGCGGTTCTGGGAGGGCGTCTGTTCAAATTTTCTTTCCTTACCGATCATATTCATACCATTCATTTCGTAAATCAATCTTCCACACAGCATTCCCTGTAATTATACTGTATAAAAATACAGTATAGAGATGTGCACCATGAAATACTTTGTTCCCACTTTCACACCAGAGAAGCTGTTCATTCCCTTGTTTTCTGACAGGGTGCCTGCCGGTTTTCCAAGCCCGGCACAGGACTATATTCACGCCAGGATCGATCTCAACGAGTATTGCATCAGTCATCCTAACGCGACCTATTTTCTCTTTGCATCCGGCGAAAGCATGCTGGAAGCGGGCATTACGGATGGTTCGATGCTGGTGGTCGATCGCAGTATCGGTGCTGAGCATGGCGATATCGTCATTGCCAGCATTGCAGGGGAATTCACCGTGAAACGGTTATGCCTGCGGCCTGTTGCGCAACTCGAACCGATGAACCCTAAATATCTCCCCATTCCGCTGCCGAAAGACAGTGATGAAGTAGATATTGTCGGGGTGGTGGTCTCAACGATTACGAGGCTGAAGTAATGTACGCTTTGGCAGATGTGAATAGCTTTTATGCCAGCTGCGAAATGTTGTGGCGCCCGGATCTGCGAGGTCGTCCTGTGGTGGTGTTATCCAATAACGACGGTTGTGTGGTCGCCTGTAACAAAGAGGCCAAAGCGTTGGGGTTGGCGATGGGGGGCCCCTATTTCAAGATCAGACAGCAGCTGGAACGTGCCGGTGGTGTTGCTTTTAGCAGCAATTACGAGCTGTATGCTGATATGTCTGCCCGGGTGATGACGGTTCTGGAAGAATTGGTGCCACGCGTTGAGATCTATTCTATCGACGAAAGCTTTCTCGATCTGGCGTCGGTGGGGAATATTTTGGATCTGGCACAGTTCGGACGGCAGATCCGCACTAAAGTGCGGCGAGATACCGGTTTAACGGTGGGGGTTGGCATTGCGCAGACCAAGACGCTGGCCAAGCTGGCCAATTTTGCCGCCAAAAAGTGGCGGCAGACCGGTGGCGTTGTCGATCTCTCCGATCCGTTGCGGCAACGTAAACTGATGGCTCTGGTGCCGGTGGCTGAAATATGGGGCATTGGCAGACGCATATCAAAGCAACTGATGGCGATGGGGATTGAGAACGCGCTGCAACTGGCCGACGCCAGCACCACGATGATCCGTAAACGCTTCAGCGTCGTGGTGGAGCGTACGGTGAGGGAGTTGCGTGGCGAGCCCTGTTTGGCCTTTGAAGAGTTTGCCCCCACCAAGCAGCAGATTATTAGTAGCCGCAGCTTTGGTGAACGTATCACCGAGTACGAGCATATGCATCAGGCTATCTGTTTGTATGCGACGCGCGCGGCAGAAAAACTGCGGCAAGAACGGCAGTACTGTCGTCACGTCAGCGTGTGGATCAAAACCAGTCCCTTCGCGACCAAAGAGACCTACTACGGCAATTCGGCCAGTATCAAATTGAACACCCCAACGCAGGATACCCGCGATATCATTGCCGCCGCGATACGCTGCCTGGCGGTAATTTGGCAATCTGGTCATCGTTTTGATAAAGGTGGCGTGATGTTGCAGGACTTTTCCAGCCAGGGCGTCGCCCAGCTTGAACTGTTCAGTGAATACCCGCCTCGGCCTGACAGCGAAAAGTTGATGCAGGTAATGGACCATATCAACCATTCTGGCCGGGCAAAATTATGGTTTGCCGGGCAGGGGACACAGCAGATGTGGTCAATGAAGCGCGCATTGCTTTCCCCGGCCTATACCACCAGGATCAGCGACTTGCCCTGTGCCAGAGTGTATTGATACCTAACCCGCGTCCCTGCGGGATTTTCTTGCTTGCTTAATATGAAGAGCATTCACCGTACGACAAGCACGGAACATTTTGCATGGCGAACGACGGCCGCAGCGTTTGAGCCCAGCAGATAAGTGGTAATGCTGGGGCGGTGTGAAGCGATAACAATCAGATCGGGATTAATCGATTCGGCAAAGTTCAATATTTGATCTTTAGGGGCACCGGCGGTGATGTGTTTTTTTACCCTGTCTTCCGGAAGATTGAATTTTTTCACAATGTCAGAGAGCTGTGACAGTGCTTCGCTTCTGAATTGCTCTTTATCCGGTATTTCGCCTGAATAGGCGAGCCCCAGCGTGGTGTAATAGGGCACCGTCGGGATTACCGTCATGAAATAGACCATGGCATCATTAACTTTGGCTTGCGCTTCAACGTGCGGAATAACCTGCAGTGTTAAATCAGCATCTGAGATGTCAATCGGCACTAAAATAGTGTGATACATACAACCTCCTGTCTGTTTTATGTCCAATTACAGTGTATAGGTTTTCTTGCGGTAACTTGAGTGAGGGACGTCAAACTTATTGAAATATGAGTAAAATACATGCACAAATGCGTGCTGAATCCCCTTTTGGCAAGCTTTGCATCCAACAGCAGCATCACTCCTGACCGCTGCAGATAGAGAAAAGAAAATAACAAGGATGCGCTCATCTGCGCACCGGAATGCCGTTGATAAATAAAATTAAACTTTTCGTGATAAAAAATTTTTGGTGATTTTCGGTGGTATTGTCATGGCTTACAAACAAAATGGAGGTGTCCGTGAAAGTCCTTATTCCCATGCTGTTAGCTTCCCTGAGTTTTTCGGTAGTCGCTGCTGAGACTTCCAATCCGCTGAGTGTTCACGTTCTTAACCAACAAACTGGGCTCCCTTCAAAAGGCGTCGTTGTCGAGTTGGATAAGCAAGAGGGTAAGGACTGGAAACGTCTTGCCCAGGCGGTCACTGACCAGGGTGGGCGTATTGGTTCTCTGTATCCTTCAGGAAAAGATATGGACGTTGGCGTGTATAAAGTGACCTTCAAGACGGGCGACTATTTTGCAGGTAACCACCAGGAGACATTCTTCCCGGAAGTTCCGGTTATTTTTAAAGTAACGACCACCAATCAGAAGCTGCATATTCCTCTTCTTCTGAGCCAGTACGGGTACTCGACCTACCGAGGCAGCTGACAGGCGGCGCGCCGTGGTTGCGATTGAGCATCGTCATTATCACCGCCGTAACCATGCCGGGATATCTCCCGGCAATATATCGGCGGTTTTTTTGAAGAGCGCGCCGAGTTAACCGCCGGGGATTATATTTATTACCCGGCTGATCAACGCCATATTTTCTGTGTTTTGGAAGCAGATACACTGGCCGTTTTGATCTCGGAACAGAGCCAGGCCGAATAAAGCCGGTTAATCACCTTCGTTTTGTGGGCTGAGGTGATTTTTTTGCCCCGAATGCGACAATCCTTTAATCACTTTAAGCAGATGTTTCTATTCAGGGATATTGTGAAAATTATCCGTTTTTTAATTCCTGCTCAATGAGATAGCTTAATTTTCGCCGGCATGTTGGCCGAGCGTAATTAAACTTTCAAAGAGGAATTAATCATGGCGAAGACAAAGTTTGCCCCCTTTATTGATGTCAGCGTCAATGCGGATTGGTCAGATTGGCAGAATTATCCGCAGGGTCGGCCCAATAAAATCTACAGTGACGCGGCTATCAAGCTCGGTATGGATATGCTGTTCTTTGGTTTTCTGACCGCGGCACCCAATAATCAGGCCTGTTGGGCGGCACAGCCAACCATGCCGATCGGTTGGGCACAACCGTTGGCCAAAGAGCTGATCGCCGGTGGGGTCAAGGTGGCGGTGTCCTTTGGTGGCGCGGCGAACAGTGATGTTTCCAAGGTCATGACGGTAGATCAACTGATTGCGACCTATCAGCAGACGATCGATCAACTGGGTGCCACACATCTGGATTTTGATTTCGAAAACGGTTTATACGATGAAGATAAAGCCTTTACGGCGCTGCAAACCATTAAAGCGAAAAATCCAACGGTAACCATGAGCCTGACGCTGCCAATCATGCCAACCGGCCTGAATGGCGTGGGCTTGGCATTGGTTCAAAAGGCCAAGGCGGCTGGGTTGGAGATGAAAGTGAACGGTATGGCGATGGACTACTACAGCCCGAACTATACCGAAATGGGGGAGGCGGCGGTGCTGGCGGCCACCAGCCTGAAAGGGCAGTTAGCCGTGATCTATCCTGCACTGACGGATGCCCAACTGTATGAAAAAGTACAAATCACGCCAATGATTGGTATCAATGATGACGGCACGATGTTTACCTTTGCCGACATCAATATACTGACGGCCTTCGCCAAAACCAGCGCGATGGATCTGATCGCCATTTGGAGCCTGACCCGCGATAATCCAGGTGGTGGGCAATGGGCAGACGCAGAACATTCCGGTAACCCTGAACAAACGGTGCCGTTTGAATATTCCAGCCGTTTCGTTGCGGCGATGAAATAACCTTCGTTGGCCAGCCTGAACCCGGGCTGGCCATGACGCATTCAGCCTTGCTGATAGATCTCAAGCGCCTGTTGGCCTGTGGCACCTTGATGAATAATGGCCATCAAGGCGCTGACCACCTGCGATGGGTTACTGTGTTGATAGACATTACGGCCATACACCATGCCGCTGGCTCCTTGCGCCATCAACGCGGCTGACTTTTCCAATACCGCGGCCAGTTCGCCTTTGCCACCTCCGCGCACCAGCGTTGGGCAGCGAGCCGCTTCTACCACCCGATGGAAGTCTTCAACCCGCTCAGTGGGATCGGCTTTGATAATATCTGCCCCCAATTCTCGCGCCAGCCTGACCAGCGGCACCATTTTCTCCACATCACCCAGTGAACCGTAGGCGGCTCCCTGACCTGCGGGGGCCATCACCAAAGGCTCAATCATCAGCGGCATCGCATAGCGATCGCAGGCATGGCGCAGACGGCCGATGTTTTCCACACATTGGCGAAAAATACCGGGTTCGTCGGGGATCATATACAGATTCACGACCACGGCTGCCGCATCCATCTGTAACGCGGCCAATATCGGATCTTCCGGATTATGCAATACCGCCCACATTTCACGGTGACGTGCGGCGTTATAGGCATTGCCGACATCGGTGCGCATGACCAATGCCGGCTTATGGCGCAGCGGCAGGGTTTGCAGCAGATCTGCCTGACCATAGTTGACCTGAATGGCATCCGGCTGTGCCGCCACCAGGTTTTGCATGACCTGTTCAATATCTTCCAGCCCAATCAAAAAGTCAGGTTCATTGGCAATACCGTGATCGATAGCCACATCAAGACATTTACCCTGACGAAACAGACGGTTCATCCGTACTTTACTGCTGAGTGTCATGCCAACTCCTCCAAGTGCCGTGATTCATTTCAGTATTGCTGAGTGATGGCGATAGCGACAAGGAGGATGTGCAAATAGCGTTCTGACTCACATATTCAGTGCCTGGTTTTAGCGAACTTAATATTAAATTAAAGAGAGACACCGTCTGTTTGAACAGCACGAATGTTGATAACTTCCTCTTGCCGTGACTTGCCAGCCGGTAAGGATAAAAGGTAAAAACACGGTTCGATTCAAAAAGGAGTATTCAATGCGGATAACGTTGGCCCAATTTACCTGTCGTGAAGGGGATATCGCGCATAACCTGGCTGCCGTGTTGGCACAAATTGATCGTTGCCGTGGCCAAACCGACTTGCTGGTTTTCCCAGAGACACAGCTTACCGGATTTACCGATCCTGATGGAAAAACGGACTACGCGCTGTCATTAACCAGTAAAGAACTTGAGCAAGTGGTGATGGCGAGCCGTCGCGCAGACCTTGCCGTTGCCGTAGGTTTTCTGGAGCAACAGGGGGAGCAGTTGTTCAACAGCTCGGTGTTGATCACCCCTGAACAGGGGATTTATCTGCATTATCGCAAGAGCCATTTGTGGACCAACGAACGGGCAGAAGCGCAGGCGGGCGATCGTCTGGTCTGCGGTCTGTGGCGGGGGCGGCGTATCGGGCTGCTGATCTGTTACGACATTGAATTCCCCGAGGCATCACGGGCGTTGGCCTTGATGGGATGTGATTTACTGTTGGTCACCGATGGCAATATGGATCCCTATGGTCATGTGCACCGTAATGCGCTGTTATCGCGCGCGCAGGACAACCAGATGTTTGTCGCCATGGCTAACCGTGCGGGGCAGGGATGCGGTATGCACTTTGCCGGAGAAAGCCTGGTGGCCGATCCTCTGGGGCGGGAGATTGCCAGCCTTGGGCGTGAAGCGGATGTTCTGCATACTGAGCTGGATTTCAGCCTGTTGGATGAGGCCCGCAGCCATTATCGCTATCTTGACGATCGCCGTCTGGCGTTGGGTGACGAGACACAGTGGCAGCAGCAGAATGATGAGCAACGCTGGTGGCCTTTGGTCCCCCGTTAACACCGCTTGCTCAAAGGCGGGTAGCTTGAGTAAAGTCATAGAAAAACCGGTCATTGTGATTGATCCCTTTGCCGTATCCTAAGGAGCCGTACCATGCCATTGCCTGCCCTCAGTAAAAAAATTGTGTCATTGGCTGTGCTGTTGGCGCTGTCACTGCCCGCTGCCTGGGCCGCACAGTCGCAACCCGCGTCACAGAGTGAAGCCGCAACGCCAATCCCGTCGGCGTTACTGGGCCGCTGGAGCGTGACGAAAATTATACCTACCCAGACCGTGGGCTGTTGGGATGAGAAGCAGGCGCAACAGTTGGTCGGCAATCAGATCGACTATAAAGCGGGGAGTTTTACCTGGAATGGTCAGATCCTGCGGAACCAGGGCGTGACCACTACTACGGTAGAGGCTCAGGAGTTTGTGGAGGATAACGCCAGTGATAGCGCTTATGTCGACTTCCCAATATTGGGCATCAGTACCCCCGCAGTGCAGCGCATCATCATTCAGCACCAGGATATTAGCGTACCCGGGATCACCGACCAGGGAAGCGAAGGGATCCCCGGTGATAACGTGTTGGTGAAAGACAGTAATACGCTGATCTTTTCGCAATGCGGTGTCTGGTTTGAAGCGCAACGTCTGAAAAAGTGATGCGCTGAACGGATTGATGCCCCCTTTGTCCGATGGCAGAGGGGGGATCAGGTACTCATGTGGCCCTAGGCCGTCGGCTGATAATCCGTTGTTTCTTCCAGCACAATCGTTTGTGGTTTGAGTTTGCTTAACAGTGCGGCAATATCCACCGAGTCTCGCTTATCGGCCTGCAGATAGCTCAGCGCGTAGTCGTGCCAGATGCCTGACTCCAGGAAAAGTATGAACAATTCGCGGTCCAGATGATTTTCGTTCACCATGCTGACCATGATACTGAGTGCCTCAGACAACTGTTTGCCTGGTTTATAGGGCCTATCGGCCGCGGTCAGCGCTTCAAACACATCGGCAATCGCCATCATCCGAACCGGAAGACTCATTTGCGTATAGTTCAGTTGGTAAGGGTAACCCTTGCCATCCATACGTTCATGGTGGCCGCCCGCAATTACCGGCACATTCGCCATGGTACGCGGGAACGGCAGTTTTTCCAGCATGATAATAGTCTGCATGATGTGTTCATTAATTTTATAGCGCTCTTCGTCGTTCAGGGTGCCTTTGCGAATACCCAGGTTATAAATTTCCCCGTGGTTATAGAGTAAGGCCGGTTCTTTGAGTTTGAAGTGATAGCTTGCTGGTACCCGGCTTTTATCATCCCGGTAGATGATGTGCTCTTCCTTATCCGCCAGCATCGCTTCCATCACCGGTAATGAGGTGGGTGGGCGGCGCTGTTTCCGCGCCAGCTCTTCCCGGGAAACGCCGGCGGTATCATCCAGAGTCCGTGTCCATTGATACTGGGCAATCTGCTGAATGCGGGAGAAAGCGCCGTCAGACAGGAACTCACTGCCGATGTTACATTGGGCGATAAAATAGAAATCTTCGTCCAATTGATGCAGTTCGTCACGTAACCGTTGCTCCTCGTCAGCGCTCGCTACCCAGGTGGCGTGTTTGCGCAGAAAGTTAATCTCTTTTTCCCGCTTCAAGACTTCAAAGCGCATACGAACTTCATGAATGCGATCGTAGATCAGCTCCAGCTTGGTGGCTTTATCCACAACCGCCTCTGGCGTGGTGATTTTTCCGCAGTCATGCAACCAGCAAGCGGTGTGTAACTCCTCCCATTCATTGGCTGAAAGCGTAAAATGAGCGAATGGCCCCTCTTGGGCATCAACCGCTGCTTTGGCCAGCATCTTGGTGATGATTGGCACTCGTTGGCAATGGCCACCGGTGTAAGCGCTTTTGGCATCAATGGCTCCGGCAATCAGCTTGATAAAGGCGCTCATCAGGTTTTTTTGCTCTTGCAGCAGATACTGGGTCTCTATTGCGACCGATAAGCTTCCCACCAGGGCATTAATCAACGGGATCTTGCTCTGTTTATGCTCAGTGCTCAATTCGGTAGGGGTAAGCAGCAGTAAAAAGCCCATCAACTGGTGATCATGCGTTTGCATCGGGACCACCACATAGTGCAGCGGCAAGTGAGGACTCAACAACGTGAGCAACGGGGAGGGTATGTTTTCAGGCGTAAAGAGGTCGGCAACGGTGTTGCCCTCCAGTACCCGCCAGAATTCGCCAGGCTGGTCTTTATCAAACTGCAATGTTGCCGCTGCAGAGGTGGTGATGCCTTTCCCGGCCCAACTGAAGGCAATCGGCGAAAAGTGGCCAGGCGTCTTATCAGACAAGAAGATAATGCCTCCGCGCATGGTGGCGATCTCGATCGTTTCTGTCAGCAAGCCCTGCATCTGCTGAGGGAAGTCATCCTTGGCAGATAACAGACTGCCCATGGAGATAAACTGCTTTAGCGTCAGTTTCATTTTTGACATGGCGCGATGCAGGTCATCGACCTCTTCAATTAAGGAGTGTTCTGTTTCCCGCTCATCAAAATGCAGATTGCTGATCGCATCGGCATCTTGACGTAGGCGAATAAGCGGCCGCGAGATGCGTAATGAAAAATACCAGACCAGCGGTAGGCTGATCAGCAGCAGCGCAATGGCGAGCTGGGTCGAGCGATTGCGAATGGCGTCGGCATCTGTAGTCAGGTATGCCGCAGGGGTAGCAATCACCAACTGGTAATGATGATTGTCATGACCGTTGAGTGGAATAACGGCACCATACCAGCGTTGGCCCTGAGCCGTAAAAAGGGCGCTGCTGCTGGTGTTATTGCCATTATGGGAATCCAGGCGTGCCTGCAAAATCGGGTGTTGCGCAATGGCTGTTAGCTCTTCGCCGCCATTGATTGCGCGCGGGGGTTGGCTGGCGATAATCTGGTTGGCCGTATTGATAATTGCAGCTTGGCTATCCGGCGGCAGGTTCTGTTTAAGGAACAGCGACAGTGAGGCCAGCGAGATATCCAAACCAATAACGGCATGACCGCTTTCAGCCTGCCTGCTGTAGGTGAAACCGGTCTCGCCCGTGCCTTTGAAAATATAGAGTGGCGAAGTGATCAGATGTTTACTCTTTGTGGCAAGCTGATACCAAGTGCGCTCACGGGGATCATAGCCGTTAAACGGTAAGACGTGGGCCGCGATAACCTGCTGTTTACCATCTAAATAAACCGTCTGCGTTTCTGGCTTGGTGTCTACAAAACGGTTGCTTTGTATCAGCCACTCGGCATTTTCGGGGGCCAGAAATAAAGCGCGATTGGTGTCGGATAGCCGTCGCAGAATAAAGAAGTCGCCGTTGGGATACGCGCTATATACCGCATTGGCATAATTATTCTGCTGCAGTATTTCTATCAGTGAACCGATAAAATGCATCCTTTGTTCGTGCGTCGTAGCCTGCATTATTTGCGTGCTTGCAAGGATATTTACCGACATCATCATGCTTTGGGTAACGGAATTTAACTCCGCGGCAATGGCCTCCGCGGTTTTCTCATACTGTCTGTTGGTACTGGCCTCGGTCAGTTTGGAGAGTTGGCTATGGTTGAAAATAATAATCACGCTGCCAATGGAGATAATCAGCAAAGTGAAAAGCGTGGCAATCTGAATATGTAAAGGATAGCGACTTCTGAATCCTGTCATTAGGCCGTTCATAGTGGCCACCTTGGACACAAATATACACCTTGACTGATTATAGTTGAAACGGCCTGCTTCAACGTATGAGCAGATGCCATCACCGTTAGTCATCAATATGATATTTAGAATAAATAAGGGGCTTAGGCAGCTAAAATAACCAACATTTTATTAAAAGATAACGCGTTATGACGAAAGGGCGAAAAAGTTGACGTTATCGTATCGGCCGGACGCGGACGAACCTGGTGTTATTCAGTAAATAATAATCAATTTCATCAGAGTGTTGTGCCAATGACTGGGGGAGATTTATTGCAAGGCACAAGAATAGGGTAGTACGCCACTTTTATGCGGAAGGTCATGGAAACGCATCAAATAAAACCATTACATTTACATGGTTATAACCTTACTGACACCTGCCTACGCCAGCCATGATAAGGGTCATAACGCCAGCAGATGATACTTTTATCAATCAGGTTGTTTGGAAGGGAAACCTATGAATCAATTTATCGTTGCGGAATCTGAAGCCTGCATCGGCTGCCGAAGCTGCGAAGTGGCTTGTGTAACCGCGCACCATCAGGGGGCATACCCAAGTCAGCGGGAGTACTTTACCCCGCGAGTGAAAGTCATTCAGGGCGCCAAGGCCAATACCGCCGTGTTTTGTCATCATTGCGAAGATGCGCCTTGTGCCAATGTGTGCCCGACAGGGGCGATTGCACAGCGTGCTGCCAGTATTCACGTTAGCCAGGAGAAATGCATAGGCTGTAAAGCCTGTGCGGTCGCTTGTCCGTTTGGCATGATGACGGTGGTCACCGAGACGGTGCAGCCTGCCAACCATCGTCTGGCTGAAAGCTATCAAAAAGTCGAAGCGCAAAAGTGCGATCTCTGCAGTGAACTGAACCATGATCCTGCCTGTATACGTGCCTGCCCGACCCATGCCTTGCGCCTGGTAGACCGGCAAACGTTGGCCGAGCAGCAGAAAGAAAAGCGTTTACGTGCCGCTGCGCGCGATCACCACAGC
Source organism: Serratia fonticola (assembly GCF_006715025.1). Taxonomy (NCBI): domain Bacteria; kingdom Pseudomonadati; phylum Pseudomonadota; class Gammaproteobacteria; order Enterobacterales; family Yersiniaceae; genus Serratia; species Serratia fonticola. The sequence goes on from NZ_VFMK01000001.1 coordinate 2,749,474, forward strand.
CTATTGTCGGGCTATGCTGCCCACCAGGATAGAGGAAGTAACGCGCCTGCCAGGCCAAAGCCTGTCTTTAATTTGCTGCAACAGCCGCGAGCACCCCGGCTGGAAGCCAGCAAAATCCCACTCGAATTACGTAAAACCACTTTTGCCGAGATCTACCAGCCGTTTAATGAACAGCAGATCCAGCAGCAGGCAGAGCGCTGTCTGAGCTGTGGCAAACAGAGTATCTGCGCGTGGACTTGCCCACTGCATAACCAAATCCCGCAATGGATCAAACTGGCCAGTCAGGGGCGGATTTGGGAGGCGGCTGAGCTTTCGCACCAGACCAGCAGCCTGCCGGAAGTGTGCGGCAGGGTCTGCCCACAGGACCGCTTGTGTGAGCAATCTTGTACGCTGAGCGAACATGGTGGCGCGGTCACCATCGGCAATATTGAACGCTACATCACGGAAACGGCGTTTGAGATGGGATGGCGGCCGGATATGTCGGCGGTGAAAGACAGCGGAAAACGCGTTGCCATTATCGGTGCGGGCCCGGCGGGGCTGGGCTGCGCCGATATTCTGGTTCGTCACGGTATCAAGCCGGTGGTGTTTGACCGTTACCCGGAAATCGGTGGCCTGCTGACCTTTGGCATTCCCGCGTTCAAGCTCAGTAAAGATGTGATGGCCAGACGGCGTGAAATCTTCAGTGATATGGGGGTGGAGTTCCGCCTGAATACCGAGATCGGTAAGGATATCACCATGGAGGCGTTGCTGAATGATTACGACGCCTTGTTCCTGGGTGTCGGGACCTATAAATCGATGCGTTCCGGCCTGAAGAATGAGGACGCACCCGGCGTATATGATGCACTGCCGTTCCTGATCGCCAATACCCAACACCTGATGGGCTACGCAGATAATCCGCAGAGCCCTTACATCAATATGGCGGGCAAACGGGTGATTGTATTGGGCGGTGGTGATACCGCTATGGACTGTGTGCGTACCGCTCTGCGCCACGGGGCGGAACAGGTGATTTGTGCCTATCGGCGTGATGAAAAGAGTATGCCAGGCTCAAAGCGTGAAGTGAAAAATGCGCGTGAAGAAGGCGCGGAGTTCATGTTCAACCTGCAGCCGTTAAGTATAGAGGTTGATGATCAAGGCCATGTCAGTGGTCTTCAGATGCGCCGAACCGAGATGGGGGCGCCGGACAGCAACGGAAGGCGCCAGGCGGTGGCGATTGAGGGCTCTGAACATATCGTGCCTGCCGACGCGGTGATCATGGCCTTTGGTTTCAGCCCGCACCGGATGGGATGGTTGGCGGAGCATAACGTCATGCTGGATAGGCAAGGGCGGGTGGTGGCACCTACCGTTGCCGGGTACCCCTATCAGACCAGTAACCGTAAAATATTCGCTGGAGGGGATATAGTTCGCGGCGCCGACCTGATTGTTACCGCTATTGCTGAAGGACGTAAGGCAGCGGAAAGCATCGGCTATTACCTCAATGTGTTATAGCGCAGGAGAAAAGGTATGAATCAATTTGTCATTGCCGACATCAAACTGTGCATTGGCTGTCGCACCTGCGAGATTGCCTGCGTGATGGCGCATCGAGATGATGATGCGTTACCGCTGTCGGCAGAAAACTTTACCCCGCGCCTGAAAGTGATGAAAACTTTCAATATCAGCGCGCCGATACTGTGTCGGCAGTGTGAGAATGCGCCTTGCCTGAATGCCTGCCCAAATGATGCCATCCATAATCAGGATGGCAGTGTGCAGGTGATCCAGTCGCGCTGTATTGGCTGTAAGTCCTGCATGGTGGCGTGCCCTTATGGCGCGATGGAAGTGGTGGCCAGCCACAGTCATGATGCCGCCCGGCCGCAACGGGTTCAGGCGAACAAATGTGACCTGTGCCACGGGCGCGGCGAGGGGCCTGCTTGCGTAGAAGTCTGCCCGACGGGAGCATTAACGCTGATAAAGCCAGCGGACCTGCAGGCAATGCAACAGGAAAGGCAGTTGCGTGCTGCATGCGGCACCACGCCCAATCTGCGGTCTTAAAAAACCGACATCCGACAAGATTAAACGTCACACTCTCCCACGCTTGATTCCCGAGCGTGGTTTTTTTTATGGCTATCGATTCGTCATGCCGTTATTTTCGATGTTTCTAATTGAAACGAAAATAAGCCTTTGCGCGGTCGTTTGACTGTAATTACGGCCTTACCCATACTGGTGGAAATAATGAGTAACTTAACTCGGTAAGGATTAAATTACTTGCGATAAGGAGTGGGAAACTCACCAGAAAAACTTAACGTTCTGCATAAATAACGAGGTGTTTTTATTTTATTTGCTGATTTTTATTCAGTAATGGGTGCTGCTTTCTCTAATAATGAGATTATAGATGAGCATTGATACATGCAAAGTTCAATTCAGGTTAGCTGTAGACATCATGCCATCCTGAGCTTATTGCAAGATTGTGGCTATATCAGTACCGACGAGCTGGCAAAGGTGCTTAATGTCTCGGTGCACACGATTCGCCGCGACCTGAATATGCTGGAAAGCCAGCATCAGCTACGTCGATGCCATGGCGGTGCAGAGGCGTTGAATAAACAATCCAGCAGAGAACATGCCCCAGAGACTGAACAGGCTATTACCATTGCCAAGGCGATAGTTACGGAACTGGAGGCAGGCAGTTGTCTTTATATTGACAGCCAGACGGTGGGGGCGGCCGTGGTTGGGTTATTGCCTGAAGAGGTGTACTACCTGATCACACAGCATATTGAGCTGATTGGAATTGCACGAAGGAATCCATTTATTGCTATCTTTTTTCTTGGTCGGGAGTTATCGCCAGGCGATGCAGATGTCAGCATCCAGATGTCAATGATTAAATGGCTTCCCAGACCGGTGGATTACAGTATCGTTGAGGTCGATTATATTGATAATTCAGGCATTATTTTTGGTGACTGTTTTAAGTACCCCTCAGTAAAGCGTCATTTTTTGCGCGGGGGACAACGCCAGTATGTTGTTTATCGCCAGGATGACTGCACGCGACGTTCATTGGTGAAACTCGGGGCAATGGATCGTCATAAACGGGTTTTCTGCCTCGCGTAGAGAAAGCACCCGGGTTATCGGAGAAAACGAATGAAAAACAATAATGAAATAGATGACTATATTCACCTCAAGGTGAACTATTGGATTTTAACCGGTCTGTCCGGTATTTTTCTGGGGTTATTCATGCTCTCGTGGTTAAAGGTGTGGGGAGGTGGCTATGTGATCGCTTATGGCAGCCTATTTATCATCTGTGCATTTTACGCCCTTGTCCTCTACATCAAGAAAAGAAATATTGAATTAAAATTCAGAAATGTTCAGCAATAGCTTCTGACGGGCTCAATGAAAACCCGATAACTTCATCAGATGCCAATCTCACAGACAATAGCAGTCGTATTTTGTGACCGATCGTTCATTTGGCCTTTCATGGCATGCCTTGGTCGCTAATATCTTTTGAAGATCAAACTTTCATTGTTAATCAGCGTATTCCGTTCCACTTTGAAACACAAATGCTGTCCGTGATGTTTCATTCTGAACGCCAGGGGCAGGAGTTGCCGGTAGTAAAATTTCTCGAATAATCGTTGTTAAATTAAACGTTAATTAAAGTAATACCGTGCGTTGTCAAGGCCTGGTTCAGGTCGGCGGAGAGTATTACGGTCTGGAGACGAAAATGGCAAGAATAAGAGCAATTGAAGCAGCAGTAGAAATTTTAAAGAAAGAGGGGGTTAGCGTTGCTTTTGGCGTACCAGGGGCGGCTATCAACCCGCTTTATGCCGCATTGAAAAAACAGGGAGGGATTGACCATATTCTGGCGCGCCATGTTGAAGGGGCATCACACATGGCAGAGGGGTATACGCGTGCCGCACCAGGCAATATTGGCGTATGCATCGGGACATCCGGGCCAGCAGGGACCGATATGATCACCGGTTTGTATGCGGCATCGGCCGATTCTATTCCTATCCTGTGCCTGACCGGTCAGGCGCCTGTCGCCAAACTGCATAAAGAAGATTTCCAATCCGTTGATATTGAGGCTATTGCCAAGCCAGTGACCAAAATGGCGGTCACCATTCTGGAGGCGGGCCAACTGCCAGGCACGTTCCAGAAAGCCTTTTTCGAAATGCGTTCTGGCCGCCCTGGCCCGGTATTGATCGATCTCCCCTTTGATGTGCAGATGACCGAGATCGAGTTTGATATCGAACTTTACCAGCCCATGGAACCGCACCGCCCGCAAGCCACCCGTGCGCAGGCCGTGCGCGCGTTGGAAATGATGAATGCGGCCGAGAAACCGGTGCTGATTGCCGGCGGTGGCATTATCAATGCGGAAGCCGCCGATTTGCTGCAGCAGTTGGCAGAAATCACCGGCGTACCCGTTATCCAGACCTTACGGGGTTGGGGGACAATCCCTGACGATCATCCGTTGATGGCCGGGCGCATGGGATGCCAGGCGAACCATCGCTACGGTAATGCCAACTTCCTTGAGTCCGATTTTGTGTTTGGCATTGGTAACCGTTGGGCAAACCGTAATACCGGCGCGCTGGAGACCTACACCAAAGGCCGTAAATTTATTCATGTCGATATCGAACCGACGCAGATTGGCCGCGTATTCAGCCCGGATCTGGGGATTGTCTCAGACGCTAAAGTGGCACTGAAACTGTTCGTCGACGTCGCCAAAGAGATGAAGGCAGCAGGAAAACTGACAGATCGCAGTGACTGGGCCGCGTCTTGTCTGGCCCGCAAGCGTTCGATGTTGCGCCGCGATGACTTTGACTGCACCCCGATCAAACCACAGCGCATCTATCACGAGATGAATAAGGCATTCGGCAAGAATACCCGTTATATCTCAACCATTGGACTGGCACAGATTGCCGCCAACCAGTTTTTACATGTTTACAAACCACGCCATTGGATTAACGCCTGTCAGGCGGGTCCCTTGGGCTGGACGCTACCTGCCGCGCTGGGCGTGGTTAAAGCTGACCCTGTGACGCAGGTTGTGGCAATTTCAGGCGACTATGACTTCCAGTTCCTGGTCGAAGAGCTGGCCGTAGGGGCGCAATTTAACCTGCCTTATATCCACGTGTTGATTAACAACGCTTATCTGGGGCTGATCCGCCAGGCACAGCGCGCTTTCGATATCGATTACTGCGTTCAACTGGCCTTTGAAAATATCAATGCGCCAGAGGTGAACGGCTATGGTGTCGATCATCTTAAAGTGGTTGAAGGCTTAGGGTGTAAGGCGCTGCGGGTCTTTGATCCCGAGAAGATTGGGCCCGCACTGGAAGAAGCCAAGCAGCTGCGAGACCGCTATCAGGTACCGGTAGTGGTGGAGGTGATCACCGAAAGGGTGACCAACATCGCCATGGGGCCAGATATCGATAAAGTGACTGAATTTGAAGAGATCATCGATCTTTAAATGCGGCGTACCTGGAGGAAAAACGTTCATGCCTAAATTTGCTGCAAACCTAACCATGATGTTTACCGAACTTCCGTTTATGGCGCGTTTTGCCGCGGCAAAAAAAGCGGGTTTTGATGGGGTCGAATATCTGTTTCCTTACGATTTTTCAGCACAGGAGATTGCTCAGGAGTTGGCTAAGCATCAGCTCACTCAGGTGCTGTTTAATTTGCCAGCAGGTAACTGGGCTGAAGGGGAGCGGGGTATTGCCTGCCTGCCGGATCGTGTGGACGAGTTCCGCAGCGGCATAGAAAACGCCATCGTCTATGCCAAGGCGTTGGGATGTCGCAAGGTGAACTGCCTGGCCGGTAAGAAACCTGATGCGCTGGAGGGAGAACAGGCTAAAACCACGCTGATCAACAACCTGACGTTTGCCGCCAACCGCCTGGCAGAGCACGGTATTGAACTGGTGATTGAAGCGATCAACACCCGCGATATCCCTGGCTTCTTTGTGACCCATAGCCAGCAGGCGGCTGAATTGATCGAGGAAGTCGGCAGAAGCAATCTGCGTTATCAATATGATATTTACCATATGCAAATCATGGAGGGGGATTTAGCCAGAACCATGGAGCGCTATTTGCCGATTATCGGTCATCTGCAACTGGCCGATAACCCCGGCCGCCATGAACCCGGCACTGGGGAGATCAACTATCCGTTCCTGTTCCAGCACATTGATGCATTGGGCTACGACGGATGGATTGGTTGTGAATATGTTCCTGCCAATGGCACCGAGGCTGGGCTCGGCTGGTTAAATAACGCCTGCTAATTATCTATAAAATAAGGAATTACCATGAAAAATATTGGTTTTATCGGTACGGGCATTATGGGAAAACCGATGGCTAAAAATTTGCAGAACGCAGGTTATACGCTGCATTTTGCCGAACACTTTGAACCTGCACCGGCTGAGTTGTTGGGGGAGAGGGGCATTGCCTGCCCGACGCCAGCCGCGGTTGCGCAGGCATGTGAGGTGATTTTCATCATGGTGCCGGACACGCCGCAAGTAGAAGACGTCCTGTTCAATGACGATTATGGGATTGAAAAAGGGTTGTCTGCGGGCAAGATCGTGGTGGATATGAGCTCTATTTCGCCGATGGCGACCAAGCGATTTGCCCTACGTGTAGAAAAAAGCGCGGCGCATTATATGGATGCGCCTGTCTCTGGCGGCGAAGTTGGTGCAAAAGCCGGGACGCTTTCCATTATGGTGGGCGGTACGCCTGAGGTTTTTGAGCGCGTCAATCCGCTGTTGCAGTTTCTGGGTAAGAACATCACGTTGGTAGGCGGGCACGGCGATGGGCAGACATGCAAAGTGGCGAATCAGATCATTGTGGCCCTGAATATTGAGGCCGTATCTGAAGCCCTGCTGTTTGCGGCCAAAGCCGGGGCCGATCCTGCACGGGTTCGTCAGGCGCTGATGGGCGGATTTGCTTCGTCGAAAATTCTCGAGGTGCATGGTGAGCGTATGGTCAAGGGAACCTTTGAACCGGGGTTCCGCATTGCATTACACCAGAAGGATCTAAATCTGGCGTTGGAAGGGGCCCGTGAACTGCAACTGAACCTGCCTAACACCGCGATGGCACAGCAGCTTTTCAGCACCTGCGCCGCGTTGGGGGGCAGCCAGTGGGATCACTCGGCGATGATCCGCGCTCTTGAACATATGAGCGATTTCTGTATCCGTGACTAGGATGAATGGCGGCAATCCAGGAGAGCGCCAATGCTCCTGGATTGTTTTCAACAATCGGGTTAATGGAAGTAGGGCTTTCTATTTTATTTTTCACTCGGCAAAGCCCACAGCGCAAATAGCCGGTAAATTAACTTCGTGATGATAAGATATTGAATAATAATTCATAACAAAATAGTCATCAGACAATGGATATCGCTAGCCGGACGTTTTCTAATCCGCTTACTGAAGGACATATAGGATTTACTTTAGTAGATAAAATGAACAAGAGAGTAAACTCAGGCTTTCTTTTCGCCTCACTAAAGCGTAATGGCTAACCGCCTGGAAATGAACTTAACAAAGTAACGCAAACCCATTGATATTAATCATAAAACTGGGATAAAGACGTCTTCGTGTTGGGCATGGTTGCCGGGAATTCATTATCCAGGGATATGAAGAAAGCATTTTTATGCGGAATATCAATATTTGCGGGTGGCAGTCATGTAGTATCGGAATTATCTCCCACAAAAATATAATAATGAAAAGGATTTTAATATAAGCATTTCTTATTCATAAGCCAGGTCCGAGGTGATTAATGGAAGCTCAAATCGAACTTAAAAAAAGGTGGGATTTTTTTCAAAAACATCATTGGGTTGCCCCCGAATTTTTGTCTTCTCCGGTACTGAAATCCTGGGAGCGTTGTTGTAAACAATCCAGCCCTTATAAGTGGATGAAACCCCACATTGTTTCCGGATATACCCTTAACTCGCTCCTGCACCGTCACCGTACCACGATCCTGGTGGCCGGGATCGTGATTGAAGATACCTACGCGTTAGCTGAACCCGGAGAGATGATACTGGCGGTCACCGACGATAACGGGTGCATGCTATCGCTGGTAGGGCATCCGGCTCTGATCGATGAACTTAATCAGTTGGGATTGAAAAAGGGCTGTTTCTGGAACGAGGGCATTATTGGTACCAATGCCATCAGCCTGTGTCTGGACCAGAATGCGCCGGTAGAGCTGCTTACCGCAGAGCATTACAACAAACATTTGCATCCTTACGCTTGCGCCGCTGCGCCGTTCTTTGACCTGAACGGCAAAAAATGTGGCGCGATCCTGCTGCTTAAACGTGCAGAGTTGCACAGCAAAGAAAGCCTGATGATCGCCAACGCCTGTGCAAGAGAGGTTGAATTGCGGTTACATATCACCAGTGAGCAACTCAGTACCAACAATGTCCTTTGCCAACGGAACGCCGTCCTGGAGTGTATGGATGATGGCTTGCTGGCCTGGAATGAAGATATGATCATCACCATGATTAATCCCCAGGCGGCCAAGGCGTTTAATCTGCCGGTGAATGACATCATTGGGAAAAACGTACATCACGTGATTCGCTTCTCGCCGGTTATCATGGCGGGGATCGAGCAACGGGTGAAACTGGTGCGTAAACAGATTACGGTGGAGGTGTTGGGGGAATTTATTGAAGCGTTAGTCACCCTGCGTCCTTTAAGCGATAACAGTTTCCTATTACTCTCCCACCCCTTGGATAAAATTCGTGAGCTGGCCCAGCGGCAGATTGGTCGCAGCGCCAATATCACCTTTGAAAACCTCCCTGCGGTATCCAAGAAGATGCGGCATGTCATCACGGTGGCCAAACGTGCGGTAAAATCCAGAGTGCCGATCCTGCTGTACGGGGAGGAGGGCGTGGGTAAGCTGGGGCTGGCCATGGCGATACATAACGAGAGCGAGTTCAAAACCGGGCCATTTATCACTCTAAATTGCGGTATGTTGCATCCCGAAAACATGGAAAAAGAAGTACTGGGCTATGACGAAGACAAAGGGCTGCCGTCCAAGTTCGAGCTTGCCCATGGTGGCACACTGTATCTGGAGAATATCGAATATCTGCCGCCGACGTTGCAGAGCGCCTTATTGAAAATGCTTAAAACGGGCTTGGTCATGCGTAGTGATAGCCAGCGTTTGATCCCGGTAAACTTCCAGCTTATTGCCAGTGCCCAATCCGATCTGGGTCTTTATGTTTCGCAAAATCGTTTTAGTCGGCAACTCTATTATGAGATTTCTATTCATGAGATTGATATCCCACCTTTAAGGAACCGTAAAGAGGATGTGCAGCATATTATCCAGACATTAATAAGCGAGCATGGCAAAGCCAATAACACCTATATCTCTATTGACGATAAGGCCATGGAAGCGCTGATGAACTACAGCTGGAAAGGGAATAATTCCGAATTAAAGAACAAAATAGAAAAAATTTTGCTGCATCGTAAAGGGCACGTTATCTATTTTGATGCGTTGCCAGACGAAATAAAAAACAATCTGCATAACAGCGCGGGGGGAACGCTGCCACCGTTATTGTCATTGGATGAGGTGGAAAGACAAACTATTGAGCATGCTTGGGAGTTGTATGGCGGCAAGATGAACGAGATGGCCAAAGCATTAAAAATAGGGCGTACCACCCTGTGGCGGAAAATCAACAAATACGGTTTGCAGGCGACAGTTTCTTGATGCGAACACAGTAATATAACGCGAATAATAACGGTATTCTTTTCCTGAGAATACCGTTCCAAAATGAATCACTCTTTTTTTATTATGTTCCATTGTGAAACCTTTTTCTCCCTTTATTACCTTAATTGTCTAGTGTCTCACAGAGTGCTTTTGGTTCTGGCCTGCTTGTATGCCGAGTTGCGTAAGTAATCAACTTCTGGCCTCCCAACGAGGTAAAGCACTGCCGAGCCCATTGGCGCTGCCATTAATATAAAAACAATATCCATCGCCGTCACTGGCAAATGGTTTTATTGAGAGAGGGCTTATGGAAAATAAAATTTTAACTCCAGAGCGCAACGGTGAAATTGATAAGGCGGTATTTTGGCCAGCCACAATTTTAACGCTGCTGATGATCGTGGTCTTTATCTCTGAGCCAGAACGCAGCGGGCAGGTATTAGAGAACGTCCATGCCTTCACTACCGGGCAATTAGGGTGGTTTTTCCTATTGTGCACGTTTGCTGTGATTCTGTTCTGTCTTTTTCTGGCCGGTTCCCGCTATGGCAATCTGGTGTTGGGGGTTCAGGGAGAAAAACCGGCGTTCTCTACCCTCACCTGGTTGGGGATGATCTTTACTTCAGGCACTGGCGGCAGCGTGCTGTATCTAGGGGCTGTGGAGTGGATCTATATCATCCAGTCACCCCCCTTGGGGTTGGCTCCCGGCTCTATCGATGCGGCGCGTTGGGCTTCGGCCTACGGCATGTTCCATTGGGGGCCTTCGGCCTGGGCCTGGTATATCGCCAGTGCTGTTCCTATTGGTTATTTTTTGCATGTTCGCAAACAGTCGGCGTTAAAAATCAGCGAGTTCACCCGCCCCATACTGGGCAAGCGTGTGGATGGGGCCGCTGGGCATCTGATCAATTTTCTGTTTATGTTCGGCCTGTTGGGTGGCGTGATGACGTCACTTGCTCTGGGCACACCACTGATTTCAAACGCTATCGTCTATGTGATGGGATGGGAAAGTAATAACGCCTTTATCGATACCTTTGTAATTTTCCTTTGGACCTTTATCCCGCTGGTTGCCCTGATCTTTGGTTTAAAACGGGGTGTGTCGGTATTGAGTGATTGGAATGTCAAAGCCGATGTGATCATGCTGGCGTGTATTGCCGTCTGTGGGCCGTTGGCCTTTATTCTTAATCAATCCGTCGATGGATTGGGATTAATGCTGCAAAACTTTATCTATATGAGTTTGCAGACCGATGCGATTAGAGAAGGTGGATTCCCACAAAGTTGGACCATTTTTTATTTCTCATGGTGGGTGGTTTATTCCCTGCCATTCGGGTTGTTCATTGCCAAAATATCCCAGGGGCGGACCATCCGTGAGTTGGTTTTAGGCGGCCTGGTAGCCGGTTCGTTAGGATGTATGGTGTTCTACATGGTGCTGTCGAATTTCGGCATTGAAATGCAGATGAAAGGCGGTATTGACCTGATTGCCATTATGGCAGAGAAGGGACGCGGTGCCGTTGTCTATACCATGTTGGAGCAATTACCGTTAGGCACGGCATTTATCTTCGCTTTCGGCCTGATTACCCTGATTTCCTATATTACCGGGCACTGCGCGGTGGGGTATTCACTGGCGGCGACCACTCAGAAAAGATTGGCAGCGGATGAATCTCCGGCGCACTGGAATATCGCGTTCTGGCTGATTCTGGCCGGGATAGTATCGCTCTCACTCTATTTTATTAATCCGCAGAGTCTTAAGCCGTTGCAGACGGTGTCAATTCTGACCGCATTTCCACTGTGTTTCGTTATCTATATCGTCGTGCACAGCTTTATTAAACAGATTAATCAGGATTTCCCTCATGGTTTCCCGGCTTCCTGCGATAACGGCAAAATCTATCTGGATGTGATGACGCCGGTTATTGCAGACCAGGAAGGTCAAGTGGGGGCTCAGCCTGAGTCGTCTGTTTAAACGCCGAGATTTTGACCTTGCCTTGTGAGGTCCGATTTCCCTCCAGAGAGAATTAAATGATGAAGACAATGATTGAACCAACTAAAGAAATCCCAATTATCGCGGAAACGGACGTCCTGGTCGTTGGGGGCGGTCCTGCAGGACTGACGGCGGCAATCGCTTCGGCGCGTACCGGTGCCAAAACGCTGATCGTCGAACGCTATGGCTGCTTAGGCGGCGTGTTGACGCAGGTCGGTGTTGAAAGTTTTGCCTGGTATCGTCATCCAGGTACGGTGGATTGTGAAGGGATTGGCCGTGAATATGAGATTCGCGCCCAGGCATTGGGCTTTACGCGGCCGGAACCGCAATCCATCAGCCAGGTGATCGATTCAGAAGGCTTTAAAGTGGTGGCCGACAAGATGATTGCTGAAGCGGGGGTGACGCCGCTATACCATGCGTGGGTGGTGGATGTTATCAAAGAAGGGGACACGTTGACCGGTGTGATTGTGGAGTCGAAGTCAGGACGGGGGGCTATTCTGGCCCAGCGAATTGTTGACTGTACCGGTGATGCGGATGTTGCGGCCCTCGCTGGAGCGCCTTATCACCAACGGCCCAAAGATCAACTGATGGGCGTTACCGTGATGTTCCACTGTGCGGGTGTTGATGTTGAAAAATTTCAACGGTTCGTGCGTGAAGAGCTGAGGCCAACCTATGCCGACTGGGGCAAAAACTGGACCATTCAGACGACGGGTAAAGAAGATGATATGTTCAGCCCTTACATGGAGGACATCTTCACGCGCGCGCAGGAAGAAGGGGTTATTCCTGGCGATGCTTCCGCCATTGCCGGAACCTGGTCCTCTTTTACCGAGGCCGGGGAAGCGTTGCAGCTTAATATGGTGTATGCCTTTGGTTATGACTGTACCGACGTCTGGGATTTAACCCAGGCTGAGATTGCGGGACGTCAGCAGGCCCTGTGGGCCATTGATGCGCTACGTCATTACGTGCCAGGCTTTGAAAAGGCCAAACTGCGTAACTTCGGCATGACGTTGGGCACACGTGAGTCACGCCTGATTGACGGCAAAGTGCATGTCACTGACGAATACGTATTGCAGCAGGGCCGCTGTGACGACAGTATCGGCATCTTCCCGGAGTTTATCGACGGTAGTGGCTATCTGATCCTGCCGACGACCGGGCACTACTTCCAGATCCCCTTTGGCTGCTTGCTGCCAAACGTGGTCGATAACCTGCTGGTGGCAGGACGCTGTATTTCGGCCGGTGTCATAGCCCATACCTCAATGCGCAATATGATGTGTTGTGCGGTTACCGGACAAGGGGCTGGCACTGCAGCGGCAGAGTCTATCAAGCAAGGCGTCAAGGTGCGCGATATCGACATCAAGGCACTGCAAGCGACGTTGGTCAGTCAGGGCGCGCGCATTCACTAACGCCCGTTACTCGCGGATTATTAAGCCAACCCCCGCAGACCACGCCGTCTGCGGGGGTTTTTCATTAGCGGGAATTTGCGCGCTGCGCACTAAAAAAGACATCCGGCAAGCGCTGGCTTACCGGATGTCTCGTTATTGTATTGAGGATGTCGCTTAGTGCGTGTTATTGCGCCAGCACTATGCCACGCTCTGCGGCCAATTCATCGGCTTCTTTATCATCGATTTTCTTGATTTTAAAGCCCGTGAAGCCATAAATCGCGGCGAAGACCATGGAGCTGTAGAAGAAGATACAGTAAGGCATATAGCTGAAGGTCGGTACGCCCAAGGTGGTCGCCATGTATAATCCGGCGGCGGACCATGGAATAATCGGAGCGCTCATGGTTCCGAAATCTTCCAGAGTACGTGCCAGTACCAGCGGATGCATTCTCAGTTGCAGGAATGTCTTCGACATCAGTTCAGAGACGATGATTTTGTTCAGGCCATCGGAACCGGTCAGAATGTTGATGACGATGCAGACGAAGCCACTGGACATAATGGCGCTGAAGCCATTGGTGATCTTGCCGGTGATCCCGCGCAATGCCACATCCATCATACCGGTACCGGTCAGGATACCGGCAAAGCCCATGGCGCAAATAATGAAAGCAATAAAGCCCCCTTGATTATTCAGCCCACCTTGCTCCAGCAGTTCTTTAACCGATGACAGTACCTGGCCCGGATCGGCACCAATCATATGCATCTTGAAGCCACCCATGGTGGATCTGACGCCTTCGATCAGCGGGAAACCCTGGTACAGCCAGCCAACCAATACGGCCACCAATGCGCTGCTGAGCAGTGCTGGCACCGTCGGCAGACGCATAAAGGTGAAAGCCAGGATGATCAGCATTGGCAATAGCGGCAGGATGCCAAACTTGAACAGGCTGTGCAGTTGTACCAGCAGTTGCAGGCTATCGGCAGAGATGGCGCCTTGGCTCGGTTGGTTAAAGCCCAGGAACAAGAAGAACACGATGCTGAGGGCTGTCGCCGGGAGTGTGGTCCATAGCAGGTATTTAATCAGGTCATACAGTTTGGTTTGGGTGACCGCCGAGGTCAGGTTGGTGGTATCAGATAATGGCGAGAGTTTGTCGCCGAAATAGGCACCGGTGACGATGGCCGCTGCCAGTATCGGCAGGTTGGCACCAAGACCGACACCGATGCCGATCAGTGCCACACCGATGGAAGCCACTGACCCCCAGGATGCCCCAGAAACATAAGACAGAATGGCATTCAGAACAAAGGCAATGGCAAACAGGTAAGAGGGATCGAGCAGTTGCATGCCGTAATAAACCATCATCGGCAGGGTCCCCGCATAACTCCAGGTGGCAATCATGAAACCAACAAAAATAACGATCAGCACCGGCGGCATAACTGCAGCAATCTTATCGACAATAAATTGCTGTATGCTATCCCAATCGTAACCCAGTCTTATCACCGCGATTGCCCCAGTGAAGGCGGCAGATAATAACAGGCAGACGCTGGCAGGCCAGCTAAGTACGCCAATGCCCACGGATAAAACAAAAACCATAAATAATATCGGTAGTAGAGATTCAGTAAACGTCGGCTGTTTATGTCTATTTTCTTTTTTCATTTTTGTCTGTCCTATAATGAAAAGACTCTTTTCATTTCACATGGTATTTAGAAAACCTTCACCCCATTCCCCTCAAGACGTGCTTGTACTTTTTTAATATTTACAGAAGACACTAATTGGTTATCCTTAATTGCCACTGCGGCAGCAACCCCGGCACCCTGGCCAGTCACAATGCAGCAACCCATATTTCTGATGGTGGCGTAGGCAAATGGGTCGGCATCAATGGCGCGGCCACACACTAATAAATTCTCGACATGTTGCGGCACCATGGCACCGTAAGGAATTTGGAAATAGTGGGGTTGCAAAGGCAATTTCAGCTGGCCATTACCATCGATAAACTCCGGGAAGATGCCAATACTGTCTGCGTGGCGTCCCTGATGACAGATATCTTTTTCCGTCAAGCGTGTGCGGCCAATGATATGCCGTGATTCGCGGGTTCCGACGGTCATACCAAAGTTCTTGAGCGTGGCATTCTCAAAACCGGGTTGGAACTGACGCAGCGTTTCGATGGCGTAAAGTGCCTGCTTGCGGCCCTCGATTTCGGCACGGGTCAGATCGAAAACGTCGGTGCAGTCTATTTTGGGGATACTGACCACGTTCATGTAGTTGGCATCCCCAAATTCGGTCACCGTACTCCAACTGCCACCGAGGGTAACGTCTTTCGGCACCAGACCGGCTTTTTTCCCTTTGGCAAACACTTTACCCAGGTAGGGGCTGAACATTTCCCGGCAGGACTCGTGTACGTCATAGGACCAGTTCTTGTTTTCTTCGTCTGTGCCCCAGTCACCGTATTTGGGTTGGGTAAGTTCAATGTCTGCCATAAAGCGGGCTTTATTGACATTGGAGCAGCTAAAGACGGTCGTTACACTCATTACGCTGTCTTTATCTGGTTGGACAAAGGGCGCTTGCGCCTGGGCGGCAATATCGCCATCACCGGTACAGTCGATGATCACTTTGGCCAGAATGACCTGTCGGCCAGACTTGCTCTCGGTGATGATCCCTTTTAAGTGGGTGTTCTCCTTGATGACGCCAACAGCGGTAATATGCAATAGACGCTCAACGCCCGCGTCTTCCAGCATCTGATCGGCGACGATTTTGAATTGTTCGGCATTAATCGCCTGGCTGATGGATTGTGGTTCTGGGCTGGTTGCCCCCATGGTTTTGGCCGTCTCTTCGATTTCTTTAGCCAGACCACCTGATTCCACCGTGTTTTCATGACGCCACCAGGCAATGGATTCAACGCCAGCGGTGGTCATCATGCCGCCGAAGCAGCCGAACCTTTCCATCAATACGGTTTTGGTCCCTTCGCGAGCCGCGCTGATTGCCGCCGCAATACCCGAAGGGCCGCCTCCGACCACCAGGACGTCCGTTTCAATCAGAACCGGCAGTTGTTTGGCGGGTTCAGTGTAAAATTTCATAGTCATGCACTCCATAGAATATAAAAAACCATTGTTGAATAACTGAATAAAGCAATTAAAAAACGTGTGGCATTATTTTTTTTGAAAGTGTTAAACGCGTGGTTTTACTTTAGGCGCAAGCGTGCCTTTATCATTTTTAATGATGTTTTTATTGGTGAAGTTAATTCCCTGGTGCTTCTGTTAATACAACGTATTAATACATTCCTAAGCAGGCACTCCTTTTAACGATAATAAAGATGAAATTAAATTAAACCTGTTGACCTGAATTAATGATGATTACGCCTCCTGAAAAAAGCGGCTTTCACGGACCTGAGCCTTCAAGGCGGGCAGCATGGAAGCACTGGCACTGAATTTGGTCAGGCCCAACCGCAGTAATAATTCCGTTACGGCCGTATCGCCTGCCATTTCTCCGCACATGCTGACCGGGATCCCGGCGGATTGCCCGGCTCGGCAGGTGAGTTCGATGGCTTTGATCACCGCAGGTTCATGGTAATTGACCAGTGCTGCTACGGCGCTATTTCCCCGATCGGCTGCCATCACGTATTGGGTTAAATCGTTAGTACCGATTGAGAAAAAATCGACCTCTTGAGCCAGCACGTCGGCATTTAATACCGCGGCAGGCACCTCTACCATAATCCCCAGCGCCAGCCTGGGCTCCAGAGGCAACGCCAGTGCCTGACGAGCCTGTTCAACGCATACTTTCACCGATCTGAATTCCTCTACGGTGGCAATCATCGGGATCATCAACTGAATATTGGGCTGTTCAGCATGGGCACGTAACACCGCACGCAGTTGGGTGATTAACAATTCAGGATGCGCCAGACAAAGCCGGACACCGCGCAGGCCGAGGAAGGGGTTTTCCTCTTGTGCCAGCGGGAAGGCGGCCAGCGGTTTATCACCGCCGACATCCAGACTACGGATAGTTAACGGCCTATTGCCAAAGGCGGCGGCGATGTCGCGGTATATCTGATACTGCCGTTCCTCGTCAGGCAGGGTATCGTGCGCCTGGAACAGGAACTCGGTACGGAATAGGCCCACCCCTTCGGCCCCTGCGGCCAGCGCGGCTGTCACGTCTTCGGGGCCACCGATATTGGCCAGGATCTGCACGGCTTGGCCGTCTTGCGTGATGGCGGGTTGAGCCGCGGCTTGCTGCTGGCGTTTACGTTGCGCCAACCACTCAGTGCGCTGCATCTCAAGTTCCTGCATCGTGGTTTCATCAGGGGCTAACCAAAGCAGGCCACTGAAGCCATCCAGGACCACCTCCTGTCCTCTCTGCACCTGTTCCAGGCAACCGCGCGCCCTGACCACGGCGGGGATCCCCATGGCACGCGCCAGAATGGCGCTGTGAGAGGTTTTCGCACCCTCGCTCAGGCACAGTGCCAGCACGTGCTCCTTATCTAGATTGGCCACGTCTGAAGGCATCAGATCCCTTGCCAGCACGATGCCAGGCTCGGTTAATGACAAACGTTGTGGCGCGCTACCGGTCAGATGGCACATCACCTGGCGGGTGATATCCCAAACATCGGCTTCCCGTTCCTGTAGATACGGGCTATCAGCCTGGGCATATTCCTGCGCTAACTGCTGCATGGTGTTCATCCAGGCCGCGGGGGCTATCTGCCCTTGCGAGATTGCATGCTGTACGCGAGCGAGCAACTCTGGGTCGGTCAGCATCAGGCTGTGAGCATGAAAAATATCACCTTGTGGTCCTTTTGCCTGCTGAAGCAACTGTTGCTGTACGTGCATTATCGCCTGGTTAATATCATGAGATTCCTCCTCTTTTCCTGCGTAAGGGCGCTCAGGAACCTGGGGCATTACCGCGGTGAAAATCACTGCGGGGCCGCGTGCAATTCCGGCATTGACCGCAATCCCCCTGATAGCATCGGTAATCGAGTGTTCTGGCTGACTGTCAGGTTCAACGGCGGGTTCGCTTGCGGCCTCAGTCAGCAGATGCGCTTCGCCGAAATGATTCTGAGCCAGGGTATTGAAGGCGGCTACCGCTTCGTTGGCCTGTGGGCCCGAGGAGACAAAATCGATAAAATCGCCCAGCTTGACGGCCAGTTTCGCGATACTGTTCAGGCTACGCGCGTTAACACGTTGTCCATCCCGCTCCAGCCACACCTCTGCATCCAAACCCGCTAACGCGCCAACGATGGCGGCGGCGGGGCGCGCGTGTAAACCATGAGGATTGGCGACGCGCCATGCGCTTCGCAGTGTCTTGCTGGTGAACTCAGACGTTGGTGAAGTGACCGTCATTGATACGGAAGGGACCGCTACGCCAAGATGATCCTGTTTTGCCTCCAGCGCGGCTTCGGCCTCTTGCAAGACCTGTTGGGCCGTCAATCCGGCGGCGGCTGCAACGACTGCCGCCAGAGTGCCTTCCACTAACGGCGCTGCAGACATGAATACCCGGCTGCGTACTTCATCATCAAGCAGTTCCAGCGCCATCTCGGTGCTGAGCAGCGCACTGCCCAAATCCATCAGCACCACTACGCCATCTTCATGATAGACCGCCTCGATGGCTGTCATGATAGCGATGGCATCGGTGCCGATAGGGTGCTCTGGATCATTCACACCGGCAGCAAGGGCGATAGCCGCCTTGCCTTGCGTCATTTGCGTGGCCAGCTCGGCCACTCCTTCCGCTAATTGCCGACTATGCGAGACGATAACAATTCCGACCATTGAGTTACTTCCTCTTTATTGCTTGCTGCAGCGCTTTGAGCATTAACATTGTCGATGTGGCTCCCGGATCCTGATGGCCAATGCTACGTTCCCCCAGATAGCTGGCCCGGCCTTTTTTCGCCTGCATCATGATGGTGCTGACAACACACTCATCGGCGGTCGTATCGATCAAGGCCAGGACTTGCTCGGGCTCCATGCCGTCAGCCAGTGCCTGTTTGGCTTTTTCCAGTACCGGAAGCCAGACATCAATCATGGTCTTGTCGCCCAGATCGGCCTTGCCGCGAACCACGACGCCTTCAACGCCAACGCTCATGGCATCAAGTAAATCTCTCAAGTTCAGTGCGGTACGGGCTCCGATAGCGGAAGCGGCGCGAATAAAGAAGGTGCCATACAGCGGGCCGCTGGCACCGCCCACGCTAGACAGCAGCGTCATCCCGGTATTTTTGAAGATCGTACCTATGTCGTGACGTTCAATCGTTGGCAGTAATTCTGCTACGTGCTGGAAACCTCGGTTCATGTTCAAGCCGTGGTCAGCATCGCCAATATCGCGATCCAGCTCGGTCAGAAAGTCCTTTTGCTCGGCATAAGTGGCAGCACACTGCGCCAACCACGCCAGGATGTCAGTCTTTTCAATCAGCATCGCTTTCTCCTCAACAACCCCAACGTAACGCCGGTGTATTGACTGGCGCATCCCATAACATCAACATCTCCTGATCCGCCTTTAGCAGCGTGATGGAGACCCCTTCCATATTCAGCGCAGTGCAATAGTTGCCGACCAAACGACGGGCAATGCGTAAACCCGCCTTTTCACAGTTCTGTACGACCCGCCGATAAACACCGTACAGTTCGGATTCCGGTGTGGCTCCCAGGCCGTTCACTAAGACAATATAGTCCTGTTGCGCCTCAAAAGGGGTTGTGGTCACCTCGACATCTTTCCACTGCCCGGCGGTACGATCCCAGTAATGGTGATAACGGGTATAAGGCGTGTTATCGATCAACTGGGCGAACATGTTGTCCACCAGCGCGTCGGCGTGAGTAAATTTGCTGAGTTCAATGCCAGGTTCACCATGAATGCCCACGCCGAATTCCACCTCGTCTTCTGCCAGTGCAAATGAGGGTTTGCCTGCCGCAGGAACGACGCAAGCGGAAAGGGCGGCACCAAAGGAGCGGGTGGCGTTATTGATGCGGCGAGCCAGGGTTTCACATTCGCTCAGGTTGTAGCCTTTATCCGCCGCCGCACCCACGATTTTTTCAACCAGAACCGTACCGGCTACGCCACGTCGGCCCGCGGTGTACAGGCTGTCCTTGACGGCAACGTCATCATCAATCAGTACGGTACCTACCGCGATGCCATCCGCATGCAGCAGCTCCACGGCGGTTTCAAAGTTGAGGACGTCACCGGTGTAATTTTTGATAAAGAACAGGACGCCTTCGTTGCTGTTCAGTTTGTGCCCGCATTCATACATCTGATCGGGCGTCGGTGAGGTAAATACTTCGCCAGGGCAGGCACCGGTGAGCATCCCACGGCCAATAAAGCCTGCGTGAAGCGGTTCGTGGCCGCTGCCACCGCCAGAAATCAACGCGACTTGCCCTGGCGATTGCTCGTGCCACATATAGCGGGGCTGGTAGCTGATCTTCAGCTCAGGATGCGCCATGACCATCCCTTCCATTTGTTCTTTAACCAGATCCTCAATTTCGTTAATCATTTTTTTCATTATGCTGCCTTGAATAAATCGCAGGGAGTGAGTTGATAACATCGATAATATTTTTGGAAACTGGCGGGTGCAATTAAGGGGGAGAATGGTCCGAAATGAAACGGTACCTACGCGTAACGGTTTCATAATGGAACTTTTTAGGTTTTGTTCACCTCAGGATGTGATCTTCTCCATAATCTGACGAAAACAGTGCCGGAAACTTGAAGGTTATGTCGCTCTTATCATGCTTCACACACTGGAATTCTGCACAGGTGTGGTGAAAAAAGGCCTCAGACTTATGCTGTTTCGACGCCCTCCTCACGCATTAACGGGGGAGAGAGGCGCAAACCTTAATTTGACATAGACCTCTATATGGACGGTATCCATGGATAAAATCATTATTAGTCCAAGCAAATATGTTCAGGGTGAAGGGGTACTCAGTAATATTGCTCACTATGTGAAAACGATGGGCGGCCAACCGCTGGTTATTGCTGATGAGTTTGTCACTCAATTGGTCGGCGACAGGATAAAGCAAAGTTTTAAACAACATGATTTGCCGCTGGCAATGAATACTTTCCAGGGAGAGTGTTCACGCTCCGAAATTGAACGCATTATTGATATCTGTGTTCAACAGCACAGCGATGTGATCATTGGGGTTGGCGGGGGGAAAACGCTGGACACGGCCAAGGCGGTCGGTTTTTACCGCAAGATCCCGGTGGTTGTCGTGCCCACCATTGCCTCTACTGATGCGCCAACCAGTGCACTTTCGGTTATTTACACCCCTGAAGGGGAGTTCAGTGAATACCTTATCTTCCCGAAAAACCCTGATATGGTGATGATGGATACCAAGGTAATCGCCGGTGCCCCGGTTCGCTTACTGGTTTCCGGCATGGGGGATGCGCTATCTACCTATTTCGAAGCAAGAGCCAACATGACCTCAGGGAAAAAAACCATGGCAGGTGGTGCACCGACCCGAGCCGCTCAGGCATTGGCCCGGTTGTGCTATGAAACGCTGCTGGAGGATGGTTTGAAAGCCAAGGTGGCGGTAGAAAACGGCTGCTGTTCAAAGGCGGTAGAGAATATCATTGAGGCCAATACCTATCTCAGCGGTATTGGTTTTGAAAGCAGCGGCCTGGCTGGGGCACATGCCATCCACAACGGACTGACCAAGCTTGAGGAGTGCCATCATCTTTACCATGGCGAGAAAGTGGCGTTTGGCACGTTGGTGCAGTTGGTTCTGGAAAACGCCGCGATGAGTGAAATCAATACCGTACTTGATTTCTGTCGCTCTGTAGGCCTGCCCACCAATCTGCACATGATGGGGGTAAAAGAATTGAACCTGGATAAACTCCAAGACGTAGCAGAAGCGGCCTGTGCCGAAGGGGAAACTATTCACAATATGCCATTCCCGGTCCAGGCCAAGGATGTGCTGGCCGCCACGGTGACCGCCCATCATCTGGGCTTATAAAAGAAACAGCCCAGCGTTATCGGGGTGTAGCGCGGGCTTTTCACTGACACAGCGGATCGCCAAGAGCGTTTCAAGGTGAAATGAATTATCACGCCGCAGGTTCAAAGTGGAACGTTTTTTTATCTTCGACACGTGATTTGTGATTGGTTGCAAATTAATGCGGTTTCTCTCACGGAGAGGGCAATGTTTTTTAGTTCAGCATCAAATTTCCAATCATGATAATCAGCCGTGAATAGGGACGGTGATTGTCCGGGGATATTATAAGGCAAGGGTAAATTTATTTATTGCGGTAAGCATTTCTATTGCGGTTGATTTTAATCGTTAAGTCACTGATGAAATAAAACGATATTTGTACGCAATGTATCGCTGGATTAATAACGGCAGCCCTATGTCTGATTTATGGTTGCCAACAAGGTTGTTTTTGAGAATAGTTGGGGGCGTAAAATGCAAAGCAATTGGAAGAAGTGGATTGCACTGATTCTGTGTGGCGTAGCGGGGAGTGCTATTTATAAGCTTCCTTATCTGCGTGAAACCTATTATGACGCCATGCAACAGGCAACCGGCGCAACTAATGCCCAATTGGGCTTTTTGATGACGGCCTATGGGTTAGTCAACTTTTTGCTGTATCTGCCTGGAGGATGGGCCGCGGACCGTTTTTCTGCGCGTAAATTAATGACGTTTTCTCTGGTTTCAACCGGGATTTCGGGGTTCTATTACGCGACGTTCCCTTCCTACACCATGATTGTATTACTGCATGCGCTTTGGGCTGTGACCACCGTGTTTACCTTCTGGGCCGTCTGTGTACGTATCATCCGTACTCTGGGTGAAAGCGCCGAACAAGGGCGTCTTTATGGTTACTGGTTCTTGGGCAAAGGGTTAACCTCGATTGTGCTGGGCTTCCTGTCTGTGCCGCTGTTTTCCAAGTTTGGTGCGGGGGTCGAAGGGTTGCGCGCCACAATTATCTTCTATTCTGTTGTGACTATCCTGACCGGTGTCGTTGCCTGGTTTGTGTTTGAAGACGAGGCCAAGGCAGGGGATAAGTCCAACTTCCGTCTGGCAGATATGGCCTTCGTACTGAAAATGCCAACTATGTGGCTGGCGGGGACGGTGACCTTCTGCATGTGGTCCATCTATATCGGCTTTGGCATGGTGACCCCGTATCTGACCCAGGTGTTTAACATGGGCGGTGCCGAAGTCGCGGTGGCCAGCGTTATCCGCGCCTATGTGCTGTTCGCGTTGGGCGGCCTGATCGGTGGCCACTTGGCTGACCGTTGCAAATCCCGAACCCGTTTTATGATCTATGCCTTCATGGGGATGATTGTTTTCACTCTGGTGTACGTGTTCTTGCCGGGCGACGCGAAATTCATTGGTATGGCCTTGGCAAACATGATCGCACTGGGCGTATTTATTTACTCGGCCAACGCGGTGTTCTTCTCGATTATCGATGAGGTGAATATTCCAACCAAAGTGACGGGGACGGCTGCCGGGTTTATTTCGCTGCTGACGTATTTCCCTGAAATTTACTGCTACACCATGGTCGGCAATATGGTTGATAACAAACCTGGCGTGGCCGGTTATCACGACGTCTTTATGTTTATGCTTGGGTGTGCCGCCGTAGGCTTGATTGCCGCACTGATATTACAGCGGATGAATAAAGCAACCCATGCGGAAAAACAGGCACGCAATAAAGCTGCCGAAGAAAATGGGGAAGTAGCGCCTTAAATAAAGAGGGTCGTGCAATGGAAAAGGAACGCATTATTCAGGAGTTTGTGCCTGGTAAGCAGGTGACGCTGGCACATGTTATTGCACATCCGGGGGATGAGCTGGCAAAAAAAATAGGCGTTCCAGGTGCCGAGGCCATAGGGATTATGACGTTGACACCAGGGGAAACCTCAATGATAGCGGGTGACCTGGCGACCAAAGCTGCCAATGTGAACATCGGGTTTTTGGATCGTTTCACCGGAGCACTGGTTATTTACGGTTCAGTAGGGGCGGTGGAAGAGGCGTTACAACACACGGTGGATGGGTTGTGCCAACGGCTGAATTATTCCGTCTGTTCAATCACACAGAGTTAGATAATGAGGCGCGCTATTTTCGTCGGCGCGGTTGGCGCCGGAAAAACCACGCTGTTTAACCGTTTGCAAGGGGATGATTCCCAGGCACGTAAAACACAGGCGGTGGAATTTAATGATCTGGGTGATATAGACACGCCGGGGGAGTATTTCAGCCACCCGCGTTTATACCATGCACTGATTAGTACCTTGGTCGATTGTGAATTATTGATTTATGTCCATGCGGCTAACGATCCTCACTGTCGCATACCGAGTGGGTTATTGGATATTTATCCTCATATGAAGCGGATTGCGGTGATAACCAAAGCGGACGTGGCCGATGCCGATGTGGAAAACGTTTATACCCTACTGGCTGAAAATGGATTCAGGCCACCAATATTTGTGGTTAACAGCGTTGATGCAGGCAGCCTGACGGCATTCAAGGCGTTTCTGGCCGCGCAGAGTAACCCGCGAGAGGAAAACAGCGATGAAAAAACTGATAACCGCCAATGATGTACGTGACGCAGCGGTACAGGGGCAGCAGCAGATTTGTGTGGTATTACGCGATTGCATTATTACGCCAGAGGCCCGCATGGTGGCGGAGCAACAGGGTATCAGTATTTGCGAGCAACTAACACCGGCTGAAGAGGGGCCGGAGATTTCCCCTCGCCATAACCCAGAACGCCAGCGGATCCGCGAGCATATTCTTGCGCATCTGCCAGAAGGCAGCATGACGGAAACGCTGTTATCGCAATTAATCGAGAAGGTTGAGCAGGAACAGCGCGCACAGGCAATGCAGACAAACAGCGAGGCAGTACCGGCCAGTTTCCGCTCGGTGACCGGTAAAGGGGGCATCAAGGTGGTTGACGGGGCTTCGGTGAGCTTTGGTCGTTTTGATGGCGTCACTGAGCATCAGGTGGGGTTGAGCGATCTGATCACCGCCCGTGATGGCAGCAGCATGGCGGCGGGATTTATGCGCTGGGAGAAAGGATTCTTTCCCTGGACGCTGAACTACGACGAGATCGACCTGGTGCTGGAAGGGGAACTGCATATCCGGCAGCAGGACGAAACGCTGGTTGCCAAGGCGGGTGATGTGGTCTTCATCCCCAAAGGTTCCAGTATCGAATTCGGTACCCCCGGTCATGTCCGTTTTCTGTATGTGGCCTGGCCAGCAGATTGGCAGGCGTGCTGAACGGCACACAGGGAGGGCAGTATGTTGATTGAACGTTGTCGCCGCCTGGCACGGCAGCAGCCACGCCGAGTGGTGTTCCCTGATGCTTTTGACGTGCGGATATTGGAAGCGGCCAGCGCGCTGTTGCATCAGGGGTTGGCGTTGCCGGTCTTGATCGCTAATCCGTTTGCCTTGCGGCATTTTGCCCATCGCCAGCGTATGGCGATTGACGGCCTCACGGTGATTGACCCTGAGAATATGGCCGCCTGGCGTGTCGAGTTTGAGCAACGCCTGCGTCATCGCCTTGGTGCCAAGGCACCGGAAAACAGTGCGGAAAAACTGCAGCAGCCTCTGTGGTTCGCGGCGGCGATGTTGGCGGCGGGTAAGGCAGATCTGTGCATTGCCGGTAATTTATCGTCCACGGCGGCGGTGTTGCGTGCCGGGCTGAAGGTTATCGGCCTGCAACCCGGCGTCAGAACGCTCTCCTCGTTGTTCCTGATGTTGCCCCCAGGCCCAGGAGAACCCTTGGGGTTTGCCGATTGCAGCGTTGTCCCTCTGCCAACGGTGGCGCAGTTAGCCGATATCGCATTGAGCAGTGCGGCTACCTATCAAGCCATCACAGACGTCTCTGCCCGGGTTGCCATGCTGTCATTTTCGACCCGAGGAAGTGCCCGGCATCCCAATGTGGCCTGTGTTCAACAGGCTACCGAGTTGGTGCGTGCCCGTGCGGTGGGCCTCTGTGTTGATGGTGAGCTGCAATTTGATGCGGCCTTTTCTGTCGATGTCGCCAAGCAGAAAGCGCCCGATAGCGTAGTAGCAGGGAGGGCTAACGTTATGGTCTTTCCCTCACTTGAAGCGGGAAATATCGGTTACAAGATCGCCCAGCGCCTGGGGGGCTATCGGGCCTTGGGGCCACTGCTCCAGGGCTTGAATGCCCAGATGCATGACTTGTCCCGAGGGTGCAGCGCCCGAGACATTATCGAACTGGTACTGGTGGCGCAAACCCAGTGTCAAGTCGTGGCTCAGCCGGTTCAGGCTGTGCTGGAAGCGGCTGAATAACAGGTTATACAAACCGGTCCCATTGAGGGATCTCACAATGAGGAATACATCATGGAAGCATTGGGAATGATCGAAACCAAAGGGCTGGTGGCGCTGATTGAAGCGTCAGATGCCATGGTCAAGGCCGCTCGCGTCAAGCTGGTTGGCGTGAAACAGATTGGTGGGGGGCTAGTCACCGCGATGGTTCGTGGTGATGTCGCGGCCTGCAAGGCGGCTACGGATGCGGGTGCTGCGGCGGCACAACGTATTGGCGAACTGGTTTCTGTACATGTGATCCCCCGTCCGCACGGTGATTTGGAAGAAATTTTTCCCATCAGAATGTCCAACGACAACCCAATCGACTAGCCCGTTAGCGGTGGTGTGGTCAGCGTGACATGGCGTTGGGTGTCACGCTGAGTCAGCGGTTTTTTACTGTCTGCTGGGCGGTTCGGGATTTTTATCGCCAGGCTCAAGGAGGCGAACATGAAACTGGCCGTGGTGATAGGGCAGATTGTGTGCACCGTAAGGCATGCCGGTCTGGAACAAGACAAATTACTGCTGGTGGAAACGATCAATCGCCAGGGCGAGCCGAGCGGCGAATGTGCTGTAGCCACTGACAGTATTGGCGCTGGCAACGGCGAATGGGTGCTGGTAGTCAGTGGCAGCTCCGCACGCTGTGCAAATCGGAGCGGGTCTTCACCGGTTGATCTGAGTGTTATCGGCATTGTGGATGAAGCCGTAATGGAAAGTCAGGTCATTTTCCACAAGTAATGCAGCGATGGGGGCATAGGGTGAGTATTGACCAGAAAGAGATTGAGCAGGTGGTGAAAGCCGTACTGGCGAGTATGGGAACCGCACCGTCGATGGCGTCTCCGCCTCCGGGCAATGGCAGAGGTGTGTTCAGCTCGCTGGATGACGCGGTTGCTGCGGCTACCCAGGCGCAGAAGGCGTTACGCTCAGTGGCCATGCGGCAGCGGGCGATAGCGGCTATCCGTCAGGCTGGTGAGCAATACGCTCAGCAACTGGCAGAGATGGCAGTTGAAGAGACGGGCATGGGGCGGGTGGCCGATAAATATGCCAAAAATGTTGCTCAGGCGCGGGGGACGCCCGGTGTGGAATGCCTGCAACCTCAAGTACTCACTGGCGATAACGGTCTGACCCTGATTGAGAACGCGGCATGGGGCGTCGTGGCCTCCGTGACTCCGTCAACCAATCCGGCCGCGACGGTAATCAACAATGCCATCAGTATGATCGCGGCGGGTAACAGCGTGGTATTTGCGCCGCATCCGGCGGCTAAAAAGGTATCGCAAAGAGCAATCAGCCTGTTGAACGAGGCGATTGTGGCTACCGGGGGGCCGGCGAATCTGCTGGTTACGGTCGCCAACGCGGATATCGAGACGGCACAGCGTTTGTTCAAGTACCCCGGCATTGGTCTGTTGGTGGTGACCGGCGGGGAAGCGGTCGTGGAGGCCGCGCGCAAACATACTGACAAACGGTTGATTGCCGCCGGGGCAGGTAACCCGCCGGTGGTGGTGGATGAGAGTGCCGATATTCCGCGCGCTGCGCGCGCTATCGTGCAAGGCGCGTCTTTTGACAACAACCTGATCTGTGCTGACGAAAAAGTGTTGATCGTGGTGGATAGCGTCGCTGAGGCACTGCTGGCCGACATGCAGCAGCAACGGGCCGTGCTGCTCAATGATGCGCAGGTCGGGCAACTGCTTCCCCTTCTGCTGAAGGATATTGATGAAAACGGCAAAGGCCAGGTCTGCCGCGATTGGGTAGGCCGAGATGCCGCGAAGATTGCTGCCGCCATCGGGATGGCTGTGAGTAGCGAGACTCGGCTTCTGTTAGCCGAAACCGAGGCCAGCCACCCGTTTGCCGTTACTGAAATGATGATGCCAGTGCTGCCTGTCGTGCGGGTGTCTAACGTGCAGCAGGCGATTGCTCTGGCGGTCAAGCTGGAGGGCGGCTGTCATCATACGGCAGCGATGCACTCACGCAATATTGAGCATCTTGATCAGATGGCCAATGCCATCAATACCAGTATTTTTGTTAAAAACGGGCCTTGTATTGCTGGATTGGGATTCGGTGGTGAAGGCTGGACGTCTATGACCATTACCACACCAACCGGAGAAGGCGTGACATCGGCCCGGACTTTCGTTCGCCTGCGTCGCTGCGTGATGGTAGAGGCGTTGCGCATTGTCTAACAGGGGGTTGCTATGTCAGTTGATATCACATCAGACGAAAAGGTACAGGCGGCGATCTATCAGGCGTTGGATATGGTGAATGCCCGTCAGGTCAGAGAGTTTGCCGTTCCCCCCATGACGCGGATAGGGCCGGGCGCCACAGCCTGCAGTGGGCAGGCGCTGGCGGAGCGCGGTATTCAACGGGTGTTTGTGATGGTTGACGGTAACCTGCACCTCATGGGGATGACACAAAGGGTGTTACGGAGCCTGCAAAAGCGCGGCGTGGCCTATGAAATCTGGTCGTGTCCGGCGGGAGAGCCCATAGACAGTGACGTGTTGGCGGCGATGCTGCAATTGCGGCAGGCAGACTGTGACGGCATCCTGGCCTTGGGCGGAGGTTCAGTACTGGATGCGGCCAAAGCGGTGGCGGTGTTGTCCACCAACCCCACGCTGACCTTGTCGGATTTGCGTCCAGAGAGCCGATTGGTACCGCGTTTGCCGTTGATTGCCATTCCCACCACGGCAGGAACCGGTTCTGAAGCCACTCAGGTTGCGGTAATTATTAATGCGTTATCGCGGCATAAGCAGGTTTTATTGCATACGGCGCTGTTGCCGGATATGGCGATCATTGATGCGAGCCTGACACTGGGCGTTCCGGCATCGATCACCGCGACTACCGGCATTGATGCCCTGACACATGCGATTGAAGCCTATGTGGCCAGCAATGCTACGCCGTTAACCCGCAGTTTGGCCTATCGAGCCATTAGCCTGATTGGCGAGGCGTTACCCCAGGCCGTGGGGCAGGGGCAGGATATCGTCGCCCGAGAAGCGCTGATGATGGCCTCTTATATGGCAGGCATGGCGTTTTCCAATGCCGGATTGGGAGTATGCCACGCCTGTGCTCATCAAATTGGTGCGGCTTATGGCATGGCACACGGTATGGCAAACGCCATCATGCTACCGGCAGTGATGAACTTTAATCGTCTGGTCTGCAAACAAACCTATGCCGAGATCGGTTATGCGCTGAGTGGGCAGCAAGGGAGCGATCTCGATGCCATTCAGGCGGTGGAACAGTTGATTGATGTCGTAGAACTGAATGTCGATTTGGCGGGGATGGGGGGGAAAGACGCAGATTTCGCCGGATTTGCCCAGGCGGCGATGCAGGATGTCTGTATTCGCACGAATCCGCGCTCCGTTACCGAAGAACAGATTGTCATGCTGTATCGCACCTCGTGATATGCAGTCTAAATAACAGGACGGTCTGGCTATGAAAATCCGCGAACTGCTTAGCGTGGGCATTGATGTGGGTACCACAACCACTCAGGTGATTTTTTCGCGCCTGTCGCTGGTCAATCGTGCCGCGATTTCCCAAGTACCTAAGTATGAATTTGTGAAGCGTGAAATCGTCTGGCACAGCCCGGTGTTGTTCACGCCCGTGGATTTTGCGGGGCAATTGCGCGAAGACGAGCTGTTGACGTTGGTGTTGGCCCAGTATCAGGCGGCGGGGGTCGAACCTGCGAGCGTAGACTCCGGTGCCATCATCATCACCGGTGAAACCGCCAAGACCGGTAATGCCCGGCCAGCGGTGATGGCGATCTCCCAGCGATTAGGTGACTTTGTCGTGGCCACTGCCGGGCCGCATCTGGAGTCGGTGATCGCCGGTTTTGGCTCGGGCGCTCAGGCGTTGTCAGAACGTAAGCTGGGGCGAGTGCTGAATATTGATATTGGTGGCGGAACGTCGAACTACGTGCTGTTTGACGCCGGACATACCCAGGCCTCTGCTTGCCTTAACGTCGGGGGGCGATTACTGGAAACGGACGCGCAGGGCCGTGTCATGCGAGCGCACCCTCCAGGCCAATGGCTTGCCGATGCGCTGTTTGGCAGCCCGACGGATGTGCAACATCTCACGCTTAGTCAACTGGAGAAGATGGTGGATCGGATGGCCCAACTGCTATGGGAAATCGTGGTTGGCCAACCTTCTGAACTGGCTAAACGGCTCCTGATGACGGAAGCGCTGCCCGCCTGTGACGATGTGTATGCGGTGACGTTATCGGGGGGCGTCGGTGAGTGTTTTCGAACCGCGCAGAACGACGATCTGTTTCGCTTTGGTGACATTGGGCCGCTGTTGGCGCGAGCGATCCGGCGTCACGCTGGGTTCGCGGCACTGCCGGTGCAAATCCCCAGCCAGACGCTAAGGGCGACGGTGATCGGTGCCGGTGCGCATACGCTGTCACTCTCCGGCAGTACCCTCTGGCTGGATCCGGTGGTGTTGCCACTACGCAATGTCCCGGTGGTACATCCGCAAGAGAACGCGGCGCTCCCCTTGGTGGTGCGCTGGCAGCAGGCGCTGCACCAGAGGGATCTCGATGCCGGAACGGATCTCTATGCATTGGCGTTACCGGCGTCCTTGCCGGTAAATGCGGCAGCGGTGCAACTTTGCATTACGGCATTGCGCAATTTTGTGCTGCTTTATCCCAATACAAACCCACTGTTGGTGGTCGCCAGTCAGGATTTTGGCAAGGCGCTCGGCATGTTGTTACGGCCATTGTTGGCTCAACGAAAGCTGGCGGTGATAGACGAAGTGATCACCCGCACCGGCGATTACATTGATATCGGCGCCCCCTTGTTTAATGGTGCCGTGGTGCCGGTGACGATCAAGTCACTCGCATTTCCTTCCTGAGGGATCGTAATTATGAAGCTGAAAACACAGCTATTTGGCAAATCGTATCAGTTTAAGGATGTTAAGCAGGTTTTGGCGAAAGCCAACGAACTGCGCTCAGGAGATCTGCTGGCAGGGGTTGCGGCGGCGAGTGCGCAAGAACGTGTCGCGGCCAAACAGGTTTTATCGGAAATGTGCGTGGCGGATCTGCGGATGAACCCGGTGATCCCATACGAAGAAGACTGTGTGACGCGCCTTATACAGGACGATATCAATGAAACCGCCTATGCCAAGGTCAAGAACTGGACTATCGCTGAACTGCGCGAATATATCCTGGATGATGAGAGCAGCGTTGATGATATTGCCTGGCTACGTAAGGGACTCAGCGCTGAAGTGATCGCCGCGGTAGCTAAAATCTGTTCCAACGCCGATCTGATCTACGGCGGCAAGAAAATACCGGTAATTAAAAAGGCCAATACGACCCTTGGCCTACCGGGAACGTTCAGCGCCCGGTTGCAACCCAACGATACCCGCGATGGCATACAGAGCATTGAGGCGCAAATTTACGAAGGATTGTCCTTTGGGGTAGGTGATGCGGTGATCGGTGTTAATCCGGTCACTGATGATGTGGATAACCTGAGCCGTGTACTGGATACCATTTACCGCGTTATCGACAAATTCTCGATCCCAACGCAAGGTTGCGTGCTGGCCCATGTCACCACGCAAATCGAAGCCATCCGCCGTGGCGCACCCGGTGGGCTAATCTTCCAGAGCATTTGCGGCAGCGAGAAGGGGTTGAAGGAGTTTGGCGTCGAATTGGCGATGCTGGACGAGGCGCGCGCCGTCGGGGCCGAGTTCAATCGCATTGCTGGTGACCACTGCCTCTATTTTGAAACCGGGCAGGGGGCCGCCTTGTCTGCCGGTGCCCATTTTGGTGCCGATCAGGTCACCATGGAGGCGCGTAACTACGGCCTGGCGCGCCACTATGATCCTTTTATGGTGAATACCGTGGTGGGGTTTATCGGGCCGGAATATCTCTATAACGACCGGCAGATTATCCGTGCCGGTCTGGAAGACCACTTTATGGGCAAGTTGAGTGGCATTTCGATGGGCTGTGACTGCTGCTACACCAACCATGCGGATGCCGATCAGAACCAGAATGAAAACCTGATGATTTTACTGGCGACGGCGGGTTGTAACTTCATTATCGGCATGGCAATGGGGGATGACATCATGCTCAATTACCAGACTACGGCATTTCATGATACCGCCACCGTGCGTCAATTGCTGAATCTGCGCCCAGCGCCAGAGTTTGAACGCTGGCTGGAGCAAACCGGTGTGATGGCGAATGGCAGCTTAACCGCCCGTGCAGGCGATCCATCACTGTTCTTCTGAGGTAAGCCATTATGGACCAAAAACAGATTGAAGAGATCGTGCGCAGCGTGATGTTGCAGATGGACCCTGCCACTACGGTTGAGATAACGGGGGAGAGCCCGACGCTTTGCGCGACAGAAGCCGCTGGCTGCACGCTGGATCTCGGTTCGCATGAGGCCAGGCAATGGATAGGCGTTCAGCAACCGAAGCACCCAGACGTTTTGCAGGAATTGCGCAATAACACTGCGGCCCGTGTGTGTATCGGGCGCAGTGGGCCACGGCCAAGAACCTTGGCGCTGTTGCGCTTTCTGGCCGACCATTCGCGCGCCAAGGATACGGTGCTGAAAGAAGTACCGCAGGAATGGGTGCAGTCACAAGGGCTGCTGGAGGTGCAGTCGGAGATTGATGACAAGAATCTTTACCTCACCCGACCCGATTTGGGCCGCCGTCTGAGTCCGGGCGCGGTGGAGACCGTGAAATTGCAGTGCAAAGCCAATCCGGATGTTCAGGTAGTGATCTCTGACGGCTTATCAACCGATGCCATCACCGCCAACTACGACGAGATCCTGCCAGCCTTGCTGCAGGGATTGGAACTGGCTGGGCTGAACGTTGGTACACCGTTTTTTGTTCGTTATGGTCGGGTCAAGATTGAAGATCAGATCGGCGAATTGCTTGGGGCCAAAGTCGTGGTCTTGCTGGTGGGGGAACGGCCGGGGCTAGGGCAGTCGGAAAGCCTGTCCTGTTATGCGGTGTACTCACCCAGAGTGGCGACTACGGTAGAGGCGGATCGTACCTGTATTTCCAATATTCACCGAGGGGGGACGCCACCGATAGAGGCGGCGGCAGTGATCGTTGAGCTGGTGCAGCGGATGCTGAAACAGCAGGCTTCTGGCATTCACCTGAACCGTTAACGGGAGGCATTGTGCCAGCGTTAGACTTGATCAAACCCAGCGTTAAAGCGATGCGCGTAATAGCGTCGTTACATGAGGATTTGCGCCATGAGCTCAAGCTGTCTGCTGCCATTCGTTGTTTGGGGTTGCTGACCGCCGACGCCGATGATGTAGCTTACATAGCCGCCGACGAAGCGACCAAGCAGGCTCAGGTAGAGGTCGTGTATGGACGCTCATTGTATGCGGGTGCGGCCCATAGCCCTTCGCCCAGCGCTGGCGAGGTGTTGATCATGCTCGGCGGACCTACCCCGGCGGAGATCAGGGCCGGGTTGGACGCCATGGTGAACACCATTGAGCGCGGCCCTGCTTTTCAATGGGCTGACGACGGCGAAAGTACGGCTTTTTTGGCCTATCTGGTAGCACGAACCGGCGCTTATCTCTCTGAGATGGCCGGGGTGGCTTTAGGTGAGCCGCTGGCTTATCTGGTGGCCCCGCCGTTAGAGGCCACTTATGGCATCGATGCCGCGCTAAAAACCGCAGGTACACGGCTGATGACTTATGTGCCGCCACCGTCGGAAACCAACTATTCCTCTGCGTTGATGGCTGGTAGCCAAGCCGCTTGTCAGGTGGCCTGTCAGGCTTTCAGCGACGCCATCGCGGATATTTCGCGCTGTCCGATTCAATACGCGTAACGGGAAGGGATAATGATTAATGCACTGGGATTGCTGGAAGTCCGTGGTCTGGTGGCCGGGATTGAGGCGACCGATGCCATGTTAAAAGCGGCGTCGGTCAGGGTACTCAGCCATGAAATCATGGCACCAGGCTGGGTGACGCTGGTGATCGAAGGTGACCTGGCTGCTTGCCGCGCCGCGTTGGATGCCGGAGCGGTGGTGGCTGGGCGTACTGGCCGTGTTATCAGCCGGCAAACGCTGGGCCGCCCGGATCGGGATACGGAAGCGTTGGTGATGCATCTGAAGGGAGGCAATCCAGCGCCAGCAGGTCTGGCGCCAAAATCATTGCTGGCAATGATTGGCCATGCGGCCAAGGGGATGACCGCAGGGGAAGTGGCCGCCCAGATGGATTGTCGGCTGGAGTCAGCGCGTATGGCACTGGAAAAGCTCTATCTTGCTGGCCTGCTCCGCAAACGCAGCAGCCGTTACCGGATTAAAAAGGAGGCCAGGCAGGTCGGTTAGGTTTGCTGTTTGCATGGGGGCTCGTGGACTCGAGCACTAATTTCGTTCAATGCCTGATAGCGTGCATTCCTCAGCAAACAGCTGCCATAAGGTTTCAACTGATTTGGCCATCATTGTCACTGGCCGGTAGAGCCGGATTTCTACCGTCAGGCCAAGATCGTTAGGGTTCTCTGTCGCAAGAGTGATCTTGCCACTGACCACATCAGGCTCTGCCAGCGATTGGGGCAGCCAGGCGACACCATCCCCGGCATTGACCATCGCCAGTAACGTTGCGGCCAGATCTGAAGTGAAAGCGGACTCCATACCTTTTGTGACCCGGTTAACCGGAGCGCTGTTGGCAAGTATCCTGCCCAGCCCGGAATCGTTGCTGAATGACAGGTAGGGGAATGGCTGCTTCTGCTCAAGGTTCCATAAGGGGGCTGATGAACCGGGTAACACCTTACTGTATGGCAGTAACCGATCCTCACCTAACCGCACGCTGATAAACTTTTCCGTATTGAGAGCCATCTGCAGTTGAGGATGGAAGTGACACAGTAAAAATTGAACTTCCCCTTTAACCAGCATTCTTTCGCAGGCGCTAAGTGTATCTGACAGCAGGCGGAAAGAGCCTAACCTGGCGATTTTCTCATGGCTTCGTAGCAGCGCAGGGAAAAATGAAAACGACAACGCATGCGTGGCGGCAAATACCACATCGGGCTGGTTTTGCCCGCTGGCATCCAGCGCCAGACTCCTGATCGCGTAAAGTGTCCTGATCAGCTCAGGGATTTGCTTGCAAAAAACTTCGCCGGCCTTGGTAAGGTGAACCCCCCTTCGGTTGCGCTCAAAAAGTGGGGTGCCTACCCACGACTCCAACGATTGGATCCGACGGCTAAAAGCGGGTTGCGTGACATAGCGTGCTGCTGCTGCCTTGGAAAAATGGCGTGTATCAGCCAGGGCGATGCAGTCCTCAAGCCAGGTAATTTCCAAATGATGCCGATATTGCATTACAGATATCCTGATTATGCATTGGATGGTGTGATTTTAAGCACTTATGATGGCTTCAACAAGCTCGCGGCGAAAGGCATATAGCCATGCAGAAAGAGCATAAGTGTCAAACCCGCCGTTATCGTCTATCCCGCCAACCGGATCCGCAGGAGAAAGAAATGCGTATTATCGACGTTGTGGAAGTGACCAAGCCGATAGCTTCGCCTATCCGAAATGCCTATATCGATTTCAGTAAAATGACCACCAGTCTGGTCGCCGTAGTGACCGACGCGATGGTAGATGGCCGCCGGGTTGTGGGGTACGGTTTCAACTCCAATGGCCGTTATGGTCAAGGTGGGTTGATCCGTGAACGCTTCCGCGATCGCATCCTACAGGCTGAGCCGGACAGTTTGCTCAATGCGCAGGGTAACAACCTGGATCCGCATCGCGTCTGGCAGGCGATGATGATGAATGAAAAGCCTGGGGGCCATGGAGAACGTTCGGTGGCCGTCGGTACGTTGGATATGGCGATCTGGGATGCGACGGCCAAAATTGCCGAAAAGCCGCTATTCCGCCTGCTGGCAGAGATGAAAGGGGTTAGCGCCAACCCCAGGGTATTTGTCTATGCAGCAGGGGGATATTACTACCCCGGTAAGGATCTCACTGCACTGCGTCAGGAGATGCGTGGCTATCTGGATCGCGGTTACAACGTAGTGAAAATGAAGATTGGTGGCGCGTCATTGGAGGAAGACCGTCGCCGTATTGAGGCGGTTTTGCAGGAAATTGGGCATGAGGCGCAGTTGGCGGTTGATGCGAATGGTCGCTTTGATTTAGAGACGGCAATTAGCTACGCAAAAATGCTGCGGGAATATCCGCTTTTTTGGTATGAAGAAGTGGGCGATCCGCTAGATTATGCGCTACAGGCGGCGCTAGCTGAATTTTATCCAGGGCCAATGGCGACGGGAGAGAACCTGTTCTCGCATCAGGATGCCCGTAATTTGCTGCGTTATGGTGGCATGCGACCCGATCGTGATTATTTGCAGTTTGACTGTGCGCTGTCATATGGTCTGGTGGAGTATCTCCGCACGCTGGAAGTGCTGGAACAGTTTGGCTGGTCGCCATCTCGTTGTATTCCACATGGTGGTCACCAGATGTCATTAAATATCGCTGCCGGATTGGGACTTGGGGGCAACGAAAGCTATCCTGATCTGTTCCAGCCATATGGCGGGTTCCCGGACTCGGTAAGCGTAGAGGACGGCCATATCGTTATGCCCGAGCTGCCGGGTATTGGTTTTGAGGGTAAGGCAGATCTGATAAAAGTTATGCGTGCGTTGGCAGAGTAGCGGTCAATTCCTTCCCGTTGAGCCCATACGCACGTTGTGCTTATGGGCTCCGGATACAGTAGGCCTCAAGCGATTAGATCTTCAATTCCGGGTAAAGCTCTAAGAAGGCTTCCCGTTCTTCCTGCATAAGGTCATCATCGGTAATGATGGCGTCAATATCCTGCAAGTCGGCGAACAGCATGGGTTTCACCACATCGAACTTACTGGAGTCCGCCAGCACAATCTTCTGGATAGCATTTTTCACCACCGTCCGCTTTATCGCCACCTCGTAAAAGTTGGAACAGCTCAGGCCACGGGTACGATGGATCCCACTGGCGGACAGAAAGGCCTTATTGATGCCAATATTTTTCAACGTTGCCAGCGCTTGTTCGTCAGAAAATGATTGTGAGGAGGGATGGTAAAGCCCGCCGAGCATCAGCAGTGAAATATTGCTACGCCGCGATAATATTTCTGCAATGTTCAGGGAATAACAGATACAGGTGAGGGGGATATCCAGCGGTAAATTACGTGCCAGATACGGCATCGTTGTCCCACAATCGAGAAAGAGGGTGTCACCGGCTTGGATATGAGCGATCGCTTTGTGGCCGATAAGCTGCTTTTGGCTGGTATGCCTGTCCAGATGTTGTTCTGAGATGCTACTGGCTTCGCTAGGCAGGTTTTTACTGTCAAAAATGTACCCCCCTAACTGAACTAACCGCCCGCTACTTGCCGCAATATCCCGCCGGATCGTCATTTCTGAAACGGACAGGATCTTGGCAATATCACCCAGTTTCAACATGCTGTTGGTTTTGATCACGTCCAGAATTTGCGTTAGCCGCTCGCCTCTATTCATTGCCATGTCTTTATGCCTGCTATTGGTCTCACGCCTTGGTACATAGGGCGATTGTGTCATAAATCTCAGCCGGATTGTTATGAATTTTACAATGTGTAATCCCTGTCACATTATTTGTGATTTTTATCACTATAGTGGGGGTTGTGAATTAATTAACAATTAAGTTGTTCCAAAAATAACAGGTGAGGTTTTTTAAGCCTAAAAGACGATAAGGACGCCGAAATTGTTAATTTTATGACAGAAAATGTTCGGCACAAGGGGGCAGCGCGATGAGTATCAACGTTAACGTGGTGGTAGCGGGTAATTTCACTATCGATGACATGGTGTTGCCAGATGGCTCAACATCCATGGGTGTCACGGGAGGAGATGTCCTGTATGGCGCATTAGGTGCACGCTTTTGGCTTGACGGGATCGGGATGCTGTCCCGTGCCGGAGAACAGTTCTCGCAACATAACCTCGATAAATGTGTTGCCGCAGGCCTGGATATCTCTGGGGTGAGTATTCATGCCGGTGATGATGTCAGGAACTGGATAATTTATGAAGACGATGGTCGCCGTCATTTTATTTACCGCACAGACCCACAGCGCTTCAATGCACTTTCGCCCGAGGGGGGCGACGTTCCGGAGTTTTATCTGCAAGCATCTTGCCTGTTCCTGGCCGCAATGCCAATTCAAAACCAGTTGGAACTGGCAAAAGCGTTTAAAGCCGCCGGGGTAACGGTACTGTTTGATCCTCATGAAGAGGATGCCAGTGATAATAAAGCGCGGGTTTATGAAACCTTAAAATATACCGATATTTTTATGCCCAGTGAGGAGGAGGCCTATCGCCTTTGCCATTCTCGGGACTATAAAGCGGTCGCCCGGCATTTTGCTCAGTCTGGCCCGGATACCGTCATCATCAAACTCGGTTCAGAAGGGTGTCTGATTTATCAAAAATCTCAGGATTGCTTTACCCATTTGCCGTGTTTCAAGACACAGGTCGTTGATGTCACCGGGGCAGGGGATACTTTTGGCGGTGGGTTCACCGCCGGTTATGCACTGACACATGACGTGGTGACGGCGGCGATGTATGGCACGGTGTCAGCATCGTTTGCTATCGAAGATTTTGGTTCATTACAGCTATTTAACAAGAATAAAGCCGATGCGGCGGCAAGGCTCGCCGAATACCAGAAAAACAATATCAACGTATGATTTTTTCATTATTGCCAACACCAGGGAAATTTATTCAATTTATTACTTTATGAGGTATCAAATGAGTCAGCGAAGAGATATTCAAGTCATGATGGATGAGTTGCAACAGACTTCTCATGTTATCAAGGAAAACTTGGCCACTTTTCTCGATGGGTTGAAAAGTAATAACGCTATTTTTGAGAGCGATGTCAGGAAAATATATGCAGTGGGCTGCGGCGACTCATTGTTTGCCGCTATGGCGGTAAAAGAGGCCTTTATTAAAACGTCTGGAATCGAATTTGTTGCCGTTGAGGCGATGGAATTTTGCCGTTATGAGGTAGAGAATATTCCTGAAGGTTCCGTGGTATTTGTTATTTCTTACTCGGGTTCCGTTGCCAGAACGGCAGAGTGCGCAACCGCAGCACGCCAGCATGGGGCTAAAGTGGTGGCATTAACGGGAAATCCGCAAGGGCGCCTGGCTAAATTAGCCGACCATGTGTTGTTGTACAAGGTCGAGTCGCTGGGGTTTGCGCCAGGGACGATCTCATTTACCGCAGCGCTGATGAGCCTGTATCTGATTGCGATAAAGTTCGGTCAATACCCGCAACGTGCGCCAAAGATAAACGCGGATGAGGCATTGAAGGCGTTGAATGACATTGTTCAACTGACCACCGATACTATCCTCTCGCTGAAAGATGACGCATACCGTATTGCGGAAAAATTCAAGAACCAAAAACTGTTCTATGTTATCGGTGCCGGCCCTAATCTTGGTATTGCGCATTTTGGCGCAGCCAAATTGATCGAAGGCGGAGAACTTGATGCTATTCCTCAGCAATTGGAAGAGTGGGCGCATCTGCAATATTTCACCAGCACGCCAGAAAAAGTCACCCTCGTTATCTGTCCGGAAGGGCGAGCGATTAGCCGGGCGAGAGAATTAATTTCAGAAATGAATTTTATTGATACTCGCAGCATTCTTATTACGTCGGGAAAAGGCAAGCAACTCAATGCGGAAGATGAATTATGTATTCCGGGAAATATAGATGAAATATATACGCCACTTTTGACCAGTGTCGTATTGGGGCTTATCGCTTTCTATATTTCGTATGCCAATGGTAAGTCATCTTATAACTTCAAAAGCCAGGAGGAAGAAGAAGAACACTATGCCACGCTGCACGACAGCGAGTTTTATCAATGGGAGCACTAGCCTATGAGTACGTTAGCGTTATTAGGTAAAGGGCGTTGCAGCATCGGGGTTATTCATATTCCCCCCTTTCCGACCAGTTTTCGTCGACCTAAAGGTAGCTTTGAGGAATTACTGGATTACTGTGAGCGCTGTGCGAGACGCCTGGAAGAGGCCGGTTTTGATGCGCTGTTATTGCAAAACGTTGGCGATGAGCCGACACATCTTGCGGCACCGCCAGAAACGGTGGCCTACATGACGTTGGTTGGCGATCGCGTCAGAAAGGCGGTATCGCTCCCGTTGGGGATCAGCCTGTTGAATCATGACGGCAAATCCCCCTTGGCCATCGCAAAGGCCATCGGTGCTGATTTTGTCAGATTGAAAACCTATGTCGGCGTCATGGTTAAAATGACCGGCCTGTTAAACGGCTGTTATTACGAGGCGGTGAAATATCGCCGAGAGATCCAGGCGGAAAATATTGCGCTGTTTGCAGATATTTTCGACCGTGAAGGCCAACCACTGGGGGCGGTGGATTTGGTGGAGATGGCGCATTTTGCCGAATACAGTTGCATGGCTGATGCGCTTATTCTCACCGGACGCAGCAAAGAAGAGACCAGCCAGATGTTGCAGGCGGTCGCTGAGAAAGTGTCTCTGCCGTTGATCGTCGGGGGCGGAGTCAACGCAGGTTCAGCGGGAATATTAAAATCACTGTGTAAGGGATTTATTATCGGCGCAGCTGTAAAAGAACAAGCGGATGATTTTTCAGAAATTTCGACTGAAAAAGCCACCCGTCTTGTCGCCTCAATTAAGTTACCTTAACTTCAAGCACTGAGGTGTCATATGAAAAGTAGCTATTTTTGTTACAGCATGGGGTTCGCCTTCCTTTATTTTGCTTTTGGTGGCGTATTCCCGTTGATATCAACCTATCTGGAGGGGATCGGATTCTCCGGCATGCAAATCGGGACCGTTATTGCTTCCGGGACCTTCCTGACATTAGGTGCCCAGCCTATTTTAGGGGCGATCAGTGACCGGGTTCATAACCCTAAAAAAGTGACATTAATAACGATCGCTATCATGATCGCCATCTGTGCCGTATTGTCATTCAATAGAAACTTTGCGTTTATTGTCGTGTTCTATGGTCTGATGATTGCGATGATGAACGGTGTCGTGCCTTTGACGGATAACATTGCGTTGGGCTCACCGCACGATTATGGCAAGATACGCATGTGGGGCTCGATCGGTTTTGCGATCGCCGCGCAAATAGGCGGGGTGATTTATGAAGAGCTCACCGATAAGTCCATGTTTATACTGTTCATTATCGGCATGGCGATTACATTTATGTTTTTCCTTACCGTCACAAACCCGAAGGTTTCTGTTGATGAGGAAAAAAACAAAGAGAAAGTGCCCTATAAAGAAATTTTCTCAAACGTATTAAAGAATAAGCACTATCTGCTGTTCCTCGCTGTGACCTTCTTTATGACCGGGGCTAACGAAACACACCTGGTGTATTTCGGCCTGCTGTTTAAGGAAATGGGGGGAGCCCCCACCGCATTGGGGACAACCTTCCTGCTGTTTACCGTCAGTGAGATCCCTTTCATTTTCCTGGCCGATAAAATCATTAAACGCTGTGGGATCCGTCCTATCGTGATTGCAACCTGTGCGATTTATGGTGCCAGGTTTATGTGGTACTCAACACTGCCTTCACCCTTTATTGTGCAATTGACGGCGGTTATTCAGGGGATATCGCTGGGTCTGTTTATTGTCTCTTCGGTACATGTTGTCGGCAGCTTGATTGAGCCTAAATACCGCAATACGGCAATGAGCCTGGTGGCAATGATGGGGCTGGGATTGGGCGCGATGGTGTACCAACTGCTTGGTGGTTATCTGATGGATATCTACGGCGCGAAAGCCATTTACTTCGTCATTGGTGCATTATCGTTCGTTGCGCTGGTTATTTTCCTGTTCATCAAAATACCCGACGAAAATAGCCGTTCTCAACACGTTGAAGACGTTATCGAGATTAAATAATAAAAGATATCTATTAGCCTTATTTGTGTAAACCAGGTACAGAATTTTTTATCAACGACGCTCCTGCGCTCACATGCCTACCCGCAATTTGGGTTGCCGTGTGAGCGTTTTTTTCATGATTATCCCAACATCTTCTCTTTTACCATCGTGCGCCTCGTCTTACGGAATTGGCTCAGGGTAAACTTAAGAACGCGAAACTCATCATCATGTGGGCCGATGTCGATGGGGAAATCTGTTCTTGCATCAGGAAATCCGTCATTTGTCGCGCCAGGGTAGTCTACGATCTGACAGTAATTATTTGTATTTTGGTTGTGTGCTGTCAGTGAGGGGATACTGGATAATTCGTCCATATCTACAAGATGAAAGTTGTGCCAAGAGGTTTCCAAAATAGTGACTGTATTCTGTCAATCAAACTATTAAAGGTTTACACTGCCATTATAAATATTATGGTTAAGGTGGAAGTATTAATATGTTGAATCATAAAAGGATAAAGGTTTTTTTTGATGAATATATTCTTGGTATAGAAATGAAGTATTATTCTGTGGTGATTGTGAGTTCACTGCATAACAACAGCGTTTACTCAAACTTGCCCAAGTCCTGGCAACGTGATTTCTTACGCAATAAGTTGGACGTTAGAAGTGATATTGTAATTAAAGCTAAAAAGAAAATAGTACCATTCATCTGGCACTCAAAAGACATCAACGAGAAGCATATACAGGCGATGTCAAAAAAATACAGTATATACATGGGAGCGACGTTCATTGTTAACATTAACTCGGACATTATTCTTTTCAACCTCTACGTTGATAATTCAGAGCAGAGCTTCATTGATTTGTTTGATAAAAATAAAATTAAAATTCAATATGACATTCTGACTTTCTTTGAGTCTATTTATAGTCAGGATAAAACGATAATCTTTACTTTCAGAGAGTCAGAGGTTTTAAATTTAATCAAGCTGGGTAAAACGTATGAAATGATTGCTGATATACTTGAAATAAGTGAAAGAACGGTGCGGTTCCATGTCGACAATATCCTTTTGAAGCTTGAGGCATCGTCAGTTAAATACGCCATATTCAAAGCGACAAGACTGGGGCTAATATAAAGGGATTATTCCCCGCCGGTGAGGGCGGAGTTTGTTACAAGCTAACATTCACTAATCATGCTTTACGGTGAAAAATGCGGTGAGTTGGTTTTTCAGGTTTTCCTCATCTAAACCATGGTATTGAATGTGCTCTTGAGGAGTGCCAAATTTTCTCAGTTCTTCCAACTGTACACCAAGGGAAAGGATCCTATGTGGAATATGAATGAGCGCTTCAGACACTTGTTGAGCAGATGTACCCACGAGATAGGGTTCAACAATCGCAACGGCAGGTAATGATAACGTTTTTAGCAGTGTTTCCTTGTCAAATGGCCGAATAAAAGGGGCGTACAGTATAGTGACGTCCAGATCCTTCGCTGCGGCTACTGTTCGATCTGCAACAGGTCCTACGGCAATAATGGTGCCTGATTTTCCTATTTTCAATGGGATAAAATGCGTTTCCCCCTTCCAATAAGGGAGATGGTTTGATTCTGTCGAGAGACGAATATAATCACAACCTGTACCTTCAGCAACAATCCTGAGGGCTCGCTCTGCTTCTTCGGCATGCCCTGGAATATAGATATTCCAATTCGCCAGCGTGTTGAGTAAAGCCACATCTGCGGGCGATTGATGGGTCCTGCCATCTACAGATAAATCATAGGATGCGCCTGCACTGACAAGTACTGCACCGATATCTTGATGAGTAAGCGCTATTTTTATCTGTTCGAAAGGTCTTTCAATTAAGAAGCTGGCAAAAGTATGGACAAAAGGCCGCAAACCACCAATAGCTAGCCCGCTGGCCATGTCTATCATAAGTTGTTCTCTGATGCCGACATTAATGACTCTTTCGGGGAATCGCGCTGTGACATCGTGAAATCGCTCTGCGGTGATGTCAGCTAAAACCAATACGATATCAGGATTAACCTCTATCAACTCAGACATGACAACCGCAAAACGTTGCCTCATGAGATTAATATCGGCAAATCGTTCTTCCCAGGTCATAACCTTTTTCATTCCGCCACTCCTGCTGTTGTTCTTCTATGGGTGCCTGATTTGGTCTCTACAATGGCAATGATGGCATGGGGCTTAATGGGATGCTTCTTTTTAAAAGCAGTATAGAGTGCTTCATGATCACGACCGTCTACATAACTGACTTCCCAGCCTTCAATCATAAACCGGTTGCCTATCCCTCCTGGCCAGCCTAATGTCGAAGAGTCATTATCAATGACGACGACATTAAGTTCTGCCAACCCCTGACGGCCGGCAAACACGATAGCTTCGTGGTTTGAGCCTTCATCTAGCTCAGCATCTCCCAACAAGACCCAATGTGATGGGCCCTCTATTTTTTGGGCTTTTAGCGCCAGTAGCGAGCCAATAGCCATAGACAGTCCATGCCCGAGTGAACCGCTGGAGATTTCAATACAAGACAGTTTCGTTCTATCAGGGTGATAACCCAAGACACTATTGAATTCACCATAGGTATTTAAAATATCGGGGGAAATAAATCCTTTCAGGGCCAGAACTGCATAAAGGGC
The DNA here is from genome assembly GCF_006715025.1 of Serratia fonticola. NCBI lineage: Bacteria > Pseudomonadati > Pseudomonadota > Gammaproteobacteria > Enterobacterales > Yersiniaceae > Serratia > Serratia fonticola. The sequence continues at coordinate 2,794,055 of NZ_VFMK01000001.1, forward strand.
CATAGGTCCGTGTCCTTTGGAAAGGAAAAACCTGTCTCTGAATTTGCTCTCTACGGTTTCAGGTGAAATATGCAATATACGGTCATAAAGGATCCAGAGAACATCCAGTGTTGAAATGGATGAGGGGGCGTGTTTTTCGTCACCGGTCATTAATGAAAGATAATAGTTGAGTTTATCCCTATACAAAGGGGTTTGAAGTAAATGGGTCATAAGGTATCTCGCTGGTTATATTTCTGCTTGGGAATTAGGCAAGTGATTGCTATAACCATGCAAAATATGCATATTCCTTTCCAGCCAAATGCTAAATAAGTGGTTGAAGAGAGTTTGGCACCGAAGGCTCCACCAAGAGTAAATGATGTCATATAACAGCTTGCTGCTCGTGATTCGTTACCCTTGCAGAATTTATACATATTGACTTGGTTATTAACATGGATTAATTGAATAAAGGCGTCAAGGAATAAAGCGCCCACGGCTAATAAAATCAAGTTTATCGAGTCCAACCAAAGTAAAAGGAATGAGAGTGCTAATAAGAAACAGAGCAATCTATTACTATAACCTATTATCTTTAGTATCCTATTTGCAAAGAGTGCGGCTGAAGCGCCCGCTACGCCAGTCAAGGAAAACAAGCCAATACCCAGCTGGCTCATATCAAACTCATTAAAGAGGTATATGGATATGTTATTCCAAAAAGAAGCGAATATTGCCATAACCATAAACCCCAGGAAGCTACACATTCTTATGTTACTATCAGTAATTAAAAGCGAAAATGTGCTTTTAATTAAATGTGCATAGTGACCTCTTGGTGGTTTTTCCCCGGTGTCTTTTGGCAGGAAAAAGGAAATAAAAGTAAATGAACAGATCATACATATGACTGCGAATAAATAAATTGACTTCCATCCCCACAACGACTCGAATGCGCTGGCAAGAAACCGAGAGAAGAGCGCACCCAGTAAAATACCAGCCATAATTCTCCCGATAGAGTTTATGCCTGATATTTTATTCATGCTCAAGTAAGATATGATTATTGGGACAACAGATACGCCAATGCCAATCAAAAAGGCAATTGCCAACAAAACATATATGTTGGTGGAAAAGTAAAAAAGCAATGTTGCCAAGCTCAATAATGCATAAAGCTTAACTATCATGGATTTTCTATCAAGAAAATCCCCCAATGGAGCAATAAATATTAATGAGACAGCATTACCAATCAAGGATAATGTATAAATCATCGAGGCTAACGAGTAGTTTATATTCAATTCATTTGTCACTGCTGGCACGAGTGATTGAATATAATACATATTTGCGGCAGTCAGGCCACAGATTATTGGTAATAGTATTTCAATTATTTTACTGTTCATTTTAATGCCGTGTGGCCTTATTTGCCGCAAATTTTAAACTTAGCCCCAGTGTTTCGATAATGACATTTGTTTATCGAGCTCGTAAACGCTGTTTTCGGTGATGTCATTAAATTTGGCAAAGGAGAGTTTGACGCCGGTTTCGCTCATTTCATCCTTCTGGAAGTTATGTGCCATATTTGCCGGTATGCCGATGAATCCTGTGTTTAAAGCTTTGCAAACCTCAGCCACTCGGTTAATATCATCAATAAAAACGACCTCATCATAGTTATAATGGAATATGTCTTTTACAATTTCATTTACTCCAGGCCTAAAGCCATTTATGTCAACATAGGGGACATCCTTATCAAAATAATGTCTGTAGTCACCAAGGAATGTATCAAAGCTGTATTCCCTATTACGACCACCGTAACTTACAAGTTTTGCCCCAGTAGAGGCTAGCATTGATAGCGTGTTCTCTATCCCGGGAAGAACGTGTACCGGGTGATCTTTTAAATAGTTGTCTCTCTCTTTAAAAAAATCCGCAATGGTTTTTTCACCTGACCATGGTAGTTTACAGGCGAGAGCAAGATTATGGCCTGCAGTAATCTGTGGCGAGCCCCAGACCAGCCTTTCTATAAGTGCAGTATAGGGGGTATCATGTTTTTCAACGAAACTTTTTATTGCAGGGCTATAGGTGTCATTGAGTAATACACCGTCGCTGTCTATTGCAATCAACTTGATTTTATTTAATTTTTTCACAGGATTTCCTTGTGATATTTTTGAAAGATTAATGAAGCATTTTGTCCACCAAAACCAATTGAGTTACTTAATACGGTATTGATTTTGGTGGTGGAGTCCATATCTTTTACTATCGGTATTTTTATTTTATCATCAACATGCTCTAAGCCAGCTACGCCTGGGATACTATTTTCTTTAAGAGTGAGAATGGAGAAAATAGCCTCTATTGCCCCTGCGGCTGCAAGACAATGACCAGTAGTACCTTTAGTTGATGTTACTTTGGTGTTTTTATTGAAAATATTATAAATAACGTTACTTTCTATCTGGTCGTTTAATGCTGTAGAAGTACCATGGGCATTGATACAATCTATATTCTCTGGTTTTAGGGCGGCATCTTGTAATGCTTTACAGATAGCTTGTTTTAATCCCGAGCCTTCTGGACTCGGAGAGGTGACATGATAGGCGTCGTTTGATGAGCCGTAACCAGAGACAATGGCATAGATATTCGCTTTTCTCTCCTCTGCATGTGATGAGCTTTCGAGTATCAACACGCCTGCACCCTCTGAAATAACAAATCCATCTCTATCTTGGTCGAAGGGACGTGATGCATGGAGCGGATCATCATTGGTTGATAAAGCCCCCAGTCTTGAAAAAGAAGAAATAATCAGTGAGGTAATAGGCGCTTCGCTTGCTCCGGCAATGACAATATCGCATTCATTATTTTCGATCATTTTTTTCGCAAGGCCAATGGCGTCCGCTCCTGATGCACAGGCGCTACCAACGGTGAGCGTTGGGCCAGTGATACCATATTGAATTGCGATATGTCCTGCCGCCATGTTTGCCATACTGGCAGGGATGACCGAAGCACTAACTGACGGATACCCCTCAGTGCCCGCGGTACTACCGGCTTTTTCTATACTGGATATTCCAGCAAGTGAGTTGCCGAGAACAATACCGATACGGTTTTTGTCAATTGCCGCAAGTATAAGCCCTGAATCGTTAATGGCTTGATGAGCTGCAATCAGGGCGAGATGGATAAACCGATCTGTTCGCCATACTAACGATTTATTAATAAACGTTTCAGGCAGGAACTCAGGAATAGGGCAGCAAAGAGAGACACCAAGGCCCGCTAACCTGTCGTCGTATCGTGCGGTACTTTTTCTCTGTATGAGGGTTTGCCAACTTTCGTTAACCGTCAGTCCTGCAGATCCGATAGTTCCTAGCCCAGTTATGACAACGGAATTGCGCATTGTACAATTCCTTTTCTTATTGTGATTAGGCGACTTTCTAATATAGCAAGAGATTCCTCGCCGATTAGATTGAGCTCATTTTCATCAATATCGTAGTGCTTCGCGACAACGAATTGGAACTCCATCAGTGCAATGGAATCTAAACCCAGATCCAGAAATGAACGTTCTATGGCATTATTTTCCACTGTAATACCAAGTTCATTATGAAGAATTGTAGTGAGTGTTGTGCTGATGTCTGACATTTTTTAAACTTCCTTTAATTGTAGTGTACAAAGTGCTTTACATTTTCCCTCTTGCATGATGCTCACTATAAATTCGTATTCGCCATTACCTCTTTTTTCGAAATGCTTTAAAAAGAGATAGGTTGGCAGATTGTTTTCAGTATAATGTTCAAACACTGAATTTATATGAGCAATACACATGGTTGAGATGTCATAATGCTGTATCTGTGAAAGATAAAAAAAACAAAATTGTTTCGTTCCTTCAACCAGATTGAATCCAGTAATATGGTCTTGATAGTGATCGCTGTAGGTTATATTATCTTCTGGCACGATTAGCATTGTTTCGTGTACTTGGTTGTGTAGCCGGTAATTATAGAGCATTGCATTATTTTCTGCGTTATACCCCAGGCTTTTGGCGGGTAATTTAATATTATTATTTTCTTTGGCCAGCGAATCTGGCGTGATCTGCCCCCTCAGTTTAAGGTAGCTTTCGTTGCGCATGTAGCCTACCTTAAAACATGCCTCACCAATGACAACGCCTGCGTATGTAATAGAAAAAAAGTAACTGTTATTTCTCAATTTATCTCTCTTGGCTAGAGATACATCTGATTGTATATGGATGCAAATTTCGTTGTGATCTGCTTTCTTTGTTTTTATATAGTTTTCCCAAGAGAGTGTTAATGACCAACTTTTAAGTATGAATTTAAAAGAGAGTGGTAAACTAAAACCGCTGTGAGCAACATAGGTTTCTGCCTGACGACAACACTCTAGACGAAACATCGGGTTTATAAGGTCAGGTGTTGTTATAACGTCATCATAATTTTCATGCTTGTTATAGATACGAAGTTTGACTAATAACTGGTTATCATCAATTATGGACATGTGCTTAATAAAAACTTCATTCAGACTTGTTTTGTGAGTGAACAATTTAAAGTCAGTTGCTATTTTTTTATTTAACATTGTCATTGCTACCCAGTCTTTTTTGTAAGGTCAAGAGTCAAGCTTAGAGTAACAACTAACAACATTGCGTATAACTGGCAGTTATGACAGGTCGGGTTGGGATAATGAACGATGCGCAAAGATTATGGTTAACAAAAGATAATATGAAAGCAGACAGACGAGGTACCTGCCTGCTTTCGTCAGTTATACAATATTATGCCATCGCGCTGATGGTCTTACGGAATCGGCTTAGAGCAAAGCCAAAAAACGCGAAGCCAATGACCAGCAAGATGACAAACTGCGGCCAGACAATGCTGAAATCAGCACCGCGGTAGAGTATCGCCTGCGCCAGATTCACGAAGTGCGTTGTCGGCATGGTTTGCATAATATTCTGGACTATCGACGGCATACTTTCACGCGGCGTATAACCGCCTGACAGCATTTGCAAGGGTAACAGCACCAGGATCATCAACAGCCCCAGTTGCGGCATTGAACGTGCCACGGTGCCCATAAAGATGCCGATCGAGGTGGTGGCAAACAGGCTCAGGGCAACGCCCAGCATAAACAGCAAAATGGAGCCTTCGATGGGGACATTCAGTACGCCTTGAACCATAAACACCAGCGATAGCCCGGATGCCAGCAGTACCACCAGCCCCATCGACCAGACCTTGGCCAGCATGATTTCAAATGGCGTAATCGGCATCACCAGCAGATGCTCGATGGTGCCGTGCTCACGTTCGCGAATCAATGCCGAGCCGGTGAGGATAATAGCCAACATGGTGATGTTATTGATGATCGCCATCACCGAACCAAACCAGGATTGCTCAAGGTTGGGGTTAAAGCGGGTGCGAATTTCCAGCTCGACCGGCAGTGCGGTATTGGCCCGGTAACGCGCGATAAACGCGTTGACTTCGCCGTTAACAATGTTCTGGATATAGCTGTTACCGAGAAACGCCTGACTCATACGGGTGGCATCCACGTTAAGCTGAATCGCAGGTTGACGCCCGGCTAACACATCGCGTTCGAAGTTTGGCGGAATATCTAACGCAAATGTATAGGTGCCCGCATCCAGCACGGGATCAATCTGGTTGGCATCAATCATGGCGGGTGGCAGAAAGTAGGGGGCATAAAAACCGTTTATGATGCGATTGGAGAGCTGCGACCGATCCTGGTCGGCGATGGCAAGCGGTGCCAGATGCAGAGAGCCGGGCGTGACCGTGGCTGAAGAGTAGATCGACAGCGTAAACGCGAAGACGATCAGCGCCAGCATTGCCTTATCACCCAGTAAGGTACGCAGCTCTTTGACTCCCAGGTTGAAGATATTACGTAAACTGCGCATCACGCCTCCTGCTTTTTCAAAAGAATGACGCTTAACCCGATAATCACCGGAATGGCGATCAGCAACGGGATAAAGGAAGCCTGCAGATCGAACAGATTCAGCGCCTTGGAGAAGGTGCCGCGTGTAATGGTCAGGAAATGCGACGTTGGGTAAATGTTGCCGATCCAACGGCCAATCCCCTCCAGCGAAGAGACCGGATCAATCATGCCGGAGAACTGGGTCGCGGGGATCAGCGTGATGATTGCCGTACCGAAGATCGCTGCAATCTGGCTCTTCATAAAGGTGGAGATCAACAAGCCGATGCCGGTAGCAATGGTGATGTACAACAGGGCCGCCAGCGACAGGGTAAGGAAACTGCCTTTGTGTTCCACGCCAAACAGAAAGACCGAAAGCGCACACAGCAGCAAAAAGTTAAACATACCCAGCACGATATAAGGCAACTGTTTGCCAAGCAAAAACTCCGCTTTGGTCACCGGGGTCACATACAGGTTGATGATGGAACCCAGTTCTTTCTCGCGTACCACACTCAGTGCGCTGAGCATGGCCGGGATCATCATCAGCAATAGCGGGATCACCGCAGGCACAATGGCCGGTAGGCTTTTTACGTCCGGGTTGTAGCGATAGCGTGTTTCGATATCCAGTAACGCCGTACTTTTTACCGCGCTAGGCTGGCGTGAGGCCATATCGCTTAACCAGGCTAAATGCATCGCCTGGACGTAACCCCGCACGGTTTCTGCGCGATTTGGCATCGCACCGTCTACCCAAACGCCAATTTTCACCGAGTGCCCACGAGCGGTATCACGACCAAAATTGGGTGGGATTTCAATGGCAACGGCCACCTCGCCACTGCGCATCCGTTGCTCCATCTGGTCATAATCGGTGAGCGGGGGCCGCTCGATAAAGTAGCGTGAGCCGGCCAGATTCAGCGCATAAGCCTGGCTGGTGCCGGTTTGATCGCGGTCCATCACGGCAAAACGCAGATTCTCCACATCCATACTGATGCCATACCCCATGATGAACATCAGGATCACCGTACCCAATAACGCCAGTGTAGAGCGCACCGGATCGCGCCGCAGCTCCAGGGATTCGCGCTGGCTATAGCTGAACATGCGCGCCAGACTAAAACGATTATTCACCGGATGTGCCGGTATTTGGCTGGAGGGGGCTTCCGGTATAGGGGCCGGTGACAGGCCACTGTCGCCAGATGCCTCACGCAGGTAGGCGATAAATGTCTCCTCCAGCGTGCTTAAGCCGCGCTGTTCTACCAACGCTTGTGGCGTATCGCTGGCCAACACCTTACCCGCGTGCATCAGCGAAATACGGTCGCAGCGTTCAGCCTCGTTCATAAAGTGGGTGGAGATAAAAATGGTTACGCCATCTTGTCGCGACAAATCCACCATCAGATTCCAGAACATATCGCGAGCGACCGGATCGACGCCGGAGGTGGGCTCATCGAGGATCAGCATTTCAGGTTTATGGATCACGGCGACGGCCAAGGATAGCCGTTGGCGGATCCCCAACGGCAGCGATTCAGGCAATGCATCCTCCACGTCGGTGAGCATGAAACGTTGGTGCATTTCCTGCACCCGGACGGCGATCTGCTCTTCAGGAATGTGGAACAGCCGCGCATGTAACTCCAGGTTCTGCCGCACCGTCAGTTCGCTATACAGTGAAAAGGCCTGCGACATATAGCCCACCCGGCGGCGAGTCTCGATATCTTTAGGGTTGACCTCTTGACCAAACAGCCAGGCTTTCCCCTCGCTGGCTGGCAGCAAGCCGGTCAGCATTTTCATGGTGGTGGATTTACCACAGCCGTTGGAGCCCAGAAAACCAAAGATTTCACCGCGCGGTATGCGGAAGTTGACGTTATCCACTGCGACAAAATCCCCAAAGCGCATCGTCAGCCCCTGCGCTTCAATCGCCACCACATCATCATGAGTGGTATCACGCGGCGGAATAATCACCTGCTGATGAGTATTACGCTTTTCTTCCGGCAATAAGGCGATAAAGGCTTCTTCTAGGGTGGCGCAATGGGTCTGGGCCCGCAGTTCACGCCCGCTACCGGTCGCCAGTACGCGCCCGGCGTCCATCGCCACCAGCCAATCAAAACGCTCGGCTTCTTCCATGTACGCCGTTGCCACCAATACGCTCATGTTGCTCTGGCGTTCACGGATCCGATCGATAAGCTCCCAAAACTGGGCCCGGGAAAGGGGATCTACCCCGGTGGTGGGTTCATCCAGAATCAACAGTTCGGGGTCGTGGATCAGGGCACAACAAAGGCCCAGCTTTTGCTTCATGCCGCCGGAAAGCTTGCCTGCGGGGCGATCGCGGAATTTTGCCAACCCGGTGCTTTGCAGTAAATCGTCGATGCGCTGCGTGCGCTCGGCCTTATCCTGGCCAAAAAGGCGGCCAAAGAAGTCAACGTTTTCATAGACAGACAGCGTGTGGTACAGATTTTTCCCTAACCCTTGCGGCATATAAGCCACGCGAGGGCAGACGTTGCGCCGGTGCCCTGCATCGGCCATGTCCCCGCCAAGCACCACAATCTCACCCGCCTGAATGACTCTGGCCCCGGCAATTAACGACAGCAGGCTGGATTTACCCACCCCGTCCGGCCCGATTAACCCGACCATCTGCCGCGCCGGGATGGTGAGCGTCACTTCATGCAACGCTTCGGTGGGGCCATAATGCTGGCTGACCTGTTTTAATTCGCAAACCGATGCGGCAGCGTGGGGACGGTTATCAGCAGAACTCGTCATTGCGGCAACCTCACATCCAGATCTGCTGGCCAGCTTTTGTTGTTATCCAAACGTACATAGGCCATCCCCGGTAAACCGGTCTTCACGTATTCAAGATGTTTTTCTAACAACTCTGGCGAGATGCGCGCTTTGACGCGGAACATCAGTTTGAGGCGCTCGTTATCGGTTTCTACGGTTTTGGGCGTAAATTGCGCCACGCTGGCGACAAACGTGGTTTTCGCAGGAATTCTCAGTGCGGGGGCGGCGTCCAGGATCACATGCACATCACTGCCGATGGCCACTTGCCCGGCCTGTTCTGTGGGTAGGAAGAAGGTCATATAGACGTCGCTCAGATCGACCATGTTCAGCACGCGTCCACCTGCGGCCAGCACTTCGCCCATTTCCGCGACGCGATACTGAATGCGCCCATTGCGCGGGGCTTTCAGCGCACTGTCTTCAATGTCGGCAATAATACGGCGTTCCGTGGCCCTGGCGGCTTCGACACGGGTATTGGCTTGAATGATGCCCGCCTGCGCCGACTCTATCGCTGCCTGGGAGGCAGAAACCTGGGCCCTGGCCGACTCCAGCGAGGCGAGGGCGCTTTGGGCTGCCGCCATATCATCATCCAGTTGCTGGGCGGAGACGGCGTTGCGTTTTACCAAGGCTTGCGAGCGTGCGTAACGCTTATTGGCCGAGTTCAATTCTGCCTCGCGTTGCCTGACTACGGCCTGTGCGGCCAGTTTTTCGCTTTGGCGCTGTGCCAGCAGGGCCTTGGCGGTGGCGACGCTGCTTTGCGTTTCACGGATTTGGGCTTCCGCTTCAATCCGTTGTTCATTTAATACGCGGGTATCCATATAGGCGAGGATATCGCCCTGTTTGACAAAATCGCCTTCGCGTACCTGTATTTTGTCGATACGGCCCGCCACCTTGGTGGAAATATCAATCTCTGTCGCTTCAATACGGCCATTACTGCGGGCAAAGCCCTCCGGTAGGCCAGGATCGCGTAGCTGCCACCAGGCGCTGAAAGCCACCACGATGGCCAGGACAATAAGTGAATAGAGAGTGAGGCGTTTTCTGTTTTTAATATTCATAGGAGCTCGCTGTAATCCATGTAAAAAGGAGAGCGCAATGCGGTACAACAAATACAGCTAGGCTGCTTTGTCAAACAGCGTTTCAGGCAATACCAACAGGGATGAAAAACGACGAATAAACACGAAAATCGGGTAATTTCTGCCGCGGGGACAGAGAGAGGGAAAAATAAAGGCAATGCCATAGATGTGTGTCTTCATAACAAGATATCCCATCGTTGTATGAATGAAACAAACGCACTAATAGCTAACACTTATACTAGCACGACAAATCCTGATGTCCATGAGGTTATTGTGCCTATAAAGCGCGTGATTTTTTGAAAAAATCAATAGAAACAAGGAGGAGAAGAGGCCAGGGGCGTCGGGATTATCGCTGTCTGGCGTGAGTCGGCGATTAACGCTAACCGTTATTTTTTATTTTCATCGCTTGCTACCCCTTGGGTTTATGGGTACTATCGCAGCGTTTTTTCAACTCATTCACTTTGCAAAGGAGGTACATCATGAATTATCAAGCACTGTTTACCCTTTGCGGGTCGCATCCTCAGGCATAATTTCCTGTCTTCAAGGTAGTTGTTCAGGTATTGCCAAGGCTCCGGCCTGCCACATCCAAAATTAAATAAATTAATCATCAGGATTGGTTATGGGCAATACTTTTGTCTCCGTTTCGCCGCGGGTTTCATTGATCGCGTCGGAACAAACCTGGATTGAAGGAAATGCAATCCAGCAACTGGAAATTACCGCCAAATTACCGGATATGGTACGCGTTGTCGGGATGCCTGATTTGCATCCGGGCCGCGGTTATCCCGTTGGCGCCGCTTTCTTTTCACAGCATCGTTTTTATCCCGCGCTAATCGGTAATGATATCGGTTGCGGTATGTCGCTTTGGCAGACAGAACTGGCCGCAATGAAAACGCCGCTGGATAAGCTCGAAAAAAAATTGGGCAATATTGATGACCCTGTAGAGAGGGGCGACGTGGGGGATATTCCCCCAGCGTTACTGCCTTATGCGCACAGTTTGGGAACTATCGGCGGCGGGAATCATTTTGCCGAGCTTTTACAGGTCGATGAAATATACCAGGCGGATAGCGCTTTCGATAAAAAACGCCTGATGCTACTGGTTCATAGTGGTTCACGCGGTTTGGGTCAAAGCATCCTGGAACAGCATGTTCGCACCCACGGCCATCAGGGGTTACTGGAAAACAGTGACGAGGCTGGTGTCTATCTGCAGCAGCATCGACAGGCGCTGGATTTCGCCGCTTTCAACCGGCAAATCATCGCCGAGCGGATACTGCGACGCTTGCGTACCTCAGGCCATTGCCTGTTGGATATTCATCATAACCTGCTGGCGTCGGTGACGATTGACGGCATTCGTGGCTGGCTGCATCGCAAAGGCGCCACACCTTCCGATGAGGGATGGGTCGTGATCCCCGGCTCGCGCGGTGATTACAGTTATGTTGTGCAACCGTTGCCTAATGCCAACAGTCTGTTTTCTCTGGCTCATGGCGCTGGGCGCAAGTGGATGCGTTCCGAGTGCCAGGACCGCTTGTCTGCGCGTTTTACCACGGAGCAGTTGGCAAGAACCCGTTTTGGCAGCCGGGTGATTTGCCGCGATCGGCAACTGATTTATCAGGAAGCACCGGAAGCCTACAAATCTATCGATAGCGTCGTCGGGGCCTTGCAGCAGGCGGGCTTGGTGCTGCTGCTGGCACGTATGAAACCGGTGCTGACTTATAAAACCAGCGGAGGGCGGAAATGATCTTATTACAGATTTCTGCCGCCCATGGCCCAGACGAATGCTGCCTGGCGGTGAGTCTGGCACTGCGGCAGTTTTACCAAGAGGCGCAGGCGCTACAGGTGGACGTAGGTAAAGTTGAACGGGAAAGCGGCCGCCAGGCGGGGACGTTACGCTCGGTACTGCTATCGCTCAGTGGCCGTTCCGCCGAGCAATTGGCCGATCGCTGGTGTGGCACGTTGCAATGGATTTGTGAAAGCCCATGGCGCAAAAGGCGAGCCAGAAAGAACTGGTTTATTGGTGCCGCCCGTTTTTCTCCGGCCGCCGTTCCCCAGGAGAGTGAAATTCGCTTTGAAACCTTGAGGTCCTCTGGGCCTGGTGGGCAACACGTGAACAAAACGGAATCGGCAATTCGCGCCACTCATCTTGCCAGCGGCATTAGCGTTAAGGTACAGACGGAACGCAGCCAACATGCCAATAAGCGCTTGGCGTGTTTATTGATTGCCCACCGGCTGGAGCAGCTCGAACAGCAGCAGTTGGGGGAACAACGCGCTCAACGGCGGCTGTTTCATCATCAAATCGTTCGCGGCGCACCAGTGCGCGTATTCAAAGGCGATGATTTTACACCCTGCCAGGTGTTAGCGCGTTAACAGCCAAAACGTTATAAACAGCCTGTCGGCTTTATCCAGATGGCCGACAGGTTAATCAAGAAGAAGAAAAATCATGGAAAGACAAAGAAAATATGGTCGAACGTACCATTATCCTTTCTCACCGGGAACCACCAGTGACGATCGGATCAATAATGCCTATTGGCAGGATATTCAGGGTATTAACCTATTAATACAGACCGAAAAGCTGGATGGTGAAAATAACTGCCTGAATCGCGACGGGGTATTTGCCCGTTCTCACGCAGCGCCGACGGTTTCTGCCTGGACGCGTCAGATCCGTCAGCGTTGGCAGCATATTAAAAATGATTTGGGTGATATTGAACTGTTTGGCGAGAATCTGTATGCCACGCACTCTATCGAATATCGTGCTCTGGAGCAGGATTTCTATTTATTTGCGGTGCGCTGCAAAGATATGTGGCTGAGTTGGGAAGAGGTCAAGTTTTATGCCGCGCTATTTGATTTTGCCTGTGTGCCTGAATTGACGCTGTCCGAACGTCCCCAGACAGAAGCAGAATACCGGCGGGCCGTTATTGCGTTGGCCGGTGGCGCCGGTTGTTTTGCCCCACATGATGTTCATAGCGGCTTGCCCTGTACCCTGGAAGGGATCGTGACCCGCAATGCGGCTGAATTCCCCGTTGCCCAGTTTTCCCATAACGTTTTTAAATACGTACGGAAAAACCACGTGAAGACGGACCGGCACTGGCGGGTGAATTGGCAACGCGCGCGCATGGCGCATGAGTATCAACAGGAGGATCGCCATGTGGTGCCTGAGTGAAGATAAACGGTGGGCCGCACTGGCTGAACGGTTTCGCTGGGTGGCCGATATGCATCAAGTGCCGCAAGATCCCCGGCATCATGCGGAAGGTGATGTTGCAATCCATACCCAACGGGTGCTGGCGGCGTTGGTTGGTGCCGCCGAGTTTACGGTATTGCCTCCGCAACAACGGGAGTTACTTTGGGCGGCTGCACTGTTACACGATGTGGAAAAGCGCAGCACCACGCGCGTGGAGGCCGATGGTTCAGTGACATCGCCTAATCATGCCAAGCGGGGAGAACTGACAACGCGCTCGATTTTGTATCGGGATATCGCCACACCGTTTCACGTGCGGGAGCACATTGCGGCGCTGGTGCGTTTCCATGGTCTGCCGCTGTGGATCATGGGGCGTCCTTCACCGGAGCGGGCGTTATTATCGGCGGCATTGCGACTGGATACGCGGCTGTTAGCGATACTGGCGCGGGCGGATGTCTTCGGTCGCGATTGTGAGGACCAGAGCCGCTTGCTGGAAAATATCGAACTGTTCGAGCTATTTTGCCAGGAGCAGCACTGTTGGGGGCAGGCCCGGTCTTTCGCCAGTGATGAGCAGCGTTATCACTATCTGACACACCCGCAGGCAAGCGTTGATTTTGTGCCTTATGCGCAGTTTAACAGTGAGGTCATCCTGCTTTGCGCCTTGCCCGGAATGGGGAAGGATCGCTATATCGCCCAACACGCTGCGGGCATGGAGACCATCAGCCTGGACAACATTCGCCGCCAGCATCGGCTTTCGCCTACCGATAAGCAGGCGACTGGCTGGGTGGTGCAGCAAGCCAAGGCGCAGGCCAGGGTACTGCTGCGCCGCGGGGAGCCCTTTGTGTGGAATGCCACCAATATTACGCGCCAGTTACGTTGCCAACTGGTCGAACTGTTCACGGCCTATCGGGCGAGAGTGAAAATTGTTTATCTGGAGGTGCCTTATGCGCAATGGCAGCAGCAAAATGCCGGACGGGAACACAGCGTACCGCTGCGTGCCATGGAACATATGCTGAGTAAATTGGAAATCCCACAAGCTGATGAGGCGCATGAGGTGGAGTGGATTGTCAAGGATGCTTGAAGTGAGTTTTGTCATCAGAAATGACTATCATCATGGCCTATCCCACCAGAGGGGATAGGCTAAATAAGCTTCGCCAGTGCGGAGGATCTTTTGGGCGCAGGTTAATTTGCTATCACAGTGACTAGCAGCGGAGAGTCAAACATGGCCTTAGGCGAGATAACCGGTGCATCCCACGGGATCTGTGTGCCATAACGCTCTCGTAATTTCTGCTTCACTGCGGGTGAGCCGAGATTAAATTCCCGCACTTTCTGCAGGTGACCGATTTGTATTCCTAACGCCCGATCGTAAATCTTCCACACCAATTCTGAACAATACAGCCTTTC